>NZ_JBXAPX010000005.1:0-446700 GCF_058806655.1 Devosia sp. GW821-FHT12F11
CCCCTTGGCGGGGGAGAAAGCGAAAACTTGGGCTTAGCGCAGCTAAGTCCTTAGTTTTCGCCAGAGAGGGGGCGCGGAGCCACGGTGCCGATGGCCGTCCATCCAGGGGCGAGCCATGCAATGCAGCATCCGCGGAAGGCCTCGCAACGGACCCAACCGCGGCATCTCAGGATGGGCCCCGGCCTTCGCCGGGGTGACACCCTGGGTGGGGCAAAAACTGCGGTCACCCACGGTGCCCCGGCCCCTCAAGCCGCCGCCTCAGCCAACAGCTCATCCGACACCGCCCCCAGCCGACAGATGATCTCCGCATCCTGCCACTCCCCGGTCGCCGGATCGCCGCTGCGCGAAAACGCCACCGCAGCCATGCGGTCGGCCATCAGCCGCTCGCACAGCGCCCGGGCATAGCGCGCACTAGGCACTTCGCGGCTTTCCTCGGGGATCGGGTAGCCGTTCTTCCCCCGCACAAACCCCTGCACGACATAGTAGGTGATCATCCCCCGCGGCCCCCGAACTGTCCTGTTGTTCACTATTTGTTCGCATTCAAACACCAGCTCCGCGACGGAGTCGAGTCGGTCTCGTGACAGCAGCGTGATGTGCATTCGTGCATTGCACAGCTTGACCGATGATATGCATTAATGCATTGATGGCAGCATCGCACCTGGAGCTGGCAATGACCTCCTACCTGATCGAGCGCGGCCCTTACCCCATCGACGCCGAAACCATCCGCACGGCCCTCGGCCTCAAAACCACCGCCCTCGATCTCCTCATCACCGCCGGCATCACCTCGATCTGCGCAATGAGCGTCCGCCCCGTCACCCGCGAAGTCTGGGATGTCACCATCGACGATGACCCCGCCACCTTCGGCGTTCCGCTCTCGATCGGCGCCCCCCGCGAAAGCGCCGCCGACCGCCGGCTGGTGCGGCGGGTCGAGTATGTGGCGGATGATTTCGCCGTGGCGAAGGCGCGGGAGCGGGTGGAGCGCTGGTGCCGCAACCAGCATGAGGTGGCGCTGGCTCTGCTGGCGGAGCGGGAGGGGCAGGGGGCGGCGGAGCTGGCGGAGGTGGCCTAGAGGGGGCTGCCCACCAGCTTGGCCGTAGGGTTCATAAGCACGGCGCCACACTGCTTGGGACCTACTTGTTGATCATCGCATGGCCTCAACCATGCCGGTCTGATCGGGGCAATGCGCCATCTCTTCGACGCCAAAGGCAACCCCGCGCGAGCGGCTCACCCGCTCAAGTGCAACATCCATTGCGGCAGCACTAACGATCACGCTGCCGCTGCCCCCGACGAGTCGAGTTCTGGCACGTCACTTCAGGCAATTCGCCTTGCGCCACTGGACGAGCCAATCAACGGGAAGATAGTCATGGTCATAGCGCGCAGGAAGCCGCGGAGGGACCACGAATGACGCAACCGCTACCCCATGGCATTCGCGACAATCATACTCGGGGAACTGTTGCGGAATTCCTCTGCTCGCGGGTTGCAGAGGGAAGCTCACTCTCGGTTGTGTCGGCCTACTTCACCATCCACGCCTATCAAGCGCTTCAGTCAAAGCTGGAAGAGATCGCCGGCATGCGATTTCTTTTCGGGGAGCCGCAATTCATCGGCGCGCTGGACCCTGAGAAAATCGAACGCAAACGATTCAAGATAGAGGATGACAGTATCGAGTTAGCGAATCGCCTGCAGCAGAGGCAGGTGGCTTTTGAGTGCGCCCGTTGGCTAGCGGACAAAGTTCAAATCCGATCAGTGGTCGACGCCAATTTAGTGCATGGCAAGATGTACCACATTGATGATGGTCGCCGAGAACACGCCATTGTTGGAAGCTCCAACTTCACCCGCCGTGGACTGGGGCTGTCGAGAACCCCCAACATCGAACTCAACTTGATAGTCGATAGCGATCGTGACCGCGCCGACCTGAAGGAGTGGTTTGACGCAATTTGGGATGATCAGCAGCTTGTTTCAGACGTAAAGGTCGACGTGCTCCGGTACCTGGAACAACTGTACGTCAACCACGCGCCAGAGTTCATCTACTTCAAAACCCTTTATCATCTATTTGAGCGTTTCATTTCCGGCCAGGAGGCCGACTCCGCGCTCTTCGAACAAACCGCCATTGTCGACACCGATGTCTGGAACGCACTTTTCGATTTCCAGAAGGATGGCGTCAAAGGCGCTATCCACAAAATCAACGCGCACAATGGCTGCATTCTCGCGGACAGCGTCGGCCTGGGAAAAACCTACACGGCGCTCGCAGTCATAAAGTACTTTGAGCTTAGAAATCACCGGGTGCTTGTTCTCTGCCCCAAGAAGCTTCGCGACAACTGGACCGTGTTTCTCGCGCAGAACAACAGCGAGCTGAACCCGTTCTTGCGAGATCGCTTCAGCTACACGGTGCTCTCGCACACGGACCTTTCTCGCGAGAGCGGAAGGGTAGACGGCGTGGACCTCTCGACGATCAACTGGGGCAACTTCGATCTCATCGTGATCGACGAGTCGCACAATTTTAGGAACGATACGAAAGGAAGGAGGGATGAGGACGGCAACGTCATTTCAAAGAGCCGGTACGAGCGGCTTATGGACGACGTCATCAAGAAGGGCGTTAAAACAAAGGTTCTGCTACTGTCCGCCACGCCCGTCAACAATGACCTTCGCGACCTTCGGAACCAGATCTATTTCGTTACGGAGGGGCGCGATGCGGCTTTCGCGCCCGCCCTCGCCATCAATAGTATTAGGGACACTCTTGCGACGGCACAGAAAACCTTCATGGAGTGGGCGCGTCGGAGCGGAGAGCGCGATGCACGCGACCTGATGGACCGCCTTCCAGCGGCATTTTTCACGTTGCTGGACGAGCTGACGATCGCAAGATCACGAAATCACATCAAGAAGTACTACCGCGCATCGCTCGAGGCGATCGGCAATTTTCCAAGACGGCTTAAACCTCTTTCGATGTTTTCGGAGATCGATCTCAAGGGTCGATTCCTATCGTACGATAGGCTGAACGACGAGATTTCGAAATACGAACTCTCGCTCTTTAATCCCTCGCGGTATGTGCGGCCGGCCTACAAGGCACAGTATGAGGAGCGAAAAGTCAGGAACTTCTCTCAAGCCAACCGGGAGAAATTCCTGATCGGAATGATCAAGGTGAATTTCCTTAAACGACTCGAGAGTTCGGTCCATGCCTTTGCGATTACGATGGAGCGCACGGTCGCAAAAATTGAGGAACTGGAGAAGCGGCTACGCGACTATCAACGTCACGCTCAGGCAATGGAGGCTGTCATCCAACCCGACTTCTTTGCGGTCGAGGACGACGACGACGAGGATCTGACGCAGGCATTTCAAGTCGGTGCAAAGCTCAAGTTCGAGATGGCGCATCTAGATATCACTCGTTGGCTCAATGACCTTGCAACCGACAAACAGCAGCTCTCGCTGCTCTCGGATTCCGCGAAAGCCGTAGATGCGTCCCGGGACGCGAAGCTGGCAGAGTTGAAGAAGCTTATTGAGCGAAAAGTGCGCAATCCGCAGGCCAATAGCAAAGGAGAAGAGATCGGGAAAGTTATTGTTTTCTGCGCTTTCGCGGACACCGCCTCGTACCTGTACGAGGCTCTGGAGCAGTGGGCTCAGAAGGAGCTTGGCGTTCACATCGCCCTAGTGTCCGGGGGTTCAAAGCCCAACCGAACGACCTTTGGTAGAGCTGAGTTCTCGCAGATTCTGACCAACTTCTCCCCTCGCGCAAAGCAACGTGAGAAGATTAGGTCGATGCCGCAAAGCGGCGAGATCGACATTCTGATTGCGACGGACTGCATCGCCGAAGGCCAGAACCTCCAAGACTGCGACTACTTAATCAACTACGACATTCACTGGAATCCGGTGCGCATCATTCAGCGATTCGGCCGCATCGATCGCATCGGCAGTCTTAATCGTGAAATCCAGCTTGTGAATTTCTGGCCCACGCCGGACCTAAACAAGTACATCAATCTTAAGAACCGTGTCGAAGCACGTATGGCACTAGTCGACATCTCAGCTACCGCGGAGGATAATATCCTTGAGACGAAGGATATCGAAGAGCTGATCCAAGACGACCTTCGTTATCGAGATAAGCAGCTATTGCGCCTTAAGGACGAAGTGCTCGATCTGGAAGACTTCAATGAGTCAGTCGCCCTGAACGAGTTCACTCTCGACGACTTTAGGATCGAGCTACTGGGCTACATCGAGGCGAACCGAGAGCGGCTAGAGGGTGCTCCACTGGGTCTCTACGCCATTGTCCCGCCTCACTCGGACTATCCAACCATCCAGCCCGGAACGATCTATTGCCTGAAACAGCGAAACGCTTCGCCTGGCGCCGAGACGGTCAATCCGTTGCAACCGTATTTCCTCGTCTATGTCCGCGAAACCGGGGAAGTTCGCTACAATTTTACAGCGCCAAAGCAGGTCCTGGAGATTTTCCGGGCGGTGTGCCAAGGCAAAGGCGAACCCTACGCTAAGCTGTGCGAACTCTTCGATACGGAGACGTCCGACGGCAAGGACATGAGCCGGTTCAGCATCCTCCTGGACGCTGCGATCAGCGCAATCGCCTCCCAGTCCGACAAGAAGAACCTTGGCAATCTGTTCGTGGGACGTGGCGGCAAACTCGTGGACGACACCAAGCTACCGAAAACGGCGACTGACTTTGATCTGATCACGTGGCTGGTCATCATGCAGCCTGAGGAGGCAGTGGGTGGCTGACACGAGGCTCAAAGTGCAATCGGCCCTGAAGGCGCTTGCGAGCACTACCATGAAGGCAGGTGCGATCGAGCTGTTAGGCGCCCTGGGGTATACCAGCAACAAGACGGTCGATCTTGACGGTACGCCTTCATCCTTCTTGGGTTTTGTCGACCGGGATGGAAGGCTGTCGGCAAAGAGAGAGGCGCAAGTCGAAAAGTGGCAGCGCGTCGATTTCCTGTTTCAGCTTACCAACGACGAGATTCCAATTCTCGCCGAGGGCAACCGCGATCTATTCGCGAGCCGGCAGGATTATCGAACCTCGATCATAGAATCCTTCGTGTTCCTCGCCATTGAGCTTGCCGACGAGGAATGGACGCGCCGGGCCCTTGCCGGCATTACTCGCGAGATCAACCGGCTGTTCCCCATGCCGGCACTGATCCTGTTCAGGCACGGAGATCTCGCTTCGCTCGCTGTCATCGATCGCCGGCCGAACAAGAAGGATGGATCGCGCGATGTGGTGGAGAGGCGCATCTCCATCGTGAAGGATATCAAGCTCACCGCACCTCACCGAGCCCACGTCGATATCCTTTGCGATGTAGCATTGTCCGAGGTGAAGGTGCGCGGTCGCGGCAAACCGACCAATTTTCGCGATCTCTATAATGGCTGGATAGAGGCCCTCTCCGCTCAGACGTTGAACAAGCGGTTTTATGGAGAGCTTGCTAATTGGTTCTTCTGGTCGACTAAGGTTGTTGAGTTTCCAGCCGCTGTTCGCGCGCGCCACAACGAGATGACAGAGAAGGCGAAGCGCGAAGCATTCGATGCTCAGAACCAAATCGCCGTCATCCGGCTGCTCACCCGACTGATCTTCGTCTGGTTCATAAAGGAAAAAGGGCTCGTCCCTGATGCGCTGTTTGATCCGGTGGAATTGACGGCGCTTCTGAACGAAGACGTGGCCGCCCAACGTGACGGCAGCACATACTACAAGGCCGTGCTGCAAAATCTGTTCTTCGCCACACTCAATACCGAGATGTCCGAAGATCGCAAATGGCGGACCAAGGGCGGTGGCGGCGGGCTGAATGGGCAATATCTCATCCACACGGTCTATCGCTTTCGTGACGCCTTCCGTGATCCCGACAAGGCGCTGGGCATGTTCAAGCAGGTGCCGTTCCTCAATGGCGGCCTGTTCGAATGTCTGGATCGCGAGGTCGCCCCCAGCGATCTCGAACGCAACCCGGACCTGAAGAAGCGCCTCGTCAAGGAAGGCTCACACGATGTCATCCGCATCGATGGCTTTTCCGAGCGCCCCGACAACCCGCTGAAAGTGCCTAACAAGATCTTCTTCGCCACCAGGGAGAAGGTGGATCTGAATGCGGAATACGACACCCAGGGCAAGACCTATGAGGCCGACGGCCTAATCGAACTCTTTTCCCGCTACAAGTTCACGGTTGAGGAAAACACGCCGGTGGAGGAGGAGGTCGCTCTAGATCCCGAACTGCTGGGCAAAGTGTTTGAGAACCTTCTCGCCAGCTACAACACAGATACGCGCACCACGGCGCGCAAGAAGTCCGGTTCGTTCTACACCCCGCGCGAGGTGGTCGACTACATGGTTGACGAGGCCCTGGTCGCCTATTTCGAGCGGCGTCTGGCAGCAACGCCCGGAGCGCCCGCGCCGGGCAAGCCACGCCAGCATGTGCTAGACATGGTGATGCCAGGCGAGTTCGACCTCGCCGTCAACCAGCAGCCGATCGGTGCTGAGGACGCGCTTGCCAGCGACCTCGACATGCGCCTGCGCAATCTCTTGTCTTTTAAGGAAAGCGGCAATCCGTTCTCGAATGCCGAGACAGACGGGCTGATCGAAGCCATCGACAATCTGAAGGCTTTGGATCCGGCCTGCGGCTCGGGTGCGTTCCCCATGGGCCTGTTGCAGAAGCTCATTCACGTTCTGCACCGTCTGGATCCGGACAACAGCCTCTGGCGCGCCCAATTGGAGCGGCCCTATCGGGAACGAGTCAGGCGGGCAGCGTCGCTCGATCCGGACCGTCGTGAGGTGGAACTGGAGGATGCAGAGGGAGCCCTCGCCAAACTTGACCGCGATTTCTCCGACGCCAACAAGCCGGATTACGCCCGTAAGCTCTATCTCATCGATAGATGCTTGTTCGGTGTCGATATTCAGCCAATCGCGGTGCAGATCGCCAAGCTGCGCTTCTTCATCTCGCTGGTGGTGAGCCAGAAGATCGATCGCAATCAGGACAACGCCAACATCACGGCGCTCCCAAACCTCGAGACCAAGCTCGTCGCTGCCAACAGCCTTATCCCCATTGAACACAAGGCGCAGGGCGACCTGTTTTCTGATCGGAGTATCAAGGAGAAGGAAGCAGAAATTCAGGCCATGAACGCGCGCTATTTCAGTGCTCGCTCTGCCCGAACCAAGCAGAAGCGGCGTGAAGATATCGCTCGCCTACGTCTCGAGCTTGGTGAACTTCTCAGCCGTGACTTCGGCGTTTCCGGAAACGATGCCCATCTCATGGCCTCTTGGGACCCGTTCGACCAGAACGCCGCCGCACCTTTCTTCGATCCTGAATGGATGTTCGCATTACCGACGCCCGAAACCAAGAACACGGAAAAGGACATTCATCGGATCGGGCCGTTTGATCTGGTCATAGGCAATCCGCCCTATGTGCGGCAGGAAGCGATCAAAGATCAGAAACCTGCGCTGCAAAAATTCTATTCAGGCACGAAGGTTGCACCCGGCGCATATGCCGGCACGGCGGATCTGTTTGTCTATTTCATCCAGCGTGGCATCGAGCTGCTGAACCCCGGCGGAGCCTTCGCCTACATCACCTCGAACAAATGGTATCGCGCCAAATACGGCCAAAACCTTCGCGGCTGGCTGAACCGGCAGACGGAACTGCGCCGTATCGTCGATTTTGGCGATGCCGAGGTGTTCGACGCCATCGCCTATCCCACCATTATCATTGCTACACGGCGCGATACGCCGGTGCCCGCGCCGGGTGAGAAGGACATCCTGCGCGTGATGAACTGGCCGCAGGCTTTGGACCGGGAGGATATTCCCGGCTTCCCGAAGCTGGTGGACGAGATCGGCTTCGACATGCCGCAAAAGGCGCTCGCCATCGATGGCTGGCAGCTGGAGCCGCAGGCGCGGCGCGGGCTCCTGGAGCGCATCCGCGTGGCGGGCATGCCACTCGGCCAGTATGTCGAGGGGCGCTTCTATCGCGGTATCCTGACGGGCTTCAACGACGCCTTCGTCATCGACGGGCCGACCAAGGACCGGTTGATCACTGAGCACACTAGTTCCGCTGAGATCATCAAGCCCTTCCTGCGCGGACGCGACATCAAACGCTGGCGCGTGGAGCCACAGGACTTGTGGTTGATCCGCATTGAGTCATCCGAGAACGTCGTACACCCTTGGACAGGCTTGCCGGATGACGAAGCAGAAGCTGCCTTTGCCACAGCGCTGCCCGCCATTCATCGGTTCATGAGCGCGTATCGCACGGAGCTCGTGAAGCGATACGATCAAGGCAAGTATTTTTGGGAGCTACGCTCTTGTGCCTATTGGCAGGAGTTCGAGCAGCCGAAGATAGTTGTTCCGGCAATTTCCGATCAGCCGAACGCTGCCTTCGACACTGGCAATCATTGCACGAATAATAAAGCCACCATCTTCGTAGCCAAATCGCCCTGGCTGGCATTGTCCACCTTGAACAGTCCAGTCGGACTTTGGTTTGCGAGGCAGACCTTCGCCACAAAGCAAGGTGGGTTCTTCGATTTCGAACCGCGCTACTCCGGGACATTTCCCATCCCGCGGGCATCCGGCGAAGATGAGCGACGGCTTTCCGTACTGGCGAAGGCTGTTGAGGCCGCATCTGACAACCGCCTCGAACAGCTCCTCAACGGCTTCGTCTATGAACTCTTCTTCCAAAACGATCTCCACGCTCGCGGCCTGACCCTGTTCGACGAGGCCGAACGCTCAGGGCTAGGCACACTCGCCGGCCTCGAGGGCTCACGGCTGGTAAAAGGGGCCGAGGAATTCGCAGATCGCGTTTTCCAGCCATCGCACCCGCTCTATGGCATGTTGTTTGATCTTCAGGCGCTCGATGTCGTCCGTATCATCGAAGGCAAGGAATGAGTGACGCTGCTCTCGCCCCGCAACCTGCCGCTGCAGCGCCACCTGCGCCCAATCCATTGCGCATTAACACGCTGTCGCTCTGCGACTTTCGGGCGTTCCCAAACCCGGTGACCTTTGATCTGAACGCGAAGAATCTGCTGGTCTTTGGCGAAAACGGCGCCGGTAAGTCGTCAATTTTTGAGGCGCTCCGTCACTTTTTCTCGCTACGCCCACCGCAGATTGCGACTGTCGAGAACATTTTTTCTGATCGGCCTGACACCGACTTCAAGGTCGAGGTCACGTTCAATGACGGCACCCAAGCTGTGTCTTGGTCAAAGGCCCGGCATCCAACCCGCGCGCCGACCGATGCCCGGGTAGTCGAAGCAGCCCTGCGCAGGTCATGCCTCGATTATCGGGCGCTGCTTGACACCAACTATATTCACGGCTCGAAGCGTCCCAATCTTTTCGATATCTCTATTTCAACCCTTCTTGCCGATTTTCCGGTAGCGACGGAAGGGGGCATCCCGAAGACAGTCGGCCAACTTTGGGCCGACGTCGAGCGGGCAAAGCCTTGGAACTACAACCTCTCGCTCGACCCAGTGCAGCAGGCGTGCGTCGCGTTTAACGGGGGCCTCCGGCTCGCTCTTGAAGCACTTCATCCGCGCCTTGTAGCGCTGATCCAGGCAATGCTCGGTGCGGCGATCGAAGTGAAGCCATTCCAGTTCGGTGGGGTGACCTACCAGCATGAGTGGTTCAAGCGGGACCGCATTTTCAAGGGCAAGTATCTCTTTCCGGAGATCGCCTTCAACGGCAGAGACTTGCCCACGCCGCAGACGTTCCTGAACGAGGCACGCCTTTCCGCATTCGCGCTGGCGATGTATCTTGGTGGCCGGCTCGCCTGTGTGCCAACCGGTGGCGATCGCCTGAAGCTGCTTGTCCTCGACGATGTCCTGATCGGCCTCGACCACGACAACCGAATTCCTGTGTTGCGCGTGCTCCAGCAGCATTTTGCCGATTGGCAGATCGTCGTGCTGACACATGACCGGGTCTGGTTCGATATGGCCCGCCAGTATCACGATGGATCCAGTGCCTGGACCTGGGCCGAGATCTACGCCGACGGCGATGGCGGGCGCGCGACTCCGACGATCAAGAGGCCAAATGGCGACATTGTTATCGCCGCGCTGGATGAATGCGCCGCCCAACTCGCAGCGAACTCAATCCCATCGGCCGCCACATCGGCGCGTCGGGCATTTGAGTGGGCGCTCAAGCGATTCTGCGAAAAGCGCCGGGTGCATGTCGCCTTCACAATGAACCCGAAAGACAACGATTCCGAGGTTCTGATGAATGCGATTGCCGCTTGGGCTGCCTTGCCCAGCAACAATCGCGCTGCCCGTCTCAATCCGATCCTTGCGGACTTGCGGTTGTACAGGGCAGGAGTTCTGAATCCGCAGACCCACGCCAATGCGCCAAATCCATCGCGACAAGAGGTGGAAGGGGCGGTCGCGTCGATCCTCGCGCTGGAAGCTGCGCGTAGGGACAATTCGATACAGTAGGGCTCGGCCGACACTTGCAGCAACCATCGAAGCGAGGGGCAGATGGACGTACACAAGTCATCACTACTTGATGTTTTCGATACAAAGCAGCGTCTCGAAGTTCCGCTCTTCCAGCGTCAGTACGTTTGGAACGAGGAGCACCAATGGCTCCCGCTCTGGGAGGATATCGAACGGAAGTTTGCGGAAACCCTTGCCGGCAGGAAGGACGGACCGGTCCATTTCCTGGGCGCGATGGTGCTTGACCAGAAGCAGACACCAACCGGCCATGTGGTCCGCCGCCAAGTCATTGATGGCCAGCAGCGACTGACTACGCTGCAGATATTCCTCTCAGCGTTCCGGGATTTTTGCCGAGAGCACGACTGCAACGAACTCGCGGATGAGTGCTCGAAGTTCACCCTCAACAGCGGGATGATGAGCGACCCTCAGATCGACAAGTTCAAGGTTTGGCCGACCCAGCTTGATCGAAGCCAGTTTGCCGACGTGATCACTGCCGGATCAAAGTCCGCACTGGTTGCGCTGCATCCACTGGTTCGAAAAAAGTACGCGCAGAAGTACGATCCCCGGCCGCGTATGGTCGAGGCCTACCTATTTTTTCACCGCCAGCTCGAGATTTTCTTTTTGGGGGAGAATGACGAGGCGCCGGCAGCTGCTGAGTTCGCACTAGCAGACCGTTTGGAGGAGTGCTTCGGGACCCTGAAAAATGCGCTGATGGTCGTTATTATCGATCTGCAGGCCAGCGATGATCCCCAAGTGATCTTTGAGACATTGAACGCACGCGGTGAGCCATTGCTGCCTGCGGACTTGCTTCGAAATTACATCTTCCTTCGGGCGTCGAGGGATGGCGGCGATGCCGAGGCGCTATACCGGAACTACTGGCAGCGGTTCGATGACGAATTCTGGCGGGAAGAGGTCAAACAGGGGCGCCTAACGCGCCCGCGCAGTGATCTGTTCATGCAGCATTTCCTCGCCAGCATGCAGGGCCAGGACATTCCCATCAAGCACCTCTATGTGGAGTATCGGCATTGGGTGGAGCGCGTTCGCCCGTTCGCGAATGTCGAGGAGGAGCTGGCGACATTGGCTCGGCAGCGCGACCACTTCCGCCGGATCCTAGAGCCGAAGGCCGGCGATCCCCTGTTCGACCTGGCCGTGTTCATGGATGCGTACGATATCCGCACCGGCTATCCCTTCCTGTTGGCACTCCTTGAGGCCAAGGTGGGAGATGCGGCATGGCTAGAGATTTCGACGATCATCCAGTCCTACCTGCTCCGGCGTGCTGTCTGCGCACTCAGCACCAAGAACTACAATAAGATATTTCTCGCGCTCACCCGCAATCTTCGCCGCGATGGCTTCACGGCGGAGAACGTCAAAGCTCAGCTTCTTGGACAAGGTGGGGAGTCGAGTGAATGGCCTGACGACGGCAAGTTCAAAGAAGCGTGGCTGAATACTCCGATCTACAACCAACAGGGTAACGCCAGGCTCGTGTTTCTCCTGTCGCGATTGAACGACACATTTTCGTCGTCGAAGGCTGAGGCACTGACCTTCTCCACTCAGCCCTCTATCGAGCACATCCTCCCACAAAGCTGGCAGGAGCACTGGCCGTTAGCCGACGGTTCGGAAGGTCTGAATTGGCAGGGTTTGTCGGAGGCAGAAGAGGGCGATTTTCGAGCATCTCTGACGCGCTCGCGCCATGCGAAGCTCCAGACCATCGGTAACTTGACGATCCTCAGCACCGCCCTAAATGCCGCTCAGTCGAACCTTGGCTGGAACGACAAGCGGCCGGAGCTGATGCTTCATTCGCTCTTGCCGATCAACCAGGCTCTCCAGAGCCAGGCAACGTGGGACGAAACAAGCATCGATGCGCGGGGCCGGTTGCTGTTCGACCGCGCCTTGACCATCTGGCCAAGATGAAGAGGTTAAGGTGAGCATTGACCGTGCGCCGTTCGACGATGCGATGTTCCGCATCTATGAGACTGCAAAGACAGAGGCTGGCTACACGGCATCGGTATTCCTCGGCATGCTGGGCCGACAGGGCGGCCTACTGACAGCGAAGCAGCTCATCAATGGAAGCAAGCCGTCGGACGGCTACACAGCGCTTTACGAGCGCGGCAGGCTCGACCTGACCGTTGAGGCGCTCGTGGTGGAGAATGAGAAGTGGCATTCGCTATTCACAGCTGATGAACTCGCCCGGGCCAGGAAAAGGCTGCGTGAGTATGGCTACGAAGCCAGGCCGTAGAGAATTTTGTTGTCGGGCAGGCCGCGGATCGGCGACGACCCGACATAAGCTCAGGAACTCGAGCTGCAGTCGCCTACCGCACCACAATCGAACTCCTCAGCCCAATCGGGTCCGCGATAAAGTGCAGCCCCTCGATCCCCGACCCCGTGCCCCGCACCACAATCGAGCCATAGCCCAGCAAGCGCCCGAGGATGGATTGGTCGACGATGACCGACTCGACCTTTTCCATGTTCATCTCGCCGGTCTGCCGGCGGATCAGGCCGCGTTTCTGGATGACGCGGCGGGTGGTGACGGCGATTTCGGTGGTGGCCTGTTCGATCCAGGCGCCGGTGAGGCTCCAGAGGCCGAACAGCAGGACAATCGCGCCCAGGATGGCAAAGGCGATGGCGAGGCTCGACCCGATCGGCGCGAGGATGAGGATCAGCCCGATGGCGGCGAGGATCAGGCCGCGCAGGTAGACGATCCAGTGCATGCGGCCGATGGCCAGCACCTGCTCGTCGGGTTTGAGAACGCTTTCGACATAGCCCATCTCAGAGGCCCTTCCGCTATCAACGCCCACCGCCGCGCGCCCGCGCTTGTCGGGGCAGGTGCTCGACTCAACCTTCGCCGGGCTTTCGGCGACGATACGTGCTGTTCCCTAATAGATGGGCAAGGGCAAGTCGCATGCCCCTGGCGCGATGAGGTGTCGAGAGCGGGTTGGGGGAGGTCGAAGGGCGCAGGCTCGACCCGCATCAACGCATGGGTTGCCGCTGGCCGCCGGTGGGACGTGCAGCCTGATGGATCGGCCGCGAGGGGCGCAGCAGGGCTGGGGCAGGGCACCCACCCCGGCGCCGGCCGTCCCCGTGAACTCGAGACTATCGCGGCGGTCACCGGGGTTGGTGACCGCCGCGCTGCTTCAGCCGGCGATGAACGCCAGGAGGTCGGCGTTGATCGTGTCGGCGTGGGTGGTCGCCATGCCGTGCGGGAAGCCCGGATAGGTCTTGAGCGTGCCGTGCTGCAGCAGCTTGATCGACAGCAGGGCGGAATCGGCGATCGGCACCACCTGGTCGTCCTCGCCGTGCAACACCAGCACCGGCACGTCGATGGCCTTGAGGTCTTCGGTGAAGTCGGTTTCCGAGAACACCGCTATGCACTCGTAATGCGCCTGGGCGCCGCCCATCATGCCTTGCCGCCACCAGTTGCGGATGGCGCCATCGATGACGGTCGCGCCGGGCCGGTTGAAGCCGTAGAACGGGCCGGACGCCACATCGAGGTAGAACTGCGAGCGGTTGGCGGCCAGCGCCGTGCGGAAGCCGTCGAACACCGAGAGCGGCAGGCCGCCCGGATTGGCGGCGGATTGAACCATGATCGGCGGCACCGCGCCGATCAGCACGGCCTTGGCCACCCGGCCCTTGCCGTGGCGCGCGACATAGCGGGCCACCTCGCCGCCGCCGGTGGAATGGCCGATATGGATGGCGTTGCGGAGGTCGAGCGCGGCGGCCAGTTCGGCGACGTCGGCGGCATAGGTATCCATCTCGTTGCCGGTGTCGGTCTGGCTCGAGCGCCCGTGGCCGCGCCGATCATGCGCGATGACGCGATAGCCCTTGAGGAAGAAGAACAGCATCTGCGCGTCCCAGTCATCGGCCGATAGCGGCCAGCCGTGATGGAAGACGATGGGCTGGGCGGTCTTGCTGCCCCAGTCCTTGTAGAAGATCTCGGTTCCGTCCTTGGTGGTGATGTAGCCGCTGCTCATCTGCTGCTCCTTGCGTTGAGTTGATGCAACGGGAGGAAGCCTAGTGCCAGTTCGTCGGCGGCCGAATTCTACGCTCTGGTGGCGCACTCATACCAAGGTATGTCAGGCCACCGCCTGCTCGACCGCGTGGACGAGGGTATCGGCATCGGCGGGCTTTTCGAGGAAGGCCCGGCCACCGGCGGCGAGCACGCGATCGCGGACCGCGGCGGTCGGAAACGCCGTCATGAAGATCATCGGGATGAAGCGACCGGCGGCGATCAGCGCGGCCTGCAGCTCGTCGCCCGGCATGGCCGGCATCTGGATATCGACCACCATGCAGTCGGGCCGTTCGCCGCCGGCAAGGAATTCGATGGCCGAGCCATAGGTGCTGACCCGGTAGCCGGATGAGCGCAGCAGGCTCGCCAGGGAAACGCGGACACCCTCGTCGTCGTCGACGATGGCGATGGTCTTTTCACTGGGCATGACAAACTTCGGGCATGACAAACTTCTCGTGCCGCGGCGGCGCGACCATGTGGCCGAGCCTTGCGTGCCTATCGCTTATGGCGGAGTGGCGGGCACGGCGGAATCATACGCAGGTTTGCTCCTTGCCCCTCATGGTTTGATGCCGAGCGCCTCGGCCTTGCGCACCAGGTCGGCGAGCGTCCGAACGCCCATCTTCCGCATGACGTTGCCGCGATGGATTTTCACGGTGATCTCGCTGAGCCCGAGAATGCCGGCCACCTGCTTGTTCATCAGGCCCGCCACCACGTGGGTCATCACCTCGCGCTCGCGCGCCGTCAGGGTTTCGAACTCCGCCGTGAGGTCGCTGCGGCTCGCGGCGGCCGCCCGCTGCTGCCGGTCGCGTTCGATGGCGGCGGTGATGGCATCCAGCATGTCCTGGTCGCGGAAGGGTTTGGACAGGAAATCCACCGCGCCCGCCTTCATGGCGCGGACGCTCATCGGGATATCGCCATGGCCGGTCATGAACACGATCGGCCGACCGATGCCGCGTTCGGCCAGTTGCCCCTGGAAATCCAGCCCGCTGACGCCCGGCAGCCGCACGTCGAGCACGATGCAGCCGGGCGCATCGGGCAGTTGTGCGGCCAGCAGCTCGGCCGGCGAGGCGAAAAGCCGGGTGGCGAGCGAGATGGAGCGCAGCAGGCTGTCGAGCGCCTCGAGCACTGCGGGATCGTCATCGACCACCGCGACGAACGGCGCCGTGGCCGGCGGCGCCGAACCGCCTTGCCCAGATGTGTGGCGGATCATGTGCTGGCCTCCTTTGCCGGCAGCGACAGCCGAAAGGTCGCGCCATGGGGCGGCGTGCTTTCGACGGTGAGGGTGCCACCATGCGCCTCGACGGTGGTCCGGCAGATGGCGAGGCCCATGCCCATGCCGTCTGCCTTGGTGGTGAAGAACGGATCGAACAGGCGTTGCAGGTTCTCGGGCGCGATGCCGGGGCCGGTGTCGGAGACGGTGATCTCGACCCGGCCGCCGCCGGCCGAGGCCTCGACGGCGAGGCGGCGGTCGCCGGGCTGGTCGGCCATGGCCTGGCTGGCATTGACCATCAGGTTGACCAGCACCTGCTGCAGCTGCACCCGGTCGCCGAGGATCGTGGGCAAGCCATCCGGCGCCTTGATGCTGAGCTGCACGCCGGCCCGGGCCAGCTCGCGGTCGACCAGCGCCGATGCCTCCTCGACTAGTGAGGCAACGCTCAGCTCGGCCGGCTCGGCCGGCGCCTTGCTGAGGAAGGCGCGGATGCGCTTGACGATATCGCTGGCGCGCCGGCCTTCCGAGATCACCCGGCCCATCGCCGTCTCGACCTCCTCGAGGTCGGGCGGGTCGCGGCGCAGCCAGCGCATGCCGGCCTCGCCATTGGTCACCACCGCCATCAGCGGCTGGTTGACCTCGTGGGCGATCGAGGCCGTCAGTTCACCCAGTGTCGCCACCCGGGCGGCGTGCGCCAGCTCGCTCTGGGCCAGGTGCAGGGCGTCATGCGCTTCGCGCCGTTCGGTGATGTCGACCAAAAAGACCAGCGCGTTGCCGTCGTCCTCGGGCGTCGCGGGAAAGGTGATGGCGAACAGGACCGGCACGCGCCGGCCATCGGCGCCGATGATCTCGGTCTCGCCCTCGTAATGCGTGTCGCCGCGGGCGAAGGCGGCGAGAGCTCCGGCAAAGGTGCGGTCGCCGGCGCTCAGGATATCGCCGACGGTGCCGCCGAAGGTGCCCGCGTCGGCCCCGACCATGGCGAGAAAGGCCGGGTTGGCGTCGACGATGCGGATCAGCCCCGGCGCCCGCGCCTCGAGATCGGCCGGCGTCGCGGTGGCCAGCTCGGCGCGGACGCGCGACCAATCCTCCTCCATCACGCCCATCCGGGTGGCGTCGAACATCCGGCGGTAGCGCCGTTCGCTCCGCACCAGGGTGGCGGTGGCCGATTGGTTCTGCAGCGCCAGGAGAGCTGCAACGCCGATGGCGGCGATGCTGACCAGGGCGCGCAGGGTGGGCGAACCGGCGTGGCTGATGCCGTGCGAGATGACATAGGCCAGCAGCGTAAGCCCGATAGAGGCGCCGGCGGCGACGATGATCTCGGTCCGCCTGCCGGTGCGCGCCACCATGAACACCACGAGCACGTAGAGCACGGCCACGGCGCCCTCGAGCGGCGACAGGGTATCGAAGAGGAAGATGGCGAGCGCCAGCGCCGCGGCGCTGAGGCGATAGCCGTTGGCCCCGATCAGTGGGCGCGCGCGCTTGCCACCTGGTGCTGCCCGACCTGGTGCGGCTGCTCGAGACGACATCGACGCTCACGTCCTCCAATGCCGGGCTACCGGTCGGCCCGCCGTTCGATCATGCCCTGACCGAATGCACTCCGATAGTGCGGCGGGCCGACCGCCGGCAATGTGTCGCGGCGGAGGAGATTTGCCATCATACAGAAGTTTGGGTCTTGGATCGGGTCAGGGCAGGGCGTGGATCCAGGCGCATAGCGAGAGCGCGGCGAGCACGGCCACCATCAGCACCACCCCGGCGCTGCCGGCAATGTGAAAGCCGACGCTGCCGACCAGCACCCCGGCGAGAAAGCCGAGCACCAGCAGCGCCACCCGGCGCAGCGATGCCAACGCGGCGCGATCGGTGCGGCGGCGGGCGAAGCCGGCAAGGGCGCCCTCGAGATCGATCGACAGCTGCGTCAGGTTGGTGGTCATCACGTTGGTCGATCCGCTGCTCAGCAGCAGCCGGACCAGCGCGCTCTGCACGCCCATGGCGCCGAGGCCGAACAGCCCCGGCAGCAGCGGATCGCCGGGGGTGAGCAGCGCCGAAAGCGCCAGCCCGGCGACCAGCGCCGCCTCCATGAAGAGGGCCGCGGCCAGAGCGTGCTCCCGCTCGGTCCCGAAGCTGCGCACCACCGCGGTGGTCAGCACGCCGGCGAGGACGAAGGCGGGGATGGCGGCGAGCTTCAGCACATCGGCGCCGCCGACTTCGAAGGCGGAGCCCGCGACCACCAGGCTGCCGGTGGCCTGGGCGACGAACAAGCCGCCGAAGGCGAGAAATGTCGTGGCGTCCACATAGCCCGCAACGAAGGCCAGCAATGGCGCGAGGCCTTCATAGCTGGTGCCGGTGCGGTTGCCGGCGTTGATCGAGCGCTCCATGGGATGTCTCCGTTCGCTGGGCTGCTGCGATTGGAGCTAACCCCCGCCCGGATCGGGAACCCATCGTGCGCTGGTTGGCCCGACCCTGTACTCAGGTATGAGCCAGGCAAACCTGCCGACGATTCAGCCGGCGCGGCGTTCGGTCCACCTTCCGATGGTCAACGAGACCTGAGGAGACGAGACATGGACTTCAAACCCAATTCCTCGCGGCATGTCGCTTCGATCGGCCTGCAGCCGCCCAGCTACTCGAACGCGTCGGGATCGACCGTGCATATCGACAGCACGGCGCTGTCGCTGCTGAAGCGGCTGTCGCTGCGCCGGCTGCTGCTGGCGCCTGAAGGGCTGCGCGAGCCGCATTGGCACGCCAATGCCCACGAGCTCGGCTACTGCGTCCGTGGCGAGGCGCTGGTCACCATCGTGCGCAATCATGCGGTTCGCGACAGCTTCGTCGTCCGGCCGGGCGATATGTTCTTCGCGCCGAGCGGCAGCCTCCACTCGATCCGCAACATCGGCCCGGCCGAGGCCGAGTTCATCCTCGCCTTCACGCATGAAAAGCCCGAGGATTTCGGCCTCGGCGGCAGCTTCGCGGCAATGAGCCCCGCGGTGCTCGGCAACACCTTCGACGCGCCGGCCGCGTTCTTCAGCGAGATCGGCGGCATCGCGACGCTCCCCATCGAGCCCGAAATCGTCCATGTGGCGGGCGAGGCCGAGATCGAGCCGCAGGCGCTGCATGTCGATGCGATGAAATACCGGGTCGAGACCAACCTGCCGCAGATCGACTCCGCCGCCGGCTCCGCCCGTCAGACCAAGGCGGGGCTCTGGCCGGTGCTCGAGGATATCGCGATGTATTCGGTGCGCATCTCCGATACCGGCATGCGCGAGCCGCACTGGCACCCGGCAACCGCCGAGATGGGCTATGTGCTGGAAGGGCAGGCGCGGATGACCATCCTCGACCCTGACGGGACGATGGATACCTACGAGCTGCACAGCGGCGACGTCTACTTCATCCCGCCGGCCTATCCGCACCACATCGAGAATATCGGCGCCGGCGACGCCCACTTCCTGATCTTCTTTGATCGCGCCGACCCTGGCGATATCGGCTTTCGCACCCTGGTCGGCAGTTTTCCGCGCGAGGTGCTGGCCGCAACGCTGAGGGTATCGCGCGCCGAACTCCCCGATTTTCCCTTCACCGAACAGGATCCCCTGCTCGTCAACCGCATCAACCCGATCGACCCGGTCGCCTGACCGAAAAACCTCCAAGGAGAAACCAAATGGACACCACCCGCATCCGTGAACTGCGCGCCGCGCCGCTCCACACCCCCACCGATCTCGGCGAAGCCGCCGTCAAGGACATCGCCGCCGCGCTGACCGCTCTGCTGGCGGATACCTTCGCGCTCTACCTCAAGACCAAGAATTTCCACTGGCACATGTCGGGCCCGCATTTCCGCGATTATCACCTGCTGCTCGACGAGCAGGCCGACCAGATCTTCGCCATCACCGACGACATTGCCGAGCGGGCCCGCAAGATCGGCGGCAGCACGCTGCGCTCGATCGGCCAGATCAGCCGCCTGCAGCGCCTCAGCGACAACGACGCCGAGTTCGTCACCCCGGCCGACATGCTGGCCGAACTGGCCGACGACAACTCGCGCTTCGTCAGCCTGCTGCGCGCCGTGCACGAACTGGCCGCCGGCCACAATGACTCGGCCACGACCAGCCTGGTGGAAGTGTGGATCGACGAGGCCGAACGCCGCACCTGGTTCCTGTTCGAGACGGGGCGAGTCAGCGTCTAGTCCAGTCCAGCGGTCCGGCGGCGGCACCTGTGCCGCCGGCCCCGGCCGTGCCCGGCCTCAAACGCGCTGGAGCAGGATTGCGTTTCGTTGAATCGCACTCCTGCTCCAAGTGTGTTGTCGCGAGATCGAACCGGAAAGGTCTGCAACCTTTCCTGATCTCGCTCTAGACGACGGTGCCGAACAGGGCGCCGATGGCGGCGGTGATCAGCATTGCGAGAGCGCCCCAGAACACCACGCGGACGGTCGGCTTCCACGGCGAAGCGCCGCCCGCGGCGGCGCCGACGGCGCCAAGCGCGCCGAGGAATACCAGCGAGGCGAGCGCGACGGCCCAGATGAGCCAGGCGCCGGGCGCAATTAGAACGGCAAGCAGCGGCAACGCCGCTCCGACGGCGAAGGTCACGGCCGAGGTGAGCGCTGCCTGCACCGGGCGGGCGGTGGAAACCTCCGACAGGCCGAGCTCGTCGCGCGCATGAGCGCCCAGCGCATCGCTCGCCATCAGCTGCGTGGCAACCTGGGCGGCGAGCCCTTCATCGAGGCCGCGCGCCACATAGATGGCGGTGAGCTCGGCGTGCTCCGCGTCGGGCTGGTTGGCCAGCTCCCAGGTCTCCTTGGCAAGGCTCGCCGCTTCGGTATCGGATTGTGAGCTCACCGAGACATACTCGCCCGCTGCCATCGACATGGCGCCGGCGACAAGCCCGGCCACCCCGGCGACCAGGATGGCGCCCTTGTCGCCCGAGGCCGCCGCCACGCCGATGATCAGGCTGGCCGTCGAAACGATGCCGTCATTGGCGCCGAGCACCGCGGCCCTGAGCCAGCCGATGCGGCCGACCTGGTGATCTTCGGTGTGGGTCTTCAGCCTGCTCATGGAAAGGTCCTCCGTCGTGCCAGCCGACACCGCAATTCGACGATGCCTGCCTTATGCCGCAGCGCCGAAGGCGGCACAGCATATACGCAGCCACGCTGAAGATGAGCGTCGCGAACAGGGTGTTTAGCAGTCCGCGAGCCCTCGAGATTTGATTTGCCGCAAAGGCCCCGAGCACGCCGCCGGCGACGAACACGCCAGCCGGTGAGCGCTCGACGAGGCCGGCAATGGCACGGGGGAGGTTGGAGCCGCCGCCGAGGAGGCCAGGCCCAGCCGCACCGGCCCTCTCGAGAGGGCCCGGCAGGGGCCTGGCCTTATGAGGCGATCAGCGCACGGCGTCCTTGATGGCGCTGTGGAGCGAGCCGGCGCGCGCGCCGGATCGGCAATAGCCGAAGATCGGCTTGGGCAGGTCCTTGAACGCCTGCTCGGCCCGGATCAGCGCCCCTTCGGTGAGGCTGCCGGAAACGGGGATATGCACGGCGGCGAGGCCGGCCCGTTCGGCCGCGCCGGCAATCGAGGCAAAGCTCGGCTGGCCGGGTTCTTCCTCGTCGGGGCGGGCGCACAGGATCGACTTGAAGCCGGCATCGGCGATGGCCTGCACCTGTTCGGGGGTGATCTGGCCGGCAATGGCAAAGTCGGCGTCGAGCTTACGGTGGTTCATGATCTTGCCTTTTTGGGGCTGGGGGAGGGGGAGATGGTTCGTGTGGGGTTTTGGCAGTCAGACGGCGTTCACGGGCACCGTTAGCTGCGCTGAACGGCATCTTCGGGTTGGACGGCAGGTTCGGGCCAGCGGAATTGGCTTGACGGTCATCCCGTCTCTCCCGATGGTCAGGTGGGCCGGCGCTTGCTGCTGAGGCGCAATGCTGCATAGATCGGGCAGAAGCTCAGGGCGGAGGTGGCGATCAGAACCACCCCGACGATGAGGGCGCCCCAGAACGCCAGCCCCTCCGACCAGATCGGCCAGGCGGTGAGAAACGGGGCGCCGACGAGAACGGCGCCGAGGATGAAACGGATGATGCGGTCCAGGTTTCCAAGGTTCGACATGACGGGCCTTTCAGTGTGGCCATCTGCGGGTACATTCTCATTGACACATATATTCGAATATTCTAATATGTCAACATGAATATCGCAGAACTCGAACCCCGCGCCGATGAGGCGGCCGAACTGCTTGCCGCCATGGCCAATCCCAAGCGGCTGCTGATCCTGTGCAATTTACTGGATGAGGAGCTCAGCGTCGGCGAGCTATCCGAGCGCGTGCAACTGGCGCAATCGCCGCTGTCGCAACATCTGTCGAAACTGCGCGCCCTGCGGCTGGTGGCGACCCGGCGCGACGGCCAGATGATCAGATACCGCCTCGCCTCGGCCGGCGTGGCCAGCATCCTGACCACGCTCTACAGCATCTATTGCATGCCGGGCGAGGCGTCTGCCGAACTGCAGGACCGCGTTTCATAGGTCTTGCGCCTGCCGCCGGGGCAGCGCAGTCGTGGCAGCGGCACCGCGGTGATCCGCGCGGCGTGTGTATGCCGCCTGACTTCGCGATTTAGTTTCGGATCGACGGCCCCGGGTCCGTGACCGGTCGCGTCACGGCGAACGCCCGGCGGTCACGCCCTGAACAGGGGCCCCGCACCGCGACGAGCGGTGTCGCAGGCCCCCGGCCCACTCAGAGTTCCGGCAGGCGGCTCAGATCGCGCACCGCGCCCTTGGCGGCGCTGGTGGCGAACTGGGCGTAGACCTTCAGCGCCGTGGAGACGTTGCGCTTGCGCGGAGCGGCCGGCTTCCAGCCCAGCTTGTCCTGCTCGGCGCGGCGCTTCGCCAGCTCGGCGTCCGAGATCTTGAGGTTGATGGTGCGGCCGGGGATGTCGATCTCGATGATGTCGCCTTCGCGCACCAGCCCGATGGCGCCACCTTCCGCCGCCTCGGGCGAGACGTGGCCGATCGAGAGCCCCGAGGTGCCGCCGGAAAAGCGCCCATCGGTGAGCAGCGCGCAGGCTTTGCCGAGGCCCTTCGATTTCAGGTAGCTCGTCGGATAGAGCATCTCCTGCATGCCGGGGCCGCCACGCGGGCCTTCGTAGCGGATCACGACGACATCGCCGGCCTTGATCTCGTTGGAGAGGATCGCCTTGACGGTCGCGTCCTGGCTTTCGAACACCCGGGCCGGGCCGGTGAACTTGAGGATCGACTCGTCGACGCCGGCGGTCTTGACGATGCAGCCGTCGAGCGCGACGTTGCCCTTGAGCACGGCGAGGCCGCCATCCTTGGAGAAGGCGTGCTCGGCCGAGCGGATGACACCCGTTGCGCGGTCGAGGTCGAGGTCCTTCCAGCGGGCGCTCTGGCTGAAGGCCTCGGTGGTGCGCACGCCGCCGGGGGCGGCCATGTAGAAGTTGCGCACGCCATCGGAATTGGTGCGCGAGATATCCCAGCGATCGAGTGCATCGCCGAGGGTAGCGGTGTGGACGGTGGGCTCGGAGCGGTTGAGCAGGTCGGCGCGATCGAGCTGGCCGAGGATCGACATGATGCCGCCGGCGCGGTGCACGTCTTCCATGTGGACGTCGGCCTTGGCCGGGGCGACCTTGCAGAGCACCGGCACCTTGCGCGACAGGGCGTCGATGTCGTCCATGGTGAAATCGACTTCCGCTTCCTGCGCGGCCGCGAGGATGTGGAGGACCGTATTGGTCGAGCCGCCCATGGCGATATCGAGCGCCATGGCGTTCTCGAAGGCCGCCTTGGTGGCGATCGAGCGCGGCAGCACCGCGGCATCGTCCTCCTCGTAATAGCGGCGGGCGAGGTCGACGATCAGGTGGCCGGCTTCCTGGAACAGGCGCTTGCGATCGGAATGGGTGGCGAGCGTCGAACCATTGCCGGGCAGCGACAGGCCGAGCGCCTCGGTGAGGCAGTTCATCGAGTTGGCGGTGAACATGCCCGAGCACGACCCGCAGGTGGGGCAGGCGGCTTCCTCGATGGCCTTGAGGTCACCGTCGGAGATCTTGTCGTCGGCGGCGGCGACCATGGCATCGACGAGGTCGAGCGCCTGGAGCTGGCCGGCGAGCACGACCTTGCCGGCTTCCATCGGGCCGCCCGAGACGAAGACGACGGGGATGTTGATGCGCATGGCGGCCATCAGCATGCCCGGCGTGATCTTGTCGCAGTTCGAGATGCAGACCATGGCGTCGGCGCAATGGGCGTTGACCATGTACTCGACGCTGTCGGCAATCAGCTCGCGCGAGGGCAGCGAATAGAGCATGCCATCGTGGCCCATGGCGATGCCGTCATCGACCGCGATGGTATTGAACTCCTTGGCGACGCCGCCGGCCGCCTCGATCTCGCGCGCCACCAGCTGGCCGAGGTCCTTCAGATGGACGTGCCCGGGAACGAACTGGGTGAACGAGTTGACCACCGCGATAATCGGCTTGCCGAAGTCGCTGTCCTTCATGCCGGTGGCCCGCCAGAGCCCGCGGGCGCCCGCCATGTTGCGGCCGTGAGTGGTGGTGCGGGAACGGTACTGGGGCATGGTGTCATTTCCGTCTGGTAGGACTGCAGAGCAAATTCCACACGGGCGGGCGAAGCACAAGGCTGCGAGCCGGCGAATCGTCTAGTTCAAGCGCCGACCTGCTCACCGCTGCGCGATCTCGGGGCTGCAAGGCCGGGTGTGGCTGGTGCGCCAGGAGAAGCAACTGCCGTTTGCCTGGTCGATGGCCCCGCATTTTTCCTGAGGCTCAGCGTCGAGGTGGCTATCCGGCAGCGGCAGGGGGGCAGGCCGTGCACCGGAGTAGCTGCCTCAGATCGCCGGTTTCGATGCCGAGCACGGTAGATATGCATCTGCATATGTGTTCATCAAATGCACATGTCAGAACATATAACGCCACGAGGCGGCCGCTGACGTGTCGATGGCCGACGCGATCTATTCGATCGCGCTGAAGGGCGCAGTGCCGCCGCCGGATTCGACAGCGGCGTCTGCAGCACAGTCGCCGCCTCACTTTACTTCTTCTTGCGCATGGCTTCGTTGAGCATGTCGCCCAGGGAGCCGGTGCTGCGAGGGGCCTCCTGGGGGACGCGCTGGTTGGGGCGAAGCGGCTGGTCGCGGGGGCGGTCGCGCGGGGCGGAGGGGTCGATCTCCTTGCGCATGCTGAGGCCAATGCGTTTGCGCGGCACGTCGACTTCGACGACGCGGACCTTGACCACGTCGCCGGCCTTGACCACCTCGTGGGGATCCTTGACGAATTTGTCGGCCAGTTGGGAGACGTGCACCAGCCCATCCTGATGCACGCCGATATCGACGAACGCCCCAAAGGCGGCGACGTTGGTGACGGTGCCTTCCAGCAGCATGCCGGGCTTGAGGTGTTTGATATCGTCGACGCCGTCGGCAAAGGTCGCGGTCTTGAAGGCGGGGCGGGGGTCGCGGCCGGGCTTTTCCAGTTCCGCGAGGATGTCGCGCACGGTCGGCAGGCCGAAGCGGTCATCGACGAAGCGCTGCGGGTCGAGCCCCGAGAGGGCCGACTTGTCGCCCATGATGCGCGTGAGGTCGCGGCCGCAGGCGGCGACGATCTTGCGGGCCACGCCATAGGCTTCAGGGTGCACCGAGGACGCATCGAGCGGCTCGGAGCCGCCGGTGATGCGGAGGAACCCGGCGCTCTGCTCGAAGGTGCGCTGGCCGAGGCGCGGCACTTCGAGCAGCGCCTTGCGCGAGCGGAACGGGCCATTGGCGTCGCGGTGGGTGACGATGGCTTCGGCGACCGACGGGCCAAGCCCGGAAATCCGCGACAGCAGCGGCGCCGAGGCGGTGTTGAGGTCGACGCCGACGGCGTTCACGGCGTCTTCGACCACGGCGTCGAGCGAGCGGCCGAGGCGGTACTGGTCGACATCGTGCTGATACTGGCCAACGCCGATCGCCTTGGGTTCGATCTTGACCAGTTCGGCCAGCGGGTCCTGCAGACGGCGGGCGATGGACACGGCGCCGCGCAGCGACACGTCGAGGTTGGGGAACTCGGCGGCGGCCAGCTCGGAGGCGGAATAAACCGACGCCCCGGCCTCCGAAACGATGACCTTGGTCGGCTTCGGCGCCGGCAGGCGCTCGATCAGGTCGGCGACCAGCTTCTCGGTCTCGCGGCTGCCAGTGCCATTGCCGATGGCGATGAGCTCGACGCCGTGCTTCTCGATCAGCCGCTTGATGGCGGCCTGCGCGCCCAGCGCGTCGTTGCGGGGCGGGAAGGGGTAGATGGTCTCGGTGTCGAGCAGCTTGCCGGTGGGGTCGATGACCGCGACCTTGACGCCGGTGCGGATGCCGGGGTCGAGCCCCATGGTGGCGCGGGCGCCGGCCGGGGCCGCCAGCAGCAGGTCCTTGAGGTTGCGAGCGAAGACGCCGATGGCCTCGAGTTCGGCGCGCTCGCGCAGCTCGACCATCAGGTCGATGGAAAGCGTGATGCGCAGGCGGGTGCGCCAGGCCCAGCCCGCCACTTCACGGAGCCATTTGTCGCCCGCGCCATGACCCTGTGCATTGAGCGCGGCAGCAACGAAGCGCTCGGCGGGCTTGATCGGGTCGGTAACGTCGGCATCCACCTCGATCTCGAGGCTGAGGAACTCCTCGTCGCGGCCGCGCATCATGGCGAGGGCCCGGTGGCCGGCGACCTTGCTCCAGCGTTCGGAATGGTCGAAGTAGTCGGAGAACTTGGCCCCGGCCTCTTCCTTGCCCTTGAGCACCTTGGCGCTGAGCATGGCCTTGTCGCGCATATAGGCACGCAGCTGGCCGAGCAGGGCGGCGTTTTCCGACAGGCCCTCGATGACGATGTCGCGGGCCCCCTCGAGCGCTTCCTTGCTGCCCGGCACCTCGTCAGTGATGTACCCTTCGGCGAGCAATTGGGGATCGGCGCTGCGATTGGCGAGGATGGCCTCGGCGAGCGGACCAAGGCCGCGTTCCCTGGCGATCTCGGCCTTGGTGCGGCGCTTGGGCTTGAACGGCAGATACAGGTCCTCGAGCTCGGCCTTGGTTGCCGCGCCAGTGATGGCGGCGGTCAGCTCGACCGTGAGCTTGCCCTGTTCGTCGATCGATTTGAGGATCGCGGCGCGGCGGGCTTCCAGTTCGCGGAGATAAGTCAGCCGCTCGGCCAAGAGGCGCAACTGGGTGTCATCAAGGCCACCGGTCACTTCCTTGCGGTAGCGCGCGACGAACGGCACCGTGGCGCCGCCATCGAGCAGTTCCACGGCAGCCCGGACCTGGTCGGGGCGGGCGGCGATCTCGGTGGCGATCTGGGCGGCAATGCGGGTGGCGAGTTGGGACATGAGGCTACTTGTTGGTTTGGCTGGCGCGACCATAGTCGCCTCCGGCCAGCGGTCACACCCAGTGCGGGACGATTTCCCTGATTTGTGAGAGCGGCGATGCGCCGCGCTTCGCGCGGTAACAGCCGGGCTCGCAGCCTACTCCTCGCCGTAAACCGGCAGGTGCTCGGTCCCGGTCAGTAGCTGCACCGCCTCGCGCACCGCCAGTTGCGATGCGCCCAGCACCGTACCGCGGGCGGGGAGCTGGCTGGTGGTGACTTCGGTTTGCCAGGTGAGTTCGGCGATGACGTCGCGGACCCATGGCAGCAGCAGTTCGTTCTGGCCGACGCCGCCGCCCATGACGATGAGGCCGGGGTCGAAAATGCTGACCACCGAGGCGGCGATGCGGCCGATGTCGATGGCGTGTTTCTCGACGTGGCGGCGGGCGGCCCTGGAGCCGTTGGCGGCCAGTTCGAACAGTTCGCGCGCCGTCTGGGGCGGCTCGCTCCGGTCGGTCCAATCGTCGCGGACGCGCTGCATCAGGGCGTGCGAGCCGAGATAATCCTCGAGGCCGCTGCGCTGCGGCGCGCTGGTCTCGGACCAGGGGAAGGGCAGGCGGGCGACTTCGCCGGCAGCGCCGTTGGCGCCACGGAACAGCCGCCCGTCATGCACCAGCCCGAGGCCGAGTTTCACGCCGACCTGCAGGTAAGCAAAGGAGCGCCGGCCCTGGGCGCCGCCGCGATCGAGCTCGGCAATGGTGGCGCAGTTGACGTTGTTCTCGAACACCACCGGCGCATCGCCGAAATCGCCGATCGCGTCGCGGACCACATCGAGATCGGCGCGATAGGCGAGCTCGGGGCGGTTCTTCGAGACGATCACCGGCACGGCCACCGAGACGGCGCGGAGCGGGCCGTGCGCGCTGGTGTTCTGGCGCAGGCGCTTCAGGATGGTGCGGATCGCCTTGCCGGTCTCGGCGTTGAGGTGCACGGCTTCGGCGGAAGGGGTCTGCTCGATCTCGGCCAAGACGGTGCCATCGAGCGTCTGGGCCACGGCACGCACCTGCGTCGCGCCGGCGTCGACGCCGATGACGTAGCCGGCCTCGCGCCCGAGCCCATAGACCGTCGCCTTGCGGCCGCTGGCGCCCTGCGTGGTGCCGACCGGCTGCACCAGCCCGAGCTCGCTGAGCTCGAGGATGGCCGCCGACATGGTGGGCTTTGAAAAATCGAGGAGGCTCCCGAGCATCGGCCGGGTGGCGCGGCCGAGCAGGATGATCCGCCGAAACACCGCGCGGGCGCTTTCGGTCAAAGGGGCAGGGGGCGTGGTGAAAGCTACGTTCAAGACCGACACACCGTCAGCAGAGCCATTTGGATCAAGCCTAGTCCGTTCCATGTTGTCATGTCACGAACGGGGGTTGGGGCAGAAGGGGGGTTAGGGCGGGGAGTAACAGGTTCTGGGGCGGGACATGTCTGCCGCAACTGCCACCCCCTTACCTTCTCCCTTGTGGGAGAAGGTGCCCGAAGGGCGGATGAGGGGTATCTCTCCACGTACTGGATCGCTCCTCGCTCCGCTCGGAGCGCGCTACACTTCGTTGCGCGGACCCCCTTATCCGGCCTGTCGGCCACCTTCTCCCACAAGGGGAGAAGGCGCTCACTCTGCGGCCAGTGGCTCACCTGCATCTCAGGCGGGTTCAGGCAGCTTCGTATCCGTCTGCCGATAGCGGAACACGCAGACCGGCAGGCCGGCGGCTTCGGCGAGGTCGGCGATGATCAGCTGGGTTGGCAGCGATGCGAGGATGGCGGTGGCGAGGCCATTGGATGTGCTGGGGATGCGGATCACCACGAGGTTGTCGCGCTCGGCGATGGCGCTGCTGGTGATCAGCACCGTGGCGATGCCGAAGCCGGCGAGGTCCTGGGCCAGCTGCACTTCGCGCCCGTCGCCATAAACGATGACGCCGGTGCCGGCATCGTTGGGCTCCATCGGGCCGTGGAGGAAGTTGAGGGTGTCCCAGTTCTGCGCGGGCACGCGCACCGCTTCGCGCAGCAGGAGGGCGGCATAGCCCGCCGTGCCGCAGGCGACATTGGCGCCGACGCAATCGAGCGCGCGCTTGCCGGCGAGCAGCTTGCCTGCCCGCGCCACGGCCGCGGCGGTCGAGGCGCGGGTCGTCTCGAGCAGGTCGCCGATCGTCGTCCAGTCAAAGCCCGACGGCGTGCCGACGCGTTCGGCGATGAGCCCGAGCGCCATGAGCGAGCCCAGATAGCTGGTGGTGTTGGGGCCGCTATCGATGCCGCTGCCGGTGCCGAGCATCTGGCCGACCGAGGCCCGCATCGGCGTATCGGCCGATTGGGCGATGCCGAAGGTGATGGCCCTGGGGCGGAGCGCGGCTGCTTTGGCCGGCTCGACGCTACGGCCGGAGGCGGAGATCGCCACATAGGCGTCGGCGGCGTCGACGCCGGGGTCATAGAGCTCACCGCCGGCCAGCGCGATGGCGCGGCGGCCCTGGGCGCGGAGCTGCGCGGCAGCAGCGATGCCGGCATAGAGGCTGGCGCCGATGCCGATCAGCCCGATCGTGCCGCTCTTCAGCGCCGTGAGATCGGCCGCGTCAAGCGCCGCGCTGGTGCTGCCCAGGACATTGCGCAGCGCCTGCGGTTCCAGGTCGATTGCGTCGCGGAAGGGCACGCGTGCCGGCATCGTCGTCTCCATAAAGGGCTTGGTATAAGGGCGCGTAACGAAGGAGATCGCGCCAGATGGGTGCGCATTAGTATAGCAGCCTTACTTTCTGGCAAGCGCAAATTTGCGCCTGATTTCGCGGAGCCGGGGCTTGATCCCGCCGTTTTATTAGTTAACCTGCCTAACCGCTAACTCTGGAGGGGCGCGTGGCGCCGCAGGGTGACGGCACAGGAGGTATCATGAAGACGAGCAAAGCATTTCGGGCTGCCCTGACGGCAGCGAGCGCCTTGATCGCCGTCGGGTTCGCCGGCGCGGCAATGGCAGAGGACGTAACGCTGGAATACTGGGTCTACTCCGATTTCGCGCAGGGCGATGCCTTGGCGATGCAGCAGGAGTTCATCAAGGAATTCACCGACGCGCACCCGGGCGTCACGATCAATATCAGCGGCAAGGGCGATGACGACCTGACGGCCGGGCAGGTGGCGGGCGCCGCCAGCGGCACGGTTCCCGATGTCTATATGAACGCCCAGTCGGTCGGCGCGCAGCTGGTCGATGTCGGCGCCATGGCCAATATCTACAGCCAGTTCATGGCGCTGCCGGAAGCGCAGCGCGCCCAGTTCGACAAGGATGCGCTGGCGAGCTGCATGCCCAAGCCGGACGAGCTTTACTGCCTGCCCTATACCGGGTTCGGTTCGCTCCTGTTCCGCAACCTGACCGTGCTCGAGAAAGCCGGCATCGACCCCGCGACGCCGCCCGCCACCTGGGCCGAGTGGTTCGAGCAGATGCAGAAGGTCAAGGCTGCCGGCATGTATGCCATCCCGGACGAAACGCTGGTGTTCAACTCGATCGCTGAGATCTATGCGACCACCGGCAGCACCGAGACCTGGGGCTTCGACTGGGCCAACCGCAAGACGCGGATCGACGAAGCCACCATGACCACCGTGCTGCAGAAGTTTGTCGACATGGTGCCGCTCAATACCGGCACCAGCCGCAACGACCAGGCGACCAAGGACCTGTTCATTTCCAACCAGCTGGCCTTCCACACCATCGGCCCATGGGTGAACCCCACCTATGACGAAGCGGCCAAGGCCAGCGGGCTCAAATACGATTTCGTGCTGATCCCGGGCGATACGGCCGGCAAGACCGGCGGCATCCGCAGCTATGAGATCGTCGCTGTGGCGCCGGGCAAGAACCAGGAGATCGCCTTCCAGTTCGCCGCCTTCATCACCGAAAAGGCGCAGATGGCACGCTGGGCGAAGCTCCTTGCCCGCTACAACGCCAACGCCGCCGCCATGGCCGACCCCGATGTCTCGGCCCTGCCGCTGATCAAGGTCTCGGTGGATGCCGCGCATGGCGCGATGGAAGTCGCGGCGCCGTATTTCGTCGGCTCGATCCCCAGCTGCTACAACTCGACGGTGATCGACTATGCCTCGGCCACCGCGGATGGCGATTACACGCCGGCCGAGGGCGCCAGGGAAATGATCGCCGCCCTCAACGAGTGCATGGCGCAGTAAGCCGCCACGTCACGCCATTGTGCCGCGGCTGGCCCTCGTCAGCCGCGGCCCACCGAGGGGGCCGTTAATGCCGTTCCGCCGCTACCTGCCGCATTACCTGATGATTGCACCATTCATGGTGCTGTTCGCGGTGTTCTTCCTCTATCCGATCCTCAGCGGCCTCTATTACAGCTTCCACGATTGGAACGGCGTCAAGGCGCCCGAGTTCGTCGGCGCCGCCAACTATACCAAGATCCTCGCCTCGCGCGATTTCTCCCGCGCCATGGGGAACCTCGCTGCCTATATCGCTATCACCGTGCCGCTCGGCATCCTCGTGGCGCTGGGTCTTGCGCTCCTCGTCGACAGTTTCACCGGGCGCTGGTCGAACTTCTTCCGCAACGCCTATTTCATGCCGGTGGTGCTGCCGGCCTTCCTCGCGGCGACCATCTGGCGCTGGATCTACGCGCCGAACTTTGGCCTGCTGAACATCGTCCTGGGCTGGTTCGGCATCCCCTCGGTCAATTTCCTCAACGATACCGACACCATGCTCTACGCGCTGATCGCCGTGGATATCTGGGTGTCGGCCGGTTTCAACATGGTCATCATCCTCGCCGGGCTGAAGAACATCCCCACCGAGCTCTACGAGGCGGCGCGGCTCGATGGGGCGAGCAAGCGCCAGCAGCTCACACACATCACCATCCCGATGCTGTGGCCGGTGCTGTTCTTCGTGCTCACCTATGGGCTGATCTCGGCCATGCAGGTGTTCGACAAGCCCTGGCTGCTGACCGGCTCGTCCTTCACCTCCTATGGCGGCCGGCGCAATGCGCTGCTGTTCCCGGTCATGGACATGATGGGGCGGGCCTTTGGCGGGGTGAAGTTCGGCGAAGCCGCCGCCTATGGGTTCCTGCTCACCATCGCCATCGTCGTCGTCACCGGCGTGATGTTTGGCCTGCGCGCCTGGAGTGAACGCCGATGAGCACGATGCGCAAGCTGCGCCGCTTCACCGTGTGGACCGCGCTCAAATGGGTGCTCGCCATCGCCATCGCGCTCCTAGCGGTGTTTCCGATCTGGTGGATGATCAACGTGGTGTTCGCCCAGGCCGGCGAGCCGGTGTCGCTCAACCCGCGGTTGTGGCCGACCTCGCTCAGCGCCGGCATCGACAAGATCCAGACCATCTTTGCCCAAACCGGCTACCTCAGGGCCTACGGCATCTCGATCCTCTATGCACTGCTTACGATTGCCGGCGTGCTGCTGGTCGGCTCGCTCGCGGCGTTCGAGTTCTCGCTGTTCGATTTTCCGGGCCGTAAGCTCCTGTTCGGCGTGGTGCTGCTGGCGCTGATGGTGCCGACCGCGGTGACCATCATCCCGACCTATGTGCTGACCTCGCGGCTGGGCTGGCTCAACACCATGGAGGGGCTCGTGGTGCCGGGGCTCGCTTCGGCATTCGGCCTCTTCATGCTGGTGCAGTTCATGCGCGCCATCCCCAAGGACATGATCGAAGCGGCGCGGCTCGATGGGGCAGGGCACTTCCAGATCTACTGGCACGTGGTGCTGCCGCTCTGCCGCAATGCGCTGGTGACGCTGGCGATCCTCACCTTCATCCAGACCTGGGGCAATTACATGTGGCCGCTGATCGTGGGCACCAAGGAAGAGCTCTACACGGTCGGTCAGGTCGTCGGCCTGTTCAACTCGCCGCTGTCGCACCACACGGTGGATACGGTGATGACGGCGAACCTCTTGGCGGCCGTGCCGCCGCTGATCTTCTTTCTCATATTCCAGCGCCAGATCGTCCAGGGCATCGCCATGTCGGGAAGCAAGGGCTGAAGGAGCAATTATGGCTTTCCTCGATATTTCATCGGTCTCGAAATCCTTCGGCTCGGTCAGCATCCTCAAAGATGTCGACCTCAAGATCGAACAGGGCGAGTTCGTGGTGTTCGTCGGCCCCTCGGGCTGCGGCAAATCCACCTTGCTGCGCATGATCTCCGGCCTCGAGGAGATCAGCGCCGGCACCATCTCGATCGAAGGCGAGGTGATGAACGAGGTCGAGCCCGCCGATCGCGGCGCGGCGATGGTGTTCCAGTCCTATGCGCTCTATCCGCATATGACGACATTCCAGAACGTCTCGTTCGGGCTGCGCATGGCGCACAAGGCGCGTGATTTCATCGCCGCGCGGGTCAGCGAAGCCGCGACCATCCTGCAGCTCGAGAAGCTGCTGGGGCGGAAGCCCGGGCAGCTTTCCGGCGGGCAGAAGCAGCGCGTCGCCATCGGCCGCGCCATCGTGCGCGAGCCCAGGGTGTTCCTGTTCGATGAGCCGCTGTCGAACCTCGATGCGGAACTGCGGGTGCAGATGCGGGCCGAGCTGACGGAACTGCACAAGCGGCTCGGCACCACGATGATCTATGTGACGCACGACCAGATCGAGGCGATGACGCTGGCCGACAAGATGGTGGTGATGAACGGCGGCCACATCCAGCAGGCAGGGCCACCCCTGACCCTCTACGACGACCCCGACAACCAGTTCGTCGCCGGCTTTGTCGGCTCGCCGAAGATGAACTTCCTGCCGGCCGAGCTCGCTTGGGCTGACGCAAACTCGGTCAAGCTCACCGGGCTCGGGCAGATGGCGAGCGCCAGCCTGCCGATCGGCGGGGTCGGGGGCGCTGCGCGGCCGGTGACGCTTGGGGTTCGCCCCGAACATCTCGGCATCGTCGCCGACGGCGCGCCGCAGGGCGAGCTGGAGCTTCAGGCGCGCGTCACCCTGGTCGAGGAACTGGGGGCCGAGAGTTTCGTGCACCTCACCCTCAATGACGGAACGCCGGTAGTGGTTCGGGCGCGTCGCGATGCGGCGCAGGCCGGCAGCATGGTGCGCCTCAGGATCGATGCCGACCGGGCCCTGCTGTTCGAGCGCGATGGCCTGCGCATCCGCGGGAGCGCCGGTCAGCCATGAGTTTTGCCAGCGCTCAAACGGCCCCGCTGTCGATCGGCATCGATATCGGCGGCACCAAGACTCACTTGCGTGCGGCGACTGCCGGCGGGGATCGCGACCTGATTGTTTCGAGTTCGAGCTGGCGCCGGCGCGATTGGAACGAGGACGCCGAGGGGCTGCTCGGCCTCGTGACGCAACTGGCCGGCGGCGCGCCGGTCCGCGCCATCGGCATCGGCGCGCATGGCTGCGACGACGCCGAGGAGTGCAAGGCATTCGAGCAAGCCGTCGCCGCGCGAACGACTGCCAGGGTCGCGGTGGTGAACGATGCTGAGCTGATGCCGCTGGCCCTCGGTTTCCCCGGGCAGATCGGCGTGGTGGCCGGCACCGGCTCGATCGCCGTCTGCCGCCCCTCACCGGACCGGATGCTGGTGGCCGGCGGCTGGGGCTGGATCGTCGGCGACGAGGGCAGCGCCGCCGCCCTGGTCCGCCAGGCGGTGCGCGCCGTGGCGCTGCATTTCGACCGCGGTGGCGATGCCAGCGAGCCGCTGGCCGCAGCCATTCTCGCCTCGCTCGAGGTCAAAGCCATCCCGCGGCTCGGCAGCACGCTGGGCCAGCTCGGCTCGGCTGCCGAGGTCGGCGTCCACGCCGTGGCGGTATTCGCCGCCGCCGAACGCGGCTCGCAGTTGGCAGAGGCGGTAATCCGCGAAGGCGGCCGCATGCTGGCCGAACTCGCCGCCCTGCTCGACGCGCGCGGCGCCGGGGCATCGCATGTGGTTGCCGGCGGCAGCGTGATCGTCGAACAGCCGAGCTTGTGGGCGGCGTTCGTTACGGGCCTGAGCGAAACCGCGCCGCACCTCACCCCGCATCTGTTCACCGGCAAGCCGGTGGAAGGGGCCTGCTCGCTGGCGCGGTTGCAAGGGTAGGCGCGCACTGCACCATCAGTCGGGGGCCGGGAGGGCGCCATCAGCTTACTGCCGTGCGTCTGTCATGCGAACGCAACAACCAGTACTCGGCAATGTGAGGGATCCCGAGGGTTGTGGCCAACGCGCAACGCCAGGGAGCGTTCTGTGGTCACCTCATCCAGATGAATGATGCGACGCAAACCCGAGCTTCCGTAGTCTCATGCCCAGCTGCGGTAGGGCTTGATCAGGAGATTTGTTGGATGCGCGGTATTGTTCTGGGTGCGCTGGTTGTCGGCGCGGGGCTGTGGATGGCGGGATCGGCGGTGGCAGCTGATCTTTACGTTCCCTTGCCTGAAGAGGTGGCTCTGCCGGAGAGCACGCCATGGAGCGGCTGTTACGTCGGCATACCGGTGAGTTGGACGACCGGAGACACGCCTTCAACGGCGCCATTGAGTGATTACAGCTCGCCGCTCGAGGGGTTCCCCGTGGGACTGCAGGCGGGGTGTGACTTCAAGACGGATACGAGCAGCCCATTGCTGCTTGGCATCGTCGCGGATGTCTTCGGCAATGGCCCCTCAGGAGAGTCCGATCCGATTGAAGATGTGGCGCCGGGGATCGATGCGTTCTCCAACAGCAACATTCCGTGGTTCGGAACTTTGCGTGGCCGAGTCGGGCTCAGTGTTGAGCACACATTGTTCTACCTGACGGCAGGCGTGGCGGTGGCACAGGTCGAAAACAATGTCTCCACCACGACTTTTCCGGCCGGCGAGACGGTGTCCAACTCGCATGTCGGCTGGGTCGCCGGTGTCGGCGTTGAACAGATGCTCGATGAGAACTGGGGCCTGTTTGCCGAGTACGCGTACTATGACCTCGGCGCTCAAGACTATTCCTATAGCGCGCCGCTGACCTTGGGGACGCTGGAACTTCATCCGACCTTCCACCAGATCAAGGTGGGCCTGAATTACCACTTCTGATCCGCGGACTATCCTGACCCTGGATCGGCTGACGGGGCCCGGCGCGTTGCCGGGCCCCTGTCGTTTGGAGCCCGGCGCAAGTGCGCGACGCGTCGGCGCGGAGATCAATGACTTCTATTTTGCCCTGCGGTGCAGGAGCGCAAGATCCCGTTTGCCGGTAGAGGCGACCGATCCCGCGGCGCGGACACCGGCAACGAGGGCGGGACGATATCCCGGCTTTGTGCGAGCGGCGATGCGCCCCGCGTCGCCCGATAACAGCCGGCCGTCATCCACCAGCCCGAGGCCGGGTTTTGCGCCATTCCGCATGCGGCCCGAATGCGGGCAAATCTACCCGACGGTGGACGCGCGGATGGTCAGCCTGCAGGGCTGGTAGACGATGCCGGTCGGCAACGGCTTGCCATCGATGGCTTCATAGAGCCGCGTTGCCGCCAACTGACCGAGCACCGTCAGGTTCATGTCGATGCTGGTCAGCGTCGGATGGGTGCCATCGACGATCACGTCCCAGTTGTCAAAACCCATGATCGCGACATCGCGCGGGATCGATTTGCCGCGCTCGCGCAGGGCGTCGATGGCGCCGCGCGCGATCTGGTCGGAGTCGCAGATGATCGCGTCGACCTCGAGCCCCTGATCGAGGATCATCGCGCAAGCGGAGCGGCCCCACCGCTCGGTCCATTCGCCATGCGAGGTCTCGTAAACGAGTTCGAGATTCTGCGCCTTGAGCACGCTGCGGATGCCTTCGGCGCGGTCGATGCTGGCGCGCTCGTTCTGCGGGCCCGTGATGTGCGCGATCCGCCTGCGTCCCGTCTCCAGCAGATGCTGGATCGCAAGCCGCCCGCCGCCGACATTGTCTGGCGTGATCGACAGATCGCGGGGGTCGGCGGAAGGCGTGTAGACGTAGACCACCGGCACCGGCAGATCGGGTGCGATTGGCAGCCGATGGTCGGTCTTGCTGCCCACCACCATGATCGCGTCGACGTTTCGGCTGAGCAGTTCGTTGATGTAGTGCTTCTCGCGGATCACGTCGCCGCGCGCGTCGCAGAGAAACACCGAGACCTGCCCCCCGCCGAACGTATCCTCGGCCGCCATCAGGATCGGCAGGCTGAAGCGCCCCTCCAGATCGGAGGTCAACAGGCCGACGGTTCCTGATTTACCGTGGAACGGGCGGACGTTGCCGGCGTGCGTGTAGGTCAGGTCGCGCGCCGCTTGCTCGACGCGCCGGCGGGTCGCCTCGCTGACGCGGTCGCGGCCATTCAGGGCCTTGGAGGCAGTCGCCATCGACACCCCGGCCCGCTTCGAGACGTCGGCCAGGGTCGGCGATCTGGCTGTCTTGGGACGGTCCGAGCTGCTCATTGTGGTTGCCTAAACATCGCCGCGCGCTGCCCGGCCCTGGTTGTTTATCCGAGCGGCGCTGTCGCGGGGAGCCGAATTCTCGCGTCAGGCGCATGTGGCGAACTTATCCACCTGCTTCGCGCTCAGGCGCCGTCCGCACGGATCCAGACCTGCATTCCCCCGGCCTCGCGATTGGCCCAAAGGTGATATGGAATCGCTCGGAAGCGCCGCGGTTCACGCGACGGCGGGCCCGACCGGTAGAGCGCACCGCCCCAGCCGGCGGCGGACGTCACCTCGGCCTCGCCGGTGAGGACGACTGCCCCGCCCAGCAGGTCTGGCACGAACTCGCTTTCGATCGGATCGTCCTTCAGGATGAAGCGTTGCGGCGCAATCCCGTTGTCCACCTCTTCGAGGCAGTAGACGACCGGGCCGCGCTTCAACGCGACGCGGCCGGTGTCCTGCGTCACCGCCGGGTGAGCGCTCAGCCGTTCGACAGGCATCTCCAGATGCAGCCGGATCTCGTCGCCCGCCCGCCACTCGCGTTCTATCGTCGCATAGCCTTTGGTGACGACCGGCTGCACCGGCTCGCCGTTGACCTCGAACCGCGCACCGCGGCACCAGCCCGGCACCCGGAGCTTGAGCGCCAGGCGCCTGGGGGAAGCGGGCGAGACGGTGATCCGCACGTCGCCGTCCCAGGGATAGTGCGTCGCCTGGGTCACGACGACGCTCTGCCCGTCGACGGTCAGCTCGGCCTTGTTGGCGCCATAGAGGTGGATCGCGAGGTCAGTACCGCGCGTCGTGTAGAAGTAGCTGCCCAGCGATGCGAGCAGGCGCGCGATGTTGGTCGGGCAGCACGGGCAATAGTGCCATTTCCAGCGCCGGTTCTCACCGTGGCTCTCGAGCACGTTGTCGTAGAAATAGTGCTCGCCGTCGCGCGAGATGCCCGAGAGAGCGCCGTTGAACAGCACGAGTTCGACATGGTCGGTAAAGCGCCCGTCGAGGTCGATCTGCGCCATGCGGTGGCCCCAGAAGGCTAGCGCCACGGCCGCGCAGGTCTCGGCATAGGCCGTATCGTTGGGTAGGTCGTATTCGCGGGTAAAGCCCTCGTTGGAATGCGCGGGGCCAAGGCCGCCGGTCACATAGAGCTGGCGGGTGGTCAGGTTGTCGAACAGCCGGTTGCACGCCGCCAGCAACGACATGTCGCCGGTCTCCACCGCGACATCGGCCATGGCCGAGAACAGGTACATCGCCCGCACGGCGTGACCGGTCACCTCGGTCTGTTCGCGCACCGGCATGTGGGCCTGGCTGTAGGAGTAGTCCTTGAAGATGTAGTCCTGGGGATCGTCGCCGCGGCGGCGGGCCTCGTCGTCATAGTAGGACGGCATCTGGCCGCGGGCATCGATGAAGAACTTCGCCAGCTCGAGGTGCCGCGGATCCCTGGTCAGGCGGTAGAGCCTGATCAGCGCGATCTCGATCTCCTCATGCGCATCGTAGCCTTGCCGCTTGCCCGGCTCAGGGCCGAACGTGTCGATGATGTGGTCGACCAGCTTGAGCATCACATCGAGGAAGCGTCGCTTCCCCGTCGCCTCGAAATAGGTCACCGCTCCCTCGAGCAGGTGCCCCATCGAGTACATCTCGTGCAGGTCGCGCAGGTTGGTCCAGCGCTTGTCCGGCTCGCGCCGGATGAACCAGGAGTTGAGATAGCCATCCGGCAGTTGCCCGGCAGCAAGCTTGTCGACGATGTCGTCGATCTTCTGCTCCAGCTCCGGGTTGGGGTGGTTGCGCAGCGTGTAGCTCGCAGCTTCGATCCATTTGCCGAAATCGCTGTCGAAAAAGTGCTGCATCGACAGTCCGCTCGGCTGGATCGGCCGCACGAGGGGCGCCGGCGGATCGCGGAAGTTGAGCACCTCGAGGAAGCCTTCCTCGTCGAGCCGCCGGTGCTGGGACGGCACCGTCACCTTGCGCACGGTTTCGGACCAGCTTTCCCAGAAGCCGCCGGCGAAATCGACCTTGGTGTGGTCGGCCGGCAGGTAGCGTTCGATGCGGGGCGGGTTGGATAGGTCTGACATGATGGCTCTGGGTTATTTCACGGCGCCTGCTGTCATGCCGCGCACATAGTAGCGCTGCAGCAGCAGGAAGAGGACGAGGCAGGGAAGCATGGTGATGGTGACGCCCGCCTGCAGGGCGCCCCAGTCGATGATGCCGTAAAGGCCCGACGAGACGTTCACGAGCATGATGGGCAGGGTGAACTTGTTCTGGTCGGAAAGGAAAATCAGCGCGGCGAGGAACTCGTTCCAGGAGTTGAGGAACGCGAACAGCGCCACCGTGGCGACACCCGGGAAGGCGATCGGCACCATGATGCCGATCAGCAGCGTCCATTGCGAAGCCCCGTCGATCCGCGCGGCCTCCACCAGCGCCTTGGGTACGGCGTCGAAGGCGTTGCGCATCATGAAGATCGAGAATGGCAGCTGAAACGTGGTGTAGATCAGCACGAGGCCGAGCTGGCTGTTCTGCAGCTTGAGGAACTTCAGCACCAGGAACAGCGGCGTCAGGATCGACTGGAACGGGATCATCAGCGTCGCCATCACGACGACGAAGAGCGCCAGCTGGCCCGGGAACTTGAACTTCGAGAACCCGTATCCCGCAGGCACGGCGATCAGCAGCGTGAGTGCCACCGTCCCGAAGGCAATCAGCACCGAGTTGGTGGCATAGACGTGCCAACCGGCGCCCACGGTCTGGAGCCGCCCGTAGTTTTCGAGCGAGAACCGGTCCGAGAACAGCGAGACCGGGTCCGCCAGAGCCGCCGCGGCGGGCTTGAACGAGTTGGCGATCGACCAGACCATTGGTCCGAGGAAGAACACCGCGAGAAGGACCCAGGCCAGATAGAGGCCCCGGCGCTGCCATAACGTCATGGGCATCAGCTTTCCTCCGGGCGGCCGCGGAGGAACGCGAGCTGGATCGAGCTGATGGCTACGAGCACCACCAGCAGCACCAGCGACAGGGCCGATCCATAGCCGAGCCGATAGGAGGTGAAGGACGCCAGGAAGATCGAGAACACCGCCGAGATGGTCGAGTTCTGCGGTCCGCCCTGGGTGATGATGAAGAACTGGTCGAAGGCCAGCATGGACGAAGTGATGTTGAGCACGAGGACCAGGAGGATCGAGTTGCGGATCAGCGGCAGCGTGATCAGGCGAAACCGGCTCCACGGGCTCGCGCCGTCGATCTTGGCGGCTTCGATGAGTTCGTTGGGCACGCTCTGCAGTCCGGTGAGCAGGATCACCATGGAAAAGCCGGCGCTCTTCCAGACGACCATCAGGATGATGACGCCCATCGCGGGCCAGAACTGCTCCAGCGGCCGCGGTGCAGCGTCGATCAGCCCGAGACCGAGCAGGAGCTTGGCGAACACGCCGCTATCGGGGTTCAGCAGCCAGATCCACAGCGTCGAGGCGGCTCCGAAGCCGATGACCACCGGCATGAAGTAGATGGTGCGGAACAGGCCGGCAGCGCGCAGCGGCCTGTCCACCAGCAGGGCCAGCGGCATGGCCACGGCGAACAGCGCGACGGTAACGAGCACTGTGTAGAGCGCGGTGAAGCCCAGGCTGCGCCAGAGCTGCTGGTCGCCTATCAGCTCGAGGTAGTTGTCGCCGCCGATGAAGCTGGCTTTGCCGAGCAGAGGCCAGTTGTAGAAGCTCATCCACACCGTCATGCCGAGCGGCAGGAGGAAGAAGACGGTGATCATCGCGACGCTCGGCGCGATGAAGGCGAGGCCGAGCCACTGCTGGCGTTCAACGCGCGAGATGGGCTTGCGGCCGGCGCGCGGGATGGTCCTGGATACGGTGGTGTCGGTCATCGCTGGGGCATCGCTGGACTCGGTGGAAACAACGAGGGCCGGCGCCGAAGCGCCGACCCCGTCCGGGAGGACTTATTGCGGGTTGGTCCGGTCGAGGATCTTGGTGAACTCGGCCTGGCCGGCCGCGATGGCACCGTCGATGTCGCCATCGAAGATCGCGCGATTGAGCAGGTTGAGCCACGGCCCCGTGCGGCTGACGAAGAGCTCGTCCGACGCGAAGGTGTAGGGCGTCTTGGCATCGGCCAGCATATTGTAGGCGATGAGGTTGCGCGGATCGAACTGCGCATAGGCCTCGTCGGCCACGTCGGTGCGCGGCGGCATGCCCGATTCCTTGGTGATGAACACCTGCTGGGCCGGCTGCATGTAGAAATCGACGAAGGCCTCGGCGACCGCCTTCTTCTCAGCCGAAATCCCCTTCATCAGTGTCAGGGCATCGCCGCCGGCAAAGCTCGACTTGCCGCCATCGGGGCCGGAGATCGGCACGATGCCGAAGTTCACGTCCGGATACTGGCTGGTCAGCAGGTTGACGATGTACGAGCCCGTCATCAGCACGCCGACCTTGCCCGATGCGAAAGCGGCGACGGCATCGCTGCCATTGCCCGAGCGCGAGGTCGGGTGGATCGAGCCATCTTTCCACATCTGGTTGTAGAGCCCGAGCACGCTGCGCAGTTCGGGCGTATCGATCGTTGCCGTACGGCCATCCTCGGAGAGGATATCCGCCCCGGCGGCCCAGACGTGCGGCGTAAAGGTATAGACCTGCCAGCTGCCCGACGGGGCGACGAAGAAGAAGCCGTAGATGTCGTCGCCGAGGGCGCGGACCTTGGCCGCGGCATCAGCGACTTCCTTCAACGAAGCAGGTCCCTTCTCGGGATCGAGCCCGGCCTTGGCGAACAGATCCTTGTTGTAGGCGATAACTGAGGCGTCGGGCAGCGTCGGCACGGCGTATTTGCGGCCGTTATAGGTGCCCAGGCGCAGGTGCGACGGGCTCATGCTGCTGGCATAAGGCAGCCCATCGATGAAATCGGTGATGTCCTCGAGGCTGTCGGTCGCGGCGAAGGTCGGCAGGTAGATCAGATCGAGCACTGCGCCGTCGGGCGGCGCGCCGGCGGCAATCGATGCGCCGAGCTTGGTGACCATCTGCTCGGCGGTGATCTGCGTGATGACGACCTTGTCGTCATGGCTGGAATTGAACTGGTCCGCCAACGCCTGGAGCACCGCTCCCGACGACGTCCGCACCCAAAGGTTGATTTCTTCCGCTGCCGCCTGGCCGATCGCGGCCCCCGCCAGCAACAGACCCAGCGAAAGGCTGGCCAGGTATCGTTTTCCCATTTTCGCACTCCCTCAGCGCGCCGCCATCCCCTGTGATGCCGGCGTGACCAGAGGCTAGCAACCGCTCGAACGTCGAGTCGATGAACCTGCGTCATCTTTTTCGCGAATTTGAGAAATCTTTTGCCGTGTATTTCGCATGTTTTCGCAACTGTGGGCTCTGCGCTCGGCTTGGAGGGGGCAGCAGACAAGAGTCCAAGGTGGTGTCCGCAAGGGAATCCCGATTGCACAACCCTGCGTCGCGGCAGCGGCCAATTTCGGCGATGCTGGGGATCTGGTAGCGGAGGCGCGATACCGGCGATCCCCCCCAGCGTTCACCTGCCGTTCGCGTTCGAAGGCAGGGCTGGTCTTAGAAAGCCATCCAAGCTTGCGAGTGCTATGAAGTGAGCGCTGACCGGGAATCGCCGTTTGAGCCCGGCAAGCTGTGGAGCTTGTGGGACATGCTGCAGATTGAGGCTAAGCCGTTCCTAAAGGCGGTGACTGTGCTGGCTTCTCTGTCGACGCTTATCCGGGAGTCGAGGCTCGGAGACCGAGCGGGCATGGACGAGGTAATCGGCGCTGCTGCGGCGCGATCATTTAGAAGCCAGCTCAAAGACCTGAGGAAAGCTGCCGACGCATTTCAGGTAGCGGTCACTCAAGGCGAGGTTGAGCACATTCTCTATCGCCTTTCAAAGACCACTTGGCGCGAGGCTGAGCCGCTGCTCGACGGAGTGATCCGCGTGTTCTCTAAGGAGATTGCGGGTGCCAAATTGTTCGCGTTGGACAATGGCGCGGCGGCCTATTACGGGCGAGCGGCAGAGGTGTTTGGCGATGCATCTGTGGCTGCCTTCCCAGCTGCTGAGTACGACCTAGAGGAAGCCGGGAAGTGCCTAGCCGTTGCCAGGAATACTGCCAGCGTCTTTCACCTCATGCGGGCTATGGAGACCGCCCTGCAAGCCTTATGCCTCCAGCTTGGCGTGGTGAATGTGGACAAGCGGTGGGGCTTCTTGCTGACGGACATCGATAACGCCGTTAAGCGAATGCCTGACGATGAAGATCGCGCACGATGGTCATTGGTGCGTAGCAATCTCTGGCATGTCAAAGAGACTTGGCGAAACGACACAATGCACCCCGGCGACAAGTACACGGACGCTGAGGCTCGTGAGGTGATGGACGCCGTAAAGGTGTTCCTGAGAAGCCTTGCGCCCCTTGCCGTTTCGGCTGAGTAGGGCTGGCAGCGAACCCCAGCCCCGCGTGTCGTTAGGCTGCGCGGCGCTTCATCGCCTCTTCCCGGCTGCCCTTGTGGCGAAGTCCCTTAAGGACTTCGTTCACGCGGCCGCCGTCTCAATGAACCTGCAATTGCCGTAGCATCATTGGTTAGGATCTGCCTCGGGCACCTCGTCTACAGGCAGGTTGGCCTTCTCGCTCGACATCCGCCGCCGCCAATAGACGTTCTGCACGACTAGGCTGTCCTTGAGGAGATGCACGCCGGCATACATCTCGTGGTCGCCGAGTACTTCCTGCGCGTGCTGCCCGAGTAGCCGAGAGGCGGCCACCTGCAGGGCGCCGCGATGGATCATCCGCTCGCCTTCGATCCGTTCCGGATACCCGGACATTGCGAGTTGCTTAATGGCCTCTTTCTCCCTCTCGTCGGCCCAGGTCGTCGGGTCGAAGTAGAACTCGGCGAGGTTCAAGAAGCGGCGGTAGATCTTGGCCTTCGGATAGTGGCCGGTGAGCTTCCGGTACGCCTCGGCGGCGTCGAGGCAGGCCAACATCTGCGCGACCATGTCCTCTGGCCGGCCGGCGCCGCGAACCGTGCGTATCACATTGGCGGCCAGGTTCCGAAGGGGAACTCTAGGTCACCCTCCGCGCGATTGCGTTCGATCTGGGTTGAGGTTTGGCTGCTGACAACCTTGAGGGCCACGCATCATCTCCGTCGCCCCAGAGTTGATATCACGCCGCGTTGGCAATGGACGACAGGGCAGGGGGCCTGTCAAGCGCTTGCCTTTTAGCGGAAGTCGTACGGGTTGCGTGCCCGCTTTCGCTCCTTGGCTTTCCTCATTTTCTCAATCGCGGCTTGAACTCGCTGCTGCTCTCGCCAGGCATTGGAGCCCTCGATGGAGCGGTCACGAGCACGAATCTCGAGAGCGTGCTGGGTCGCTTCTTCAACGGTGGTGGTGACGACGCTGAAGCTGTGGGCACCGCCTGGGGCGCCGTAGGGTTTGTCGGACATGATGGAAACTCCGTTGTGAGTGGAGTTCAGAACGCTATGCCCCGGTCTGACGCGCATGCAAGCCACGAGGGATTGTGGGTCTCGCAGACGCGGCGCTACCATTCTGTAAAGCGTGAAGAGAGCGACCATTGGAACCCCAGATCAAACCAACCAAGCTGATTGTGGCCATGGCCTTCGTGCGCGACGAGGAGGGCGAACTGCGCCCCGCCTTCGAGCCGCGCGAGATGCAGAGTGAAGAGCGCGCGGGCCGCGAAGCGCGTATATGGGCCGGCAGCGGGCAGTATGCCGGCGCGATCGCCTGGTCGCGCTCGGCTGATCTCACCAATGGTGTGTTCGGCGACCCCGAGGTGATCTTTCAGTGGGGCGCAATCCCCGACATGGAGTGACCCGTTGATCGGGCCCGGTCAGTAGGTCTGCATAACCCGATTATAGACCTCCAGCGCTTCCGGACCGTCGAGGACCTCCAGCAACAGGTCGAGCAACTCCTCTCGGCTGATGCCGCTGTCCGGGGGCGTGGCCGCCTGCACGACTGCGATAGCCTGTGCAAGCACGCTCTCGGCCTTGGTGACTGGGCGCGCTGGAAACTGAAGCAGCCGTTCCATCCTACCTATCCTTCAAACCATGGCGCTCGCGGAGGCGCTTTTTGAGGGCTGTCGGGAGATCGAGCTTGGCGATCACGTCCCGGACCACCTCTTGCTGCGACATGGGCCGCTCTTCTTTCGAAAGGGCTCGTGCCCGGCCGATCGCCTCGCCAATAGTCGTGCGCACACTAGATGCCGGTGGCTTGGGAGGGAACTTCGGCATGGGACGCGCCTCACTACTGCGGAGGCGACTCAACCCGTTCGACGCTGTCCGGTTCCCAGTACGCGAACAGGAATGTACTAGGAGTGCCAGACTAACGGAGGATCGGGAACAAAACAGAAGTGGCGAGGTTGCTCCGACATGCAACACTCTCCGTCGCCTCCCATTTGGTCCCATCCCAACTGCAAGTCAGGCTCTTTTCTGGCGCTTCGGGAGGTAAACCTTTGGCACCATCGGGAGGCCGCGTTCGCTGCGCGACACGCCGGGTTGGCAGTGGAATATGCGCGGCGGCAGCAGGTGTGGTGGAGTAAAGAGGCCCGGCGGTTCGACCTAGTCGAGATCGAGCCGGCGCCATTGCCGTGATCTACCGCATTTGCTTGAATTCTGGGGCTGGCATGGGCAGGCGATCGGCGTAACATCGCCTTGCTCGTTTTCATTGCCCCACTTGACGAGCGGCTTCCAAAGCACCGCGCCGGAGACAGCACCGGCGCGGTGTTGTCGTCTTCATTTGCTTGACACCGAAGGAGTGCGCTCGGTGAGGCGGCCTATAGCCCTGCTTTCAGCGCTCCTCCGGCCAAGGGCCAATGACCAGCAAACATGGCGAACAGTGCTGCTCCCATAAGGAGCGCGGCCAAGGCGGCGGCCACCATTAGCGCCCATGCAGGCGGTGATCGCTTCATCAGGAGTGGGGCATAGATTATCGCTAGGAAGAGGATCACGCCCAAGGCGACGTGCGCACCCAACTGATAGGCGGGGACTCCTGAAAGCATGAAAGGGCAGGCTCCTCTACCCGCTGGCCCGCCACAACGCCCTCTGGTGCCAGCGGTTCCTGCGATCCTGCAAACTCGCTGACAAGCGGCCTCAGTATCGTAACAGCGGCCGCGGGATAAACGGGTGTCAGAAAGCTGTACCGCGCAGCTTCGGTAACCGGCCCGCTGATGGGTCGGGTCGTTGATGCCCCTCGTAACTCTTCGCCCCCGGGGCATCAAACGGCGGGTGCCCACTGCGGCCTACCGCAGGGGGCCCCGCTGTTTCCTATGCGAATTCTTTTCCACCAGCCCGGGGGAGTGAAGTGCGCCGACAGATCAGGACCGGCGATGGTCACCGCTAAGTTGCCCGACCCGGGTATGCCCGAACCGGATCAGCCCCACGTCGAGTTCTTGGAGCCTGATTTCGCCAGGTGGACGTTCCCGACCGACGATCCCGCCCTGCAGCGCGTGCAGTTCAACTACTGGCGCGGCTGGTTCGGCTTCGAGGAAGAGGATGAGCCACACTCGATCGAGGGGCGGGTGTGGCTGGTGCGTCGAGAGCGACGCTCACCTAAGTAAGATCGCGCTCAACCGCCGAACACGTGCGCGATGTTCCCCACGAGATAGATGCCCGCTCCGATTAGCGCGACAATCACGAGCCACCCGACCAGCATCCAGCCGGCACCGTAGCGCCCCCTGAGCATGATGCTCCTCCCATAGGGCCGGCTTGCGCAACTCCTGCCGCGGCCCTTCAGCATCGAGGGGGAGATTATCGCCAGCGCGGCGAGATTCAATAGGCGCTACTTGCGCTTCCCGCTCTCCGGAATGAGGCCGCGCCGATGCTGCCAGCTCACGCTGCGCTGCGCGAAGTGGATCGCCGAACTCATCGAAAATTGCATGCAATGACTCGCTCAAGTACTGCAGTCGGTAACGGTAGGGAGCTGGGTGCTTTGCAGGATTGCAGCGGCCGAGGAGTCCGATACAGGGCGGCTGATGCGCCCGATAGAGGATGTCTCGATGTAAAAGGGGACGAAGCCTCGGCAACCCTTGGCGTCCGTCACCGTGGCAACGCAGTCGTAGTCATAGGCGCGGTCACCTCGCCGGTCGGTGTGTACTCGACACTTAACATCGCCCGTCGGCGCTATATTCCGCTCCATCCGCGCCTTACCGTCAAGGTTGTAGACCCTGTTCTCTCCGGCTGGCTGTAGCAGCTGTTCGAATGCCGCATTGGCGGCATCACCCGAGGGAACTGTCGTTCGCTCAAAGGCCATGAAGGTGATGGCGAGTATCGCCACGAAGCCAAAGCCTAGCCAAGTAAGCAGGCCACGGTTTTTGCGCGCTAGCTGCTCGGCGATTCTGTGACGTTGTTCGGCGGTTGGGGTCATGGGGTGGCCCGGTACGGCGACGACGCTGAACTGTTACTGAATGAATAGGACCTTGCTCCTCGTGGCAGCTGGAATCTGCCTCCTGCAGGTTCAAGCAATCTGACGCCGAAGCGCTCCTGGCCCTCACCGGCGGCACGGGGTCAAACTGGTACGTCCAGTCGCGACCGTTGCGCGCTCCACAAAAGGTAGGGGTTGCTTGTCACGCGCCCGCGTTGACGAGCGGCTTCCAAAGCGCCGCGCCGCTCGAAGCAACGCCGCACCAGTGCTGTCAACCGCCTTGGTCGATGACGCTCAGGGTGCCGGTTCACTTCCCTGCGGGAATAAGGCCGCGCCGCTGCAGCCAGCTCTTGCCGCGCTGCGTGATGTGGCGGCGCTTCTTGTCCCCTCCCATCACCAGGCGCTCGTCCCACAGGATCTGAAACTCCGGCCGATCCTTGATCGGCGTGCCGACCTCCTTGGACAACCGGATGAGCTCGTCGATCGCGATTTGGGGAAGGTCATAGTCCTGCATGGCCGTGGCGCAGCAGATTCCCGAAACGCAAAAAGCCTCGGTTCCTTGAGGAGCGGGGAAAGCGCTTGTCTGTCAGCAAAATTGCTGGAACGGCCTGATAAATACTAGACCCCGGCGCATGGCGGCACCGGGGTCCGTAGAGCAGTCCTCTATCGCCGAGGCTTGGGGTCTCGGCAGCTAGACAACCAGCACGAGTAGCTTTTGTTCCGAGTGCTCGCTGACGTGATGGTGCTGTATCGATCGGGTCGCTATCCAGCCTTCTTTCGACGCGACCCTAGCAGCGGGCGCCTTGTGGCCGGGTCGCCCGCTGCGATCGCTGTGGTCCTGGTCGCACCTGCAATTTCGCTGAAACTGGAGTCAGGACCCTGTCACCCCTCGTGGGGTACAACCGCTCGTCGGCTGATCAACCCTCGCCCGACTACGCGGCACCGCATCCCATGCACATCCCTGCCCCACGGCGGTGCCGCCACCCCCACCCAGCCGCGCAGCAAAGTCCCAGTCCTTTCGAGGCGAGGCGTCAGCGACTTCCGAGCGACTGGGCCGAAGGTGTCGGTTTCTGTCAGGAAGTGACAGAAAGCGTCAGAACCTGAATGCGTCAGTCCGCGCCCCGCGTCACTCGACTCCTCACGACCCCTGCCCTGTGGGCTCCAGCTTCGCGACCCTCGGGGGAGCAAGGAAAATCCAGCCCTGAATAGCTAGAGCCTTGGCAACGGGAACCAACGGAGACCGACGCCGAATATCCTGGCTGCTCGGCATCGCTGGCATCACCTCGGTCGGCACCGGACTGGCGCTGATCGGTGGCGCATGGGATGCGATCAAGGCGTGGCTGACCCTGCCGCGTTCGGTGATGATGTGCGCTTCAACTCGATGACGCCGGCCTGGGTGACGTAGTCCCGCGCCACCTGCAACTGGTATTCATGGAACTGCTCTTTGTGGAGCGTCACCAGCGCCTGAAGAGCTCCCGACAACAAGCGTGTCTCGCAGCGCGGAGCCATGGGCGGCTGGGACATGATGCGGCAGGGGATCGTCTCGGAAGACGAGGCCGCAGCTCAGTTGCCGCCGCTGCGTGCCGAAAAGGCAGAGCTGGAAGCCAAACTGAAAACGGTCGGTGAGCCGGTCAAGGTGGTGGAGCTCCACCCGACGGCGATCAAGGAATACCTGGCGACTGTCGACCAGCTCGAGGCGGCGCTGAGAACCGAGGCCGGCGACGAGCACCCGGCCGTCGAACCGATCCGGAAGCTTATCGATCGCGTGATCCTGACGCCGGCCGCGAATGGGCCGCTTCACATCCGAGTCGAGGGAAAGCTGAATTCGCTGATCGGTGGTGGCCAATACCCCGCCATGTCGCTTGGGGGGATTGATGGTAGCGGAGGAGGGATTTGAACCCCCGACACACGGATTATGATTCCGCTGCTCTAACCAACTGAGCTACTCCGCCCCAAGGTGCGGGCGGTCAAGGACCACCGGCGGGGCGCTATGCGCGGCGCCTTCTTAGGTTTGGCGGGGGTGGGTGTCAAGCGTTGGTGGGGTGTGCAACGCGGATGCTGGGGACGGGCGGAACACGCCTCGTCTTAGCAGCATGCCACCGGGCGTCGTCTCGCGTCCGCTAGGAGGGGGAGGGGGCGCCGTGGCACGGCCGGTGAAAGACGCCTCGACCCTCAGCTAGACCACCCGAACATGCGTCGCCACCCCATCCGGCCCGACATTGCCGCGCCAGACGATGCGGTCGGCGGGGAGCTTTTCGCCGAAGCGCGGGGCGACCCAGCCGCCGGGGCCGGGGGTGTCGCCGCCGCGAGCGATGGCGATGGCGGGGGAGGGGAAACGGAGGGTCAGCACCGGGGTGCCGGCGCGTTGTACCGTGACCGTGTCGCCGTCGATCCGGGTGTCGAGGTCTGGCGCCAGCTGGAACACCAGCTCGGCTTCCTCGGTGCCGCCGTTGAGCCTGTCGATGATGGCGAAGCCATCGGGGCCGAGGGCGATGCGGCGCTCGTGGGTGACGCCGAAGGCTCTTGCGTAGCCGTCATGGCTGGCGTGCAGCGGGCCGAGCCATGTGGCTCTTGCCTTGTCCGACCAGTTGAAGGCGCCGGAGATGCGGCTCTGGTTGTGGCCGTAAAGGGTGAGCGTGTTGTGCGCGGGCGTGCCGCGGAACCAGTCGCGCCAGGCGCCGCCCGAGCCATAGAGCCAGGTGCCGGGATCGACCAGCACCGGCCGGCCGTCGAGCGCGAGGGTGACACTGAGCGCGTCGGCGTGGCCATGGGCGGCGATCGACAGATAGCCGAGCGGACCGTGGTCGAAGCTGAGCGTCGCGGCGTGCCCGGCGAGCACGCCGCGCCAGATGCTGAGGCCGCCATCGGAGAAGGTAGTGAGGCCCTCGGGCGGGGTGGAAACCGCCGATGGCTGGCCGAAAATGGCGCTGCGCAGGTCGCCCGGCGCCGGGGCGATGCCGGGGGCGCCGAGGAAGCCGGCAATGGCGCTGGCGATGGACCTGACATAGCCGGGCTCGTCGCCACCCAGCGTCAGCACCCGGCCTTCGTCATCATCACCCAATGCTGGAGGTGGCTCGCCAAGTGAATCAATAAAGCCGGCGAAGGCGCTGACCCGGTTGTCGAAACTCTCGGAGAAGGGCACGCCGGCGGCCCGTGCTGCGAAAGCGCAGAGCAGGGCCAGCTCGACGGTGAAGGCGGCATAGGTCGGGGTCTGCTCGGCGCCGCTGCCATCGGCGAGAATCTGCCGGTCGATCTCGGCGATCAGCATCGCGCGGGTCGCCGGCGGCTCAGTGCCATAGGCGAGGTCGATGAGGTATTCGCCTGCCAGCTCCGCCACGAGGTGGTTATTGGCCGAGGAGAATCTCGAGGGGAAACGCGGCAGCCAGAAGCGGCTGGCGGCGAGGATCTCGCCGATCATCCGCCGTGCGCCGGGACTCAGGCTGTCGCCGGCGAGGCTCGCGACGACGATGAGGCTGATGGCGCGCAGCGCCACCTCGATGCCCGAGGCCCAGCCGACCCCGCGGAACGGCGGGTTGGCGGCGTGCCAGCTGGCAATGGCGGCCTCGAGGGCAGCAAGCGCCCCGGCATTGTCGGTGAGCAGCAGGTCGGCGGCGAGCGGCACGAGGAACTGCAGCCGGTTAAGCTCCCAGACATATTTGACATCGCCGCGGCTGCCATCGTGGCGGAAATCGATCTCCAGCGCATAGGCCTCGGGGCCGGGCCAGGCGCCGGAGGTGACCGGATCGAAGCGCCAGAGAGTTTGGGGGAACAGCTCCGCCGGGTTGCGCTCGGGCCAGTCGCGCCCGAGCGCGCTGAAGCGGCCGGCCAGCGTGTTCGCGGCAGCGGCGGCGATGGCGGCGCGGGTGGCCTCGTCGGCATCGGCGAGGCGGTCACGCAGGCCGGGCAGGGTAGGGAGGGTGTCTGATGCGGGGTAGCGGGCCCAGCCTTCATGCCGGCCCTTCGAAATGCGCTGCTTTGCCGCCTCGCCGAGGCGGTGCAGCACCTCGGCCGGCGCCATGCTGCGCAGTCGGTTGATGTACCAGCCGAGCTTCATCGGCGCCCCCAGCGTTTGACGTCTGATACACCATAGAGGGCGATTTCGGCGCGGGTGAAACCTCGGCATCGCATCGTGCGGTTAACATCGGCGCGGGCGCGATGCGGAGGGATGCGATGACCACGATGTGGAGGATGATGGTGCTGCTGTTGGCGCTCGTGGCCGGCAGTGCGGTCGCCGCGCCGCTGCCGCTGCACCGCGGGGTCAACATCCACCAGTGGCTCAACTGGTCGCCGCTTGCCGCAGATGGCAGCTATCGCTGGCCGCCCTACCAATCGGTGGCCGAATGGCTGGCCGGCGGGCGCTCGGCCGGCGACTGGCCGGCCTCCGATCCCTTTACCGATATCCGCGCGCTGGGCTTCGATTATGTGCGGCTGACGGTCGATCCGGGTCCGCTGCTGGCGACCGAGGGCGAGCGGCGCCAGGAAGCGCTGGCGGTGCTGGCCGATGCGGTGACGAAGCTGCTGGGCGCTGATCTCAGGGTGGTGCTCAACCTCCACTCGGTGTCGCAGGTGCCGCAATACGGCATGGACGTGGTCAACGGGCCAGCCGGCTCCGACGCCATTGCCGGCTACATCGCCATGACGGCCGATGTGGCGCGCATGCTGGCGCCGTTCGGACACGACCGGGTGGCGTTCGAGCCCTATAACGAGCCGGCGCATTACCCCTGCGATGCCTCGGGCAGCGAGGATTGGCAGCAGATCATGACGGCGACGGTGGCGGCGGTGCGTGCCGTCAGCGCCGAGCTCACCATTGTCGCCACCGGCGGGTGCGGCGGCAGCATTACCGGGCTGACCGATATCCGCCCCGGGTTCGACGACCCCAACATTCTCTACAGCTTCCACATGTACGAGCCCCACAGCTTCACCCACCAGCGCTCTGATAATGAAGGCGATTTCGCCTCGGGGCTGCCCTGGCCGGCGAGATCGGGCTCGGCCGAGCTGACGGTCGAAATGCTGAAGGCGCATATGATGGCGGCGGGGCTCAGCGAAGCGGAGCAGGCGCGCAACCTCGCAGCGGTGGGCGGGGCGATCGATGAGTATTTCGCCGAGGGCTGGGACGAAGCGCGGATGGTGGCGCGGGTCGGCGAGGCGGTCGACTGGGCCAGGGCCAACGCCATCCCGCCCGAGCGGCTGTTCATGGGGGAGTTCGGGGTGATCCTGATGACCCCGGACGGCCGCATGGGCGCCTTCAATTCCGACCGGCTGCGCTACCTCACGACGCTGCGCCAGACCGCGGAGGCCAATGGCATCCCCTGGGCGATCTGGGAATATGCCAACCCCTACGGGATGAGCGTGATCGAGCCGACGGGGCCGGCGGTGCCGGACCGGGAGATGCTGGGAGCGTTGGGGTTGTAGGGATGGCAGTCGGCGGCCGCCCCAGCATGTAAGGGAAGCCCGACTGCAACGCCTTCAGCCGGTAGCGACCCGGCGGCCGTCAGCATCAATGACCACCTCTCCGTCCTCCTTGACGAACGGGCCGATCTCGGGGTTCTCGAGGATATCGAGCACCAGCTCGGAGGGGCGGCAGAGGCGCACCCCGAGCGGGGTCACGACGAAGGGGCGATTGATCAGGATGGGGTGTGCGCCCATCGCCTCCAGCAATTCCGCGTCGGTCAACTCGTCCCGATCCAGCCCCAGGGCGTCGTAGGGCGTATCCTTTCGCCGCAGGGCCTGGCGCACGGTCAGTCCGGCCGCCTGGATCAGCCAGAGCAACCGCTCGCGGGTAGGCGGGTGCTGCAGGTAGGCGACCACTTCCGGCTCCACGCCACTCTGCCGGATCATCGCCAGCGTGTTCCGCGACGTCGCGCAGTCCGGGTTGTGGTAAATCGTGACGGTCATGGCGAAGCCCTTTCGGGGGCAGGGGGCAGCAACCACCGCACCAGGCCATAGGCCAGCAAACCACCGACGAGTTGCACCGCGACGAACGGCAGAACATCGACCGGGCGAATGCCGCTGAACGTATCGGTCAAGGCCCGGGCCAGGGTCACGGCCGGGTTGGCGAAGGAGGTCGAGGCGGTGAACCAGTAGGCGGCGGTGATGTAGAGGCCGACGGCCCAGGGGATGTCGGCGGGGCGGCGCTGGCCGAGGAGGATCACCAGCAGGAGCCCGAAGCTGGCGACGATCTCGGAGAGCCACTGGCCCACCCCCGAACGCGGGGTGCTCGAGAGGGCGATGGGCGCGAGGTCGAACATCAGGTTGGCGAGAATGGTGCCGGCGACCCCGCCGGCCAGTTGTGCCAGCACGTAAGGCGCGAGCCTTGGCCATGGCAGCCGGCCAGCGAGCGCCGCGACCAGCGACACCACGGGGTTGAAATGTGCCCCCGAGATCGGACCGAGCATCATGATCAGCACCACCAGCATGGCGCCGGTGGGGAGGGTGTTGCCGAGCAGGGCCAGCGCCACGTCGTCGGTCAGCCGGTCGGCCATGATGCCCGAGCCGACCACGGTCGCGACCAAGAGCGCGGTGCCCAGCGCTTCGGCCGCGAGCGGCCGGAGAGTGTCGGTCATGCGGCGCCCGAGGCCTTGGTGGTGCTGCCATCCATGGCGCCGATGCCGCGCAGCTTGCTGCCCAGCGCCATGCGGTCGATGCTCTCGAGCGGCAGGTTGACGAAGGCGGCGATGCGGTTGCGCATGAAGCGCAGCGCATCCTCGAAGGCGGCGCGGCGGGCGAATTCCGGGCCACTGACGGCGGCGGGGTCTTCGATGCCCCAATGCGCCGTCATCGGCTGGCCCGGCCAGACCGGGCAGGCCTCGCCGGCCGCGTTGTCGCAGACGGTGAAGACGAAATCCATCTTCGGAGCGCCCGGCACGGCGAACTCGTCCCAGGCCTTTGAACGCAGGCCCTCGGTGGAGATGCCGGCTTCCTTGAGCACCGCGAGGCTCATCGGGTGGACCTGCCCCTTGGGCGTGCTGCCGGCCGAATAGGCGTGGAAACGGTCGCCGGCGACGTGGTTGAGCACGGCTTCGCCGAGGATCGAGCGGGCCGAGTTGCCGGTGCAGAGGAACAGGACATTGTAGACGCGATCAGCAGGCATGGTTGCTGGCTCCCGGTGTGCAGCAGGGGGTGAATTCGGCGACGAGCGGCTGGCAGAGCTCGGGGCGGCCGCCGCAGCAATCGGAAACGAGGAAACTGGCCACCTCGCGCACCCGGTCGAGCTCGGCGCGGTAGATGATCGAGCGGCTGTGCCGCTCTGCGGTGATCAGCCCGGCGCGGGTCAGCACCCCGAGGTGGTTCGACATGGTGTTCTGCGGCACCTCGAGCCGGCGCGCCACCTCGCCGGCCGGCAGGCCATGCGGCTCATGCGCCATGAGCAGGCGGAAGGCGTCGAGCCGGGTCGCCTGGGCGAGGGCAGTGAAGACGTCAATGGCATCGGTATTTTCCATATATCGGGATTTACCGATATGACGGGCGCCGGGCAAGTGAAGGTTTTATGACGGTATTTCCACAATCATCGAAATAGCCTTGACAGGCCCGGACGACGGGGTATCCTACTCCCATGAACATCGAAACAGCAGCCGCGCAGCTCGAAGCCCTGGGCAACCCGACCCGGCTCAACATCTACCGCACCCTGGTCAGGGCCGGCGGCAGCGGTTTGCCGGTGGGCAAGCTCCAGCTGAAGCTCGATATCGCGGCGTCGACGCTGTCGCATCACATCAGGAAGCTGGTCGAGGTCAACCTCGTCAGCCAGGAGCGGCAGGCGACGACGCTGATCTGCCGGGCCAACTATGCCAGCATGAATGGGTTGCTCGGCTATCTCGCCGATGAGTGCTGCGCCGACGAGGCCGGTGCCTGCGCGCCGGCAGCCAGCGAGGCGGCGGCCTGAGGCCTCCCCTTTTTTGCCCAGTAATTCTAACTTTCTAGAAGGATCGAAATCAATGAGGAACATGCATCTTCCGGTTGCGGTCATCGGCGCCGGTCCTGTGGGTCTTGCCGCGGCGGCGCAACTGGTGTCGCGGGGGCTGACGCCTATCGTTTTCGAGCGCGGCGCGACGGCCGGTGCTTCGCTGCTCGAATGGGCGCATGTGCGGGTGTTCTCGCCGTGGGAATACAATATCGACAGTGCAGCCAAGGCGTTGCTCGAGGCTGCGGGGTGGGAGGCGCCCGAGCCGACCGAGCTGCCGACCGGTGGCGAGATCGTGGCGCGTTACCTGCAGCCGCTGGCTGAGCTGCCCGCCATCGGCACGGCGCTGCGGCTCGGCGCGACGGTGACGGCGATCACCCGGCGGGGCCTCGACAAGGTGTCGAACGGCAACCGCGACACGACGCCGTTCGAGATCCGCTGGACCGATGCCGATGGCGTCGAGCGGGCCACGGCAGCGCGGGCGGTGATCGATGCTTCCGGCACCTGGACGCGGCCCAACCCGATGGGCATCGATGGACTGGCTGTCCCCGGCGAACGCTCGCTCGGCGACCGCATCGCCTATGGCATCCCCGATGTCACGGGGGCGCAGCGGGCCGATTATGCCGGGCGCACCACGCTGGTGGTGGGCGGCGGGCACTCGGCCATCAATGCGGCGCTGGCGCTGCTCGCTTTGCAGGACGCGGCACCCGATACAAAGATCCTCTGGGCGCTCAGGCGCAACCGGCTCGATCGGCTGCTCGGCGGCGGACTCAACGATCAGTTGCCCGAGCGCGGGGCGCTGGGCCTCAGGGCGCGGGCGGCGATCGATGCCGGGCGGCTGCAGATCCTCGCGCCGTTCGCCGCGACCGGGCTTGCCCGTTCGGCCGAGGGCGTGACGGTCAGCGGCAACCTCGGGCTGGCGCCCCTGACCCTCGAGGTCGATCGCGTCATCGTCGCCACCGGTTTCCGGCCCGACCTGCAGATGCTCAGCGAGCTGCGCGTCGGCATCGATCCGGCGACCGAGGCGCCGCCGGCGCTGTCGCCGCTGATCGACCCCAATTTTCATTCCTGCGGCACGGTACCGCCGCATGGGGTGGTCGAACTCACGCACCCGGAAGCCGATTTCTACATCGTCGGCGCCAAGTCCTATGGCCGCGCCCCGACCTTCCTGATGGCCACCGGCTACGAGCAGGCGCGATCGGTGGTCGCCGAACTCGCCGGCGATCCGGTCGCCGCCCGGGAGGTGCAGCTGGTGCTGCCCGAAACCGGGGTGTGCAGCGTCACGCCGGCCGCGCTCGGCGGCGCTGCCTGCTGCGGTGGCCCGGCGCTCGATGCCAGCTCGTGCTGCGTCGCCGACGAGGTCGCCAAGGCCGAAGGCGAGGCCGGCTGCGGCTGCGGAACGTCATCGGCCGCCAAGCCGCTCGTCGAACTCGCCTGAACCTCGGAGCTCCGATGTCGTCTCGCAATTCCGCCGCGATGATCTGGGCGCTCGGCGCCACCCAGGTCATCGGTTACGGCACGCTCTATTACGCCTTCAGCGTGCTGGCTCCGGCGATCGGCGCCGAGTTCGGCTGGCCGCCGGAATGGGTGTTCGGAGCACTGAGTGTGGCCCTGCTGGCGGGGGGCTTCCTCGCCCCCGTGGCCGGGCACCTGGCCGATCGGTTCGGCGCCGCGCGCACCATGGTGGCGGGTTCGGTAGCGGCGTCGCTGTTGCTCGGCGCGGCCGGCTTCGCCGTCGATGGCTATAGTTTTGCGGCGGCGCTGATCGGCATGGAGATCGCCTCGAGCCTCGTGCTCTACGCCACGGCCTTTGCGGCCTTGGTGCAGGCGGGCGCCGGGCAGGCGCAGCGGCGCATTACCTACCTGACGCTGATCGCCGGCTTTGCCTCGACGCTGTTCTGGCCACTGACAGCGGTGCTGCTCGAGCAGCTGGGCTGGCGGGGCACCTATTTCGTCTTCGCCGGGCTCAACCTCCTCGTCTGTGCGCCGCTGCATTTCTGGCTGGCGCGTGGCGCCTCGGCGGGAGCCGGGCCGGCGGCCGGCAAGCCGCAGCAGAGCGTCGCCGAGACGGGGGTGCTGCCGCTGGGGCGGCGCAGCCTGGCTTTGGGACTGATGATGGCCGGCTTCGCCATCGTGGGGTTCATGCTGTCGGGCGTGTTGCTGCAGATCATGCCGATCCTCAATGGGCTCAGCCTCGGGGCGAGCGCGCTGGTGGTCACGACGCTGTTCGGTCCGGCACAGGTGCTGAGCCGGCTGGTCAACATGCTGCTCGGCCGCGACCTCAAGGCCACCTGGCTCGCCGTCATCGCCGCGGCGCTGCTGCCGGCCGGCCTCGCCGTGCTGGCGCTCACCGCGCCATCGTTGCCCGGCGCGGTGGTGTTCGCCATCCTGTTCGGGCTCGGCTCCGGCCTCACCAGCATCGTCTCCGGGGCGCTGCCGCTCTATCTGCTCGGCCGCGACCGCTACGGCGCCCGTCTCGGCTGGCTCTCCTCAGCCCGCCAGGTTGCCTCCGCCATTGCCCCTTTCCTCCTCGCCGTGGCGATGGGTTCGTTCGGCATCGGCGGGGCGCTGTGGGTATCGATCGGGCTGGGGCTGGTGGCGGTCGGCGTGTTCGTTGCGGTGGAGGCTATGGTACCGCGACCGGTGGCGGCGGCTGTTGAGGGGTAGGGTAGGGGGCCTCTGCCCAGGTGCAGCAGGGCACTTAAGCTACCCCACCCACCGGCCGTCATCCCAGCGAAAGCTGGGACCCCCACGGCGAGGGCCTTGTCCTCGTCCGACACCCACTTGCGCTGCGGCGAGATGGGTCCCAGCTTTCGCTGGGATGACACCGAGTTTGGGGTGGCTGCGGTGGGTCTGCGGCGGGGTTATGCCGATAGGATCAGCCCGTCCTAATACTTCGAAATATCCAGCCGCTGGTCGATAAACGCGCGTTTGCCCGCCCTGCCGCCGGCCAGCCGTTCCACCTGTTCGACGGCGAAGACGATCTTGCCGTGGGTGCGCTGGGTCAGGCCGTTGGCGACGCGCAGTGCGTCGGCCTCGCTGCCGTCGGCGGTGGGGATGTAGCGGATGGTGCTGTGGCCCGGCCGATCCTGGAAGAACTGGTATTCCTCGATGCCCTCGAAATAGCGCGGGTTTTCCGGGGTGAAGTCGATGGTGACGACGCGGTTGCCATCGGACGAGATCAGGAAATCGGGCTTGCGGCGCGGGGTCAGCCGCTCGACGGTGAGGCGCTGGCCATTGCCGGCGGTGGCCGGTTCGACCAGCGTCGCGCGGTCCTCGGTATCGTAGCGCAGGAACGGCATGCTGATGCCGGTGAAGCCGGTGCCGACCAGCCGGCCCTCGCGGCCGATCTCGGTGATCGGCCGGCCGGCTTCATCCACCAGTTCCGCAAGGCCATAGAGCGGGTCGAACTGGTAGAAGCCGTCGCTGCTGATCTCCTTGGCGAACAGCACCTTTTCGCTGAGCCCATAGAAATTGGCGATCGGCACCTCACCGAACACTGCGCTGATGATGCGGCGCTGGTGCGGATAGAGCGGCTCGGAGATCGGCAGGATGCCTTTGAGCGGGCGCTTGGGCATGCGGCCGATGCGGCACATGTGCCGGCACATCAGTTCGATCGCCGAGGGATAACCGTAGAGATATTCGAGCTCGTGCCGGTCGATCAGATCGAGATAGGTGCGCACATCGTCATGCGTCATCGGGAACACCGAGAGGCGCAGCTCGCGCAGGGCCGGTTCCCATTGCGAAATGCTGGTGCCCCTGGGGTGGAGCCCGAAGCCGCGCAGGACGATCTTGCCGGTCTGTTCGGTAAAGCCGATGCGGCTCCAGTTGTCGTAGACAAAGGCCATCTCGCGGGCGCTGCGGTCCTTGTCGAGGTAGAAGGTGAACGGCCGCTCGCCGTTCGAGCCGCTGGTGTCGCCGCGATCGGCCTCGCCGCGCGGCACGGTCAGCACTGCCTCGCCGGCCTGCCGCAACTCCTCTTTGCGCAGGATCGGCAGGCGCTGGAGATCGCTGAGCTCGAACGTCGTCGCATCGAAATTGCTGCCGAAGGTGCGCTCGATCAGCTCGCGATAGAACGGGCTCAGCGCATGGGCGCGGCCGACAATGGCGCGCAGCGAAGCCAGGTGCTGCGCATCGGCATAGGCAGGGTCGGCGCTGGCCAGCGCGATGCGTTCGCGCCACTTGCGGTAGCTGCCGCCGAATTTCAGCCTGGTCGGCACCAGCGAAATCAGCGGCGCCAGCGAGCGCCGCACCACTTCGGGACTTCGCACATAGGCGCCGCGCGCCACATCCATCAGGCTCATTTTCAGGTCCCCCACTTCGGCGCCACGCGCCGTTTTCACCCGGCTCATCGCAGATCACCAACCCCTAGAAACTCATCCATTCGCCGGCGAGCTGATACTCGACCGGCTTCATCGTCTGCTTGAAGCGCGTATAGCCGTCGCCGGGCTTCAGCCCGCCGACATCGAAAGTTCTGACGCCGCGGCGGTGCATGTCGCGCAGCACCTGCCACATCAGGAAATTGCCGGCATTGAGCTTGCGGCCCGCGGGGCCGAACCAGCCGACGTGGTATTCGGCATGCGTGCCGAAGCGGACCACCGACATGCCGGCCACCGGCTCGCCCTGGTGCAGCAGCTGGAACACCGAGACATCCTCGGGTGCGGTCAAGCGCAGGGCGCGCAGCAGGGCCGGGTCGGCGGCGGTGAAGCCGCGTTCGGCCATGTTCTCGGCATGGCGCGCCAGCATCCATTCGTAGGTTTCGTCGTCCTGAGCGATGCGGAGCTCGGCGCCGGCCTTTTCAGCATTGCGCACGCGGTTACGGAAGGTGGAGGCGAGCCCGGCCCAGAGCGCGTCTTCGCCGACGGTCAGATCGATGCGGCCCGATTGCCAGGAGCGGCGGTGGCGCAGCCGGTAGCCGGCGCGGCGCAGCAGCGCGTCGCTTGGCGCCCCGAGCGGCAGGGCAGGGGCGATCAGCAGCGGCGCCGTCCAGATGCGGCCCCAGCGGCGGCGGAGCGCGGCATAGACGCCGACGATCCGGGCTGCATCAGGGGCGGCGTCGAGGAACAACGGGCCACGATTGACGCGGTTGAGGAGGCGCAGGCCGAAGCGGCGGAACTCGAGCACGGTGGCAATCGCCACCGGCCGGTCGGCCTCGAGAAACACTACGCGCCTGACGGTCCACCCCTTCGCCGCCTTGCCTTCGCCATAGGCGAAGCCCTGTGGCAAGTGCGGGTCGGGGCATGAGGCGATCAGGCTGTCCCACCGGGCCTTGTCGGCCACGAGCTCTGTGGTGATCGCCTCCCTCGCGTCCCCGGTTTTCGCCGGGGAAACTGGTGTAGCGGTGCTCAAGACGTCGTAGGTCATTCCGCATTCCCAAACGCGTCGACCTACCGTTTGCGGCGCGCTGGAACGTGGTAGTCCCGGGCAGGAAAACTGGAAACCAAAAGGTTACCTTAGTGTTAACGCGCGGCGCTTCTCCACACCTCGCCCACGGCCCGGGCATAGGGGGTGAGATCGAGCTTTTCGCGGTGCAACTGCAAGGCCGCAGCGCCCAGCCGATCACGCAGCGGCTTGTCCTCGACCAGCCGGGTCAGCGCCGTGGTCAGGGCATCGACATCGCCCACCGGCACCAGGAGGCCGGTTTCCCCATCGATGACGATGTCGGACACCGCGCCGACCGGCGTCGCCACCACGGCGAGGCCGGACGCCATGGCCTCGATGATCGACATCGGCAGGTTCTCGGCAAACGAGGGCAGCACCATGATATCGGCCGAAGCGATCAGTTCGGCGACGCGTTGCGGGCCGACCCAGCCGGGGAGATCGACGCGGTCGGCGAGGCCCAGTTCGGCCGCCTTGCTGCGCGCCGCCTCGACATGGCCGTCGCCGCCGATGGTGGCGCGCCAGCTATCGAGGTGCTGCATCCGCGCCAGGGCGTCGCCCAGTTGCGGCACGCCCTTGCGATCGCCGATGCGGCCGAGAAACAGGATGTGCACCCGTTCGCCGCCACCGACATGCGGCAGGCTGGGCCGCGCCGTGGCGTTGGGCACGATCACGATGCGATCGGCGGCCAACGGCGCCCGCGCCGCGACGAAATCGCGCCAGACCTTGCCGAGCACCATGGTGTGCGCGGCGCCTTCGAACATTGTCCGGATATTCCGGCTCAGGCTGCTCTGGTCGTCCTTCCAGAAATCCCGGTACTCGGCGCCATGCAGATGCAGCACATAGGGAACGCCGAGCAGCCGGGCGAGCCGGGCGATCTGCAGCTTGCGATAGGTGCTGCCTTCGCTGGCGAGGTTGATATGGACCACGTCGAGCCGGCCCATGGCCTTCAAGCCAAGCATGCGCAGCAGGAAGCCGACGAGGTAGAATGGCGACAGCGCGATATGGCCGGGGCCACGGGTGGCGGCGAAGCGCACCTTGAGGCCGGCAGTGCCCTGCCGTTCGAGCTCGTCGCGCAAGCCGCCCATCACCCGGTCGATGCCACCCTGGCCGGTGCCGCCCGAGGGGGTGGCGACCAGGACGTCGAGGGGTTTGGTCTGGGTGTTCCGCTGCAGCATGAGCGAGCCATAGCGCCCGCCGGAAGCGGGGGGAAGCAAAGGCTCGGGTCAAGGTTTACGGCGGGGGTGAGGGCACCGGACTCTCAGTGATCCTCCCCCGCGTGGCGGCGGAGGAAGATGAGAGGTCGGCGACCGCCTCGCATTCAATACAATTGCCGCCGTTCACCACCATCGGCCAAAGCGCTGTCGGGTCGGCCCTGAAAGGGTTAAGCGAAAGTGAAGAACATCCCCGGGGTAGTGACACCTGGGGGGAAGGTGACCACCCGTGCTGCTCCGCTCGACCCTGATCTATGCCCCGGCGATCCTGCTGACGCGCCTCTCGGCGCTGCTGATGCTGGTCATCGCGACGCGGCTGATCGACCAGACCGAGTATGGCCTGCTGACCCTCGTCGTCACGGTGGGGGAGCTCACGGATTCCGCCGTGAGCAGCTGGCTGCGCATCGCGCTGCTGCGGCTCGGCGGCAAGGGCGAGATCAGCAAGGGCAGCGTCAGGCTGGCGGCGCGGGTGCTGGTGGTCACGACGCTGCTGGGGCTCGTGGTCTCGGTCGCCGGCTCAGTGCTGGTGGCGCCCGAGCGCTGGGTCGAGTTCGCCCTCGCGGTGGGGACTTACCTCGCCGTTGGCGCCCTTGGCCGCTTCGCGCTCACCCTGTTGCAGATGCAGCAGCGGCACACCGCCTATTCGCTGCTCGAGTTCTTCCGCGCGGTGCTGCAGCTGGCGCTGCCGATCGCGGCGATACTATTGATCCACGGCTCGTTCCTCGCGGTGTCGCTGGCCTCGAGCCTCGCGGTGCTGATCGCCGGCAGCGTCGCGCTGGTGCTGGCCAGCCGCCGCGTCGTCATCGGCCCGTCGCGCTTCACCCATCGTGAGCTGTTCGCGCTCGGCATCCCGCTGATCGCCGTCGCCACCATCAGCTTCGGGCTCAACAGCGCCGAACGCGTGCTGCTGAAGCTCTATTACGATGCCGGCGCCGTCGCCGTGTTCGCCGCGGTCTATGCGCTGGCGCGGCAGCCGATCGATACCATTTCTAACGCTATCAACATGGGGGCCTTCCCCGAGTTCGTCAGCAAGTTCGACAGCGAAGGCTCGGCGGCGGCCGGCCGGTTCCTCACGCACCAAATGGCGCTGATGGGGCGGCTGACCTTCCCGGTGGTCGCCTTGCTGGTGGCGCTCTCCACCGAGATCGGCGGCCTGCTGCTGCCGGCCGACTATCACCAGAATCTCGGCGCGCTGTTCCCGATCATCGCGCTCAGCGTGCTCTTCGCCAACTTCACCAGCTTCGTGTTCGAGAACGTCTTTCACGCCCACAAGAAGCCCTGGCTGCAGATGGTGGCGCTGGCCCCTGGTTCGGCCGCAACCATCGTGCTGTCGCTGCTGCTGATCCCCGCCTATGCCGAGATCGGCGCAGCGCTGGCGCTCGCCGGCGGCACGCTGGTCGGGCTCATCGCCGCCTGGGCGGTCAGCCACCGGCTCACTCCGGTGCCGATCCCCTATAGGGATCTGGGGATTTCCGTCGCCGTGGCCGCTGCCACCGGCCTTGCCGCCTGGATCGCCAGCGCGCTCCTCGGCGACAGCTGGCCGCTGTTCAAACTCATGGCCGGCGGAACGGCCGGCGGGCTGGTGTTCCTCGGCCTGCAGTCGCTGCTGCACCCCGAGGAGACGCGGGCCCTGGCCGGCAAGGTGCGCGCCAGGCTGGGGATGGCCTAGACACCCCGGTTGTGGGCGAGGTCGCAGCGAAGGCGGGGGGTGACCACGAGCAACACCTGGTGGTGCAGCTCCTTCGCTTTCGGCCCCTGAGCATTCACTGCAGCTGCAGTGACGCGGCACCCGACCGCCCAGTACACTCTGCGTTGATAAGGTCAGCCAAGGAACGGTCAAGCAACGGCTGGCCATGGGAAATATGGCTGCCCTTCAGCCGAACCTTGGAATCACGCCGAAGTGAATAACGCTTGCACGACGCCAGGCCGGCTATACGGGTGGCATGGCAACACCTAGTAGACCGCTAAATCGCTACGCCTTGAGCGATCCGCCACGGCCACAACTGCAGCTGACGCAGAAGGCCTGGACCTGGCTTGGATGCATAGCCTTCAGTGCAATTATTTGGGTGGCGATTATTAAGCTTGGGCTGGAGATGTTCTGAGGGGCGTGGACGCGCCTTCGCGGCCGGTAGCGCAAGCTCAGAGGGATCTCGTTGCATCCGGGGTCGGCCTCCGACCTCCCCACCGGATATCATTGCAGCTGGGCGGGCCAGTTCGCCAGTGAAACGCTCTAGGCTGCGGCCCTGAACGCCATGGCGCGCGAGAGCGCTTCGTCCCACACCGGCAGTGGATAGACCTGGTGGAAGTAGTCGAAGCAGCGGAGCATCGCCGCGCCGCTGCCCGGGTAGCGGGTCACCACGTCCATGATGGTGTGCTTGAAGAAGGTGGCGTGCTTCACGTCCTCCGTCGCGTGCTCGATGATGAACCGCAGACTTTCGCGCGGCAGGTCGCGCCCCTCGATGATGGGCAGGGCCGCCTGCGTCACCAGCGCTGTCAGCTGTTCGAAAAGATATTCGGGACCGCAATAGCCCAGCGGGTCTTCCGCCTCGGCCATGCGCCACCAGATCGCCGCCACGGCGAAGGTTGCGGGCGAGGGCGGCGTCCCGACGTCGCGGCCGCCTGTTTTGGCAAGGTCCTCCCTTGCCCATACGCCATGCTCGGCTTCTTCGGCCTTGTGGTGCGACAGCGCCTGGATCAGCCTGACATCCGCCTTGGGCAGGCGGCCGAACCACCTGAAGCCGGCCTCGGTGGTGTGCGCCTGGTACCAGGTGACGGAACGGAAGATCTCCCGGACCAGGGCCATGATGTCCTCGCGCGGCACAGCCGGATCGGTGATCATCTGCCAACCGCGCCAGGCCATCACCTCCTGGAAGATCGACGAAACCCGTTCGTCGAGCTCGCGAAATACCGCCTGGGCTTCATGAGAATAAGCTTGGTCTTGGCGCGGTCTGTCCATGCGGCGTTACCTTTCAAGGGATGCGAGATATTCAAGCAGCGGGCGAAGCAGCGGTGAGCGCGTGCTGCGCATGTGGTTCACGTCGCGCAACGGCAGACGGAGAGTGACCAGCGGCCCGGCGATGGGATCGTGGATCAGACCGTCGCTGAGGATGTAGCCAAACCTCTGAAACAGCGGCGCAATGACCGGTCGGGCCGCAACGAGCCCATAGTCTGCCCCTGACAGCAGCCCGGTTCTGTAGATCTGACGGAAGACTGCCGGGATGTAGATCTGCCCGGTGGGCGCAACGGTCAGGCGGGAATTGAGTCCGACCCGGCTCGGGTCGAGGTCAGAATGGTGCCTGAGGGCAGCCGCCAGTTGCGGGTCGGTGGTCGCCTTTGCCGCCCGGGTGAGCCGGACGCCGACGAGGCATTGCCCGTCGCGGACAATGCCGAAATTGAGGCTGTCGCGGTCGATCGGCTCGAGCAGCAGGCGGTTCTGGTGGTCGGCGTGAGGATAGGCTTTTCCATCGCGCGCGACGAAGAAGTCGTATCGAAGCCGTGCCAGCGCCCTGAGGTCATCACCGGCCAACAACAGCGGCGCGATGGCCTGGTCGCGCAGCGCCTCGCCGGACCAGCCGTGCGGGTGCGTGTCCAGGTCGTCAGGTTCAAGCAGTTCGAGCATCGGCGAACACCCCATCAGGTGCGGCCGATACAATCACGCGGCGCGGTGCCGTCTTCACCCAACTGGGTGACGCCAACCAAGGTGTCCGCGGGCCGGCAACCGAGGGAGCTGGCGGGCGAAGCCGGGGATGGCCCAATGGGCGTCGACCCCATCCGGTCTGTTCACGGCAAGGTCGGACAAGTCAGCGCCGGCCGAGCGGCCGGGGCACTGGGTCGCGACTTTCGTCGGGATGACGGCCGGTATGTCTGGCTGGTCGCAAGTTCTCCCAGACGTAAGGCTTTCCGTCGCCCTCACAGCCCCCCGATCCGCACCGGAAATTCTCCACGCACCAGCAGTGGCTCCACTCCGTCATCTAGCCGTCCAAGCCGTACCAGGTCGCCGGTGCTCTCGTAGCTGCCGTGAAAGAACGCCAGGTTGCCCCATGGTACGTAGTAGCAGAGGTCTCCGGCGCTGGCGTCAGGAACCGGGCCGCGCATCAGTTCGGTGAGCTTACGGGGCAGGTAGGCGATCTTCTCGTTGCCGCCGAAATCGCTGATCGTCAGCTCCAGCGGCAGCATGGCGGCGAATTCGCGGGCCGAGGCATTGTCCTCGAGCGTTGCGGTGAAACTCTGCTTGCCGAAGACAACCCGAACTCTCATCGCCATCGCTCCATCGTTTGCATCTTGCCCCAGCCCCATGCCGGACAGAAGCGGGCCGATCATGAGCCCGCCAATGACACTGCGCCGCCTGATCATGCCGGGTCTCCGCCGATCTGCGGGCTGGACGCGGCGCTTGCTGCCAGAAGCGTCGCGAGTGCGAGGAGCAGGGCCGCGAGGAGGAATGGCGCCCACCAGCCTGCAGCATCGAACAGCAGCCCGCCGCCAAACGCCCCCAGGGTAATCGCCACCTGGATCAGCGCCACCTGCAGGCCGCCGCCGGCCTCGAGGTCGCGCGGCATGACCCGCGTCATCCAGGTGCCCCAGGCGACAGGGATCGGAGTGGTCAGCACGCCCCAGAGGATGAGCACCGCCGCAGTCAGGAACGCGCTGTGGCCGAGCGGGATCAGCAGCACGGCCAGCACCGCCAGCAGCCCCGGCAGCATGACGAGCACACGCTTCAGGTGCGACCGCATCAGGAAACCGGCGACGGCCGTGCCGAGAAGGCCGCCGAGGCCAAGCCCGAGCAGCACCAGCGACAGGGCGTTGACGTCGAGGCCGGTCACCAGTTCGAGAAAGGGCCGCAGATAGGTAGAGAGTGCGAACTGGCCCATGAAGGCCAGCGCCGTGGCGGCCATGCCGACGGCAACTACCGGGCTGCGCAGCAGGCCCAGCATGTTTCGGGCCGAAACCTGCCGGTCAGGGGCGAGGCGCGGCAGCACCAGCCATTGCCAGACGAGACCCAGCAGTCCGATCGGCACGACGATGGCAAAGGCTGCGCGCCAGCCCACCAGCCCACCGAGAAAGCTGCCGAGCGGAGCGGCGATCACCGCGGCAAAGGCGGTGCCGCCCTGCAGCATGGCAAGCGCCTTGGGCAGGTCGGCCGGGGTCGACAGCCGGGCGAGGATGGCGGTCGAGAGCGACCAGAAGCCGCCGATCGCCACCCCGACCAGGGCGCGCCCGAGCATGAACACCAGCCCGTTCGGCGCGAACGTCACGGCCAACCCGGAAACGATCAGCACCACGGTGTAACCGAGGACGACGGTTCGGCGATCGAGCCGTGCCAGCAACGTGTTGCCGAACAGGCTGGTCAGCACGGCGAAGAAGCCGGAAACGGCAATGGCCTGGCCGGCCTGTCCCTCGGTGATCGTCAGGTCCCCGGCGATCGGGGTGAGCAGGCTCACCGGCATGAATTCCGAGGCAATGAGCACGAAGGTCAGCAGCGACATGCAGACCACGGCGCCCCAGGACGTACGGGTCGGAGGATTGGTGGGATCGTCGGTTGGCAGAGGCATGGAGCTATTCCGGGTGGGGGCGCGCACTGCGGCCGATGCCAGCCAGTCGAACTGGGCGCCGATTCCGCCCGTGAGGGCGCGCTCCCAGAACGCCTGGGGCGTCATGGTTTGCCGATCGGGGCAGGGGTCGTGTTGCGCGGATGGTTTCGCCATGCCGGGAAGATAGTCCTGCGTGACTATTCCGATTACCCCTGGTAATTCGCATGGACTTATCGGGAATTGATATTAATCAGCTGAGACGATCCGATGCAGCGACGCGACCTGACCGATATGCTGTGGTTCCTGGCGGTGGCCGAAGAACGCAGTTTCACGCGGGCGGCCGCGCGGCTCGGCACTTCGCAGCCGACCCTGAGCCAGGCGATCAAGCAGCTCGAGGCGCGGCTCGGCCTGCGGCTGCTGACCCGCACCACGCGCTCGGTTGCACCCACCGAAGCGGGCGAGCGGTTGCTGCAGGCGCTGGCGCCGCGCATCGCCGGGCTCGAAACCGATATCGATGCCCTTATGGCCATCCGCGACAAGCCCTCGGGGACGATCCGCATCACCCTCTCCGATCATGCGCTCGAAAGCGTGGTATGGCCGAAGCTCAGGCCTGTGATGCGCGACTACCCCGATATCCGGCTCGAGCTCAACAGCGACAACGGCTTCCGCAACATCGTCGAGGAGCGGTTCGACGCGGGCGTGCGGCTGGGCGAAAGCCTCGACAAGGACATGATCGCGGTGCGGATCGGGCCGGACTGGCGGCTGGTCGCGGTCGGCTCGCCGGATTACTTCGCCCGCCACACTCGACCGCAGCACCCGCAGGAGCTGGTCAACCACACCTGCATCAACCAGCGGCAGATCCGCTCGGGCGGGCTCTATGCCTGGGAATTCGCCAAGGACGGCCGCGAGCTGCGGGTCCGGGTGGATGGGCAGTTTATCTTCAACACGTCCTACGCGCAGATCGATGCGGCGATCGGCGGTTACGGCATCGCCTACCTGCCGGAAAATATCGTCGCGGCGCAGATTGCCTCGGGCCAGTTGATCCAGGTGCTCGACGACTGGTCCCCAATGTTCGCCGGCTACTACCTCTACTACCCCAGCCGCCGTCAGAACTCGCCGGCCTTCTCGGTGATCGTCGAGGCGCTGCGGGTGCGGGGGTAGTGCGTCTCCCTGGTGGGCTGGGGCACGATCGCGCCGCAGCCTCGACTCTGCCGGCCCCCAAATCCTCCACGCCCTGGGCCGAGCATCGCTGCTGCCGCCGCTCCTGCCCGGAGCGGTTCGATAGCGGCAGCAGTGCTCTCGACCGTTCACGCCCCGTCGGGGCGATCCCAGAAGCGCAGGGCAGTGCAGGTCTCGATGAAGGCTGCGGCGTCGGTGGTGGCGAGGTCGATGAAGCCGTCATCGAGATCGTCGGGTAGCCCGACCTTGGCGAAGAGTTTCTTCGCCGCCTCGGCAAAGCCGATGAACTTGTAGTGGGCGTAGGCATCGGCGACGAAATCGCGGGCGGCCGGGAGTTTCAGCAGCGACAGCACCCCTTCGTCGCCGGGCAACACCGCCACGGCGTCGAACAGCACAGAGGGGCCACCATCGATCTTGTGGTGGGCCGCGAGCAGCGTGCCGTCCTTGGCGGTGATCCCCGCCACACTGGGGGCAATGAGCTCCATCGTGCCGCCCGCTGCCGTCACGGCGGCCTGCAGCGCATCGAGCAGCGCGGCATCGACGCCGTCGGTGATCAGCACCCCGAGCTTCCGGCCTTTGAAGGTGGCCGGCGGGTTCTTCAGGATCGAGAGCGCGTCGGATGCGGGCAGGTCGAGGCGCGGGGTGACGGCGGGCGGAGCGGCGGCCGGCAACTGCTTGAGGCCAAGCCCGTCGGCGACCGTCTGCGCCAGGGCCTCGTCGATGTTGAGGAGATGCGAGACGACGCGCTCGCGGATGGCCGGCACCTCGACCTTGCTCAGCTCGAACACCAGCGCATCGCCGATATGGCGCTGCTCGATCAGCGACTGGCTGATGAAGAACTGCCGGGCCTGGCTGTAGTGATCGGCAAAGCTCTCGGGCCTGAGGCGTTGTTTGGCGCCCTCTGCCTCCTCGGCGAAGCTCTCGAAGCCCGCCGCGGTTTCGCGCGGCCCGCCGATTTCCGTGCCCCACGAATTGGGCTCGTAGTTGGCTCGTCCCTTGGGGTTGTGGAAGGCCATGTGGCCATCCTGCTGGAAATTGTGGAACGGGCATTTCGGCGCGTTGATCGGCAGGTGGGTGAAGTTGGGCCCGCCCAGCCGCTTCAGCTGCGTATCGAGATAGGAGAAGTTGCGGCCCTGCAGCAGCGGGTCATTGGAGAAATCGATGCCCGGCACGATGTTCTGCGTCATGAACGCTACTTGCTCGGTCTCGGCGAAGAAATTCTCGGGCATGCGGTCGAGCACCAGCCGGCCGACCGGCGTTGCCGGCAGCAATTCTTCGGGGATCAGCTTGGTGGGGTCGAGCACGTCGAAATCGAAGCTGTCGGCGAATTTCTGGTCGAAAGTCTGGAGGCACAGTTCCCATTCGGGGAAATCGCCCGCCTGGATGGCGTTCCACAGGTCGCGGCGGTGGAAGTCGGGGTCGGCGCCATTGATCTTCACCGCCTCGTTCCACACCACCGACTGCATCCCCAGTTTCGGCTTCCAGTGAAACTTGACGAAGGTGGATTTCCCTTTGGCGTTGACGAGCCGGAAGGTGTGGACGCCAAAGCCCTCCATGAAACGGAACGAGCGGGGGATGGCGCGGTCGGACATCACCCACATGATCATGTGCATCGATTCAGGGGTGAGCGAGATGAAATCCCAGAAATTGTCGTGCGCGCTCGCCGCCTGCGGAAACGCCTTGTCGGGCTCGTCTTTCACCGAATGGATGATGTCGGGAAACTTGATGGCATCCTGGATGAAGAACACCGGGATATTGTTGCCCACCAGATCCCAGTTGCCCTCCTGCGTATAAAACTTCACGGCGAAGCCGCGTACGTCGCGCGCCAGGTCGAACGAGCCCTTGTTGCCGGCGACGGTGGAGAAGCGCACGAAGACCGGCGTCTTTTCGCCGGCGCGCTGGAACAGGTCGGCGCGTGTCAGCTCGGGCAGCGGCTTGTAGCTCTCGAAGAACCCATGCGCGCCGTAACCGCGAGCGTGCACCACGCGCTCGGGGATGCGCTCGTGATCGAAGTGAAAGATCTTCTCGCGGAAATGCGCGTCCTCGATCAGCGTCGGGCCGCGCGCCCCCTGCTTCAGGGTGTTCTGGTCGTCGGCAACGGGCATCCCCTGCTGGGTGGTGAGGACGTCATAGCCTTCCTCGGCGCGCTGATGCGTTTCGCCGCCTGCGCCGCGCACGATGGGCTGGTCGCCATAGGCAATCGTCGACTTTGAAGTTCTGGCCATGGGTGCTCCTTGGCCCGCGGATGCGCGCCTTCCGAGCTTAGCGTGGCTCGCGCGCGATCGTTCCGTCGCGGTGGCGAAATTGAGTTCGGGTTGCGCCGGAACATTGTCCCCTTCGCCAAGTTGAGTTGTCAGCAGCCACCGAAGAGCGCCGCCTTTCGAGCGCTCCCGTGGAGTTCATAGGAGCAGCACAATGGCCCCCGATTATCCCTCCGACACCGACCTCAGCCCCGACCGCATCCGGTCCGATGCCGCCGCGCTCACCGAGACCGCCCAGGCCGACCTCAGCCATCTCGGCGACGAGGTCAAGCAGCAGGCCGCGGCCATCGGCGACGAGGCTATGACCCAGCTCGAGGGTGTCACCGAGAAGGCCAAGGGCATGGCCGCCGATCAGAAGGACCTGCTCGTTGCCCAGCTGGGCGGCGTCAGCGGCGCCCTGCAGAAGGTGGCCGGAGAGCTCGACAGCAGTGGCGAGGCCGGCAGCCGCTATGTCCGCATGCTGGCGGACGGGGCCGAAAAACTCACCTCCACGGTGCGCGACAACGATGTCGACCAGATCATCGGCATCGCCCAGGATTTCGGCCGGAAGCAACCGGTCGCCTTCATGGGCGCCGCCGCCTTGCTCGGCTTCGTCGCCTCGCGCTTCGTCCTCGCCTCCGCTTCGCGCAAGCCTGATGCGACGGCCACCCCTGCCGGATCGGGCTACAGCTCGAACTACGGCTCGAACTACGGTTCCGGCCGCTCTGGCCCAGGCCAGGGCTCGATGCAGTCCGGCTCGAACCCCTCGGCTGAGGTATTCAACGAGGGAGGCCGAAATGGCGGATACTGAGCGCCCCCATACCCTTACCGATCTGCTCGGCGGGCTGGCCGGTGACATTTCCGGGCTGTTCCGCAAGGAAATCCAGCTCGCCAAGACCGAGGCGTCGGAAAAGCTTGGCGATGTGCTTGCCGCCTCCAAGGGCCTCGCCATTGGCGGCGTCCTCGCCATCGGCGCCGTCGGCGTCTTTCTCTCGGCGCTGGTGATCGGGCTCTCCTGGGGCCTCGTCGCCATCGGCATGTCCGAGCAGGCCGCGGGTTTCGTTGCCTCCATCGTCGTGGCCGGCGTCGTCGGCATCATCGCCTGGAGCTTCATTTCGAAGAGCCTCGAGGCCTGGAAGGCGACCACCTTCGAGCTCGACCGCACCACCCATTCCCTCGCGCGCGATGCCGAGGTCGTTAAGGAGAGCCTGTGATGAGCAGCTACGGAAAAGATTCTGCCCAGCTGGAGCGCGAAGTCGAACAGCAGCGCCAGCGTGTCGAAGACCGGATCGGCGAGATCAAGGATCGTTTGTCTCCCGGGCAACTGGTGGATGAGCTGCTGAGCTACACCAAGGATGGCGGCCAGCACTTTGCCGCCAATCTCGGCCACACGGTTTCCAACAATCCGCTGCCGGCGGCGCTGCTCGGCATCAGCCTCGTCTGGCTGATGACCGGCCAGGGCCCCAAACTCTCGGCGCCCCCCGCCGCGCCGCAGCCCAGCCGCTACCGGTCCGACTATCCCTATGCCACCGTTTCGGGTGGCCTGCGCCGGGTGGGCCATGCCGCCGACGAGTCGGGCACGTGGTACAGCGAGTTCGAGGATGCCGGCGGCAGGCGCTTCAAGGCTGAATCCAACGAGCTGGGCCATCGGGCCGGGGAGTTCGTCGACGAAGCCGGCAGGAAGTTCGGCGGCTTTCTCGATGAGGCCGGCCATCGTCTGCAGGACTTCCAGGACGAAGCCGGTAATCGCATCGATGAGGCGGCAGGCTGGGCCTCGCATGCCTGGCAGGACTTGCGGCACCAGGTTGGCGACATGTTCGACAACGTGCAGCAGCAGGCCCGGCATGTGGGCAGCAGCGCCCAGCACCAGACCGATCGCGCCGCCAGGGTGGTGATGGATTCGTTCCAGAACCAGCCGCTGGTTGCGGGGGCGCTGGCCTTTGCCGCCGGCGCCGCCCTAGGCGCTGCGCTACCGCATACCGAGCAGGAAGACAAAGCCGTGGGCGAACTGGCCGACGAGGTCAGGAGCAAGGCTATCGATGTCGCCTCGGAGGTCTACGAGGAGGGCAAGACCCGCGTCGCCGACCTCTACGAGAAGAGCAAGGATGGTGCCGCCAAGGTCTACGACGAAACCGTCAAGGCCGTGAGCGACAGCGTCAACGGCACCCCCGAGCTGCATTAGCGGGCGGGGATTTCTGCCGAACCGCAGGCCGGACGGGCGAGGCTTCGTAAGCCAGCTTGTCCGTCCGGCCTGTCAGCTCGACCAACGAACGGCAGTCGAGCTGTATGTCTCGTCCGTTCGCACCCATCTCATTTTACCACCACCTGGAGAGCCAAAATGGCCACCGACGAAAAGACCCTCGACGACCTGTTCCTCGATACGCTCAAGGACATCTACTATGCCGAAAAGCAGATCGTGAAAGCGCTGCCCAAGATGGCCAAGGCGGCGGTATCGCCCGAACTCAAGGCCGGCTTCGAACAGCATATGCAGGAGACCGAAGGCCATATCGAACGGCTCGAGCAGGTGTTCGAGCTGATCGGCAAGCCGGCCCGCGGCAAGACCTGCGACGCCATTCTCGGCATTCTCGAGGAAGGCAAGTCGATCATGGAAGATTTCAAGGGCACGATGGCGCTCGATGCGGGCCTCGTCTCGGCGGCGCAGGCGGTCGAGCACTATGAGATCGCCCGTTACGGCACGCTCAAGAGCTGGGCGTCGACGCTCGGCATGAAGGATGCCGTGGCGCTGCTCGATGCAACGCTGCAGGAAGAGATCGCGACTGACAAAAAGCTGTCCAAGGTGGCGATCGGCGACGCCAACCTCAAGGCGGCGTGAGACGTTCGGCGGGTCTGGTGCTCGGCATCAGTCCCGCCTTTCTGCATGGGGCATGCGGAAGGTGAAGCGCGTTTCGGTCGCGTCCGACGTCACGTCGATCCGCCCCTCATGCGCCTGGGCAATCTGTGAGGCGATGTAGAGTCCCAGCCCAAGCCCCTGCACCCGCGAGTGCGGGTTGGAGCGATAGAACGGCTGAAACAGCTGCTGCATCGCCTCTGGCGGGATCGGGGGGCCGGCATTGGCCACTGAGAGTTCCAGCTCGTCGACGCCCAGCACGGCATCGACCCGCACCGGCTGATCCATCTCCCCGTGGGTGATGGCATTGGCCAACAGGTTGGAGAACATCTGCGCCAGCCGGGCATGGTCGGCCTCGACCTCGATTGTCGCATCGAGGTGCAGCTCGATCAAGCGCTCGGGATAGCTGGTCCTCAGTTCACCCACGACCTGCTCCAGGGTGGGCAGCAGCGGCTTCAGGCTGCGGTTGAGCTGGAGTCCGCCGCCCAGTCGGCCGCGGGCAAAATCCATCACATTGTCGATCAGCCCGCTCATCCGCAGCACGCTGCCGCGGATAAGCCCGATCACCCGCTGTGATTTCTCGCTCTGCGGTTCACGCATCAACAGGTTGGTGCCACCATCGATGGCGGCCAGCGGGTTGCGCAGGTCGTGCCCGAGCACGGCAATGAACTGCTCGCGCAGCTCCACCGCCTCGTGCTCGGCGAGCAACTGGCCTTTCGACAGGCGGGATTCGGCTTGCGCCGTCTCGGTGGCATCGACCAGCTCACGCTCATAGCGGCGCCGCTCGGTGGCCCGAAACACCGTCACCCGGGTGAACAGCAGTCCACCCTCGGGGTCACGGCGCTCGGCCGCGTTGGCGAGGACATGCAGCGGCGTGCCGTCGGCCCGGATCAGGTCGAGCGCCACCTCGTCGAAGAACCCCTGCATGCGCAGCAGCGGGGCGAAATGCGTTTCGTAAAAGATCTGGCCCGCAATGCTGAGCACGTCGCGCAGCCGCTTGCCGAGAAGGGCGTCGGGCGCCATGCCCAGCCAGCGCGTCAGGGTGTGGTTGGACTTGACGATCCGCCCGTCGGGGTTGAGCGAGAGATAGCCGCAGGGGGCATTCTCGTAGAGATCTTCGAGGTCTTCGGCAGCCGGCCCGGGCATCGTTCAGATGAAATCCCGGATCGCCGCGATCACTTCGGCGGGGGCGCTGAGATTGGGGCAGTGGCCCGTCGCCTGCAGGACCTTCATTTCGCTCCCGGGAATATTGTCGCGCACATAGGCGCCGACCGCCTCGGACGCGATGATGTCGTCGCTGCATTGCAGGATCAGCGTGCGGGCGGTCACCTTGGCGAGGTCGGCGCGGTTGTCGGCGGTGAAGGTGGTGCGGGCGAACTGCCGCGCGATGGCCGGGTCGGTGCGGCAGAAACTATTGGTCAGTTCCTCGCCCAGTTCCGGGCGGTCGGCATTGCCCATGATCGCAGGGGCCATGGCCGCCGACCAGCCCATATGGTTGTCGGCGAGCGAGGCCAGCAGTTCCTCGATCTGTTGGGCGGTGAAGCCGCCATGATAGCCGACATCGTCGATGTAGCGCGGCGACGGGCCGACCAGTACCAGGCTCTCGAACATCTCGGGCGCCTTGAGTGAGGCGAGCACGCCAATCATGGCGCTGACCGAGTGGCCGACGAAGACGCCGCCGGTGACGCCGAGGGCTCGGCTGATCTCCACGAGGTCGTCGGCGTAGCCCTCGAGTGTGGAATACTTGCCGGCATCATAGGTCGAAAGGTCGGACTGGCCGGCGCCGACATGATCGAACAGCACGGTGAGATGGTCGACCTCGAAGGCTGGGGCAACGAAACGCCACATGTTCTGGTCGCAGCCAAAACCATGGGCAAATATCATCGGCTTAAGTCCCGCGCCGGCGGTGACAACGTGGTTGCGGGAGATGACGGTCATCGAGGCTCCGACTGGGGCGAACTGGACGCTGCATCTTAACGCGGCGGAAGGCGAAAGGATCACGGCCTGCCGCGAGTCATTGTGTTCACGCGTTTACGTCCGAGACGGATCGATCGGGGCCTCTGGGAGTTGATGCTCACCCACCTTGAGGTCATGACGTGACGCATGCTGTTTCAGTGCTGGTAGTCGAAGACGAAGCGCTGATCCGCATGGATATTGCCGATCAGCTGGAGCGCGACGGGTTTTTCGTGTTCGAGGCGGCCAATGCCGACCAGGCCATTGTCGTGCTCAATGCCGAGCCGAGCGTGCGCATCATGTTCACCGATATCGACATGCCCGGCAGCATGGATGGCCTGAAGCTCGCTGCCGCGGTCAGGGACCGCTTTCCGCCGGTGCAGATCATCGTCACTTCGGGGCACCGGAGCGTCGAGCTTAGCGAAATGCCCGCCGGTAGCGTGTTCTTCAGCAAGCCTTATCAGCATGCCGCGGTGATGGCGTCGATGCGCCAAATGCTCGCCGCGCCGCCGGGCTAAAGCCGCTGCAGCACCATGCAATCGAGCACCGCCCACAGGTGGATCGTGGCGCCCAGCACCACGAAGCAGTGCCAGATCACGTTGTGAAAATGCAGACGCTCCCACAGGTGGAAGATGATGCCGGAGCAATATGCAACGCCACCTGCGATGATCAGCAGCAGCGTGCTCGGCGGCAGGACGCTAGCCAGTGACTGGAAGATCAGCACGCCGCTCCAACCGATGCCGAGATAGAGCACCAACGCCAGCCGGCCGAAATGCTGCGGCACGATCAGCTTCAGCGCAATGCCGATCAGCGCCGCGCTCCATACCGCGATCAGCATCAGTGTAGCCGCGGGGGTATCGCCCAATAGCGCCAGCAACGGCGTGTAGGTGCCGGCAATCAGGAGGAAGATGGCGGCCTGGTCGAAGCGGGCAAGCAGCCGTTTCAGCGGGGCGACCGGCGCGAGGTTGAAGGCGAGGGAGACGCTAAGCACCAGCAGCAGCGAGGCGACATAGATCGAAACCGCAAGGCCGGCCTGCAATCCGCTGCTGGCGACGAGGACTCCGCCAAGCCCCAGGGCAACGAGCAGGCCGATGACATGGATCACCCCGTCGCCGATCAGCTCCATGCGGGAGTAGGGCTTGCCCCGATGCCACCAGGTACGGTCGGGATACGGTTTCAAAGAAATCATGGACAAGCCTCGCTACAGCAACCTCAACGTGCCAGGGCCCCAACTGATCCACTGTCGGCTGGATCTATTGCAGCGGGCGGAGGAACGCATGCCGACGAACCCCGTTTGTCCCAGGCACCAGCCAGGTGGGCTTCACGCGAGATTGGAATGATCTACTTCTTCGATGTACGCGATGGGGCCGACCTTTCGCAGGACGATACCGGTATCGACCTTCCCGATCCCGCGGCCGCCCGGCTGCAGGCGACGCTTGCTCTTACCGAGATGGCGCGAGACCACCTGCCGTCCAATGGCGACGAGCGGAGACTCTCCATTCATGTGCGCACCGCCGAGGGGCCGCAGTTCGACGTGTCGCTGGACTACGAACTCCAGGTGACGAGCGGCCAGGCGGGGCACGAGGAATAACATGTCCAGAATACAGCCCGACGCCTTTACGCCCTTCTTCTCCATGGTGTCGGTCAGGGACGACCTGTCCGATGCCGAGCACAACGCCATCCTTAGTGCCGCCGGCACAGCGCGCTCGTTTGCGGCGGGCGCCGACATCGTCACCCAGGGCGATCGCCCCAGCTTCAGCACGCTGGTGGTCAAGGGTATGACGGCGCGATACTCGACCGTCGAGGACGGCGGGCGGCAGATCACCGGTCTTCACATCGCGGGGGATTTCGTCGACCTCCACTCGTTCCCGCTGCAACTGATGGACCACTCGGTCACCGCCATCACGCCGTGCGAGGTGGTGGCATTTCCACACCGGGGGCTGCTCGACATTACCGAAAACTACCCGCATTTGACGCGGGTGCTGTGGCTGCTGACTCTGCTCGATGGCGCCATCCACCGTCAGTGGATGGTGACGAAGGGCCGGCTCACCGCCGACGAACAGATGGCGCACCTGTTCTGCGAGCAGTTCGTGCGCGCCCAGATGGCGGGGCTGGCCGAGGCGCAGCGCTATCCGTTTCCGCTGACCCAGATGCAGTTCGGTGATGCGTTGGGGCTGTCGATCGTCCACACCAATCGCACCTTGCAGCGGCTGCGGCGAACCGGGGCGATCGAATGGGAAGACGGCGTGGTCGAGGTTTTCGACTGGCCGCTGTTGCGCGAACTGGGCCAGTTCGACCCGACTTACCTGCATCTGGAAAAACTGCGGCGCTAGCTGCGTGCGAGGTAGGCGCGCCTGCGCCGGGGAGGGCGACGAGCGCCCGAGGCTCAGTCCTTCGAAGGCTTGGTGAGCCCGGGCTGCTCCTGCCTGGAGCCGTCGGGGCGCCGACCCAGATCGTCGATATTGTCGTCCATCTGCTTGCCCGTGCCGCTCTCGATCGGTTCCGGCTTCGGCTTGGGCTTGTCCTTGCTCATGTCAGCTCCTTGGGGTTGGGGTGCAGCCTAAAACATTCGCCGCACCCGAATGGATGCGGCGACAATCTCACCGGCTTGGCGCTCTTGCTGGTGCTGAGCCTCAAGTCCCAACGTCAATGGAGGGCGGTTCGTTCCGCTTCACTTCGCGGCCCGTTGCCCCATTGCGGGGCCGCTGCACGATATTGCTTCCAACTGGTCGATCATTCGCCGAAACGCGGCATCCACATCCAGCAGACGGCTATGGTCGGGCTCACCCTTGATCGCCGTGCGGAACTCGCTGTGGCGACGACGGATTTCGGCGAGCAGGGCGCCGGCCTCGAGCCGGGCCAGGCCGCGATCGTCATCGGTACCGTAGAATGACTCGGCGAGGCCGCGCAGCCGCGCCGCCTTGCCGTTCCAGCGCTGCAGCTCCCCGATGAAAGGTTTGAGGGTGCCATCGGCGCGTCTTCTCTCCACCACGCTGGTCTGCGCGTTGCGGTGCTGTGCTGTTGCGGTAGCTGGCATGGATGGTTCTCCGTCGAGTGGGCGTTAAGTCATTCGGCCTGATAGGCGCCCGGCGCGGGAACCAGCGCCGCCACGGCGGTGAGCAGATCCTGATCGCTGAACGGCTTGGGCATGACCCTTGCATCCGGGAAGTGCTCGAACACTTCCTCGACGCTGGCAGCAGTGCAGAAGATGAAAGGGACGCCCTCCTGCCGCAGCCTTGCCACCAGTCCTTCCGGTTCGGCATGCTGCAGGCGGAAATCGATCACTGCCAGGTGAATCCGCTGCCCCGCCAGTAGCGCGAACGCCTCATCGATATCGGTGGCGATGGTCACCCGGTAGCCCGCACTGACCAGCGGCGCTTCGATGACCGAGGCGATGAGGTAATTGGTCTCGACGACCATGGCCCTGAGGCCGGCTGATTGGTATGTCATGCATGCGCCAAACGCAGGAGGACCCATCCACCCGGTGGTGGATCGGCAGGCTCGATGCGCTTCGCCAGGACGCCCGGTTGCAGCAATACTAGGGGTGCCCGCAGGAGACCGGCTCGACCGGTCGATGAACACTAGGCCTAAGCGTGGCCGGGCGCATTAACAAAAGACATGTCCTGGGAACGATCACTGCACGTTCGGGTTACCTTCCCATTTTTCAGGAGGGACCACACTCGTGGCAAAACCGCCGAAAAGCCCGCCCGACAAGGCTGATCGCAAGCCCCAGCGGCAATCACCAGACATCAGCGATCTCGAAAAGCCAGCGAGGGCGCGGCCCACCGACTGGCCGCCGGCGGCAAGGCCAAAGGGTTGAGCGGTCGCCACGACCGCGTGGCCCGGCTGGCGATCAGAGCGCAGGAACTGCCACTGGTCGGGCGGCCGACGCGGCCCCGACGGCGGTGGTGATGGCAGCAGCAAGATCCTGCTGGCTGAAAGGTTTGGACAGCCGGGGCAGGTCGCGCGCCGTGCTGTCGCTGAGCTCGGCATAGCCCGTGGCGACAAGGATGGGGATGTGCGGCCAGGCGGCCTGTACCTTCTGGGCCAGTTCCGCGCCGGTCATTTTCGGCATGCCTTGATCGGTGATCAGCAGGTCCACCTCCTGCCGCTCCAGCGCCTCGAGGGCCTCGCGGCCCGAATGAGCCTCCACCACCTCATGACCAAGCTCTTCCAGCATTGCCACGGTGTTCATCAACACCAGCGCATCGTCGTCGACTGCGAGCACACACAGCACCTTTCGGCCGTCCATGGGCTGGCAGGGCGGAGGGGCGACAGCTGCATCGGCATCTGCATCGGTCACCGGCAGCCAGATCGAGGCGGTGGTGCCGACGCCCGGCTGGCTCTGCAGTTCCAGATAGCCGCCCGACTGTTGGGCGAGGCCATGCACCATCGACAGGCCGAGACCGGTGCCCTTGCCGACCCCCTTGGTGGTGAAGAATGGCTCGGTCGCCTTGGCGAGGGTGTCGCTGTCCATGCCTTCACCCTCGTCGGTGACACTGAACACGACATAATTTCCCGGGCGGTCGCCTGCCTTGTGCTGGGCGGTGAGGCGCACCGTGCCGCCTTCGGGCATGGCATCGCGTGCGTTGACCGCCAGATTGAGGATCGCCGCCTCGAGCTGCGAGATATCGGTGCGAACAGCCGGCAGGTTCTCGGGAAACTCGGTGCGGATCAGGATGCTCGGGCCCAGCGAGCGGTCGAGCAGGTCACTCATCCCCTCGACTGTTGCCTTGAGGTCGACCGAGCCCATCTTGAGCTCCTGCCGGCGGGCAAAGGCCAGCATGCGCTGGGTCAGCGCCGCCCCGCGGCGCGCGCCCTTCAGCGCGTTGTCGATGAACGGACTTATGGCGGGGTCGGCCGTCATGCGGCGCTGCACGATCTCGAGGCTGCCGATAATGGCCATCAGCAGATTATTGAAATCATGCGCTATGCCGCCGGTAAGCTGCCCGATCGACTCCATCTTCTGTGACTGGAACAGCGCCTCCCGGGCGCGCTCGAGTTCCTGCTGAGTCTGATGGCGCTCCGTAAGGTCGCGCGTGATCTTGGCGAAACCGACAAGATTGCCGTTGGGATCAAGGATGCGGTCGATGACGACATGGGCCCAGAACTGGCTGCCATCCTTGCGGACGCGCCAGCCCTCGTCTTCGAACCGGCCCTCCTTGGCGGCGCGATTGAGATTGATGGCCGGCCGTCCAAGGGCCCGATCCTCGTCGGTATAGAAGACCGCAAAGTTCTGGCCGATGATCTCGCTGGGCCGATAGCCCTTGAACCGCTGCGCGCCGGCGTTCCAGTTGGCCACGATCCCCGTGGGGTCGAGCATGTAGATGGCATAGTCGCTGATCGCCTCGACCAAAAGGCGATACCGCCCGTCATCAGTGAGCGACGCGTCGAAATTGTGGGAATTGTTCATCCGGCCCTGTCCGCCCGACAAGTGTGCCGGGTACGCAGGAACTTGCGAGCAGCGCTTTGGTTGCCCCTCCGGGAACAAAAGGGACCTCGACCCTGGAGGGCCGAGGTCTCACTAGTGCACAAGGATAGGGGCGTATCCCGGTGTCGCGATGAAACCCGGGGGAGGGGTTCATCGTCCGCATGGTGCGGATACGCTAATAATGCCGCGAACAAGCTTCGGTTCCCTGATCGATTAAACTTGTCAGACCGCATGCGAGTACGGCTGTCTGAACATCCTCGTTCACACTGAGGAGCGCGTCAGATCCTGATCGCTCTGCGGGGTGCCCTCAGGGCTCGCAGCCGCCAGCACCTCGGCGGCGAATTTGCCAATCGCCCCATTGTATGTGTCGCAGCGCTCGAGAAAGCCCATGTGATTTACGTCGTCGACGATCATTGTACGTGCAGCGGCCGAACTCTGCGCGATGACGCGGCTTGCTTCAGGCTTGGTGACAATGTCCAGGGCACCGCCGACGACCAGCACCGGAACCGAGACGTTGGATAATGCCCCCGTGGCGTCCCAGCGGAACATGGCAAGGTTGCCACGGGCCTGGGCCGCAGGGGAGTTGCGGGTGGTGAGCAATGTAACTGCGTTGAGTTGGCTCCGCGTGACGTGCCTGCCGAAGCCGATGCGGTTGGCGAGGTGAGCCGAGCCGCTGAGGTAGCTCTGCCATGCGGCAAGCCATGCAAGCGGCTGCAGCGGAATTACCAGCCACATCAACGGCTCGATCAACGGCCAGCGAAGCAGGCGCCAGAGCGGGCTGAAGATCATGGTGCGCAACGGATTGGTATGCGTGGTGTTGAGCAGCACGATGCCGGCGACGCGTCGTTCGACGAACTGGGGATCGTCGCGTACCAGGGTCTGGATGGTCATGCCCCCGATGCTGTGGCCGACAAGCACCACCTTGCCGGAGGTCTCCGCTATGACCGACCGCAGGTCGGCGGCAAACGTTTCGAGTGCAATCTTGCCCTTTGAGCGGCCAAGGCCTGGAAGGTCCCAGGCAATGATGCGGAAGCGCGCCCTGAGATCCTCGACGGCATAGCCCCAAATGGTGCTGTCAAGGCCCCACCCGTGGGTCAGGATGATGGTCGGGGCTCCTGCAAGGCCATCAGTCTCGACGTAGAGGCTAGACCCCGTGGGGCTTTCGAGCGTGCGAGCCTCCGGCATTCGCGCCGGCTTCAGCAGCCTCACGTCTCGCCTGGCAAGCAAAGGCCTCAGCAGCAGTCCCCCCAGGAACGACCATGCCAGCGCGCCGACCCCAACCCATAGCGGCCAATCTTCGCGGATGCGGTGGGTCACGCCATCGGCGTCGACCAGTACCGTTCCATCGTACCATCGCCACAGAAAATAGCCCGCCGCACCTAGGACGGCGAGCGACAGCAGGCTGAACACCCAGCGCAGAATGAGAACCAGTGGCATGCAATCCCCTTGAGAGCGGAGGCCTCTCCGCCGGTGTCCAACCTGACTGGGTCAAGGAGGTTCCGTTGCTGCAACGGCGAGGCCGCTTGATGGCCAGGTACGCCGCAGCGCAGGGCATCGTCCGGCTTGCGGTTGTCGTCCGTTCGCTATCTCCAGCCCAGCAACAGGCCGATCGGGGTCAGGATCGCCGCAAGCACCAGGATCCAGAACAGCAACGTCATCATGGCGTCGGCGACGCGGAGCGGCTTCAGCTTTGCTCGTCCTGCTGATGGACACCCCAGCCCGCCGGTGGTGGGGGCGTGGCTTCCGACGGGGCGCCCGCCGACATCATCCGCAACTGATCGATCAGCCGCCGGAACGCCGCGTCGACATGGTCGAGCCGGCTGTGCGGCGGCTCGCCCTTGATCGCGGCATGGAGTTGGGTGTGGCCGCGCCGGATTTCGGCGACGAGTGCGCTGCTTTCGAAGCGGGCGAGAGCCTTGTCCTCTTCGGTGCTATAGACCGAGTCCGCCAGCGCGCGGAGGCGCGCCACCTTGCCGTTCCACCCCTGCAAAGCACCGATGAACGGCTTCAGCGTGCCGTTGGCCTGCCGCTGCTCCAGCACGCTCGTCTGGGTGTTGCGATGTTGCATGGTGTCGTGGCTTTGCATGGTGGTTCTCCGTCGATTTGAAGCTCAGGCGCCTACATGTGAGCCGCTGTCGGACACCAGGGCGGCTACCGCTGCGAGCAGTTCCTGATCGCTGAAGGGCTTCAGCATCACCCGCGCGTTGGGGAAGTGCTCGAACACCTCCTCGACGCTGGCTGCGGTGCAGAAAATGAAGGGAATGCCCCGTTGTCGCAGCCGGGCCACCAGTCCCTCCGGCTCGCCGTGCTGCAGGCGGAAGTCGATGAGTGCCAGACGAATGTCGCGCGCATCGAGCAGCGCGAACGCTTCATCGGGATGGGCAGCAATTGCCACCCGGTACCCGGCGTGGAGCAGTGGCGCCTCCATGACCGAAGCAATCAGATAGTTCGTCTCCACGACGAGGGCCGTGGGAATGGTCGGGTGGGGGATCATGCTACTTCGCCGACGCAGGAGGACCGTCCACCCCTTGGTGTGACGGCAGGCTCGATGCGCTTTGCCAGAACGCCCGGAGGCAGCGAGAGTGCCGATGAAGCGCTTGCTCGTTCGGCCTGCAAGCACCCTAGCCGCGTCCGCTAGGCCGGACATTTACAAATGACATGTCGGCGATACTCGAGAGAACGGGGCGGTGCCCATGATTGACGCGCTCTCTCCGTCGATGCCCGGTGCCCAACCTCATGGACGTAAAGTGCCGGTGGCGTTTGCGGCGGACCCACCGGCACCTGAGCGTCATCGGCCAAGGCTAGGCGCAGCGGTTTGCCCGATGACACCCATTTCGCTGGTGGCGACCCGACAGGCATCCTGCATGCAGCGATGCCCGTCGGATCTGGCTCCCGGACCAAGGGGCCGGAAGCGGTCGGGACTGTGCCCGATACTTGAGCGCGCGCGCCTACCGCGCAACGATGGTTCGAAGCAGCCTGGCGGCGACCCGCCAACACGACCCTGGCCGGCGTCAACCATGATCCAATTGCCCTGCTGCCTGGGCGTCACGTGCATGCCGCGCTTAAGCAAGAAATCCTTCGGGTAGCTGACCCGCGGACCGCTTCTCACTCTGAGGGATGCCACTGCCAATATGTGGGCAAAGGTCGGCGCCGGCGGCGCGGCCAGCGGACCTGGCGTTCTGGGGGCTCGCAACGCCACCGATCTGGCGATATTCAGATTTTCGGCCCGCATGCCAGGCAAGCGGAAGATGCAGCTGGTCTTCCGGATGGTCTTCACCGACGTTGCCGCCGCAACCTTAGTGGCCGTATCTGCTGCGAAACCGATCCCGATGACTGCCATCGTTCCGGAGATGGCGACGACGGATGGGAAGGTACCCGCGGAAATCAATGCGCTTGCCATTTTGCACCTCTTGGGAGGTGTCGGCGCCACCCCAATGGGCGGCACACCATAGGGGGCGCCGACTGGTCTTATTTTCTGCACCGTGACGCGGCGTATCGGTGCAGTTTGCCGACACTATCAGACACTGTCTGACGCCCGACTGAGTGCGAGCGTCAGCGAAATTGCAGTTCCGCAGCCCCGGACGGAACCGCCGCACAAGCGCGCGGTTTATGACGCGGAATGGGAGGTGGGAGTGGTCGCTGCCTATCAGTTGCTGGTCCATGTCGCCGTCGCGACAGCACTGCTGGCTCTCGCCATCTATGCACCGCTAATGTTCAAGAAGGGGCTGCCCCGGTGGGCAGAAATTGGCGGTGTGGCTATCGGCGCAACCTTGGCGGGCTGATCTATGCCCTGTTGACCGGGCACTGGCCCTTGAGAGGCTGATCGTTCAGACGACAAGTGAGGGATCGGCCAGTGCCGGTCCCGCCGATGTATCGAAGGCCAGCCGAACTGAGAAGGCTGCGTCGTTGCCGTGCCTCACCCGGATGACGAGTTCTTTCGACGGGCCATCGGACGGCAGCAGTTCACGGGCAAGCTCGGTCAGTGCCAGCACCGCCTGGTGACGGGCCCTTCGGTCGCTAGCGCATTCCACGCCAACGTCGTCTCGGGCCCAGCCCGCGCCATCGAAAATGTCGAAGTAATACCGCATGATAGCCTCCACCAGTAACGGAATACGTGGCACGACAAGCTTGGTTGCAATCTTGCCCTCCGCGTTTGAACACGAACTGTTGCAGCCAAGGAAAAGGGCGGTATGGTGCAGCTCGATGCATGGGCCCATAGCAGACGGCGGATGATCCGGCCTGGGGAGGAGCATCGTGCTTAGGGAGCGGTACGGCACTAGATGGATGATCGTCGCATGGCTTGTGACCGTCGCGCTCATCGCAGCCGGTATCTATCTGGTCGGCAACCTTACCCACCTGTTTGGCGGCTAAGGTCCGGTCCCTCAGCCCTGTATTAGGTTATCGAGGGCCGCAAGAAAGTCGACGACAGCAGGCATTTCACGGACGTCATCCATCTCAAGAATGAACGTCTGACGGGCCATCTCCATCTCTCTTCGCAAAGCGGCCAGCTGCATTGCGCCGGCAGCCAGTGCGTCAGCCGTTTGATGGCGAGAGTTGTGCATGGCGCGCAACTGCAGCGACTTGCTCCGCCAGCGCTTCAGGTCAGGCAGGTAAGGTGCCACCCTCTCCCTTGCCAGTTTCCGCCGAGTGATCAGCGGACTCATGACGCGCGAGGGTGACGAGTTTTCTTCGTACATTTTGAAGCTCCCGTTGCAGCCTCAAACTTCCTTAGGGTCAGCAGGTTCCGTCCGTGTCGAGGGCCGACAGCGTCGGAACCAAATCGCATTCCTGAGGTGGGAAAGCTGGCCTGAGGTTGCCTGGCCTCGGGCCCTGTGAGCCGCCGGCCCCGCTGTCCCTCCCAGCCGGGTCCGGCTTACACAGTTACAGCCAGACCCGCCGTCCATCGAATAGGGTATGTAGTCTTCCTCAAGCTCGACCCTTCGAGCTAATAGTGGAACTCCCTCCATTGCACCGCTGGATGCTCACCAAGCTGGACTTACGGCCGGCGCTGCGGGCACCCTCAAGGATCGCCTCCGGGGCCTGCAGCCCCAGCCGTCATCGGTCGGCAAGGATAGAGAGGGGCGGGGCGAGGGTGTGCGCCGGACCGCCGGCCCTTCCCCGCTCCGGAGAGGGAACAGGCTGGCTCTCCAACCGTTGTGAGGTCTCAACGGAGGTCGCGCAAATTGGCAGCTCGAGCAATCTGGAAGGGTGTCATAAAGATCGCGGAGATCGTGTGCCCGGTGTCGATGTACGCAGCCGCGTCGCAGTCGGAACGCATCTCGCTCCACATGGTCAATCGCAGCACCGGAAACCGCCTCAAGCGTCTCTATGTAGATGAGAAAACGGACAAGCCAGTCGAGCACGAGGACCAAGTGAAGGGCTACGAGACCAGCGATGGCCAATACGTGGTGCTCGAGCCCGAGGAGATCGCAGCCGCGGTGCCGAACAGTGACAAGGCTCTCACGGTCGACCAATTCATTGCCTGCAACAAAATCGAACCCACCTACTTTGACAAACCCTACTACCTGCTGCCGACCACCGACATTGGGAACGAGACCTTCGTCCTGATCCGCGAGGCGTTGCGAGAGCGAAAGGCGGCTGCAATCGCGCACGCCGTGTTGTTCCGGCGGCTGAGGCCGGTTCTGATCCGTGCACACCATGACGGGTTGATCGCAACTACGCTGAACTTCGACTACGAGGTCCGTTCCGCGTCCGACGCCTTCAAAGGGATCAAGAAGAGCAAGATCGAGCCGGAAATGCTCGATCTGGCCAAGCATATTCTCAAGACCAAGGCCGGCGAGTTCGACCCGAGCAAGTTCGACGATCGCTACGAGGAGGCTCTTGCCGATCTGGTGCAGGCCAAGATCAACGGCAAGAAGATTGTGCCACTTCGTCCTCCCAAGCCAACGAAGAAGAACGACCTGCTTGAGGCGCTACGGCTCAGCGCCGGCGCCAAGGGCGAGTCGGCGCCGCGTCGTTCTGCCAGCAAGTCGAAAACGAACAAGGCTGCGCCAGCTAAGAAAATTGCTCCCGCACAGCGAAAGGCGGGTTAGCGCCCGCCTTTGGCTTGCCGACCGGGCCTGTTCTCCAGGCTCTTCTTCAAAGCGGCCATGAGATTGATGACATTGGTGGGAGCTTCGGGCTCGGCCTGGGCCTCGGCCTTTGCAGGCTTCGATTTCCGCTTAGGCGACTCCTTGGCCTTGATGATCTCTTTGAGCTTGGCCTGCACGGGGTCTTTGACCATGTCCTTGTTCCAGGCGGTTGTGCGCTCCTCGATGATCTTCTCGACCATGCTGAGCATTTCCTTGTCGGGCTTTGCCTCGTCGACCTTCTCGAAATACTCGTCTTCATCCCGCACTTCGTCGCCGAAGCGGAGCGTCCAGAGCAATATGCCGGTATCCCAGGGCTGCAGCATCACTGCGCGCTCGCGATTGCCGAGGACGAGGCGAGAGATACCCACCACGTTCTGTTCGGCCATCGCCTCGCGAATGACGGAAAAAGCCTCTTCACCGACCTCGTCGGCCGGCACCACGAAATAGGGCGTGTCGAAATAGGTCCACTCCACGGTATCGGCCTCGACAAATTCGTCGATGTCGATGGTGCGGACGCTGTCGAGTTTCACGGCGTCCAGTTCCTCATCCTCCAGGATCACGAACTCGTCTTCGGCCTTCTCGTACGCCTTCACCTGGTGATCGTCATCCACCGTCCGCCCGGTCTCGGCGTCGACGTACCGGGTGTAGATCCGGTCACCGGTGGTGCGGTTGAGAGTGTGGAAGCGAACGCGGTTGCCCTCTGTGGTCGCCGGCGAGAGCGTCACTGCACACGTCACCAACGACAGCTTCAGGTAACCTTTCCAGTATGGTCGAACTGCCACGATCACCTCCGTCGATTAACGAGGGCAACGCCTTATGCGCACGGTTGTTCCGATGGGAGCGGTCGTAGAGCCTCACCACTTCCGAAACGCGTTAGGGCAGCGACGGCTGAGCAGGAGAGCCCGACGACTTGTCGTAGCGGGTCGCAAGCTGGGGGAACAAGGGCACTCCCTGCACAAAGCGAAGCGATGCCCAGCGCTAGTTCTGCTCGTCCTGCTGATGCACCCCATACGTTGCCGAGCGTTCGCGGTCCTCATCGAAGGTCGGTTCCTTCGTCATACGTGGCAGCTTCTCATGCACGGGCGGGGTTCGTGCAGTATTCGTCAGCTTCGGTGGAATCCGCGGGGACGGGAAACGGTCCTCCGAGTATGCCTTGGACATGGTGTCCTCCCAAGGAAAGGCCCGCCCCCTAAAAAGGAGCGGGCCGGCGGGTGTTTACTTGTCGTTCTTGTGGCTCTGGCGCCCGGCTTCCGCGTGCTGCTCCCGGGTGCCGCCCTGCGTGCCGGACGACGATTTCTCGCTGCCGGAGCCTTTGGACTGGGAGCTGCCAGACTTGTTTCCGTTACTGGACGAGTTGCCGTTGCCCGATGACTTGTTGCCGCTTGAATTCTGCGGGTTGGCCATTTTGTTTCTCCTCTAAGGATCATCCCTAGGGCAAACCAACCTTGCCGTTTGAGCTTCGTTCCGGATCAAATTACTCGGAAGATTGTCATTTGATATTGACGACCGAAACGAACTTTCTCGCCGAGGGGTATCTTTGTGCCTCAGTTGATGTCGCTCCAAAGGAGCGGAACACGAACTCTCGTGAGTGCCGCGTTCTGGCGTCGATCCGGTTTGAATCGATGTACAGGTCCCAGGCAGATCACTGATGATCGGGCCCGCAGGCGATGCGGCGACTGTTCAGTCGAGCCCGCGTCGAGCGGCAAACTCGGCAAGGAAGGATTCAAGCCGAAGCCTGAAATCGCCAAACTTGCCCGTTGGGTCCTCTGACGGTGCCGTCTTCTGGAAGTCCTCGAGCAGGGTTGCCGCCTGGGATTCCAAGTCGTCTAGCCGGCTTATGGCGCGGGACCGATGGAGGATGTGGAGGTTTGTGTCGCCCAGGGTGCGGAGAACTTCAAGAAAATCGAGACGAAGACTGCGTAGGCGGGTGGCAAAGGGTTTGATCGACGTCGAGGCGAATAACGATTCCCGAAAATGGTTCTCGTGCATGTCGGCCCCCGCGGCAGACACTACCCCACCCACTAGAGTCGAGTTGGTTGCATTTGATCAAGTTTGCGGGCAATTGCCGCGCTAACGACTGCCGCCACCTGATCGTCTGGGACCGCTTTGCCGTCGATGGTGCGATCCTGCGCAGAGGCTTCCCGACGAAGCACGCATCAAGAATATTGCTGTGGCAATGCTCACCCTGGCCTAGTCCTGGGCTCGTACATGGCTCGTAATTGCCATGGTTTGATCTCTCGTGGTCGGGAGCTTGAGAACGTCGGCAACGGACGTTGGTTCACACAACACTCTAGGTCAGCGCTGGCGCATCAGTGGCTTGGAAACCCCGCGACCAGCGGGGGCTGTTCTACCTCGGTCTGCTCGGCTGAAAGGTCCAGGCCGAGCTCTTCGGAAAGCTGCCGTTCGGCGCTCTCCCAGTAATGTTTGTCTCGCCCTTCCGGTCGGCCGTCGGCCTCCCAGAGGGCGTAGGCGCGGTCCTTGATCTGTTCGTGGGTGGTCAGTGCAGACATGGAAATCTCTATCATTGATAGCGTGGGGACATCAGTTGCCAAGCTTGCCCCACCTTCGTACGGCTGATGCCAGCGGACGTCACCGCCGGCTTGACCTCGTGGCGCCAGTCTTCTTGCTGTCGTAGCGAACTTCGAGGTCCTGGCCGCCGGCGACCATGGCGCGATCCAGCGAACGACCTCGGCTTGATTGAGTGGCGGGCATCATCGTCTCCTCTGTTTGCTTTGCGTTGCGAACGCACAAAGAGCGGGCTGGTTCAGCACTTGTCGACGGGGTCGCTGAAGCCGTTATGGTGGGGAGGGATGATTTCAGTCCGCGAGGGGTAGCGTGCAAGTTGCGGCATGGGTGTTGTTGGCGTTGAATGTTTCCGGTGCGGCGATCATGGTGAAGTACGGTCTTGCCCGGGAAGTACCGTTCGTCGGTCGCCATGACGCAGATCCGCTCATGGGTTATCTCGGCCTGCTGTTGTTCGGCAGCAGCGTTGCGATCCGCGTCGCGATTACTGCGACCAGCTAGAAGCTCTCGGTCAGGTGCAAGAGGTCCGAGGGATGTTCGAAGGATTCGAGCTCGATTTCGTTGATCTATCTGAGGCCCGCTTGAGGGTACGTCATGGTGGAAAGGGGCCGCCGGTTCTGCTGTTGCATGGCCACCCGCGCACCCACATGACCTGGGGGCAGGTGGCGGATCGTCTTGCTCCATCCTTCAGCGTGGTGTGCCCCGACCTCAGGGGTTTCGGCCAATCGAGCCACCCCGCCGATGCGCCGGATCACGCCGGATCGTCGAAGCGGGCGAAGGCGCGTGACTGTATCGAGCTGATGGCGCGGCTGGGCCATGACAAGTTTGCCATCGTCGGCCATGACCGAGGCAGCTATGTCGCTTTTCGCGCGGCCCTGGATCACCCCGACAAGATCACAAAGCTGGCCGTGCTGGACGGCGTCCCGATCGTCGAGGCACTGGAACGGTGCGACGCCCGGTTTGCCGAGCTGTGGTGGCATTGGTTCTTCTTCGCGCAGCCGGAAAAGCCGGAGCGCGCCATCCTCGCAGATCCCGTTGCGTGGTACGCGGCAACGCCCGAGTTCATGGGTGAAGAAGCCTACCGCGACTTCCGGTCTGCCACGTCGGATCCGGCCACTGTGCACGGCATGGTCGAAGATTATCGTGCCGGCCTGGGGATCGATCGAAGCCACGATGAGGCCGATCGCGCCGCGGGGAGAACCATAGCTTGTCCGACGCTGCACCTGTGGTCCAAACGCGACGACATGGAACTGCTATACGGCGATCCTCTCACGATCTGGCGACGCTGGGCGCCTGCCGTGACCGGCTACGCTATCGACAGTGGGCACCACATGGCCGAAGAAGCGCCGGACGAACTGGCGAGGGCTCTCCAGAGGTTCCTCCGGGACTGAGCCGGCTTCGGTTCGGCTTAGCCGCCGCCATAGCCGCCGATGATCGGCAGAATTTCTCCGGTGATGTAGCTCGACATCTGCGGGCTGGCGAGAAAGACATAGGCCGGCGCGATTTCCTCCGGTTGCGCCGGACGCTTCATCGGCACCTTTGAGCCGAACTTGCTGACGTCATCGGCCTCCTTGTCGGAGGGATTGAGCGGGGTCCATACCGGCCCCGGCGCGACGCAGTTAACCCGGATATGCCGCTCCAACAATTGACCCGCCAGTGACCGGGTGAAGGCGTGGATGCCGCCCTTGGTCATGGAATAATCCAGTAGCGCCGGGCTACCCTCGATGCCGGTGACCGAGCCCGTATTGATGATGGCTGAGCCCGCCTCCATCACCCTGGCTGCCGCCTGCGCCATGAAGAAATAGCCGTAGAGGTTGGTCTTCAGCGTTTCGTCGAAATGCTCTTCGCTCAGGTCCTCGATACGCTTGGTGTGGACCTGAAAGGCGGCGTTGTTGACCAAGACGTCGAGGTGGCCGAACGCCGCGATGGTCTGCTCGACTGCATCCTCGCAGAAGGCGCGATTGCGCACATCACCTTTGATCACGATGGCGCTGCGGCCCTCATTTTCGACTGCGGCCTTGGTTTCCGCCGCATCTCGGTCCTCGGAGAGATGTGCGATCACCACGTCGGCGCCCTCGCGGGCAAATAGCACGGCAACCGCCCGACCGATGCCGGAGTCGCCGCCGGTGATCAACGCTACCTTTCCGGCGAGCTTCTTCGAGCCAAGATAGAACGGCGCGTCATAGAGCGGGGCGGGATCCAGTTTGAACTCGGCTCCCGGCTTGGGCTGATGCTGCTTCGGAAATGGCGGTTCAGGGTAGGGGCGGGCGCCCGCCTGCATGGCCACTTCCCGTTTTTTTGGGGTGGCGGCATCGGCTGTCGCGACCTCTGCCTGAATGTCCCGCTGCCGCCGAGCTGTAGCTTTGGATGCCATGGTGCTCTCCTTGATGCTGAGGAGGTCAACTTCGGCGAGCAGGGCAAGGTTGCCACGCGACATAAACCGACGTCGTCGCGTCAAGATCGCGATCACTGGCAATCGCGCCGGGCTGATCGCCCTCCCGCGGGCCCGCATCCAAATCGCACCAGGCACGTTATCGATGCCACCATGAAGCAAGCACCTTCCAGCCGCATCAGCGGACTGATTTACCGCTTCGCCGACTTCCTGTCGGACTGGCGGGGGTTCGTCGCCACGTTTGTGGCTTTGATGGTGGGCATCGGGATTGGGGCCGCAGTGCAGTTCAATGAAGGCTTCATGTTCGCCTTCAATATCTTCCTGTCGGTCGCGGCTATCGTCATCAGCGGCGTTATTCTTGTCGCCGGCGCGCGCAGCGAGGCGGCCCTGCACGTCAAGCTCGACTACCTGATCGAACACTCGCCCGCCACCAACAAGGTCGTCGGGCTCGAGCACCTCGATGCGCGAGAGATCGAGGAAGAGCGAAAGCGCGTCGAGCGAGAAGCTGCGGAAGCGATCGACGAGGCGATGGAAGACGCTGGCCTGAAGCGACACTGACCGTCCCTATGCGTGGGCCACCGGCCAATCGAAGGATCCTCGGCAATGACTACACTCGCCACCTTTAACGTTAATGGCGTCAATGGACGGTTGCCGGTGCTGCTGAGGTGGCTGGCCGAAACCAAGAGGGATGTAGTGTGCCTGCAGGAGCTGAAGACTTCTGACGAGAAGTTCCCCGAAGCTGCCATCACGGAGGCGGGGTTCCACTCGATCTGGCACGGACAAAAATCCTACAACGGGGTCGCCATCCTGGCTCGCGGGACCGCGCCCATCGAACGCCGCCGCGGCTTGCCCGGAGATCCAGACGATGCTCACAGCCGTTATCTCGAGGCCCAGGTCGGTGATCTCATCGTCGGATGCCTTTACCTGCCCAATGGCAACCCCGCCCCCGGACCGAAATTCGAGTACAAGATGCGCTGGTTCGAACGCCTGCTCGACCATGCTCGGGCGCTGCTGGCGGCTGGCGCACCGAGCGTGCTTTGTGGCGACTTCAACGTGGTGCCAACGGACATCGATGCAGTCGTGCCTGGCCGATGGGTTTGGGACGCGGTGATGTTCCCGGAAGCGCGAACAGCTTATGCGAGGCTCCTCGAACAGGGCTGGATCGACGCTCTCAGGGTCATCCACCCTGACAAGGGCATCTACACTTACTGGAATTTTTCATACCGAGGCGGCTACGACCGAAGCTCGGGCCTGCGGATGGACCACGTGCTGATCAGCCCGTCATTGCGTGGCTCGCTCCGCGACGCCGGTGTCGACGTCGAGACACGCAGTTGGGACAAGCCCAGTGACCATGCGCCGGCTTGGATAGAACTTACCGCTTGAGCGATGGAGACAGGTCCGAAGCTGGCACAGCCGGAACGCCGCCGGCGTCGCAATCAGGTGCCTTGAATAGGCACCCCGAGCCCAACGCCGATGGCGGCAGCGGCGATCATCAGGAACAGGAATGTCGGAAAAAGCCCACCCATTGCCTCACCCTGTGAGAGATCGCGTGCCGAGCCAGGGCCGTCAACGAGGGGGTGACGGCACCGCTGTGGGGCGAAGTAGTTTGTCGCGGTGCCGTCGTGCCGGATGAGGGTTTGATCAACCGAGCAGCAGCGTCATAGCCTATATGGGTGACGGGCCACTGACGTTGCTTTCAGCGAAATTGCAGGTTCGACCAATGCGCGGTGATCACTGGATCATCGGGACGGCGGTCGTCGCCGGCAGGCTCGCCACTGCGTTTAAGGCGGCCGTCATCTCGTCATCCGGAAGGGTGCCGCAACGGCGGCCAGATTAATCCGATGAAAGCATTTCGGTGGTATCAGCGAGATGCGAGCCACAAGGGTGGGAACGTATGTGGTTTGTTTCCAGAAAGATCGGGCGTGCCACCAAGCAGCGTTCGGCTGCCTGTGTAGTAACCTACCGAATGCAGACTGGTATGGGCAGAATAGAGGTGAAATCCCAGGCGCAGGCTGCCGAACTGGTTCGAGAACTGCGTTTGGCCGGAGCTTCGGACATCGTCGTCTTTGATTCGGAGGAGCGGCAGACCACAATCGACGCGCGATCGAAGTGAACCGCTCGTCTGCCTGCCGGGCGCCGAATTGGCGCGCCGCGACTGACCTGGTTTCACTGACAGTCGTGAAATTTCGCGCGCGAGGCCCGAGGCCGCCGCTGCTCCAGCACGCTCGTCTGGGTGTTGCGATGTTGCATGGTGTCGTGGCTTTGCATGGTGGTTCTCCGTCGATTTGAAGCTCAGGCACCAAAATGAGTGCCAGTATCGGACACCAGGGCGGCAGCCGCAGCGAGCAATTCCTCATCGCTGAAGGGCTTCAGCATCACCGGCACGTTGGGGAAATGCTCGAACACCTCCTCGACGCTGGCTGCGGTACAAAGCCCGAACTCGTCTGAGGTCCTACTTCCTCGTCGTCTCCATCGATGTCATGGGGCTGGTGTTCCGCCCAGGCAGGGCTATCTAAGCACCGGCGTGCCACCAGAAAAAGCCGGGCTGCGGACGCGTAGCAGAGACTCCAGCGGCAAGGGCGTTATCACCTGTCCCCTGGCGGCGAGACTGCGGAGCAACCCGCGGCCCACAAGGGCTTTGCTCGCCTCCTCGCTCGAGGTCATCACCCAGCACCACTGGTGACCTTCCGGGTGCGGCGGTAGTACTGCGGCCTCATTGGCGACGATGAGCATTGGTGCGCGGCCTGGTGGCGGGCCGTCCAAGGTCGCACAAATAGCGAAGGGCACGAGTCGAGCGCGGCTCCCTATTCGGCATTCGGCTTGCCAGATTGCAGAAGGCGGTCGTGAACAAAGTCACGACCGCCTTTGCCGGCGCTTACTTCTTGTCGTCGTTCTTGTGGCTTTGCCGGCCGGCCTCGGCGTGCTGTTCGCGGGTCCCGCCTCGAGTGGCTCCCGACTTGTCGTTGCCGCTGTCGCTCTTGCTGGAGCTGGCGCTTTTTGCGCTGGCCGAGCCGGATTTGCCGGGCGATCCTGATGAGGTCGGCTTGTTTCCGGACGAGGACTTGCTGGTGCCGGAACTCGGTTGATTGGCCATTTATTGCTTCTCCTAAGAACATCCTTAGGCCGAAGCAACCTGCGCCAGTCGTGTTCGTTCCCGGCGAAATATTACGTCCAACATGTCATTTGATATTGACGGAGCGGCCAGGAGCGGGTTGGCGAAAGGGCCGTGGAACCATCCGTGCGAGACTGGATTGAGACGGAGCCTGGGTGGAAGTCTCCCTCAACCTCAGGCGACTGAGCGCCGGACCCGCTGCGCCTCCCGGCCGGGTCCGGCTCTTACCCCCAGCAGAGCAGCTTCGGCCGACCAGGGCGCGCAGGCGACGGCGGTCGTCACTTTACCAGTTTCAGGTGCTTGCGAGACCTTGCGGGTCCCTTGGGCCGGGGCGGGCGCTTATGGCCCGTCCAGTGGACACCGTCGGCTGAGGCGGTGGCAAACCCAACCATCGCTGCCGCTTCGATCTGGATGGGCGCGTCAAAGTTGTCGGGCAACGTCATGGAGCCGGCGCCGGCAATGAAACGCAGCCGGCCGGCGAAGCGCATATCAAGCATGATGTTGGTCCGATCCGATGATGCCCACGTCAGGGGCGGGAACGACGCACGCCGCAAAGGGTGCCGACGAGCATGACGCCAGCACCCCGGAGGTGCGGGCCAAACGGCGGGAAGCCGACGGGAGAACTGTACGCCCATGTCCCATTGTTACCAGCGATAAGTTTGGAAATATTTCGGTTGGAGCGAAACACTGCCGCTACCGCGATAGAACTGCCCATGCACTGCCATCAGTCATCGAACGACGGCGGCAACCTTTTGCACGGCCGCGCCATTGGGGATGTTCAACAGCAAGGATGACAAGATGCGACTTCACGCTCCCCCGCCCAAGAAACCCAAGGCCGCGTTTCGCGACGGCAGGGCCGTCGGCACCCGCGAAAGCGAGGTGCAGGTGCGCGCGGCTGGTCCTGAAGAGATGCGCGATCGCCCCAGGCGCCCGTGGACGCCGACCGATGAAGCCTCCGACGAGTCGTTCCCGGCCAGCGATCCGCCGGCCGCTAACCGCTTCGACTGAGCGCTCGCCCGGGAGGCACCGCTCCAAATAGCCCCCTGTCACCATCTGCACTCTCGCACGTTGCATCTGATGCGACAGTGCGCTCGCGAGGAGACCTCTGATGTCTATTGAGAATGACCTAGTTTTTTACAGCAGCGAAAACGGCGACCAGTGGCTGCTCGTCGGGGGGCATGACGGCTCCACGGTGCGCCACCAGCCCAACGCTTCGTCGGGCGGCAACTCTCGAGATATGCCGCTTGAGGAGTACCTGCCGCGCGAACAGAACACCCCGCAGGGGCAGGCATTGCGGACGCTGCTGCAGGCCCATGGCCACATCTGACGAACGGGCAGCGGCGCAATCCAGGCAGGTGCACGAGCTTGAGTTCAGGACCTGAAGATTGCTCCCAGGATGGGAGGGAGGCGGTCGCTATTGGGACCGCTGCCTTCTGTCTTTCGGTTTTGCCGCCTCAGTCGCACAGCAGCTTCGACAACATGGTGGCGTTCTTGATCGCGTAACCGTCGAAGTCGTTGTTGAAATAGATCCACACCCGCTTTGCCCCGACGGCGCGGATGCGCTGCGCCCAATCGAGCAGTTCCGCCTGGCTGTAGTCGTGGCGGTACCACCTCTCGACGCCGTGAAAGCGGACATAGATGTCATCGGCCGTCCTGATGACGGAGTCAGGCAGGCGGGGCGCGCTCGAGGAGCAGAAGATAGCGCCGGCCGCCTGGAATGCCTGATAGACGTCGTCGTTCCACCAGCTCGAATGGCGAAATTCCACGACGTTTCGGCGCGCTTTCTCCAGTTGCTGCAGGATGCTGTCGAGGCGCTCGCGGGAGTAGTGGTAGCTGGGTGGCAGCTGGAACAGCAGGCAGCCCATCAGCGGGCCGAGCAGATCGGCGATATGGCCGAAGTCCCGCACCAGTGTCTCAGTGTCCTCAAACTTCCTGATATGGGTTATGAGTTCCGATGCCTTGACGGTGTAGATCATCCGCAGGCCTTCGGCCTGTCTGCGCCAGGTCTCGACTGTCGCCAGCGTTGGCCAGGAGTAGAACGGTGCATTCAGTTCAACCGTGCCGAAGTGCTCGGCATAGTGGGCAAACCACTCCTTGGTCGGCATCTGGCTGGGATAGAAGCTGCCCTTGAGGTGCCAGTAGAACCAGCCTGAGCACCCGATATTCAACGCCGGCGGGGTTGCAACTTTCGGGACATGGCCGGTGGCTTCGGCACGCAGGCGCGCCTCGTGCATCTTTGCTGCCCGCACCAGCGTCATCTCCCGCTGCTTCAGGCGCTTTTCGGCTTTTCTGGCGCGGCGCTCGTCGGCACTTGTCGCCACGGACATGTCGACCTCGGTCAAGCGTCGCGTCGACGGCGGAAACGAACGGCGGTGATCGGCAGCGTGAGCATCGGTTTCTCCTTGGGGAAGAACCCAACCTCTCGCAACGCATTCAGTTGCAGTGAATTGCGCGCCGCACCTGGGCGACCAGTTCCGACCGCTCCAATCGGGTGCCGGGGAACCTCGATCAGCTGACCAAGTTGGGTCCCTCCCGAGGATATCGCCGCGCCATGAGCTGGTTACGAAACAACGGCCTGACTATCGTTCTTCTAGTGCTCACCACGCTTTCGCTGTGGGGGATGGCGCTGGCGGGGCTGCAAGTGGAGAACAGCAACCTGGCTGAGCACGGCGCTCCGACAACCGACCTGTGGTCGTACCTTGTCAGCGGCAGTTTTGTCTCGGCGGTGTTCGAAAACTGGGAGAGCGAGTTTCTCCAGATGTCGTTCTACGTCGTGCTTACCGCATTTCTGTTCCAGCGTGGGTCGTCGGAATCGAAAGATCCTCATGCCGAGGAGGAGGTCGATGAGAATCCGGCCGGCAAGCGGCGCGACAAGCGAGCGCCTTGGCCTGTCCGGGTCGGCGGGCTGTGGTTGTGGCTCTATTCCTACTCGCTCGGCATCGTGCTCGTGGCGCTGTTCCTCGTCTCGTTCGTCGCCCACTGGATGGGCAGCGCGGCAGCGGCAAATGCGGAAGCCGCCCTGCACGGGCAGGCTCGCGCTTCGCTGATCGAGCACCTGTTCAGCGCGCAACTGTGGTTCGAGTCTTTCCAGAACTGGCAGTCGGAGTTCCTGTCGACCGCAGTAATCGTCGTCCTCTCGATCTTTCTCCGCTTCCGCTATTCGCCGGAGTCCAAGCCGGTTGCCGCCCCGCACGGAAAGACGGGAAGTTGAATCCCACGCGGGACACGGCCCCTTGCAAGCAACTGACGATGCGCCCGCACGTTGCTCAATCTCAACGCCCGAGAGGTGACCGAATGAACACTGCCAACCTGCAGCTTGAAGGATTGGTCATGGCGATGGCGCTGATGCACCAGTTGCTGGTGAGCAAAGGCCTGGTCGGCACAGATGAGGTGGATCGGGTGCTCGCCATCGCAGAGGAAAGCGCCCTGGGCGACTATCGCGTTGCCGAAGATCTGACCCCGGCGAACCGCGACGCCATCGTCTTTCCGGTTCGCCTGCTGCGCCTCGCCAACAACATGGCCGGCGGGCGCGAGGTGCCGCCCTTCAGCGAGCTGGCGCGAATGGTTGGCGAGACCAAGCAGCCGTACAACGATCAGAGGTGACCTGGCCCACCGTTCACAAGGGTTCACCGCAAGGAGGCTCGGATGCCCCACATGCAGCATTACACTGAAGCCGAGCGGAGGCTTGGCCACCTGCCGGTCAACGCCGACGATATCGTCGTGATGGTATCGGACGTGCTCTACGACTACCTGCCGCCCGAGGGCGGCATCAGTCGCAAGGAAGCGATCGACCGGCTGCTCGAGATCATCGAAAGCCCACTGGCGCTCGAAATCTACGAGCGGGAAATGCAACGACGTAACCCCCGCGACGTCGACCGCTGGCATTGATGGCGGTTTACACGACGCAGCTCGATCTCGCCGCCGCAGCTGCCCTCGGGCGGGCGGTACCAACTCAACAAACCAGGTGACCAAATGACCATCTATCGGCTCGTACCGTCAGCGCCGCCGGAGGATGCCGGTTGGCAGCTTGCCCTCAACCACGGAGAAGTCGTGGTGCGCGCGCATTCCAGCGGCGAGGCTCGCGCCGTTGCGGCGCTGGAGGAAGCCAGCATCAGGGCGCATGGCGTTCCGCCTACCACGACGCAGGTGGTCGCCAGCGCCTTCCGCAATGAGAAGCTCTACACCGTCAGGCAGGATGACAGCGGCGCCTTCGAAGATGCAGGCCCGGTCCGGGTGCTTCGTGGCGAATTCCTGTTTCCGCTCGACTATGACGGGCTGAAGATCGACTGAGCTCCGCGGGGGCGCCGACAACGCCGCCCTTCGGACCGGGTTGGGAGCTGCGGCCGCCCCCCAACCGACCTGTCGCCGGTGCAGCATTGCACCGTCGGCTTTGCCCCGCTTATGGCGACGGAGCTGCCGGGACAATCTCCCCCATCGGACCGGCAGGTCCCATCGGGCCTGGGTCACCCTTGGCGCCAGCGGGGCCCGCATCACCTTTTGGACCAGGAAGACCTGGGTCCCCCTTGGGCCCGGCCGGTCCAACCGGGCCGGCATCACCTTTCGGACCAATGGGACCAGCGTCGCCTTTCGGACCTGCAGGCCCGGTCGGACCGGTATTGCCTTTGGGGCCGACTGGTCCGGAATCTCCCTTGGGTCCGGCAGGACCAACAGGTCCCGTGCTGCCTGCGGGCCCGACCGGGCCCGCCTCGCCAACAGGCCCGGCCGGCCCCGGCGCACCGGCGTCACCCTTGGCCCCCGCGGGTCCCGTATCACCCTTTGGCCCAGCGGGGCCGGGGATCAACTGCACTGCATCGATCTGCGACGAGCGGGCACCGCCGAAGGCGTCCACAATGGTGCCACCGGTCATGCTATTCCAGATCAGCAGCAGGACGAAGAAGATCGCTGCTCCGACAAACCCCGGCAGTACCCTGCCAATCCACCACTCGCTGTTCATTGATATCCTCCCGTTTGGCTGGAGCCTGTCACGACGCGGCCGACATTGCATCTCAGTTTGTTAATCGATGACCCGGCGCTCTGAAGCTGGCAGAGGCCATCCCGTTCCCCGATGCGAACAGGTGCCGAGCGGCGACGATGCAGCGGCGCACGAGAGCGCATGACGCCCCCGCATCAGGCAGCCTTCGGAACTGGTGCAGAGCGAGCAAGTTAGCTCTCAGGTATCACGGAGCCGGGTTGTCAGATGGCAAGCAAAAGGGTGTTCCTCCTGGAACGCGATCGCGTCGAAGCCGGGGCGGTTGCATCGCTCATCGAACAGTGCGGCCACCAGGTCGCAGGCGTCGCCCATGGCCTTGAGGACGCAGTAAAGCTGAAACCCGAGGCCCTGGATTTCGCACTGCTCGAGCGTGACCTGGGCGACGGTACCGACGCAACGCCGATCGCCGAAATGCTCTCGGCGGCAGGGGTGCGCTTTGCCTTCATCATCCGATCGGGCGATCGCATCGACCCGGTCCTGTTTCCGGGCGCTGCCTTCCTGCGCAAGCCGTTGACCGCTCTGAGCATCGAGGCCGTGCTGGAGGCTCCCGATACGGAACTGCCGGATCGTTGGTCCGAGCGCGACGTGGAAGCGACCCGCCAGGAGGAAATAGACCAGATCAAGTCAAAGCTGCAGCAGACCGCCATGCGAGCCGGGCCGCTCCCTGTTGCACCAGGCGAGACCGATTGATGTCTGCTACGCTTACCTTCGACCAACGCCTGCTGGTGCCGCATTTTGCGAGGCGCCATCACCTGTCGATGGCCGAGGCACGGCGCGCACTGATGGAACTCGGGCCCGCTGACGCGGAGGCTCTTGCCGCCGGCAAGGTGCTGAGGAGCTACCTCGACGGCCACCGGACCCCGGACGAGTTGCTGCCCAACAAGATGGAGCAGGGATAGAAGGGTCCTTCTGGATCGGCCTGGCGGCTGATCGTCCTACCTCCAGCCGAGCAGCAATGCGATCGGCGTCAGGATCGCTGCCGCGACCAGAATCCAGAACAGCAGCTTCATCACCACATCACGACTCTTCCCCAACCGGCGGCGCTGTCGCCAATTCCTTCAGTTGGGCGCGTGCCTTGCGTATGTCGCTTTGGATACGGACCAGCCGTTTCATGAAATCCTTCTGCAACTCGCCGGAGAACTCCAGCTCTTCCAGCACCTGGGTGCACATTTCCAGTTGCTGGGTGGAAAGTTCCACGAGGCCCTGAACGGTAGCGAGGGTCTCTTCGGCGCGCTCGGGTGGGATCGTGATCGCTTTGAGCATGGATAGTCCCTGAAGAGAGCGGGCCGGGGCACCGAAGCTCCGACCCGAGAAGGTGACGCCTGACCTAGTTCAGCTTGTCGAGATACGCGCAGGTCTCGCGGGTCTGCCGGTCCGTTCCGTAGTCGAAGATGGCCTGCCGATCGTTGGGCCCGTCACGCCGCTCGGCTTCGCTGCGCGGCAGCACCCTGGCGCGTTCCACATTTGCGTCGGCGCCGGCCTCAACATCTGCTCGGTCAAAGAAGGTGACGAGGCAGACCAGCTCCCCGCGCGGTCCTCCGCCTCCGGCTCCGCCACCACTGCCGCCGCCGAAGCCGCCACCGCCGATGATGATGCTGAAGCTGATGTCGGGACGCATCCGGCGGCTGGAGGGGTAATCGTCCGCGAATTCGTTGGAGACGAGATAGCGGGCTGATACCCAGCCATCGGGGCCCGGGTGCGTGATGTAGCACCAGCCGCTGGAGCGGCAGCGCTGCACGTTGACGTTTTCCCCGCGCGCCAGCCGATCGACGACGCGATAGGAGGTGCCGGGGCCGGAGCGGACGTTGACCGAGCCGACGGCCTCGGCGGCGCTGGCGGCAGGGACCGCCGCGAAGGCGGTCAGCAGTAAGAGTCCAGAGAGCAGAAGCGGTTTCATGTTCTATCCTTTTCGTTGTTCTGCTGCAGTCGACAGCGGCCGGCCCCATCACCCGATGAGTTCCAACTGCCGCCAGTGACGTGCTCTCGCGAGCATTGGCGGGGCCTTGCCCGCTATCCCTGTGTTGCGACGCGGGCCTCAGCCGGTCGGAGCAGCCTGGAATAGACCCAGCCGACGCGGCCGTTGCCGGCGTCGATCAGCACCCAGCCGCGCTCCTCACGGGTGACGGTCACCAGCGAGCCGCCCTTGAGGGCAAACACTTGTGGCGTGCTCTTGTGCGGACCGCTGCGAACCCGGAGCGATTGCACCGCCACCGTATGGGTCACAGGCTGGGCCGCATGCCTCGCTTGCAGGGCCTCAGCGGGATCGCCGCGTACCACCACGGGCACTGACCGAGCGACATCGAGCGCCTCGGCATCGGCTGCCGCGAGCGCCGCGACATAGCTTGGTTTCAGGTCGGATTTGATTGGAGCCGCCTGCGCGACCTCGGCAATCTTGTTCAGGGTGAAGCTCGCGCCGGCATAGGTCACCGCGCCGGAAAGCAGAGCAACGCTGCCCAGCATGAGGGCAGGCAGAATGAAGCGGGCCATTTACAGCTCCATGTTCTTGGGCGCGACGTTGCGCACCTTTTTCCACCCCTCAAGCCTAGCACCCAGTGCCTGATACCCCCCTGATCCCGAAAGTCAGCGTTTTTGCCGAAACCGATCGCTTGGTTTCAGCTCGCTGCAGCAGCCGATGTCTATGACAGGCTAAGAAAAAAGCCCCGTCTCACGCGGTGAGAACGGGGCTATGGGCCGGCTTCGCGTTCTTGGGGGCGCTTTTACCTAGGCCTGGAAAGAAGGGGGCAGGGACTTTGGTCCGCCCCAACAGGGCTAACCGAAAAAGCTGTAAGCCGCGAAGAAGACCGAGATCGAGCAGGCGTAGAGGGTCAATAAACTGATCGCGCGCATTCGCGGGCTCCATGGCGTTGCGGGGGGCGTGCGTCGGCGAAGCTCGCCGACGCACAGCGAGAGTATCGGCTAGGCGGCGCGGCGGCCGCGAATGGCCCGCCAGATCGCAATCAGCAGGCAGGCGCCGACGACGGCGACAATCAGCTGGCCGACGATGCCACCCATGGTGGCCCCGAACACCAGCATCAGGATGAAGTTGCCGACCACTGCGCCGACAATGCCCATGACGATGTTCATGAGCAGGCCCTGGTTCGAGCCCATCATCTTTTCAGCGATCCACCCGGCAAGTGCGCCGATGATGATCGCCATGATCCATCCAATGCCTTCCATGATCCTCTCCTTACTGTCCGTCCGGCACGACATCGACCTTCACCGCCGGCACGTCGACATCCACCGGGCGGGAGCCGCCATTGCCGTTGAAGAAGACGAAGTAAGCGACGATCACCACGAGAGCGACGATCAGGATACCGGCGATGACTCCGCCGCTGCCACCGCCGCCGGTGACGATTGTTTCGCGATCAGCCATTCTGGAAACTCCTCAAAAATGGACTGCTCAATGAACGTCGTCCATTTGCCTTCAGTTCCAAAAAGATGAATAATTTAAATAGCTTACAGGACGCTGATACTGCGTGTCAGCAGTTTTGCAGGAAGCGGCCTGCGGAAAGGACAATTCACCTGAAGGACAAGAGCAGGTTATCAAGCGCCGCGAGGTAGTCGATGATGGCCGGCGTATCGCGAATGTCGTCCATCTCGAGGATGAAGGCCTGACGCGCCATTTCGATCTCTACCTTCAAGGCTTTCGATTGCAGGTTGCTCACCTGCAGCGCCTCCGGCAATTGGCGCCGGGAATTCTGCAGGGCTCGCAAATGCAGCAGCTTGTTCCGCCAGCGCTGCAACTCGGCGAGATACGGCGCTACGCGCTCCCGGGCGAGCTTGCGGCGAGCAATGGCGGGATTGGAAGCGCGGCGTCGCGGCGATTGTTCTTGATACATAGCGAGGCTCCAGTTTGCCGCCTCAAACTTCAGCGGTCCCAAGGGGTTCCGTTGGCTTCCAGTCGGGGGTCGGTGCAGTTTGTTCGCCCTTGTTGGGGGGCCTGAATGCCTCGAGGATAGCGCAGGCGGTGTCGAGGCTGATGCCGTGCCGGGCCGCGAACTCCTCGGCCACGGGGAGTGGGTCTTTGCGGTGCTTTTTGGTTCGTTTGCTCATCGTACTGCGAGGGTCTGATGCGGCGAGCTCCAGGGCTACCGCCAGTAGCTCAATCCTCGGCATTGCGTGGACGCTGCTTGGGGCTGCCGTCGTGAACGGCGTCGTTGGGGCCGAAGTCCCTTTCGGGCGGATGGGCCCCGCCGGGGCGCTTCTGCCGGTCGTAGCGTTCTTCGTTGGCAGGGTGAGGGTCGCTGACGTCGTTCGTGGCAGACGTTCCTTCGCCGGTCGGCAAACCGTCTCGAGTGGAATCTTGCGGCATTTGAACCTCCTTGATGGAGAGCAAACTTCGCGCGGCCCGCGTCGTTCCCTATCGCGCGGCGGCTTTCGCGCATCCAAATCGCCTCGGCCACGTTGTGGCTGCCAACATGAAGCCAACTCACAAATCCAGCCGCGTCAGCGGCCTGATCTACCGCCTCGCCGACTTCCTGTCGGATTGGCGCGGCTTCATCGCCACCTTCATCGCCCTCATGGCTGGGATCGGCATCGGCGCTGCATTGCAGTTCAACGAAGGCTTCATGTTCGGCTTCAACATCTTCCTGTCGATTGCAGCCATAGTGATCAGCGGCGTGATCCTCGTTGCCGGTGCGCGCAGCGAGGCAGCGCTGCACGTCAAGCTCGACTATCTGATCGAGCACTCCGAGGCGACCAACAAGGTGGTGGGACTGGAGCATCTCGACGCGCGCGAGATCGAAGAGGAGCGCAAGCGTGTCGAAGCGGAGGCCGCGGAAGCACTCCATTCATCTAGCGAAGTTCCTGGCTGATCTGGTCGGCGAGCCGCTGCAGCGCCATCCGTACGTCCCGAAGCGCGCCGCCAAGCTGGTGACCCGCAGTAGTGCTGTCAAAGAGCAGCGTGGTGGACTGCACCTCCTCAAGCAGCTTGCTGAGTTCGATGGTGGCGTTGAGCCGATCGTCGGCGGTGGAAGCGGCGGCGTGCTTGCGCGAGCGAAGCAGGGAAAGTCGATGCTGCCAGGCGGACAGGTCGCGCGTAAATGGCTCAACCAGTTTCCGCTCTGCCCGTCGCCGCACGACCCCATCAGGAGATCGGCGCGTCTCAGGCATGGGCATTGCCCTCGAGGTTTCTCATCGGCAGCAGTGTTTCCGTGCGGCCGCGCCAGCGCTGGAGACAGGTTGTGGTCAGGCCTCGATTGCGGGCAGGGTCTTTCCCGAACCCGCAAGGATGGGGAACATCGGACGTAGCGGCGGCGCCGGCGTGCTGGTCCAACCGCTTGCTATCGAGCTTTCCGTCGAACCACCGGCTGCCCGAGGCGGACGGCCGAGGGATAGAGTCGTCATACATTTCTGTTGATCATCGCCTCGTTGTGATGTCGTGCACATCGACCGGATGCTCGTGCTTCAGGCGCGGAAGCCATGGCCGAGTGATCGTTGCCGCGGGTTTTGCCGCCCCGCTCCGGCGCCTGCATTTCACTTTGTTATTGCAAGCCGCTCAGTTGCTGACGAAACCGCCCACCGAGTCTCAATTGGCTCACGTGGGTGTCATCATGGCTGAAAACCCGACCGGCATGCCGGCGTGATCTTCATGCTCAGCGCTGCGTTCGCCCATCGATGGTCTCCGCCCGTCCTAAGACGTCGGTCGACGTCGTTGGGGGATCCGAGTTCCGGGTCCTCGTAGGGCGAGCGGTCGACCATCGGGCGACAGAAGCGCGTGCATATCGCGAGCCGGGGCGTCGCATGGCGCGAGGTTTGTGTCTTTAGGGGAGAAAGCGGCGGCACCGCGTGGGGCGGAGATGAACTAATGCGGTGCCGCCAATCGGGCGAGGGTTAAGGCCCGAGCAGCAGGACGTTAGCAGGCAAGCGCTGATACCCGCCTGACGAGCATCTCAGGGAAATTGCAGGCAATCGGCGAAGCCGGTCATCTGAGGCGAACAGCAAAAAGCCCCCCGAGAAATCGGGGGGCTCCGAACGTCACGAATGACGCGGTCAATTAGAAGTGGAAGTTCACGCCGGCAGTGATGCTGTGCGAGGTGATGGTCGAATCCGAAACGAGCGGGGTAGGGAGAAGCTCATAGTCCGCCGCGCCGAAGTCGCTGTAGCGGTATTCTGCCTTGACCGACACGTTTTCGGAAACCATGGCTTCAGCGCCGACGCCGACAGTCCAACCAATGTGGGTCTGCGTGTCGTCGGCGAATCCGAAGATCTCGGTGGTCGAGTTCGCCACAGCGACACCTGCAGTCGCATACAGCAGAATTGCGTCAAGCGAAACGCCGGCGCGAGCACGCAGCGAAGCTTCCCAGTTGATCTGGCGCTCGATGAAGCCGGTTTCGTCAAGGTCGCTCGTCACGTCGCCAAGCGAGACGTCGCCTTCGAGACCGAGGACGAAGGTGTCCATCTGCCAATTGTAGCCCGCCTGGGCGCCGAGCAGCCAGCCGTCGATACCGTAGCTGCCCTCGTCGGTCGGGGGAACCAGCTCCCAGTCGACGTTGCCAGAAACCCAACCGAGGTGCCCGCCGACGTAAGCGCCGGTCCAGTCGCCAACCACTGCGAGGTCTGCGGCCGGAGCGTCTTCAATGATGAGGTCTGCCGCATTTGCGGCACAGGCGGCGCCGATCAGCAGAACGCTGGAGAGCGCGATAGTCTTGGTCCACATAGATAAACTCCCAAAAACAATGGTGGATCGCATATGTGCCAAATCGTACGAAGTCTAATCAATTGTGTCGTGATCCTGCCGCAACTGTGACGAGTTGTTGCGATGTCGCCACATTGAATGCAGTCAGGACAGGCCAAACCAGCGTGCGACACACCTCAGCGGGGCGCTGAGTCTTGGAGACGGGTGCACCATCACCTCGAGACGAAACTTGCGTCGACCAGCTGTCGTATCTAGTTGGCAACCTTGGTTGCCGGCGGGGTCGCACCTGCGTCCACGGCCCCCGCGATCCCGCCGTCAAGCAATCCATCGCCTGGTGGCTTGCTTGGCTTGCAGGATGCGGACGTATACCACGGAACTGCGTCTGGCGGCCTCGGATATCGCAAGTCTTTGATGCGGAGGGAAGGCAGATCGCTGTCGCCGCGGACTGGGAATAAACCGCCCATCGGGGGTGCAGAAGGATAGCGCTGCGATCCGCGCGGTGTCTCGGAGAGCCCATCTGGTCGCCGCCTTTGCTCGTCTTCTTCGGTTAGCCTGTCCCGCTTCCGGTTCGCACCGATGCAACCTTGCTGGTGGTCGCCCGGCTCATGGAACCCGCCACCAACAAGAACATTCTGGTCTCCTGCAAACAGGAGATTGACTATGCGTGAAGCGGTTCTCGCTGGACCAACCCCGGCTGAAGTAGTTGCCTTGGTCAGGTTGGCCGAGCACGGGTCGGGTGTGCCGCCGCATTTGACCCTGCCGCTGATTTCCAAGGGCTGGATCATGATCACCGCAGACGGCAGCGCCCTTCTCACGCTGGCAGGCAGGGTGCTGGTTGATCAGGCGCAGACCGTCGACATCGATAAGCTGGCAGGCATACCGACCAACCTCGCGCGATGGGGCTCACACCAGGTCGCCTGACTGGCGTGGCGATCACGGCATATCCGATCGAGGATCCACAGGCGCAGGCCCCGCGCTGGGCCATCCGTTCCTGCCCTCGAAGCTCTGCGCCGCGCTATGTCGTTGCCACGCATGTATCACCCTTGGAGCAACAAGGTCGGCTTCCCGACGTTCAAGTGGGCTGAGGAGAACCCAAGATGGCCAACCAGCACCACTTCATCGTCAACCACCGCGACGACATCTGGCAGTACACATTTCGCGGGAGCATCTTCGCGCATTTCACCTCGCGCCAGGAGGCTATCGACGCGGCGATCGAAGCTGCTCGCGCCACCAACGAGCCGGATGTTCAGGTGATCGTGCAGGACGCGGACATGAAGCAGGAGATGGTGTGGCGGCCGGATGCCGACCAGGCACCTCAGGCTTAAGCCGCCGCCTTGGCGTTATCCTTGGTGGGCGCATCGCGTCGCCACTCTTGAGGCCCCGTCAGCTGGAGCGGCGGGCAATCTCATCGGCCCGGTCCCGGCTGCCGCCCGCTTCGGCGATGATTTCCAGGGCGCGTTGCGCACTTATCCCGTGCCTATGGGCGAAGTCGTTCACCTCATAGTCTTCGCTCTGCGCCACACGCGTCCGGTCTGAGCGGCCCACCTTCTTCTTGTCGTCCGCCATCGCGGCCTCCCTCGTTGATGATGGGACGCACAACGTCGGGATCGGGGATCAGTTTCTCCAACTCCAGTCGAAGAAGGCAGGGGCAGCGGGCTCTGCATCTCGGGTTCATGGCTCGGGAACGAACCGGCTGAAGCCAGATTGTCTTTGGGTAGGCAACCTGACGCATTGAGCTTTAACCCCGGCATCCCTCGATGGCCGGGGTCTTTTTGTCGGGCGATCCGACAGGCATCCTGCACGCAGCGATACCCGTCGGATCTGGCTTCCGGACCAAGGGAGGCCGGAAGCGGTCGGGACTGCGCCCAATACTCGGCCACGACCTTCACGATGGGGTCGTGGGGGTCGGCGCCGGCAGCGCATCCAGTGGACCTGGCGCCTTGGGGACTCGCGACGCCGCCGGCACCGATCTCGCGACCTCCGGTCGAAACGGCGGGGCTAGCCCGCCGCTTCTTCCATTATTGGGCCGGAGCGGCCTCGCCCTCGATCGGCACGCACTTACCTTCGACCAACTGCTGGCCCTCGGGGCAGGGCGGAGCCTTATCGGCCGGGGCTGCATCTTCGGCCGGGGCAGCGTCTTCGGCAGGCGCAGCTTCCTCCGTCGGCGCTGCCTGTTCAGCCGGCGCCGCCTGTTCAGCCGGTGCGGCTTGTTCGGCAGGTTCCGCCTGTTTTTCGGCAGGCGCCGCCGGTTCGGGCGGCTGTTCCTCACTGGTCATCGGCACACATTTGCCTTCGACCAGTTGCTGACCCTCCGGGCACTTGGCCGGCTCTTCGGCAGGAGCCGCCGGTTCGGCGGCGGGCGCCTGATCGCTGGGCGCAGCGTTCTGGTCGGCCGGCTGGGCCGGAGCAGCACCTTCAGCAGGAGCCTGCTCCGCCGGTTGCTCGGCCGCCGGCTGCTGTTGGTCGGCGGGCACGCACTTGCCATCCACCAGCTGCTGGCCCTCGGGGCACTCGGTGGCGGAGGCTGCGGGAGCCTGGTCTGCCGGTGCGGCTTCGCCTTCCGCAGGCGCTGCAGCTTCGGGTGCCTCGCCCTCGTCCGGCTTGCCAAGCTGCTCCTGGGCTTGTTCAGGCTCGACAGCTTCGGGCGGTGCTTCCTGCTCCTTGGGCTCGTCAACCGTTGGCGCGAAGACCTGGATAGTGCCGGCGGATGGGTCGGTGGTCACCGCGGCCGGATCGGTTGTCGACTGCGCCTCGACCACCGTCACCTGTTGGTTGGTCTGCTGCTGTATGAAGTCGATATCGATGACATTGTTGATGACCACGTTGTTCTGGATCACCACCGGCCCGACGAACTCGGTCCGGCGGAAGATTTCGGGGTCGCGATCCGCGAGGATGACGGTCACTCGCAGGTCGGGTTCGAGGAACGAGCGCACCGGCACGAACACCCAGTCATGCTCGGGCGGCTCGCCGACGGTGACGTTGATGGTGATCTGGAAGCCGTCATTTTCCGGAGGCAGCGGCGCCCAGCCGATGTGGTCGTTGCTGCGCCGCCAGCTCACCCAAGCCGGAGCCCAGTGATTGCCCGGTACCCAGCACCAGCCGATACGGTCGTCGTCGACCCAGCGGCCATAATGGTAGACCGCCCAGGCGAAGGGTTCGCGGGAATCGAAGTACCAGCCGCGGTCGCGGATGAAGATCCAGCGGCCATTGGTGTAAGGGCGCCATTTTGCGTCCACCTTGGGGCAGAATACGTACTTGTACTTGGCGTGCTTCACCCAGATGCCGTGCGGCTTGAGCTCATCGAAAAACACGCTGAAGCTCACTCTGGCCTCCTGGGCCTGAGCGGCAGACGCTGTCAACGGCAGCTGCATTGCGGCAGGTGCTCCGGCCAGCAAGGCGGCAAGCGCCAGACTGACGAGAAGGTTGGTCTTCTTCATTTTTGGTTGTTCCTCCAATTGCTCTCCGCCGGGGTGCTGAACTTCCGCAACGGCAACCGGTTCCCTCGTCCCCTCGCGGAAGTTCGAGCGTCTGGAGTCCCGGCTCGTCGTAGGGCTATGGAGGACGCAGCACATCGCCGCGCCCGGCACCTCTCGCTGCGGCATTGGCGAGCAGCCGCTACTGTCGGCGCCCGCTCGGGGGTGCTGCAACCGTTACACGCTGTGGGTAAGTATTGTTGAGTTGAATGAGTAAACTGCTGGCGTCGCGGTGCAGTCTAACTCCGGTAATCGTGGCTTACGGTGAGGGCGGGGTGTATATATCGTGATATGTTTAGACCAGTAAAACTCGCGCCACACCCGGTTACAGCCGTGCTCACCCGATCCGACCTGGAGGTGGTGGACGAGCTGGCAGCCAAGGCCGGGGTTACTCGCGAGGAGGCGCTGCTGCAACTGCTTCGCTTCCAGCTCCTCAAACAGCGCTGGACGGTTCACTGAAGTTGGACCGCCTGCCGGCCAAACCGGCACATCAGGCGCCGACAAGCGAGCCAATGGAACAGTCAAGCACCGGCTAGCGGCAGGAAATATGGTTGCCGTTCATGCGTAACTTTGAATCACTCCGATTTGAATAACGCTTGCGAGATGCGAGGTGGGCTATACGGGCGGAATGGCAACACCTAGTAGACCGATTTCTCGCTACGTGCCGAACGATCCGCCGCGGCCGCGACTGCACCTGACGCAGAAGGCCTGGATCTTGCTAGGCTGGGTAGCATTCAATGCCGTTACTTGGGCAATGATTATCAAGCTGGCACTGGACATGCTCTGAAACTCAGGGCGTACCTTCTAGTCCCTGCCGATGGCTGCAGTTCCGGCTGCCGTTTGGCGCTACTGCCAGGCGTCGTCGGACTCCATGGTAGTTTGCGTCGCTCCGCGGAGCGTCCTCTCAGGTGAGCTTACCCATCTTTGTGAACTAGTCCGACGGGCGCGGGGCAGTAAGGCTGTCTTCCATTCGTTCGACAATTGCGTCGAAGTGCTGTCGCTCGCTGGCCGGATAGCTTGCCTCGAAGGCGGCAAGCCGTGAGAAATCGGCCGAGAACATGAACTTGGCGTAAAAGATCAGGTCATCGCCTCTCTGCTGATCAGCCTGGTAATAGCCCGAAACGGCCAACCAGGAGCGACCGTTTCGGCTGTAGGTAATCTCCCGGATACGTTCCGCACCGGCGAGGACCCGCTCAAAACTGGCGGGTGAGCGGCGTTCGGCATTTGTGGCGCAGTAGATGTCGATCTGGCCTGATGCACCCTGCTCGATGAGTGTGAGACCTGTATCGGTGACGGTGACGTCAAAACCCGCCACGGGATGCTCGAGAGCGTAACCACATGCGGCGTCCTGATAGACTGTCCACCCCTCCCGGCCTTGGGCCGTGCCGGCGATCAAGCTGAACAGGAGAACGAAAAGCGCGCGCATGACCCGGGTCCGATCCTGAGAGTGAGGACCTTCTCAACGAGACTTGCAGACTTGCGTTCCGGGCTTGCAGGTCGAGCGGTGTCCCTTTTCCGGCATCATTGTGCCGGCGCGCTCCCAAGGGAGGGGGCCGCTTGGAGCTTCCCGGCTGCAACTTCAGGGCTGCCGTACGCGTTACCGGCACAGATTGCGTCGAGGGGGCTTCAGCGTGCGTTTCCTGATCAGCTATCGGATGATGACCGGCATGGTCGAGCGCTATGTCGAGACCGCCGAGGAGGCGCGAACAGTTGTCGATGGACTGCTCTACGCGGGCGCCCGACCGATCACTCTGGAGGCGGAGGATGAGGCCGGGGAGAGAAAGACGATTGCCTACCTGCCGTTCGGCAAAGCAAACATTGCGGAACTTAATCACCGAATCGGCATGATTCCCTCATCCCTTCCCACCGATCGTCGCATCGATCCGTCCCTGCATTCGGTAAGTCTGGCCGATGTGCGCCGACCTGACTGCCCACTGATCTATGTCAACAAGGGTTTCGAGCGCCTAACCGGCTACACGCGCGAGGAAGTGGTTGGTCGCAACTGTCGCTTTCTGCAGGGGCCGGACACGGACCCACTCAGTGTCGCCCGCATGCGCACGGCGATTTCCGCCGGCGAAGCGCTGCTGCTTGACCTGCTCAACTATCGCAAGGACGGCTCGCCCTTCTGGAACCGGGTGTCGCTGAAGCCGGTCCTGTCGCGCGAGGGGAAAGTCACGCACGTGATCGGCATCCAGTCCGACATTTCCCGCCTGCTCGACCTGCAAGACAATCTGGAGCAGTGGGCGCGTGATCTCGCGGGGGATCAAATGCCCGGCAGGGGCAACTAAGCGCGACCTGCGTTGCGATGCTGGTTTTGATTCAGCAGCCCGAGATAGCCGAACACACCGCGCCCCATCTTTGCGAACGGCGATCAGATCTTCCGTGGGGAACTCCCTTCACCGACCCGATAGCGGTGTGCGCCTGACGAGATGAGCCTCACGTGCTCGGCGCACCCGACCGCAAGTAGACGCATTGGGCGGGATGGCGCGGATTTGCTGTTCGCTGGAACCCGGCGACTTCCGGAACGCTTGTTGCTCCAACAAGAGGACCGTTCATGCCCCAACCTTTCCCCGCCCCCCGAAAAGAGATGCCGTCCGTCGAACTGGGTGAAGCCGAGTTCCGCAAGCGCTACCTGCAGCAGTTCGCCGACCCGATGTTCGACGATCTGAAACAGGAGCTCGACCGCATCAGCGCGGTGGCCTGGCACGCCTACACCAACAGCCGGAAGGCGCCGGTAACCGCGAAGGCGGGACCGGGCTATGCCGATCCCGACTACGACCTGTCGGTGGATTGGATCGCGGCCAAGGCAGCTATCGACGCGGCGCAGCGGGAGTATGAGGGCGTCGATCGCCCGCCGCGGCTGCTGTTCATCAACGCGTCGCCGCGCAGCGAGCACACTTGCCCCGGTGAAAGTTCGAAGAGCTGGCGCATGGTGAAGATGGCGGCCGACCTCGCCGAAGCGGGTGGGGCGGAAGTGGAAATCCTCGACCTGTCCCGGCTCACCTCGGAGTATGGCCGCAACATCTATCCGTGCAAGGCCTGCTTTTCCACCGCGGCGCCGCTCTGCCACTGGCCATGCTCGTGCTATCCGAACCACGCTCTGGGCCAGGTGCAGGATTGGATGAACGACATCTATCCGATGTGGGTGAAGGCGGATGGCATCTTCATCATCTCGCCCGTGAACTGGTACCAGGTGAGCTCGCCGCTGAAGCTCCTGATGGACCGGCTGGTCTGCGCCGACGGCGGCAACCCCGATCCGACGCTCACCCATGGCAAGGATGCCGAGACCGCCAAGGCGATCGAGCTCGATCACTGGGATTATCCGCGACACCTCGCCGGTCGGCTCTACGCCGTGGTCTCGCACGGCGATGTCGAGGGAGCGGAGAATGTGCGCCGCTCGATCTCGGACTGGCTGCGCTTCATGAAGCTCGAGCCGGCCGGGCCGAAGGCCGAGGTTGACCGCTATATCGGCTACTGGAAGCCCTATGCGACCAGCCACGACGAGCTCGACGCCGATATCGGTATGCAGGGCGAAGTGCGGAACGCCGCGGCGACGCTGCTGGAAGCGGTGAAGCTGAAGCGGGCCGGCAAGTGGGTGGGCGCAGGGGATAAGCTGCAGGAACCACGTCGCAAATAGGCCGACCTCCTCGATCGGCAACACGACGCACTAAACTGCGGGGCGGGAACTTATCCCGGCAAGGCGCGTTGCTGGGCTTGGGCGGTGCGAGGGGTGAAATGTCTGCCACAGATAGTGTTCTGGTGCGCACCGATGGCGAAGATACCGCCGCACTGCTGCGGTTGACCGACCGGCTCTACCGCGCCGAAGCGCTCGACGATGTGTATGAGGCCGCCCTCGATGCGATCGGCGATATGCTCGGCTGCCAGCGCGCCTCCATCCTGCTTTTCGACTCCCGCGGCGAGATGCGGTTTGTGGCCTGGCGCGGCCTGTCCGAGGGCTATCGCAAGGCCGTCGATGGGCATACGCCGTGGAAACCCGGCGACCGGAACGCCGTGCCGATCTTCGTCTCCGATATCGGCGAGACCGATGAGGCGGATTGGCTCAAGCGGACCATAAGATCGGAGGGCATCACCGCCCTTGGGTTCATCCCGCTGATGGCCAAGGGCGAAGTCGTCGGCAAGTTCATGACCTACCTGCCGGACCCGCACGGTTTCAGCCAGCACGAGCGCGACCTGGCAGTTGCCATTGCACGGCAAGTGGGCTTCAGCCTCGAGCGCTACCGGGCCGAACAGGCGCGCAGCGCGGCCGAGCAGCAGATCCGCGAGAGCGAGGATCGGTTCAGGCGGATGTCCGAGGACGCGCCGATCATGATCTGGATCGCCGACAACACCGGGCGCTGTCTCCACCTCAACCAGATGCTGCGCACCTTCTGGGGAGTTGAAGACCTCAGTGCATTCGACTGGAGCCAAACCATCCATCCGGAGGATCGCAGCGGCATCATGCAAGCGATGCAGGCCGCGGCGACCGAGAATTCGAGCGCGCACGTCAAGGGTCGCTATCGGCGCAGCGACGGCACCTACCGAGTGCTCGAAACCGTGGCCCGACCGCATCTCAATGAAGGCGGTGGGTTCGACGGCATGATCGGCGTCAATGTTGACGTGACCGAACGGGAGGAAGCCGACCTCCACAAACAGCTGCTGATCAACGAGTTGAACCACCGGGTGAAGAACACCCTCGCGGTGGTCCAGTCGGTGGCACGCCAGACCTTCAAGGGGCTCTCCACGGGAGAGCCGAAGGTCAAGGCTTTCGAAGGACGGCTGTCCGCCCTGGCCCAGGCGCATAACCTGCTGGCCGCCGAGAGCTGGCAAAGCGCTTCACTGGAGGAAGTTGCCCGCAAATCGGTCAATGGCGACGCCGACATCCGGGTGCGGATCAGCGGTCCGCTCGTGCAACTTGCCCCCAAGCAGGCAGTAACGACCGCCATGGCGCTGCACGAGCTTTACACCAATGCGGTGAAATACGGCTCGCTGCGCTCCAGCGGCGGTTTGGTGGATTTCTCCTGGGAAACCACCGACCAGCCCGACCGGTGGCTGACGTTAAGATGGTTCGAGCATGGGATCGAGCCCGTACCAAAGCCGACACGGCGCGGTTTTGGCTCAACCATGATCGAGAAGGCGTTGGGAGCCGAGTTCAACGCCGATGTCAGGATGGACTACCGCCCCGAAGGGCTGCAGTGCACCGTGATCGCCCGCCAACACGAAGCCCCTGCTGCATGACGACGCTCGCCGGCAAACATATTCTCGTCCTCGAAGACGAATACCTCCTGGCGATGGAGGTGGTCGATGCATTGGAAGGGCTTGGCGCGGTGGTCGTCGGGCCGGCCCATCGCATCGACGTCGCGCTGGGCCTGGTGGACGGCCATCGCATGGATGCAGCTTTGCTCGATGTGAACATCGGCGGTCTGCCGAGCACGCCGGTCGCCAACCGCCTCCGCGACCTTGGCATCCCGATCGTCTATGCGACCGGCTATGGAGTGCAGGCCGATGTCGCTCCCGGCTCAGCCATTATCGACAAGCCCTATACTCTCGAGCAGATGACCGCCGCACTGTTCACGGCCATCAACGGACGCTAGCGCGGCACGGTCAAGCCTGCCGCCATTCCTGGCAGTTCAGCGGAGTAATCCGTCGCGTTCGAACTCGGCCCAGCCGCGCAGCTTGAAGCGATCCTCTTCGTCTTGCACCGAAGGTTCGACGTCGGGTTTGGGGGCCGCGGTCTCGCCCTCGGTCTTGCGCGCCCTGGTGAGTTTCGCCTTCCAGGCGGCCTTGCGCCGGTTCTCGGCGGCGGTCACCGCATCGTCCTCGCGCCAGTTGTCGATCAACCCCCGGTCGAGAATGTCTTCGACAATGCGGGGGTCGAAGACGTGAAAGGTCACTTTCCTGGCGCGGCCGCGCAGCTTCACGCTGCGCGTGCCGGCGCTCGGCAACCGGCCGTCCTTCAGCCAGCGGTGTCGCTCGGTGGTCGAGATCGCCAGGATATCTTCGATCTCGCGGGGGATCACCGGCAGGCTCTCGATGTCTTCGAGCGCCCTCGCAATGATCGCCGATGCTGCCGCAAACTGCTTCGATGCGGTGTGAGGCATGTGGAGCGTGAGCTCGCCTGCCTTCACCGAAAGCGACTTCCTTGCCGTTGCGGGGAGACGGGCGCGGATTTCGAGATACAGGCCCCTGGACCGGATCGACGAGCCGAGCCGGGCGGCAAAGGGCAGCGTCCAGACCTCGACCAACTCAGCGATATCTGTTTCCGGCTTCATGGGCCTTAGGTAGGCCTTCCTGGGGGGCGCCACAACGAGGCAGCGACCTTCGTCAGCCGACAAGCCGGGAAAACCGTTGGCCGGAAAGGTGTTGCGAGCGGGTTGGTCATTGGTCGGCTGCCTCGCCGGGTCGACCCACGGCCGCCGGCGAGAAGGGGTCTGCGCGCCTTGCGGGCGCGCAGACTCGAGACCTCAGCTGCGCAGGATCGGCGGCACAGCGGAGCCGGCGCGATAGTCGCGGATCTGGTCGCTGGGGTAGGGCTCCGAAGCCTCGTCGAAGCCTTCCCAACCCTCGGCCTCGTAGTCGCGACGGCGCGCCTCAATGTCCACAACGCTAGAGTCACGCAGGATGGCCGCAGCTGCGTCGGCGCGACTATCCTCAACCCGCGCAGTCACCAGGATGCCGCCGCGGCGGACGCCCTCGGCATAGACATGCGCGTCGCGCTCGTCGACGCCGGCATCGGTCAGGGCGCCGATAATGCCGCCGGCAGCGCCACCTACGGCAGCACCGGTCACGGCGCCGATCGCCGTCGCCAGCAGCCAGCCGCCCGCTACCACGGGGCCGACACCGGGGATGGCCAGCATGCCGAGCCCGGCCAGCAGGCCGCCTGTGCCGCCGACCACGGCGCCAACACCCGCGCCGGCGCCAACGCCTTCGGCAACGTCGTCGCCCGTCTCGGTGTCATACTTGCCGTCGGCATTGTTGGCGACGATCGAGATATCCTCGCCGTTGATGCCTGCATCCTTGAGCGAGCGCACGGCGCGGTCGGCCTCGTCGTGGGAGTCAAAAAGCCCTGTGATTGTCTTCATGGCGGCGTTTCTCCTTAGGGTTCGGATCTCGTGGATCCCGCATCACCAACTAGTCTGGGAGGCATCCGTTCCCCGTGGCCGACATGCCGCTGCCCATTGACCCCCGCGATCGGGCCGGCGACGAAACTCGCGGGGAGGGCGGAACCCCGCGGGCTTCAGCACGTATCGAATATGGCTTCCCCCAACCACAGAGGTGCAACCGTGCTCGAGAATTTCCCCCGTCCGCCCTTTCCCGAACAGCAGCAGCCCTATCCCGGTCTTGCCAGCCGGATGGATCCGGTTCCCGATCACGGCGAGGACAGCTATCGCGGCTCGCAACGGCTCGAGGGCAAGAAGGCGCTGATCACCGGCGGCGATTCGGGCATCGGGCGCGCCGTCGCCATCGCCTTTGCCCGCGAAGGCGCCGACGTCGCCATTTCCTACCTCAGTGAGGAGGAGGATGCGGCGGACGTGAGACGGGTCATCGAGGCTGCCGGTCGCAGCTGTCTGCTGCTTCCCGGCGACATTGCCAGTCCGGAGCATTGCCGCGAACTGATCGCCAGGACTGTCGAGGCTTTCGGGCGGATCGATGTGCTGGTCAACAACGCCGCGCACCAGAGCTATTTCGAAAGCCTCGAGGAGATCCCCGACGCCGAATGGGAAAAGACCCTGGCAGTGAATATCTCGGCGATGTTCTACCTCACCAAGGCGGCCGTTCCGCACATGCAGCCCGGCGCTTCGATCATCAACACGGCTTCCAAGCAGGCCGATGAGCCGAGCCCCGAACTGCTCGCCTATGCCGTCACCAAGGGCGCCATTCAAAACTTCAGTGCGGGTCTCGCGCAGCTGCTGGCCAAGAAGGGCATCCGCGTCAACACGGTGGCGCCCGGCCCGGTCTGGACCCCGCTTGGGCCGGCCAGCCTGCCGGTTTCCAACGTCGTCGAGTTTGGCAAGCAGGTGCCGTTCGGGCGCCCGGCGCAGCCGCGCGAACTGGCGCCGCCCTATGTGATGCTCGCCAGCGATGAGGCGAGCTACATTTCCGGCGCCACTATCGCGGTGACCGGCGGCAAGCCTGTGATGTAGGACTGTTTGGGGCGGCCTCGGCCGCCCCTTCCACTACCAGGCGACAGCCGACCAGGGGCCAAGCCGAAGCACCTCGCCGTGCTGCTCGAACTGCCCGCTCGAGACCGGCGAAGCGGTAACGACACAACCGATATCCGCCGGCTGCGCAGTAGGGTTCAGCGCCATCGACAGCGTCCCGGCTTCGAACACCCAGCTGACGACCAGGCAATTGCCCTGCCGCGCCGTTTGGGCATCGAGGCAGGGCGTCGCTGCCAACGGCCAGAGCCTGTCCCGACGCCAGTGCGCCAGCGTCCGGAACCGCTCGAGCGCGGCGCGCCGCTCAGGCATGGTCTCGTAGTCCTGCCAAGGGAGCTTGGCCATCTCGAACGTTGCGGGATCGTTAGGCTCCGGCAGCCCGCCCGGGCCGACATCATCCTTGAACATCTCCCGCATCTGTTTGTAGCGTTCGTCGCTCTTTGCCTTGGCGGCGGTTTCATCGAGATCGACGAAGAACGGGAAGCCGCTGCTGAGGTTGGCCTCGTCGCCCATGAAGCAGAGCGGAATCTGCGGCGCGAGGAATTTGACGAAATGCACGAAATCCAGCTGCTCGGGGCTGATCCTCTCCGATAGGCGCTTGGCGTCGGAGCGATTGCCCAGCTGGTCGTGGTTCTGCACATAGGTGATGAAACTGTCGGGCGGGAGCTTGGCAGCTTTGCCGCCCCTGGTGCGTCCGTCGCTGCCGTCGCCTTCGCTGGGGTCGTGTACGAACCCGTCGGCCAGCGCCTTTTCTAGGTCGGCATATGGGTCCTTGTTCGGATCGTCATAGCCGGTTCTCGGTCCCTCGCCGGTGACGAGGTATACCAGCACGTGGTGCATGTCGTCGTTCCACTGCGCCGAATATTGCTGCGGCCGGTTGCGATCGTCGCGTTCGAGCAGCTCGAAGTTGTTGCGCACGTTCTCGACGATCAGCGCCGCATGAGGCTTGCTGGCCCGCGCCGCCGCGGCCAGCTCGCCGAGAAAGCGTTCGCGGCTGTCGGTCTTGATCTCGTGCACGCTATCAAAGCGCAGTCCGTCGAAATCATACTCCGTCAGCCACATCACCGCGTTCTCGTAATAGAACTGGCGGACCATCGGCTCGTCGAAGTCGATCGCCGGGCCCCAGGGCGTCTCGATATCGTCGCGGAACCACTGCGGCGCGTAGTGCGGGATGAAATTGTCGGTCTCGCCGAAATGGTTGTAGACCACGTCGAGGATCATCAGCAGCCCGAGCTGGTGGGCGCGATCCACCAGTTGCCGCAGCTCCTCGGGCGTGCCGTAACTATGCTCGGGTGCAAAGACCAGCGTGCCGTCATAGCCCCAGTTGCGGGCGCCCGGAAACTCGTTGACCGGCATGATCTCGAGGCAGGTGTAGCCGGCATCGCGGAAGTGTTCGAGCCGATCCGCCAGGGCGCGGAACGTGCCTTCCGGGGTCGCGGCGCCCACATGCACTTCGCAGATCACCGCCTCGTGCCACGGCCGAACCGGGTCGCGACGTTCGGCCTGAGGCAGGGCAGTGCGAACGATGCTCCAACCGGAGGCGTCGTCCTGCTGCTGCCGGGACGCGGGGTCGGGAAAAGTGACATCGCCGACGCGAAACCTGTAGCGGGCACCGGGCCCGCAATGGTCCAGCGAGGCCAGCAGGAACCCATCGAGGCCGCGCGTCATGGTCACTGGATCCCGACCGTCGACCAGCAGTTGGGCAGACGAAACGTTTGGCGCCCAAAGCCGAAACCAGGTGCTGTCTCCCTCGACCGACGGCCCGAAGCGGTTCGACGCCGCCGCGCCCGAATTGTCGTCGTTGCTGGCGGTACGCTCGAGTTCGATGGTCATTACTTACTTGTCCCTTAGGCCCGCCCCGGCATCGTTGCGGGGTCGGGGCCTTTGGTGAACTTGCCTGATGTGCAACCGTTCCGCGGCACAAGGCGGGAGGCGCGTTGTTCAGTAGAGGTCGTTAAAGGTCTCGGGGTCGCTCCCGGTGCGGCCGTTTGCCGGATCGTCCAATCCGGCGATCCTGCCCATTTCTCCGTCCGACAGGGTGAAGCCGAAGACGTCGAAATTCTCGCGGATGCGTTCGGGCGTTTCCGATTTCGGGATGACGATCGAGCCGCGCTGCAGGTGCCAGCGAATGATGACCTGCGCCGGCGATTTGCCCAGGCTCGCGGCGATTTCGCCGATGATCGGGTCATCGAGCACTTCACCGCTGCCCAGCGGTGAGTAGGACTCGTGCCGGATGCCGCGCGCCGCCAGATGGGGCAGCAGCTCCTTCTGCTGAAAGTGCGGGTGGGTTTCGACCTGGTCGACGGCCGGCACGATCCCGGTCTCGCCGATGATCCGTTCGAGCTGCTCGACGGTGAAGTTGGAAACGCCGATGGCTTTGACCAGCCCCTGTTCCTTGGCCTTGATCAGCCCTTTCCAGGTCTCGACATACTTGTCGTGCGCCGGCGTGGGCCAATGGATGAGCATGAGGTCGAGATAATCGAGCTGCAGCGCCGCGAGAGACTCCTGTACCCCGGCCAGCGCCCCCTCGCCCCCCATCGCCTTGGTGCGCAGCTTGCTGGTGAGGAAAATCTCGGACCTCGGTACCCCGCTCGATCTGAGGGCCTCGCCGACCCCCTGTTCGTTGTCGTAGCCCTGTGCGGTGTCAATCAGCCGATAGCCGGCCTCGAGGGCAGCGGCCACTGTGGGAACGACCTTGTCGTTCTCGATCTGCCACACGCCAAGTCCCAGTTGCGGGATGGAGACGAACTCGCTGAGCTCGATCTCGGGCGGTGAAGTGGGTGCGTACTTGTCCATCATGCATCTCCATTGTGTCCCCTTCGGGAACTAGCGGGGGCAGGGAGGGTTCCGGATCGGGTGCAGGCTTTCGACGCGATCACCCAGTCTTCACTCCGCGACCGGCATCAGCGGGCAAGAACGAATGGTCCCCGGTCCGTTGCCGAACCGGGGACCTGCGGTTTGCTAGTGATGGAGGGTTAGCCGGCAGTGGCGCTCGAGGCCACGTAGACCGTCACCGTCTCGCCCTCTGCAGTGGCGCCGAGCACATCCGCCATGGTGGCGCCGCGCGTCTGGATCGCCGCGACCGCCGCCGCATTGGCTTCGAGCGACTTGCGGATGTTGGTCGCGCCTTCGGTGGCCAGTGCCGAAGAAACCTCGTCCTCGGCGCAGTTCGAGACCAGCACGATCTTGACGTTGGTTGCCGCGCTCAGCGCGTTCGCATCGGCCATGGTCATGCTGCCCGTCAACGCGGCCAGTCCACCGGCATCGCAGGTGATGGTGTCTCCGGACAGAGCTGCCAGGGCGGTTTGCGCGGCGGTAGCCTCCTCGAGGGAAACCGTGCCGTCGCCATTGGCATCGAGCACGATGCTGGCATTGCCGCTCGCGGTGATGGCGGCATTGGCAGCGGCGACCTCGTCGGCACTGATCGAACCGTCACCGTTCGCATCGATGGTGAGGCCAACCGAGGCGCTGGCCGAAGCAGTGGCCGCGGCAGTTGCGGAAGCCGCGGCGTCGGCCGCGGTCTGCTCTTCTGCCGAGACATTGCCGTCGCCATTGGCATCGACCGTGACGGCGGCGGCAGCGTCCACCGCTGCGCCGGCCTGGGCGAAGGCAGCGGGGGTCATGGTCAGCGCGAGCGCAGTGGCGAGGGCGAGGATTGAAATGCGTGTCATTGTTCTTGTTTCCTTCCGGGGGGCCCGGTCGCACTCAACTTGCCCCGACAACGATGGTTGCACGCGGGGGTGCTTGAGGATGGCTTGGACACGCCGTACTTCGCCCTTCACTTCCCATTGGGGGGAGGTGCCCCGCCGGTGCGTGGGGCACGATCGAGACTCCCGGAAAAGCAGAGGGCCCTCCGCTTCTCGCGGAAGGCCCTCGCTCCCCCAAAACACCGTGACTTATGCCGAGCGTCGCCGCTCGCGCAGCTCCTGCCACAAGAGGCCGACATAGGCGGTGTTGGTTTCATAGTAGCGCCGCCATAGCCGGCGCGGTTCCTGTGCGACGCGGAACAGCCATTCAAGGCCGAGTTTCTGAACCAGCACCGGGGCGCGGGCAACCTTGCCGCCATAGACGTCGAAGCTGCCGCCGACGCCCATCACGAAGCTCGGGGTCAGCACGTCGCGATATTGCTTCAGGAACCGTTCCTTGCGCGGCGTCGGCATGGCGACGAACAGGCAATCGGCCTTGCTGGCGTTGATCGCTTCGACCACGGCCGCCTCATCCTCGGGCTTGAAATAGCCGTCCTGCATGCCGGCGACCACGAGGTCCGGATAATCCTTGGCGAGCTGCCGGTCGACGGCCTGCAGCACGTGCCTTTCGGCGCCCAGCAGATAGGGGCGATAGCCGTTCCTGGCGCAGAGCGCGAAGAGGTTCGTCATGATGTCGACGCCGGCCACCCGCTCGGGCACCTCGACGCCGCAGAGCCGAGCGCCCCAGACGACGCCGGCGCCATCGACGTTGATCAGGTCGGCGCTGGCGACGTCTTCGCGCAGTTCGGCGTTCTGCTTCATGTTCACGAGCTTGGCCACATTGACCACGGTGTGGTGCAGCGGCCGGCGGCTGGCCATCGCCTCATCGGCGAGCGCCAGCGTCTCGGGCATGGTCAGCACATGCATGGGCGAGCCGAGAAACTCGCGGCGCCGCTCGGCGAGCAGCGGGTGCTCGCGCCAGCTGAGAGGTTCGGTGCTCATGCGGCGCGGTCCGTGACGCGGCGGAGCGGGAAGCCGCGCTGGCGGTCGTCGCGGGCCTTCTTGCCCTCGATACGGGCATCGGGCTTTTTCGCCTTGCGCCAGGTCCAGAGGCCCCGGGTATCGATCAGCTCCTTGTCGGCGAGCGCCTCGGGGTCGATCAGCGAGAACTGGCGGTGGTCGACCAGCAGCACCACGATATCGGCCTTGTCGATGGCGCTCAGTGCATCGGTGAACACGATCCCCTTGCCCTCGAGCTCGCGCGGCAGGGCCTGGATATGCGGTTCGGCGGCGATCAGCTTGATGTTGGGCACATCGGCCAAGAGCTTTACCACTTCGACTGCCGGGCTCTCGCGCACGTCGTCGATATTGGGCTTGAAGCTCATGCCGAGGCAGGCAACCGTCTGCTGCCGGGTGGGGTCGAGCACCGCTTCGATATCGCGGACCACGGCGAAGGGCCGGTCGGAATTGATGCGGCGGGCCGAGCTCATCAGCCTTGTGCTGTTGGGCGCTGCGTCGATGATGAAATAGGGGTCGACCGCGATGCAGTGGCCGCCGACGCCCGGGCCCGGCTGCAGGATGTTGACGCGCGGGTGGCGGTTGGCCAGCTCGATCACTTCCCAGACGTTCAGGCTCAGGTCCTGGCACACCGCCGCCAGCTCGTTGGCAAAAGCGATGTTGACGTCGCGGAAGGCGTTCTCGGTCAGCTTCACCAGCTCGGCGCTTTCGGCCGAGGTGATGAACAGGTCGCCGGCAACGAAGCTCGAATAGAGTTCGACCGCACGGGCCGACGAGCGCTTCGACAGCCCGCCGATCGAGCGGTCATTGTTGGTGAGCTCGGTCAGGACCTTGCCCGGCAGCACGCGCTCGGGGCTATAGGCCACCAGCACGTCGGCATCCTCGCCATGTTCTGGCGGGAAGCTCAGGTCGGGGCGGAGCTCGGCGAGCAGAGCCGTCATCTTGCGGGTGGTGCCGACCGGCGAGGTCGATTCCAGGACCACCAGGTCGCCTGCCTTCAGCACCGGGGCGATCGACTGCGCGGCCGACAGCACATAGCTGATATCGGGCTTGTGGTCCTCGGTGATCGGGGTGGGCACGGCGATGACGAAAGCATCGGCCGGCTGCGGCGTGGTCGAAGCACGCAGCTTGCCATTGGCCACGACCTTCTGGATCAGTCCGTCGAGATCGGGCTCGACGATATGGATCTCGCCGCGATTGACCTTTTCGACCACCGACGGGTTGACGTCGATGCCGATCACCTCGAGCCCGCGGCTGGCGAACACCGCACAGGTGGGCAGGCCGATATAGCCCATGCCGATGACGGAAACGGTGTTGATTGCAGTGGTTTTCAGCTCAGACATGCCGCGATAGCTCCTCGACGATCCGGGCGCTGGCCCGGCCGTCGCCATAGGGGTTGTGCGTTTCGGCCATGCCGCGATAGGCGGCCGGGTCGTCCAGCAGACGCGTGGCGCTCAAAACGATCTGCTCGATATCGGTGCCGACGAGGCGCGCCGTCCCGGCGGCCACCCCTTCGGGACGTTCGGTATTCTCGCGCATGACAAGTACGGGCTTGCCGAGCGAGGGCGCCTCTTCCTGCACGCCGCCGCTATCGGTCAGCACCAGGTAGCTCTGCTTCTGTAAATAGAGGAACGGCAGGTAATCCTGCGGGTCGATCAGGTGGATGTTCGGCACTCCGCCGAGCGCGGCGTTGACCACGCCACGAACGTTCGGGTTGGGATGCACCGGGTAGACGATCTGCACGTCGCCGCGCGTCGCCAGTACCTTCAGCGCGGTGCAGATGCGCTCGATGCCGCCATCGAAATTCTCGCGCCGGTGGCCGGTTACGAGGATCAGCTTCTTTGTTGAATCAAGAAACGGGAAGCGCGCGGCGAGCTCGGCGCTGAGCGGCTTGTCGGCGTCCATGGCGCCGGAAAAATGCAGCAGCGTATCGATCACCGTGTTGCCGGTGACGAAGATCCGCGCCGGGTCCTTGCCCTCGGCGATAAGGTTCTCACGCGCTTCGGCCGTGGGGGCGAAGTGCCAATTGGCGATATTGCCGGCGATCAGCCGGTTCAGCTCCTCGGGGAAGGGGCTGTCGATATTGTGGCTGCGCAGCCCCGCCTCGATATGGGCCACCGGAATGCGCTTATAGAAGGCGGCCAGCGCCGCGGTCATGGCGGTGGTGGTGTCGCCCTGCACCATGACGATGTCGGGCTTCGACTTATCCAGCACCTCGGCCATGCCGAGCAGCACTTTCGAGGTCACGTCGAACAGCGTCTGGCCCGGCGACATGACGTTGAGATCGTAATCCACCGGCATGCCGGTGAGCGCGATCACCTGGTCGACCATTTCGCGGTGCTGGGCGGTGACGCAGATCTGGGTGTCGAAATGCGGGCTCTCGAGCGCCGCCCGCGCCACCGGGAAGCATTTCAGCGCTTCCGGCCGCGTGCCAAACACGATCAACAGGCGCTGCCGCCGGGGGCGCTCAGGAGGGGAGTGGAAGTTCATGTCGCACCGCACTACGAAATGTTCGCGTGTCACCTACGCGCTGGTGTTGCAGCACATACTCCCGACTCTGCCCCGTGGTCGCCTTAACTCTTAAGCTATGATTAATACCAAAAAGACGTTTACCCAGATGCGCTTCGGGGTTTGTACACGCCGTTGCAGCGCGCTACAGGCCGCAGCTGAGGCGGAATCGTGGTCATAACAATTTGATTACAATTTTAATCATCGGCGAGACTTCTGCCTCGCGCGCCTGGCAGGCGGAATTACTTGAGCGCCTGAGTGCCGCCGGTCATCGAATCGCCGTGCAGCAGGTGGCGACGGCCGGCAGGCGGTCAGGGCCGCTCGAGCTGATCGTGAAGCTCGAGCAGTCGCGGGCGCCGCGCTCGCTCATGCGCCCGGCGGCGGCGCTGGCTGCGGTAGCAGAGCAGGGCAACCACGACCTCACCATCGACCTCACCGGCCGCAACGCCCATGGCCACGCGCCGGTGCTGACCGTGGATTTCGAGGGCCAACGCGAGCTCGCCGCCGGCCTTGCCGCCATGCTGGCGGGCGGCATCCGGCCCACGCTCACGGCGCGCCTCAACGGCGTTGCCGTCGCCGAGGCGCGGCCGATGATCGGCGATCGCGTCTGGCTCAGCCGCGCCGCCTCGGATCTCCTCGCCGGCGCGGTGACGCTCATCGAAATGTGCGTCACCCGCTTTGCCGCGGGCAAGCTGCTGCCGCTGCCGACGCCAATCCCGCCGGCGCCGCAGCGCGATGGCCGCGACCTCGTCTGGCGCTACCTGCCGCACCTTGCCGCCGGTCTCGGCAAGCGGGCGCTTGGCCGCGTCGGCAACAACCGGCCGTTCTACTGGCGGACGGCGCACCGGCTGATCGAGGGCCCGGGCATCGCCCAAACCCGGCAGGCCTCGGGTGTGCCGTTCACTGAACTCGTCGATGACGGCAAGCGCTTCTATGCCGATCCGTTCGTCTTCGAATGGCAGGACCGGCTCTATCTGTTCGTCGAGGAATATCCTTACGCGCTCGGCCGCGGCATCATCTCGGTGGCCGAATGCCGCCCCGATGGCAGCATGGAGGTGCCGCGCCCCGTGCTCGAGGAGCCGCACCACCTGAGCTACCCGCAGGTCTTCGCTCATGACGGCGAGGTCTACATGATCCCCGAGTCGAGCAGCGGCAACGAACTGGTGCTCTACCGCGCCGAACAGTTCCCGCATGCCTGGGTGCGCGAGGCTGTGCTGGTCGAAGGCAAGCGGCTCAACGACATGACGCTGCTGGTCCGCGACGATCGCTTCTGGCTGTTCGGCACCGAGCAGCGGGGAGCGGGAAGCGCGTCCGACACCATGGTGGTCTATGCCGCCAAGGCGCTGGCCGGCCCGTGGTCGCCGCACCCGATGAACCCGATCCTGATCGATCGTCGCGCCGCGCGCCCGGGTGGGCCGTTCATTGAGACATCAGACGGCCGCACCCTGCTGCCGCTGCAGGATGGCACGGACGTTTACGGCGGTGGCCTGGGCATTGCCGAACTGCTGACGCTCAACGACGACGACGTGCAGTTCGGGCCGGTGCACCCGGTAACACCAGGCACGGCCTGGGCCCGCAAGGGCATCCACACGCTGTCGCGCTCGGGCCGGCTGGAGGTGGTGGACAGCTGCGGGTGAGGGGGCTTCGGCGGTGGCCACCACCCCGGGATTTACCAAGAAACCCCATTCCGGAAGCGTCGGATGGCCACTGGTATATAAAGCCCTAACGACAGGCCGCTTGCAGAACGAGATGTTAACGCCATGGCTTTGCTGACCGACGCGCCGCATCCCCAGAGCCCGACCATTTCGGGGGCTCGCGCCTTCGCGCGCCTCGGGACGCGGCCGGCTAATGACGAGATCGCCGCCCCGCCGGCGCCACAACCCGAGCCGGTGGCGACGGTGACGCTGGGCAAGATCGGCGATTTCCTCGAGCTCGATTTCGGCCGGCTGTTCGTCTGGTTGAAAAAGGGCCTCCTCGCCTCGGTGGCGCTGGCCGGGCTCGGTGCGGTAGCCGGCGGCGCCTATGCGGTGCTGAGCCCAGCCAAATACACCGTCTCGACCGATATCCTGATCGACCCGGCGAACCTGCAGGTGGTGACCGACGATCTGTTCCAGCAGCCGGGGCAGGTGGATAACGCCCTGCTGACGGCCGGCAGCAAGCTGCGCGTCCTTACCTCGGGCAACGTGCTGTCGCGCGTCGTCGACAAGCTGAACCTCGTCGCCGACAAGGAATTCTTCGATCCGACCCCGGGTCTGCTCTCTGGGCTAATGGGCTCCAGCAAGGACGAAAAGCCGGCCGACCCCAAGCTCGCGGCGCTGGCAGCGCTCAGCGGGCGCGTCAGCACCACGGCCGACGAAAAGTCGTTCGTCGCGACGCTTCGCGTCTCCTCGGAGACCCCGGAAAAATCGATCATGCTCTCGTCGGCCATCTTCGAGGCCTTCAAGGCGGAGCTGGCGACGGCGGAAGCCGATGGCGCCGGCCGCACCGCCGCCGCGCTCAACGACCGGCTCGACGAATTGAAGGCCTCGGTGAAGCTGGCCGAGGAAAAGGTCGAGGCCTATAAGCGCGACAACAACCTCGCCACCAGCTCGGGCGAACTGGTCAATACCCAGACCATGGCGCAGCTCAACCAGCAGGTGGTCGAAGCGCAGTCGCGCGTCATCGCCGCGCAGTCGAGCTATGACGAGCTGGTTGCCGCCGGCCGCAACGCCACCACTGCCGACACCCAGGCTTCGGGCGCGCTGACGACGCTGCGCGCCAGCGCCGGGGCGCTGCGCCAGCAGCTCGACGCGCAGTCTATGGTCTATGGCCCGCGCCACCCCACGATCGTGCGGCTCAACACGGAACTCGCTGCCGTCAACGCGCAGCTCGAAGCGGAAATCGGCCGCATCGTCGCCGCCGCCAAGGTGTCGCTCGACGAGGCCAAGACCGCGGCGGCAGCGCTTGCCGCCAAAGCCGATGAGCTGAAGACCAGCGTGTTCAGCGACAACGAGGCGCTGGTGACGCTGCGCGAGCTCGAGCGCGACGCCACCTCGAAATCGACGATCTACGAGGCCTTCCTCAGCCGGGCTCGCCAGGTGACCGAGCGTGAGCAGCTCGACACCACCAATGTGCGCGTCATCTCCACTGCCGTGCCGCCGGCCGGCCGGTCGTGGCCGCCGCGTACCGTGGTGATGCTGGGGGCAGGCGCAGCGGGCGGCTTCGCCATCGGCATGCTGCTGGCGGCGCTGTTCGGCATGATGCGCGACCTGAAGCAACCGCCGCGCCGGCGTGTCGCCTCCGTCACTGCCTGATCCGGCGATGCAACGACGCATCGTCTTCCACGTCCCGAGCCTTCGGGGCGGCGGCGCCGAGCGCGTCTTCGTGCTGATGGCCAACGAAATGGCGCGCCGCGGCCACGAGGTGACGCTGTTCACCTGGAACGGCGAAGGCCCCAACGCGGCGCTCCGCTCCGACACAGTGCATTTCGTCGACCTGGGGATGCGGATCCACGGCGAGGGTTTTGGCAAGCCCGCCACCATCGCCGGGCTCTGGCGCAGCGCCGGCTTCTACCGGCGCACCAGGCCCGATGCCGTGTTCAGCGGCCCCGAATTCGCCAACCTGATCACTGCGCTGGCGCTGAACCTCAGCCTCAGCAAGGCGAAGTTCTTTCCGAGCTTTCACGCCGCCGCCTCGATCCCTTCGAACGATTTCGGCTCCAGGGTGGCGGTGGTGCTGTCCAGCCTCGTTGCCGCTCGCGCCCGCAAGGCCATTGCGGTTTCCGCCGGGGTCGGGCGCGACATCGCGGCACGCGGCGTGTCTGCCGACAGGATTGTGGTGATCAACAATCCGCTGCCGCCCGGGCGACACCTCGTCCCGCCCGGGCGACACCTCGTCCCGCCCGGGCCACATCTCGTCCCGCCCGCCACGGGACGGCCGGGAGCGACTTACCCCTGGCAGGCGGAGCTCGCGGCCCTGGGGGATGGCCCGGTGATCGCCACTGCCGGCCGGCTGGTCGGGGTGAAGGACCACAAGACGTTGCTGCGCGCGTTCGCGGCGCTGCTCAAAACCCGTCCGGCCCGGCTGGTGGTGTTCGGCGAGGGCCCGCTGCTCGGCGAGCTCGAAGCGGAAAGCCGAGGCCTTGGAATCGCTTCGCGAGTTTTGTTCCCCGGTTACGTGAACGACCCGGCCGCCTGCTATGCCGCCGCCGACCTGTTCGTGCTCAGCTCGACCAGCGAGGGGTTCGGCAACGTGCTGATCGAAGCCATGGCGGCCGGCGTGCCGGTGGTCTCCACTGACGCCCCGCATGGCCCGCGCGAAATCCTTGCCGATGGCCGATACGGCGCGCTGACCCCGGTGGGCGATGCCAACGCACTGGCCGGTGCGATGGCAGCGATACTGGACCAGCCGACCGATGTGGCCCTGCTCAGGGGCAGGGCGGCCGACTACACGGTGGAGCGGATCGGCGACCAGTACGAGGCGCTGTTGCGCTAGGGCAGGTGGATGGGCTGGTGGGCGGGATGAGGCGTTGCCCCCGGCTTAGTGCAACTGGCCATCCGGTTCCTGCAACGCCTCGCCGAATTGCCGGTCGAGGCGCCGTTGCCCCAGGCACGCCTCGCGCGCCCGGTGCCAGTATTCCTCGTCCCGCCCCGACGGGCGTCCGTCGGTTTCCCACATGAAATAGGCAGTGTCGCGGACCTGCTGCTCGAAGCTCTGCTCCGGCGCCAGCACCACCGGTTCGCCGGGTTCTGCGCCTTCGACTACCTTCCGAATGCCCGCCGCCTCGGAATTCGGCAGCAGGCGTTCCAGCCGTTCGAGCGCCTCGCCGACGCGCTCGGCGACCATCGGGCTGAACTCGTGGTCGGGCCAGGTGTTCTCGTAGTCCCTGAGCTCCTCGACGGTAATGCCGGCGGCGGCAGCAAAACTATCGGGATCGAGGCCGAGCGAGAGGCGGCGGTTGTGGTCGCCCTTGGGCTGGCGTTCGGTGGGGTCGGTGGGAAAGGTCATCGGTTCCTCCTCGATGGGGCACTCAGTTGAGGCGATCGAGATAGCGGCAGGTCCGGATCGTTTCGCGGTCCGAGCCGTACTCGAAGATGGCGCGCCGGTCGTTCGGGCCATCGCGGCGTTCGGCCACGCGCCTCGAAAGTACCTGGGCGCGCTGCACATCGGCATCGCGCCCGGCCGCAACGTCGTCGCGACTGAAGAAGGTGACGAGGCAGACCAGGTCGCCGCGGTCCATCGGACGGCCCATCATGAAGCGATCGCCGAAACCGAAGAAGCCGCGGCCGAAACCGAAGCCGAATTGCATGCCGACCTCGTCGGCCCGGCCGATCAGTATGGGATAATCGCCGTCGTCATTGCCGGCAGCGGGACCTTCGGCGATGGCCGTGCGGCCGCCCGGCCGGTTGTAATAGTCGGCGGCGTTGCCGTTATCGGCGAGGAGCCTGGCCGAGACCCAGCCATCCGGCCCCGAATGGCTGATCATGCACCAGCCGTTGGTGGCGCACTCGGTCACGGTGACGTTCTCGCCAGAGGCGAGCGTGTCGACGACCTGATAGCCGGCGCCGGGGCCCGACCGGACATTGGCTCCGCCGATCGCTTCCGCCGCGATGGCGCTGGTCGAAAAAAGGCCGGCGAAGAGGGCCAAGCCGAAAAGCGGATGAAGTTTCATGGCGAGATGCGTCCTCCTTGACGAGGTGTTTTGCCGCGCGGAGTCAACTTCCAGCTGAGCCGGCGGTTCCCGAGCCGCGCAGCGTCATGCGCTTGCGTCGCCGCCGGCCAAAGCGCCTGCGCAGCGCTTTCGCGGGTGCCGTGACAACGACGGGAAATCGAGGGAATGCGCGGATGATCTTCGCCCCTCACCTGCCCATCGGCGGGCTGCCCCGGGCCCTCTTGATCCACCTCGGCGGATACCTAGATTGGAGGAAATTCAGCAGCAGTTGGAGACGCGAATGGCAGTTTTTGCCGTGAACATCCTCGGCCGCAGCGATGAGCCCACCGGCCGGGCCGAAGTCATGGTGGCGCAGGACGAGCAGACGCTTCGCCGGGAGTTCAGTGCCTTTCTCACCGCCGCCTCGGAAGTGATCATCACCACCGATCCGCGCCGCGTCGAGGCGCAACTGGTGGCCAATGGCTGGGCGCCGCCCGATATCACCGAAGGCAGCCGGTCGCGGCTCTATCGCTGCACTGCGCTGCCCGATTGGAACGCGCCGGAGAACCTCGCTATGCCGGCCGGCTAACGCCCCTCAGGGGATGCGCGACACCTGCTCCAGCTGGTCGACCAGCCGCTCGAACGCGGTGGCGACATCGGTCAACCGGTCATGCGGCGGTTCACCCTTGATGGTGTTGAGATAGTCGCTCTGGCGATGCCGGATCTCGGCCAGCAGCGCGCCACCCTCGAGCCGCACCAGGGTGCGCTCCTCCTCGGTGGTGTAGGGTGAACTGGCGCGCGCCTTGAGATGGGCCGCCTTGACGTTCCACGTCCCCAGGTTCGCGACAAACGGCCTTACGGCCTTGTTGGCGCGCTGCCGGCCGACGAAGCCTTCACTGCTGCGCCGGGGGGCCGATTGAGTGCTCTGCATGGACCTTCTCCCGTGTTGCCCACCGTCAAAGCGGCGGTTTGCGCTGAAACACGCGTCGGGCATGGTGGGTTGCAGGGGGGAGGGGCAAAAGCTGGCAGCAGCGCGGGGCGCGGTGCACGGGACTGCACCGCATGAAGCAGAGGACCATCGCCGCTTCTTCAGACGCGGTGTTATCCCACGTCTAGCGCCGAACCCGGCCTTCGCCGAACAGCGGGATGACGTTGCCGATACGCTCGGCCGACACCGGCCGGGGCTCAAAGGCGCGGACCATGGTCACGGCCTGGTGCTGCACGGCGGCGATCCGCTCGACCTCGACCAGCCCGTCGATGCAGTTGAGCAGCTGTTGCGGCGTTACCGGCTTTTCCAGCACCGCGTCGATCCCCGCTGCAAGCAGCGGCTTGTGGAACGCCACGGCGGCGCGGGTCAGCGCCACGATCTCGAAGGCGCTGCTGGCCAGCTTCAGATGGCTGCGCAGGCCCCGCGCGATATCGATGGCCGGCGCACCGGGGAGGTCGGTATCGAGCACCACCACGTCGACCGGCGAGATGCGGAGGAACGTCGTCAGCATCTCGACGCTCGAAAAGCTGGCCACGCGATAGCCGCCATCCTGTTCCAGCGCACGGCTGAGGATGGCCGCGAACGCCGGGTTCGCCGCCAAAATCGCTACCGCTTTGCTGTGGGACGTCGTCACCTGTCCGGCTCCGGGCTTGGGTTAATGCTTCCCTAACACAGGGCAGGGTGGCGTCGAGGCCCGAACTGGCGGTATCCTTAACCGCGGTCGCCGTGCCACTCCGTTAACCGCAGCTTAACCAACTCCTTGGGGCGAAGCCGGCGACCTGCTAAACGAGAGGCATGGCGGCGGGCCGAACAAAGCCCAGCAATGCCAGCAATTTGAGGCAATTTGCTGTGGTGCAGGGCGAGCTTGGATACCAGGGTGTAGAGCGGCGCAAAGCGCGCCGTGTGGTGGCGAACCAGGCGGCTTTGTGTACGGCCTTCGGGCTGGGCGAAGGCGCTCTCGCCGCCATGGTGATGCTGCTGCCGGCGCTGCTCTATCACGGGTTCGTCCTCCACGTGGCGGCGATCGATATCCCGTTCGGACTCTATGGCATCTACTCGGCGGTGGTGGGCGTGCTCTATGGCGCCTTTTCGGCCATCTCGGCCAACCAGTTTCTCGACCGCGCCCAGCCGCCGCATACCACGCTGGTGCAGAGCGTCCTCAGCTGGACCGGGGCTTTCGCCATCGCGCTGTTCGGCGCCTTCTTCATCGGCGTCGCCGACGATCTGTCGCGCGTCTCGCTGATTGCGGCGTTCGTCCTCGGCGTGCCGGCATTGCTGCTCGCCCGCACCATCGCCTATGCCGCGGTCACCACGCGCATCAAGGCAGGGCGGCTGCAGTTCCAGAAGGTGGCGGTGGTGGGCAGCCGCAGCGATACCGTGCGCTTTCTCGTCAACGGGAACCTGTGGAAGACCGGCTACCGGCTCGCCGGCACGCTCTATCTCGAGGATACGGTCAATGCCGAGGGCGCCTACCAGCTGAGTGCTGTCGTCGATTTCGCCCAGCACTGGGTGTCGCATGGCGCCGAGTTCATCGTTTTCGTCGGCGAGATCGGTGATATCGACGGGCTGGAGAGGCTGACCAATGAGCTGAAGCGCTTCGCCATCAACGTCGTCTCGGTGCCGGCCACCGACAATATCAGCTTCAAGTTCCTCGACGTGGTGCCGCTCGGCCCCAACAATGCACTGCGCTCGCTGCGCAAACCGATGAGCGATGGCGCGGTGCTGATGAAGCGCCTGTTCGATATCGCCGGCGCCGGCTTCGGGCTGTTGTTCCTCAGCCCGCTGCTTGCGGTGATCGCGCTGCTGATCAAGCTCGACAGCCCCGGCCCGGTGTTCTTCCGGCAGGAGCGCCGCGGCTTTAACGGCCGCACCTTCCACATCTGGAAGTTCCGCTCGATGACCGTCACCGAATCCGGCCGCAAGATGACGCAGGCCAAGGTCGGCGACAAACGCATCACCAAGATCGGCGCCTTCATCCGCCGCACCTCGATCGACGAGCTGCCGCAGCTGATCAACGTATTGAGCGGCGAGATGAGCCTCGTCGGGCCGCGCCCGCATGCGCTCGTCCACGATGACGAGCTCGGCGAGCAACTCGCCAGCTACGCCCATCGTCAGCGCATCAAGCCCGGCATCACCGGCTGGGCCCAGGTCAACGGCTTTCGCGGCGAGACCACGACGTTCGAGCAGATCGAAGGCCGCACCCGGCACGATCTTTACTACATCGACAACTGGTCGATTTTCCTTGATTGCTGGATCATCGTCTTGACGGTTTTCTCGTCCAAGACCCGGCGCAACGCCGTCTGATCCGGAGCCCCGCCTGCCCATGCGCCTGATACCCGTGCTCGCCTGGTTGCTGCTCGCCGCCGTGGCCTTCGTCACCCTGGCGCCGATCGGGCTCAGGCCCAATAGCGGCTTTTCGCCCAGCATCGAGCGCTTCGCCGCTTTCGCCGCGGTGGGCCTCCTCTTCGCGCTCGCCTATCCGCGCCAGCTGTGGCTGATCATCGTCCTCGTGCTGGGCGCCGCCATCGCGCTCGAAGCCCTGCAACTGGTGTCGGCCTCGCGACACGGGCGGCTGTTCGACCTCGCGGTCAAGCTCGCCGGCGGCGGGCTGGGCATCGCGGCGGGTGTTGCCGCGCGGCGGCTATGGCAGCGGGTGGTGGCGGGACGAACGGCGTAGGCGCAACTGCCGGGGGGCAGGGGGGTGCTTCCGCGCCAGGAGCAGACCTTGGGCAGTCGCTCCCTAGTTGACCTCAAGGGCGACGCTCTCCTTTGGCGATAAACGTGCGCATGCAACGTCTCTGCGCGCGCCGCCGAAGAGACCCAACCGCTGTCTGGCGATGTGACGATCCCAGTATACGCCCCACGCGCCCGACGCCTGGTGGACGGCAGGCCCAACAAAACCCAGTCGCTGGGCCAAGGCGTGCATTCTCGCCGCATGGCAGAGCTGGTCGCTGCACCTATACCCCGCTGGGCGTTCTTCGAACTGCTGCAAGCCACACAGTCCCGGATAGTGCCAGGAGCAACGCGGTGATGATCAGCCCGAAACTCTCCGAGCCCAGCAGGGAGTCGGCGAGCACGCCGATGACGACGGGACCGGCGACAAAACCGAAATCGGCGGCCGTACGCTGGAGACCCATGGCGGCGGGCAGCGCGCCCGGCGCCGTGAGCTCGATCAGGGCGGTCGAGGTGGCCGGCCCGATCAGCCCGCCGAAGACGCCGGCCAGGGTGACACCGAGCCAGAATGTCCATTCCGGCTCTCCCAGGGCGATCAGCGCCAGCGACGCCGCAAAGCCGAAGCTGGCTATTGCGGGCAACAACCGCCAGCCGAACCGATCGACCAGCCAGCCGGAAATCGGCAGGATGGCGACATTGGCGAGCGAGGTCACCGTCACTGCGATGCCGATCCGGTCAAAACCCATGGAAAAGCGGGCGGCTGCGAGGAGTGGAATGAGTTGCCACAACGCCGCCGTGCGCACGAAGCCGGAGACGAACGACACCAGCAGGTTGGCCCGCAATACCGGGCCCGCGGCGGCGAACGACCTGGCCACGTGCTCCTCGGCGCGCGCCGCAGGTGCCGACGCGTCCCGGCGGACCGTCACCGAGACGAGCATGGCCAGCGCCGACACCGCCGCATAGGCCCAAAACGGCGCCGAAAGGCCGAAGCCCTGCGCGATGAAGCCGCCTGCCGCCGGTCCAAGGCCTGCGCCGACAAAGATGGCTGCCTGGTAGAGCGCCATGAACCGACCGCGGGACCCGGCGCGCGATTGGCGGGCGACGACGACGCCCATGGCGGTGAGGAAGATGCCTGACCCCAAGCCCTGGACCAGCCGGCAGAACAGCAGGAAGTACAGATCGGCGGCAATGGCGGCGCCGATTGCACCCAGCAGCAGCAGGCCATTGCCGAAACCCATGAGCAGGCCCGGCCCGACCCGATCATAGATGAGGCCGGTGGGATAGTTCGCGGCAAGCCGCGCGACGCCGAAGATGGTGATCAGCATGCCGACCAGCGTGGCCGACGACGAGAACGTCTCGCCATAGATCGGCAAGACCGGGACGATCAGCCCGTTGCCGGCCATGACGAAGGCGACCAGCACCAACAAAACCCAGATTCTGGCAGACATCAGCCAACCCTGTACGGGCGGGGCCGCAGGCGGCGCCCGCACCGGAATGGACTCGTGGCGGATCAGGCGGCGGCGGCCGTCGCCAATTCGCCGGTGGTGATCCATTTGACGCCGGCCTGCTCGAGCTTGGCGTTGTTGGCTTCGACATCCCGGTCGCCGGCGCTGGCATCGGCAAGAATGTAGGTCTCGAATCCGTCCCTGGCCGAGCCGAGCGCCGATTGCATTACGCAACCATATCGCGCGAGGCCGGCGCAGAACACGCGCTCGAAGCCGCGAGCCTTGAGATACGCGCCCAGCCCGGTCGCAGTGCCGTCGTTCTCGTAGAACGCGCCGAAGGAATCGATCTCGGACCGGTAGCCCTTGCGGAAGATCATTTCGGCCTTGGTGAGCTCGAGGCCGGGAGCGAGCGCGGCACCCTCGGTGCCCTGCACGCAGTGATCGTGGAATACGCCCTGCTCGCCATAGGCCACCGGTACCCGGTCCATGTGCTTGGTACCCGGATGGTTGGAAGAGAACGACACGTGGTCGGCCGGATGCCAATCGGTCACCACCACCAGATGCGCGAATTTCCCGGCTGCCTCATTGATGGGCGTGATGATCTTTTGGGCATCGGGGATGGCCATGCTGCCGCTTACGAAGTCAACTTGGACATCAATGACAATGAAAACGTCCTTGGAGGTTACCTGCATCGGATGGGTCCCTTTTCCCTGCAAAGCGAGCTAAAAATGCGCGGTCAGAGCAGCCTGCCGTCAACCCCGGCATCAATGGCATGGAAATTGCGTGTATTCAATCGGATTTGAATGACATTCAAAAAGGAGCCGATGAATGCGTGCAGTTTTATCCGCAATCACAGCCGGTGCCCTGGTGCTGCTGATGGCCGTCGGGCCGGCACAGGCACAGGGCACGCTGCGGGTCGCGATCACCGCCAGCGACGTGCCCACCACGACCGGTGTGCCGACCCAGGGTCTCGAGGCCTGGAGCTATGCAGGCTACCCAATCTTCGAACCGCTGGTCATGTGGGATTTGCGCGTAACAGATACGCCCCCACCGGTGATCCCATGGTTAGCGACGGAGTGGAGCGTCGACCCGCAGGACCACACACGCTGGGTGTTCAAGCTCCGTGACGGCGTCAGCTTCCATGACGGCAGTCCGTTCAATGCCGACGCGGTCGTCTGGAACCTCGACCGCTTCTACAAGGAGGACGCCCCGCAGTTCGAGGCCTCGACCTCGGCCTCGACCAAGGGCCGCATCCCGGTCCTCAAGTCTTATGAGAAGATCGATGACGCGACCGTGGCGATCTACACCACCGTCCCGGTGACCTATTTCCCCGAGGTGATGACTTCGATCCTGTTCGCCAGCCCGACGCGCTGGCAGGAACTCGGCAGCTGGGAGGCCTTCGCCGCCCGCCCGGCCGGCACCGGCGCCTTCACCCTCGCCGCGGTGGACCGGACTTCGCTTACCCTGGCCAGGAACCCCGGCTATTGGAACACCGAGCGCGCTGCCAAGCTCGACAGCGTCGTCGTCTATCCAATGGCGGAAGCGACGACCCGTCTTGCCGCACTTCGGTCTGGCCAGGTCGACTGGATCAACGTGCCGCCGCCCGACGGCATTCCGAGCCTGCGTGATGCGGACTTCACCGTCGCCACTTCGCCCATGCCGCATGTGTGGCCCTATTGGCTGCAGACCGCGGAAGGCAGCGTGTTCCATGATGTCAGGGTGCGCCAGGCGTTCAACTACGCGCTCGACCGCGAGGGCCTCGTCACCCTGCTGAACGGCGCGGCCGAACCGGCCAAGGGCTTCTGGAAGCCAAGCGACCCGCGCTTCGGCACGCCCAAGAACGACTATACCTATGATCCCGCCAAGGCCCGCGCGCTGCTGAGCGAGGCCGGCTACGGCCCAGAGGAGATGGTGCCGGTCAAGATCCTGATCTCGACTTCGGGTTCGGGCCAGATGGTGCCGCTGCCGATGAACGAGTTGCTGCAGCAGAGCGCCCGGGCGGCCGGGTTCGAGCTGGAATTCTCGGTGGTCGACTGGGGCCAGATGAGTGCCATCCGCGCCAACCCCAATTCACCGGAAATGCAGGGCGTAGTGGCCGTCAATTCCAGCTTCACCACGGCCGATCTGACCTGGTTCTTCTACTCGTTCTATCCGCCCAACTGGCCGAACTTCAATGACCCGGAGACCGCGGCCATGATGGACGAGTACCGCAGCAATTTCGATCTCACGGCGGACCAGCGCGTGACCCTTATGGCCAAGATTCACGCCAACCTGGTCGACCTCGCGCCCTGGGCCTGGATTGTCCACGACGTCAATCCCAAGGCCTTCGCTCCGGCGGTCAAGGGCTACACCCCGGCCCAGGCCTGGTACACCGACCTGACCACCGTCTACATGGAGCCGTGATCCCCGGGCGCCGCCCCGCATCCCGGGGCGGCGCATCTCCTTCTCGCTCTGGAGAGCCCCGATGCTTCAATTCGTCCTCCGCCGCATCCTGCAGGTCATTCCCATTCTGCTGGGCGTGACCATCGTAACCTTTGCGCTGGTGCAGATCATGCCCGGCTCCATCGCCGACATGCTGGTGCCGCCCAGCGCGCCGCAAAGCCTCAAAGACGAGATCAACCGCATCTACGGGCTCGATCGTTCGCTGTTCGAGCAGTACTTCCTCTGGCTCGGCCAGTTGCTGAGCGGCAATCTCGGCGTGTCGCTGGTGTCGAGCCGCCCTGTGGCGGGCGAGATTTTCGCCGCCATGCTCAACACGCTGCAGATCACCCTGATGAGCGCGGTGATCGGCTTTTCGCTCGGCATCCTCTTTGGCGCGCTCGCCGCCCTCAACGCCGGCAAATGGCCAGACCGCCTGTTCACCTTCGTGTCCATCGCCGGCGTGTCGGTGCCGCACTACTGGCTCGCCATTCTCCTGGTCACCATCTTCTCGGTGCAGTTCAACGTCCTGCCGGCCCAGGGCATGGGACCGCCCGGCTTCCCCCTCAGTTGGGAGCAGTGGCGGCCGATGATCATGCCGATCTTCACCCTCTCGCTTATCCCGATGGGCGTGGTCGGACGCCTGGTGCGAGCCTCGGTACTCGAAGTGCTGAGCCAGGAATTCGTGCAGGCACTCGGCGCCAAGGGGCTGCGGAACCGCGAGATCCGGCGGCACATCGCGAAGAATGCTGCACCGGCGGTGCTGGCCGTCATGGGCCTGCAGTTCGGCTACCTGCTCGGCGGTTCGATCCTCGTCGAAACCGTCTTCAACTGGCCCGGGACGGGAAAGCTGCTGAACCAGGCGATCTTCACCAACGACATGCCGATCATCCAGGCCACGGTGCTGGTGCTGTCGATCATGTTCGTGCTCGTCAACCTCATGGTCGACGTTGCCCAGGCCGCTATCGATCCGAGGATGCGCCGATGAACGAGATGAGCCCCGTGCAGGTCGAGCAGGTCATCGCCACGCCGCGGCCAGCCCGCCGGATGTGGAACCGGCTGCGGCGCGACAAGGTCAGTCTCGGTGCGATGGTCGTGCTCGGCCTCATCGTGCTGATGGCGATCTTCGCGCCGTGGATTTCCGCCGATCCCTATGCCGGCAGCGCCATCGCGCGCCTCAAGCCCATCGGCACGCCCGGCCACTGGCTGGGCACCGACGAAATCGGGCGCGACATGTGGGCCCGTCTCGCCCACGGCGCCCGGCTCTCGCTGCTCTCGGGCACGCTGCCGGTTGCGGTGGCGCTGTTGATCGGTGGGGGCCTGGGGGTGATCGCCGGCTATGCCGGCGGCCTGGTCAACACGCTGATCATGCGCACTATGGATGTGTTCTACGCCTTCCCGGCGGTGCTGCTTGCCATCGCGGTTTGCGCCGTGATCGGCACCGGCATCGCATCGACGCTGATCGCCCTGACCGTCGTGTTCATCCCTTCGCTGGTCCGGGTCACCGAGACGGTCACCACGCGGATCCGCAACATGGACTATGTCGAGGCGGCGCGGGCCAGCGGCGTGGCGGATTTCCGCATCATCATCCACCAGGTGCTGCCCAACATCGTTGGCACCATCCTCGTTTACGCCGCGGGGCTGGCCTCGCTCTCGATCATCCTGGCGGCCGGGCTCAGCTTCCTCGGCCTCGGTATGCCGCCGCCCAATGCGGAGTGGGGCCAGATGCTCAATTCCCTCCGCCAGTCCATCTACATCCAGCCGTGGCTGTCGGCGCTGCCCGGCGTGATGATCTTCATCACCTCGGTCTCGTTCAACCTCATCAGCGACGGTCTCAGGAGCGCTATCGATGTCAAAGACAATGGCTAAGTCCGCCGTCCCGCAAGCTTCCGCCAAGGATCGCGGTGGCCCGTTGCAGCCGCTGCTGATCGTCGAGGGGTTGACCAAGCACTTCAACATTCGCACCGGCCTTGCCGGCCGGGTCACCGGCAAGGTGCACGCCGTCGACGGCGTCTCCTTTTCGGTCGGCAAGGGAGAAGTGCTCGGCGTCGTCGGCGAGTCCGGATGCGGCAAGTCGACGACGGCACGGCTGCTGATGCACCTGATCCCGTCGGACCACGGCAACCTGGTGTTCGACGGCGATGCGATCGGTGGGGCAGGCATGAGCGTAGCGCAGCTGCGCCGCAACATGCAGATGGTGTTCCAGGACAGCCACGCCTCGCTCAATCCGCGCATGACCATTGCCGACTGCATCGGCTTTGCCCCCCGCATGCATGGCATGAAGGACGCCGAGGTCACGGCCAAGGTCAACGAGTTGCTCGACCTGGTCGGGCTCGAGGCCAGGCTGTTCGCCAACCGCTATCCGCATGAACTCTCGGGCGGCCAGCGGCAGCGGGTCAATATCGCCCGAGCCCTGGCGCTCGAGCCGCGGCTGCTTATTCTCGATGAGTCGGTGTCGGCGCTCGACAAATCAGTCGAGGCGCAGATTCTCAACCTGCTCCAATCGCTCAAGGAGCGGCTCAACCTCACCTACATCTTCATCTCGCACGACCTCAACGTTATCGAGTTCGTGTCCGACCGCATCATGGTGATGTATCTGGGCCAGGTGGTGGAAAGCGGCCCCGTGGCTGAGGTCTATGGCGCCCCGCGCCACCCCTATACCCGGGCGTTGCTGTCGTCCAAGCCCAGCCTCGATCCCCGTCGGCGTACACTGCAGCCGCCGATCACCGGCGATCCGCCTAATCCGATCAATCCGCCGTCCGGCTGTCGCTTCCGCACGCGCTGCAGCTTCGCCGAGGATGTCTGCGCCGCCGGCCAGCCGCCGCTCAGCGCTACCGCCACGGGAGCGCCGGACCACGTAGCCGCGTGCCTCATGTATCAACCGGGTTCAGGCCATTCGAGGACGCTGCCATGATCGATCGTTCGACGTCTTCGCTGGTCGAGGTCGAAGATCTCACCGTCACCTTCCAGCGCGATGGCCACGCCATCCGCGCCGTCAACGGCATCAGCTTCTCGCTGAAGCGCGGCGAGGTGCTGACCGTCATCGGCGAAAGCGGCTCTGGCAAGTCGGTGATGCTGCGCACCGTGCTCGGGCTGATCCCCGGCTATGCCACGATCGGCGGCAAGGTGATGGTCAAGGGTATCGATATCGCAAGCCTCGATGCCGGGCAGCGCTCGACCATGCGCGGACGCGATGTGTCGCTGATCTTTCAGGAGCCGGCGACGGCGTTCGACCCGGTCTACACGATCGGCGAACAGATCGCCGAGACCATCGTGCGGCACGAGGGGGTCTCGCAACTCACGGCCCTGGCTCGCGCCAGGGACCTGCTCGATCTCGTCGCCATCCCCTCCGCCGAGCGGCGGCTCAGGAACTTTCCGCATGAAATGAGCGGCGGTATGCGCCAGCGCGCCATGATCGCCCTGGCGCTGGCCTGCAACCCCAGTGTGCTATTGGCCGACGAGCCGACCACGGCGCTCGATGCTACCGTGCAGATTCAGTTGCTGGTGCTGCTGCGCAAGCTGCAGCGCGAGCTGGACATGGCCCTCATCTTCGTGACGCACGATATGGGCGTCGCCGCCGAAATCTCCGATCGCGTTGCCGTCATGTATGCCGGCCGCTTCATCGAGACCGGGACGGTGGAGGATGTACTGCTCGATCCCCGCCACCCCTATACCAGCGGTCTCTTGAGTTCGACCGTTCATGCCGGTATGCGAGGACGGACGCTGCAGACCATTGTCGGCAGCCCGCCGGACTTGCGACGCCTGCCGAAAGGTTGTTCCTTCGCACCGCGTTGTAGCAGGGCAGTCGATGCGTGTGGTGAACAGGTTCCGGCATCCCGCTCGCTGAGCGGCAGTCACAGTGCGGCTTGCCTTCGCCTGGAGGAACTGGCGACAGCCTGACCGATCGGAGGGGATGACGATGGAAAGCGAGATGCTGTCGATACCCGATAGCGCCAGGGCTGCCGTACAGGAAGAGACGGAAAAGACCTTCGCCATGATCGGGCTGCAGATCCGCCGGATGCGGCAACGCCGGCGCATGACCATCCAGCAGCTGGCCGATGCCTCGGGCATGAGCGCCTCGATGCTGAGCCTGGTCGAACGTGGCCTGACCTCGCCCTCGCTGCTCTCGCTCACCGCCATAGGCCGCAACCTCGGTATCACTCTGGCCGAGATGATGTCGGGGCAGTCGAGCGAGGCCGACGAAGCTGTCACCCGCGTCGAAGACATGCCGCTGCTCAGGACGCCCGATGGCATCCTGCGCCGAGTGTTGCGGCAGGATCGACGGCGCGGGGTCACCATCACCTATAACGAGTACGGCCCCGATATCGGCAACTCGCCAGTGGGCATCACCCATACCGGGTTCGAATACGGCCTTGTGGTCGAGGGTGAGCTGACCATCGAGATCGACGGCGTGCAGACGATCCTGCACGGCGGGGACGTGGTGAGCCTCAAATCCAGCCGCCTCCACAAGATCTGGAACTACGGCACCCGGAAGGCGACGACGATCTGGTTCAACCTGGACAACGCCGAAACCTAGCTATCTGCGGGGCGCACGCCAGGCTGGCGGGCTGGTCCTGGCGCAGCGTCGGCCATCGAGGTCCGCCTGGTTCGGGTTGTGCCACAACGTTCCGGGAGCCTGCAGGCCGAGATAGGAGCTGAGCCCGTATGGCGTCAGGCCCGCAGTGATGATCACTGGCCCTTCCGTGCTCCTCCCGGTCCACTCCCGCCGGGACTGGGCCAATCGATGAACGACTGGCCCCTCCGCAAACTACGCGTTCACGTCTACCACGGTGCGTCCCTGAACCTTTCCCTCCGCCATGCGCTGGACGACGTCCGGAACACCGGAAAGCCCAACAACGCTGGTGGTTCTCGCCAGCTTTTCGAGGTCGAGATCACGGGCGAGCCGCGACCAGGCTTCCATCCTGACATGTTGCGGGGCATTCACGGAGTCGATCCCGGCCAGTGTGACGTTGCGCAGGATAAAGGGCAGAACGGTCGTGGGCAGGTCCAAGCCCTGCGCGAGACCACAAGCCGTCACCACCCCGCGATATTTGGTCTGCGCAATCGCATTGGCGAGCGTATGGCTGCCAACGGAATCCACCACTCCGGCCCAGCGCTCCGCCGCTATAGGCGCGCCCGGCTCCGAGAGCGTGGTGCGGTCGATGACTTCGGCGGCCCCAAGTTCCTTGAGATATGAGGCCTCCTCCACGCGGCCGGTGGACGCGATGACCCGGTAGCCCAGGTCGGACAGCAGGGCGATGGCGATCGATCCGACACCACCATTGGCGCCAGTGACGAGGATGTCGCCATTATCCGGAGTGATCCCGCCGTGCTCAAGGGCGAGTACCGAAAGCATGGCCGTGTATCCAGCCGTGCCTATGGCCATGGCGTCCCTGGTTGAAAACGGCTCCGGGATTTTGACCAGCCAATCGCCGCTTAGGCGTGCTTTCTGAGCATAGCCGCCGTGATGAGTCTGGCTGAGACCCCAGCTATTGGCGACGACCTTCTCGCCGACCTCAATGCCGGGATAGCTGGAGGCTTCGACGGTGCCGGCGAGGTCTATGCCGGGAATGAGCGGGAACTGCTTGATGACATTGCCGCGCCCACTGACTGCGGCCAGGTCCTTGTAGTTCACGGTGGAGTAGTCGACGCGGACTGTGACGTCGCCCGGCATCAGGTCGGCGTCCTCCAAGTCGACCAGGTTCACGGACATGTCTTCACCGGTCTTGGTGGCGAGCAGCGCTCTAAACGTCATGAGGCATCCCTTCTTGATTGGGCCTTGCTGGGTGGATGATTCACGGAACCCGCCGCGTGGGATTAGCGGACCTTGACGACGACCTTTCCGGCCGCCCGTCCGCGCTCGACGTAAGCGATCGCATCGTTGGTCTGGGCGAAGGGAAAGACACTATCGAGCACCGGCCGGATGGCGCCGGATTCTATGAGTTCGGTCAGCTTGCCCAATTGTTCGCCGCTCGCCTTCATGAAGAGGAACGAGTAGCGCAGGCCCGCGCGCCTTGCCTGCCTGCGAATGGCGGCGCTGATGAAGCGGAGCACGAGGCTCACGATCGGGCCGAGCTTTTTTTCGCTGGCGAAGGCCGGTGTGGGTGGGCCTGAAACAGAAATCGCGGTCCCGCCGGGCTTCAGGATTCGCAGCGACTTCTCGAGCGTCTTGACGTCCTGGCTGTTGAGCACTGCGTCATAGCCCGACAGCATCTTCTCAAAATCCTGGGTCTTGTAGTCAATGACCACGTCGGCACCGAGACCCTCGACCAGTGCCGCGTTGCTGGCTCCGGTGGTCGTGGCGACGGTTGCCCCGAAATGCTTTGCCAGCTGAATGGCAATGGTGCCCACGCCCCCCGAGCCAGCCTGGATGAAGACCTTCTGCCCCCTCTTGAGGTTTGCCCGTTCGACAAGCGCCTGCCAGGCGGTAAGGGCCACGAGCGGCAGAGAAGCCGCCTCTTCCATGTTGAGGTTCTTCGGTTTCAGCGCGACGTCGGCTTCATCGATGGCGATGTATTCGGCGAGCGTTCCGATGCGGCCGTCGCGCGGCCGCGAGTAGATCTCGTCACCGACCTTGAAGCGCCGAACCTCAGGGCCGACTGCGACGACAACACCAGCGACGTCGTGACCTGCGATAAAGGGCGGGCGATAGGGAACGATCAGCTTGAACTCCCCGTCCCGGATGCGCGGGTCAAGTGGGTTCAGGCCGGCAGCGTGAACTTCCACCAGCACATCCGTGTCGCCGACGTCCGGCTTTGGAACGTCGCCGAGCCGGAACGGAACGCCAGCCTTGTAGTGATCGACTATGAAGGCCTTCATGGGACTTGACTGACGCCTTGTCGGCGCCTAGCTCCTATTGCATTACGGTCACTTAGTTACCGTATGGTCATAATGCAATGGGCTGCCTCCGTGAAGATGGCGTGGTGCGGCCACCCGGAGACGTCATGCGTTACGAAAAGGGACACAAGGAAGCTTCGCGCCAGAGGATCGTCGAGGTGGCCTCGGAGCGTTTCCGACGCGATGGTATCGCAGCATCGGGGCTCGCCGGCATCATGAGCGACGCAGGCCTGACCAACGGCGCGTTCTACCCGCACTTCGCCTCCAAGGTCGCCCTGGTCCGAGAGAGCGTCGGCTCGGCGCTTGATGATCAGCTCGGCTGGGTAAAGAGCCTGCTTGAAGCGGGCGGTCCGGCAGCGGTCATCGATGCCTATCTGTCGGTCGAGCACCGGGATGATCCTGCGACCGGCTGTGCGTCGGCGGCCTTGCTGCCCGAAATTGCCAGGGGGCCCAATGATGCGCGGCAGGTCTACACGGGCTACCTGCGCCGGCTCGTCGAGATGATCGCCGCTGAGCTTCCGGACTCCGTCGATGACCGGGAGGGAAGGTCGTTCGCCGTTCTGGGCATGTTGATCGGCACGCTGGAGATGTCGCGCGCCGCAGATGAAGCGCAACTTTCCGAGCGTATTCTGTTGGCTGGCCGAACCGCTGCCAAGACGCTGCTCGGAATGGAACAGGGTGACTTTTCCGCAAAGTCGGGCAGCCGGTCGCGCCGTTCCTCAGCGCGCAAGTAGAACAGCGTTCTCGCCTTGCGATTTCGTCGACGCCGCACGCGACATTCACCCTAGACGCCGTGCTCAGCAGCAGGATCGCGGAAATAACATGGGCGAGGCTGGCGGTTGGCGGGGGGAGGGCGCCGGCGTAGCCCGCCGGGGGCAGGGTCTGCCTGGTGCCACAAGCAGACCCTCGGAGAATTCGGCGCGCCGATTGCCGACTACCGGTTCTGCCGGTTGTCGATCAGGTCCGTCACCACGTCCGGATCGGCAAGGGTGGTCGTGTCGCCGAGCGCCCCATAATCGTTCTCGGCGATCTTGCGCAGGATGCGGCGCATGATCTTGCCCGAGCGGGTCTTAGGCAGGCCGGGGGCGAACTGGATGAGGTCGGGCGAGGCGATGGCGCCGATCTCCTTGCGCACCCAGTTCCTGAGTTCGGTCCTCAGCGCGTCCGACGCGCTCTCGCCGGCCATCAGGGTGACGTAGCAGTAAATCCCTTGCCCCTTGATCTCGTGCGGATAGCCCACCACCGCCGCTTCGCTGACCTTGGGGTGGGCGACCAACGCGCTCTCCACCTCGGCGGTACCCAGCCGGTGGCCGGAGACGTTGAGCACATCGTCGACGCGGCCGGTGATCCAGTAGTAGCCGTCCTCGTCGCGGCGACAGCCGTCGCCGGTGAAGTAGTAGCCCTTGTAGGTCTCGAAATAGGTGGAAACGAAGCGCTGGTGGTCGCCAAAGATGGTGCGCATCTGCCCCGGCCAGCTGTCCTTGATGCAGAGCACGCCCTCGGCCTCGGTCTGCTCCTGCAACTTGCCTTCGGGCGACAGCACCACCGGCTGCACCCCCGGCAGCGGCCGCGTCGCCGAGCCCGGCTTGACGGGGCTGGCGCCGGGCAGCGGCGAGATCAGGATGCCGCCGGTCTCGGTCTGCCACCAGGTGTCGACCACCTCGCAGCGCTGCTTGCCCACGTGCTTGTGGTACCAGAGCCAGGCCTCGGGGTTGATCGGTTCACCCACCGAGCCGAGCAGCCGCAGCGAGCGCATCTGGTATTTGTCGACCCAGTCGGGGCCGGCCCCCATCAGCGCGCGGATGGCGGTGGGCGCTGTGTAGAAGATGTTGACCTGGTGCTTTTCGATGACCTGCCAGAAGCGCGAGGCGTCGGGGTAACTCGGGATGCCCTCGAACATCACGGTGGTCGCGCCGTTGGCCAGCGGGCCGTACAGGATGTAGCTGTGGCCGGTGACCCAGCCGACATCGGCGGTACACCAGAAGATCTCGCCGGGGCGGTAATCGAACACCTTCTCGTGCGTGTAGGCCGCCCAGGTCAGGTAGCCGCCGGTCGTGTGCAGCACGCCCTTCGGCCTGCCGGTGGAACCCGAGGTGTAGAGGATGAACAGCGGATCCTCGGCGCCCATCGGCTCGGGGTCGCAGAACGGTTCGACGCCCGCCGCGGCCTCGTGCCACCAGATATCGCGCGCCCCCTTCATGGCGACGTCGGCGCCGGTATTGTGCACCACCAGCACCTTTTCGACGCCGGGGGCATTCTTCAGCGCTGCGTCGACGTTCTGCTTGAGCGGGATGGTCTTGCCGCCACGGCGGCCCTCGTCGGCAGTGATCACCACCCGGCTGTCGCAATCGTTGATGCGGCCCGACAGAGAATCCGGCGAGAAGCCGGCGAAGACGACCGAGTGCACGGCGCCGATGCGGGCACAGGCGAGCATCGCGTAGGCCGCCTGCGGGATCATCGGCAGGTAGATGGTGACCCGGTCGCCCTTGCTCACGCCGAGCGACTTCAGGACATTGGCGCAGCGGCAGACGCGCTCGTGCAGCTTGCGGTAGGTGATCTTTTCCTCGGTGCCGGGCGTATCGCCCTCCCAGATGATCGCCACTTCGTCGCCGCGCGTCGCGAGGTGCCGGTCGATGCAGTTGGCCGAGACGTTGAGCATTCCGTCCTCGAACCATTTGATCGACACATCAGGGTATTCGAACGTGGTGTTCTTGATCCTCGTCGGCGCCTTGATCCAGTCGAGCCGCCTGGCCTCGTCCCGCCAGAAGCCATCCGGGTCGTTCACCGAGCGCGCATAGATCTCTTCATACGCCGCGGCCGTGGTGCGCGTCGCCGCGCCGGGGCCGAGGGCCTGATCCTCGTTGGATAGTCTCATCTTCTCCTCCTCCTTCATCACACCGCCGGCTGAGATGGCGCCGGGCCCCTCCAAGGCCCGGCGCCAGCCGTCAATGGAACTGCGCCGTCTCGGTCGAGTCCGCCATGGCCGTCGTGGCGCTCCGCCCCTCGCTGATGGTCATCGACACGGCATCGAAATAGCTCGTGCCCACTTCGCGCTGGTGGCGGGTAGCCGAGAAACCGTGCGCCTCGGCGGCGAACTCCGCTTGCTGCAGGCGCGAATAGGCGGCCATGCCCTCTGCTGCGTAGCCGCGCGCCAGCTCGAACGTGGTGAGGCTCAGGTTGTGGAAACCCGCCAGCGTGATGAACTGGTACTTGTAGCCCATCGCGCCAAGCTCGCGCTGGAACACCCGCATCGCCGCCTCGTCCATGTGCCTGGCCCAATTGAACGAGGGCGAGCAGTTATAGGCCAGCATCTGCTCGGGATGCTCCTTGCGCACCGCCTCGGCGAACCTCCGCGCCTCGGTGAGATCCGGCTTGCTGGTCTCGCACCAGATGAGGTCGGCGTAGGGCGCATAGGCAATGCCGCGGGCGATGGCGGCATCGATCCCGCCCTTGAGCCGGTAAAAGCCCTCTGCCGTACGCTCGCCGGTGACGAATGGCGCATCGTACTCGTCGATGTCCGAGGTGATGAGTCGCGCCGCCTCGGCATCGGTGCGCGCCATGATGAGGGTGGGAACGCCCATCACGTCGGCCGCGAGCCGCGCGGCGTTAAGCGTGCGGATGAACTGGCTGGTCGGCACCAGCACCTTGCCGCCCAGATGCCCGCATTTCTTCTCGCTCGCCAGCTGGTCCTCGAAGTGCACCGCGGCGGCGCCCGCCTCGATCATCGCCTTCATCAGCTCGAACACGTTGAGCGAGCCGCCGAAGCCGGCCTCGGCATCGGCGACGATGGGGACGAAGAAATCGAGATCGGTGGTGGCAACCCCGTCCGCCTGTTCCATCGCCTGGATCTGGTCGGCCCGCTGCAGGGCCTTGTTGATGCGCTTGACCACGGCCGGGACGCTGTCGACCGGGTAGAGGCTCTGGTCGGGATACATGTTGCCCGACGAGTTGGCATCGGCTGCCACCTGCCAGCCGCTGAGGTAGATGGCCTTCAGCCCCGCCTTCACCTGCTGCACGGCCTGGTTGCCGGTGAAGGTGCCAAGCGTCGGAACGAACGCCTCGGTATGGAGCAGTTCCCACAGCCGGCGGGCGCCGTTCTCGGCGAGCGTGTGGCGGATGGGAAGCGAGCCCGCGATCCGGCGCACATCGGCCGGGGTGTAGTTGCGGGCAATGTTGCGCCAGCGGTCCGGAGCGTAGTCCGGGGTGGGGAAGCTTTCGGGAAGCGTCGGCTTGTCGAGCATTTGGGGTCTCCTCCTTGGATAACTTGAGACGTGGTGTCGGCCGACTGCTGTCGCCTCCCGTTCGACGGGGGCGGAGACCACGGCCTCGATTTCAGTGTGGGGTCTCTCCCCTCCCGTTTTGGGGGAGGGGCAGGGCGGGGATCAGCAGACCCCTGGCGTCGAACCTGGCATCAGGCAGGCACCCGCCGCGAGAACGTTGCAGCGATCAGCAATTGGCCGGGGAACAGCTCGTCGGCATAGGGGCCGTTCACCATCGTGAACTTGTGGCGACCAATGCGGCCGGTGATTGCGAAGCCCTCGCGGTCAAGCCCTCTCACCTTGAACTGCCGCATCGCCTCGTCCGTGGTGCGGGCGATGATGGTGACGAATTCTTCGGTTTCGGCGCGGGTCTGGTTCATGGCGTCCTCCTCGGTTGCGTTGTTTGTAAAACTTTGACACATTGCTGGAGGACGGCAATAGGGAACGACATAGCCGGCAGAAAAGCAGTAAAACAGCTGTAAAGCGATGCTGTAAAGCCGGTAAATCTTGTAAAGGAGGAGAGGGTGGAAGAGCTTCAGATCGGCGGCCGCATCGGTCGGTTGCGCCGCCAGCGTTCGATCTCGCAGGCCGACCTCGCATCGGCGATCGGCATCTCGGGGAGCTACCTCAACCTCATCGAGCACAACCGACGCAAGATCACTGTTCCGCTGCTGCTCAAGATCGCCGGCTATTTCGGCGTCGAGCCGGGCGAGCTGGCCGACAGCGACGAGGGCCGGCTGGTTGGCGACCTGATGGAAATGTTCGGCGACGACGTCTTCGCCGACAGCGACATGACCAATGTGGAGGTGCGTGACCTCGCTCACGCCAACCCGGCTGCGGCCCGCGCCATGCTCACGCTGTACGCACGCTTCCGTGCCGGCCCGCGCAAGGCGCCATCAGCATCGGGCGGGGAGCCGGAGCATTTCCACCTCGCAACCGACCGCATCTCGGACTTTCTGCAGGAGCATGCCAACCATTTCCCGAGCCTCGAGGAGGCGGCCGAGCGCATCCGCGCCGACATTGACAACGGCGCCGACGATTTTGCCGCCGGCCTCAGGGTCTATCTGTTCAACGTCTTCGGCACCGAGTTGAGGCTCGCCTCGCTGCCCCACGGTATCGCTCGTACCTACGACCGGGCGCGCAACCAGCTGCTGGTCTCCGACATAGTGCCGGTGGAGACCGCCACCTTCCTCATCGCCCACCAACTGGGGCAGATGGCCGCCAATGCCGAAATCGACGAGCTGGTCACCGAACTGCCCGATGGCGACGCTCCGGCCCTCGGCCGCAACGTGCTCGCCGCCTATTTCGCCGCCGCGCTCATCATGCCCTATGGCCCGTTCCACCGCGCCTGCCGCGACTATCGCTACGACATCGAGCGGCTCGGCCGCCGTTTCGGGGCCAGCTTCGAGCAGGTGGCCCACCGCATGACGACGCTGCAGCGTCCCGGCGCCCTGGGAATCCCGCTCCACCTCATTCGCACCGACATCGCCGGCAACATTTCGAAGCGCTTCTCGCTCTCGGGCCTTCACATCCCGCGCCACTCTGGCGCCTGTCCGCGCTGGAACGTCTACACCGCGTTCCTGAGCCCGGAGCGCGTCAACGTGCAGATCTCGCAGATGCCCGATGGCGAGCGCTATTTCTGCATCGCCCGCGCGTTCTCGAAGGGCGACTATCGCTACAACGCGCCGCTCCGGCACTTCTCGATCGGGCTTGGTTGCTCGATCCTGCATGCGAGGCAAATGATCTACTCGGACGGCATCGATCTCAACAATCCCGCCCAGATCGTCCCGGTCGGCGCCGGCTGCCGCATCTGCCCGCGGATGGAATGCGGCCAGCGCGCGCATCCGCCGGCGGATCACCGGTTCAGGCTGGACGACGCCGTGCGGCCGGAGAGCATCTACGGCAAGATGATGTGAGCCGGACGCGAAGCGCCGGTGGCGAAGCCGGGATCGCCTCCGGCAGCCTTGTGTCGCATAAGGCGCCACTGACGCTCGGCTTACCTGGCGCGCTGGACTGCATCCAGGAACATTTCCCGGAAGCGGGTCCTGTCAAAATCCAGCGCGATCTCGACTTTTCCGGTTCCGCTGCTGGGCTTTTTCGACTCGTCGTAGACGATCATCTGCCCGTAGGAGCGGCCGAACGCGGTGTCTATCGTGGCCTCGACCACGCTGGTGCGCGTTATGAGCGTCGCATCGATTGCGACCGCGGCGATGATTTCGTCCCAGAGGGGCAGGTCTGTCCAGGCATTGCTGGCAAGATAGTCGCTCAACGGCGTTCCCACCTTGGCGATATCGTCCACAAGCGCTTTGTCGACGACGACCGAGGTGTTGATGTGCCCGGTCACAACGATCGAAGGAAAGCCCGCTGTCAGGACGATCTGCGCGGCCTCGGGGTCGAAGACGGTGTTGAAGGCGTCCGTCGACTGCGCTTTGCCCGCCTGAGGATCGAAGTCTGCCTGCGGTCCGTTCGATATGACCAGACGCTTCACGAGAGGGGCAAAGCCTGGGTCCTGCCGAACGGCGAGGGCAATGTTGGTCAACGGCCCGGCGGCAACGATCGTGACTTCACCCGGATACTTGCGCACCTGTTCGATCAGGAAGGTCACCGCTGACCCGGGTTGGGCCTTGATCGTGGGGTTCCCCTCGGGAATTACCGGGATAGCAAGCGGATCGACCCCCTCGCTCGTTTCGTCTTTTTCCGGATCGTTCCAGGCGCCTTTCCAGCTGATGGGACCGTACTCGGCTTCCCAGAGCGCCATCCTTTGCGGTGTGTTGAGCAAGGGATAGCTTGCCCCCTGATAGACCGGCACCTCAGGGTGGCCGGCGATCTCCAGGAAGCGAAGCGCGTGGGCAACGCCCTTGGCGGCCCAGTCGTCGCCGGTCACGCCCGTGAGGCCAAGCAGTTCCACGCCCGGGTCGTTGAGAAACAGGACGATCGGCTGAACATCCGACCCGCCCGGCCCAGTGAAGTCTTGATCGAGGATAAACTTGCTGGCGGCAAGAGATGGAGCGGCCAGCGTCGAGCAGAGGAAGCTTGCGGCAACAAAGAGACGTCGCATGGGGTGCAACTCCGTTCACAAAGGTGGACGAGAGAGCGTATGGGCGGCGGGTTCGCTTGTCAGTCCGGCCAAAATGTGAAACCTCGTTCATAAATATGAACGGGGTGCTGGCGTGGAGATCGATGAAATTCGCGCGTTTCTCGCGGTCGCCCGAGCCGGTTCCCTGTCGAGGGCGGCCCGGGACCATTCCATCGCCAAGGCAACGCTAAGCCTGCGGTTGGCCCGTCTCGAAAACGCCGCCGGCAGCCGCCTGCTCGAGCGAAGCGGGAGTGGGATGTCGCTCACCGAGGCGGGGACGCGGTTCCTGCCGCACGCCGAGGAGGTTGATCATGCTCATCGTCGTGCTCTCGACGCAGCAACAGCCATGACCCCGGTCCTGCGCGGCCTGCTCCGCGTGGGTGTCACTGAACAGTTGGCCACCAACCTCGCGACTCCCCTGGCCCTGCAGTTCACCGAGCAGCATGGTGGGATCACGCTCGACCTGCAGGTGATGCCAGCTGAACGACTGCTGCGGCGAGACTCCGGGCTCGACTGTCTGATTTGTGGCGATCTGCCTGGACTGGAAGAGGGGGCGAGCTTCGTCGCGCAGGGGTTCTACCGCTACCGCCGCCACCTCTATGCCTCGCCTGTCTATCTTGCCGACCGTGGCGTTCCAGATCAACCATCCGACCTGCGACGGCATGATCTCATCGGCAGCCACGCGATGGGCGGGCTGACCGGCTGGCACCTGCAGAAGGGCGATGCCGAAGTGGTCGTGGAGCCAGCGGGACCGCTCTCGACCAACGACGAATGGGTGGCCAAGGTGTGCGTCCTGCAAGCAAGGGGCATCAGTCTGTTCCCCGACTTTTTCGCCCGCGAGCACGTCGACACGGGGGAACTTGTGCCAGTGCTTCCCGACTGGAGCACGCGTGCTGCCTCCGTGACGGTGCTGCATCATCCGCAGCGCAACCAGAACGCCCATATCAGGGCGTTCATCAGCTTCCTCATCACGCACTTTCGAGGCTTTTACAGCTACCCCTATAGCCCGGGCGATCTGATGGACGAGACCCGGACATCATAGGTCGTCCCCGTTACAACGCACCTTGTTGTGCGAAGCTCCCGCAAGCGGCCCACCCTCTCGTGCAGCTCAATGCACGGCCGTCTCGTTCAGGTACTTGTAAAGCGTCGTGCGGCTGATCCCCAGCGCCCGGGCCGCGGCCGAGTAGTTGCCGCCTGCCTCGGCCAGGGCCTTTCGCGCGGCCTCCCGCTTCAGCAGTTCGAGCGCGGTCTCGGGCTTCGGCGCCGCCGGCGTCTGTGTGACCGAGGCGGGAAGCAGATCCACCCCGATCGCCCCGTAAGCCGGTGTCAGGGCCGCCGCCGTCCGCAATACGTTCTTGAGCTCGCGGATATTGCCCGGCCAGTCATGGGCCCGAAGCGCCGCGAGCGCCTCGGGCGTCAGAGTCGCGGGTGCGCCGTCGTCCTGCTGTTCGCGCAGCAGGCGGGAAACGAGCGCGTCGAAATCGCCACGCTCGGCGAGCCGTGGCAGGCTCACGCGGAACCCGGCGAGCCGGTGGTAAAGGTCGGCGCGGAATCCGGCATCGGCTCGAGGCAGGTCGCGGTGTGTGGCGCTGATCACCCGCACGTCGACCGGCATTTCCCTGGTGCCGCCCACCGGCACCACGACCCGCTCCTGCAGCACGCGCAGCAACCTGCTCTGCAGGTGCGCCGGCATGTCGCCGATCTCGTCGAGAAACAGCGTGCCGCCATGCGCCTGCCGGATGCGTCCCGGTGTGCCGGTGCGCGAGGCACCGGTAAAGGCCCCGCCGACATAGCCGAAGAGCTCGGCTTCGATCAGGTGCTCGGGAATCGCCGCGCAGTTGATCGCAACGAAGGGCCCCTTGGCGCGCGTCCCTTCGTTGTGGATGGCCCGCGCCAGCAACTCCTTGCCGGTCCCGGTTTCGCCTTCGATCAGGATGGCGATGTCGGTGGCCCTGAGCCGGCGCAACTGCTCGATCGTCCGGGCGATCGCCGGGTCGCCCCGGTGCAGATCATCAAAGCTCAGCCGGTCCTTCATCCGGTCGAGATCGGCGACCCGGTCATCAGCCCGCAGCCGCGTTGCCGCCACGCCCTTCACCCTGGCAACCGAACCGGTCGTGCGGGCAAAGAAGGTTCGTCCGTCCGGACCTGCAAGCGTCACCGGCACGCCGTCGCCCGCCATCACCTGGGCGCGCAGCGCCTCGATGGGTGTTGCAACGAGGCTGTTGAGATGCACATGCCCCAGCTGATGCGGCGCCGCGCCGAGCGCGAGGAACGCGTGCCGGTTCATCGCCGTAACCGTTCCATCCTCGCGCACCACCATGATGGCCGAGCCCGGCGCGCCGATCGAGCCGGCGCGGGTCGAGAACTCCACCACCATGTCGCGCGGGAATCGTCCCTTGAACATCTGCTGCTCGATCAACTCGACCGTCAGCGACACCAGCCCCATCGTATGTGGGTGCCGGCCGTCGCGATGCGTCGTGACATCGAGTGCCCCGACCACTTGGCCGAACGGATCGAAGATCGGCGAACAGGCGCAGGTCAGGAAGTCGAGTGCGTCGAAGTAGTGCTCGCCGCCGTGCACCTCGACCGCCCGTCGCTCCCGAAGCGCGGTGCCGATGGCGTTTGTGCCCTTCAGCGATTCCCGCCAGTCCCCGCCCGGACTCAGCGCCACACGCTGGGCCGGCGTCACGATTTCGGCGTCGCCGCGCGTATCGAGCACCAGCCCCTCGTTGTTGGTGAGGATGAGCATCGAGTTGGACCCGCCAATCAGCCGCCCCAGCACATCCATGTCGGCGGCCGCGTCGGCGATCAGCTGGCCGGATACATCCTGGGCCTCCCCCAGGCGCGCGCCCGAGAGCACCTCTGCATTGATCGGCATATCGGGCTCGAGGCGCTGCTCGTGGCAGCGCACCCAGGAGCGCAGCACCGGCTGCGGGATCGCTTCGAGCGCGCCGCCGCCGTTCAGGAACCGGTATTTTGCCTGGACGATTTCGTCCATCCATCCCCTCCCGCTGTCCACTTCCTGTTCAGCTCGTGGTCAGCTGTCCATTTGGAACTGTTCAGCTTCTGAACAGTCGGCCCGGCTCTCCTCTGCCGGTCCCTCGTATCCCCTTCGCCCCTCGGCCGGTCCAAACTCGCCCGCTAGCGGTTTGTTTTCCTTGATCTTCGTCAAGCCCCGGCACGATCGGCGGCGGCCTCGAAACCCCCGTTTGGCACGGGCTTTGCGATGTCTTCTGCGAGGCGCCAATGCGAATTATCCAGCGCCGGTGAGGAGAAGACAATGTTCTACGCAAAACCCGGCACCGCGGGTGCCAAGGTCGACTACAAGTCCCGCTACGGCAACTATATCGGGGGCGAGTGGGTCGCCCCGGTCAACGGCCGCTATTTCAACAACGTATCCCCGGTCACCGGCCAGCCCTTCACCGAGATCCCGCGTTCGGACGCGGACGATATCGAAAAGGCGCTCGATGCCGCGCACAAGGCCGCACCGGCCTGGGGACGTACCGACACCACCACCCGCGCCAACACCATGCTCAAGATCGCCGACCGGATGGAGGCGCATCTGGAAGAGCTGGCGCTGGTCGAGACCTTCGAGAACGGCAAGCCAATCCGCGAAACCCTGGCGGCCGACCTGCCGCTGGCCATCGACCATTTCCGCTATTTCGCAGGCGTCCTGCGCAGCCAGGAAGGCACGCTGGCCGAAATCGACAACGACACCGTCGCCTACCACTTCCACGAGCCGCTCGGCGTCGTCGGCCAGATCATCCCGTGGAACTTCCCCATCCTGATGGCCGTATGGAAGCTGGCCCCGGCACTGGCCGCCGGCAACGCCATCGTGCTCAAGCCCGCCGAGCAGACGCCGTGGTCCATCCTCAAGGTGATGGAACTGATCGGCGACCTGCTGCCGCCCGGCGTAATCAACGTCGTCAACGGCTTCGGCCTCGAAGCGGGCAAGCCGCTGGCCAGCTCCAAGCGCATCGCCAAGATCGCCTTTACCGGCGAGACGACGACGGGCAAGCTCATCATGCAGTATGCGTCGGAGAACATCATCCCGGTGACGCTCGAACTGGGCGGCAAGTCGCCGAACATCTTCTTCTCCGACATCTTCGACAGGGACGACGATTTCGCCGACAAGGCGATGGAGGGCTTTGCGCTGTTTGCCCTCAACCAGGGCGAAGTGTGCACCTGCCCATCCCGGGCACTCGTGCACGAGTCGATCTATGACGAGTTCATGGACCGGGCGATCAAGCGCACCAAGGCCATCATCCAGGGCGACCCCTTCAGCACCGAAACCATGATCGGCGCCCAGGCCAGCAAGGAGCAGCTCGAGAAGATCCTCGGCTACATCGAGATCGGCCGCAACGAAGGGGCACGGGTGGCAACGGGCGGCCAGCGCGCGATGCTCGATGGCGACCTGAAGGACGGCTACTACGTCACCCCGACGATCCTCGAAGGCCACAACAAGATGCGTGTCTTCCAGGAAGAGATCTTCGGGCCGGTGGTTTCGGTGACCCGCTTCAAGGATTTCGACGATGCCATCGCCATCGCCAACGATACGCTCTACGGGCTGGGCGCCGGTGTCTGGACCCGCGACGGAGCAACGGCCTATCGCGCCGGCCGCGGTATCGCAGCGGGTCGCGTGTGGACGAACTGCTATCACGCCTATCCCGCCCACGCCGCCTTCGGCGGCTACAAGGGCTCGGGCATCGGGCGCGAGACGCACAAGATGATGCTCGACCATTACCAGCAGACCAAGAACCTGCTGGTCAGCTACAGCCCCAAGAAGCTCGGCTTCTTCTGATCCGACGACCCGGGCACGGCGCCGCTCCTCCAGCGCCGTGCCCGGCGTCTGAGACTACGGCCACCTGATCGGGACGTCCGCTTGGGGTCGGAAACCGGCCTTTGAGCTACAGTTGGCGCAAAACCGCACCTCGGCTTCGCACCAATTTCGTTCGTTCAGAGGGCCGCGACACTCGGGAGGCTGCGAGAATGCAGCGCTCGCGAGAAAAGGGCAGGAGGCGCTCGACGAGCCGGCACAAGGAAGTGCGTCGAGCCACAACCTGCACGGAGTCGCGCCGCGGGGCGGCATCCACCACGCTAGACCGTTTCGAACAGGCCTTGGCGCAAGCCGCCGCCGCGCCGCGACAGGATCACGACCGTGGTCAGAACCAGCATCAGGTCTGCAACCGGCAGAGCGGCCCAGATGCCGGTCTCACCCATAAGGAACGGCAGGATGAAGGTGAGCGGGATTGCGAAGAGGTAGGTTCGCGCCACCGAAAGCAGGGCTGAGCGTTTGGCGTCGCCTATGCTCTGCAGGTAACTGGCAATCATCATCATCGGCCCGAGGGTAAAATAGAGCGCAGCGTAGAAGGGAAGAATGCGGCCGACTTCCGCCACCACCGCGGCATCGGAGACGAACAGGCCGCCCAGGGTATCTCTGAACGCCAGCAAGACGACCTCCACCAGGCCGCAATAGGTGAGGCCGAGGAGCAGCGACAGCCGGAGAGCGGCGCCCGATCGGTCCTTATGACCAGCGCCATAGTTGTTCCCGGCCACAGCCTGCATCGCAAGGCTCAGTCCCAGCAATGGCAGGTAGGCAAAGGTCATCATCCGCGTGACGGCGCCATAAGCAGCGATGATCACATCGTCGCCGGTCGTGACGTGAAGCCTTACCGACGCGATGGTCGCCGCAGCGCCAAGGGCAATCCCGAGAAAGCTCAGGCTGCGCGGTGCCCCCAGCGCAAGGATTTCCATCCACCTCGACCGCCAGTTCAGGTCCGGCGCCGGCACCGGCAGGCGTGCTTTGCCGGCCAGGCGGAACACCAGCATCACCACAAGAGCGACGCCTTGCGCCGCCGCCGTGCCCCAAGCCGATCCGGCTACACCGAGTCCGAGGCCGGCAATGAGCAGGATGTTGAAGGCAATATTCCCGACCGAGACCAGAAGCCCCGCCAGGGCCATGAAGCCGATCTTGCCCTCAACGCGCAGCGCGTCAGAATGGACGGAAACGAGGAACATGATTGGTGAGGTCAGCACGGAAATCGTCAGGAACTGATGCCCCATGGCGACGAGCACCGGGTCCGCTGTAACAGCGGCGATCACTGGTTGACCCAAGGCCAGGAAAGCCACGCCCAGGATGAAGCAGATCAGGGCGGACAACCCGTGAGCGCCGGCAAAGGTGGCCTTTGCCTCTTGCAGTTGACCGGCGCCGATCTGACGCGCCACGATGCTGGCCATGCCCGACGACACCATGGTGGAGACCGCCACCAGCAGCATGGATACGGGGAACATCAAAGTGACGGCGGCGAGTGCCTCCGGACCGACAAAAGCGCCAAGCAGGATGGCGTCGACGACGGTCAGGAGACCATTGATGCTGGTCAAAAAAACAATAGGAAGTGCGGTGCGAAGGACAACCTTCGCGATTGGGTCCCGGGTGAACCCATCGGATGCGGGGGGCATGAGAGCAGCCTCGTTAAGGGCGGGTCATCTCATGGGAGCTCGCTTTGCCATGAACCGCCTTAAGAGGAGCGATCAGGTTCTTCCAGGGCTGAACTTTACCATCGGACTATCCGGCGAGCGGCGGGCGTCAGCAACCGAATGCTCAGTGCTCCACAGCAACGCCGTTGTCAAGGCGCCGTCGGATACGCAAAGCCGCGAGCGCGGATGGTGTCGATTTTGGGGAGGATGCCGTGCGCTTCTGACGCCGAACTCGGGCGCAGAGCTGCAATCGCCGGCATGAAGACGAATGCCCGCTTCGGGATACCTGACTCAAGACTGAGCGACCGCAATGAGCAGCCGTCGCTGTGACAGGTCCGCTTTGGGCCAGAAGCGGACATCGGGCAGCGTCCGCTCAGCGCCAAAAGCGGTCCCTGACGCGATACCGTACAGCGCAGCAGCGCTGACCCGCACCAGACCTAAGGCTGCGCCAGCTTTCCAGCCGAGACGTCCCGCGCGAGCGCAATAAATGCCTGGAAGGCCGCCGAAGAATTGCGTCGATTGTAGTAGTAGAGGCATAGCGGCACGAGCGGCGGCGTCCAGTCTTCGAGAATGCGCACGAGCCGTCCCGCAGCGATGTCTTCTCTGACATCGCTTTCCATGAAGTACCCGACGCCCACGCCGTTCGCCGCCGCGATCCGCGTAAGTGAGGCTTCGTCCAGGGTGATCGGTCCCTCCACGTCGAGCTGTATTTGCTCGCCCTCCTTCTCGAACCGCCATCGGAGCAGTGCGCCATCAGGAAGCCGCCCGCGAATGCAGGGGAGAGAGAGCAGGTCCTGCGGCACGCGGGGGATAGGGCGGTCCTGGAAAAAGCCGGGCGATGCGGCAACCACAATGCTTCGTGTCTGCCCCAGCGGTATCGCGATTGCATTACTGGGCACGAGATTCGCGCTGCGCACTCCCAGATCGAAGCCCGCCGCTACGACGTCGATGAGCCGCCCCTCGGTCACGATGTCGATGTGAACCTGGGGATAGCGCCGCAGATAGCCCAAGACCAGTGGCGACATGATCTCGCGCGCTGCCGTCGCGAAGGCATTGATGCGTAAGGTCCCGGACGGCGTCTCCTGTTGAGAGCGTGCCGTGTTCATGGCCTTTTGGATGCCTTCGAGCGCCGGCTTGATCTGTGCGACGAAGATCCGCCCCGCGTAGGTAAGCGAGACGCTGCGGGTGGTGCGATTGAAAATTCGCACGTCAAGTGCCCGCTCGAGCTTTCCTACGGCGTTGCTGACGGCCGTGGTCGACATCCCAAGTTCCAGCGCCGCTGCCCGAAACGAGCCGCAGCGGACGATGGCCAGAACCGCCTCAAGTTCGATCAGCGAATGACGAGACATTATCCCGGTTTCCGTGACACGCTATGCCGCTTTGTCTCGATTATCAGGCGAAAAGTCCATCACTAAGTTAGCGTCATCACCACCACGGAGATGACCAATGTCACTGCACTTAGCCAAGCCGATCGCCGACTTTATCGAGGCAAATGCTCGTCTCGATCTCGACGGCATGTTGACGCCTTTTTTGCCGGACGCCGTCTTCATCGACAACGGCAAGCACTTCGAAGGGAAGGCGGCGATCCGCCATTTGTTCGAGCAGGAGGTGATCCCGGTAAAGGCGATCTTCACGCCTGAAACGGTTCGGAAAGAAGACGGCCATGTCGTACTGGAAGGTCCAGCTCACGGCGACTTCCCGGGCAGCCCGATCCACTTCACCTATCGCTTCACATTGGCGAACGACGCCATCAAGACCCTGGAGACCACGGTATGAACGCCCTGGCAGATCCCAGCGAGTTCGCCGGCCAGCGCGTGCTCGTCAGTGGTGGCACGAAGGGCTTGGGCCGCGCCACGGTCGAGCGCTTTGTTGCCGGCGGAGCCAGTGTCGTCACCGCCGCCCGCACGATCAAGGACCCTATCGAAGGCGTCGAATATGTCCCGGCGGACCTGACCACTGCGGAGGGCAGCGATGCGCTGACCAAGGCGGCACTTGAGCGTCTGGGCGGCATTGACATTCTCGTTCACGTCCTCGGTGGGTCGACGTCACCTGCGGGTGGTTTCACCGCTTTGACGGATGACCACTGGCTCGCAGAACTGAACCTGAACCTGTTGGCGACCGTTCGGCTCGACCGCCTGCTGATCCCGAAGATGCTTGAGCGGGGCAAAGGTACTGTCGTGCATATCACCTCAATCCAGTCGGTACTGCCTCTGCCTGAATCCACGACGGGCTATGCCGCCGCGAAGGCCGCGCTGAGAACCTACAGCAAGTCGATCTCGAAAGAGCTCGGGCCCAAGGGCGTGCGGGTCAATTCGGTCTCGCCAGGCTGGATCATGACAGAAGCAACCGCAGACTTTCTCGAAATCTTGCGGACCGCCAACGGCGGCACGGTCGAGCAGGCTCGTCAGTCCGTCCTCGACGCCTTGGGCGGCATCTCAATCGGACGCGGCGCCGAGCCCGAAGAGGTGGCCGACCTCATCGCCTACCTAGCGTCTGCTCGTGCTGCCGCAATCCATGGCGCGGAATTTGTCATCGATGGCGGCACCATCAGGACCGTTTAGGAAAGGGATATCCATTGGAACCGGAGACCACTTTGGGCCAAAAGGCGCCATCGCGATAGCCAACACCGGCCAGGTCACATCAGGGTTTTGACCCGCTGCTTGCGTGTCACAAATGATCCGATCCAACTCTGATGTGACAGGTAGAGCGACGCACCGGTGACGCCACCTCAGGGTATACCCCGATGTGACGAGCGACCGCTTAGCGCCATAAAGAGTCGTCGCGAGCCGGCGGCTTCTGCGCTCAAACCTGCAGCCCAGCTTTCCGTGCGCCCTCGAGGACCATTTTGGTCTGCCTTGGCCGCACGGCGGTGCGGTTAAGCCGCTCCGCCATGACATAGCTCGGATTGATCGTCATCAGCTCCGCCCAGACCCGCCGCGCCTCGTCGATCTTGCCGAGATGACCGAGAGCGGCCGCGAGGTAGCCACGCGACGTGTCGGTCTCGGGCATCAGTAGGATGCGTTCTCGGAACAGGGCGGCCGCTGTCTCGTAGCGACCGCCGTAGAAATAAGCCCTGCCGAGGAACTGGAGACACACTAGGGTCCTGCCTAGCGACGGGTCGAGGCGCATGCACCGCTCAAAGTGGGGAATAGCCTGTAGTGGCACATCATCTACTAGGCAAAGGTGGCCTTGGATATCGCTGGCAATCAATGCCTGCGGGTTGAGCGCGATGACCACCGAAGAGTCCTGACGAAACCGGTCCAAATCGTGGGTCAGAACAGCTGTAAGTGCCGAAACGAAGCGACCAAAGGCGTGGTTCGGGGCGAGCTCGACCATCCTGTCCGCGAGTCTCCGCGCGTCCCCAAGCGAGCGGTCGGGGTCGTCGCTCCAGCGGTTCAGGTAGTCAAAGTTGTATGCGATTGCGAGCTCACCCATCGCATCGACGTAGACTGGATCGTGTTCAATGGCGCGCTGAAGCAGGTCGGTTGTGCGCCTGTGAACCTCCAGGTTCTGCGTCGGTCCGTTGAGGAGCGCGCGGCCGCGCATCAGCAGATCCAGAGCCTCGACGTTATTGGTACCACCGTCGGCCGCGCTTGCCGTTTGCGCCGAGGTCAGCGTGAGCCGGAGCGCATCGACGATCCGACGCGTCACCTCGTCCTGGATGGCGAAGACGTCCGACAGCTCACGATCAAAGGTTTCCGCCCAGACGTGAGCACTACTGCCGGCGTCCGCGAGCTGCGCGCTCATACGCAAGCGGTTGCCGCCGCGCCGCACGCTGCCCGACAACACGTAGCGCACGTCGAGATCGCCACCGACCTTACGCACGTCGATGTCGTTGCCGCGGTAGGCAAAGCTTGAGTTCCGCGCAATCACCGTGAGCCCCGGGAGCTTGCCGAGGGCGACGATGATCTCTTCTGCTAGCCCGTCGGCGAAGAAGGCCTGCTCGGGGTCGCTACTGAGGTTGACGAACGGCAGGACCGCGATCGAGGTCCGCTCATGCCTGACTAAGGAACCCGACGAGTGCGAAACCAACCGGTAGCCGATGCGGGGCACGGTGACGATCCAGTCGCCGCCTGCGGGCGAGGGACCAAGAGCCTTCCGAAGATTGGCGATCTGGACAGTGAGGTTGCCTTCCTCGACAGCCAAGCCGTTCCACGCGGCGTCCATCAGCTCGGCCTTGGTCAGGACCTCGCCCGGTCGCGTCAACAGCGCTTCGAGCAGGGTCGCAGCGCGTGTGCCCAGAGCAGGCAGGACGGAGCCATCACGCCAGACTGTCTGGGTCCGGCGCTCGAACTCGAAGGGGCCGTATTTCAATCGCCCGTCCATTGCCTCGCTTTGGAAGTCCTTTGGAACAATTGAGGGCCGCTTCAATACTACAGCGCGTGCCCCTGCGACACTGCCCCCGTCATTCTATCCGTAGACGGGAGGGCGAACAAATGTACATCTACCACGAGGGCTACTGCGACGCGTATTACACCGGCGCCATTCTGGAAGAGGTGAGGGTGCGAGACCGGCGCGACGACGACTCGACTTATGAGCCCATCCAGATGCCCGCGATCCTCAATTGGCTGGTCATCATGAGCGTAGCTCTTTGCGTCATCTTCACGACCATTCACGTTCTGAGCTGAGGGGGGGCCGGAGAATGGCGCGACGCGATCGGAAAATGCGGCTCACGGAGGCGCACCTAGCGCTGTTGCCCGGCAAGATCGAGGATCCAAGTCCTATGCTGCTCGACGGCGGGCCGCGGCCCGACAGCTACTACGCTGCGGTAACTGAGAACCTGATCCGTGCGGTGCCTCCAGGTGACGACATGTGGCTCTTCGCTTGTGGCTCGCTTATCTGGAACAAGCGCTTCACCCACGTCGAAGAGCGGACCGGTGTGGTCCGCGGCTGGCATCGCGACTTTTGTCTGGGTCCCGACATCCGCTTCCGGGGCAACCCGCAAGCGCCGGGATACATGCTGTCCCTTGATCGAGGGGGGCAGTGTAAAGGCATGGTCTATCGCCTTCCGTCCGAAGGTCTTGCCGCCAATCTCGAGGGTTTGCTCCGGAAAGAGCCGCCCTTTCCACCTCGCTGGGTGACGGTTGCCACTTCGGTGGGCAAGGTCCGGGCTTTTGCATTTACCCACCCGGGAAAGGGCACTGACTACACCGGCCACCTATCCGACGAGGCGGTTGCCGACGCCATCGCGAGTGCGGTCGGGATCGTCGGCTCCATGGCCCAGTACGTGTATCTGACGGCACTACACCTCGAGCAGCTGGGCCTCTGCGACGATCGGTTGTGGCGGATGCAGGAAATGGTTGCCGAGCGGATCGAGCTGGCCTTCCCGGGGCGCATTCCGGGCTGACCTATGGCGACGTTACTTGGCTGGGAGTGTTCTCTGGTTGCGCAGCGGCGGACGTCCGTTTTGGCCAGAAGCGGTCCTCTACAAGTGACCGCCTCGCGCCAATTAGAGACCCAACTCCTGCAGGACTGACTGTTTAGGACGCGTTCCAACCATCTCGGGCGCGGCCCATTCCCAAGGGGCCGTTAGTCAAGCGTTCGGCATCAATGGTTGCGCAAGTGAGCTGCAAGCCAACGGTCAGGTGGATCGAAAAGCGCCATCTCGTCTTTGGTGGGCGGCTCGAAAAGTTTCGACCACCTGAGCAGATCGGAGCGAGATATGTCGAATGTCCCAGCGGGAAGCGCGTCATTTCGTCGAGAAATCCGATGCCACAACTTCTCGAAGCTGGCATCAAGGAAGCAAAGTACGATCTGCGCGCCAAGGGGGCGAACCTCCTGCCTCAAGGTGTCACGTTCCGTTCGTGACCACACACCCCAGTCAACGACGACGTTGCAACCCAACCTTACCGTTCTCCGGGCAACCTCCCATTGGACCATCTCGACGCGCCCACGGCAGGGACCGGTTTCTGCCTTTGGAGTAGAGATGCCAGGGTAGAGTTTGTGCATCCAGTCGTCTCCAGTGAGACGCAGGGCGGGTGCTTCCCGCTCAATAATCTTGGCTAATGAAGTTTTGCCGGAGCCAGGAAGGCCGCAAGTCAGGTAAAGTACGGGCATGTGAAATCTCTGATCAGGGCGTAGCAGTAGGAGGCGTCCCGACACATGTCGTGACGCCGCTTGCTCAATGCCGCTTGCTGCGGCCGATCAGATGATTGTTGCCATGCTCGTGCTTGTAGTGACGGGTTTGCACTCTGGTCAAGATGGTAGCTAGGTGCCCCAGCGAAAGCGCCTTGGGCGTGGAAGTAGATGATGCGCTTCGGCTCGCGGAGCCGATCGAGCTTTGGTCGTTGGCGCGAGACAAAGGTCGGTTTCGCGCAAACGGCGGTTATCGACTGCCCGCACCCTTGCCTCGACCCGGGACCCCGATATGGTTCCTGCAGTCGGGATACGTAGAGGGCTTGAACCATGAAGTATGTGATCGGATGGTTACGAATGAAGCCGGGTAAACGGGAGGAGCTTCTCGTTCGCATACGACCATTCGTAGCGCAGTCGCAAAAGGAGGACGGCGTCGGCTTCTTCGAGGTGAACCCAAGCGACAGCGACCCGGATGTCGTAGTGTTCTCTGAATGCTACGACAGCGAAGAGGTGCACCAGCGCCATCTGGCAACGCCTGAGCATGATGCGTTGCTGGCAGATATTGCAAGGATCGGGATCGGGGGGCGGTTCGAGCATATTTATGCCGAGCACCGCGCCGTCCACAATCTCGCTTTCTAGATCGTAGTATGGTCGATGGACCCTAGGTTCGACCGAGGCGTTCGCAAATGTGCGCCACCATGGCTCTAGCTTCCTCTGCGGCCGCGAGGATCGTCCCGGACTTGCGGGTCACTGCAAAGTCGAGGCCGGGATAGTAGAGTCCGCCGGCACCGATGCCGTTCACGTGGTTTGGCTGTTGGTCCGCTGTCAAGGCGCCGGGCACCTTGATCCAGCTGAAATCGCCGTCAAACCCCGTGCACCAGATAACTGTGCGGATGCCATAAGCGGCCAGGTTCAGCGAAGTGATCGGCGGGGACGGAAGCTGTGCGGCCGCCACCTCCGCCGGATCATCCGTAGCGGGCGGTGCCGCGATGCCTTCGCGCGCGATATAGTCGTCGACACGGCCACGCAGAGCTGCAGCCGCTTCATCCGCAAAGTTGACGTTGGTCGCCGCGTCTTCCCCGAACGTTAGCACCATGCCGTCGACGCCTTCGAGCCTCCCGAGGAGCGTGACGCCTTGTGCGCTGAGGCCTTGCAGGCTGAGCGTTTCGAGGGCGCCTTGCAGGCTACGAGCTGGGACGGCACCCGACGGGAGAACGAACTCCTCGCGTCGCTGCTCCAACGCGCCTGCTTCGACCAGCCAGAAAGCCAGAAGTCTCCCGCGATAGTTTCGCGCTAGCCGGCCGGTTTTGCTTGTGGCGAGAAAAACCTCGCGACCCGCGTCAGCAAGATCCTTGGCAATCTGGCCACCTGACTGCCCGCTGCCCACCACCAGCACAGCCCCAGGTTCCAGCGCAGCGGCAGAGCGATAGCTCGAGGCGTCAATCTGGTCGACATCCTCCGGGATCTGCCGTGACAGGGCCGGACGTCTTGCCCGATTGAGGCTGCCGCTGGCGGCGACCACATTCCGCGCCATCAATTGTCGCGCGTCCGTCCTAACGACAAAGCCGTTTGCAGTGTCAGGCGTCACTTCGACAACCGACTCGCCCAATTGGATCGGCAGGCCGTGCCGGGCGACGTAGTCCTCCAGCAGCGCGACGAATTCATCGCGGGTCATCGCCCCTTCCGGCTCATTTCCCTCATAACGATCGCCGGGCAACATCGAGAGCACATTCGGAAGGTTGAAGTGAAAGGAATCCCAGCGCTGGGTGCGCCAGGTTTCACCGATGCGGCCACGTTCGATCACCACATGGGGAACGCCCGCGGCTCGGAGGCCATGACTCACGCTGAGGCCAGCCCAGCCGGCGCCGATCACGACCACGTCAAGAATCTCGGTCACGTAGATCCTCCGAAAATGTCAAACCGGCTGCGATCGACTAGCTGCTCGGACTTTCTCGTGTCGGCCCTTTGCCTCCCGCGGGCATCATAGTTTAGGCCCGCGGTGCTGTCAGCCGGCACCGTGGATGGTCGCCTGATAGTCTGATCGTCGGACAGGTCTTGCCGAGCGCCTGCGCAGTGACCGCTGTGGGCCATAAGTGGCCCGAGTTAGGTCCGCTACGCGCCAAATGCGGACATTCCTGCGGGCAGTTTGTGGCCTACTTCCCCGCCCCGCCCAACAGGCCGCGGACGAACGATTTCTGGAACAGCAGGTAAGCCGCCATCACCGGCAGGATCGACACCACGGTCGAGGCCATCAGCGGTCCGTACTCGACCTGCAGGCTGCTGGCAAAGGCCGAGATCGCGACAGTGGCTGGCCGCGCCCGGTCGCTGGTGGTGAGGGTGATGGCGAACAGCAGGTCGTTCCAGATGGCGCGGCTCTGGATGATGGCGAGCGCCGCAAGGCCAGAACTAGAAGCCGGCAAGAGCAGCCTCCAAAAATAGGTGGCAGGACGGCAGCCATCGATCAGTGCCGCCTCGTACATCGAGCGCGGCACCGAGGCAAAGAAGTTGCGCATGAAGAAGGTGCAGAATGGCACAGCGTAGGCAGCGTGAACCAGCCACATGCCGGGAATCGTATCGTAAAGCCCGATCTTCTGGATGAGGAAGAACAACGGAATCTGTACGATTTGGAACGGTACCAGCATGCCGGTGAGGAGGATGAAGTATACTACCTTGCCGCTCGCTCCCCGCATGTAGGCGAGCGGATATCCGGCAATGGCGCCGACCAGCAGCGACAGGCCAACCGCCGGCGCGGTGATCAACAGCGAGTTGAGGAAGGTACGGCCTGCACGCTCAAAGGCTATGGCGTAGTTCTGCCAATAGAGCTGGCTGGGAATGGACAGGACGCGCGTCACCTCCGACGGGCTCTTGAACGAGGTCAGAACTGCGACGATGAGCGGCGCGAGGAAGATGATCGCCATGCCAATCAGCACGGTGCGCGTGAGCACCGTCTGGCGCTGTGCGAGGGAGGACGGCGTGCTCATTATTCGGCCTCGCTGTCCTGGACGCGCCGGGACATGTAGACGATGTAGGGCATGATGATGATGGCGGCGATGACGAACAGGCAGACCGCCACGGCTGAGGCCCGGCCCATGTCGAAGCGGCCGAAGGCAAGGTCGTACATCTGCGTTGCCAGCACTTCGGACGCATAGGCCGGGCCACCCTTGGTCATCGACCAGACCACGTCGAACAGCCGCATCGCATCAATTGCCGCCATTCCGAGCACGATGATCGTCGAGGGCCAGAGCAGCGGGAAGCTGACCTTCCAGAACACCTGCCAGGGGCTGGCGCCTTCGATACGAGCCGCCTCGATGCACTCGGCGGGGATGTTGCGCAGGCCGGCGAAGAACACGAGGAAGGCAAATCCTGTCGTCCACCAGGCGACCGCCCCCATCAGCGACAGGTTCACGACCGATGGGTCACCCAGCCAGTTCTGCGCCAACCCGCCAAGCCCCACCAGCTTCATCGCCGAGGTCACGAGGCCGTTGTCAGGCTCGTACATCCAGCGCCAGATGGCGGCCACGGCGACTGCGGGAATGGTGAAGGGCAGGAAGAAGATGATGCGGAAGGCCTGCTCACCTCGGATGCCGCGATCGAGGATGGCTGCCAGCAGCAGGCCGATTCCGGTCGGCACGAGGAGCATGAACCCCACCCACAGCACGTTGTTCAAGACGGCGTGGAGGAATCTCGGCTGGCCCAGCAGCACGGCATAGTTGGTCAGCCCGAGGAACTTCATGCGGGGCGCAAAGCCATCCCAGTCGTGCAGCGACAGCCAGACGCTGGAGATGACCGGATACACGTAGAAGATCACAAACAGCAGGGTCGGCAGCACCAGGAACGCCATGTGCGTCCGTTCGGCGGAGTTCATCGTGTATTTTCGGGCGGCCATCGACCTGCTCATGGATGCGTCATGCGGAACGAGGCGGCAACCTGGCGCCGCCTCGCAGGGATTGCGTGGAGCTCAGATCACCACTTGACGAAGGCGCTCTCGGCCTGCGCTTCCTTGCGCAGGCCTTCAAGCGTGCTGATCATTTCGGCCTTCACATTGTCCGACGGCTCGATCGCGAAGCGCTCGATCTGGTTGCCGAGTTCGGTCCCCAGATCGGTCGGCAGCAGGAAGAACAGGTTTGGCAGCACCGCATTGTTGGCCGAAGCCTCGGCGAACTGCTTGGTGAATGCAGCACCGGCATAGCCGTAGACCGACGGACTGACATTGATATTGGGGGCCAACGAGCCCTTGAGTGTGGCAAAACTCGCCTGTCCCTCAGGCGTGGTGGCAGCCTCGATGAAGTTCTCGGCGGCGGCAACGCCCGGACCTTCTGGCACGGCCATCACATCCATCTGGAAGATCGACTTGCCCACCGTGCCCGGCGCCTGGAACATGTCGAAGCCTTGGCCTGCCTTGAAGCCCGCGGTCTCCATGTAGCCGGCTGCCCAGATGCCCATCATGAACATCGCGGTGTTGCCGTTGATCAGGTCGTCGGCGGTCTGCGTCCAGGTCTTGCCGCTCCAGTTCTTGGCGTAGCAGGATACCATGCTGTCGCGGTAGGTATCGAGCGCTTGGCTGAACTCCGGGCTGTCGAAGCTCAGCTCGCCGCTGGCGATCTTGTAGTAGCCGTCGACGCCGACGACCGAAACCAACGCGGCGTAGAAGTTGTAGAGGCTCCAGAAGGTGCCGCCGGCATTGCCGAGCGGCTCATAGCCGGCAACACGCAGCGCGTCGCATGCGGCGGTGAAGCTCTTCCAGTCGGTCGGGACGGCGACCCCGGCCTTTTCGAAGGCGGCCTTGTTGTAGAAAACGTTGTTGATCAGCGACAGGTCGAACGGCACGCCATAGGGGACGCCATCGACCTTGACCACGCGCTGCACCCCTTCGGGGAAGATCTCGTCGCCCCCGATGCGGGCCCAGACATCGCTCAACGGATGCAGCTGGCCGCCATCGGCAAAAGTCTTCAGTTCCGAAGCCATCGAGCTCTGGTAGAGCGCCGGCGGGGTGCCACCCAGGAACGCGGTCTGCAACTGCCGGCGCATCTCGACAGCGTTACCCGGGATGATGACGCTCGAGTACTTGAAGTCCGGCGACTTGGCGTTTGCCACGTCGACCAACGCGTTCATGCCGGCAAGCTCGGAGCCGGCGGCGTAGTAGTTCCAGACCTCCGCGGCCTGCTGGGCCTGCGCGGCGCCGTTGGACAGAATTCCAAGGCCGATTGCGGCCAGGCAGTGCTTGATCTTCATGTTCCCTTACCCCTGAGCCACTGAGGCCCTTTTCATGATGCAGAGAATTTCTTCTCACAAGAAAAAACTGAAACAGGAGGGCGGCATTGTCAACTGGATAGGCACTTGCGCACCGGTGCAAATTTTTCAAGCAGCGCTAACATATTGTATTTCAATAGGTTTATTTTCGCATGCGCGGTGGCCCATCGTCGCCGACGACTGCAGGCGCTTGACCACCCCCTTCGTAGCAGCTTATTTTTCTTCTCACGAGAATAAGGACTTTTGAACGTGGACCGTTCGTTCCTCAGGCGCTTTCACGCCAGCAACATGTTTCATCGCATCCGCGTGGAACCCGGCGTTTCGCAGCGTGGCATCATCGAGAAAACCGGCTTCGACAAGTCGACCGTGTCGTCGATCGTCAACCAGTTCGTGGCGCAGGGCCTGGTGGAAAGGCGCGGCAAGGTCAGCGAAAGTGGCCGCGGGCGTCCATCCGACGAGCTCTACATCTCGCCCACCGCCGGCATCATCGTCGGGGTGGAAGTGGAGTCGGCCAAGATTCGCTTCGTCGCCTGCGGCCTCGATGGCTCGGTGCATGCACAGACGGCCATTGCTTATGATGGCGGACCGGATGGCGTGGAGCACCTGATCGCCGAAGGCGGCCGCCAGGTCGTCCAGGCCGCCGGCGTCGATGCCAGGGTCATCGCCATGGGCGTCTCCCTGCCGGGCCTGATCAAGAAGACCGGCGTCATCGTTCACGTGCCGGTGCTCGGCTGGCGCGACGTCGACATCCTCAGCCGGCTGCGCAGCGTGCTGGAGTGGCCGATCTTCGTGGGCAATGACGGCAAGGCCGCCGCCATGGCAGAGCACATGTTCGGCAGCTGCGTGAACATCGAGAACTTCATCTACGTGCTGTTCTCAGACGGCGGCGTGGGCGGCGGCCTGTTCCTCGACGGCTCGCCGCATACCGGCTCGGACGGACTCGCGGGCGAACTGGGGCACATCAAGATCGTGCCGCAGGGACGCTTCTGCACCTGTGGTGCGGCGGGCTGCCTTTCGGCTTACCTGTCGGCGCCGGCGCTGATCGAGGAAATCTCCCGCCTCGGACCAGCCCGTCCGCGCTCCTACGAGGACATCATCGAGCTGGCGCAGCAGGGCGATCCGATCGTGCTCAACGTGCTCGAGCACGCCGGCGATGTGCTGGGCTCGGCGGTGTCGAGCCTCATCAACATCTTCAACCCGCCGGTTGTGGTGCTGGGCGGTCATATCGGCCCTGCCGCGCCGTTCCTCTCGGCGGCGCTCGACCGGGCGCTGCAGCGGCTGGCGCACCCGGCCATGTATGCCCGCACCTCCATCAGGTTCGCTGAATCCGTTGTCGGCACACCACCGCTGGGCGCTGTCGCCCTCGCCCTCGACGGGGTCACCGACATCGTCGGCACCGACGTCCTTCCCTAAGCCCATAGAAAGTTCATCATGCGTCTCGCCATAGTCGGCCTCTCCATCGAAATCATGCTCGCCTCGCCGGCCGTGACCGGGATTTCGGTCCTGCAGCAGTTCGATGCCACCCAGATGCGCGAAGGCGACCTGTGGATGGTGCGCGGCATGCTCGCCCGCATCGCCGAGGACGCCGATATCGAGCCGGTGCCGCTCTACTGGGCCACGGCCTTGCCCGGCGGCATCATGACCGCCGAGGCCTATGACATGGTCAAGCAGAAGACCCTGAAGCTATTGGCGGGGACCCCGGACCTCGACGGCGTGCTGGTGGTCAACCACGGTGCGCTCGAAGTCGAAGGGCTCGATGCTGACGCCGATTCCGACTTCGTCGGCGCCATCCGCGAGTTGGTCGGGCCCGACCTGCCGATCGGCGTGTCGCTGGATCTGCATGGCGACATGACTCCTGCTTTGCTCGAGGCCGGTACCGTGTTTTCAGTGCTACGCACCGCCCCGCACCGCGACGACAAATCGACCGGCTACCGCGCCGCCGACCAGCTCATCCGGGTGATCCGCAACGGGCTGAAGCCCAAGAAGGTGGCGATCACTCTGCCGATCCTCATTCCGGGCGAAACCGCCGTGACTTCGGAAAGCCCGGCCCGCGAACTCTATGGCAGCCTGCCCGACTACGACGCGGTGCCCGGTATGATGGAAGCCAATATCCTCGTCGGCTTCGCCTGGAACGATCGGCCTTGGACCAGGTGCACGGCGTTCGCGGTCAGCGAGGACAGCGCCGATCTGGCGCTCGAACAGGCAACCAGGCTCGCCCAGTCGATCTGGGACCGGCATGAGCAGTTCATCCTCCGCATGCAGACCGCCGAAGTCGCAGAAGGCCTGGAACTGGCGCTGCAGAGCCCGCAGCGGCCGGTTTATGTATCGGACTCGGGCGACAATACCACTGCCGGCGCCGCCGGCGAGCTGACCACCGTGCTGCAGGCGGCGCTGGACCTGGGCGCCAACGAGGATGTCATCATCGCCGGGATCACCGCACCAGAGGCTGTGGCAGCCCTCAACGCCGCCGGTGTTGGCGCCGGTGTCGAGCTGCTGCTCGGCAGCGAGCACGTGTCGCGACCCAAGACGGCGCGAAAGGTACTCGTGCATGTCGAGGCCTGCGGCGAATTCCTCGACCTCGGTGGTTTCCAGCCTTACCGTTCACGAGAGGCGGCCTGGGCCAAGGTGCGGATCGGCAACGTCATAGCCACGTTCCACGCGCAGCCGATCGGCATCACAACCCCGGAACACTTCCACGCCATGGGCATCGATCCGTTGGCCCACAAGCTCTACGTGGTCAAGCTCGGTTACCTGCACCCCCGCATCGAGGATATTGCCGCCCGGCACATCCTGCTGCTGAGCGACGGTGTCTCGCAACTCGACATGACGCGGCTCGAGTGGACGCGCATCGCCCGGCCGACCTGGCCGCTGGACCGCGACTTCGATTGGACCCCGGCCGGCCATGTCTACGGCGACGCTGCCTGACGGCGCCCGGGGCAGCAGGAGAACAGCATGGCAGTTGTAAAGCTCGAAAAGGTCGTCAAAGCCTACGACCAGTTGCAGACGGTGCACGGCATCAGCCTCGATATCGCCGATGGCGAGTTCATCGTGCTGGTGGGGCCCTCCGGCTGCGGCAAATCCACGACGCTGCGCATGGTGGCGGGGTTGGAAACGATCACCGATGGTGAGGTGCAGATCGGCGGCAAGCGCGTCAACGAGCTGCAGCCGGGCGACCGCGACATCGCCATGGTGTTCCAGAACTACGCACTCTACCCGCACCTGAGCGTCGCCGAGAACATCGTCTTCGGCTTGAAACTGCGCAAGGTCGCCAAGGCCGAGATCGCCGAGCGGCTGCAGCGCACGGCGGAAATCCTTGGGTTGGAGCAGCTGCTCGAGCGCAAGCCGCGGCAACTTTCCGGCGGGCAGCGCCAGCGTGTCGCCATGGGCCGCGCGCTGATCCGCAACCCCTCGGTGTTCCTGTTCGACGAGCCGCTGTCCAACCTCGATGCCAAGCTCCGCGTGCAGATGCGCACCGAGATCAAAGCGCTGCACGCACGGGTGCCGACCACGACGATCTATGTGACGCACGACCAGGTGGAAGCGATGACGCTGGCCGACCGGGTAGTGGTGATGAACAAGGGGCGCATCGAGCAGATCGCCGCGCCCGAAGAGCTCTATCGCAGGCCCGCCACCCGTTTCGTTGCCGGCTTCATCGGCTCGCCCGGCATGAACTTCTTCACCGTCTCGGTAGCCGGCGGCGGCAACGCGTTGTCGGTGCGCCTGCCGGATGGGCAAAGCCTCGCCGTGCCGCCGTCGCGATCCGCCCTGTTCGCGCAGCTGGCCGGCAAGCCGGCCGTGCTGGGGATCCGTCCCGAGCACCTGAGCCTCGCCGAGGGTGGTGTGCCGCTCAGCATCACGGCCGGCCTGGTCGAACCGCTCGGCATGGAAACGCTGGTGCATTTCACGCTTGCCAGCGAGCCGGCAGTCGCGCGGCTGCTGCCGCAATCGTCACTGCGCAGCGGTGCCGCGCTGTCCCTTTCGGTTGACATGGACCGCGTCCACCTGCTCGACCCCGCCACCGATGCCGTGCTGGGCTGACCCCACTCGACGACCAATCAAGGACAACAAATGAGCCATCTACAAACCGTTGCCGTGCCCGAGTTCGGCGTTCCGCTGGTGCGCCCGCAGATCCCGGCAGCAACGCTCGTGGCCCGCTGTGACGATGTCTACCGCCGGGCCGGGACGACCTGGGTGTTCGTCTATGCCGATCGCGAGCACAACGGCAACATCCTGCACCTCAGCGGCTTTGATCCCCGCTTCGAGGAGGCCGCCATGCTGCTCGGCCCGAACGGTCGCCGCATCATCGTCACCGGCAACGAATCGGAGAGCTTCACCGCGATTTCGCCGCTGCCCGGCCTCGAGGTCATGCTCAGCCAGTCGATGAGCCTGATGGCACAGGACCGGACCAAGGCGCCGAGGCTCGAAACCGTGCTGCGCGAAGCCGGTCTCAAGGCGGGCGACACTATCGGCGTCGTCGGCTGGAAGTATCTCGAACCCGAGGAGTGGGACGATGCGGGCCCCGGCTTCCTCGTGCCGCACTATATGATCGTGCTGCTCGCCAGGATCTGCGGCGGCTATGAAGCCCTGAGCGATGCCACCGCGGTGCTTTCGCATCCGCAGGACGGCTCGCGCAGCATCGTCGATGCCGACCAGATCGCCGCCTTCGAGTGGGCCTCGAGCCGGGCCTCGGCCTCGGTGTGGAACGTCGTCCGCCACGCCCGCCCGGGCATGCGCGAGATCGAAGCGGCCGCCCATCTTGGCTATGCCGGCGAACCGCTGAGCGCCCACACCATGTTCGCCTCGGGCGACGCCGGCCACGCCATCCACGGCCTCAACAGTGCCGGGGCCCGCGTGCTGAAGCGGGGCGACGGTGTCACCACCGCCGTCGGCTACTGGGGCGGGCTCAGCTCGCGCGCCGGCCTGCTCGATGACGCAGACGATGCGTTCGTCGCCACTGCGGTTTCGTATTTCGATGCGTTGGTCACCTGGTATGAAACCGCCCGCATCGGCACGACCGGCGGCGCCCTGCGCGAAGCTGTCGTCGGCAAGCTCGCCGAGGCCAACCTGAAATCCGCCCTCAACCCCGGTCACCTCGTCAGCTACGACGAGTGGAGCCACTCGCCCGTCCGCCCGGGTTCGACCGAGACGCTACGCTCTGGCATGATGTTCCAGGTCGACGTGATCCCGGTGCCGATGCAGCCCGGCAAGGCGCTGAACTGCGAGGACGCGGTCGCCATCGCCGATGCGGCGCTCCGCGCTGACCTCGCAGCCAAGCACCCCGCGACCTGGGCCCGCATCGAGGCGCGCCGCGCCTTCCTCCGCGACAGCATCGGCGTCACGCTGGGTGAACACCTGCTGCCGCTTTCCAACGTTCAGCTCTGCCTGCCGCCGCTCTGGCTGAAGTCGGACCACCTGATCGTACGGAGCTAGCTCAAGAGCGAGGCGCAGCGGCTTACGACGCCGCTGCGCTGGGCTTCGTAAACAACAGTATCGGGGGCTCCGCTCCGGCTCTCAGTGGGCAACCGCAAGCCACAGTCCGCTAATTGGGCCACAAGCGGACATCATGCAAGGAGCGGAGGGGCCCGGCGATTTCTCCTTTGCTCAGGATCAGTCGATGCTCACTCGAACCTCATTGCGAGCATGACTAACCCTTCTGCAATGCGCGTTGGAGGAGCGCGGTTGAATAGAACTCGTACGAGGCCGCCTTGTCCGGGAAATCGATCAGATGGACTGTGAAGCGGCAGGGAACTCCATTTTCGGGAAGGTTATCGGCGAAGAAAGATGAGTACGCCTCGGCATAGGCTTTCCGAAGGCGATCCTGCTCAGCGGCATATCCGGCGGGGTCGGCGAGAATGTTCGGGGTCTTCGGTTGGGCACCGAACGCGTGCATCTCAATGAAATCGAGATCCTGCAAAGACGAGCAGATTCCCGCCTCGACCACCCACTTCTCCCAGCATCGGAAGACCAGTGCGACTTCCTGATGGGGATCCATCGACACGACTTCGTTGAGTCCCAATATGCCCTTCGCTGAGTAGCCACCTGTCAGGCCGGCGAAATGGATCTTGAGGTCGCCATCCGTCTGTTCCTCGGTGACCAGCGCCGAGAGAACAGGTCGATCGCCTTCATAGTAATAGGTGAGTTTGCCGCGCTTCCGGACATTGAATGCCATCGATAATTTCCTGGAGACTTGATCAGCTTGTCAGAACCTGTCGCAGTCGAGCAGCAACGACATCGGCCTCTTCGCTCGTCAGCGTCTGCGGATTCAAAGCTATGGTGTTCGGTTCATCGACTGGTGCAGATACCTCAATCCACACATCGCCGTTCTTGAGCTCGTCAACTACCTGGTCGCGCGTCTTCCTGAATCCGCCATCGAGGCGAACCATCGCGCGGGCGTGAGGTTGACCAGCCTCACTTGGGAAGCCGCGTTCCGTCGTCACTCCCACAATCCCGGCGAGGTCTCCGATCCAGTTCTGGACGATCGCCTCGTAACCTTCGAGTATCGCGTCCTCGTCCTGATCCAGCGTGTATTGGACGGCGGCGAGCATTCCGGCGAGTTCTTCCTTTCCGACTTTCAGAGGTCGACCGATGCCCTGCGTGGGCGGTGAAAGTCGGCGGCAACCTGCGATCAATTCCCTGGTCCCAAGGACCAGACCGGCAGATTGCGGCCCACGGATGCCTTTGCCGCCACTGAAGACGACACCCTCGCAGCCGAGGGCCTTTGTGTAGTGCCAGAGACTCGAAACTGGTGGAATCTGGGCAGCGGCGTCAACCAGAACCGGGACACGGTGCTTCCTGGCGATCGCGATGACATCCTCGATCGGCGGAGATTTCACTGCCAGCGCACCAGCAAACCAGACCAGGCACGCTGTACGCCCGGTTATGGCCGACTCGAACGATTCGAGGGTGTCGTCGCACTCAACGATGGAGGCGCCGGTCTGGAGAATCGCGAAGTCGTAGCCGTTACGCTGCGAGGTGAAAACGATGGCTTCGTTCTTGGTGATGCCCTTGAGCATTGGATACGACATGGGATCAGGTTCGTTCGGCGCTGCCATGAGAGTCGCGACCGCGAGAACGATCCCACCTGCTGCGCCTGAGGAAACGAATGCGGCCTCATTCCGGGTGAGCTCGGCGATACGGTCGCCGACCCGCGTTTGGAAGAGTGGCAGATCGATAAACGAGCCAGCGGCCGCATTCATTGCCTCGAGGACTACCCCGGGCATGCGCGATCCACCAAGTTTGGTGAGTGTTGCTGACGCGTTGATGATGGGCTTGATGCCCAGGTCTTCGTAGATACCCACCCGCAGAACCCCTCGCGAAAAATGCGAACCTATTCGTTGGGCGCCAGCCTACCCAATCCGGATGGCTGCTGCATTCACCGATTCTGCCCGAATGACGTGCTTGAGCAAAAAGGCGATTGGCTGCGGATGGCGCTCCCCGGCGGCGTGAACACCCTGCTGCACCCCCCCGCGTTCCACTATGGCAACGCGAGAGTAATTGGTGCAAGTCTAGCCCTCACGAAACGGTCGTGATCGCAGTACCATGGACGTGGAAGCGCTGGTCGACGGAATATACGAGGCGGCGGTCGTTCCGGAATACTGGCCGCGCATCCTGGAGCAGATCGGTAGTCTCGCTGACGGGGACGCTGCATCGCTGATTGCCTTCGGCCACGATGCGGGCCTGCGCTACGTTACCACGAAGAGCTATGAGGCAGCGTTCTCGGACTACGCCGCCAACGGCGCGAGCCTGCCCAATATCCGACCGCAACGAGGCCTCGAGCGCATGCCCATGGCATTTGCCCATGATCTCGAGGTCTGCTCGCAGGCCGAACTGGATGCTGACCCCATCTACATCCGGTTCGCCAGGCCGTACGGATTCGGCTGGACTGCCGGCACCGTCGTCCCCGTGCCGAGCGGCGACCTGATTGTCTACGACGTGGCCAAATCCACCAGCAAAGGTCCCTTCACCCGTGCAGCGATGGAGCGGCTCGATCCGTTCCGCCCGCACCTGGCAAGGGCTGCGCTGCTGGCGCATCGATTGCGGATGCAGCAGGCCAGGGCGGCGACCGAAGCACTCGACATCCTGGGGCTGCCGGCGGCGGTGGTCGGGCGAAACCGTGCGGTCCTCGCAGCTAACGCGTCATTGCAGGCGCTTGCACCGCGCGTGAAGATCGGCGCTTTCGACCGGATCTACTTGCAGGCCAAGGCGGCCGATGACTTGCTTGCCGCGGCACTGTCCAGCCGCGGCTTCAACAGTGTGCGATCGATCCCCCTGGCGGCGACCGAAAACGCGCCGGCGATCGTCGCTCATGTCGTCCCTATCCGACGAGCCGCCGGCGACATCTTTGCTCGCGCCGAGGTTCTGGTGCTGCTCACCCCGGTGACGGCCCCGTCGGCGCCCCTCACCGAGGTGCTGACCGGGCTCTTCGATCTGACGCCCGCCGAAGCGAAAGTCGCCCGCGGCATCTCGGTCGGCCGATCGGTCGAGCAACTCGCGGCTTCGCACGGCATCTCTCGCGAGACCATCCGCTCCCAGCTCAAATCGTTGATGATGAAGACCGGCACGAGCCGCCAGGTCGAGCTCGCTGTGCTTCTGAGCGGCCTTCGGAGCATTTGAGCGGAGGCGCCATTCGGCCGGACGTGATTTGGTCTACGAGGCAGCGGCGGCCATCACCCAATGGGTGATGGAGTGGCGGTTGAATGGCTCGCCGGCCCGATCCCTGCAGCTCAGCCCACTCACGTGGCCACAACAATCCGCCCGCGGCCCGCCTTCTTGGCTGCGTAGCAGGCGGCGTCGGCTCGGGCGAGTACGGCGTCTGCGGTGAGTCCGGCCTCAAGTTGCACCAGACCGATACTCGTTCCCAGCTGATGTGGCTCTCCCCTCAGCGTCAGCGGGATGGAAGCCACAGCGGCGGCGACCGCTTCTGCAAGGCGATGGGCACTGTGCAGATCGCAGTTGCGCAGCACCACCACAAACTCGTCGCCGCCCATCCTCGCGACATAGTCCGTGCTCCGGATCACGGACGTAATCCGGTGGCCCACCTCGATGAGCACTCTGTCCCCGGCAGCGTGTCCCAGCGCATCGTTGATCGGCTTGAACTGGTCGAGGTCGATAAACAACAGGCAGCTCGGCAAGGACGCCGTTGCCGCAACCACGGCACCGCCCAGGGAGGCGCGGTTGGCGAGCCCGGTCAGGGGGTCATGCGTAGCCGCATGTGCCAGGCGCGCCTCGATTTCCTTGAGGTGAGTAATATCCGTGTCGGTGCCGATGGTGCGCAGCACACGGCCTTCCTGATCCCAGGCCACCGGCTTGCCGCGGCTGAGGATCCAGATGTAGCGGCCATCGCGGTGGCGTTCTCGATACTCCAGGATGTCGTAGCCATCGTCCCCCAGGTTCTGCCGCGAGACCGTCGAGCGGATTCGATCGCGATCCTCGGGATGGATGCGCTCGATCCAGGATTCCTGGCGATCATCGATCGCCTCGTCCTGGGGGATGCCACGCATCGTCCGCCACATCGGTGAGTAGAACATGCGGCCCGTCCGGCTGTCATGGTCCCACACGCCCTGGCGGGCGGCCTCGAGGGCGAAATGCCAGCGGCTCTCGCTTTCAACCAAAGCTGCCTCGGCGGCCTTGCGTCGGTCGATGCTGTTCAACTGGGCGATGATGTAGACCGGTTGGCCGGTGACGTCGGACTCCAGTACCGACAGCGCAACCATGGCCCAGATGTTCCGGCCTGCCGCATCGCGGCAACGATGCTCGCCTTCATGGGTGCTTTTGCGCCCCGCCAGCACGTCGGCCAGCGCCTGCTGCCCTTCGCTGTCGTCCGGCGCCAGGATGTTCTGCAGACGGGAAGCATCGCTCCCCTGCTTGGTGGAGAAATCTCGCTGGAAGGCGCGATTGCCGTAGACGATGCTTCCATCCATTGCGGCCACTGCCATGCCAATGGCGGCGCCATCGATGATCTTGCGCAGCATCGCGCCGTTCCTGCCGAACAGGAACGTGCCGGCGACTTCTCCCCTGTCGACCGCCTCGCGCATACCAGCAAGGTGACACAGCCAGGGTTAATCGCGCGTGATGGACGCGCTCAAAAATAAGTCCGCGTGCCTCAGCCTTCGAGGACAGCGCAACCTCTGTGCTGCCTGACCATTATGACACGAGGCCCGAGGGGTAAACTATGCCGTCAGTGCGTTTCTCCGAGCGATCGCCTCTCACGCGCCGCGGCATCTTCGAGACGGTGGCATCCTTCGCCTTGGTCGTGGCCATGCTCTACCTGGGCGCCGGCATTCTGGTACCGCTGGTGCTGGCGATCCTGCTCGCTTTTGCGCTCAGCCCGATGGTCGACCTGTTGAGCCGCAGGTTGCATCTGCCCGATGCGGTGGCTGTGATCGTCAGCGTCGTGACCGCGTTGCTGTTTCTGGCCTTGTTCGCATACTTGGCCGGAACGCAGCTCATTCAAATCGGCGCTGAACTACCAGCCTATCAGACCACAATCGCCCGCAAGCTGCACGAGTTGCAGCAACAGCTTGAGGGTGGCGGCTTTCTCGACGGGTTGACCGGCGCCGTGGGGTCACTCACCGAGCAACTCTCCTCGAACGAAGGTGGCCTTCAGGAAAGGCCGGGAACCCCTATCCCCGTTACCATCGCCAACGAAGTCGGCAACCCGCTCGGTGTTGTAAGCACTTTGATGGGTACGCTGGCCGGCCCTCTGGCGACGGCAGCGATCGTCGTGATCTTCCTGATCTTTCTGCTCCTGGGCCGAGGCGAGCTGCAGGAACGCTTCATCCGCCTGGTCAGCCGCGGCGGCTACAGCACGACCAACCTGGCGATGGGGGACGCCAGCCGGCGTGTTGGTCGCTATCTGCAGCTGCAGTTCTTCATCAACGTTGGCTACGGAGTGCTTTTTGGTCTCGGACTGCTTGTTATCGGGGTGCCGGGCGCGATTCTGTGGGGCCTGATGATCATGCTCTTCCGCTACATCCCCTTTGTGGGCGGTCTGCTGGTCGCCTGCATCCCCATCCTCCTCGCCTTCGCGGTGGATTCAGGCTGGAGCATGCTGCTGGCGACAGTCGGGCTGTTCGTGGTGATTGATCTTACCACCGCCAACGTGGTGGAGCCGCGCATCTACGGCTCGAGCACCGGCGTCTCGCCAATCGCCATCCTGCTCTCCGCGATGTTCTGGGCCACGCTATGGGGACCGGTCGGGCTCATCCTGGCAACCCCGATGACGGTCTGCCTTGTGGTTATCGGTCGCTACATCCCGCAGTTTCAGGTGCTCGAAACGCTGCTGGGCAGCGAGCCGGTCCTCGAACCTCCCGAGCGTCTTTACCAGCGCATGTTGAAAGGTAGCGTCGAGGAGGCAATCGAGATTGCTGAAGAGTACGTAGAGGAAGCTGGGCTCGAGTCCTTCCAGGAGAACACGCTGCTCCCCGCGCTGAAGCTGGCCAGCATCGAACTGGCCGACACGCCGGAAGCGTTGGCGCAGCGACGGGTGCTTGCCACCAGCATCGATGCGGTTATCGATGAACTGGGGCATGTGGAACCGCTGCCTGGAAACGCCGTCGTTCTTATCGGGGGGCGGACGGAAATCGACGAGAGTGCGGCGAGGGTGGTGGCGCAGCGGTTGGCGGCGCAACAGGTGGCGTCGCGGGTCCTGCCACCGATGGCGGTCCGGCAGGAGAGCATCGGCCGCATCGACATCGAAGGAGCCGAAGTCGTCTGCCTGTTCTACTTCGGCGCCGACATCAAGGCTCAGACCCGCTACGTCACGCGGCGCCTCAAGTTCATCCGACCGGGCTTGAAGGTTGTCGTATGCCATCTCGACGGCGATGGATCGACGGCGTCGCCTGAAGCGCTGCGTGTGGATGCGGTGACGCATGGGCTGCAGGACACTTTGACCGAGATCGAGAGCCATCTCGATGTGGTCACCGCAACGGCCAAACTGGCGGGCCACCAACCCTTCCGTGGTGCTGGCCGCGGCGATGACGATCTGGGCCGAGCCCTTGAGGCTGTGGCCGACGCAATGGGGGTTCCATTGGCAACCATCAACCTCCTGGCTGACGAAAGACACCGGGATGAAGAGGGAGCTTACAAGCTGACGGAGATGATCGCGGAACGTGGAAGACCACTGGTGATCCCTCCCGGCATCGAGGGCGAGGAACTTGCCGACAATCCATACCTGCAGGGCAACGGTGTCGACTTCTACGCAGGGGTGCCGCTCACGCTGGACAATGGGCTGACAGTGGGCTCGCTGGTCATCCTGGACTATGAGGAGCATCCGTTCGGCGACGAGGATCTGGCGAAACTGCAGCAGTTGGCAGCTGATCTTGTCGCACGGTTCGGGAACGCTCCAGCCGGGCAAGCAGCAGACTCGATTGGGCCGGGGTCTTGAGATGTTGTCGCTGACCGCACCTGGTCCCGTGTCGGGCCAACTGCTGCGATTGCAGCCAGCCCCGCTGCGTTATGCTGCCACCCACTCCCAGGCGTGCCCGCTGCGCTTAACTCGTCCGAGGCCGGGGAAGGGCATATGATAGGCCATCAACAAGGTGCGGTTCGCGACCGCTTCGTCGAGCAAGCTCCTGCGTGTCTCTAGCACCAGGTTCGGGTCATAGTCATATTGGGATACCCAATCCCTGGTGGCGAGGTCCTCGGGTCGGTAGAAAAGGTCGGCGACGACCAGCAGGGTGTTGCCCTGACTCTCGATTCGAACAACCGAGTTCCCCGGAGTGTGGCCCGGAGCCGCAATCATCGTGACGCCGCTCGCAACGTCGGCGAGCAAACCGTCCACCAGACTTAGCTTGTGCTCGAGCGCCTCGAGGGCGGTGGGTGGAACGGCATTGACCCGTAGACGAAACGCCTCGTCGTAGAGGGGGCTGGGCGCCAGACGTTCAGGTCGCTGCTTCCAGAAATCCACCTCCACGCGCATGATGCTGTGCTCTGCACGAGGAAACGCAAGGTGGCGCCCGTCCGTAGCTCCTCCGATATGGTCGAAGTCAGCGTGCGTAAGAATGACGGTGTCTATGGATTCCGACTCGACGCCCGCTTGTTCCAGACGAGCGAATAGGCGGCCAGGATTGCCTGGATCGTTTGACCCTACGCCGGTGTCGATCAAAATGCGCTGCGCGCCTTCCAGCAGGAGAACGTTGCGGGCACCCTGATCGGTGTCGGCAATAGCAGTGCACTTGAAGTGCCCGATGTCGAAGCGTCGAATTGACTCATCCATCGCGGTGCCCATCAATGGCCTCTCGCCACCCTAAAGCACTAGCCGGGATTGTCGAAGCGAGGGGCACTGAAACGAGGCGCGACCGAAGTCCGCTCGGCCGGTGCCAACTCACAAGGAACGCCGTACCAGGCTCAGGTAAAATGTGGATCGATAGATAAATCCGAGCTGCTCGTAGAGCCGGATAGCCGGGATGTTGGCATCGTCGACGCCCAGAAATGGCACCGAGCCAGCTTCGACTATCCCCTGCATTGTGGCTGAAACCACGGCCTTCGCGTAGCCTCTTCCGCGGTAATCGGGGTGGGTACAGACGGTAGCAACCTCCGTGTACCCCTCCAATCGAAGGCGTTCACCTGCCAGTGCGACGAGTTCGCCCTGGTCATAGATCCCTCGAAAATCGCCGAGCTCCATTGCACGCGGACCGAGCGGCCCGGGGCGTGCAAGGTCTACTAGCGCAAGCATCCGCGGAAAGTCGGCAGCCCCAAGCCTGGTGGTTCGTACCGCTGCATCGAGCCGCGTGGGCCGCTCTGCAACCATCTGTAACACCGGCTTGACGGACAGCACGTCGAGTTCGTCGGATACTTCGAGCGGGATCGGCGCGATTACCAGGATCTCGGAGCCCAATGGAATTGCGGAGGCAAGGTCGTGCGTATTGTCCGACGAAACCACCTCCATGGCTGCCACATTGCCGATATCGGGCGAGAGCAACCTGACGCGGCCAACAGCTCGACTCTGCGACGCGAGCGGCCCGTTCAACGCGTTCCAGAGGTGATTGTTGAGCGGATGATCTGTCATGCTGATCAGATCTGAAGCCAATCCTGTGGTTTCTCAAATCTACCTCAAGGCTCCAGCCGGCGCCAGCAGAGGTGCCGACCGGTTGAAGGTCCGCCTAGGTGCGCGGTGAACGGGAGTGTTGCCTGTTGCCCACGCCAGCATCGCGCCGGTAGCGATCGCCCGGACGCGAACCGTATCGGCGCAACAGTCCGCTCTGCTAGAAGGCATGCGGGAGGGGAGCGGTTCGGTTGGTGGCGAATGCGCCATCGTCGGGCGGAACAGTGCGATAGAGAGAAGCCATGACGCTGCTGCGCGACCTGAGCATGAGTGACATCGTATCGCGGATCGGCGCGGTGCTGGTCTACGCCTGGCTGCAGGGCCTGCTGCTGGCGGGCCTGGCGCGCCTGCTTGGCGACCGGCGGCCGCAGTACGACGGCCGGTTGTCAGCCAACCCGTTCGCGCAGCTGTCGCTCTGGGGCCTCGCCATCGGCGTGCTGTTCGCGATGAGCTGGGTGCGCCCGCTGCGCTATGAGCCGGCAAGCAACCGGCTTGGCGGCTGGGGCGTCGCGGTGGTGGTGCTGGGCGGACTTATCGGCATGGCCCTCTTGGTACCGGCGGCCGACCTGCTGCGGCCGCTGGCGCTGCTGCTGCCGCAGAGCGGCGCCTATGTCGTGCTCTATGTGATTGGCCAGTTCCAGCTCGTGACGGCCGGATCGGTGCTGCTCAACCTCTTGCCGATCCCGGGGCTTGCCGCCGGGGCCATCTGGCAGGCGGTGCGTCCGGAGCAGGGCCGCCGGCTGCCGCGCTACCAGTCGCTCGGGTTGGCCGTAGTCACGGCCGCGGTGGTGGCGGGGCTGATCCCGAGCCTGGGGGCGGCGGTGTTGCCGTATCTGAGTTTGACGGGCAGGGCGTAGGATAAGACGGCATCGACCCCTCGATGGGCCCGGTTTTGACCCACCCACCGGGTGTCATCCCAGCGAAAGCTGGGATCCAACTCACAGCTGGCACGGGAGGCGAAATGGGTCCCAGCTTTCGCTGGGATGACACCGAGTAAAGGGCGATTGCGGTGGGTCACCCCCGAACTCGCGACCATCCCCAAGTGCAGTGCTTCGTCCCCGCCCTACTCCCCAGCGCGGCCGGCGTAGCCGAACTGCTCGAGCAGCCCATCGATGGTACCGTCGGCGACAAGGGCGTCGATGGCCTGGTCGATCTGGCTCCTCAAAAAGCCGTTGCGGCTCGACACCAGCGCGCCGACCCGGGTCTCGGATTCAGGGATCGGGGCGTTGGCGATCACGTGCAGGGCGGCGGCCTCGGGCCGTTCCTGCTGGAGGCGCGCCAGCACCGGCTGCCACAGGATCATCCCGGCGATGGTGCCGTCGAGGACGCGCGTCGCCATCAGGTTGGGGTCGGCGTAGGGCAGCCGCACCCAGCGTTCCGGCTTGCTGCGCTGCTGCGCCCAGGTGATGTAGTTCATTTCGCCCACGCTGGCCATTGCCGTGCCCAGCCGCAGGGTCTTGGGGATGTCGCCGAGGCTCTTCCAGTCGGGGTTCTTTACGGCGAGCACGAAGGGGATGGTGACGTAGGGGCGGGTGATCGAGAAGCTGTCGGAGAGCGGCGTATTGGGTGACACCGAAACGCCCATGAACATGTCGCAGTCATTGTTCATGGCGAGGTTGAGCTCATCCATGAAGCCATCGCCGGTGACGGGAAAGCCACCGAAGCCTTCCATCACCTTGACCTCGAGAAACAGCGCCTCACCCAGCGCCTTGGCCACTGCCTCGTCGAACGGGCGGCCGATGCTGGTCCGGTCGAAACAGACCTGGATCGAGTCACCGGCCTGGCGGCGGGTATTGTCGAACTCCTCCGGCGGCACACCCGAGGTCTGGGCGAGGGCGGCGCCGGTCGAGAGCAGCAGCAGCGCCGGAGCGAGCAGTTTCAGCAGCATGATAGTCTCCTAACGCATTCACCAATAAGGGCGAAGCATGGCGTCTCAGCGCCCACCGATGTCATTCCCGCGCAGGCGGGAACCTGGTGGGATGCTTCGGCCCCCGCTGAGGCTGAGATATCCCACGGGATCTGCGCGGGATGACGCCGGTGGGGAAGCCAAGTCGAACTCAATAAAGAAAGGGGCCGGCGGCCCCTTTCGCATTCGTTGCAAGCACTCTGCTGGCAGACGTCTCAGCTGGCCGACTTGGGCAGCTTGAAGACGAAGATCGAGTTGCCCGAGCCGGTCGGCAGCGGGATCTCCGGGAAGGCCGAGGAGATCGAGCTGGCGGCGTTCGAGTAGCCGGTCGGCACCACGAGATACTGCTCGCCGTCGATCTCGTAGGTCGACGGGTAGCCGCCGACCGGGGCGTTCAGGCGCTGCGACCAGACGACTTCACCGGTCTCCTGATCCCAGGCGTTGATGTTGCGGGCGGCGTCGCCGCCGAACACCAGGCCGCCGGCCGTGGCCAGCACCGACGAGGTCATCGACGGACGGCTGCGATACTGCCACTTGTGGTCGCCCTGCGTCGGGTTGATGCCGACCGCATCGAGCAGGCCCGCATCGGTGATGCCTTCGGGCAGCACGCGCGGCCCGAACTTGACGGCGCCGACGGCGTTGCCGGCGGTGAACTCGACCTGGGTCGGGGCCACGGTGTTGCAGGCTTCGGTCAGCGGCACATAGTAGGCCTGGGTGAGCGGGCTGTAGGAGCCGGTCATCCAGAGCTTGCCACCCGAAACCGAGGCGCAGATCAGGTGCTCTTCGCCGACCGCCTTGGAGATGAGGTCGGTGTTGATCTGCACGGTGCCGTCAGCATCGACGCCGGTCACGACGTTCTGCTTCACGGTATCCTTGTGCCACAGGTACTTGCCGGTATCGCGATCGAGGGCGAAGACGATGCCGTTCTTGCCGGCGGCGGTGATCAAGAGGTGCTGCGTCTTGCCGTCGACTTCCTGGTCGACCAGGATGCGCTCGAACGGGCTGTCGAGGTCCCAGTTATCGCGCGGCAGGTGCTGGTAGTACCACTTGAGCTTGCCGGTCTCGACGTCGAGGGCGAGCGTCGAGTTGGTGTAGAGCACGCTGCCTTCACCCGAGCCGCGGATCAGCTCGGAATAGGGGCCGGGCATACCGATGCCCCAGAACGTGGTCTTGGTTGCCGGATCGTAGGCGCCGGTCGTCCAGGGCGTGCCGCCCCAGCGGTTTTCCGGCGGCACGTCGCCCCAGCTCTCACCCTGCTTGGGGTTTTCCGGGTCGTCGATGGTGTTGAAGCGCCAGAGTTCTTCACCGGTGTTGATGTCGTGCGCCATGATGTAGCAACCACCGGCAGTGCCGGCGATCGAGCAGCCGGAAATGGCGGAGACGATCTTGCCATCGGCGATCAGCGGGCCAACGGTGTAGCTGTAGCCCTTCTGGGTATCGAGGACCTGCTTCTCCCACACCGGCTTGCCGTCCTTGGCATTGAGCACGACGATGCGTGCGTCGACGGTGGTGAGGATGACCTTGTCCTCATAGAGCGCGATCGAGTTCTTCTGCCGGCGCGCCTGGTTGATCTGGTAGCTCCAGGACGCAGGCAGCTCGGCCAGGGTCGGGCGATACTGCCAGACCAGGTCACCGGTCTTGGCGTTGAGCGCCTCGACGATGTTGTTGTTGGTCTGCAGGAACATGATGCCGTCATGCACGAGCGGCGCGGTTTCCTGGATGCCGGCTTCGGCCATCGGCCAGGCCCAGGCGAGCTGCAGCTTGCCCACGGTATCCTTGTTGATCAGGTCGAGCTGGCTATAGCCCTGGTTGCTGTAGTTCCCGCGGAACATCAACCACTCTTCCTTGGGCGGGTTGGCCAGCATGTCGGCGGTGACCGGAACGTAGTTCTTGGTCGCCTCGGGAGCGGGCGTTGCCGCCGCCGCATCGGCTGCCGGCGCGGGTGCAGCCGCAGCGGGCGCCGCCGCGTTCTGTGCGAGGGCAGGGCCGGCAAAAAGCGCCAGCGCGGTCGTGGCGACCAACATGGACTTCAAAAGTTCGATTTTCATCGAGACCTCCTAAAAGCGGCACACATCACAAGTGCGCCAGATAACTCAGTTGGCAGCGGGCGCGGCGACCGTCGGGAGCGTTTTGCCCCAGGTGAAGGCCTGCGGAACTGCGGGAGTAGTTGCAGCGGCGGGCGCCGCGGCATCGGTTGGGGCAGGGCCACCGGGCAGCTGCTTGCCCCAGGTGAAGGCCTGCGGAACGGCAGTCGCGGCGGCAGCAGTGGTGGTGTCGGGCGTGGCCGCTGCTGCGGGCGCGGCCGCGGCGGCGCCCGCCTGGGTTTCGGCCGGCAGCGAAATGGCGGCGAGCTTGTCGGCATCGGCCGTCAGCGGCTCGTCCCCCGGCTGGGCGCCGTTGAACTTCATGATGTAGGCAATGATGTTGAGATAGGTCTCATCGCCAAGCTGGCCCGGCGCCGAGGGCGGCATGGCAACGTGGATGAAATCGTACAACCCGCCGGCCGTGGCCCAGTTCTGCATCACGTCCGAGCCGGCGAGACCGGGAGCGTCCGGGCCCTCGAGCTGCTTGCCGTGACACTGGGCACAGTTGGAGTTGTAGGCAGTTTCGCCGGCAGTGGCCTGCTCGGCGGTAAAACCGGCGGCATGGGCACCGCCACCGGATAGCGCGGCAGCCAGCGTGACGGCCGCGAGGTGTTTGATTTTTAGGGGCATTTTCGACTCCCGAGAATGGGCTGGTGCACTGAACGGGACGAGGGTTCCATTCAGCACGCCGTCTATTGGAACTGACATTTCAGCGGCCATCTCTCAACCTCACAAAATGCATAATCGGTTCGGCTGCCCATGCGACTTTCGTCATAGTGAAGCAAAACTTCGTGATGGAACCAGAACCAGCGCCGTGCGTTCACAGCGCTTCTTCAATGGTTTCAATATGATAGCGGGCCTGCAGCGCCGCCAGGGCGCCGGAGGCCTCGACCGCCTGCAACGCCGCGGCGACGGCCCGCTTGAGCGTCTGATCGCCCTTCCACAGGCCGAACGCCATGCGGAAGCGCGGGAACTGAGTATCGCCCAGCCAGAACGCCCGCTGGCCCGCCGGCAAAGCCATCGCAGCGGTGAGGAAGCGCTCGGTGATGCCGGCCTCGGCGCGCCCGTTCGCCAGCGCGTCGACGAACTGCTGCGGCGATCGGGCGAGAATCACCTGCAGCGATTGCTGCCTGAGCCAGCCCGACAGCTGCAGGCGGTCGAGCCCGCTGGTGCCGGGCAGCACCACGACCGCACCACCGGCCGCGGGGAGGCGACCGCTTGTCGATACCCCCACCCAGCCGGTCTCGATCGGCGTGGGGATGGTCTGGAGGAAGCTGCGGGTCTGCACCGTGTCGGCCACCCCTCCGGCGATGAGGTCGCACTGCCCGCGTGTCAGCGACCAGTTGCGCGGATTGAAATCCGTGCCGATCGAACTCAGCGTATTGACCGCCAGCCGAAGCCCCAGCTGCTCTGCCACCTTGGCCCCGAGCTCGATGTCGAAGCCGGGTTGCTGCGGATCGCCGGTGACGAGGGGCGGATAGCTCGGCGGCACGCAGAGCTTCAGCACGCCGGTTCTCTGCCGATCGGCCAGCGAGGTATCGGGCGGCAGGTAGCTGAGCGCCGTCAGCAGCACCACCACGATCAACAGGTTGATCGCGGGCTGGATCCAGCGATTTCGGATGCGCCTCATTGCCTCGCGAAATCGATGGTGGCGACGACAAAGAAGACCACCGCCATGCCGACGATGACCCCGACACCCCAGGAGGGAGCGAACTGGTTGAAATTGATCAGCACGCCGCGCAGCGCATCGACCGCATAGGTGATCGGGTTGATCTGCACCAGGAACACCAGCCATTCGGGATAAGTCACGGCCTGCTGGGCGCGGGTCAGCGCCGGATCGAGCGGAAAGATCGACGAAGAGGTGAAGTAGAGCGGCAGGATCACCGTGTTGGAGAACACGCCGAACCCCTCGAAACTGCGGACCCGGGCGGCGAGGATCACCCCGAAGCTGGTGAGCCCGAAGGCGAGCACGAACATCAGCACCAGCGCCAGCGCTGTCTGCTCGAGGCTCAGCGTGACGTCGGCGAAGCGGGCGAGGATCAGCACCAGCGCGCCATGCAGCGTTGCCACCGTGGCGCCGCCGAGCACCTTGCCGAGCAGGATAAGCCAGCGCGGCATGGGCGACACCAGCACTTCGCGCAGGAACCCGAATTCGCGATCCCAGATCACCGACACCGCGAACTGGATCGAGGTGTACATGATGTTGAGGACGATGACCGCCGGGAACAGGAACTGCAGATAGGTGTAGGGAATGACGAAGCGGACCTCGCCATAGACCTCGCCGCGGAAATAGGGGTTGAGCCCGACGCCGAGGATCAGCAGCCAGATCAACGGCCGGCTGATGCCGCCGATGAGCTGCGCCCGGTCGCGCGTCGCGCGGGTGATTTCGCGCAGCCAGACGCCGTAGAGTCCCCGCAGCGCCATGACGATCGGGTTCATCGCCGCCCTCCGCGACGGCCGGCGGCCTTGTCGGCATTGTGCTGGTCGTCGGCGCGGTCGCGCAACTGGCGGCCGGTGAGCGACAGGAAGACGCTTTCGAGCGTCGGATCCTGGAACCGCACCTCAACCAGCCGGTCGCGGAAGGCGGCGAGGAAAGCATCGGTCATGGCGCCATCATCGGCGGGCAGCGCGAGGCCATGCGCGCCGAGCGGCTGGGCATCGGGGCGCGCCGCCTGGATCGCCTCGAGCGCCGCCTGGTCGCGCGGGGTGAGGTGCAGCCAGCGGCTGCCGTATCGGGCCTTCAGCGCTTCGGGAGAGCCCTCGGCGATGATCTTGCCATGGTCGATGATGCAGATGGTGTCGGCGCCCTCGACCTCCTCGATATAGTGCGTGGTGGTCAGCACGGTCAGGTCGCGGGCCCGGCGAAGCTCATCGAGATAGCGCCAGATCCGCACCCGGGTCTGGGCGTCGAGCCCCGCCGTCGGCTCGTCGAGAAACAGGATCTGCGGCTCGTGCAACAGCGCGCGGGCGATCTCCAGCCGGCGCCGCATGCCGCCCGAAAAGCTGCGGACGATCTCGTCGCGCCAGTCCTCGAGTTCGACCAGCGCCAGCACCGCGGCGCTGCGCTCGCGCCGGCGCTTCGGCGCCATGCCGTAGACCAGGCCGTGGAATTCGAGGTTCTCCCAGGCGGTCAGGCGATCGTCGAGGCTCGAATCCTGGAACACGACGCCTAGCGAACGCCGCGCCTCGGTCTGCTGGCGCACCACGTCCGCCCCGGCGACGCGCGCACTGCCGCCATCGGGGCGGCGCAGCGTCGAGAGGATGTTGAGCAGCGTGGTCTTGCCGGCGCCATTGGGGCCCAGCAAGGCGAAGCTCGAGCCGCGCCGGATCTCCAAAGTCAGGTTGTCGAGGACGGTCTTGCCCGCATAAGCGGCGCTCAGTCCATCGACACTGATGGCGATTGCGGACAAGGACTGGGCCCCGGGGCCGGGCTGCGGCGAAGTCATATCGCCTGATACGCCGACGTTCCGCGATAGTCGACCCTGCAATTTGACACCGGGCGGCGGCGTGCCGCCAGAACCTCGAGCGTGCTTCGGACCCGCGCCGCTGACGCCGATCGTGCATCGGAATGGCCCCAGGGGGGGCTGCATGCCAAGTGCCAGCGAGAGGCGGTTGTGGACGCTACCTCTCGCTGGCGGCGCGGCTACCTGTGGGTGGGTGGTAACCGCGAGTTCGGTCAGTCGTGCGATTGCGAGGCCAGCTCGCGATGCTCTTCCGTCTGGTCCCGAGCGTAGAGGGCCAGCTTGTTTCTCAGGGTGCGAACGCTGACGCCGAGCATCCTGGTCGCGTGTGTCCGGTTGCCGCCGACGGCGTCGAGCGTTGCCATGATCAACAGCCGCTCGACTGTTGCGACACTGAGGCCGACAAGTCTTGTCGCGGCGTGCGCGTCAGACAGTAGATCGCGCCCATCCATCTCAATAGTACCTGGATGGCAAGTGAAGGTTGGCCAAGACGATCAGGCCGAAGGCAAACAATCCAATCGAAATGAGTGCGACTACAAAAAACATCGCCTGGCTTTTGCGTAACTGCAAATCTATCGGGCCTCCCATACCCTCGGTGGAAGTAATGTGATCCGAGCGCGCCGCTTCGCGGAGGCGATCTACCACGTGATGCGCAGGCTGGCCCGACCGCCCAGGCTATGGCCTTCGCCGGGATGCTCGAGGCTGGTGACTGGCATGGCTTTCGCCGGGCAGCTCCGCGCGGCGAGGTAAACCGCGTCGCCTGGGCTCGGCGTCGTCGCGCCGATCACACCGATATCGAGAATCCCTGAGCCGGCCGTCTCTACAGGCAGCCCATAATCTTCCCCCGCTACGTCAGCCGCCTCGATACCGGAACCATTGCCGGCATCGTCTACCCGGATGCCCGCCATCCCTGCGACGGCGACGCGGGAGATGACGTCCAGCGTTCCGGCGCCCGCGCCAGACGTGTTGGCGACGACCAAAGTAGAGGTAAGTAGAACAGCTGCCATCCGGTGCCTTTGTCCCTGCTACAGACTCGAGACTGGAAGATACGCCGGTGCTCCGACTGCAACAACTGCACATCCATTCACCTGCTATCACCTGATGACATCGATCCGGGCTGCGAGACGACGTCCTGCTGTTGGGAAGACGAGCCTGTATCCTGCCCGATGCCGTCGATCGGACAGTAAGGTCCAGGCGGATGGCAGCGACGATGCGTCCGGATGGGTGTCCCTTACGCTGAAGGCGATGCCATCGATCCACCTGGGGCGCTTGCTTGCGAGTTAGTCGGTGAAGGCGAAGCCCAGGCCGCGAACTGCGTGCAGGGGTAGTGTCATGCCATGCTTTTTCGCGCGTTGGCGCAACCGGCTGGCTATGGTGTCGAGGTGGGCGTAGTTGAAGTCATAGACGTCCCCTCCCATTGCCTCGATGATGGCGCGTCGCTCAACGATCTCGCCGCGTGCGCTGAACAGGCATCCGAGCAGGCGCTGCTCAGACGTGGTCAGCCGGAGGCGATGTCCCATGCCGTCGCTCAGCACCCAGCCGCCTTGCTCGAGCGTCCAACGTGGATGCTTGGGTGACGGCGATGTTCGGCGATCGCTCAGGCGCTGGTTGAGTGCAACCGCGATTGCGGCGAGTTCCCTGAGGTCGACGGGCTTGACCAGATAGGCATCCGCGCCTGCCTGCAGCCCCTGAACTCTGTCCTCTATCGAACCCCGGCCGGTGGCCATGATGATTCCGAGCGACGACAGGGCGCGCAGATGGCTTGCTACCGACAGTCCATCCTCATCGTCCAGACCGATGTCGAGCACGACAATATCGGGGGCTTTGGCGGCAAACGCGCGGTAGAGCGCCGCGGCGCTGTGAAAGCCGTGAGCATCCAGTCCTAGGCGCGACAGGCCAAGGATCATTTCCTCCCGCAAATCGGCATCGTCATCGACAACATAGATCAGGGAGGGCGCCGGCTCGAGCTGCCCGCGAGCGTTGATAGTCAACTATGCCCCCAATTCCACCGCCGGCCCTGGTGGGGTCCGGCTGCTCCGCACCAGCACCGGGGGAGCGTGCCATTGTGCAGCTGACAACGGGCTGACAGTTGGCCCGTCGCGCCGCCTCCATGAAGGCCACACGGCTCGCTTCGTCACCATTGCGGTAGCGACGGCGCGTTGGCACCGGTGCAGCGGCTATGGCTCGAGCGCGCGTCGGACCAGTTCGACGGTGTTACAGGCGCCGAACTGCGCGCCGGATGTGGCGCCGGTGCGCCTCTACGGTGCGGGGCGACAGTTCGAACTCGGCCGCGGTTCGCTTGTTCGAACTTCCCGCGACCACAAGTTGCAACACCTGCTGCTCGCGGAAGGTGAGCCTGGTGACATCAATCAAGATGCCGGCCCTGACGCTATGGCGCAGATTGCAGATCGCCTAACGCATCCCCGTGACCAGGCTGAAAGCGGCCGCGAACGCACCCGCGACAAGGATCCAAAAGAGCAACTTCTGCACGATCTCGATCAACACATCACGCCTTGCTACCGGCCCACCGGATTGATCAGGAAACCGATTGAGAGTCCGGTTATCAGAGCAAGAATGACCACAATCCACAGCCAGCCTTTACCTTCGGGCAGGTTGTTCACGTCATCTGCCTTGAGGCCTGCGACTTAGGGGCTTCAATCGGCGACTGAAGGGATGGAAACCTTCCGATCGCGGCTGGATCCCTGGTTCGGTCGAGTCCATCAACCTTCCTTCACGGGATTAGCGAGGCGGCGCTTGTGCTTGTGAGTGGCGGGGGCGGGCCCACCATTCATGCTGCCGTGGAGGTAAAAGCGCTGCCACGCCTCCTTCACGGTCTCTGGGTCAGAAGCGGCCAGGCGCGAGTTGAACGCCGTGCGGGATTCGTTCCAGGCCTTGTACTCGGCCGCGAGCTCGGGGTTCGCAGCAAGCGGCTTGATTATCGGCTTGATCTCGTCGAGCGCCAGGTGCGGCATCGGCGTGATGAAGCAGAACGGCTCATCCTTCATGAAGGTGACGCTGCCCGGGCGGGTGAACTGCCAGTTCATGGTGAAGGTAAAGGGCAGCCAGTCGGTCTCGATCAGCCCGTCGAGCGGTGCGATGCCGTCCTTGGGCGTGTTGGGGGCGCCGCGACAGAAGATGCCCCAGCCGGGATCGGTCCGGAACAGGTAGCCGGTGTGAAAGGTGAGGATGCCGTGCTGGAAGTGCGACGAGACGAAATTCTGGAGACTGCCGCCGCCATCGAGCGGCGACAGCGAAATATCCTCGCGGCGGAAGCCGCCGTTCCAGGTGGCCATGAAACTGCGCGGGCTGAGAAGTTCCCAGCCCGATGTGTTCGCGACGGTCAACGGAGTGCAGCGATAAGCAAAGCGCTGGTCGGTGAACTCCATCCACCAGCGGTTGGGGCTGCCCGGCACCATTTCGGGAGCGGTGTCATGAATGCGGTAGCAGGTCAGTCTCGTGGTCATGTCGGTCCAGGCAGGCCAGGTGGAAACGAAATGACCCTGGGCAGTCTCCCGCCCCAGGCCTGGCTTATGGCGAGTTGCCCGGCGGCCCTGGAGGGCCCTCCGGTCCCGCGGGCCCATTCTCTCCGGAGGGCCCCTCGGGGCCGGAGGCGCCGTCGGGGCCCTGCGGGCCTGGGGCGCCATCCAGACCCTTCGGGCCGGTTGGGCCGACTGATCCGCTCCCGCTGCCGCCGCTGCCGGACGTCGGCGGTCGCTTGTCGTTGCCGACGACGACTTCGACTTCGAGCTTCGGACGGCAGGGCGTGGCCAGTGGCCCCTTGGCGCCTCGCTTGATCAGCATGGGGAGGTAGGCTCGAACCGAGCCGTCCGCCACCAGCACGCACTTGCGCACGTACTCGTCGAACACCTGGTGCTGGTGCACACCCGCGGCCATGGCAGCCGGCGTGATGCCGGTCAGAAGCACGGCGATCGTCGTCGCGGAGAGGGGGAGCGTTCGCATGATTGTCCTCCCCATCAGCCATCCGCGCCCGGAGGACCCGGAGGACCCGGAGGCCCCGCGTTGCCCGGCGGACCGATTGGCCCTTCAGGACCATTGTTACCCGGCGGTCCAGCTGGACCGTCGTTGCCCGGCGGGCCTGCGGGACCAGCTGGTCCCCGCGAACCGCCGCCGCCGCCGCCACTGCTGTGCAGAAGGTTGTAGTCACGGAAGACAATTTCGATCTCGGTCGCCGGATCGCACGGTGTGGCAAGCGGCCCGGTCTTGCCGGAGCGGACGAGCTTGGGAATATAGGCGCGGACCGACCCATCCTTGATCAGGATGCATTCACGGACGTACTGATCGAAGATCGGTGACTTCACCACTGACGCCGCCATTGCCGGACTGGTGGCGCCGGCCAACAGGATGACAATCGTGGTGGTCGAGAGAGACAGAGGTAGACTGCGCTTAGGCATGGTTTCTTTCCTCACTGGATGGCCCCCCATCGTGTGACGTCAACTATGGTGCGGTTAAATGCGCCTCCGTTATTGCTGAGGAAGTGTGGGGGTCGCCTGGCGCGACCCCCACACGGGTAGATCAGAACTGACCGGTCAGGCCGGCAGTCGCCTTGAACGACCAGGCATCGCCGAAGGCGAGCACGGTGCCGCCGGTGGCGTTGGCGTCGTTGTAGTCTCCATCGGCGTCGTCGACACCGTTGCCGTCGGCGGTGAGAACGGCTCCGTCCTCGCCCACGAAGCGGGTAGTGGCAACGCGGGACATATATTCCGCGCCGAGCCCGAAGTTGATCTGCATGTTGTCGCTGATATCAGCCGAGAACGTGCTGCTGCCCTTCAGGGTGTAGGCAAAGCCTTCTTCCGGATCGAGGCCGAAGTTGCTCGTCACGCTTTCGTCGACGGTGCCGCCAACGCCGCCGAGGCCGCCGAAGATCGAGGCTTCGGTGGTGGAGTCATACGACGAGGAGGCGTAGTACACACCAGCGCCGAGGCCGAGCGACAGCTTTGCGCCGGTCCACACGTCGAGATCGACGTTGCCGCCAAACACCGCACCTGCGTAGTAGGTGTCGATATTCTCGACGGTGTTCATGTTGAACGTCGGGTACTGGAAGACGTCGGTATTCAAGTAGTCCTGGTTGACCTGGATGGTCGTGTCGGTGGTCGTTTCCGTCCCCATGTAGCGGAAGCTCGGGCCGCCATAGACCGTAAAGGCCACGCCACTATCGTCGGGGGTGGTGCGTTGCGACACGGTGATGTCGCCGCCGGCATAGGCCAGGTCCTGGGTGACGTCGGTGTCGATCTTGGTCCCCTGCAGCTCACCGGAGCCGAGGAAGACGACGCCCTCCGTCGTGGCAATGACGCCAAACGCGTAAGTGCCGTAGTCGCCCTGCGCACCGGAGAGGACGAAACCATCGGCGTTGCTGGCGACGTTGTAGGCCGGCCCAAGAAGTGTGCCAGTACCGGTTGCCAGGCCGCCGCCGGCGTTGACTCCTGCCGTGGCATCGCCCCAATCGCTGGTGGTCGTGCCGACATTGTCCACGTCGAGATCGATGGTGTCGAGGTCGATCTGCCCGGTGGGCATGTTCGGACCATGAACCACCAGATACTGCTCCTCGTTGAGCGTGCGGGACTGGCCGCCGTCGCGCGTCACGAACGAACCAAAGCCCGAGAAGTTGATCGAGGTGCCGTCACCGTTGATGGGCGCACTCATGTCGATGCCGATCGTGCCGCCATAGAGCGGGTTGTCGAGGCCTTCGAAGAGATCGACATCGCCGAGCGTACCCGCGTCGCCATCGTTGGTCACACCCACAGGGGCGGTGTCGGGGATGCCGAATGCGGTGACGCCGCCGTGGATCGACAGCGTGAACAGCGGCTGCTCTTCTTCGATCACGAGGGGAGCAGGTGCGGCAGGATCCGCCGCGATGACAGCAGTCGAAAGCAGCAGCGCTGCATTCAGACCCAATACGAGCGTCTTTGGCCTCATTGACTTGTATCCTTAGTTAATAACGTTCCGAATCATGCTCATTGCCCGCCGCGGCGGTAATGGTGCGTTGTGTGATCGGTTTCGTTTCGAGCCCCATCTGAACACAATCAGTATGAACTCAGTAGATTCACAGCAATGTCGGCAACTGTCGTTTCCTGTCAGTTCCTGACACGTCATGTCACCTTATCAGTACTATGGCGCGCGGGCCTTTACTGAAGGAGAAAGGATGTCGTAATTGTGTTGCAAAATTGCCCACGGCGCGAGTGCCGACGGCCACGCTCGACGAGAGGGGCTCGGCACGAAATGCAGACAGGACATGTTGGGGTAGCCTCGGCTCGTGAGGCAGGTTATCGCGCCCATGCCGGGGTTGCCGTGCACACAGGAGCGCGGCGCCGGCGGATGCTACTCGGTAAACGCGAAGCCCTGGCCGCGAATGGCATGCAGCGGAAGCTGCATGCCGGACCTTTCGGCCCTCCTGCGCAGCCGGCTCGCGATGGTGTCGAGGTGGGCATAGTTGAAGTCATACACATCGGCGCCCATCGCCTCGACGATGGCGCGTCGTTCGACCGTCCTGCCGCGCTCGCTGAACAGCCGTCCCAGGAAGCGCTGCTCCGAGATGGTCAGGCGAAGGCGATGCCCCATGCCGTCGGACAGAACCCAGCCTCCCTCTTCGAGGGCCCAGTTCGCGACCGCCGGGACGGCGGCCGCGGGAAGCTTGGCCAGTCGTTGACTGAGCGACAGTACCGTCGCGGCGAGCTCACGCACATCGACGGGTTTGACCAGGTAGGCGTCGGCGCCGGTCCTGAGGCCATTGACGCGATCGTCGATGGAACCGCGGGCTGTCGCCATGATGATGCCGACCGAGCGCGAGGCGCGCAGGTGCGTGGCGACCGACAGGCCGTCTTCGCCATCGAGCCCAATGTCGAGGATGACGATGTCGGGGGCCCTGGCAGCATATGCCCTGTAGAGCGCGCCCGCGTTGTGAAATCCTTGCACCTCGAGACCGAGCCTCGACAGACCCAGCACCATTTCCTCACGCAGGTCGCCATCGTCATCGACCAGATAGACGAGGGGACCGGCCGCCGAGGCAGCTTGCTTAAGTTCTTGCCCTGTCATTAAAAAAGTCCCATGCCGAGCGTCCTGATATTCGATTCCACCTATTCGTTGCGTTGTCCATTCTGTTTGCATGCGTAGTGCAGCAGCCGGCCTATGCACTTTCGTTGCAGGCAACCGATGGTCTGGCGGCGCCACGCTCGCTCGGCGGCTCTCTCGCCATTCTTGCCGATCCGACCGGCACCCTGACCGTTGACGATGTCGCCGGCGGGCGCCCGGATCTTCAGTTCAAACCGATCCCGGCGATGCTCACGGAAGGTTACCGGAAGGGCGCCCTGTGGGTGCGGTTCTCGCTGTCGGCTCCCCCTGGCCAGGGGCAGTGGCTGCTGCAGATCGAACGCCCCCTGCTTGAGAGTGTCACGCTCTACGTCCCCGATGGAGCGGGACATTTCGTGAGTTCGGCTCCCGGCCGCATCCATCCGAGCGAGAGGAAGGGGGCAGACGCCTACCCGACCATCTTTCCCATCGAGGTGCCGCCCGCGGCGGCCGACTACTATGTCCGTCTACAGTCTTCGACCTCGATGACAACCTCGCTGAACATCTGGCAGGCCGAAGGGTACGCGGAGCATCGAAGACTGGACGACTGGATCATGGCCATGGTGGTCGGATCCATCTTCGTGATGATCCTCACCAACCTGCTCTACGCAGTCTGGCTGAAGGACTCCCTGTACGCCATTTACGTTCCCCTGTTGGTGACATCCTGCCTGATCAGCGTGTTTCACATGGGGTACGCGTCGGAGATCCTGCAGTTCTGGGATGCTAAGACCATACATCTCAGTTGGGGCATTATCGTCTGTCTCTACAGCATCACCATGATGCTGTTCCTCGATCGGTTGTTCGAGTTTCGCAGCAACTGGATCTGGGCAGCCAGATTCTCCCAGCTCGTGATTGCGCTGAACGTCGTCGCGTTGGGGTTTTCGATTGCAGGGCGCTACGGCGACGTCGCGTCTTACGTGTCGCGGTTGCAGCAGTTTTCGCTGATCTTCATAGCGCTCTTCGTGCTCTACCTGCTCATCGTGCGCCGGAAGGATCGATACATCCTGTCGTTCGTCGCCTTTCTTTCCGTGATCGCTGTGCTGCTGGTGATGCAGACGATGTATACCGGAGCCAATCCGCTGCTGCTGGATGGTTCGCTGTCCCGGTTCCTCGCCGGGGGAACGGTCATCCACCTGATCCTGCTCAGCGCCGCCGTTGCCAAGCGCACGCAGCTTGCCGAACGCAGTCTGAGTGAGGAGAAGGACCGCACGATCGCGCTGTCTCGATCCGCCGAGCAGGAGCTGACGCTCAAGGTCAGCGAGAGGACCGCGGCGCTTGCCGCAAGCAATGCCTCGCTGCAGGAGGAGGTGGAGCGGCGTCAGTTGCTGGAAGTGAAGCTCCAGCAATCGCTCGACGCCGTCAACGATGCATTGGCGCAGCAGCGGAACTTCGTCGCCCTGGTCTCGCACGAGTTCCGCGCGCCGCTCGCGGTGATCGCCGCAGCTGCCGACAATCTGTCGCTGGCCGCGACGGAACGAGGCGATCACGTCGGACAACGCGCCGCCAAGATCCGCCAGACGGTCAAACGAATGTCGATGCTGATCGAAAACGTCCTGACCGGCGAGCGCCTCGATGCCGGGTATGCACCGCTCACCACGGTCGAGACGTTCGATCTCAACGAAGTGCTCGCGACCGTCGAGGCCGGCCTTGATGGCGAAGCCGCCGCTCGCCTGCGCTTCGCCTATGGCGAACCGGCGTCGGTAAAGGGCGACCGCAACCTGCTCGAGATCGTGGTGCTGAACCTGATTCAGAACGGCCTGAAATACTCGACCGCGCCCGGCTTGGTGACGGTCCGGCTGTCGGGGGAGCAGGGCAAGGCGTTGGTGACGGTGACGGACGAGGGGCCGGGCATTGCTCCCGGCGACCGCGAATTCATCTTCATGAAGTACTACCGTGCAGCCGGGCAGCGGGCGAGCGGCTCAGGCCTTGGGCTATACGTCTCGAGAGAGATCGCCCGGCAGCACGGCGGCGATCTTTCGCTGGAGGCCAGCGACGCGAGCGGATCGACATTCCGCCTGTGGCTGCCGATCGGCGAGCAGCAGGCGCCTGAGACCCAGCCAGGTGGCAACCAGGCCCTCGGGTCATCGTAGCGCGACGTGCCGCTTGCCCGGGGTTCTCAGTCCGGCGGCAGGATGCCCAGTGCGCTGACGATGGCGATGATGATGGTGCCGATGACGAGTTCGGCTGCCGTGCCGTCCCGTAGTTGCCTTGCCCCCTCGATGCCTTTGGGGATCCGGGGCATGAAGACGTAGCGATTGACGATGGCGATGAGGCACATGCTGCCGACCAGCCCCACCTTGAGGGCAAGAAGCAGCTGATAGGTCGAGCCGAAGCTCAGCTCCACATCGTGCAGCACGAACCAGCTATTGGCGATGCCGCTGCCGAGCGCCAGCGCCACGGCAGCGTGGCCGAGGCCGGAAAAGCGCCGTAGCGCCAGATCGGCGTGCGCGGTGTAGCGCGGGTCGCCGATCTGGCGCAGCAGCAGCACGACCGACAGGAGCGAGCCGAACCAGAAACCGGAGGAGAGCAGGTGCACCACCTGGCTCGCCTGGCTGAGCAGGCCCAGCATCCCCGATGCCGTCATGGCATGCCCGACAAAGGCCAAAGCTGCGAGCTTGAGGGTGGCGCCGAGGGCGAGGGCGCCGCCGCGGCGCGGACCAAGTGCATGGGCGATGCCGACCGCCAGCGCGGACAACAGCAAGTTGACGATCCAGGCGTGGCCGAAGCTGGTGCCGGTCAGCACCAGCGCGATCACCGAGGGGTTGAGGGTATCGGCCCAGCCATCGCCCATGCTGCCTGCCGCGAGGCCCAGCCAGGCGATGGCGCTCGCGAGCAGTAGCCAGGCATTGAACAGGGCGATCCGCCGCGAGGTGGAGAGCAGGCTGTCGCTGAGCGGCTTGGGGGCGATCCAGGTTTCGAACACTGCCGTGCCGAACAGCTGGATCGCCGCCGAGTAATGGAGAAAGCGGGCAATCGAAAGTGCTGTCTCCATTGCCCCTCCAGAGCCTCAGGTGACGTTCAGCTTGTAGCTGCCGGCAACCTTGTGTCCATCGTCCGAAACGGCCGTCCAGTTGACGGTGTATTCGCCGGCGGCGAGCGGCACGGCAAAGCTCACCACCAGCACCTTGGCATCGGCGGCATCGAGGCCGATGCTCGCCTCGTGCACGGTGCCCGCGGCGTCGACGACAGCGACCTTGCTGAACGCGGCGTTGAGCGCCTCCGAGAAGGTGAGCCGCAGCTCGGTGACGGGGGCGGCAGCCGCCGCCGTGACGGCGGCGGCGTCGGCCGCAGCAGGCACCTCGGACAACAGCTTGGCATGGGCGAAGGCGGGGCCGGCGGCGAGCGCCAGCGCCGCGGTGGCGCAGGCGAGATAGGCGAGGCGGAGTGGCCTGGGCAATGTCATCGCGATCTCCTTGCGGGCTTAGTGGCCCGACGCATTGGGGTTCGGAGGCGCGTCGAACACCTCGGGGTTGGGCTCGCCTTCGACGATCAGGTAGCCGGCGAGCCCGCGCTCGGCGCGCGACAGCGCGTGGTCGACCAGCACATAGCGGCCGGGGACCTCGAGCTTGAACTCGACGATATTGGCCGAGCCGGGCGGTACCGAGATACTCTGCACGTTCTCGATCGGCGGGCTGGTGACCGAGCCGAGCTGGTAGGCCTTGTCGAAGATCTCGCCGATGACGTGGAACGACGAGGTGAAATTCGGCCCGCCGACCCCGAAGAACAGGCGCACGGTCTCGCCGACCTTGGCCTTGAGCGGATAGTGGTCGGTGAGGGCGCCGACATGGCCGTTGAACACGAAATATTCCGGCCTCTCGTTGATCAGCTTGTCGTAGCTCTGGGTCAGCAGGCCGGCGGTGCCGAAGCTTTCTTCGGTGTAGATCTCGCCCTGCATCACGTAGAACTCGCGATCGACCGGCGGCAGCCCTTCCTCAGGCTCGACAAGGATCAGCCCGTACATGCCGCTCGAGATGTGCATGGCCACCGGGGCTACCGCGCAGTGATAGACGTAAAGGCCGGGGTTGAGCGCCTTGAAGGTGAAGTGGGTGGCCTCACCCGGGTTCGACATGGTGGCCCCGGCGCCGCCGCCCGGGCCGTTCACCGCATGGAAGTCCACGTTGTGCATCATCATGCTGTTCTCGTGGTTCTTGAGGTGCACCTCGACGGTGTCGCCCACCCGAACGCGCACGAACGGGCCCGGCACGCGGCCGTTGAAGGTCCAGAACTGGTAGGTGGTGCGCTCATCGAGCCGGGCCTCGACCTCGACGGTCTCCAGTTCGACCACCACCGTTTCGGGAGTGCGCCGGGTGATGGGCGGCGGGATGTTGGTCGGATCATGCGCGATGTCGGCGACGCCGTTGTGGACGTTGATGTCGTAGAGGCGTCCGCTGAGCGTATTGGTGGGAACTGCGCCGGTCGCCGGCATCGCGGCGTGGTCCTCGGCCGCAACCAGGGCGGGAGCCGCCATGGCGCCCAGCGTCAGCCCGGCGGTTCCGGCCAACAGGTGCCGGCGCGAAAGATCGACCCGGTCCTCGTCGTGAGCAGTGGTGTCATTGCGCTTTGTCATTGTCGTCCTGCCTTTGTTGAGTGGATGTTCAGTCGGAGTGTTCGTCAGGCTCGGCTGGAGGTTGCATGCCCTCCGGCCGGCCCGCTTTCCTGGGTGTCCGGACGGGGAGGCCTCAGGCCGGGGCCGAAGGCCTCGCCCCAGCCCGGGATTGGCCTACTCGCCGAGCTCGGCAAGGAGCGCCTCGAAGTGCTCCTGCGGCTTCTTGGGGTTCTTGGCGGCCTTGATGGCATCGAGGTTCGAGAGGTCGTCGCCCACCACCACCAGCGCCACCATGCCCATGGCATAGTGCGGGTCGCAGCGGACGGCGTAGATGCCGGGCACCGTGAAGGTCTGGGTGAAGGTCGCGCTGAGCTTGCTCTTGAACGGCTCGGCGCCTGCCGGCAGCATCGCCGGGATCGCCGCGACGTTGTGGCCCTTGTCCACCGAGGTGAAGGTGATGGTATCGCCGACGGCGATCCGCACCAGGTCGGGCTGGAACACCATGGCGCCCTTGTCGCCCTTGTTCAGCATCTCGACCGCGACATCGGCCGCAAGGGCAGGAACGGCTGCCAAGACGAGGGCGATGCCGACTGCCAAACCCGCAAGTTTCATTTTCGTTTCTCCTGTCGAAGCCTGTTTTGGTCACCGCTTGCCGATGACGAGGTCTTCTTAGGAGCGAACCGCGCACGTCACTTTGATCTGGCGCAAACGGCAGGTGCAGTGATTGGGGCACTAGCAATGCTGTCATTGCGGCCCCGGCCGCGCGCGTAACACTGTTCAGCGGGTCCGCCTCATGCTGGTTCCTCATCACAGCGTCCTCAAGCAACTGCCGCCCTTCGCGCGGTTGAGCGAGGCCGACATCGCCGAGGTGCTGGAGAGCGCCGCGAGCCGCCGCTACGGCGTCGGCGCTGTGGTGTTCGAGCAGGGCGGTGTCGCATCGCATTTCAGCGTGCTGCTGCACGGCCGCCTGCGCGTCACGCAGTTGACGGCCTCCGGCGAGCAGGTGGTGGTGCGCATGGTCAACCCGGGCGATATCTTCGGCATCGCCCGCGCCCTCAGGCTCCGCAGCTATCCGGGCACCGCCACCGCGGTGGTCGAGAGCATCGCGCTCAACTGGCCGATGGAACAGTGGGAGCCGCTGGTCGAGCGCTACCCGAGCTTTGCGGCGAGCGCCATTCGGGTCATCGGGGAGCGGCTGCTCGAGGCGCAGTCGCGCGTCCGCGAGATGGCGACCGAAGCGGTCGAGCGGCGGGTCGGCCACACCGTCCTGCGGCTGGCGCAGCAGTCAGGCGTGCGCGAGGCCAACGGCATCCGCATCGATTTCCCGATTTCCAAGCAGGATCTGGCCGAGATGGCCGGTACCACGCTCCACACCGTATCGCGCATACTCACCGCCTGGGAGCATGCCGGCCTTGTCGACACCGGCCGGCAGAAGCTGATGGTCAAGGATCCGCATCGCCTGCTGCTGATCGCCGACGGGATCGAGCCGGGGCTGCTGGGCTGACGCGGCCGGCGATGACGGCGCGCAGGGCGGCCTCGAGCGCCTCGGCTGCGTAGCCGTGTTCGGCGGCGGCATCCTCCAGCCGATGCAGGTCGGCGATCGGGCAGCCGATGCAGTGCATTCGCCAGGCGATGAACACCCTGGTGGTCTCCGGCCACCGTGTCATGACCTGCCGGACCGACAGGCCGTCGAGCTCGTTCTGCATCGCCGCTGACCTCCGCTGCGCCGGGGAGAGGCTAGGCCGCGGCAGCGCCCGTTACCTTGTGCCAGCGCAAAGACGAAAAGCGTCCGATCGGGCACACAGACGTCAATCGCCGCCCGGAAGGTCCCTGCCGATGCTGATCATTGCGCCCCGCACGTCCCCGCACAAACCGATGCCGCGCGGCATCGCCCGCTCGGGGCCGGCGCTGTTGTCCTATGGCTTCCGGCCGTTCTTTCTGCTCGCCGGCCTCCACGCCCTCGTCGCGATGGGGCTCTGGATCGGGGCTCTCGGCGGCGCCTGGAGCATCGGGGGCAGCGAGGGGCCGATTGCCTGGCATGCCCACGAAATGCTGTTCGGCTACGGCACGGCGGCGCTCGCCGGCTTCGTGCTGACCGCAGTCCCCAACTGGACTGGCCGGCTGCCGGTCTCGGGCGCGCCGCTGGCCGGGCTTGCCGGACTGTGGCTGGTGGGGCGCCTTGCCGGCCTGGCCCCGCAACTGCTCGGCGAGCTGCCGAGCGCCGGGCTCGATTGCCTGTTCCTGCCGGCGCTGGCCTTCGTCGTCGTCCGCGAAGTGGTGAGCGGCCGCAACTGGAAGAACCTGCGGGTGGCGGCCGCCATCACCGGGCTGGCGCTGCTGAACCTCGGCTATCACCTGACGCTGGCCTGGGACGCCGATCCATCGGCAGTGCTGCGCCTGACGGTGGCGCTTTACGTGATGCTGGTCGGGCTGATCGGCGGCCGCATCATCCCCAGCTTTACCCGCAACTATCTCAGCAAGCGCAGCGCGAAGCGGCTGCCCGCGTCGGTCGGCCGTTTCGACCAGCTGGCGGTGGGGTTGGCGCTGCTCGCCGGCGCCGCCTGGGCGCTCTGGCCGGATGCCGCTGCGACCGCCGCGCTTTGCGCCGCGGCCGCGTTGGTCCACGTCGTCCGCCTCGCCCGCTGGCAGGGTCTCGCCACGTGGCGGGAGCCGCTGCTGCTGATGCTGCATCTGTCCTACGCCTTCCTGCCGGCCGGCTTCGCCATGCTGGCGCTGGCGAGCCTGGGGCTGGTGTCGCCGGCCTCGGCGCTGCATGTGCTGACCGTCGGGGTGATCGGGCTCACCACCTTCGCCGTGATGGCGCGGGCGAGCCGCGGGCATACCGGCCGGCCGCTCGCCGCCTCGGCTGCCACCACCGCGGCCTATGCCTGCCTGCTGCTGGCGGCCATCTTGCGCCCGCTCGCCGAGGCGGTCCCCGAGGCGTACCACCTGGTGCTGCTGCTGAGCGGGCTGATGTGGCTTGCCGCCTTCGGGCTGTTCGTCGCCGAACACGCGCCGATGCTGCTGAGCGCCTCCCGGCGCTAGCCTGCCGTCTACGCTTATTGTGTCGCGGCCGGGTGGCGGCTACACAGCATCCATGCACCAGCCGCGCTTCAGTAATTCGGATCGCAAGGATCTGCTTGCCGCCGCCGTCACGGCGCTGTGCCTGGTTCTTGCCTCGGGCCTGGCGTTGGCGCCCGAGCCGGTGATTGCGAGCTCGGTCCGCTCGACCCTTTCGATTGTCCTCGCCCTGATCGGGCTGGGCGGCATCCTGTGGCTGCTGCGGGCGCTGCTGGCGGAGCGGAGCGCGGTGGGCAAGGCCACCGAGACGCTCGAGGAGCGCGAGGCGCATCTCAAATCGATCCTCGATACCGTGCTCGACGCCACGGTGGTCATCGATGCCACCGGCATCATGCTGTCGTTCAATGCTTCGGCGGTGCGGCAGTTCGGCTATGCGCCCGACGAGGTCATCGGCCGCAATGTCAGCATGCTGATGCCCGGACCCTATCGCGAGCAGCATGACGGCTACATCGCGCGCTACCTTACCACCGGCGAGAAGCGCATCATCGGCGTCGACCGGGTGGTGGTGGGGCGCCGCAAGGACGGCTCGACCTTCCCGATGAAGCTGGCGGTGGGCCAAATGCGGCAGCGCGACCGGGTGTATTTCACCGGCTTCATCCGCGACCTCACCGAGCGCGAGGAATCGCAGGCCATGCTCGACCAGGCGCGCGGCGAGATCGCGCGGCTCGCCCGCCTCAATGAGCTGGGCGAAATGGCCTCGACCCTCGCGCATGAACTCAACCAGCCGTTGTCGGCGATCGCCAACTACGTCCAGGGGTGCCGGCGCATGCTGGAAAAGCTCGATGACGAGCTGGCCGGACGGATGCGCGGCGCGCTCGACGAGACCGCGCGGCAGGCCCTGCGCGCCGGCGACATCATCCGGCACCTGCGCGAGTTCGTGACGCATGGCGAAACCGACAAGGGGCCGGAGGATATCAACCACCTGCTCGAGGAGGCCGGGGCGCTGGCGCTGGTCGGCTCGCGCGAGCGCGGCATCAAGTCGGTGTTCGATTTCGGCGCCCGGAGCAGCATCGTGGTCGCCGATCGGGTGCAGATCCAGCAGGTGCTGATCAACCTGATGCGCAACGCCATGGAGGCGATGCGCGACAGCGAGACCAAGGAACTGGTGGTGCGCACCCTGCAGGTGTCGCCGGACTGGCTGCGGGTCGAGGTCGCCGATACCGGCCCCGGGATCTCCGATGAAGTCGCACCGCGCCTGTTCCAGCCCTTCGTCACCACCAAGGCCAATGGCATGGGGATCGGCCTGTCGATCTCGAGGCGCATCATCGAGTCGCATGGCGGCGAGCTGACCGTCAGTCGAAACGGGGCAGGGGGCGCGACCTTTGCTTTTACCTTGCCCGCCTACACGGAGGCTCCGGTTGAGCAAGACTGACACCGTTGTTCACATCGTCGCGGGGGCTCCGGTTGAGCACCACTGACACTGTTGTTCACATCGTCGCGGAGGCTCCGGTTGAGCACGACTGACACTGTCGTTCACATCGTCGACGACGAGGAGGCGGTGCGCAACTCGCTGGCCTTCCTGTTGTCGAGCGCCGGCTTTGCGGTGCGCGTGCACGAGAGTGCGACGGCGTTCCTGGTCATTGCCGGCGAGATCGGCAATGGCTGCCTCATCACCGACCTGCGCATGCCCGACATGGACGGGGTGGAGCTGCTGCGGCGGTTACGGGCCGCTGACGCGATGCTGCCGGCCATCGTCATCACCGGCCATGGCGATGTGCAGATGGCGGTGGAGGCGATGAAGAACGGCGCCATCGATTTCATCGAGAAGCCGTTCAGCGACGATGTGCTGATCGAATCGATCACCCGGGCCGCCGGGCGGGCGGCGGAGCGCGTGCAGTCCGATGCGGCGCTGACCCAGGTGCGCCAGCGCGTCGCCTCGCTCAGCGAGCGAGAGCGGCAGGTGCTGAAGGGCGTGGTGGCCGGCCAGCCCAACAAGACCATCGCGCTCGAGCTCGGGATCAGCCCGCGCACCGTCGAGGTCTACCGGGCCGGCCTGATGGGCAAGATGCAAGCGCGGAGCCTGCCTGAACTGGTGCGCATGGTGATGGACGTCGAGATCGACGGCTGAGCGTTTGATCTGGCTCAAAGGACGGCTGGGCCCGTCGGGCATGATGGACGGGTCTCCCTTCAGCCCGATCCACAGGAACCAGCCATGGCCGCAGGCCGCATCCTCGTCGTTGCACCCAACGATGAACTCCGTCGTTCCCTCGCCTTCGCGCTCGAAGCCGAAGGCTATGAGGTGACGGCGCGCAGCGAGCTGCCCTACCACGGCTGGGTCGCCGAGAAGGCTTTTGACGCGACGGTGCTCGACCAGAGCGCGCTGACCGGCACCGAGTACGAGAGCATCGCCTTCTGCGTGAAGGCGCATCCGGTGGTGCTGCTGGCGATCCGCCCGCATTCCTGGCTGGTGGAGTGGGTGTCCGACATCGTCGAAATGCCGGTGATCGGCAACGCCGTCACCAGTGCGCTCGACCGGGCGATAGTGACGGCAGGGTAGGGGCTTGCATACTCGCCGTCGGGATTTTCCCCCGCAAGCTGGAGAGGCTGCGCCGACTGGCAGTCCCCTCAGCTCACCGTCCCCGGCAGGTTGGCCATCAGCTCGTGCTCGTGGCGGACGTGGCGGCGCAGGCATTCGAAGAAGCCGCGCAGCATATAGCCCGTCGCCTCGGGAGCCAGCACCGGCCGGCGGCAGCCGAGCAGTTGCAGCTCGTACTGCACTTCCTCGGCGAAGCACTCGTCCTCGAGGTGTTCGAGCCGCAACTGCTCGACCACCGTCGCGCCGCTGGCATGGGTCGCGAGGATGCGCGGGAACAGCACCGCCTCCTCGGCGGCATGGGCGCTCCGGAGCACCGGCCCGATCAACTGCGCCGCCCTGAGGCAGCGCTGGTGGTTGAGGCCATAGGGCAGGGAGTCGGCGATCTCCTCCAGCACGTCGCACAGCGCCAGCTGCTGGGCGAAGGAGTCGCGCAAGTCTGTCTCGAGCCGTTGGCTCTGTTTCAACCGCACCTGCATCTTGCCTGACCCTTCCTCGTCTGCGTCGCTTCGGCAAGCAAATGCCCAGGCGGCGTCGCGGGTGTTGATCTGGATCAAAATTTCCCGGGGCAGGGCTCGTAGGGTGCAGCCATCTCATTGTGCAGCATCACGGGGGCCGCTTTGCAGAATCTGCCTTGGATCATCATCCTGGGAGGGGGCACATTCCTGTCGCTCGTCCTGTCCGGGCTCGGACAGGATGCGGCCTTCTCGGCGCATTGGGGCATCATCGCCGCGGTGCTCGGTCTTGGCACCATCATCCTGATGCGCCGGCCGGCGCAGCCGGCGCCTGCGGGGGGCGCGGTGACGGCCAATGCGGCCGATCCCGATGCGCCGGTCTATTTCGATGCGCCGATCAAGATCGGCTCGATCCTCACCGTGTTCTGGGGCTGCGTCGGCTTTCTGGTCGGCGTCGCCATCGCGCTGCAGCTGGCCTGGCCGGAGCTGAATTTCGGGCCGTGGTTCAACTTCGGGCGCATGCGGCCGCTGCACACTTCGGCAGTGGTGTTCGCGTTCGGCGGCACGGCCTTGATAACCACCAGCTTCTACGTGGTGCAGCGCACCTCGCGCGCCCGGCTGATCAGCGACAACCTCGCCTGGTTCGTGTTCTGGGGCTACCAGCTGTTCATCGTCATGGCGGCGACCGGGTACCTGCTCGGCATCACGCAGAGCCGCGAATATGCCGAGCCCGAATGGTATGTGGACGTGTGGCTGACCATCGTCTGGGTCGGATACCTGGTGCTGTTCCTGGGCACCCTCATCAAGCGCAAAGAGCCGCATATCTATGTGGCCAACTGGTTCTACCTGGCGTTCATCGTGACCATTGCCATGCTGCACGTGGTCAACAATCTCGCCGTACCGGTGAGCCTGCTCGGTTCGAAAAGCTATTCGCTGTTTTCGGGCGTGCAGGATGCGCTGACCCAGTGGTGGTACGGCCACAATGCCGTCGGCTTCTTCCTCACCGCCGGGTTCCTCGGCATGATGTACTACTACATGCCCAAGCAGGCCGGACGCCCGGTCTACAGCTATCGGCTGTCGATCATCCACTTCTGGGCGCTGATCTTTCTCTACATCTGGGCCGGTCCGCATCACCTGCACTACACGGCGCTGCCCGACTGGGCGCAGACGCTCGGCATGGTGTTTTCGATCATGCTGTGGATGCCCAGCTGGGGCGGCATGATCAACGGGCTGATGACGCTGCGCGGCGCCTGGGACAAGGTCCGCACCGACCCGATCATCCGCATGATGGTGATCGCCATCGCCTTCTACGGCATGTCGACCTTCGAAGGTCCGGTGATGTCGATCAAATCGGTGAACGGGCTCAGCCACTATACCGACTGGACCATCGGCCACGTGCACTCGGGGGCGCTCGGCTGGGTCGGCATGATCTCGTTCGCGGCGGTCTATTTCATGGTGCCGCGGCTATGGGGACGGAAGCAACTCTACTCGCAGCGCATGGTCAACTGGCACTTCTGGCTCGCGACCACCGGCATCGTCATCTACGCCGCGGTGATGTGGGTCTCGGGCATCATGCAGGGCCTGATGTGGCGCGAGTACGATGCGGAGGGTTTCCTCGTCTACTCGTTCGCCGAGACCGTCGCCGCGCTCCACCCGTACTACATCGCCCGGGCCTTCGGCGGCATGCTCTATCTCGCCGGCGGACTGGTGATGGCCTTCAACATCTGGATGACCATCCGCGGCCGCGTCCGCAACGAGCGTCCGATCCCCACCACCCAGCTGCAGCCGGCCGAATAGGAGCGCGCGAACCATGGATATTCTTGGCAAACACGGCGTCATCGAACGCAACGCCACGCTGCTTCTCACCTTGTCGCTAGTCGTCGTCTGCATCGGCGGCATCGTCGAAGTGGCGCCCCTGTTCTACTTCCAGAACACCATCGAGAAGGTGGAGGGGATGCGCCCCTACACCCCGCTCGAGCTGGCGGGGCGCGACGTCTACATCCGCGAGGGCTGCTACACCTGCCACAGCCAGATGATCCGGCCGTTCCGCGACGAGACCGAGCGCTATGGCCATTACTCGCTGGCGGCGGAGTCGATGTACGACCATCCGTTCCAGTGGGGCAGCAAACGCACCGGGCCCGATCTCGCCCGGGTCGGCGGCCGCTACTCGGATGAATGGCATGTCGAGCACCTGAGCAACCCGCAGGCGCTGGTGCCCGAGTCGATCATGCCCAAATACGGGTTCCTCGCCGACACCCCGCTCGATACCCGCAACACTGCCGCCAGTCTCAAGGCCAACGCGGCGGTGGGGGTGCCCTACAGCGAGGACGCCATCGCCAACGCGGAACGCGACCTCGTGGCCCAGGCGACGCCGGATGCCGACACCTCGGGGCTTTTGGAGCGCTACAGCAACGTGCGCGCCGAGGATTTCGACGGCAACCCGAAACGGATCACCGAGATGGATGCGCTGGTCGCCTATCTCCAGATGCTCGGCACGCTGGTCGATTTTTCGACCTACGACGCCGAGGCCAATTACCGCTAAGCGAGCGAACCCATGCCAACCGAACATTACGACATGCTCCGGCACTTCGCCGACAGCTGGGGCCTCCTCTACATGATGGCGATCTTTCTCGCCGTGGTGTTTTTCCTCGTGCGCCCCGGCGCCAGGGCCAGCGCCAGGGCGGCGGCGCGCATCCCGCTCGACGATACCCTGCCGCACGACCGGGAGGCCGGGCGATGAGCGGCAAGGATATCGACAAGCTCAGCGGCATCGAGACCACCGGGCACGAGTGGGACGGCATCAAGGAGCTCAACAATCCGCTGCCGCGCTGGTGGCTGTGGACCTTCTACGGCTGCATCGTGTTCGCGCTGGGCTACACCGTCGTCTTTCCGGCCTGGCCGATGCTCTCCTCGGCGACCACCGGGCTGCTCGGCTATTCGAGCCGCGCCGATCTCGACGCCGATCTCGCGGCCGCCAAGGCCGCGCAGGGCGACATGCTCGAGGCGGTGACGACCACCCCGGTGGCCGACATCCTCAAGGACGACGGCCTCGCGCGCTTTGCCCGGGCCGGCGGCCAATCGCTCTACAAGGTCTATTGCTCGCAGTGCCATGGCACCGGCGCCACCGGCAGCGCCGGCTACCCCAACCTCAACGACGACGAGTGGGTGTGGGGCGGCACGATCGAGCAGATCTACGCCACCATCACGCACGGCGCGCGCTCACCGACCGATGCCGACACCCACTACAACATCATGCCGAACTTCGGCGCCGACGGCATTCTGGGCGCCGAGGATATCGACCGGGTGGCCAAACAGGTCGCCTCGCTCTCGGGCATCGAGGGTGGTGAGGCGAGCCCGGAAGGCAAGCAGCTGTTTACCGACAACTGCGCCAGCTGCCACGGCGACGATGGTGCCGGCCTGGTCGATGTCGGAGGACCGTCGCTGAACGACCAGATCTGGCTCTATGGCGGCACGATCGAAGCGATCCGGGCGCAGATCAGCCAGCCCCGCCACGGCGTCATGCCGGCCTGGGGCGTACGATTGGGCGACACCGCGGTGAAGCAGCTTGCGGTTTACGTGCACGGTCTGGGTGGCGGTCAATAGGGGCATTGCTCCGCCACCGAGGGGAAGGGGGGCGGCCGCAAGCGCCCCCCTTTTTCCCGTTGGGTAGGGGCGGCAGGTGGGCCAGTGCGCACGAGGGCCAAAGGCCCTCACCGCGGCAGCTTGACCCAAATCAAACAGCCTGACCGACCCCGTGCGACAACCAGCCGACACTACCCCGGATACCGGAATGCAAACGGATACTCCCGAAGCCCAGACCTACGACGTCGAAGCGGTAAACGCCGCCGGACGCCGACAGCCGCTCTATGCGGCGCGCAAGAAGATCTTCCCCAAGCGCGCCAGCGGGCAGTTCCGCAAGTTCAAGTGGCTGGTGATGCTGATCACGCTCGGCATCTACTATGTGACGCCCTGGCTGCGCTGGGATCGCGGACCGTTCGCCCCTGACCAGGCGGTGCTGGTCGATCTCGCCAACAAGCGCTTCTACTTCTTCTTCATCGAGATCTGGCCGCAGGAATTCTACTACGTGGCCGGCATGCTGGTGATGGCCGGCATCGGGCTTTTCCTCGTCACCTCGACAGTGGGGCGCGCCTGGTGCGGCTATGCCTGCCCGCAAACGGTGTGGGTCGATCTGTTCCTTGCCGTGGAGCGGGCGATCGAAGGCGATCGCAACGCCCGCATCAAGCTCGACGCCGCACCGTGGTCGGCGAACAAGCTCATCAAGCGCACCTTCAAGCACGCCATCTGGCTCATCATCGGCGTGCTGACGGGCGGCGCCTGGATCTTCTACTTCGCCGATGCACCCACCCTGCTCGGCGACGTGGTGAGCCTGCAGGCGCCGCTTGTCGCCTATGCCACCATCGCGCTCCTCACGGCGACCACCTACACGTTCGGCGGCCTGCTGCGCGAGCAGGTCTGCACCTATATGTGCCCCTGGCCGCGCATCCAGGGGGCGATGCTCGACGAGCATTCGCTGACCGTCACCTATAATGACTGGCGCGGCGAGCCGCGCACCCGGCATGCCAAGAAGGCGATCGCCGAAGGCAAGCCGGTCGGCGATTGCGTCGATTGCAATGCCTGCGTCGTGGTGTGCCCGATGGGCATCGATATCCGCGATGGCCAGCAGCTCGAGTGCATCACCTGTGCGCTGTGCATCGATGCCTGCGACGACGTGATGACCCGGCTGGGCAAGGAACGCGGGCTGATCTCCTACGCAACGCTCAGCGACTACAACCGCAACATGGCGCTCGCCACCGGCAGCGGCCAGGTGGTGCAGCCCTCGCGCGTCCGCGATGCCAGCACCGGCAAGCTGGTCGAGGCGATCAAGCGCACCGACTGGCGCTCGATCGTGCGGCCGCGCACCATCGTCTACTTCATCGGCTGGGCGGCCATCGGCCTTGCCATGGTGACGGCGCTGGCGCTGCGCTCGCCGCTGTCGGTCAACGTGCTGCACGACCGCAACCCGCTCTATGTGGAACTGCGCGACGGCTCGGTGCGCAACGGCTTCGACGTCAAGGTGCTGAACATGACGCCCGAGCCGCGCGAAGTGGTGCTCAGGCTCGAGGGATTGCCGGGCAGCACGCTGGCGCTGGCCGAAGGCGGGGCGGAAGCCGCCGAGAGCCTCAGCTTCACGCTCGAGCCCGACAAGGTGCTGCCGGTGCGGCTCTATGTGCGGGTCGCGCCCGAGGCGCTCCCTGCCGGCAAGGCCGCCTTCGACATCGTCGTCGTCGACGAGGCGGCCGGCCTCACCCGCCGCGTCGAGACGACGTTCGACGTACCGGAGAAACGCCAATGACCAGCACTCCCAAGGCCGCGCGCGGCGAATTCACCGGCCGGCACATGCTGCTGGCGATCATCGGCTTCTTCGGCGTGATCATTTCGGTCAATGTCGGCATGGCCATCGTCTCCTCGGTCAGCTGGACCGGCCTCGTGGTGCAGAACTCCTATGTCGCGAGCCAGGAGTTCGAGGAGAAGCGCCTGGCCCACACGGCGCAGCAGCAGGCGGGCTGGCGCGCCAGCCTCAGCTACGCCGACGGCACGGCGCTGTTGTCGGTGGTCGACGCCGACGGAAAGGCGATCGATCTGGGCAGTCCGGTGCTGCAGATCAATCGCCCGGTGGGCGGCCATGACGATCAGCAGGTGGCGTTCAGCCGCCGGCCCGACGGCGTCTATACCGGTCCGGTAACCCTCGGGCCCGGCGTCTGGGAGGCGCGGGTGAACGTGGCCGATACGCCGCTCGGCCCGTTCGAGCTGCACGAGCGCTTCAGCATCGGGGGAGTTGCACCATGACCTGCTGCGTTCCCGGCGCCCACAGCATTGTCGACGACCCCAGCGCCATCGAGGCGGATGGTCCGGCGCTGCTGGCGCTCAGCCGACCGCTCGGCGACGGCCGGCGCCAGCTCGAGTTCGCTGTGCCCGACGCGCATTGCGCCGCCTGCATCCGCTCGATCGAGACGGCGCTCGCCGCGCTGCCGCAGGTCTCGGCCGCTCGCGTCAACCTCACCGCGCGCCGCGTCCGCGTGGCGTTCGATCCGATGAAGGGCAGCCCGGCCGAGCTGGCGCCGGCGATCCGCCAGAGCGGCTACCACACCTATGTGCTCGACCCCGCCGAGGAGACCGGCGGCGACCCGGTGCTGGGCGAGCTGATCCGGGCGCTGGGCGTCGCCGGCTTTGCCGCCGGCAACATCATGCTGTTCTCCGTCTCGGTCTGGTCGGGGGCCAATGATGCGACCCGCGACCTGTTCCACTGGATCTCGGCGATCATCGCGCTGCCGGCCATCGCCTATGCCGGCCGCATCTTCTTCCGCTCGGCCTGGCGCGCGCTCAGGGTCGGCAAGACCAACATGGATGTGCCGATCTCGATCGGCGTCATCCTCGCTACCGCGCTCAGCCTGTTCGAAACGCTGCAATCGGGCCAGCACGCCTATTTCGACGCCTCGACGAGCCTGCTGTTCTTCCTCCTCATCGGCCGCACGCTCGACCACCTGATGCGCGAGCGGGCGCGCAGCGCCATTACCGGGCTCGCCCGCCTGCAGCCGCGCGGCGCCACCCGCATCCACGACGACGGACGGCGCGAGTATGTGCGGCTCGATGAGATCGGGCCGGGCATGCGGCTGGAGCTCAAGGCCGGCGAGCGCGTGCCGGTCGATGCGACCCTCATCTCGGCCGGCGGCACGTTCGACTATTCGATCATCACCGGCGAGACCGTGCCGCAGGTGGTGGCGCGCGGCGACGAGGTGGTGGCCGGCGCCAACAACCTGGGTGGCCCGGTGGAGCTGCGCGCCGTGCGCGCCTCGACCGACTCGTTCCTTGCCCGCATGGCGGCGATGATGGATGCCGCCGAAGGCGCCCGCACCCGGCCGCGCCGCATTGCCGACCGGGCCGCCGCCATCTATGCGCCGGTCGTGCACACCGTCGCCATCACGACGTTCCTCGGCTGGTGGCTCGTCAGCGGCGACTGGCACGCCGCGCTGCTCAACGCCGTGGCGGTGCTGATCATCACCTGCCCCTGCGCCCTCGCGCTTGCCGTGCCGATCGTCCACGTGGTGGCGGCCGGAAGGCTGTTCGAGCGCGGGGTATTGATGAAGAACGGCGCGGCGCTCGAGCGCGCCGCCGAGATCACTTCGGTGGCTTTCGACAAGACCGGCACGCTGACCGAGGGGCAACCCCAGGTGGTCGAGAGCCACGCTGAAAGCGCCGGGACGGACGAGGTGGCATATGCCCTCGCTTCGGCCAGCACCCACCCGCTGTCGCGCGCCCTTGCTGCCCATATCGGCCACGGCCGGCCGTTTGCCGGCACGGTCAGCGAAAGCGCCGGCCGCGGCGTCGAAGGGGTGGTGGACGGGGTGACCTGGCGGCTCGGCAGCCGCGACTGGTGCGGCTTGCCCGCGGCGGGGGAAGGGCGCCTCACCGAGGTCTGCCTGGTCGCCGATGGCGAACTGCGCGCCAGCTACCGCTTCAGCGACCTGCCGCGGCCCAGCGCCCGGGCCAGCGTTGCCGAGCTGATGCAACTGGGGCTGCCGTCGCGCCTCGTCTCCGGCGACCGGCAGGGGCCAGTCGACGCGGTCGCGGCCGCGGTCGGCATCGCCGTCGCGCAAGGTGGCCTGACGCCGGAACAGAAGGTCGAAGCGGTGGCGGAGGGGCGCACCATGATGGTGGGCGACGGCATCAATGACGCTCCGGCTTTGCGCGCCGCCTATGTCTCGATGGCGCCGACCACGGCGGCCGATATCGGGCGCAGCGCCGCCGATTTCGTCTTTGTCGGCGACGACCTGGGCGCCGTGCCCTTCGTGGTCGGCACGGCGCGGCGCGCCGCAAAGCTGGTGTCGCAGAACCTCGCGCTTGCCATCGGCTACAACGCCATCGCGGTGCCGCTCGCCATCTGCGGCCTGGTGACGCCGCTGGTTGCGGCGGTGGCGATGTCGTCGTCGTCGGTGGTCGTGGTTGCCAACGCCCTGCGGCTGCGCTTCGAGCGGCGTGGGGCGCGGCCGGAGGCCGCCGGCCGGCTCGTGGCCGAGGAGCGCGCGGCATGAGCGGGCTCGCCGTCCTCATCCCGATCGCAGTGCTGATGGGGCTTGCGGCGCTCGCGGCGTTCCTGTGGGCGCTGCGCTCGGGGCAATATGAAGACCTCGAAGGCGCCAGCGAGCGCATCTTCGAGGAGGACCTGGAGGATCGAGCGTCAGCCGGCGCGCGCTTCGAGCGCCACAAGGCCGAGGATCACCACTGAGCGGTGTCCACGCACCTCGATTACCCCGTCATGCCGCAGCCGGCTGATCTGGCGCGACACCGTCTCGAGCGTGAGGCCGAGGAAATCCGCCATGTCGGCCCGGCTGATCGGCAGCTCGAGCGTCAGGCGGCCGGCGCCGTCGGCGATACCGGTGCGCGTGGCAACCAGCAGCAACAGGCTCGCCACCCGCTCGGCAGCAGTCTTCCGCCCCAGCGTCACCATCCAGTCGCGCGCCTCGTCGAGGTCGCGCAGCGATTGTGCGAGCAGGCGCAGCTTGATCCGGTCGCTGTCGGCCACCAGGCTTTCCAGCACGCTGCGCGGAATCCGGCAGAGCTCGACATCGGTGGCGGCTTCGGCCGATAGCGGGCTCTCGGTCGAGAACAGGCGCCCCATCAGATCGGGGGCGAACTGCAGCCCGACGACCTGCTGGCGGCCGTCGCGCAGGACGCGCGACAGCTTGACGGTGCCGCGGGTGACGTTGGCATAGCCGACCTCGCCGCTCTCGATCGCCAGCGTCTCGCCCGGGCCGTGCCGGGTGCGGCGCGATTGGTGCGCAAGACGCATGAGCTCGGCCGGGTCCAGCACCTCGCAAAGCCCACCCTGCCGGACCTGGCAGGTACGGCAGTGCGTCGGGGTCGCCTGGTCGGCGTCAGCATCTGTGGTCATCTGGGCATCCCGCAAGCTCCGCCACTTACTCGCACGCCCCTGCGGCAGGCCGATTGATCGAGATCAAGAACCCGGGGCCCGCCTGGTGACAGAACGCTGGCGGAGGTTCCGATGTCCGATACCCTGCTCAAGCGCGCCGCGCGGCCCGTCCCCCGCTACACCAGCTACCCGACCGCGCCGCATTTCCACGACGGCATCACCGATGCCGATTATGCCGGCTGGCTTGGCGCGCTGCCGGTCGAAACCGACCTGTCGCTGTATGTGCATGTGCCGTTCTGCGATCGGCTGTGCTGGTTCTGCGGCTGCCACACCAAGCAGGTGCTGCGCTACGACCCGATTGCCGCCTACCTGCCGGCAGTGCATCTCGAGATGGAGCAGGTGGCCCGGCTGCTCGACGGGCGCGGCCGCGCGACGGCCCTGCACCTGGGCGGCGGCTCGCCTTCGATGCTGCGGCCCGACGATCTCCAGGCGCTGGCGCAGCGGGCCCGCCAGCTGTTCAACCCGCGAACCGATTTCGAGTTCAGCATCGAGATCGACCCCAACGATATGACCGAGGCTCGCTACGACGCCTTCGCGGCCGCCGGCGTCACCCGCATCAGCGTGGGAGTGCAGGATTTCGATCCACAAGTGCAGCAGGCGATCAACCGGCTGCAGAGCTTCGAGCAGACCCGCGCGGTGGTCGAGGGGATGCGCCAACGCGGCGTCGGCTCGGTGAACCTCGATGTGCTCTACGGGCTGCCGCACCAGACCGTCGGTTCGGTCGAGGCCACCATCGACCAGGCCCTGGCGCTCAATCCGGATCGGCTGGCGCTGTTCGGCTACGCGCATGTGCCGTGGATGAAGACGCATCAACGGATGATCGATGAGACCCGGCTTCCCGATGCCGAAGAGCGGCTCAGGCAATCGACGGCGGCGGCAGCGCGCATAGCGGCCGCCGGCTATGTCGCCATCGGTCTCGACCATTTCGCCAAGCCGGCGGATCGGCTTGCCATCGCGGCCGGGTCGGGCCAGTTGCGCCGCAACTTCCAGGGCTACACCACCGACGCCGCCCCGGCGCTCATCGGCTTGGGCGCCTCCTCGATCGGCAGCCTGCCGCAGGGCTATGTGCAGAACATCGCGGCGACCGGCGAATATATCCGCGCCATCAAGGCGCGCGGGCTCGCCATTGCCAGGGGCATCGCGCTCAACAGCGAAGACCGCCTGCGCGGCTGGGTGATCGAGCGGCTGATGTGCGACCTCCAGATCTCGATCGCCGAGCTGCGCCGCCGCTTCGGCAGCGCCGCCGGTGCGGTGCTCAACGAGATGGCCTATGCGGCGCAATGCGATGCCGACGGGATCGTCGATTTCGACGGGCAGACCTTCGCCATCACCGAGACCGGCCGCCCCTATGTGCGCTCGGTCGCGGCGGCCTTCGACACCTATCTCGGCTCGGGCGCCGGCCGGCACTCGGCGGCGGTGTAGGGAGCAGCGCCGGACGCGCAGCGCTCCGCACCCCGCGCCCGGGCAGGGCAATCGCAGATGGGGGCGTTCGGCGCGGCGTTGTCGCCATATGCCGTGGTCCTGCTCCCCTCCGGGATTCTACTAGGTGCCGCCCCTGAGACTCCGACCGGAATTTCGGTTTCCTGCACAAGAGCTAGGTTCGTCGCACCAACAACGGGGCAGCGAAAAATGCAGATCCAGCCGAGCTTCAGGGTAACGCGCAACAACGACGCGACATCGGGCGTTTCTGACCTCCTGACGGCGATGCAACCTGCCGTGGTGACCTTCTATCCGACCGACGCCACCATCTACGCCCAGGGCGACGATGCCGGGCCGCTCTACCTGGTCGAGTTCGGCATGGTGCGGATCTGCCGGATGAGCGCCGATGGCCGGCGGCTGGTCAGTGCCTTCCACTCGGCGGGCGAAGTGTTCGGCTTCGAGGCCGGCGGCCAGCACGATTCCTTCGCGGAAAGCGTCGACGGCGCGGGTATTCGCGTGCTGCGCCCCAGCTGCGGCGAACAACCCAGCGGGCGCATCCTCAAGCTGGCGCTGAAGAGCCTGGCGCGGACGCAGAACCACCTGATGCTGCTCGGCCGCTGCAGCGCCAACGAGCGCATGGCGGCGTTCCTCATCGATCTGGCCGAGCGCCAGGGCGACGACAAGTCGGTCTACCTGCCGATGCAGCGCTACGACATCGCTGACTATCTCGGCATGACCTTCGAGACGGTGTCGCGGGTGCTGCGCACGCTCAAGGATCAGGGCCTGATCCGGCTGCGCTCGATCAGCGAGGTGGAACTGCTGGATGTCGCCGCGCTCAGCGCCATGGTCGACTGACCGCAAGCGGCAACGCACATGCATTGGGGGCGTCCAATGTTCGCCATCCTGCTCACGGCCCTCGTCGCTGGTGGCGGCTACCTGTGGTTTCAGCACCAGAGGTTCGAGGCATCGACCGATGCGCTGCGCCACGAGACCATCGCGACGCCGGCCGGAAGCGGCGGCGCGCAGTTGCCCGACATCGTGCGGGCCTATGCGCTGCGGGCCGGCGGCACGCCCGGTGGCCCGGCGGCGATCCACCTTCGGCATCGCGCACAGCTAGCGACCGCCGCGGGGCGCCCGCCAATGCCGATCGAGGCCGACCAATGGCTGGCGACCGGGCAATCGAATTTCGTCTGGCTGGCCGGCGGCAGCATGTTCGGCTTGCCCGTCTCGGTGCTCGACAGCTTCGTCGACGGGGCAGGGCGGCTGGATGCACGCCTCCTGGGCGCCGTGCAGATGGCCGGCGGCAGCGGCCCGGAATTCGACCGCGGCGAAGTGCAGCGCTATCTCTCCGAGCTGCCGGTGCATCCCGACGCCATCCTCAACAATACCGAGCTCGCCTGGCGACAGCTGAGCGAGACCAGCGTCGAGGTCAGCGCTCCCACCGGCAGCCGCCCGGCCAGCGTTCGCTTCATCTTCGATGCCGCCGGCGACATCGTCGCGATGGAGGCCGACGACCGACCGATGACGGTCGGAAACACGACGGTGCCGACGCCATGGCGGGGCACCTATGGCGCCTACAAGCGGTTCGGCCGCTACCGCATCCCGAGCTATGGCGAGGTCGGCTGGGTGTTACCCGAAGGGCTCTCAATCTACTGGCGCGGCGAAGTCACGGCTTACGAGCCGGTGTTCGGGCTTGCGGCGGACAGTTCGCCCGAGCCGCGCCAACAATAATCTGAGAGTCTCTGTTGAGGGCTGGCTGTGCGCGCATGCGGCGGGGTTGAGCTGCATCGATGGGAGAAGGGCGCGCAGTCCTACGGTCTGATCCGGGCCGCCGGCATACCGCCCCAGCCTCAGAACGCCTTGCGATACCCAAACTGGCCGGTGGCGGAGATGCTGTCGGCTTCACCGATACCGAAATCAGCTTCACCGTGCCCGACATCCCCGAGCCCGGCGAAACCTATCAGGTCACCGTGGTGCGCGGGGATGGTGTCGAAGTGGTAGCCGAAGACACCCTGATCCTCGGCGGGCTCTAGGCTCGCTGCAGGAGGCCGGGGGCGTGCGGTCAGCGGCGGACCGAGCCCAGCAATTTGCGCGGGAGCAGGCACTGACTCCCTGGGCTTGGCACCAAGTGGTGTGTACGTGCCACGTGAGCCGCGACGACGTTGCTCTGGAAGCACTTCCGTTCACTTCCCAGCAAAGCGGCAACTCAATTTTACTCTTTGTTCTACTGATCGTGGGCAAATGGCGCCGTTGCAGAATGAGGATTATTGCATGCCGTTGAGTTACCAATCGCAAGTTGAGCTCATCTTCCCACCCGCGGTCTTTGAGGACCCAAGCATAGCATCCATCCTCCAGCAACTCGGCATCCAGCCGGAGTCGAAGGGCAACAAGATATTGCTGTTCACCGATGCCCGCACGGTCGCCGCTCTCTATGCGGCCGACGAAAGGCTCCAGGAAATGATGCGACAGAGCGGGATCGGTCTTGTCGTCCATGGCTGGAACAGGCAGGGGCGGAGCGAATTCGTGCTGCAGAAGCTTCGCGAAATGGCACGAGCTCAGGTGGGCGAACAGCTCAAGATGGCAGTTTTCCGTCTGCATCTCTTTGTCAAGGATGGCATGCTCGGCAAACTCCACCCCAACCCTTTTGCTGCGCCGCATCCGACCGTCGATCCGTCTGACCGGTTCGATCTCAACACTGCCCTGAAAGAGATGATGTCACCGCAGCAGCTCCATGCCCCGAAAGCACCTGACCACCTCAGAGCTTCCCGCGTCTTCGGTCGTCGCAACGTCTGACAGGCGTCCAGAGAGGCCGGTCGGGGGGGCGAGGCCTTACCGAGAGGGTATCGTCGTCGCATCGACTCCGTGAGGTCGCGTCTTTGTCGAGTACGCTGTGCTTGGCACGGTCAGCATCCACAGCAAGCGCCGCCTCCGCATCCCTGCTCGAAACCCCGACGGGTCCCGACGCCCCGGCTCGTCAGTTCGGTGTCGCAGTTGGAGCGAGCTTTGCCGGCGGCAGCGGCGCCGCTGACAGGGCTCGCTCAGACGATGCCGGCGAGCACCCCGCCGGCCGAGAACACCGTCGAGCCGGTTATATAGGACGATTGCCGGCTGAGCAGGTAGAGGCAGGTGTCGGCCACTTCGTCGGCGGTGCCGGCTCGCCGCATGGGAATGGGTGTGGCCCGGTCGGCGGCGATCGCCTCGACGCTCAGCCCGCGCTGCTGCGCCAGCGTCACGTTGAGGGCGTCGGTCAGCGGCGTATCGATCAGCCCCGGCGCCACGACGTTGACCCTGATGCCGCGCGGCTCGAGCAGCAGCGCCAGCGAGGCTGCGAGGTTCCTGAGCCCCGCCTTGCTCGCGGCGTAGAACGGTGTTGCCGGTGAGCCGCGCAGGCCGGCGATCGAGCCCAGCACGAGCACCGAAGCGCCAGGCTGCAGCTGCGGCAGCAGCGCGCGGGTGAGGAAGTAGGGGGCTACGAGGTTGATGTTCAGCACCCGCAGCGCCGCCTCCGGGGTGATCGCATCCCACTCGGCCGGATCGAGAATACCCGCCGCCAGCACCACCCCGTCGAGCTCGCCTGCGCCGCCGGCGATCGCCGCGTGGCCCGAAGCATCGGCCAGGTCCGCGGCGGCCCAGCCGCCGGCCCAGCCGGTTGGCGCCGCGCCGCGATCGGTACCGAATACGGCGCAGCCTGCCGCGACGAGCTTGGTCGCGACGGCGTCGCCGATCCCGCCGGCCGCGCCGCTGACCAGCACACGCGACGGCAATTGAAGCGTAGCTCCAGGCATCAATCCTCCGCCGGCTTCGAAACGATGCGTGCGAGCTCGGCGCCCGCCTTCTGGATATGGGCCCGCGCCGCGGCGCGAGCCGCCTCGGGATCGGCGCGGCGGATGGCATCGATGATCGCCTGGTGCTCGGCGATGGTCTGGTGCGCCCGGCCGGGAATCAGCTGGTAGCCCGAGCGGTAGCGCTGCGAGGCGGTCCAGTGGTCCTCCAGCACCCGGGTCAGTTGGGCGCTGTCGGCCGCCTGCAGGATGCGGCGATGCAGCATCCAGTTGGCCGAGCCCATGGCGGTGAAATCCTGGCGCTGGTAGGCATCGGCGAAATCGGCATTGATGGCGATGAGGTCGTCGGCGAGCTCGGCATCGCCGGCCTGCGCCGCCCGCCAGGCCGAGAGCCCCTCGAGCTCGGAGCGGATCTCGAAGATCTCCTGCGCATCTTTCAGCGACAGCTCGACCACGCGCATGCCCTTGTGCGGCTCGCTGACCAGCAGGCCCTCACGCTCGAGCTTCAGCAGCGCCTCGCGCACCGGCATGTGTGACAGGCCCAGCTCACCCGAGAGGTCCGCCAGCGTCATCCGCCGGCCGGGCGCATAGGTGCCGTTGATGATCTGCTCGCGCAGGTACTCGTAGACGAGATCCGCCTTCTTGCGGTGCAGGATCGGGGAAGTCGCCGGCTCGCTCATCGCTGGGTCCAGGTGTGGTTGGCAGCGCGCATCATAGCGAGCGCAGACGTCCGAGCCAGTCGGCAAGCCCGGCTTCTACCGAAAAGCGCGGTTGCCAGCCGAAATCCGCCTTTGCCCGGTCGAGCCGGCAGGCGCCGCGCAGGTGCCGGGCAGGGTCGATACCCGGCGCCTGGACGATCTTCGCCTCCGGCAGCAGCGCCCGCACCGCGCCGGCAAACTCGCCGCGCGTGCGCAGCACCCCGCCGGTGACGTTATAGACGGCGTTCGCGAGGCTCGGGGCCAAGGCGGCGGCGAGCAGCGCTTCGGCGAGATCGACGACATAGGTGAAGTCGCAGGGGTGGTCGCCTCCGGCCTTTTCCTCCACCCGTTCGCCTGCCAGCACCCGCGGCAGGAAATACTCGCCGATCTGGTTGCCCCGGCCGTAGACGAAGCCGGTGCGGAACGAGGCGCTGCCCGAGCCGAAGGTCCGCCGGTGCGCGGCGCACCAGCTCTCGCTCATCAGCTTGCTGCCGTCGTAGATGGTCAGCGGATCGGTCGGATCGGTTTCGGCCAGCGGCTGGAGATCCGGCCGGTTGCCATAAAGCGTCGCGGTCGAGACGTTGATCAGCCGGGCGCCGCCGGCATGCGCCGCCTCGAGCAGGTTGGCCGTGCCGTTGACGTTCACCGCCAGCGTCAGCTGCGGATCGACTTTCGCCCGGACCGGACCGACCACTGCGGCACAATGGATGATGGCCGCCGCCCCGGCCGCATGCCGGCGGCAGGCTTCGGCATCTCGGATATCGAATGCCAGTTGCTCGGTCGCCCCGGCCCAGACGCGATCCTCGGGCCAGCTGACATCGGCGAGCACCACCTCGTGCCCATCGTTGAGCGCGGCCTCGGCGACATGCTGGGCCACCATGCCGCCGCCGCCGGTAACAAGCAGGCGCGCCATGCTCAGCCTCCAATCTCGGTCGAGGTGATCGGCTCGCCCGTCGGCTGCACGATGTTGAGGAACACCAGCGGTTCCGCCCCCGTGGCCGTGAGCCCATGCGGCACGGTCGGCGGGGTATGCACCACATCGCCGACGCTGACCGGGAACGATTGCTCGCCCACCCGCACCACGCCCTCGCCGGCGACGATCACCCAATGCTCGGCCTTGCCGGTATGGACGTGCATCGACACCGAGTTCCCGGGCATGACGCGGTAGCGCGCGATGCGGGTCGGCGGCGGATCGGCATTGACCCAATTGATCGCCAACCGCTCGGCGCCGCCATGCATGGTTTCGGTAGTTTCGGTACTCATTGGATAGCCGGTCCGTAGACGAGGTCGGGAAGCCACAGCACGAGCTGTGGGACGAGGGTGATGAGCAGCAGGATGATGAGGAAGCCGACAATGTAGGGCACGGTCTCCAGCGCCACCTGCATCACCGGCGCCTTGGCGATGTTGGAGACGATGAACAGCGCCATGCCCACCGGTGGGTGGATCATGCCGATCATCATGTTGACGATCATCACCATGCCGAAATGCACCGGATCGATACCGACCGCGGCAAGCGCCGGAACGATCACGGGGGTGACGAGGATCAATATCGCCGAGGCGTCGAGGATCATGCCGAGCAGCAGGATGACGACGTTGAGCAGCAACAGCAGCGCGATCGGCGACAAGCCCATGGCGATGACGCTCTGCGCCACATCCTGCGGTATGCGTTCGCGGGCGAGGATCCACGCAAAGACGTTGGCGCTGGCGACGATCACCATGATGCCGCCGGTCGACAGCGCGGTTTCGCGGAAGGCGCTGAGCATCTCCTTGCGGTCGGTGGTCTTCCAGTAGACCGCTGCGAGCAGCAAGGCATAGAGCGCCCCCACGGCAGCCACCTCGGTGGCAGTGAAGATGCCGGTCCGCATGCCGCCGATCAGCCCGACTGGGACGACCAGGGCGGGGAGCGCCTTCCATGTCGCGATCCGCCGCTCCGGCCAGCTGGCTTTGGGGAATGTCGGCAGGTCCAGCTTCTTGCCGCGATAGTGGACGATGGCCATCAGCACGAAGGTCATCATCAGCCCGGGAATGACCCCGGCGAGGAACATCCGCCCGATCGATACATCGGCGATGAAGGCGTAGAGCACCGCGACGGTCGATGGCGGGATCACCGGCCCGATGGTCGCCGATGCCGCGGTGATCGCCGCGGCAAAGGCGGGCGAATAGCCCTTCAGCGTCATGGCCCGGGTCTCGACCGTGCCGAGCCCGGCGGCATCGGCCAGCGCCGAACCGGACATACCCGAGAAGATCAGCGATCCGATGATGTTGACCTGGGCGAGCCCGGCTCGCCAGTGCCCGACCATGGCGACGGAGAAATCGAAGATGCGCTGCGTCACGCCGCTCGCATTCATTAGGTTGCCCATCAGGAGGAACATCGGGATGGCGATGAGGGTGAAGCTGTCGATGCCGAAGGCGATGCGCTGGCCGAGGATGGAAAGCGGCACGCCGGCAATGACGATGCCGCCGATGCCGACGATGAGCAGGCTTGTCGCCACCGGAATGCCGGCGAACAGCAGGATGAGCAGGACCACGATATAGAGCAGGCTCACGTCAGCACCTTGGGCGTGTGCGGGATATCGGCGCGCGGATCGGCAGTCTCGACGATCAGCCGCAGCGCACAGTGGAACGTCGTCAGAGCGGCGCCGATGATCACCGGCCAGGCCAGCAAGGCCGTCGGCAGCCCGGTGGCGACCAGCGGCATGCCGTTGACCGCCTTCGCCAGCTCGAAGCCCTGCAGGCAGACAACGGAGAACACCACCACCATGACGGCATCGCGCAGCATCAGCGCGAGGCGCTTGGGTAGCCGCGGCAGCATCTCGATGAAGGTATCGACCGCGAGGTCGGCGCCGCGTCGCGTCAGCGCGGCGCCGCCGATGAAGGTCATCCAAACGAGGAGGAGGCGGGACACCTCCTCGGGCCAGATGAACGGCGCGTGGAACAGGTAACGCGCAAAGATCTGGAGGTTCACCACCACCAGCAATGCCGCCACCAGCGCCATGGCGAGCAGCTCTTCGGCCCGCCCGAGCGTGGCCTGGACGGCCTTGAGGAAACGAAGAGCCACGAGCCTGCCTCAGCCCTGGACGCTGCGGATCTTGTCGTAGAGCGCCAGGTCTCCGCCCCAGCTTTCGGCCAGCCCAGGAATGGCCTTGGCTGCTGCTGCCTCCCACGCGGGCAGGTCCGTCGGGGTCGAGAGCATCATGCCGGCCTCGATGAGCTTGGCTTTCACGTCCTCCTCGCCGTTGGTGAAGGCATCGGTGACGAACTGCGAACCTTGCTGGATTGCCGCTACGAGCGCCGCCTGGTCCTCAGCACTGAGCGAACTCCACGCGGAATCCGCCAGGAGGATCGGCCCGGGCGCGGCAAAGCTCCAGGCGATGAGGTTCACGAACCTGGACACCTCGAACAGCTTCTGGCTGAGCATTGTGTCGAGCGGCGCGTCGGCGCCATCGACGATGCCGGACTCCAGCGCCTGGTACATCTCGGCAAAGGCGATGGGGGTGGGGATGGCGCCGAATGCCTGGAACACCTGCGGGTAGGGCGGCAGGTCCGCCACGCGCACCTTCTGCCCCTGGATATCGGCGATGGTGTTGTAGGCGGCAGCCCGGCTCAGCACGTGGCGCGTGCCGCGGTGGAACCAGCCGATGATGTGCACGCCCGACTGCTCGACGATCTTGTTCTTCCATGCCTCGCCGATCGGTCCGTCGACCACCGCCTGCCAATGGGCGTTGTCACGGAACAGGTAGGGCGCATCGAGGATCGCCAGTTCCTTGAGGTGCACCGACGCCCCGCCGGGGGAGGCGAGCGTGCCCTCGATGCCCCCGGTGCGGATGGCGACGTTCATGTCGCGCTCAGTGCCCAGTTGCGACGAGGGGAAGACCTCGATCTTCACCCGGCCGGCCGTCGCGGCCTCCACCGATTTGCCCGCGAGTTCGAGCCCGAGCTGGAACTGGTGCGTGGGCGCCAGCACGTGGCCGATGCGGAGCACGATCTGCTGCGCCAGGGCCGCGGTCGGCAGCCCGACGGCGGATACGGCGATGGCGGATGCGCCGAGCTTCAGCGCCTCGCGGCGCGACAATCTGTTGGTCATGGGTTCCCCTCCGGTAACGCTTGTTGAGATGCGTATCATTGATTATTGATGTTTGATCAAATCATGAGGGGCGGCGCTTGGCAAGGGGCCGACGCGGGCCTCAGACCAAAGGGGAAGACAATGCCGATCGACGCAACCGCTACCGGTGCCTTCGTGCTGCGCGTGAAGCCGGGGATGGCCGACGAATACCGTCGCCGTCACGACGCGCTCTGGCCCGAGATGCGCGAGGCGCTGCTCGCACAGGGGATCGTCTACTACGAGATCTACTTCCACGCGGATTCGGGGCTGTTGTTTGCGCACACGATCCGCTCGGCGCCGCATGATGCCACCCAGCCCGAGGCCCCGGCGATTACCCGCTGGCGCGAGCACATGAAGGACATCATGGAACTGGAAGGGGAGCGGCCGTACCGACGCGTCCTCGAGCGCGTCTTCCTGCTGGACGCAGCGGCAGGTCAGTAGCGTCAGCCGCCCGCGCCGGGCCAGGAACGGACGCTCGAGCCGATGCCCGGGCGTCCGTCGCTTCTGTCAATCCCAGCTCAGGGCGCCACCGTTCTGGTATTCGATGACGCGGGTCTCGAAGAAGTTCTTCTCCTTTTTCAGATCCATCGCCTCGCTCATCCAGGGGAAGGGGTTCTCGGTTTCGCCGAACACCTCGTGAAGGCCGAGCTGGGCGCAGCGGCGGTTGGCGATGAAATGCATATACTGCTCGCAGAGCGCGGAGTTGAGGCCGAGAAAGCCCCTTGGCATGGTGTCGCGGCCATAGGCGGCCTCGAGCTCGGCGGCCCTTTTGATCATGCCGCGCACCTCGCTCTGGAACTCCGGCGTCCAGACATGCGGGTTTTCCGCCTTGATCTGGTTGATGACGTCGATACCGAAGTTCAGGTGGATGCTCTCATCGCGCAGGATGTACTGGTACTGCTCGGCGATGCCGACCATCTTGTTGCGACGGCCCAGCGACAGGATCTGCGCGAAGCCGGTATAGAACCACATGCCCTCGAAGATCACGTAGAAGGCGATCAGGTCGCGCACGAACGCCCGGTCGGTCTCGGGCGTGCCGGTGGTGAAACTGGGATCGTCGAGGTGCTGGGTGAAGTTCAGCGCCCAGGCCGCCTTGTCGGTGATCGAGGGCACCTCGCGATACATGTTGAACAGCTCGCCCTCATCGAGGCCGAGGCTCTCGACGATGTACTGGAAGGTGTGGGTGTGCACCGCCTCCTCGAAGGCCTGCCGCAGCAGATACTGCCGGCATTCCGGGTTGGTCAGGTGCCGGTAGATCGCCAAGACGATGTTGTTGGCGACGAGGCTTTCCGAGGCGGCGAAGAAGCCGAGGTTGCGCTTCAGCGTATGGCGCTCGTCGTCGGTGAGCCCGTCCTTGCTCTTCCACAATGCGATATCGGCCTGCATCGACACCTCGGTCGGCATCCAGTGGTTGTTGCAGCCGCTCAGGTATTTCTCCCAGGCCCAGTTGTACTTGAGCGGCAGCAGCTGGTTCACGTCGGCGCGGCAGTTGATCATCGCCTTGTCGTCGACCGAAACGCGGCCGCCGGCGCGGTCGATGCTGGGGGCGAGCGGGGCAGGGGCGAGAGTGTTGAGGTCTGAGGACCAATCGAGGGACATGGTAGGTTTCCTATAGGCTGGTAGTTTACCCCTCACCTGTCTCGCGCTTCGCGCGATCCACGGGGAGGAAAAGTGGTGGCCGCTGCGCTCTCCAGATTCTTCTCCCCGTCGGGGAGAAGGTGGCGCGTAGCGCCGGATGAGGGGTCTTGTCTCGTTACTGGCAGGCTTCGCAGTCGGGGTCGTCGATCAGGCACGCCGGCCCATCGAGCACCGCCATTTCGAGCGCCAGCTTCTTCGGCGCGGGCGGCGTCTCGACCACCGGCGCAGCAACCAGCGCCGGCGTTACCGCCACGGCGTTGAGCTTGCCGTCCGTGCCCTTCAGCGTCGACTTCTCGACATGCGTCGCCGAGCGAGAGCGCAGGTAATAGGTGGTCTTCAGCCCCGCCTTCCAGGCGCTGCGATAGAGCGTATCCAGCGCCTTGCCCGAGGGGTTGGCGAGGTAGAGGTTGAGCGATTGCGCCTGGTCGATCCATTTCTGCCGGCGCGAGGCGGCGGCGATCAGCCAGCTGGCGTCGAGCTCGAAGGCGGTGGCGTAGATGGCCTTGAGGTCATCGGGCACCCGATCGATCTGGCCGACCGAGCCGTCGAAATATTTGAGATCCGAGATCATCACCTCGTCCCACAGCCCACGGGCCTTGAGGTCGCGCACGAGGAGGGCGTTCACCACCGTGAAATCCCCCGACATGTTGGATTTGACGTAGAGGTTCTGGTAGCCCGGCTCGATCGACTGGCTCACCCCGCAGATGTTCGAGATGGTGGCCGTCGGCGCAATCGCCATGGTGTTGGAGTTGCGCATCCCCACTGATTTGACGCGCTGGCGGAGCGTCTCCCAGTCGAGCCGCTGGGTGCGGTCGATATGGATCTCGCTGCGGGTCGCGGCGAGCATTTCGAGGCTGTCGATCGGCAGCACGCCTTTTGACCAGAGCGAGCCGGCAAACGAGGCGTAGGCGCCACGCTCCTCGGCAAGATCGGTCGAGGCGGTGATGGCATAGTAGCTGATCGCCTCCATCGAGCGGTCGGCGAATTCAACCGCCGCATCCGAGCCATAGGCGATGCCCTGCGCCTGCAGCGCATCGGCGAAGCCCATGATGCCGAGCCCGACCGGGCGGTGGCGGAGGTTGGAGCGGCGGGCTTCCGGGATGGTGTAGAAGTTGATGTCGACGACATTGTCGAGCATGCGCATGGCGGTGTCGACGGTGCGCTTGAGCCGCTCGAGGTCGAGGCCTTTGTCGGTGAGGTGGGCCAAGAGGTTAATCGAGCCGAGATTGCAGACCGCCACCTCGTCCTTCGACGTATTCAACGTGATCTCGGTGCAGAGGTTGGAGGAGTGCACCACCCCGACATGCTGCTGCGGCGAGCGGATGTTGCAGGGGTCCTTGAAGGTCACCCAGGGGTGGCCGGTCTCGAACAGCATGGTCAGCATCCTGCGCCACAGATCGAGCGCCCGGACGGTCTTGAACACCGTCATGCCGCCGGCGGCGGCCTTGGCTTCATAGGCTTCGTAGGCGGCCTTGAAAGCGGGGCCATAGAGATCGTGCAGGTCCGGCGTTTCGTCGGGCGAGAACAGTGTCCAGTCGGCGCCGGCTTCGACGCGCTCCATGAACAGGTCGGGCACCCAGTTGGCGGTGTTCATGTCGTGGGTGCGGCGGCGGTCGTCGCCGGTGTTCTTGCGCAAATCGAGGAACTCCTCGATGTCGACGTGCCAGGTCTCGAGATAGGCGCAGACCGCGCCCTTGCGCTTGCCGCCCTGGTTCACCGCGATGGCGGTGTCGTTGGCCACCTTGAGGAACGGCACGACGCCCTGGCTCTCGCCGTTGGTGCCCTTGATATGGGCGCCGAGCCCGCGCACCGGGGTCCAGTCATTGCCGAGACCGCCCGAATATTTGGCGAGCAGCGCGTTGTCCTTGATCGCCTTGAAGATGCCGTCGAGGTCGTCGGCGACGGTAGTGAGGAAGCAACTCGAAAGCTGCGGTCTCAGCGTCCCCGAGTTGAACAGGGTCGGGGTCGAGGCCATGAAGTCGAAGCTCGACAGCAGATTGTAGAACTCGATGGCGCGGGCTTCGCGGTCGATCTCGCGCACCGCCAGGCCCATGGCGACGCGCATGAAGAAGGCCTGCGGCAGTTCGAACACCGTGCCGGCGGAGTGGAGGAAGTAGCGGTCATAGAGCGTCTGCAGCCCCAGATACTGGAACTGTCGGTCGCGCTCGGGCCGGAGCGCCGCGGCGATGCGGGCGATATCGAAGCGGCCGAGTTCCGGGTCGATCAGCTCAAGCCCGATGCCGCGCTCGAGATAGGCGGGGAAATACTCGGCGTAGCGGTTCGCCATCTCGGCTTGCGTCGCCTGGTCGGGGCGGCCGGCGAGAAAGCTCAGCGCTTCGCGGCGCAGCTTGTCGTTGAGCAGGCGCGCCGAGACATAGGCGTAATTGGGTTCGGTTTCGACCAGGGTACGGGTCGCGAGGATCGGCGCCAGCGCCAGTTCCTCGGTCGAGATGCCGTCATAGAGGTTGCGGCGGGTCTCGGTGAGAATGGTCTCGGCCACCACGCCATCAAGACCGGCAGAGGCCTCGGCGATGACGGTGGCGAGGCGGGCTTCGTCGAGCGGCATGCCATCCGCCATGCGGATCGCGGCGCTCGCGACAGGCGCATCCGCCTTGTCGGCGCGGGCCTTGGCGTGCTCCTCGCGGTACAGCACATAGGCGCGGGCGACCTTCTGGTGCTCGCCGCGCATCAGCGCCAGCTCGACCTGATCCTGCACATCCTCGATATGGAACACCCGGCCGTCCTTGGCGCGGCGGACCAGCGCCGCCACCACTTCGCCGGTCAGTTGCTCGACGATTTCATGCACGCGGCGCGAGGCGGCGGCCTTGTTGCCCTCCACTGCGAGGAACGCCTTGGTCAACGCCACGGCGATCTTCGACTGATCGAACGGCACCGTGCCACCGTTGCGCTTGATGAGCGAGAAGCCCGGCGCGTAGGCCGCGTGCGGCTCGGGTGACGTGACGACCACCGGACGGCCGGTGTCGGAATGGACGATCTGTGAAGTGGACATATGCCTCAAATACCCCGTGAGTGGCAGCAGGGGTTTTCCGAGGACGCGAAACGACGCACAGGCGCATTCCGCCCAGGCGTTTTCGCGGCCAACCGGTGCACCCCGCCCGTGGACGAACTAACCTGTCGTGGCAGGTATCTGGCTGGCCGGCAGCACCGGCTATCACAGTTGCGGGGGCAGCGCCGGACTGGAGCAATTGCCCGCACCGGCTTCCCTATTATCACCCGTCCTTGCGAACCGGGCGACCACGACACACTAGATGTAGTGTGCCTGTTCGGGATTCGCGTCAATGGGTTGCGATGCAATTTCCGGTGAGGGCAGCCCTCACTATGATGTGCGGGGACGTAGAGATATCTCCTGCGGGCCCAGGCGGGGCTGTCGAGCGCGAACTGAGGGGGCGCTGTCACAGGTCCCCCCCCCAGCCCCGTGTCACCCGGCGCAGGCAGGCCGTTCGCCGATCAGGCGGTTGTCAGCCGCGCTGTGGTATCGCGCAGGGATGGAACCGAAGCTTTCATGGTGGGCGGTCCTTGCGGCCTTTTTTGTCCTCATGGTGATGGCGGCCAGCATCGGCGTCACGCTTGGGCTGCTCGTCTCCATGCCTCCACCATTGTGACCGTCAGCAGAGAGGCGCGTGAGCGCCCGACCTGTCAGCAAAACTAAAGGCGCCGGCCGCTAGAATGCGAACCCGTCTGCCGCGTTGGCGTCGCGGACGGGACCGGCAGGTGTCGTCGGCAATCGACGCCGGCCGCAATGGGCTTGGGGGCCTCGCAGCGGAAATGGATCGAGAACCGAGCGATCGGTGGTGGCTTTACGCCACCGTGTTCCTTGCGCTTGTCACCGGAGCGACAGCAGGGATGGTCGTCAGCATGATCTGGGCGGGGCTGTAGCAAGCGCCATGGAGCGCCGACGGGTGTCATCGCCGCGGCGCCCCTGTTCGCGCCACTTCATCCCGGCCTTCGTCCATAGGCGCCAGGTTACGACCGTGCCCACCCACCGGCTGTCATCCCTGCGAAAGCAGGGACCTCGCGGCGAGGGCTTTTGCCCTCGTCCGCCATCCATCCACCTGCGCGGGCTGTGGGTTGGGTCCCTGCTTTCGCAGGGATGACACCGAGTTTGGGGCGCTGCCGGGTGGCAAGTTCGCCGATGGGCGCTGCACAGGATCAGTAGGAATCCCCCAACCTGGCGCTAATGCGCCTGCGCCGGAGAGCCAGTCGCGTTGTGAGGCGCGGCTGCTGGCGACCTCACAGAATGTCCTCAGCCACGCCGATCGGCGACGCTTGACACGGCTACTTAGTGATACTATCTACCAGTAGTCAGTAACGCAGACTAGCATGAGGTCGCCCCGTGGGCAAACAGATGACGGAGATGCTGAAGGGAACGCTGGAGGGGATCGTCCTCGCCATCCTCTCGATGCGGGCCGCCTATGGCTACGAGATCACCGCCTGGTTGCGGGATCAGGGTTTTGCCGACATCGCCGAAGGCACCGTTTACGCGTTGCTGGTCCGCATCGAGCAGCGCGGCTTCGTCGATGTCGAGAAGGTGCCTTCCGAGAAGGGGCCGCCGCGCAAGGTGTACTCGCTGAACGCCGAGGGCCGCGAATATCTCGAAGAGTTCTGGAGGACCTGGAGCTTCCTCTCGGATCGTCTCAGCCAGCTCAACCAAGGAGACAAATGATGTCCATTGCCAAGCTCGCCGCCAAAGTGATCGGCGAAAAGAAGCGTTGGCGCGAGTACAAGGCGCGCGTCAAGAAACTGCCCGAGCCGTATCGCGGTGCGGTCGATGCGTTCGAGCGCTACCTGATGGTGGCGGGCGGGGTGGTAGAGGCCGACGCGGCAGCCTCGCTGTTCGAAAACCTCGCCGACCTGTTCGAACAGAGCGCCGCCAACCAGACGCCGATCCGCGACATCGTCGGGCAAGACCCGATCGAGTTCATCGAAGCCTTCATCCGCAACTATGCGGCAGGCGACTGGCGCGCCCGGGAACGGCAGCGGCTGATCAGCGCCATCGACAGCGCCGCCGGCGACAAGTCGTAACCAGCCAGAACGGAAGACAAAAATGCGAACCAATCAGGTTCTGAGCCCCGCAATCCATGTGCGGGGCCTGACGAAGTCTTACCAAAAACTCGAGGTGCTGCGTGGGGTGGATCTCGAGGTGGAGCGGGGCAGCATCTTTGCGCTGCTCGGCTCGAACGGCGCCGGCAAGACCACGCTGGTGAAGATACTCTCGACGCTGCTCAAGGCCGACGGAGGCACTGCCGCGGTCAACGGCTTCGATGTGGCAACGCGGGCGGCGCGGGTGCGCGATTGCATCAGCCTCACCGGGCAGTTCGCGGCGGTCGACGAAATCCTCAGCGGCCGCGAGAACCTCATGCTGGTGGCCCGGCTGCGGCACCTCAGGGATCCCGGCGGCGTTGCCGACAACCTGCTCCGCCGCTTCTCGCTGGCCGAGGCGGCGGGCCGGAAGGTCTCGACCTATTCGGGCGGTATGCGCCGGCGGCTCGACATCGCCATGAGCCTGATCGGCAATCCGCCGGTGATCTTCCTCGACGAGCCGACCACCGGGCTCGACCCCGAGGCGCGCCTCGAGGTGTGGCAGGCGATCAAGGAACTCGCCCGCAACGGCACCACGGTGCTGCTCACCACCCAGTATCTCGATGAGGCCGAGCAGCTCGCCGACCGCATCGCCATCCTGCACGAGGGCCGGATCCTCGTGAACGGCACGCTGGCCCAGCTGAAGAAACTGCTTCCGACCGCCACCATCGAGTACGTGGAAAAGCAACCCACGCTCGAGGATGTCTTCCTCGCCCTGGTCGGAACGGGCGCTCACCAGCACCCCGGCACCAACCGCGAAGGACAACTGCAATGACCACCCACCTTGTCGGCGATACCGTCATCCTCTTGGGCCGCTCGCTGCGCCACATCACCCGCAGCCTCGACACCATCATGACCACCACGATCATGCCGATCATGTTCATGCTGCTGTTCGTCTATGTGTTCGGCGGCGCCATCGACACCGGTACCGATTCCTATGTGAGCTACCTCTTGCCCGGCATCCTCCTGATCACCGTGGCCTCGGGCATCGCCTACACGGCGTTCCGGCTGTTCCTCGATATAAAGAGCGGCATTTTCGAGCGCTTCCAGTCGATGCCGATCGCCCGCTCGTCGGTGCTCTGGGCGCATGTCCTGACCTCGCTGGTCGCCAACATGATTTCGCTCGTCGTGGTGGTGCTGGTCGCCCTGTTGATGGGGTTTCGCTCGGGGGCAGGGGTGCTGGACTGGCTGGCGGTGGGCGGCATCCTGATGCTGTTCACCCTGGCCTTGACCTGGATCGCAGTGATCCCCGGCCTCACCGCCAAAACCCCTGACGGCGCCAGCGCCTTCTCCTATCCGCTGCTGTTCCTGCCCTTCGTCAGCTCGGCATTCGTTCCTACCGAGACCATGCCCGGCCCGGTGGGCGCCTTCGCCGAACACCAGCCGGTCACCTCGATCGTCAATGCCATCCGCGACTTGCTCACCCAGCAGCCGGTCGGCGCCGAGATCTGGATCGCGCTCGCCTGGTGCGTCGGCATCCTGGTCGTCGCGTATTTCTTCGCCATGGCGGCATTCCGCCGGAGGATCGCGTAGCGGGAGCACAAGTCTATCAGTCGGCGGCCCTCTCCCGCCTGCGGGCCCGAAAGGGGGAGGGAGGCCGACTGCGCCTTCAGCGCCCCAACAGCCTCCCGAGCGAGTTCGCAAGCGTGTCGATCCAACCCTCGTCGATCGGCCAGCCCAGGTGCTCGGCCGCCGCGAGCAGCGCACCGCCGACCGGCGGAAGGCGCGGCAGCGATGGCGGTCGACCGACCTGTTCGGTGACGGCCCGCTGGAGCGCCGGGCTCGCGAACAGTCCGCCGGCAAAGCTCCAGGCCATCGTCGGCGCAACGAGCCGTCGCTCGAGGGTGTGGACGTGCAGGGCAAGCTCCGTGGCCGCGGCATCGACGATGGCGCCGGCGGCCGGATCGCCGTGCTCGGCGAGAGCGAGGGCGAGCGGCGCCAGCGCTGCAATCTGCATCCTCGGCTCGGCGAGTCCCGCGGCCCAGCCCACCAGGTGATCCAGCTTGTCGCCGTGCCTGAAGCCGAGCAGGTCAAACACCTCGGCAACCAACCCGGTGGGCTCGGCGCGCTCGTCTATGGCCTTGCTGACCGCGCCCAGCACCTGCCTGCCGATCCAGTAGCCGCTGCCCTCGTCGCCGATCACATCGCCCCAGCCACCGGTGCGGTGCGACTGGCCCGCCCGGTCACGCGCCCAGGCCATCGAGCCGGTGCCGGCGAGGATCAGGATGCCCGGCCCACCGGCGAAAGCGCCGATATTGGCGGCATCGACATCGTTGAGCAGGCGCTGTGGCATCGCGCCGAACAGCTCGCCGATCGCCCGCTGCTGGGCCGCCGAAGCCGCCTCGACTTCACCATAGGCCGGCAAAGCCGCCGCGACGCCGGCCAAACCCGGAGCGCCGGCAAACGGCCGGGCCAGCTCGGCCAGCGCCTCGCGCCATCTCGGGCTTTCGAGGGGGCTCGTGCCGCGGCCCCGTTCCAGCTTGATCACCTGTCCGCCGCGGTCGGCGCTGGCGATAAGGGTCTTGCTGCCACCACCATCGATGCCAACGACAATCGCCCGCTCGTCAGAAACCTTCGCGGGCGAGTAAGAAGGACGAGGCATGACCGGTGTGTTCCAGCTGTTGATGTTCCGGCGGTCGGTGCCGCCGCCCTCGATGTGGAGCACAACCGCCGGTTTCTCGCCAGCGGGGGCTGTTACAGCTCGCCCCCACCACGGCATCACACCGGCGCGGGCCGGGCGCATCCCGAGGCCTCTCGGGTGGGCTGGCGGCCGGCTCTCCCTCCCGATCTATATGACTTCCCTATGCCAAGGCCGCTCCCTCCACATTGAAATCCTCATACCAGCAGGGCCAATTTTGCCACGTGCACGCCGGAAGCCACCGGCGTCAGCGACGAATTGGAGTTCGGACGATGTATGGAACTGGGTTCAGCCTCGGCGATGTGAAGCACGCTGGGCGCCGGCAGGAAGCTTAGGCGCGCCATGATATCCGCAGTCTGCCACGCGCATTACTCGACCTTTGCCCGGATCCACCACGCCTCCCGTGCGGAACTACCTGAGATCCGGAGCTTTGCCGCCGGCCTCGGGCAACCCGCGTTCAAGTTCGATTGGGCCGCCGCTCTCAGCGACCCGCACGTCGAGGTGATCCTCGCGTTCGAGGGCAGCATTCTGACCGGCGTGATCGCGGCTGCCGTCGAGCCCTCGCGGGCGACAGCCCGGCTGTTGTGGATCGGGGTCTCGCCCTCGGCCCGTCGCCGCGGCATCGGCCGGCTGCTCCTCGATTGCTATGCCGACGCCGCCCGGGCGCGCGGCGCCGAGTGGATCAGTGCCTCCGACGCCGAACCGTCGGTCGCCGCGTTGCTGCTGGCCATGGGTGGGCGCTGGCAGGCCGGCAACCTGGCCATTTCGACCGGGCAGGGGAGCGCTGCCTGGTCGCCGCAGCGTGCGTTGTCGGCAGCCCGCGGAGACAGCCCATGACCGGTCTGTCGAGGTCGAAGGCCTGGTTTGCCGGCCTGCCACCGCGCGACAAGGGGCTGTTGCTCATGCTCGCCATAGTGCTGCTGCCGCTGGCCGCCTTCGCCGTCGTGGTCTGCGGGATTTTGCCTCTGCTCGCCGCGTGAGGCGCACCAGGTTGGAACTCAACTGAGGAGTCGAAGATGGCTCACATTGCATCGAAGGCGTCAGAGGACGCCGCTTCCATCACCAGCGTCGGGCCGGCCTTGGCCTCCCCCTACGGCAGGGCGATTCTCGGCTACCTCGCCGCGCTCGCCATGACCGCCGTCGCGACGGCCCTCGCGGTTGGCGTAGAGCAGGTGGGGCCAATCCCCAACCTGTCGCTGGTGTTCGTTCTGCCGGTCGTCCTTGCGGGCGTGAGTTTCGGCTTCGGCCCCTCGCTCGCCGCGGCGGTGCTCGGCGCACTCGCCTTCAATTTCTTTCTCACCGAGCCACGCTTCTCGCTCGCCGTCGATGATCCCGCCAACATCTGGGCCATCGGGCTGCTGCTGTTGGTCGGGGGCATCGTCAGCGCGGTGGCGTTCACGTCGCAGCGCCGGGGCGCCAACGCAACGCTGCTGCGAAGCCAGGCGAGCGTGCTCAGGGACTATAGCCGCGAGGTGATGGCGGCCGACGGCTCCGAGGCCATCGCCTCGACTACAGCGAAGGCGCTGGCGGCGCTGTTTGAAGCTCCCGCCGCCGTTCTGCTGCTGGCCGGGGGCAAGGTGGTTTCGACCAGCAAGGTCGGCGCCGTCGATCTCCAGGCCGCCGACCTCGAGGCGGTTCGCGCGCTGGCTACCGGGGGAACCGGCTCGCGCGCCGGCGTCTATCCGGAACTGGCGTCACGCTTCGACTTCTGGCCGATCGGGCAGGGGGGCGGCCAGCAGGCCGTCATCGGGCTGGCGTTCGAGCCGGGCGAGCGCCCAGAGGCGCCGGAACGCGTCATCGACGTGGTTGCGGCGCTCATGGCGCTGGCGCTGCAACGCCAGCGCGGCGGGGGCGGAAGGTAAGAGGCCGCGAAGGGGGAGCCCCGAAGCGCTCCCCCTTCGCCGCCGGCTTGTCATCGTGCCGATACTGCAGTCGCCACGCCTCCGGCGTCGCATTCCTCGCGCGGGCAATGGCTCCGCCTCAGAGTTCATCGGCGGTTCCAAGCATGCGGATGACCCGCTCGATCCGCGCCTTCCAGCTGCGCAACTGCACGACGCTGTCGGCCGCTTCATCCCGCTCACGGCCTCGCAGGGCGGTGAGTTCCGCCTCGATCAGATCCAGCGAGCACTCCGCCTCGACTTTGGTCCACGGGTCGGGAGCGCCGGCCAGGCGGGCGGCCCTGGCCTCGCGCTCCAGCCGCTCGACATCGAGCTGCCAATCGAAGAGTTGGGTCGAGGCCTGTGCGGCAGGAGGTCGTACATCGATCTGCATCTGCCCCTCCTCAAGCTGCCTTGGCGAGGTCCAGCGCGGGGGCCTTGGGCCGCAGCGCCCGTGCTGCTGCAGGCGGGTCATCGTCGTCGTCTCGCCCCGGTGCCTGCAGCCAGGGTCGGCGACGCTGCGCCCGCTCGCGTTCGAGTTCGAGTTCGAGTTCGGAACTGTCGTATTCGTCTGATGGGTAAAATGCGCTGCTCATCGTGGTCCTCCCCTAAAGCGCCTCCCGGCATCGACCGGGAGGCTCAACAGAGCGCTGTGGCTCAAGCCGCGGACTTGAGATCCTGACCGATCTGCTTGGGCTCACCGGCTGGCTTGGCCTCAGCCGCACCGATAGCGATGCGCCGGGGCTTCAATTGCTCGGGAACCTCGCGGATCAGGTTGATCGACAGCAGCCCATTCTCCAGCGATGCGCCGGTCACCTTCACGTGGTCGGCCAGGCTGAACGACTGCTTGAAGCTCCGGTTAGCGATGCCGCGGTGCAGGAAGGCGTCTGCCCGGTCCTCGTCCTGCTTTTTCGCGCCGGACACCAGCAGGCTGTTGCCTTGCTGCGTCAGCTCGATCTCGTCGGCGGCAAAGCCGGCAACCGCCATGCTGATGCGGTATTCGTCGTCGCCGAGCTTCTCGATGTCGTAGGGAGGCCAGTCGGAACGGATGCCGCTGTCGAGCATGTCGAACAGGCGGTCGAAGCCGACGGTGGAACGATAGAGCGGTGTGAAGTCGAAGGTTCTCATAACCACATTCTCCTCAGAGCAACATAGGTACGAGGGACATGCCCGCCACAGCGGGCTACCCCACTGCGCCAGCCCCATTTCGGCGGCCGGCAGCATCGATTTAGGGAGCTACCTCGAGGTGTCAAGGGCTGCAAAAGCAGAAAATCGAGTGACTCTTGACCCGGCTAGAACCGCTTCCTACCTCGCGTTTGCGGTCAAACCGCATTGCTTGTTTCAGACGATCGGAGGAAGTGATGGGACACCGGCCCTTTTCCAAACCTGTATTCTTGAAGCTGCACCGTACCGGCAACTTCCAGGCGCGAAGCGCGTGGGAGGCGCTCGAGTATCTGGACCTGCATTGGGCACAAGCCCGTACGGCGCACTACCGTCAGGCGCGAGCGCTCTGCCAGTCGGCAGTAGACGGATTCGTCGAGGCGGAAACCGCCCGCAACGCGCTGGTCGACGCCGCGCAGCGTGCCGGACTCCTGGCCCACGGCTGGGACGTCGACGGAGTGGCCACCAACACCGTGTTCGTCGCCACCCGGCCGGCGCCCGCAATTGACGATGACGAGGACGAAGTCACCGATGTGGAACTCATCGGCTACAACCATCCCCGGGATATTCTGAAGGATCCGACGCTGGCCCCGAGCCGCAAGAAGAGGCTGCTGGCCTACTGGGGCTCGGATATCCACGCGGTCGCGGGCGCGCCGGCGCTTCGTTGCGTGCGCGGCATCAGTGTGACGATCGACGACATCCAGGCGGCGATGAACACGCTCGACGAGGAAATCGACGCCGCCGCCATGCCGACCCCGGCAGCCACACGAAACCGCCAGTTCTGATCGACTAGGTCGCGGCCCCGCCCCACGGCGGGGTCCGCTGCCGCGTTCAGCGCTGTGACCTGCCGGGCGCACGCTTGCTCGCTTGGTGCCACCCGGGCGGCGCGTCAGTCTTCGTCCGGGCCGTCCTCCAGCCACTGGTCGTATTCGCGTTCGCGGCGGTGCTGGTCGAGGGCGCGCAGGTAGTATTCCTCGTGCCGGCCGTCGGGGCGGCCAGCCTGCTCCCACAGGAAGTAGGCGGTCTTGCGTACCGCCTCGCGGAAGGCGTCGTCTTCGTACGGCGGCAGGCCTCGGCCGTCGGTCATTTTGGGCTCACGATTCATTTCGCCCTCAACGTCGCGCCGCGGGGGAGGTTGCATTCGTGCAACATCATGGCGCAGCGTTACGGCGTTGATACGAAAGTACCCTGCCGCGCCGGCATATCTGCCTTGAACAGAACGCAAATCGGCGCAACAGATGAGCCCTTCCTCTGGTTCTACCGGGCCGAGTCTGTCCGCCAATACTCTGGCGAGGGCAGGCCCAAAAAGCTTTATGTCTGGACCCATAAATTGAGCTCGAATGCTCCGCGCAGCGCCTATTCGCCTGGCGATGCAATGTCACACGTCGTCGCCGCACAGCAGGGTAAGGGGCTCACCACCCTGTGGCGCATCATGGTGTTGACCTGGCGCCACCCCTGGATGGTGATCATTACCATCCTCTCCTGCTTCATCTCGTCGGCGCTGCAGCTGTGGACGCCGGTGCTGCTGGGACAGGCGGTCGATCGCGCCGAGGGTGTGCTGGATGGCGGGGTGGGCGCTGCCGATGCGCTGTGGAGCATCGCGCTGATCCTGCTGGTGGTCTCGATCCTGCGCGGTCTGTTCACGATGTCGATGAACTATTTTGGCGAAGCGGTGGGCCATCACACGGCCTATGAGCTGCGCCTCGCGGTGTACGAGAAGATCCAGCGGCTGAGCTTTTCCTACCACGACCGGGTGCATACCGGTGACCTGATTACCGTGGGCATGCTCGATCTCGAGGGCGTGCGCATGTTCTTTGCCACGGGCCTCTTGCGCATCGTGCTGCTCGGCACGCTGATCGGCGTCGGCGCCTACATGCTGATCTCGACCGATTGGATCCTTGGCCTCCTGGCGCTGAGCTTTGCGCCGTTTGTCGGGGTCAACTCCTCGCTCACCCAGCTGAAGCTTCGCGCCACCTGGCTGACGCTGCAGGAGCGGCTGCAGGATCTTTCCCGCGTCATGGAAGAGAACCTCGGCGGTATCCGCGTGGTCCGCGCCTTTGCCGGCGCGCGGCACGAGATGAAGAAATACAACGAGGCCTCCGACCGGGCGCTGACGCTGACGCACAAGCGCGTCGATATCCGCGTCAATTCGACCTCGATCATGAACATCAGCTTCTTCGTCTCGATGGCGCTGGTGCTGTGGTATGGCGGCGAGCGTGTCATTTCCGGCGAAATGACCGTCGGCACGCTGGCGGCCTTCCTCACCTTCATGACCATCCTGCAGATGCCGGTGCGCCAGCTTGGCCTGCTCGTCAACTCGGTGGCCCGCGCCTCGACCTGCGGCAACCGGCTGTTCGCCTTCCTCGACCTCGAAATCGAGATCAAGGACGAGCCGGGCGCCAAGCCGCTGAAGCTTTCCGAAGGGACGCTGAAGTTCGAGAATGTCGATTTCGCCTATCCCTCGGCGCCGTTCCGTCCGGTGCTCCAGGGCATCTCGTTCGAGGGCAAAAAGGGCGAGACCATCGGCATCGTCGGCAAGCCCGGCTCGGGCAAATCGACCATCGCCCACCTGATCCCGCGCTTTTACGATGTGACCGGCGGGCGGGTGACCATCGATGGGCAGGATGTCCGGGCGCTGACCCTGGCAAGCCTCCGCCAGGCGGTGGCCGTGGTGCAGCAGGACTCGTTCCTGTTCACCACCAATATCGAGAACAACATCGCCTATGGCGATCCGTGGGCGAAGGGACCGCGCATCGCCAGCGCCTCGGAATACGCGCAGCTCCACAACTACATCATCGGGCTCCCGACCGGCTACGAGACCATCGTGGGCGAGCGCGGCGTGTCGCTGTCGGGCGGCCAGCGCCAGCGGCTGAACATCGCGCGCTCGCTGATGCTCAGGCCGGCCGTGATGGTGTTCGACGACAGCACCGCTGCAGTCGATGCCGGCACCGAACAGCGCATCCGCACGGCAATGAAGCGCTTCGCCAAGGACCGGGTGACGCTGATCATCTCGCACCGGCTCAGTTCGCTGATGCATGCCGACCAGATACTGTTCATCGACGAGGGCCGGATCGTCGAGCGCGGCACGCATGAGGAGCTTTTGGCGCTCGGCGGCCGCTACCGCGCCCTTTACGACCTCCAGGTGAAGCCTGGCGACGACCAGCTGGAGGCTGCCGAATGACCGAGGCAACGCTCAACACCGAAGACGACAGCGAAGACCGCAACCGCCGTCCGCCCCGCGCCGTGGTCGGCTCGAGCCTCGACCGCGAGGAAGAGGTGTTCGGCAAGGCCTATGATCCGAAGATCGTCCGCCGCATCTGGGCCTTCGTCAAACCCTACCGCAGGCAGATCTACCTGTCGGTCGCCGCCGTGCTGGTGTTCACCCTGACCCAGCTGGCCTTCCCGTTGGTGATCCGCTTTGCCATCGACAACGGCATGGCGCAGGGCGGGGGCGGCCGCTCGATCCTGCTCTGGTGCATCGTCGCCTTTGCCGGGCTGATCCTCATCAACTTCGCCTCGTCCTGGATCCAGGAGACGGTGGTCGGCAAGGCGGCCGAGAACGTGCTGTTCGACATGCGCCGCGCCATGTTCGCGCATCTGCAGCGCGTGTCGCTCAGCTGGATGGACAAGACCGAAGTCGGCCGGCTGATGTCGCGCCTGATGGGCGACGTGAACTCCATGCAGGAGTTCCTTGAAACGTCAGTGCTTTCGGTCGGCGATATCGTGCTGTTGTTCGGCATTGTGGGCGTGCTGCTGTGGCTCGATCCGATGCTCGGGCTGATCACCATGGCGACCATGCCGATCCTGTTCATCGTGCGCCTGTTCTGGCTGCCGCCGGCCAAGGTCAGCTTCATGGCGGCGCACCACACCAACTCGGCCGCCAATGGCGCGCTCGCCGAGGGCATCAACGGCGTGCGCACGGTGCAGAGCCTCGATCGGCAGCAGGTCAATTTCGACCTCTACGAGGAAAAGGCCCGCGCCAACCTCCGGGCGCACCTGCGCGCCGCCAAGTTCGCCCAGGTGATGGTGCCGATCGTCGATACGCTCACCGGCATTTCGATGGCCACGGTGATCGTGGTCGGCGGCCAGATGGTCTTGGGCCGCGAGCTCGATATCGGCGTCATGGTGGCGTTCCTGTTCTACATCCAGCGCTTCTTCGATCCGATCCGCTCGCTCACCATGCAGTATTCGGTGTTCCAGCGCGCCATGTCGTCGGGCACCCGCATCGTCGAAGTGCTCGATGTGCCGGTCAGCATCGAGGACAAGCCGGATGCCTTCCCGCTGACCGCAGGGATGGATGGCTCGGTCGAGTTCAAGGATGTCACCTTCGGCTACCGCAAGGGCCAGCCGGTGCTGAAGCATGTCAGCTTCCGGGTCAACCCGGGCGAGACGGTCGCCATTGTCGGCCCCACCGGCTCGGGCAAATCGAGCTGCATGTCGCTGGTGCACCGCTTCTACGATGTGTGGGAGGGCTCGGTGACGGTGGGCGGGCACGACGTGCGCGACGTCACCCAGGATTCCCTCGGCGAGCAGGTGGCGATGGTGCTGCAGGAGCCGTTCCTGTTCACCGGCTCGGTAATCGAGAACATCCGCTACAACAAGGAAACCGCCACCCGCGAGCAGGTGATCGATGCGGCCAAGGCCGTGGGTGCGCATGATTTCATCATGTCGCTGGCCGATGGCTACGACACGCGGCTCGAGCAGCGCGGCGGCAACCTGTCGCTGGGGCAACGGCAGCTGATCAGCTTTGCCCGGGCGCTGGTGGCGGATGCCAAGATCCTCGTGCTCGACGAGGCGACGGCCAATATCGACAGCTATACCGAAATGCTGATCCAGAAGGCGCTGAAGCGGCTGCTCGAAGGCCGCACCGGCCTCGTCATCGCCCACCGCCTCGCCACCATCCGCGGCGCCGACCGTATCATTGTGCTGCAGAACGGCGAGCTGCTGGAGAGCGGCAACCACGAGCAACTGATGGAAAAGCAGGGGCTCTATTCGCGGCTCTACACCATGAACTATTCGAGCTTCGACGACCTGCCGGAGAATGCGGAGGATAATGCCGCGGCCGGGGTGGGGAAGGCGACCTGACATCGGGCGGTGTTTGGGGGCCCCACCCCCTCCCAGCCTCCCCCATCAAGGGGGAGGTGCCGTTCAGCGCTTGGGGCACGATCCAGCCAATTCCACCGGCCTGACACCTCCCCCTTGATGGGGGAGGCCGGGAGGGGGTGGGCCATAGGCGTGATAGCGGGGGTGCCGAACCTTACTCCACCACCACCAGCATCGGCCCATAACCGCCGTGCCAGGACATATCGTTCCGGCCGAGCTCCGGGTCGTACAACCCTACGCCGCGTCCGCCATCGAGGAACAGCGCGTTGGCGCAGCCGAGGCTGTCGCGGAACAGGCGAGCGAAGTCGTGGAAGTTCACGCCGCCATCGCTGACGGCGACGACCACCTCGCCCCCGCTGCAGACGCCGACGCCGCTGCGCCGGGTGCGGTCGGTGGAGCCGGGGATCAGGGCAGGGTGGAGTTCGCCTCCAATCACCAGCATTGGCCCTGACTGTGTCGCCAGCCGCGGCTCGGGCGCGGCGGCGAGGTAGTCTTCGGTGGGGACGATCGCCGCCGTCTCGCCGGTGATGAAGAACACGCCATTGGGCTTCTTGTAGAAGTTGGGGATCGGCTTCGTCCCCGGCGCCGGCTCGCTGGTGTTCAGCTTCACCAGCTTCTCGCCACCCTCGACATAGAGGCCGATGGGGCGGAAATCGGTGTCGTACATGCCGGCATTGACGGCGAATTGCAGCGTGCGGCCGTCGGCCGCGAGCGCCGTGGCCAGCGCATCGAAGCGCCGATAGGGGAGGTTATCGGCATCGCGCCAGTGGAGCTCGATCTCGGCGGGAGCGGCGCGGCACACGGTGTAGCGGGCGCCCTCGAACTCGGTGGGCGCGCAACGCGCTTCGGCCGGGACGGCGTGAGCGAGCGGAGCGCCGAGCAGCCAGCCAAGGGCGAGTGCGGCAAGGGGGAGTGAATCACGCGGGGTCATCGGCGGACTGTTGCGGCGTGACGGGCGCCGCGCAAGCACAACACGTCTATTTGGGGATGGCGTTACCGCGCCCGCTCCGTTCCTATGCCTCGAAAAACTCGAGGAGATTCGCGATGTCCCAGCTGCCCGACCACAAACTCAACGACGGCACCACGCTTCCGGCGGTCGGCCTCGGCACCTATGCGCTGCGCGGCATTCCCGGGGCCGAGGGCATGGCGGAAGCACTGCGCGAGGGTTATCGGCTGCTCGATTCCGCCGTGAACTATGAGAACGAGGGCGCCGTCGGCAAAGCCGTGCGGATGTCCGGCGTGCCGCGCGAGGAAATCCGCGTGACCTCAAAACTCCCCGGCCGGCATCACAAGAAGCCGAACGTCACCTGGGCGATCGAGGAATCGGTGCTGCGCAGTGGCCTCGACTATCTCGATCTCTACCTGATCCACTGGCCCAACCCGAGCCAGCAGTTGTTCGTCGAGGCCTGGGAGGGGATGATCGAAGCGCGCGAACGCGGACTGGTCCGCTCGATCGGCGTGTCGAACTTCCTGCCCGAGCATCTCGACCAGTTGATCCAAAAGACCGGCGTTACCCCGAGCGTCAACCAGGTCGAGCTGCACCCCTATTTCAACCAACCCGAGCAGCGCGCCGCCGACAAGGCGCGGGGCATCCTCACCCAGGCCTGGACGCCGATCGGCAAGGGCACAGGCCTTCTCGCCGAGCCGGCGGTGGTCGCGGCTGCCACCAAGCACAGCCGCACCCCGGCGCAGGTGGTGTTGCGCTGGCACCTGCAGCTCGGCGTATTGCCGATCCCCAAATCGGCTACTCCGTCGCGCCGCCGCGAGAACCTCGAGCTGAGCGGTTTTGAGCTCGACAATGCCGACATGGCCGCAATCAACGCGCTGGCCCGTCCCGATGGCCGGCTGTTCGACGGCGATCCGCGCACGCATGAGGAGTTCTGAGGGGCGTAAGTCGAATGCGCCCTGCATTACCTAGAGTATGACGCGATTTCTGCAGTGTTCACCCTGATCGGGAAGTGATTAGCTCGGCACTATTGCTGCCGCGCTGTCGCGGCTGGGGCTAACCCCGGGGACATCGATGAACTGGCTGGTCAAACACCTGGCGACGATGCTGTTTGTCTTCGGCCCCGTCCTGGCTGGCTCGGCCGCGGCCCTTGCGGCGCCGGCCGGCTCGGCGGTGGGGGTCGATCCGGCGGCCGAAATCAATTCGACCGGCGGGCTGCGCACCCTGGTGGTGGGCGAGGATGGGTTCCTCGGCGACCTGATCCGCACCAGCACGGGCGGTTCGGCGCAGATCCTGTTCGAAGACGGCACCAAGCTGGTGGTCGGGCCCGGCTCGACCCTCAAGATCGAGGATTACCTGCTGCGCGCCGATGGTTCGGCCGGCAAGATGGTGATCGGGGCGCTGGCCGGTACGTTCCGCTTCGCCACCGGCAACGCCGCCAAGGATCGCTACAGCATCAAGACCCCGAGCGGCACCATCGGCATCCGCGGCACCGAGTTCGACCTGGTGGTCGATGGCCCGAAATCGACGCGCGTGCTGATGTATTCGGGCAGCACCGAGCTCTGCACCAAGGCAGGCGCCTGCTCGGAGATTTCCGGGACCTGCGAACTGGGCGAGATGACGCGCGACGGCGCCGGCTCACTGGGGCTTTCCAACGCCCTCGACCGTGCCGCCCGCAAGGAGCTGCGCGGCCTGTTCGTCTATGGCGCCACGCAGCAGCCGCTGGCCGGCGCCTTCCGCATGAAGCAGGCGGCGAGTTGCCTGCTCTCGCCGCTGCCGTTCAGCCCGGGCTTCTTCAAGGCCCTCGACAAGCAGGCGCCGGCGGGCAAGCCGGCGCAGGTGGTGGCCGGTGGCCCCGACGCGCCTACCCCGAACGGGGTGGTGGCGCCGACGCCGACGACGCCCGCGCCGAGCAGTTCGCCGCCCATGTCGGAGGGCAGCGGTGGCGATTGCGCCGGCAACAGCGACCACAACCCGGGCAACTCGCAGAACTGCAACAAGTAGCGGGCATGGCGCCCGGTTGTTGCCGGGCCCCCAGTCACTCGTCGGATGCGCGTCAGTGCCGCGGTCATCGCTGATTTGCAGTGGCTCGGGTGAGCAGAAGCCCGGCGGCTGCGCCGCCGGTCAGGCTCAGGTCCGGTGCGGCGCCACGATGCCGGAGCGGCGCCGGTCGGCAAGTAGCTCGAGCAGGCGAAACAGGTTGATGGGCAGCAGGACGGCCTCCATCAGCACCAGCGGATAGCTCTGGGTCAGCAGGCCATAGGCGAGGAAGGCGAGGCTGCTGAAGATGGCTGCGCTGCGCAGCGGGATCAGGTGTTTTGCGCCATAGGTGAGAATGGTGAAGGCGGTGCCGGCGTAGCCGACGGCTTCGATCCAATCGAACTGCATGATCGTTGCTCCTGTCAGCGCAGCCGTGCCATGCGGGGCAGGCGACGGCGCGGTGGCCGGTTGGACCCGGAGCTGGTTCCGCTGCCCGCGAACAGCAGGTAATCGGCCCGCATCCAGAGCAGGTTGCAGAGCACCAGCACGGCTGGCCCGATCCAGTTGCCGGTCTCGAGCCCGCGCCACAGTCCAAGCACTGCCGCGGCCACGGCGGGGAAGCGTCCGACCAGCACCGTCGTGCGAAACGGATCGGGCCAACCCGCTGGCCAGAGCGGTACGGAAGCGGGGTCGAGCACCGCGCTGCCGAGCTTGCCGAAGACGGTCAGCAGCCCGGAGAACAGCGCCAGCAGGGGTTGGCCGAGCAGGAGCAGGCTGATTGCCAGGGCGACTGCGCCAGCGGCGGAAAGCAGGTCGGCAAGCCGGTTGAGGCGGGCATCCGGCGGTCCGCCACCGCGCCACGCCCGGTGGTACATTTCGCCTGACACGAGGAAGATGAGCGTGGCAATGGTCAGCGCCAAAGTGGCGGGGCTGCCCACGAAGTAGGCGACGACAATATCGGCGCCCGATCGGCCCGATGCAGCGGTTACGGCAAACTGCAGCGCAAGGCCGCTGCAAAGCCCGATGAGGTTGCCGACGTTGTAGTAGCCGCCCGGTCCATTGAGGCGGGTCAGGATTTCCGCCGTCACGCGGCGTGACGCCGGATCGCGCCGGGCGGGCGCGGCATTGAGGGTAGTGGTCATTTGCTCCTCCATGCTCCGGGATTGGAGCGAGAGGAGGCTAGGCCAGGCGCCGACCGGACAAATCGGTGTGCCCGCCCAGCGCGGCGTGAGGCGGCCACCGGTGTTTGGAAAGCCCGCTACCCAGATTTGGCGGCGGGAAGGGGGCTCTACCCCTGATTGACACCGTGGCTGGGCTTGTTTTGGGTGCCGAGGCTAAGCGGCGGCGCTATCGGTGGTTTCCAGCAGCCAGGGTTCGCTGCGCAGGCGAAGCATGACTTCCATGCGGTTGGCCGAGCTGAACTTGCCGAGTACCGCGGAAACCTGGTGCTCGATGGTGCGCGGCGAGCGCGACAGCTGGCGGGCGATGTCCTTGTTGCTGCGTCCCTCGGCAATCAGCCGCAGCACCTGCAGCTCGCTCTGCGTCAGCCCCAGCGGATGCTGGCGGGCCACGGCGTAGGGACCACGGCGGGCGCGGGGCAGCCAGCCGGCAAGTCCGAGGCGTTGCGCCATGCGGCGCCCGAGCGCTGCGGCGGCCCGCGCCTCGATGTCTTCGAGCGCGGTCACCGCCTGGCCCAGGGCGATCCCGGCGCCATCGCCCGTGACCAGCAGCAGGGCCACGCCCGCCTCATAGGGCAGGCCGATACGGGACCATTCTGCCGCCGCGGCTGCCGCGTCGCCGGCCAACTCCAGCGCCCAGGGGCGGGGAATGTCGACAAGCTCGAGCGGGACATCGCCGGGCATGCGACAGCGCTGCCACCATGCGGCGAACTCGCCCACATCCCACGGCCTGAGGCCGCCGAGATCGATGTCCAGCAGGGCGTTGAGCTGGCGCTGCGCGGCGTCGAGGTCTCCGGCCAGCCATTCCGCCTCGGCCAGCGCCAGGCGGACCGGGACGATGCGCTGTGGCTCGCCGGTGGGCAGGGCTTCGGCCAGCGCCTGGTCGAGCGCTTCGCGAGCCCCGGCATGGCCCATGCGGCTGCTGACGCGGCCCAGCACCGTCAGCGCCGGCAGATGCATGACCACCGGCAGGCGCTCCATGGCGATGACGCCGCGGGCAATGGTCTCGGCCTCGCGTAGCCGGCCCTGTTCCATCCGCAGGTGCGCCAGGCGGCCGAGCAGATACTGGTTGGGCGCATCGAGATCGAAGCGGGCCGCAAAGGCGATGCCTTCGGAGAGCAGCCGCTCGGCCAGTTCGAACTGCTTACTCACCACGGCATACTCGGAAAAGTTCGTGTAGGCCCGGGCGGCGTGGTCATGAAAGCCGTGCTGCAGCGCCAGCGACAGGCTTTCCTCCATCACCTCGCGGCCACCCGGCCGGGCGCTGAACAGCAGCGCCGTGCCGACATTGTTGAGCGCGTGCACGCGCGTTTCCACCACGTGCAGCTCGTCGGCCAGCTTGATGGCGCGGTTGCCCCACTCGATAGCCTCGTTGAAGCGGTAATGCAGCATGTGCAGCTGCGAACGGCTTGAATAGGCCATGGCAAGTTCGGGGGTGGCGCCGGTGCCCTCGACTTCGTTCACCGCCAGCTCGGAATAGGTCCGTGCCTCCTTGCCCTCGCCGCGGCGCCAGTGGAGGCGCGACAGCAGCCGGTAGTTGAGGCTGACCTTGGCGCGGTTGCCCAGGTCGCGCCAGATGGCGATGGCGCGATGGTGGCTGGCGATGATCGCGTCATAGTCGAACAGGCCGAGGCTGGCTTCATAGGCCCAACTCTCATGCAGCTGCGCCGCCACCGCCGGGTCGGCGTTGCCGACATAGGCGAGCGCAGTGGAAAGGTAGGAGGCGGCCTGCTGGTGCGCGCCCAGCCGCGAGGCCTGCCGGGCGGCGCTCGGGGCAAGTTCGAGCACCTTGGCGCCGTTCTCGGCGCCGGCAGCATGGTGCACCCGGCGCGCCAGTTGCGCCATGCCGTCCTGGCCGGGCAGGCTGGCGAGCGCCGCCTCGACCTTGCGGTGCATGGAGCGCTGCAGGCTGGTCGAAAGCCGGTCGAGCGTCGCCTGCCGCGCCAGTTCGTGGCGGAACGAGATGTCGCCGCCGACTTCGCGCCGCAGGAGGCCGCGGGCCACCGCCATGTCGACCAGATCCTCGGCTTCGGGCCCGAACAGCGCCTTGATCAACCGCAGCTCCATGTTGCCAGGCACGATGCTCATCATTTCGAGCACCTCGCGCTCGCCGGGGGTCAGTCGGGCGAGCCGCGACCACACGGCGTCGCGGATGGAATCGGGCACCGAGCCGGCATCGCCACTGGCGGCGGCCAGCAGCTCGGTGACGAAAAACGGATTGCCGGCGGTGACCCGGTAGAGGTCGTCGCTGCCGCGGCCGGCTTCCTCGGCCAGCTCCTGCACGGCAGCGGGCGACAGCGGCGGCAGCTTTATGCGCGTTACCGCCGCGGCCGGCAGGTCGCCCAGTACGTAGGCCAGCGGATGGGTGGGGCCGATCTCATCGCTGCGCGCGCTGAGCACCACCAGGGTGTTGAGCAGCGAGATGCGCCGGCCGAGATAGCGCACCAGATCGAGCGTGGCATTGTCGGCCCAATGCACATCCTCGAAGATCAGCACCAGCGGCGCGTCCTGGTCCTGCAGCCGGTTGAGCAGCGCGGGGAACAGCCGGTCGGGCGGCGCCGACTGCTCGAGCAGTACGGCAAGCCCCGGTCCGAGCGCCCGGTTCATGTCGTGCAGCGGGCCGAGCGGGCGGGGCGTAAACAGCGCCTCGCACCAGCCCCAGGCGATGTCGCTGTCGGTATCGTGGGCAATGGCGAATTGCTGCAGCAGAGCGGTCTTGCCGATCCCCGCCTCGCCTTCGATCAGCACCGTTCCTCCGCGGCCGGATGAGGCACGTTCCCAAACCGCGTGCAGCACATCCAACGGCGCGCTGCGTTCGAGCAGTTTCTGCATTTGCCGCCGCACCCCCGTTCGACTGCCAAGTTGCGAACCAGAACTATGTTGTCAATGCGGCGCGGCGCGCTCAAACCATTGCGATCTGGTGACATAAAGACTGGCTCCAGCAAATCACCGGTGCTTGCGATTCGTACAAACGCCGGAAACTTTCGCCAAAACGTTTGTGCTAATTGCAATATTGGCCGCGCCGGCGCGGCATCGTAAGCTGGCTGACCGGACAATCTCGGGGGCGAAGCATGCGTGTGCAGTCGATCGACGAGGTTCAGGCGACCATCTTCCGAGAGGTACTCGGTTTCGAGGAATTGCCGTTCCTCGCCCTGGCCGCGTCGGCCAATGTCGGTGTCGGCTTGCCCTCGGCGGCGGCGCGTTTCGTTGATCCGCTGCTGCTCAACCCGCTGACGGCGCATCCGTCGGCGGAGACGGCACGGCTGCAGCAGGATGTGGCGCTCGGCATGGCGCCGGGCAGCGGCAGCGGCGACGTGAGGCTGGCGGTGCTGGTCCAGAGCCGGGAGGTGCTGGCCAGCGCGGCGGTGGAGCAGATCCGGCGCATCGCCAGCGATGAATGCGATGTGGTGTTCATCGGGCGGCAGGAGCCGTTCTGGACCAAGGCGCGGCAGCGCCCGATGAAGATGGGCGCCAGCATCGCTCCAGCTCCCTACGACAAGCGCGGCACCACCGGCTTTTTCGCGCGCAATGCGGCGGGCAAGGTGGTGGTAGTTTCCAATAATCACGTGCTGGCAGGGGTCAACCAGTTCCCGATCGGCACGCGCATCCTGCAGCAGGCGAGCAAGGACGGTGGCACCGACCCGGCCGATGCGGTGGGGACGCTCAGCAACTACATTCCGATCCAGTTCGGCGCCGTCGCCAACGCGGTCGATGCCGCCTGCGCCGAACTCGACGACGGCGTGCCGTTCGACCACAGCACCATCTATGGCACGGCCGAGCCGCCGACCGGCGTCGGCACGGTGGATTTTTCCGCCATCGGCGAGCCGGAACTGGGGCTGGAGGTGCTGAAGACCGGCATGACCACCGGGCACACCGAGGGCCGTGTGCTGGCCGTCAACGTCAACAACTATGCCGTGACGATGACGCCGGGCAATGTAGCGCGCTTCGATGGGCAGATCGTGTTCACGGCCCGCGCCGGTTCGGCGACGCCGTTTTCGCGCCGCGGCGACAGCGGCTCGCTGATCTGCGGCAGCGGCGGCTCTCCGGTGGCGTTGCTGTTTGCCGGCTCGGAGACCGGCGGGGAGGGCGGCCTCGGCACCACCGGCGGCTGTCCGATTGCGGCAGTGCTGGCCCAGCTTGGTCTGAGCTTTCTATAGCATGGCGGAACGCGCCATACCCGATGCCACCGCCATCCAGCGGCAGTTCGAAGCCCAGTTCGCCGCCGACCCCAACGTGGTGGGGATCGGGCTGGGCGCCAACGCTGCGGCCGATGGACCCGCGATTAGCGTACTGGTGGCGGAACCACCCGCGGCCGGGGCCTTGCCCGAGCGTTTCGGCGGCCTCGAAGTGGTGGTGATCGTGGTGGGACAGATCCAGCCGCATTAGGGCGCAGCGCGACGGCCGTCCGCCGTGTGCATGGGGGTAAGCGCCCAGCTACCTATCCCCGCCCCCCTCAAAAATTGGGTAGCCGGCATCCGCAGCTTGGGTGCCCGCCCCGATTTGCCCGACCCCGCCGCCATGTAGCGTCCCCTCACTCAGCAACGAGCGAGCAGGGACGAAATGCGCGAGATCGATACACGAGGGGACGGATCCTACGTTCGCTTTCGCCTCGACGCCGGCGATCTGCCGATGGGCGCAGTGCGGCAGGCGGGCAGCCAGGCGGAGCGCGCCCTGCAACTGGCAAAGATGCTGCTGGCCGCCAACGGGGCGGCCAAGGGCGGCGCCGTCGACCTGATGGTCGATGCCCGGGCCTCCAGCGACGTTACCGGTGGCAGTACCGTCTATCTGCGTCAATCGCACCAGGGAATCCCGATCTACGGCGCCAGCCAGCTGGTGGGCTTTGGCCCCGGCGACCTGGCAGACGGCACGCAGGCGCGGCTGGCTCCGGTGGTCGCCACGCCATCATCGGAGATCAAGGTTACGGCGGAACGGGCGATCGGGATCGCGCTTCACGCCATCGTGGATGAGGCGGCCGGCAACCCGGCGACGGGAGCAGACGCAGCGCTCCTGCTGGTCGGAACATTTGAGGCCTTGCCTGAGCACCCCTCGGTGTTTGTCATCGGCACAATCGAGGAGCGTATCCGCGCGCACCTGGTGTGGTTCCCGGCCGCCAAGGGACTGACCCTCGCATGGCAGCTCGACATTGCCCTCGAGAGCCGGGGCGAGGCGTATCGCCTGCTGATCGCCACCGGCGACGGTGAAATCCTCTATGCCACGACGGTGCATAGCGGCCTCGTGCAGAGCGGGCAGGTCTATGCGCTCAACCCGCTCTCGGCCCGAGCTGAGACGGTGTTTCCGCTGCCGCAGGCGAGCTACCCGATCGATGCCGTCTCGATCGAGGCCGCACCGCTGAAGGCCTGGGCCGCCGGCGACAGCACCATCGGCTACAGCGTCGAGGCGTTCGACGCCGATACCAAGCTCTCCCTCAAGGGTTCCGCCTCGCCGGACGGACTGACATTCGCGCCGGCCGACCCGGTCGGCCAGGATCAGCGGATACTCAATGCCTTTTATGCCGCGGCTATGATGCACGACTTCATGGGGCTCCTCGGCTTTGGTCCGGCGGACGGCAGCTACGAAGCGGGTGCGCAGTTCGGCGGCCTCGACAGCAAACCGACGCGGGTCGCCGTCAGTTCGGCGCCGGTGTTCAGCACGGCGAACTGGTGGCAGGGAACGATCCGGCTCGGGCCCCACTCGTCGGGTCGCCACACGGCCCTCGATGCCACGGTGGTGACGCACGAATATACGCACGGCGTTTCCAACCGGCTGATCGGTGGCGGTCTCGACGATGCCCCGCTGGTGGAAGCGCAGAGCCGCGGCATGGCCGAGGGCTGGAGCGATTATTTTGCCTGCGCGCTGACCGGACAGACCACCATCGGAGCCTGGCTTTCGGGCAACCCCGCCAACGGTCTCCGCCGCTTTGCCTATGACGGGAACTTCCCCGTCGCAGCGGCGAATTTCGGGATACTGGCATCGCTCTCGGTCTATCAGATCGGCGAGCTCTGGTGCGCGCTGCTGTGCGAGATCACGCGGCAGCTGGGACCGCGCACCGCACCGGCTTTGATCCTCGATGGGATGAAGGGATTGCTCGCCAATCCCAACCTCATCGAGGGTCGCGACAACTTGCTCCTCAAGATAGATCGCCGGGCCGCGGCCCAAACGATCTCCCCGTCCGAAGCCTCTCGCTGGAAGGCCGCCGTCTGGCAGGCCGCAGCGAAGTTCGGGTTGGGGGCAGGAGCCAAGTCAAACGGGACATCGATAACCGGAGCAACGGCGGACACTCACGTCCCGTCCTGACTTTCGTCCGCCTCCATCAAGACCATAGGAGCTATCGAATGAGTAACGAAAAGTTTTCTGGTGCAGGTTGTTGATACGACGTTCGTGCCGGACCTCGACTCCGTGCGCGAATTCACCAAGCAGCTCGGGGCAAAACTGAAGGCCAACCCCGCGCTCAAGGCGAAATTCGCCACCGATCCGCGCTCGGTCCTCAACGACCTGGGGGTGTCGCTGGATCTGCAGCGCGAGATCATCAAGGACTCGGGGATCGGCGGCCTCGAAGAGGCCCTCGATCCGACCTGCTACGTCAGCTGCATCGTCACCGGCTGCGTGATCACCATCTTCCTGTAACGAAACCCGGCAGCCAATTTCGGTCGGATACGCCGCCGACCGAAATTGGTTCTCCGGCCTTCGGCTATTGTCGAGCGAGTCCGAAAAATGGATCTGCTGCACAGCGAAACCGATTATGCGTCGCTCGTTCGCGAGCTCACCGACCCGCCGCCACCGCCGTGGCAGGCGTGGCGCGGGCAGGCCGGCCCCTGGACCTGCCTGGCGCGTAGCGGCACCCAGTTGCCGCGGCAAGGCTGGAAACTCCATATCTCGGTCGGGGCGAAGACGGCGGCCGAGGTGATGGACCGCGTGTTGCGAACCCTGCTGCAGATGGATTGCTGGTTCAAGTTCGCGCCCTCCATCGACCAGATTATCCGGTTGAACTCGGGCGCGGCGGGGCCGACGCAGATCGGCAAGATCGTCACCGTCTATCCGGCATCGGATGCAGTGCTGGCAGCGATCGTCGCATCGCTCTCGGCCGACCTGCCGCTCACCCATCCCCCGGCTGTGCCTTCGGACCTGAGCGTCGATCCGGGGAGGGGACTTTGGATGCGCTACGGCGCCTTCGATGGTCAGCTCATCTCGGACGCGCATGGGAGATTGTCGCCGGCACTGCTGGCGCCAGACGGCACGCTGGTTGCCGACCGCAAGGCGACGAACGGCAAGCAGATCGACTGGGCGCCGCCGCCCCCCATCGCACTCGCCACGAGGCCGCCTGCAGACGAAGCCCGGATGCTCGAGTTTTCCGGACGTTCCTATCTCAGGATGAAGACAATCCAGCGCAAGTCCGGAACGCTGACCGCCCTGGGGCTGTCGGTTCCCGACGGCGAGACGGTCATCATCAAATCCGCCACTGCCGGTGAAGGTGCCGACGCGTTCGGGGAGGATGCCGTCGATCGGCTGGCCCAGGAGCATAGCGTGCTGGCCGGCGTGGCGGCGGCCGGGCTGAGCCCGAAAGTGCTGTCCTACGATGCGCCCCGCGCCATCCTCGTCGAACAGGATCTGGGCGGCGAGGTGCTGTCCGTCATGCCGCCGGGAGACGCGATCGGGCTGCTGCCCGATGTCGCCGATGTGGTGGCGCGTCTGCATCAGCTTGGCTACGCGCACCGCGACATCAAGCTTGCCAACATCGTTGCCACCAACGCGGGCATCAGGCTCATCGACTTCGAATGCGCGGCCCCGCTCGGCTCCGATGCCAGCCGCAAGCAGCTGGGCACGCCCGGCTACATGGCTCCGGAAGCCGGAAGCGCGCCCGTCGCGGCGGCGCAGGACGTCTTCGCCATCGGCGGCGCGATCTCGCATGCCTGCCTCGGCGTATGTGCCGGCTATCTGCCGGCGTCGCCGAATGCCGAGCGGCAAGTTCGGCTGCTTGAGCTGAGCGGCCAGGCCGCCGCGGCGCGGCTGGTCCGCGCGGCATGCCAGCCCGATCCGCAGCGCCGCCCGCCGGCCTCGGCGCTGGGCGCCGTCGCCCGGGCCGAACTGACGACGCTGAAATCGGAGTTCGCGAGGAGTTGGCAGACGGGGCCGAAGCTGGACCGGGACTGGGCCCTCGAGGCGGCGCTGCGCGGCGGTCGGGCGACGCGAGACTTCCAGGTTTCCGTGCCCGGTGGCCATGCCTATCGGAACAACCACTTCCATGCCGCCTATCTCTGCGAGCCGCTGAATATCGGAGCCGCAGGAATCGTTCTGGGGCTGATGTCGATCGAGGCGGCCGCCGGCTCCGACGCGTTCGCGGCAGATGTGCTGGGCGCATGCAACTGGCTGGCGCGTCGCTCTCCTGATCCAAATGCGCATGGGCTGTTCACCGGCAATGCCGGTGTCGCTTTGGCGCTGGCCGCGGCGGGACGGCGCTATGGCAACGAAGAGTTCATTGTCGCGGCGCGTCGCCGCATGGAGGTGGCCCTCGCGGGCTGCCACGAGGAGAACGACCTCTTCACCGGAAGCGCCGGCGTGGTCTGGACGGCAACGGTGCTAGCCGACATCCTCGAAGCGGAGTGGCCGCTTGAAGGCGCCCGGCGCCATGCCCAGGACCTGATGAACAGCGCCGTGGTGAGCAAGGCCGACCACGTGCAATGGCCATCCAGTTCATCCTACGACGCCAGCCGCACGCCGTATTTCGGCGCGGCGCACGGCGCGGCCGGGATCGCGCTGGGGCTCGCGGCGTGGGGAGACGCCGGCGGCGAAGCCCGCAGCACCAGGCTGGCGCTCGACACCTTCGCGGGGCTGTTCGCGACGGGGAACGCCGCGCGGTCGAAGGGCGCGGCCCCATCCGGCAAGGCCCGCCCGCTGACCCGCTGGTGCCACGGCGTCGCGGGCTATCTATGGTCAATGCAACAGTCCTTCCCGGGCCATCCGGGACTGGCCGAAGCGCGGGCCTGGGCCATCGAACTCCTCGGCGGCTCGCCCTTTCCGCTGGGTGACATGACCTACTGTCACGGGCTTTCCAGCATCGTGGAGACATGGCGCGTGGTCGACGGCGCCGGGCCGGCTTCCGACCTCGCCGCGCTGCGTGTGCGGCAGGGCGCCGAGATCATGAGGACCCTGGCGCAGGAACGGGGCGACAACCTGGTTTGGGGTTCGGAAGACCCGCGTACCATCACGCCCGATCTGTGGGTTGGCTTTCTCGGGCCCAGCGTCAACCTGGCCATGGCCGCCATCGGCTCGGTCGATGCGATGATGTCGAGGCCCTGGCTGTTGCGCTGCGCGAAGCCGGCCAGCCACTGACGATCGTTGAACGTCAATCGGTGGCCACAGCAACGTCTTGCAGCCCCGAGTTCTCAAACCAAGTGCAACACCTGCGTAAGGTGCCTGCATGGGACGAGGATATCGACAGTTCAGCCTTCGCCAGCCGCGATCTCCTCCGCAAAATGACACGCCGCCTGCCGCGTCGCACTGATGCTGCGCAGCTCGGGCACCTGCACTTTGCAGATGTCGCGGGCGAACCTGCAGCGCGGGTGGAAGTGGCAGCCGGCTGGCGGGTTCAGCGGGCTCGGGATCTCGCCCTCGAGGCGCTTGCGGGTATGGCGCTTGCTCGGGTGGGAGACCGGCACCGAGCCGAGCAGGGCCTGCGAATAGGGGTGCATCGGCCGGCTGTAGAACTCGCGCTTGGGCGCCATTTCAACGATGCGGCCCAGATACATGATGGCCATGGTGTCGGCGATGTGGCGCACCACGGCGAGGTCGTGCCCGATGAACAGGTAGCTCAGCCCCAGCTCGTCCTGCAGGTCCTGCAGGAGGTTGATCACCTGCGCCTGCACCGAGACATCGAGCGCCGACACCGCCTCGTCGCAGACGATCAGTTGCGGCTTCGAGGCGATGGCGCGGGCGATGCCGATGCGCTGGCGCTGCCCGCCGGAAAACTCGTGCGGGAAGCGGGTCAGGTGCCGGCGCGACAGGCCGACCTTGTCGAGCAGCTCGCCGGCATAGTTGGTCAGTCTGGCGCTGGGCTTTTCACCCTGGGCGTAGAGCGGCTCGAGGATCAGCTCCTCCACCCGGTGGCGCGGGTTGAGCGAAGCCTGCGGGTCCTGGAAGATGATCTGCATGGAGCTGCGCAGCTGCCGCAGCTCTTCCCTGGGCATCTTGGCGAGATCGCGGCCGTTGAAGCGCACGGTGCCGGCCGTTGGTTCGATCAGTTGCAGGATCAGCCGGCCGGTGGTGGATTTGCCGCAGCCGCTCTCGCCGACGAGGCCGAGGGTCTGGCGGCTGCCGAGTTCGAACGATACCGATTGCACGGCCCGCAAAGTCTGTCTGGGGGCCAGCCAGTTGTCGCCGGCCACCGGAAACTGCTTGGAAAGGCCATCGACCGACAGCAGGGGAGTGGTCATCGCGCATCCTCCGCAACGAGGCCGGGCGCGCGGATGCATGCGGCGCTCTGGGCCGGTGAGATCGGGAGCAGCGGCGGCTGTACCTCGAGGCAGGCGGGGATCGCCTTGGGGCAGCGCGGCGCAAACAGGCAACCGGGCGGCAGTTCGGCAGGGTTCGGCATCGCGCCGGCGATGGTGCGGAGCCGGTGCGCCTCGCCATCGAGCTCGGGCGTGCTGCCGAGCAGGCCACTGGTATAGGGGTGCTGCGGCCGGTCGAAGAGATCGAAAATGCTCGCCTGTTCGACGATGCGGCTCGCATACATCACCACGACACGGTCGGCGACCTCGGCCATGACGCCCATATTGTGGGTGATGAGGAGGATCGCGGTGCCGAAATCCTGCCGCAGCTGGTTGAGCAGGTCGAGCAGTTGCGCCTGAATGGTCACATCGAGGGCGGTGGTCGGTTCATCGGCGATGAGCAGTTTCGGCGACGACGACAGGGCGATGGCGATCATGACGCGCTGCCTGAGGCCGCCCGAGAGCTGATGCGGATAATCCTGCAGCCGGCGGCGCGGCGCCGGCACCCCGACCTTCTCGAGCAGCTCGGTGGCGCGGTCCCACGCCGCCTTCTTGCTCATCCTGTCATGTACCTGGATCGCCTCGGCAATCTGGTCGCCGATGGTGAAGACCGGGTTCAGCGAGGTCATCGGCTCCTGGAAGATGATGCCGATGTCGCGGCCGCGGAGTTTTCTGAGCTCGCGGCGCGACAGGGTCAGCAGATCGCGGCCCTCGAAGTGAATCGAGCCGGTGACCCTGGCGGTGGGGGGAAGGAGGCCCATCACCGCGAGCGCGCTGACGCTCTTGCCCGAGCCGCTCTCCCCGACCACGCCGACCAGCTCGCCGGGATGGACGTCGAAGCTCGCCTCGCGCACCGCGGTGAAGCGGGTGTTGAACGACACCGTGAGGTCACGGACGCTGAGCAGGGGGGCGCCGGTCATTGTTCTACTTTCATCCGCGGGTCGAGCACGTCGCGCAGGCCGTCACCCAGGAGGTTAAGGCCAAGCACGGTGATGGCGATGGCGATGCCGGGGATGACGGTCAGCCAGGCTGCCTCGCGCAGATAGGTGCGACCTTCGGCGATCAGGACGCCCCAGCTGGGGACGGTGGGCGGCGCGCTGAGGCCGAGAAAGCTGAGCACGGCCTCGGACAGCACGGCATAAGCGAAGACGAAGCTCAGTTGCACGATCAGCGGCGCCATGCAGTTGGGCATGATGTGGTGCCAGAGGATGCGCCCGTCGCGGGCGCCGGCCGCCCGCGCTGCCTGAACGTAGTCGAGTTCCCGGGCGACGAGGATCGAGGCGCGGACGACACGCGCGGTGCGCGGGATATAGACGACGGCAAGGGCAATGATGGCGGTGGCCGCCGAAGGCCCGAGCGCCGCCGCGATGCCGATGGCGAGCAGCACGGCCGGAAAGGCCATCAGCGCGTCGGCGATCCGCATCAACAGGTCATCGAGGCGGCGATAATAGCCGGCGATGGCGCCGAGAAACACACCGAACACCGCGTTGAGGATCACTACGGCAAAGCCGATGCCGAGGCTCAGCCGGGCGCCGTTGAGCACGCGTGACAGCATTTCCCGGCCGAGATTGTCGGTGCCGAACAGATAGAGCTCGGACGGCGGCTTGAAGCGATTGCGGACCGACAGCGCATTGGGATCGACGCTGGTGAGCAGCGGCGCCGCGAGGGTGAAGAGGCAGATGCCGCCGAAGAGGATGGCGCCGAGCAGGAACGACCGGTTGGCGCTGAGCCGCTTGACCCAGAGCCGGGTCGAATCCAGGGCAAGCGACAGCCGCGACGGCTCGTTGACGAGGTCGGTCATCTCAGCGCCCCCTGACCCGGATGCGGGGATCGAGGCTGGTGTAGAGCAGGTCGATCACGATGTTGAGCAGCAGCAGGGCAGTGGTGACGAACAGCAGGCCGCCCTGGATCATGGGATAGTCGCGGTTGGAGATGGCGCTGCCGAGCAGCGAGCCGATGCCCGGCACGCCGAAAATGGTCTCGATGACGATCGAGCCCGAAAGCAGCACCGAGAGCACCAGGCCGATCATGGTGACGATCGGCATCATGACATTGGCGAGCGCGTGCCGGCCGACGACGACCCACTCGGGCAGTCCCTTGGCGCGGGCGGTGCGGATATAGTCCTGGTTCAGGACTTCGAGCATGGTGGAGCGGGTGATGCGGGTCAGCAACCCGGCCTGCATCAGGGCGAGCGCCACGGCGGGCAGGGTGGCCGAACGCAGCCAGCCTACGGGATCGGTAGTGAAGGGCACGTAGCCGCCGGTTGGCAGCCAGCCCAGGTGCACCGAGAACAGCACGATCATCACCAGTGCCAGCCAGAAATTGGGCAGCGACACGCCGAGCAGCGCGAACAGAGTCGCGGCCTGGTCGATCCAGCGATTGTGGTTGAGCGCCGCCAGCATGCCGGTGCCGAGCCCGATCAGGATGGTGAGGATGAGCGAATAGATGGCGATGCCGATGGTGATCGGCGAGCGGGCGAGCAGGGCATCGACGACCGGGATGCCCAGGGTCAGCGAGCGGCCGAGATCGCCCTGGAACAGGTGGGCATAAAAGGTGAGGATTTGGATGTGCAGCGGCTGGTCGAGCCCGAGATTCTGTCGGATCTGCGCCAGCTCTTCCGGCGTCGCGGACGGCCCGCCGATCACCACCGCCGCATCGCCCGGGATCAGGTAGATGATGCCGAAGGCGATCAGGCTGACGAGGATGAGGATGGGGATCGCCTGGAGCAGGCGGGAGATGATGTAGCCGAACATCGTGCAGGCCCTCTAGGAGTAGCGAGGCGTCTGGGAGTGAGCCACCGGCTCTCTTGATCCTCCCCCGCGACGCGGGGGAGGATCACGGAGAGGTCGGTGGTTCAGGGAACAAGCCAACCGGCCCATCCCCCCATCCGATCAGGGCTCGAGCCAGACGTTCGAGACGCGCGTGTTGTAGAACGGCGTAAAGCCCTTCACGTTCGAGCGCGTGCCCTGGACGTTCGACATCACGCCGAACGGGATGGCGAGAACGTGCTCGAACACCGCCTTCTGGGCATCGGCGAAGGCAGCCGCCCGCTCCTCGATGGTGGCGCCACCCTGCACGCGCTGGAAGGCGGCGTTGTAGTCGGGATCACCGGCGGGGTCCTGCGGCTTATAGATATTGGCGGGCGCCGCGAGGTTGCGCAGCGTCGTCGCGCCACCCTGGGCGGCCGAGCCGGTCCAGTGGGTGAAGAAGAAGTTCCAGCCGGTGGTCTCCTTCTCGCTGGTGGCGAGCGCTGTCGGCCAGTCGAACACCTTGAGTTCGGCGTTGAAGCCGGCCGCCTGCAGCTGCGCCTGCATCACCAGCGCAGTGTTGTACATGGTGGTGATCTGCTGGGTGGTCAGCAGCACGATCGGCTCGTTGTTGTAGCCGGCCTCGGCCAGCAGCGCCTTGGCCTTTTCGGCATTGGCCTGGTTGTAGAGCTCGCTGCCGGCTTCGGAGAAATAGGCGGTGCCGGGGAACTGCAGGCTGGGGTTGAGCTTGTAGACGCCATCGGTCGACGCCTCCATGATCTCATCCATGTTGAGCGCGGCTAGCATGGCCTGGCGCACCTTGAGGTTGTCGGTGGGCGGCGCCGACCAGTTCGGGTAGCCGATATTGAGCCCGTAGGCGTCGAGCGTCAGCAACTCGACGCCATCGACTGCGGCGAGGCGCTCCATCGAGATGGCCGGCACCGATTCGACGATGTGGACTTCGCCGGTTTCGAGCGCCGCCATGCGCGCGGCGGTTTCGGTGAGCATGCGGAAGGTGACGGTATCGACGCAGGCCTGCTTGTAGCCGGCAAAGCCGCTGAGACCGGAAAGCGTGGTGCCCGGGGTGTAATCGGCATAGCGGTCGAGCCGCACATGGCTATCGGGCACGAACTCGCCCAGCTTGAACGGCCCGGTGCCGATGACGTCGATCTGCCCGGCCGCCTTGCCTGCCTCCTCGGCAGGCAAGATGACGACGGGCGCCGTCGAGGACGAGAGGTTTTCGAGGAAGTTGGGCTGCGGCGCCTTGAGCGTGATGACGAAGGTGGCGTCATCGGGGGCGGTCCAGCCGGCAACGGCTTCGAGGATCGAGCGGCTGACGCCGACGGTCTTGTAGCGCTCGAACGAGGCGAGCACGTCGGCCGAGGTCATCGGCTTGCCGTTGTGGAACTTCACCCCCTGGCGCAGCTTGAAGGTGTAGGTCAGCCCATCGGCGCCGGCCTCGATCGAATCCGCCAGATCGGGGACCGGCCGCATGTTCTCGTCGCGGATGATCAGCGCTTCGAAGATGTTCATGGCGATGTTGCGCGTCGCCGACGAGGTGGCCGTCTGCTGGTCGAGCGTGCCGGCCGCGGCCTCGAGCCCGACCACCAGGTCGCCGCCCTGCTGCGGGCAGCTGAACCGCTCCTGAGCCATGGCGCCGAAACTGGCGAAGAGGCCCAGCGTCAGTGCCGAGCTGAAGAGAAGATGCTTCCTGTTACCCATTATCAGTCCCTCCTGAAAATAGACGTGTGTCGACGCGAGGACCGGCCCTTGCTCGAAGGGCGGAACGCCTATCGCCCCAACGACTTGCGTTTCCGATCCTGACCTGTATCGTGGCCACATGTATCGTTAAATGTATTCAGTCAGCTTCACGAGGGATCGTCAAGAGGGTGCGGGAATTTTCGTCGGGATGGGCCGGCCTCGGCCCCCAATCCCGCGGGTCTCACGGCGACAGAGGGAGGAATGCGAATGAAGATAACCGAGGTCGAGACGCTCTATACCGAGGAGTTCTCGAACGTCATCTGGGTGCGGGTGCACACCGACGCCGGGATAATCGGGCTGGGCGAGACGTTCTTCGGGCCGGGGTCGGTCACCGCCCACGTGCACGAGGTGCTGGCGCACAAGCTGCTCGGCCGCGACCCCCTGGCGATCGAGGCGATCAACCGCGAGATGGTCTATGCGGCGCTCGGGTTCTCGTCGTCGGGCGCCGAAATGCGGGCCGCGTCGGCGGTCGACGTTGCGCTGTGGGACCTGTTCGGCAAGGTCTGCAACCTGCCGGTGCACCAGATGCTGGGCGGCCTGAGCCACGATCGGCTGCGCATCTACAATACCTGCGCCAACCCCCGCTACGCCCAGGCGCGCAACTTCCGCCCGGTGGATAACTGGGCCTCGGGGCAGGGCGATGCCCGCTATGCCGATCTCGACGGCTTCATGCACCGCGCCGGCGAGCTGGCCGAGGACCTGCTGGCGTCGGGGATCACGGCGATGAAGATCTGGCCGTTCGATCCGCCGGCCATGGAGAATGACGGGCGCTACATCACCACCGAACAGCTGAAGCTGGCGCTCGCGCCGTTCGAGAAGATCCGCCGGACGGTGGGCGATCGCATCGAGATCATGGTGGAGCTGCATAGCCTGTGGAACCTGCCGGCCGCCAAGCAGATCGCGCGGGCATTGGAGCCGTTCCAGCCGACCTGGTTCGAGGATCCGATCCGCATGAACTCGCCGCAGGCGCTGGCCGAGTTCGCCCGCTCGACGCCGATTTCGGTCTGCGCCAGCGAGGTGCTGGCGACGCGCTTTCCCTATAAGGACTTGCTCGACCGCGACGCGACGCACGTCGTGATGGTCGATATCGGCTGGTGCGGCGGCCTCACCGAAGCGCGCAAGATCGCTGCCATGGCCGACACCTACCACCGGCCGTTCGCCGCACATGACTGCGTCGGCCCGGTAGCCTTCGCCGCCGGCGTGCACGCCTCGTTCAGCCAGCCCAACACGCTGATCCAGGAGAGCGTCCGGGCTTACTACAACGGCTGGTACAAGGACCTGGTGACGGCAACGCCGCGCATCGAAGGGGGCTACGTGTATCCGATGGAGGGGCCGGGGCTGGGGACTGAGTTGAGGCCGGAGGTGTTCGAGCGGGGTGATCTGGTGCGGAAGGTGTCGCGGGGTTAGGGGCGGGAGGGGCGCCGGCGGTGCAGTAATCCTCCCCCGCGGGGCGGGGGAGGGGATGAGGCCAGGGGCCTCACCCCGGGGGGACCAGCGAAGCTGGTGGAGGGGGGAGCAAGAGTCGACTGTGGGTTTGGCCGCCCCCTCCACCACCCTTCGGGCGGTCCCCCTCCCCCGCCACGCGGGGGAGGATCACCGAGAGGCCAGCGCGGTCGGCTTTGCCCCAATCGTCGTACAGCGCAGAAAGCCCCTTGACGGCATTCAAGCATGTAACGTTACATTACACATCGGCAAGAACCCCGAACAACAGCCGCACGGATACGCGTTCAGATGAGCATCGAGACCACCCCAGCCAGTGCCGCCAAGCCTGGCGAACCGCGGGCCTATCGCAGCGCCGAGTGGTTCGCGCGCGCCGGCAAATATGGCTTCGTGCCGCGCAGCTGGATGAAGAGCCAGGGGTTCTCTCCCGAGCTGCTCGATGGCCGGCCGGTGATCGGCATCTGCAACACCTGGTCGGAACTGACCAACTGCAACCGGCACCTGCGCGAGTTGGCCGAGCATGTGAAGCGGGGCGTGCTGATGGCGGGCGGGTTCCCACTGGAGTTTCCGGTGACGAGCCTGGGCGAGCCGCTGATGCGGCCGACCACCATGATGTTCCGTAACCTCGTCGCCATGGATGTCGAAGAGACCATCCGCGCCAACCCGATCGACGGGGTGGTGCTGCTGGCCGGTTGCGACAAGACCACGCCGGCGGTGCTGATGGGGGCGGCGAGCTGCGATGTGCCGGCCGTGCTGGTATCGGGCGGGCCGATGCTCAATGCCCGCTTCCGCGGCCGGGTGCTGGGTTCGGGCACCGATATCTTCAAGCTCGATGAGGAGTACCGCACGGGCAAGATCTCGAAGGCCGAGCTCGATGCGGCCGAGGCGGCGATGAGCCGCTCGGCCGGCTCGTGCATGACCATGGGCACCGCCTCGACCATGGCGTCGCTCGGCGAGGCGATGGGCATCGGCTTTGCCATGAACGGCTCGATCCCGGCGCCCGACAGCCGGCGCGCCGTGCTGGCCGAGGAATCGGGCAAGCGCGCTGTCGAGCTGGTGCGGCAGAACATCACCATCTCCAAGATCCTGACCCGGGCGGCGTTCGAGAACGCCGTGAAGGTCAATGGCGCCATCGGTGGCTCGACCAATGCGGTGGTGCACCTGCTGGCGCTGGCCGGGCGGTTGGGAGTCGATTTCAAGCTCGAGGATTGGGATGCGCTCGGGCGCGACGTGCCGACCATCGTCGACCTCAAGCCCTCGGGCCGCTTCCTGATGGAAGAGTTTTTCGATGCCGGCGGGTTGCCGGTGGTGATGCAGCGCATCTCGCATTTACTCAATCTCGACGCCGTCGCCGTCGAGGGCGGCACGATCGGCGAGCGCATCGCGGATGCGCAAAGCTGGAACGACGAGGTGATCCGGCCGCTCGACAAGCCGCTGACGCCGCAGGGCGGCATGATGGTGCTGAAGGGCAACCTTGCCCCCAATGGCGCCATCATCAAGCCGTCGGCGGCCTCGCCGCGGCTGATGCAGCATCGCGGCCGGGCCATGGTGTTCGAGAACTCCGAGGACCTCAGGGCCCGTATCGACGACCCCGATCTCGATGTCGATGCCGACAGCATCCTGGTGCTGAAGAATGCCGGGCCGCGCGGCTATCCCGGCATGCCGGAAGCCGGCACCATGGCCTTGCCCAAGAAGCTGCTCGAGCAGGGCGTCACCGACATGGTGCGCGTTTCGGATGCGCGGATGAGCGGCACGGCGTTCGGCACCGTGGTGCTGCACGTGGCGCCGGAATCGGCGTTGGGCGGGCCGCTGGCGCTGGTCCGGACGGGTGATTTCATCGTGCTCGACTGCGCCGCGCGCAAGCTCGAGCTCGAGATCTCCGCCGAAGAACTGGAGCGGCGCCGGGCGGCCTTCGTGCCGCCGCCGCCAGCCTATGAGCGCGGCTATGGCCGGCTCTACATCGATCACGTGCAGCAGGCCGACCAGGGCGTCGATTTCGACTTCCTCGTCGGCGGCAGCGGCACGCCGCCTTCAAAAGTCTCGTTCTGAAGGGCGCGGCCATCGAATTTGCCGATGCCGCTCCGTGAGCCGCTGAGCGGCGGCGCCCGCATATTATCTGGAGGATACTCGGAATGACTGCACGTGCGTATTGCGACTGCCACGTCAACATCTACAACGAAGAGCACATCCTGCCGCTCTACTGGACGCTGCATGGCCGGGTGCGCAAGGGCGAGCTCAGCCACCAGTCCGATGCGGATTCGCTCTACAAGGCGATGGCCGATGTGGAGAAGGCGATCATCTTCACCCTGCGCTATGCCGACGCCATCGGGGTCGAGGGCAATGACGAACTGACGGCCGCGGCGGTGAAGAAGTATCCCGACAAGTTCGTCGGCTTCGCCTATGTCGATCCGCGCCGCCCCGACTACATGGACATGCTGCACCACGCCATCGAGGATCTCGGTTTGAAGGGCGTGAAGTTCGGGCCGATCTATAACGGCGTGCACCTTTCCGATCCGCGGCTCGAACCGGTCTACGAGTACCTGCAGAAGAACAACATCCCGCTGACCATGCACATGGGCACCACCTATGCCCGTAATGCGCCGGTGGAACTGGGCCGCGCCATCCACGTCGAGCCGGTGGCGCTGAAGTACCCCGACCTGACCATGATCCTCGCCCATATGGGCCACCCCTGGTACGACGAGGCGATCGTCGTGGCGCGCAAGCAACCCAATGTCTGGCTGGAGCAGTCGGCGCTCTTCTACCGGCCCTGGCAGTATTACAACATGCTGATCCTCGCCGAGGAGTACCGCACCGCCGACAAGATCTTCTTCGGCACCGACTTCCCCTTCGCGGGCGTGGCGGAATCGGCCGACGGGCTGATCAACATCAACAAGCAGGTCGAAGGCACCAGCCTGCCGCGGGTCAGCGAAGAGACCATCCAGTCGATCCTGTGGTCCAACCCGTTCAAGACCTGGTGGAAGGGCGACAACCCGCTCGCCTGAGCGGCCGGCTCACGATCGACCGATGCCGAACCGCCCGGCGGTTCGGCATGCGCTGCAGCGAGGCAAAGATGAAGATCACCGAGGTCGAACCGATCCTGTTGCGCGGCAGTGTCGCCTATGGCGCAGGGGCCAGCGGCGCCGAGGCTACCGACAATGGCGACTGGCAATTGCTGATCCGGGTCGCCACCGACGAAGGCCTCACCGGCTGGTCGGATGTGGAAACGCTGGCACCCGCGGCGGTCAGCATCATTGCCGGCGAGGGCATGGCGACGGTCGGCTTCCAGACGCTGGGGAGCCTGCTCGTCGGCGAGAACCCGCTCGATGTCGAGCGGCTGTGGGACAAGCTCTATGTCGGCAGCGCCTATTACGGCCGGCGCGGCATCGCCATGCACTGCATCTCGGCCCTCGACAACTGCCTGTGGTCGATCCGGGCCCAGGCCGCTGGCATGCCGCTGGCCGAGCTGCTCGGCGGGCGGCGGCGCGACAAGGTGATGGCCTATGCCTCGACGCTGTTCCGCTCGACGCCCGAGGGGATGATCGAAGCCGCCAACGGCTATATCGACAAGGGCTACCGCGCCGTGAAGTTCGGCTGGGGGGTGTTCGGCCAGGATCCGGGCAGGGACCGCGAACTGGTCGCGGCCGCCCGGCAGGCGCTCGGGCCCGATCGCTACCTGATGGTCGATCCCGGCTGGTATCCGACGGTGACGCCGAACCGCATGCAACCGCGCAGTCGCGCCGATAACGAGACGCTCTGCCAGTGGCTGGGCGACTATGACGTGCGCTGGGTCGAGGATTTCATCCACCCCGAGAATTTCGACGAGTATGCCGCGGTGCGGGCCGCGAGCCCGGTGCCGGTCGCGGCGGGCGAGCAGGTCTCGACGGTGTGGGAGTTCGCCCGCTTCATCGAGAGCGGGTGTGTCGACGTCATCCAGCCCGACCTGACGCGCTGCGGCGGCCTGACCGTGGCGAAACAGGTGGCGCAACTGGCCAACCGGGCAGGCATCGACCTCGTGCCGCATTCCTGGCTGACCCACCTGTTGACCGGTTACAGCCTGCAGCTCATCGCGACTTTGCCGCGGGCGCATTTCGTCGAGTTCAACGTTAGTCAGAGCCCGCTGACGGCAGGCATCGCGCCGACCTCGCTGATGCTGGATGCCGAGGGCTGCATCGCCATCCCCGCTGGCGTCGGCATCGGCATCGATGTCGACACCCAATTCGTCGAGGCCCACCGCGTCGCCTGAGGAGCCGGATATGGACCGCCAGATCGTCAACGCCCGAGACCTCGATCTCGACTCGCCCGGTCGCCGCGACTACCTGGTGGCGCTGCCGCATGACGGCATCTGGGGCGATCACCTGATCCCGCTCACCGTCTTTGTCGGCCCTCGGGCGAAGCCGGGCAGGGGGCTCGTCGCCTTCGGCTCGACCCACGGCAACGAATATGAAGGTCCGGTAGCGATCAAGCACCTCCTGGGTGAGATCGACATGGCGGATGTGCGCGGCCGCGTCATCCTGGTGCCGGTGCTCAATGTCGCAGCCTTCCGTGCCGGGACGCGGGATTCGGTCAACGACGATGGCGTCAACCTCAACCGTGCCTTCGTCGCCGATGCCGGCCATACGCCGAGCCTGGGTCGCATCACCCACCGCATCGCCGACTTCGTCCGCACCAGCATCTGGCCGCATGTCCATGTGGTCCTGGACCTGCATGCCGGGGGCGAGGTGGCGCAGTTCGCGCTGGGGCCGAGCTTCCACCCGATCGCTGACCGCGAGCAGAGTTTCAGGATCGAACAATCGGCCCGCTGGTTCGGCTCGCCAGTGGTGCTGGTGTACCAGAACGAGACCCCGGGACTGTTGACCAGCGAAGCGGAACGGCAGGGCAAGGTCACCATCGGCGCCGAGCTCGGCTGGGGCCGCTCGATCCAGCCCGATGGCGTCCGCTATGGCCGGCAGGGCATCCGGGCCGCCGCCATCCATTGGGAGCAGCTGAGCGGCACCATCAAGCCGATCGATCACCATGCCGACGGCACCCAGGTGAAACTGTCGATCGTCAACCGCAACTGCACCGTCGTCGCCCCGTTCGACGGCCACTACGAGCAGCTCCGCAAGCCCGGCGAGGCTGTTACGGCCGGAGCGACGATCGGCTATCTGCACGATTTCCAGCGGCTCGAACTGCCGGCCTGGCCGGTCAGGGCCGGTGTCTCCGGGCGGCTCGCCGCACAAGCCTGGGGCGCCAGGGTCAACCAGGGCCAGCACATCGCCATCGTCGGCGAGGTGCAGGACTGGCAGACGGAGTAAGCGGGCAGCGGTGGGACGATCTACGGCAGCAATGCCGCGCGCCGCCATCAGCCCCGATACGGCCCGCCCGGCGGTCCCCAGCCCCATACCGGCATTGGCGGGTTGTCTTTTGGCGCCGACACGCCGGGCTGCGAGTTGATGACGGCGATGCGCGTGCCCCACTCGAGATAGCCGACAAACGCCGCCCGGAACTCGGGGTCGCTGGGCAGGCCGACCTCGTCGGCGGTCTCCAGCATCAGCTCGATCCAGCGCTTCCGCTGCGCCTCGGTCAGGGCGCGGCCCAGATGGTGGGCAATCATGCCCGAATGGGAGCCGCCATGGTCGGTATAGGGCGTGCCGCCGCCAAACACCTCGGCGATGAAGCTCGCGACATGCGCGGCATGCCTAGGGTCCATGTTGGCGAATACCGGGCCGATCACCGGATCGGCCGGCACCCGTTGATAGAACCGCGCCGTCAGCGCGGCGATGCGTTCCTCGCCGCCCGCCCACGTGCTGAGCGTCGGAACGGCTGTTGAATCGGTCATGAGCTTTGATCTCCTCGTTGGCCGGAGGGTGCATGGCATGCCGACGCTGCGGCAAGCTGGCCCGTTGGGCAGGCAAGATCAGTGCGACTTTAGTCCACCTAAAATTGCTGTTGCCGCCATCACATTTTCCCCACACAAATCAGCGACGCGTGCCACAGTTCACGGCACGGGGGCATAAATGGGCGATCTCAACGAACTCCGCGGCCGCATCCGGGCAGCACTTCTGGCCGACGAGGCCGAAACCATCGCGCGGCTCACGGCCGACGCGGCATTGAGCGAGGCCGACCGCGCCGCCATCGGGCAGCGGGCGCAGCAGCTGGTGGAAAAGGTGCGCGCCGCGCAATCGAGCGGCATGCTCGAATCCTTCCTCGCCGAATATTCGCTCTCCACCGACGAGGGCATCGCGCTGATGTGCCTTGCCGAGGCGCTGCTGCGGGTGCCCGACAACCGCACCATCGACGATTTGATCGAGGACAAGATCGCGCCGTCGCGCTGGGCCGAGCATCTCGACCGCGCCAATTCGGCGCTGGTCAATGTCTCCACCCTGGCGCTTACCCTCACCGGCTCGGTGCTGCGCGAGGGCGGGGCAGGGATTGCCGGCACCATCAAGAATTTCGTGCAGCGCATCGGCGAGCCGGTGATCCGCTCTGCCGTGATGCAGGCGATGAAGATTCTGGGGTCGCAGTTCGTGCTCGGCCGCGACATCGAGGAAGCGACCCGCATCGCCCGCCGGGCCGAGAAGGATGGCTTCACCTATTCCTACGACATGCTGGGCGAGGCGGCCCGCACCGAGGCCGACGCCAAGCGCTATCGCGCCGCCTATGCCGAAGCCATCGCGGTGCTTGCCACCCGCTCCACTGCCGGGTCGGTGCGCGACAACCCGGGCGTCTCGGTAAAGCTCTCGGCGCTGCATCCGCGCTACGAGTTCATGAAGCGCGAGCGGGTGATGGATGAGCTGGTCGAGCGCACGCTCGCCCTCGCCATGATGGCGCGCGGCGCCAATATGGGCTTCAACATCGATGCCGAGGAGGCCGACCGGCTCGACCTCAGCCTCGACGTGATCGCCGCCGTGCTGGCCGATGAGCGGCTTGCCGGCTGGGACGGGTTCGGCATCGTGGTGCAGGCCTATGGCCAGCGCGCCAGCCATGTCATCGACTGGATCGAAGCGCTGGCCGAGCAACTCGACCGTCGCATCATGGTGCGGCTGGTGAAGGGCGCCTATTGGGACAGCGAGATCAAGCGCGCCCAGGTGTTGGGCCTCGGCGGTTTCCCGGTGTTCACCAGGAAGCCCGCGACCGATGTCAGCTACATCGCCAACGCCAAGCGGCTATTGTCGAAGACGCACCGCATCTACCCGCAGTTCGCCACTCACAATGCCCACAGCGTCGCGGCGGTGCTGGAGCTGGCGCAGCGGCTCGGCGTCGGCAACGACGCCTTCGAGTTCCAGCGCCTGCATGGCATGGGCGAGCGGCTGCACGAGATCATCCACGACGAGCAGCAGACGCGCACCCGCATCTATGCGCCGGTCGGCCGGCATGCCGATCTCCTCGCCTACCTGGTGCGGCGCCTGCTCGAGAACGGGGCCAATGGCTCGTTCGTCAACATGATCGCCGATCGCGACGTGCCGGCCGCGGCGGTGGTGCAGGATCCGTTCGAGGCGGTGGAAAGCGCTGTCGCCAAGGTGCGGGCGCCTGCAGAGCTGTTCGCGCCGCGCCGCCGCAATTCGCGGGGGCACGACCTGACCGACCCGTTGGCAGTCAACTATCTGCTCGCCGATCGCGACCGCTTCCGGCCGAGCGAGAAGCGCTGGCACGCCGTGCCGGCGTCGCTGGTCGCCGGTAGTCAAGGCGAGCAGTTTTCGATCATCAGCCCCGCCACCGGCGAGCCGGTGGGCGACGCCATCGGGGCAGGGCCGGAGACGTTGGAGCTGGCCATTGCCACGGCGCGCGACGCCGCGCCCGGCTGGGCGGCGCGGCCGGTGGCCGAGCGCGCCCTGCTGCTCCGGCAGGTCGCTGATCTCTACGAGGACAATGCCGCCGAGTTCTTCGCGCTTTGCGCCCGCGAGGCGGGCAAGACCCTCAACGATGCGGTGAGCGAAGTGCGCGAAGCCGTGGATTTCCTTCGCTATTACGCCGCCGAGGCGGAGGCGAGCGAGCCGCGCCAGCCGCTCGGGGTGTTCACCTGCATTTCGCCGTGGAATTTCCCGCTCGCCATTTTCACCGGCCAGATCGCCGCGGCTTTGGTTGCCGGCAATACTGTGCTGGCGAAGCCCGCCGAGACCACGCCACTGATCGCGGCGCTGGCAGTGCGGCTGATGGTGCAGGCCGGCATCCCGGAGGACGTGGTGCAGCTGGTGCCGGGCTCCGGCCCGGTGGTCGGCTCGGTGCTCACCTCCGATCCGCGTATCGACGGGGTGTGCTTCACCGGCTCGCTCGCCACCGCCAAGGCGATCGACGTGAAGATGGCCGACAATCTCGCCGCCGGCGCGGCGCTGATCGCCGAGACCGGCGGGCTCAACGCCATGATCGTCGATTCGACCGCCTTGCCCGAGCAGGCGGTGCGCGACATCCTCGCTTCCGCCTTCCAGTCGGCCGGGCAGCGCTGCTCGGCGCTGCGCATCCTCTATGTGCAGGAAGACGCGGCCGAGCGGACGCTCGAAATGCTCTATGGCGCCATGGACGAGCTGAAGCTCGGCGACCCCTGGGATCTGTCGGTCGATATCGGCCCGGTGATCGACAGCAAGGCCAAGGCGAAGATGGACGCCTATATCGCCGAGTTCGCCGCCCGCGACGCGGTGCTGCACCAGCTGGCCGCGCCTGAGCAGGGGACGTTCGTCGCGCCGACGGTGCTGAAAGTCTCCGGCATTGCCGAGATGAAGGAAGAAATCTTCGGGCCGGTGCTGCATGTCGCGACCTTCAAGGCCGAAGATCTCGACGCGGTGGTCAACGCCATCAATGCTTCGGGCTACGGGCTGACCTTCGGGCTCCACACCCGCATCGACGGGCGGGTGGAGGAGCTCTCCGACCGCATCCGCGCCGGCAATATCTATGTCAACCGCAACCAGATCGGCGCCGTGGTCGGCTCGCAGCCCTTCGGTGGCGAGAGCCTTTCGGGCACCGGGCCGAAGGCGGGCGGGCCGAATTACCTGAAGCGCTTCTGGCGCCCGGCCGAAGCGTTCGAACCCTCCACCGGGGTCAACCCGCTCTCCGGCCTCTCGATCGGCTTTGCCATCGCAGCGGTCGACCAGGTGAAGATCGGCATCGAGCGGGTGGGGATCGAGCCGGCGCAGGAGCTGTTGCCCGGGCCGACCGGCGAATCCAACACGCTCTATACCTGGCCGCGCGGCGTGGTGCTCTGCCTCGGACCCGATACGCAAAGCGCGCTGCAGCAGGCGACGCTGGCGCTCGAGCAGGGCAATGGTGTGCTGGTCGTCGCCCCCGGCGCCAGCCGCATCGCCGAAGCGCTCGGCGCCAATGGCGAACCGATCGGCGGGTTGGACAAGAAGCTGTCGCCGGCCGCGATCGAGGCTGGGCTCAACGTCGATGCCATCATGCATTTCGGCACCGATGCGGATCTGCGGCCGTGGCGACAGGCGCTATCGCGCCGTGAGGGGATGATCATCCCGCTGGTCACCCGGCCGAGCGACGCCGAGCGGCTGATCATCGAGCGGCATGTGTGCATCGATACGACCGCCAGCGGCGGCAATGCGGAGTTGCTGGCGGGGCAGTGACTGGAGCAGAGTTTGAGCACTATCGTGGCTAGGGTCGTGCTGGGACCAGACGACGAGCCGAATGGATCGCGTGGGAAGCCGAGCGCCACCACCTGACTGTCGGGTTCATGGAACAATGGGTGGGACGAGGATCCCGGCACAGCAGCTCACCCCCCTCAAGGGCAAGACGGGGAGGGCCGTCCCCCTCGCCCCTGAGGGGAGAGGGCAAGCGCAGCTTGCGAGCGTCAGCGAGCTAGCGAAGCTCGGGTGAGGGGTTCAGCCTCTCGGCATGCTGGCTCTTCCAGCGGGAGGCACCGCTTCACCCCTCATCCGGCGCTACGCGCCACCTTCTCCCCTGAGGGGAGAAGGGAAAGGGGGGCCGTCTCTCTCAGTCAGGCGCGCCCCTAGATCGCCCGCCCATCCTGTGCAAACACGTGGTACCGCGCCGGATCCACATAGGCCGTGAGCGACGAGCCCAGTTCCACCGGGCGTTGCCCATCCACAGCAATGGTCAGCGTCTGGCCGTCGGCGGTGGTGGTGTAGACCATGGTCTGGCCGCCCAGTTGCTCGACCAGGTCGACCTTCACCTTGGCCAGCTCGACGCCTGAACCCTCGTTGAGGCCGATATGCTCGGGGCGCACCCCGAAGGTCACCGCGTCGCCGGCGCCGACCTGGCGGTTGACGACGATCTCGCTGCCGCCGGCGCGGAGTTTGGCGCCCGCGCCATCGGCGCTTTCCACCTTGGCTTCGAGGAAGTTCATCTTGGGCGAGCCGATGAAGCCGGCGACGAACCGGTTGCGCGGGTGATTGTAGAGTTCGAGCGGGGCGCCGACCTGCTCGATGATGCCGGCCTGCAGCACGACGATCTTGTCGGCCATGGTCATCGCCTCGACCTGGTCGTGGGTGACGTAGATCATGGTGTTGCCGAGGTCGTTGTGGAGCTTGGCGATCTCCACCCGCATCTGCACGCGCAGCTCGGCATCGAGGTTCGACAGCGGCTCGTCGAACAGGAAGATGCGGGGCTCGCGGACGATCGCCCGGCCGATGGCGACGCGCTGGCGCTGGCCGCCCGAGAGTTGCTTGGGCTTGCGCTTGAGCAGCGGCTCGATGCGCAGGATATCAGCCGCCTTCTGCACCCGCTGCTGGATCTCCGGCTTGGGCACCCGTGCCGTTTCCAGCCCGAAGGCAAGGTTCTGGTAGACGTTCATGTGCGGGTAGAGCGCGTAGCTCTGGAACACCATGGCGATGCCGCGCTTGGCCGCCGGCACCTCGTTCATCCGCTCGCCGTCGATCAAAAGGCTGCCGCCCGAGATCGGCTCGAGCCCGGCGATCATCCGCAACAGGGTGGATTTGCCGCAGCCCGAGGGGCCGACGAACACGGTGAACTCACCCGGGTCGATGTTGAGATCGATGCCGTGGATCACCTCCACATCGCCATAACGCTTTTCGACCTGCTGCAGGACAACGCTGGTGGACATCAGATGCTCTCCTCCACAGGGGCAGTGCAATTGCCCACCGGGTCATTCCCGCGAAAGCGGGAAACTCTGTTTGCGGTGCTCGCGGCGCATTCCGAAACGGAGGTTCCCGCTTTCGCGGGAATGACTCCGTGGGTGGGGCGGCAACTCCTCATCGAAACCCCTCCGGCAACCAGCTGCGGTATTTCGGGTGGCCTGCGGTCACGGGGAAGCTTACCTCCTCGTGCGTTTCGGACGAATGGTAGAACGCGGTGACGATCTCGAGCGCCCGCCGCGAGTCCTTCGAAGTCACCGGCATCGGCCCCAGTCCCTCGAGCGCATCCCAGAAGCGGCGCATCTGGGTCTGGAACCGCGACGGCACATCCTGCCAGTCGGCGAGCAGCGCCTCGATCCTGGCCTTGGTTTCGTCGTTGCGCGGCAGGATTTTCCACGGGAGTTTTCCGGGGTTGTAGGCCTCGTGATCGCTCTCGAAGGTGACGTGCTCGAAGGCCAGCCGGATGCGGCTGATTTCATCGGCCGAGCCGAGCGTCGCGGTGAAGCTGGCGAGCGCGCCACTCTCCATCTCGAGCGAAGCCGAGATGCAGTCTTCCACCTCGATCGTGTTGACCCGCGTCGCCACCCGGCCGAACAGGCTCTTGGGCTCGCCCATCAGGTAGGTGAAGATATCGTGCGGGTGGATGGCGTGGGTCATCAGCACGCCGCCGAGCTCGGTCTTCCATTTGCCGCGCCAGGGCACGGTGTAATAATCCGGCCCGCGCCGCCACAGCGTCTCGACGGTGCCGACATAGGGCTTGCCGGCGATCCCCGCCTCGATGATGCGTTTGACCTGCTCGATGCCGTTGCCGTAGCGATACTGGAACACCGGCATCAGCTTGCCGCGGCTCTGCTTTTCGAGCTCGATGATCTCATCGACTTCGGCGAGCGAACCGACCAGCGGCTTCTCGCAGATCACGTGCTTGCCGGCTTTCAGCGCCGCCGTCACCATCGGGTAATGCACCATTGGCGGGGTGCAGACATCGATGATGTCGAGATCGTCCATTGCCAAGAGGTCGTCGAAATTCTCGACCCGCCGCTCGATGCCGAACTCGTCGGCCAGCGCGTTGCGCCGCGTCGGGTCGAGATCGCAGATGGCGATGACCTTAAAGCGGTCCTTGTTGGTCTCGTAGCCCTCGACGATGTGGCTCTTGCCGATGCCGCCGCCGACTACAGCGACTGTGTAAACCCTGCTCATTGCTGCCAAACCGTCCCGACTTCAGCCAGTTTCTGCGCCGTCAGCGCCAGTTCCATCGCCTTGAAGGCGCGCACCTGCGGCATCGCCGTCTCGGTGCGGTTGAGCACGTCGGCGATCAGTTGCCGCCCATAGGGCAGGTCCTGACCCGAACAATCGATGTGCTGGGTGCCGTGCTTGTCGACGAGGAACAGGTGATCAGTCCCCGGCCGCCCGGCGATGTCGATATACTTGCGAAGCTCGATATAGCCCTCGGTGCCGAGGATGGTGAGCCGCCCGTCGCCCCAGGTCGGCAGACCCGCCGGAGTGAACCAATCGACCCGCACGTAGCCAGTGGTGGTCGGGGTCCTCAAATGCATGTCGCCGACATCCTGCAGCCCGGGCTTACCGGGGTTGCCACGGTTGTTCACCGAGGCCGACACCACTTCGGCATCCGTATCGGTGCCGGAAAAGAAAAGGAACTGCTCGCACTGGTGGCTGCCGATATCGCAGAGGATGCCGCCATAAAGCTGCCGATCGAAGAACCAGGCCGGCCGCTGGTTGTTGCGGATGGCATGCGGCCCGAGGCCGACCGTGTTGATCACCTGGCCGATGGCGCCGGCCTTGACCAGCTCGCCGGCTTTCACGGTGGAGCGGGTCTCGAAGTGCTCGGAATAGCAGACCGAATAGATGCGGCCGGTCTCGGCCTGCACCCGCTTGATCTCGGCCAGCTGCTCGAGGCTGGTCATCCCCGGCTTGTCGCTCATCACATCCTTGCCATGCCGCATCGCTGCAATCGAAATCGCGGCGCGCTCGGAGAGGATGGCGGCGGTCATTACCAGCGCGATGGCGGGGTCTTCGAGGATGGCGCGCTGGTCGGCAACGCGCTTGGCCTGCGGGAACTTGGCGCTGAACTCGGCCGCGAGATCGTCCTCGGGGGAGTGGAAGGCCACGAGCTCAGCGCCCTCGCGGAGGAGGCAGTTCACCTGGCCGTAGATGTGGGAATGGTTGAGGCCGATAGCGGCGAATTTGATGGGCATTATCTCGTGTCTTCGTGACTGGATGGTTCTGGGTGGCTGCTGGAGCGGAGGCGCTGCGGCGTGTCTGCCAGCGCAGTGGCGATAAGGGTGTGCACGCCCTCCGGGTTGTGCATCACATCGTCATTGGTGAACCGCAGCACGGTGTAGCCTTCGCCGCGCAGGAACGCGTCTCGCCTAGCGTCTCGTTGCTGGGCGCCCTCGACATAGTGCGTCTCGCCATCCACCTCGATGACCAGCCCCGCATGATGGCAGGCGAAGTCGACGTAGAAGGGGCCGGTCTGCTCCTGCTTGCGGAAGTGGAAGCCGCCCGTTCTGAACGGATAGAGCAGGCGCCACATACGCCTCTCCGGAGGAGTGGAGTTGGCGCGGAGCTTCTTCTCGAGGTCGGTGCTCATGGCCCACCCCCCTCCCAACCTCCCCCACAAGGGGGGAGGTGCCGTTCAGTGTGTGGGGCGCGATCCAGCCAATTCCACCGGCCCGACACCTCCCCCTTGATGGGGGAGGCCGGGAGGGGGTGGGGCCGCAGGCGCGATAGTGGGGCTATGGCGTTATTCTCGAGATCGGTGCTCATAGCTCACCCCCCTCCCAACCTCCCCCACAAGGGGGGGAGGTGCCGTTCAGTGTGGGAGGCACGATCCAACCCAATCCACCGGCCCGACACCTCCCCCTTGATGGGGGAGGCCGGGAGGGGGTGGGGCAGCAAGCGCGATGCCGAGGTGGGCGAGCGAACCCTCACCGTTTCATCCCCGTCGTCGCGATCCCCTCGATCAGCAGCTTCTGGAAGAACAGGAAGAACAGGAAGATCGGCACCAGGGACAAGACGCTCATGGCGAACAGGCCGCCGAAGTCGCTTTCGCCGGTGGAGTCGGTGAAGGTCCGCAAACCCAGCATCACGGTGTATTGCTTCATCTCGTTGAGGTAGATCAGCGGGGCGAAGAAATCGTCCCAGGTCCAGATGAAGGTGAAGATGGCGGCCGTTGCCAGCACCGGGGTCGAGAGCGGCAGCATCACCTTCCAGTAGATGCGCCAGGCCGAGCAGCCGTCCATCATCGCGGCTTCGTCGAGTTCCCTGGGGATGCCGCGGAAGAACTGCACCATCAGGAAGACGAAGAACGCATCGACGGCGAGGAATTTCGGCGCCACCAGCGGCAGGATGGTGTTCACCCAGCCCAGTTCGCGGAACAGCACATATTGCGGGATCAGCGTCACCTGGCCGGGCAGCATCAGGGTCATCAGCATCATGGCGAACCAGAAGTTCCGGCCCTTGAAGCGGAGCCGCGCGAAAGCGAACGCCGCCATTGAGCAGGCGATGAGGTTGCCCACTACGCAGGTGATCGAGATCACCAGGGAGTTCCAGAAGAAGGTGCCGAAGCTGACGCGCAGCCCGTTCCAGCCGCGGAAGAAGCTGTCGAGGCTCCACTCGCCGGGGATCAGCGTGCCCGAGAAGATCTCGTTCTCCGGCCGGAAGCTCGCCGAGAGCATCCACAAGAGCGGATAGAGCATCAGGATCGAGGCGCCGATCAGCGCCACATGGGCAAGCAGGCTGAGGATGCGCTTGCGCCAGAGCTTGGCCGGCGAGGCCTCGGTGACGACGGTAAGGCGCGGGGCAGGGGCGGTGACGGTCATGCGACGGCTCCCTCGGCGGGACGGGCGAGGAGCGACACGGGTGCATCAATCATCATAGTGCACCCAGTATTTGCTGGTGAGGAACGAGAAGGCGGTGAAGCAGGCGACCAGCAGCAGCAGGAACCAGGCCAGCGCCGAGGCATAGCCCATGCGGAAGAAGCCGAACGCCTCCTGGTAGAGGTAGAGCGTGTAGAACAGCGTCGAATTGATCGGATTACCGGTGCCGGCCGAGATGATGAAGGCCGGGGTGAAGCTCTTGAAGGCCTCGATGGTCTGGATGATGGCGTTGAAGAACACCACCGGGGTCAACAACGGCAGAGTGATCTTCCAGAACTGGCGCCAGCGGCTGGCGCCGTCGAGGCTGGCGGCCTCGTACATGTCCTGCGGGATCTGCCGCAAACCGGCGAGGAAGATGATCATCGGCGAGCCGAACTGCCAGATCGACAGGATGATCAGCGTCCACAGCGAATAGCGGGGGTTGGAAATCCAGCTCGGGCCCTGGATGCCGAACACCGAGAGGAAATCGTTGACCAGCCCGTCACCGGCAAACAGCTGGCGCCACAGGATGGCGATGGCGACCGAGGCGCCGAGCAGGCTCGGCAGGTAGAACAGGGCGCGGTAAAGCGGCAGGCCGCGCATGCCGCGGTTGAGCAGCAGCGCCACGCCGAGCGCGAAGGCCAGCTTCAGCGGCACCGAGAAGATGACGAAGGTCAGCGTCACCTGCATCGAGGCGATGAATTTCGGATCCGCCGTGAACATGCGGATGTAGTTGGCGGCGCCGACCCATTCGGGGGCGGTCAACAGGTCGAAATCGGTAAAGCTCAGGTAGAGCGAGGTGATGATCGGCCCGATGGTCAGGCCGAGAAAGCCGATGAGCCACGGGATCAGGAAGAGGTAGCCGGGGGCGTGGTTCTGCCACACCCTCGACCACCACGATTGGTACACCGCACCCCCGGCATGGGGGACTCCGGCCTCCACGGCGGGCGCGGTCATGACGTCAGGCCGCGCGGTTCAGGATGTCGGTCGCGCCCTTGACGAGCTCGGGACCGGCCTGTTCCGGAGTCTTGGCGCCGAAGCCCACTTCCTGCCCGAGCGTGCGGAACAGCGAAGCGTCGATCTCGCCGGCGGCGGCCGGCGGGGACGGGGGCAGGGCGCCAAGCAGCGGGCCGAGATTGGCGACGAAGTTGAGCGCCACCTGGCTCTGCTCGTCGAGGGTCGGGGCGAGCGCGTCGCGTACGGCCTTCGAGCAGGGGATGCCACGCTCGACGCCGAGCACTTTGCTGGCGTCCTGGTCGTTGACGAAGAAGCTGAGGAACTTCGCTGCCTCTTCCTTGGCCCCGCTGGTGCCGGCGATGGAGAAGAACATCGAGGGCTTGCGATAGTGGCCGCCAGGCGCGTCGGTGGCGATGCGCGGGAAGTTGGAGATGGTGATCTTGTCCTTGTTGATCGCCTGGAAGGCCACCAACTGGTTGGAGTTGGACGGGATCACTGCGGCCTTGCCCAGGGTAATCATGGTGGTTTCCAGCGGCCCGGTATCGAGCGCCTGGTCGTCGGGGCTGACGCAGACGCCGGCGGCGCGCAGGTCGGCCCAGAGCTTGTACCACTCGGTGGCGTCGGCTTCGTCGAAGGCCACCTTGCCGTCGGCGGTGTAGAGCGCCTTGCCGCGCTGGCGCAGCCAGTTCTCGTACATCGGCTCGGACACCGAGCCGTCGGCGATCACCGCTTTGCCGACGCCCTTGGACTTGAAGGCCTCGCTGATCGTGGTCAGGTCCGCGTAGGTGGTGTTCGGGCCGAGCACTTCGACGCCGGCCTTCTCGAAGTCGGCGGTGTTGATCATCAGCGCCACCGAGTTGGCGCCGAGGCTGATGCCGTAGAGCTTGCCATCGACCTTGCCGCCATCGAGCTGGTCCTGGTCGAAATCGGCCAGGTTGAGGGCGCCGCCGACGAATTCGTCGAGCGGGGCGATGGCGTTGCGCTTGGCGTATTCGACGATGTAGCGGTAATCCATCTGGATGATGTCGGGCGCGTTGCCGCCGGCAGTCTGGGTGGCGAGCTTGGGCCAGTAGTCGTTCCAGGCGAGGAACTCGCCTTCGATCGCCGGGCCGCCGGCCTTGGTGTAGAGATCGGTCACGCCGTAGGTGCGGTCGGCGCGGGCCTGGCTGCCCCAGAAGATCAGGCGCAGGGCTTCCTGCGCAAAGGCCGGCGAAATGCCCGCCGCGGCGGCAAGCGCCGTGGTGCCGAGCAGAAACTGACGGCGGTCTAGCTTCATGGTCATGTATTCCTCCCGTTAGGTCTTTCAGGTCAGCGGCGCTGTCCCCGAACTGTGTCGCGCTCTTGCTGGCGCTAAATAACTAACTGGTTACAACCATGGGCCGGGACGTGCGGCCTGTCAAGCAGGTGCAGTTCCGCACCAAAGCCCAAGCAGAATCGCGCCCGGGCCGAGCCCGGCGCCGGGCTCGGCCGGTGACGAGGGCGTTGCGGCGGGGGGCGTGCAGCGGTTCAGCGGCGGGTGCGGAGGTAGTCGACGACCATCTGCACGGCCTGGGCTTCGCGATCCTGGATCAGCGCGAACTGGCTGAGGTCCTTGCCGAAAACCACCGACAGCGTCTGCATGTTGGAGACGTAGAAATAGCAGAGCGAAATGATCGAGATGTAGAGCTGCATCGGGTCCACATCGGTGCGGAAGGTGCCCTCGGCGTGGCCCCGCTTCACGATCTCCTGCAGCTCGCCGACAATGGGCGAGCGGATCTCGTCGAGATTCTTGATCTGCTTGACGAATTTGGCGTTCTGCAAGTTTTCCACAGAGAGCAGCCGCGGGAACCACGGGTTGGCGAGGAAGTGCCGAAATGTAAACCGGATAACCCGGTCGATAGCTTCCACCGGATCATACTGGCTGATGCGCAACTCGCGCTCGCCGCGGCGGATTTCCTGGTAGGCGTCGAGCAAGACGGCCTGATACAGGGCCTCTTTATTCCCGAAATAGTGGTAGAGCAGCCGCTTGTTGGCCTTGGCGCGGTCGGCAATGGCATCGACCCGGGCGCCGTTGAAGCCTTCTTCGCAGAACTCGTCGCGCGCCGCCTTGAGGATCGAGGCCTTGGTCTTTTCGGCATCGCGCGGGCGTACCGGGGCGGGTGTGGCGGCGCGCCGCCGAACCTTCACCGCTGCCACCTCGCTCGCCATCGATCTCACTCCCCGCGCCGTTGCGGCTATGCTGCCCGGTGTAACGGGACAGTTCATCAGCCGCGCTCCGAGCACACGAAAATCGTTCTTTCGTTCAAGCTCCGGCGGCCGCTCTTGACGGTCCATCCTAGCGACGTGTATCCAAGTAACCAAGTAGTTACAAAAGTGAGACTGGGAGAGAGGGATGGCCGAGCGTCGGCTGGGACTGATCATGCACGGCGTGACGGGCCGTATGGGGTATAACCAGCACCTGGTGCGCTCGATCCTCGCTATCCGCGAGCAGGGCGGGGTGGTGCTGTCGAACGGCGACCGGCTGGTGGTCGACCCGATCATCGTCGGCCGCGACCGCGAGAAGATTCAGCGGCTGGCCGACAAGCACCAGATCAAGCGCTGGTCGACCGACCTCGATGAAGTGCTCGCCAATTCCGAAGACGAAGTGTTCTTCGACGCCGGCACTACGCAGATGCGGGCCGAGCTGTTGAGCCGGGCGATCGATGCAGGCAAGCACGTCTATTGCGAGAAGCCGGTCTCCGACGACCTCGAGTCGGCTATCGCCCTGGCAAAGAAGGCCAAGGCCTCGGGCGTCAAGCATGGCGTTGTGCAGGACAAGCTGTTCCTGCCGGGGCTGCTGAAGCTCAAGATGCTGAAGGACGCCGGGTTCTTCGGTCGCATCCTCTCGGTGCGCGGCGAGTTCGGCTATTGGGTGTTCGAGGGCGACTGGGGCCAGCCGGCGCAGCGCCCGAGCTGGAACTATAGGAAGGCCGATGGCGGCGGCATCATCCTCGATATGCTGTGCCACTGGCGCTATGTGCTGGATAACCTGTTCGGCGAAGTCGAGGCGGTAAGCTGCCTCGGCGCCACGCATATTCCGTCCCGAGTGGATGAGCACGGCAACACCTATGAAGCCGATGCGGACGATGCGGCCTATGCGACGTTCCAGCTCAAGGGCGGCGTGGTGGCCCATATCAATTCGAGCTGGGACGTGCGCGTGCGCCGCGACGACCTCGTCACCTTCCAGGTCGACGGCACGCATGGCTCGGCGGTGGCGGGCCTCCACAAATGCTTCAGCCAGCACCGGGTGAATACGCCGAAACCGGTATGGAACCCCGACCAGCCGCAGACCATCGATTTCTTCCAGAACTGGGAAGAAGTGCCCGACAACTGGCCGGCGCAGAACGGCTTCAAGGCGCAATGGGAAATGTTCCTGAAGCACGTCGCCGAGGACGCGCCGTGGCCCTATGGGCTGGAAGCCGGCGCCAAGGGCGTGCAGTTGGCAATGCTCGGACTGCAGAGCTGGAAAGAACGGCGCTGGCTGGATGTGCCAGCGCTGGGGATTTGAGGGATGCCGACTGAGAGAGACTCCCTCCTCCCATCCTCCCCCACAAGGGGGGAGGTGCCGCCCTGTGGATTTGGCCCTATCCAGCCACAGCCTCGACTCTTCATCTCCCCCCTTGTGGGGGAGGCCGGGAGGGGGGTGGCCACACGCCCGGAGGTAAACCGTGCCTGAACTCCTCCTCCCCAACCCAGATCGCAGCATCACGTCCTACCGCCTCACCGGCACGCCGATCCCGTTCGAGAAGCACGCCGCCAGCGATTTTCCGCGCATTGCCTATGCCGCGGCACATGTGGTTGCCGATCCGCTGGCCGCGAACGATCCCTGGCTGACGCCCGCCATCGACTGGGACACGACACTGAAGTTCCGCCACCGGCTGTGGGATCTGGGGCTTGGCGTGGCCGAAGCCATGGATACGGCGCAGCGCGGCATGGGGCTTACCTGGAGTGACGCGCAGCAGCTGATCCGCCGGGCCCAGGCCGAGGCGCGGGGCCGGTCGGATGCGCTGATCGCCTATGGCGCCGGCACCGATCACCTGGCGTCCGGACCCGATGTCACCATCGACGACGTGATCCGCGCATATGAAGAGCAGGTCGGGTTCGTCGAAGGCGAGGGCGGGCGCATCATCCTGATGGCGTCGCGGGCGCTCAAGGTCGCGGCGAAATCGCCCGACGATTATGCCCGGGTCTATGGCCGGATCCTCGGCCAGGTGAGGCAGCCGGTGATCCTCCACTGGCTGGGTGAGATGTTCGACCCGGCACTCGAGGGCTATTGGGGCAAGGCCGACCACAACGCGGCGATGGATGTCTGCCTCGAGGTGATCGCCGCGCATGCCGACAAGGTCGATGGCATCAAGATCTCGCTGCTGAGCAAAGAGAAAGAAATCGCCATGCGCCGCCGGCTGCCTGCGGGCGTGCGGATGTATACCGGCGACGATTTCAACTATGCCGAGCTGATCGCCGGCGACGAACGAGGCCACTCCGACGCGCTGCTCGGTATCTTCGACGCTATCGCTCCGGCCGCCTCGGCGGCGCTGGCGGCATTGGGGCGCGGCAGCGACAACGAGTTCTTCGAACTGCTGGAGCCCACCGTGCCGCTCAGCCGGCACATCTTTGCGGCGCCCACCCGCTTCTACAAGACCGGCGTGGTCTTCCTCGCCTATCTCAACGGGCTGCAGGAGCACTTTGCGATGATCGGCGGCCAGCAATCGACCCGCTCGCTGCAGCATCTGGCGGAGCTGTTCCGGCTGGCCGACAAGGCCCGCGTGCTGGCCGACCCGGCGCTCGCGGTCGAGCGGATGAAGCGGGCGCTGGCTGTGCATGGGGTGGCTTGAGGTGGTGGTGACTGAGAGAGACGGCCCCCTCCCGGCCTCCCTCATGAAGGGGGAGGTGAAGAGTCGAGGCTGTGACTCAATCGTGCCAAACACTCGATGCGGCACCTCCCCCCTTGTGGGGGAGGATGGGAGGGGGCCGTCTCTATCGGCTTTGCGTTTCTGATGACCCAGCAACTCTCGATGAACCTTGCGACCCTCCGCAACGGCTCCAGTTTCGCGCAGATGGTCGACGATTGCCTCCGGCATAGCGTCACCGCCATTTCGCCGTGGCGCGATCAGGTGGCCGCGGTCGGGCTTGCCGAGGCCGCCAGCATCGTCAAGGCCAACGGTCTCAGGGTTACCGGGCTCTGTCGCGGCGGCATGTTTCCGGCCGAGACCGCTGAGGGACGGCAGGCCAATATCGACGACAATCTTCGCGCCATCGACGAAGCGGCAGCATTGGGTGCCGATTGCCTGGTGCTGGTGGTCGGCGGGTTGCCCGGCGCGTCGCGCGACCTGCCGGGGGCCCGGCAGATGGTCAGCGACGGCATTGCGGCGATGCTGCCGCATGCCCGCGCCGCCGGTGTGCCGCTCGCCATCGAGCCGCTGCACCCGATGTATGCAGCCGACCGGGCGTGCGTGAACACCATCGACCAGGCGCTCGATATCGCGGCGGAGCTGGGTGAGGGGGTCGGCGTCGCCATCGACGTCTACCACGTCTGGTGGGACCCCAACCTTGCCGCCGCCATCGCCCGGGCCGGGCGGGAAGGGCGCATCTTCGCCCATCACATCTGCGACTGGCTGGTGCCGACCACCGACATGCTGCTCGACCGCGGCATGATGGGCGACGGCGTCATCGACCTCAAAGCCATCCGCACAATGATCGAAGCCGCCGGCTACCATGGCCCGCAGGAAGTCGAGATCTTCAGCCGCGACAACTGGTGGAAGCGGCCGGGCGACGAGGTGGTGCGGGTGTGCGTGGAGCGGCTGAGTACGGTGTGCTGAGGGGCCGGAACGGCCGTAGCCGGCGCGTGGGGCTCCCCCCTCCCAACCTCCCCCACAAGGGGGGAGGTGCCGTTCAGTGTTTGCGGCACGATCCCGCCAAATCCACCGGCCCGACACCTCCCCCTTGATGGGGGAGGCCGGGAGGGGGTGGGGCCGCCCAAGGGATGTCGAGGTGGCGTAGGCGCTCCTACCTCCCCCCAAAAGCATCGCTTGCACCCCGCGCTTCAGCCGCTAATCTCCCGGCAAAAATCCGAGGAGACTCCATGCATATCCTGATCATCGGGGCGGCCGGCATGATCGGCCGCAAGCTTACGTCTGCGCTGCTCAAGTCGGGGCAGGTGGGCGGCAAGGCCATCAGCAGGTTCACGCTCACCGACGTGGTCGAGCCGGCAAAGATCGATTTCAACGGCGACGTGACCACCGTGGTCTCCGACGTGTCGCTGCCGGGCGAAGCCACCAAGCTGATCGCCTCGCGTCCCGACCTGATCTTCCACCTCGCGGCGATCGTTTCGGGCGAGGCCGAGGCCGATTTCGACAAGGGCTATCGCATCAACATGGATGGCATGCGGTTCCTGCTCGAAGCCATCCGTCAGGAAGGGCTCAAGGCGCCGTACCTGCCGCGCCTCGTCTTCACCTCGTCGATCGCGGTGTTCGGCGCGCCGTTCCCGGAAGCCATCGGCGACGAGTTCTTCAACACACCGCTCACCAGCTACGGCACGCAGAAGGCAATCTGCGAGCTCTTGCTCAACGACTACTCGCGCAAGGGCTTTGTCGATGGCGTCGGCATTCGCCTCCCCACCATCACCATCCGGCCGGGCAAGCCCAATGCCGCGGCCTCGGGGTTCTTCTCCAACATCCTGCGCGAGCCGCTGGTCGGGCAGGAGGCGGTGCTGCCGGTATCGAAGGACGTGCGCCACTGGTTCGCCTCCCCGCGCGCCGCGATCGGTTTCCTGACCCATGCCGCCGAGCTCGATACGACCAAGCTCGGCTGGCGCCGTACTCTCTCGGTGCCGGGGCTCTCGACCACGGTGGGCGAAGAGATCGAGGCGCTGCGCCGGGTGGCCGGCGACAAGGCGGTGAGCCTGATCAAGGACGTGCCGGACCCCAAGATCATCTCGATGGTGGCGGGCTGGCCGCGGAATTTCGACGCCAAGCGGGCGATTGCGCTGGGCTTCAAGGCCGAGCAGAGCTTCGACGAGATCATCCGCATCCATATCGAGGACGAGCTCGGCGGCAAGATCGGCGGGTAGGGTCGGCCACCCCCGCCCAGCTACGCTGCTGGCCGTCGGCCCTGGCTGCGCTGCCCTCCCCTCAGGGCGCTACCGCGTCCCCTTGATGGGGAGGGATCAAGGGTGGGTTGGGCCACCAGCACTCTCGTCGCGATGCGAACCTCAGCCCGCGACCGCTGCAGGCTTTGGCGTCAGCCCGCGATAGCGGGCGGTTCGTAGCTCGTTGATGTAGTGCTCGAGGTCAGGCATGCCCGAGGCTTCGGCCTGCCGGATCGATGCCTCGATATCATAGGGCAGGCGGGCGAGGCTCACCGTCCAGGGCGCCGGCTCGGCGCTGTCGAAGCGGCCTTCGAGGATGGCGTAGCAGGCGAGGGGGACATCGAGCGGGTTGCCGACGCTGCCGGCGTTGAACAGGCATTTGTGCGCGAAGGTCTTCACATAGGCAGTGTGGACGTCGCCACAGCCGACAATGTCGGGCGCCGGGCCATGGCCGGTGAAGTCGGTGTTGTCGAACATCTGGAGGTGGTCCTCGCGGCTGTCATACTGGCGCACCCGGTGGTTGATGCCGCGCGCCGAGGCATGGAACAGCCGCACCATGCGGCCACTGAGGCGAAAGTCGAGAGTTTCCGGCAGCTCGCGGAGGTAAGCGAGCCGCTCGGGGCCCAACTGCCGGCGGTGCCAGATCGAGATGGCATCTGCGTCGCAGTCGGCCAGCCCGGCGTCCCAGTTGCCCTTGACGGTGGCCACGCAGACCCGGCGCGAAATGTCGATGACTTCGGCGCCGCTTGGTCCCTTCCCGGCGAGGTCGCCCAGCCCGTAGATACGGCTGATGCCCCGCTCGGCGATATCGGCCAGCACCGCCTCGAGCGCCGGCAGGTTGCCGTGGATGTCGGAGATGATGGCGATGCGATCGAGCGGCGGGCCCATGCTGGTGCTACTTCTGCGGCAGCCATTGCTTGGGGATCTTGCAGACCATGGTGTAGGCCGGGTCGTAGACGTTGCCGACCTCGTAGCGCACCACCTGGCCCATCAGGTGGCTGGCGGCGGTCTTTGAAAGCCCGTACTCGGTGCAGAGCCAGTTGAACATGTCGCTGGTGGCGTGCTGCAGCGCCTGGTCGAGCGGCCGGGCATTGCCGACCGAGTAGATCTCGGTGGCGTTTTCGCCGCGCGGCCAGACGAGCTTCCTGCCCTTTTCGACGGTCAGCCGCACCTCGACCTCGTAGCTGGTCTCGATGCCGGTGCCGACGATCTCGCCATCGCCCTGCACGGCGTGGCAATCGCCGAGGAAGAACAGCGCGCCATCGACCGCCACCGGGAACCACACGGTCGCTCCGGGGCCGAAGCCGCGATAATCCATGTTGCCGCCATTCTCGGCACTGGTGGCGGTGGAGAAGGCCTGGCCGAGGCTCGGCGCCACCCCGAAGCAGCCGATCATCGGCTCGAGCGGCAGCACGAAATGTTCGAGCCCCTTCACCGGCGGCTGCAGCTGCGCGGTGCCGGCCTGGCGGTCGATCGACCAGTTAGCGGTTTCGCGCGAGGGCAGGTCGCGCACCGATTCCGGATCGACGACGTTCCCGGCCAGCGACGAGCGGGTCCAGCCGGTGGCGCGGTTCGGAGTCATTCGGAGGATTTCGACCTTCAGCGCGTCGCCCGGCGCGGCGCCCTCGATGAAGATCGGCCCGTTCATCGGGTTGGGGCCGGGCTGGCGCTGCACCCTGTCCTTGTCGAACCCCCAGGCATCGAGCGTCTCGGTGATGACGATATCGCCCGAGGCGACGGTAAAGGCAGGGGGGCGCGTCCCCAGCACATTGTGCCACTCGGTAGCAACGAAGCGATGCGTGGTCATTGGGGCGGTTCCTCCTCGCGGGGGCATAGGGGTAGCGGGAGCGGGGAGGGTTGTCACGTGGGCCGAAAGGCTTGGGGGTGTGGGCTCCCGACCTCCGGCCTCATCTCCCCCTTGGCGGGGGAGAAAGCGAAAACTTGGGCTTGGCGCAGCTAAGTCCTTAAATTCCATTCTCCCCCGCAAGGGGGGAGATGTGCAGAGACCGGTGGTTTTGCCCCTCACAACCCCGCCAGCCACTCTGCATACTCCGCCTCGTGCCGTCCCTCGAAATTCGCCATCCCCTGTTTGGTCAGCACGCCGCGCCGCGGTGGGATGAAGGAGTGGATGCGGCGTTTGGGATGTTCGCGCCAGTTGACGTTCACCGCCGCGAATTTGGGGAAGAACTCGAGCTCGTCATAGGGCAGGTGGTCGTGGATCCACCAGCCGAGCGCCTCCCAGCGGCCGGTGGCTTCGTAGTAGGGGATCAGCGCGTGGACGATGATGCAGGCGGTGGCCCCGATGCTGCCCGTGGCGTCGCGCCGATCCCAGATATGGCCGCCGAAATTGGTCTCGTCGCGCCCGCAGTTGAGGTCATGCTCGTTGCCGAACTGGTTGACCGCAGGCGAGCGATAGGCCGAACGGATCGAGATGCGGCCGAAGCGCGCCATCAGTGGTTCGAGGCACTCCTCGCAGAGGCGTTTGCCGGCTGCGATGGCGAGGTCGGGGTCATCGGGAATGTTCGGGATGCCGTAGAAACTGGCGATCTCCGAATAGAGAAAGTCGCGCATGAAGAAGTTCTGGCTGAGCCGCACCCGGCCCAGTTCCTCGAGGCCCTTCATGCTCTGAGGTTTTCGCATCCTGGCTAATCCTTCGACTGTACGGCCGGATACACCCTGCGCTATCAATCACTTGGCGGACCACCCGTTTCTTACAGGAGTTGCACGATGTTGAAGTTGCTAGCCGCGCTCGGCCTCGCATTTGCCCTGAGCGCATTCCCGGCCCTGGCGCAGACCGATGCCGACACCGATGCGGCGGTGGATAGTTCGCTGGGCGATCACACTGCCTATCGCGCTGCGTTCGACGCCATCCAGAAAGCCGTAGCCGAGGGCGACAAGGCCGGCTTTGCCGCCTGGGTGTCGTACCCGATCGCGGTCACTGCCGATGGCGAGGAGATGAAGCTCTCCGACGCCGCGCAGTTCGAGGAACACTACGACAATATCCTCACCGACGAGATCAAGGCGGCGATCACCGACCAGAAGTGGCACGACCTGTTCGTCAACTACCAGGGCATCATGTTCGGCAACGGCCAGGTCTGGCTCAACGGCATCTGCAAGGATGACAAATGCGCCGAATTCGACGTGAAGATCATCACCATCCAGTCAACTGCCGATATCACCCCGAAGGCCAACTAGCCCGCGGGGCGATTCGTCTGCTTTAGTCCCCTTCGGGTCCCCTGCTGGGGAAACCCGGGGGGACGCCATGCTGCTGCAGATCATCTTTTATGTCGCGATCACCGCCGAGGCGATGACTGCCGCGCTGGCGGCGGGGCGGCGCAAGATGGATTGGTTCGGCGTTTGCGTCCTCGCCTGCGTCACGGCGCTGGGCGGCGGCACGGCGCGCGACCTGGTGCTGGGGCATTACCCGCTGATCTGGGTGGAGAACCCGTATCTGCTGATCATCTGCTGCGCCGCGGCGTTCGTCACCATCGCACTGGCCCGCTACATGGCGGCGTTGCGCTGGCCGTTCCTGCTGCTCGATGCGCTGGGGCTTGCGGCCTTCACCATCATCGGCTGCAATGTGGCGCTGGAAATGGGGCAGCAGCCGATCATCGTGGTAGTGGCGGGGATGATCACCGGCATTGCCGGCGGCATCATGCGCGATATCCTCTGCAACGAGGTGCCGCTGGTGTTCTCGTCCGAGCTCTATGCCACCGTCGCGATCATTTCGGGTACGCTCTACTATCTGGGCCGCGCCGTGGAGGTGCCGCACGATATGCTGGTGCTGGGCACCATCGCCATCGGCTTCGCGCTGCGCGTCGCGGCAATCGTGTGGAAGCTCGAAATGCCGAAATTCGTCTACGACAAGGAACTTCGCTGATGGCTCGCCCGCAACGCATGCAGCTGTCGCGCAAGGCCGGCTTCAACCTGCAGGCGGCCTCGCTGGCGCTCAATGGCCTGCCGGCCAGGCTGATCACCCGGCCCGGGCGATGGGGCAACCCGTTCACCATCGACGACATGGCCAGGCAATATGGGCTCGATCGTGCCGCGGCGCAGGCCAAGGCGGTGGAGCTGTGTGCCCAGTGGTTGCGCGGCACGCTCGATCCGGCCTTGTCGCCGGGCGAGCCGCCGGCGCGGGCTGTCATCCGGGCTGAACTTCAAGGACATAATCTTGCCTGCTGGTGCAAGGCGGGAACGCCCTGTCACGCAGATACATTGATCGAACTGGCGAACGGATAGGCTGATGGCACGGATAAACTACCTCACAAGCATCGAGTTCGGCGCGGGCGCGCTCTCAACCCTTGCCGAGACGGTGGAGGAGTTCCGGCTCAACCGGCCGCTGCTGGTCGCCGATCGCGGCGTGCTCGCAGCCGGGCTGGTGGCCGAGGCGCTGGCGCATCTGCCGGCCGAGACGCCGGTGTTCCTCGATACGCCGCCCAACCCCACCGAGGGGGCGGTGATCGCGGCGCTGGAACAGTATCGCGGCGAGGGCTGCGACGGCATCGTCGCCATCGGCGGGGGCTCGCCCATCGACCTCGCCAAGGGCGTGGCGCTGCTTGCCACCCATCCGGGGCCACTCGAACAATATGCGATGATCTATGGCGGACTGGAGCGGATCGGGGCCAAGGTGGCGCCGCTGATCGCGGTGCCGACCACGGCGGGGACCGGCGCCGAGGTCGGCCGGGCGGCGCTCTTGACGCTCGACGATGGGCGAAAGCTCGGCTTCATCTCGCCACACCTGATCCCCAGGCGGGCCATCTGCGACCCGGCGCTGACCTATGGCCTGCCGGCCGGGCTCACCGCGGCGACCGGGCTCGACGCGCTCAGCCATTGTATCGAGACGCTCTGCTCGCCGCGGGTCAATCCGCCGGCCGAGGCGATCGCGCTCGATGGGGCAGGGCGGATCTGGCGCCATCTCGAGACCGCCTGTCGCGAGGGCCGCAACGCCACGGCCCGCTCGGAGATGATGATGGGGGCGCTGATGGGCGGGTTGGCCTTCCAGAAGGGATTGGGCGCGGTGCACGCGCTGAGCCATGCGCTGGGCGGCCTCAAGGATGTGTCGCTGCATCACGGCACGCTCAACGCCATCCTGATGCCGCCGGTGCTGCGCTTCAACGCGCCGGAGATCGGCGAGAAGCTGGGACGGCTGAAGGCGGCGATGGGCTTCCCACCGGCCGCGGACCTGGCGCGCGAACTCGATACGCTCAACCGCCGGCTCGGCATCCCCCAGGGGCTGCGCGGGCTGGGCGTACGCGAGGATCACTTCGGCTGGGTGATCGAGCGCGCGCTGGCTGACCACAGCCACGCAACGAACCCGCGGGCGGCGACGGCGGAGGATTATCGGCAGCTGCTGGAAGCGGCGATGGATTGAGGGGGCTTCCGCCAGACTCTCGGCCGCTTCCCTCCCCCTTGAGGGGAGGGATTGAGGGAGGGGGTGGTGCAGTCAGCACCGAGACCGCCTCACCACCACCCCCAGCCCCGCCCCTCAAGGGGAGGGGAGCGAGCGGCCGGTGGTCGCCTGAAAACCCCTCACTCGTCCGCAAACAGATCCGCGTGTTCCTCGGCCAGTTTGGGCAGAGACGGCGCCAGTTCGTTGAGATGCAAGTGCATCATGCTCACCGCGCCGTCCACGTCGTTGCGCTCGAGTGCGTCGACCACGGCGGTGTGCTGGGCGATTACCTGCGGACGAGGGGTGGCTTCGGGGAAGCCGAGGAAGCGGACGCGGTCGAGCTGCGCCTTGAGGCTGACGATGTGGCGCCAGGCATGCTCCACCCCGCCATGCGCGGCGATGGCGCAGTGGAAATCGTCGTCGAGCCGCATGAAGTCGATCAGCTTGCCGGCGAGCGCCACACGCTGCTCGGCCACCAGTTCGCGCAGCTCGGCGATGCCCGACGGCTTGATCTTTTCGGCGGCCTTGCGGATCACCGCCAGCTCGATCGCCTCGCGGATGAAGCGGGAGTTCTGCACCTCGCGGATCGAGATCAGCTTGACGAAGGTGCCGCGCTGCGGCCGCACCTCGACGAGGCCGGCTTCCGCCAGCTTGATGAAGGCCTCGCGCACCGGCTGGCGCGACACGCCCATATGCCGGGCGAGCTCGGCCTCCGAGAGCAGGTGCCCGGGCCTCAGCTGCAGCTGCACGATGGCATTGCGGACCGTGTCATAGACCCGCTGGCTCATCGAAACTTGCCGCGTTCCGGCGATGACGGGCTGGTTTACCAGCTCCAGTTCAATGGTCATGTTGACTCCCCCAACGCTGCCATACTAGCACCGGTTGGCGCGGTTGGAAGCGCTAGAGCATTCGCCGGTTCAATGAAACGGCGAAATGCTCGAGGCCAGTGAGTTGTCGCGCTTTCGAACCGGAAAAGTCTGCAACTTTTCCTGAAAGCGCTCGGAGGAGACGCCAAATGAGGCAGACGTGGCGCTGGTTCGGTCCGGCGGACCTGGCAAGCATCGATGACATCGTGCAGGCTGGCGCTGAGGGCGTGGTGACCGCGCTGCACCATGTGCCCAACGGGGTGGTGTGGAGCGCCGAGGAGATCGGCAAGCGGCAGCAGCAGATCAGGCAACGCAAGGACGGCACGCCCTCCGGCATCGCCTGGGACGTGATCGAAAGCCTGCCGGTGTCCGAGGACATCAAGAAGCAGAAGGGCGCGTGGCGCGAGCACATCGCCAACTACCAGCAGAGCCTGAGGCACGTTGCGGCGGCGGGGCTCAGGACCGTCTGCTACAATTTCATGCCGGTGCTCGACTGGACGCGCACGGACCTCCGCTACCAGGTGGCGCATGGCGGCACCTGCATGCGGTTCGACATCAACGATTTCGCGGTGTTCGAAATCCACATCCTCAAGCGCAACGGTGCGGCAGAGAGTTTCGCGCCGGAGGTGGTGGCCGAGGCGGCGCGCCGTTTCGCGAGCATGGACGACGCGGCGCAGCAGCAGCTGTCGCGTAACGTCACGATGGGTCTGCCCGGCTCGACCGAGAGCATGACGCTCGACGATGTCAGGGCCCACCTCGCGGAGTATCAAGGCATCTCGCCCGACCAGCTCCGCCGGCATTTCGTCGACTTCCTCTCCGAGGTCGTGCCGGTGGCCGAGGAGGTCGGGGTGCGGCTCTGCTGCCACCCGGACGATCCGCCGTTCCCGCTGCTTGGCCTGCCGCGCATCATGTCGACGGCCGCCGACTACCGGCACATTCTCGATGCCGTCGACAGCCCGGCCAACGGCATGACCTTCTGCTCGGGTTCGCTCGGCGCCCGTCCCGACAACGACCTGCCGGCGATGATGAAGGAGTTCGGGCCGAAGGTGCATTTCCTGCATTTGCGGAACGTCCGCCGCGAGAGCGACGCCATTTCCGGGTCGTTCTACGAGGATGAGCACCTGGCCGGCAGCACCGACATGGTGCCGCTGATCGCGGCGATCCTCACCGAGGAGGCTCGGCGCAAGCGCGAGGGCCGCGAGGACGCGCAGATCCCGATGCGCCCCGACCACGGGCAGGACATCCTCGACGATCTCGGCCGCCGGGCCCAGCCGGGCTATCCGACCATCGGCCGGCTCAAGGGTCTCGCGGAACTCCGCGGCGTGATGACCGCGCTCAGTCACCGCGAGTTCGGGCTCGGGGTTTGATGGCGCCAATCCGCTTCGGCCTCGTCGGCGGCGGCTGGCGCGCCGAGTTCTTCACGCGCATCGCGCGGGAACTACCGGAGCGGTTCCAACTGGTGGGCGTGGTACAGCGCGACCCCGCCAAGGCCGCGGCATTCGCAGCGCAATGGGGTGCGCCGGCCTTCGCGAGCTATGCGGAGCTTGCCGCCGCGGGGCCGGATTTCGTGGTGCTCTCGGTGAAGGCCGAGGCGCATCTCACTATCCTCACCGAACTGCACCGGCTCGGCCTCGCGGTGCTGTGCGAGACCCCGGCGGCGCTCGACGTCGAGACCATGGTGGCGATCTGGCGGCTGGTGGAGCAGGGTTTTAGGCTGCATATCGCCGAGCAATACCTGTTCCAGCCGCTGCATGCGGCGCGGCTGCAGCTCATCGCCAATGGCGGGCTCGGCCGGGTCAGCTTCGCCCGCGTTTCGGCGGCGCATGGCTACCATGGCGTCAGCCTGATGCGGCAGTTCCTCGGCATTGGCTTCGAGGATGCCGTCATCCGCGGCAAGGCGTTCGATGCCCGGGCGCTGGAAGGGCCGAACCGCTTCAACTGGCCCGACAGCGAGCGCTTCGTCAGCACCAGGCAGACGCTGGGCGAGTTCGATTTCGGCGACAGGCTGGGGCTGTTCGATTTCACCGACGTGCAATACCGCTCGCCGGTACACTCGCATCGCGTCGTCATTCGCGGCGACCGTGGCGAGATCGCCGATCTCGAGGCGCGGGTGATGCCGGTTTATGGCCAGCCGCTGACTCGAGCTTTCACCCGCAATGAATCCGGCCGCTACGGCAACCTGTTCGGTTACGCGCTCGAAGCGATGCTGTGCGGCGACGAGGTGGTGTGGACCATGCCGTATCCCAATGCGCGGCTGATGGACGACGAGATCGCCATCGCCGTGGCGATGGAGAAAATGGGGGCGCTGGCGCGCGGGCAGGGTGAGGGGCCGTATCCTTATGCCGAGGGTGCGCAGGACCAGTATCTGTCGCTGCTGATGCACGAAGCGGCGAGGACGGGCGAGACGGTGCGGAGTGTGCGGCAGCCCTGGGCGGGCTGAATCCGGCACCTAGTGGGCGCGGTCGCTTCTCCCCTCAGGGGAGAGGGGGCGCCGACTGCGCGTTCAGCGCATTACCCCTCCGGCAACCCCGTCTCACTCCGGATGAAAGCCGCCACCTTGCGCAGGTCCTGGCCTTCCCCCGTCTCCGAATATTGCCGCGACTTCAGCGCCAACTGGATCCTCTGCCCATCGGTCAGCGTCAACCAAAGCACGTCGTGGCGCGGCCGCTCGGCGTGGTCTTCGGTCACCTTGAGCGCCGCGACCTCATCGAAGCCCAGCTCGAGCACCACATCCTTGCCCCGGTCGTGCTTCCGCTCGGGGCGGATGCGGCGGGTCTTGGGGTCGAAGGCGGTGACGATGCTGGTGGTGTGGGGCCTGAGGTACAGCACCGCCGCGGCGACGAAGGGGGCGGCGATGCAGATGGCGGCCGAGACCAGGCGAAAGGTCGGATCGGGGATCTGCTGGTCGAGCATGAAATAGAGCAGCGCTGACACCACGACGGCGCCGGCGAGCCACATGGCCCGCGGCGGCTGCTGGTGGGTGGCATAAAGGGTCAGCGCGCCGTTATTGCGCCTCAGGTCGATCATCTCGCAGCCTCGACTAGTCCTCGAGCAGGTAGGCGCCCTTGCGGCCGCTAAGCGGTGTCTTGCCGACGATCTTCATGATGCCGGAGCCGCGCGGCGCATATTTGGCCATGGCGCGCGACAGCACCAGGCCATCGGTGCCGGCGAGGATCGGGGTGCGGGCCATGAAGGCTTCCGGCCCGTCGAGCGCGATCAGATCGGCCACCGGCTGGCCCTTGCTGACCCGTTGTCCGAGCTCGACGCGATAGGCGACGAGACCGGGGCGCTCGGCCCGGACGATCTCGGTGGCATCGAACCGCGTTGCCTCCGACAGCGGCGCCGGGCGTGCGCCCGGGTCGGCGTCGATGAGGTTGCGCTCGCACAGAAATCCCCAGAGCCGGCGAGCATCGTCGGCGCCGAAATGATCGAACACGTCGGCCTGGCCGCGATATTCGAGTGTCGCGGTGGCGCTCGCCATCGGCACAGGTTTGCCCGGGTTGGCCAAAGCCACCTTGCGGTAGAGCTGCGGCAGCACCTCGTCGAACGAGCCGCCGCCGCTGTCGGCGGCGGTCAGCGTCGCGGCGGCGCCCATCCAGTCGCTCAGATCCTGCAGCTCCGGCATCAGCTCGGGCGAGGTGAAGATGTGGATCAGCGAGTCGTCGTCGCAGTGAAGGTCGAAGACGAATTCGGCATCGTGGGCTTCCTTCAGCACCAGCAGGCGCAACTGCTCGTTGGCGGTGCGCGGCTGCTGCGCATCGATCCAGTTCGAGACGGCCTTGCGGATCAGATTGACGTTGAAGCGCTCATCGTCGGACAGCCTGCCGTTGAGCTGCGAACGCACTGCGGCGAACAGGTCGGGCCAGCGGCGGTTGAAGTTGATGCCGGTATTGGCGTCGTAGCGGCCGATATGGCGGCGCAGCGAAAAGGTCGCCATGCCGAGCGGATTGACCAGCGGCATCACGGTGAAGCGGGCGCGCAGCAGCCCCTGGTCATCGGCCTGGCGCAGCATGGGCAACAGGTGGTGCAGCACCATGGTGCCGGGGTGCTCGTCGGCGTGCAGGGCGGCCTGCAGGTGCACCTTTTCGGGCGCATCCCCGGGGCCGATGACGTAGTAGGTGAACTCGGTCACCGCGCCGGGCGTATCGCCCCTGAGCGGTACGACCTTTCTCTCGAATGCCATCGGCTACCCCCGGATCCAGCGCGGCGAGAATCGGATCGCCGGCGCTTGCGGCAGGTGTCGCATGAGATGGCGATAGACGCGCCCGAAAACGAAGAAAATGATCATCGAGATGCCGAGGAAATAGAGCCCCGCCACCGGGAAGTGGAGGAAGGCGTTGTAGTCCCTTTCGAACAGCTCGCCGGCCTTGTTCATCAGGTCCTTCTCGTCGTTGATGACCGGCAGGGTGAAGTAGACCAAAGCCGTGGTGTGGAACAGCACCACCACCTCGTTGGTGTAGGCCGGCCAGGCGAGGCGGAGGACATTGGGCCAGGTGACGGCGCGGAACAGCTGCAGGCGGTTCATGCCGAAGGCGCGCGCCGCTTCGATCTCGCCCTTGGGCACGTTCATCATGGCGCCGTGGAGGATGTTGGCGGTGTAGGCGGTGGTGTTGAGCACCAGCACCGCCGGCCCGAGGATCAGCGGGTTGAGCACGATCCAGTCGATGCCGAGCGGCTTCCACAGGCTGAGGTTGAAGGCCAGCGCCAGCGAGTAGAACATGAACAGCTGGATGAAGAACGGTGAGCCGCGGAAGGCGTAGATGAAACCGCGGCTGAGGCTCGAGACCAGGCCGTTGGACGAGCCCTTGCCCAGCGCAACGAAGATCGCCAGCACGAAGCCGATGGGGATCGAGGCCGCGGCGAAATAGATGTTGAACAGCGCCGGCTTGGCGAGGATCACCAGGTCGTTGGCGATGGCGGTAATCAGCTCCATCAGCTTGCTCCCGTCGTGGCCATGCCGCGCCCGGCCCAGCGCTGCAGCACTGCAAACAGCTTTTCGGAGAGGAAGGTCAGGACGATGTAGAAGATCAGCAGCACCAGGTAATAGGCCCAGCGCCAGTCGGGGTGGACGAGCCCTGCCGAGCGGGTGAAATTCGGCGATCCGAGCCGATCGGCCCACAGCACGATATCGGAGATCTGCAGCAGCGACAGCAGCGAGGTCGCCTTGATCAGCAGCATCCAGATGTTGGAGAGGCCGGGCAGGGCATAGGCCCACATCTGCCGGATATGGACGCGCAGCAGCACCTGCAGCGGGCTCATGCCATAGGCCCGGGCGGCCTCGAGCTGGCCGCGCGGCACCGAGTTCATGGCGCCCGAAATGACGTTGCCGGCAAAGGCGCCATAGACGATGCCGAGCGAGACGCCGGCAAGGATCAGGTACTCGAAACTGCCGAAGATCAGGTTTGCCTCGGGGCAGAGCGGCCAGCGGCCCTCCGCCAGCTGCTCGGGCGAGCAGACCGCCTGGGCGCGGATCCATTCCACCGCCTGCTCGAAGGCAAGCGGGAAGAACAGGAAGAACAGCACGTCGGGGATGCCGGGCAGCGAGTTGGTATAGGCCTTGCCGGCAAAGCGGAAGGCGGCGAAGCGCGAGTTGCGGCCGGCCGCCGAGAGCACGCCGAGCCCCAGCGCCACGGCCGCACCGATGGCGCCGGCGGCCAGCGTATACTGCACGCTCGCGTACCAGCTCAGATGCTTGCCGTTGGTGAAGTAGCCCAGCCAGAACAGCACGTTCTCGCCGAGAACGTCCCGGAGCCATAGGGGCAGGAGATCGACCATAGGGGTCCTGTAAAGCAACAGGGGCGGGAAAACCCCGCCCCCGCCATTACGTGAGGGTTCAGCCGCCTGCGAAGATCGGGCCCGGCGCCTTGTCCGGGAACCACTTGATGATCAGGGCGTCGAGCGAGCCGTCCTTCTTCATTTCGTCGATGACACCGGTCAGCTTGTCGCGCAGCTCCGTATCGGCCTTGCGCAGGCCCGCGCCGACGCCGTTGCCGAGCATCACTTCGGGGCCCACCACTTCGATGGCGCCGCCCGAACCGGCAACGATCTCCGAGATGTAGGAGCCGTCGGCGAGCACCACGTCGACATTGCCGGCATTGAGGTCGGCCAGCGCCTGGTCGGCGGTCTCGAACGACTTGATGGTGTTGTTGGCGCCGAAGGTGGTCTCGGCGAAGCCGGCCTGGATGGTGCCGCCCTGGACCCCGATATTCTTGCCCGAGAGCGCGTTGAAATCGAGCTGGGTGCCGGTGCGGACCATGTAGTTGGAAGGATCGGGCGGGAAGTAGTTGGTGGTGAAGTCGATGGTCTGCTTGCGCTCGTCGGTGATCGACATGCCGGCCATGATCAGGTCGTAGTTGCCGGCGACGAGGTTGGGGATGATCGAGTCCCACTCGTTGACCTGGAAGGTGCATTCGAGCGCGGCGCGCTTGCAGATCTCGTTGCCGAGGTCGATCTCGAAGCCGGCCGGCTTGCCGCTTTCATCGAGGAAGTTCCAAGGCGCATAGGCGCCTTCCGTGGCAATGCGGATGGCCTGCGCATTGGCGCCGGTCGCGAACATGGCGAGGGCTGCCGCCGCTGCCGCCAGAACGAACTTGTTCATAGTCTCTCCTGTCACACCGCCGGTCTTGGCCGGCGTTCTGGCCGGTCCCACCACCGGCTGATTGGGTTGTGCCGCCCGTCGGGCGGCACATGAAGCGCAACGCTAGCGCTTTTTACCGTTCGGTCAATCGTTTGCGAATTGTTGCAATCAGCCGTGGCCGGCGGCGCTGAGGAACTGCTTGAGGCGGGCCGAGCGGGTGGCGCCGAACACTTCGGCCGCGGTGCCTTCCTCCTCGATCTTGCCCTGGTGCAGGAAGATGACGCGGTCGGCGATGGTCTTGGCGAACTGCATGTCGTGGGTGACGAGGATCATGGTGCGGCCTTCGTCGGCCAACAGCTTAATGACCCGCAGCACCTCCACTTCGAGCTCGGGGTCGAGCGCCGAGGTCGGCTCGTCGAACAGCATGACCTTCGGGTTGATGCAGAGCGCCCGGGCGATGGCGGCGCGCTGCTGCTGGCCACCCGAGAGCTGGCTGGGGTAGCTCGCGGCCTTCTCGCGGATGCCGACCTTGGCCAGCATTTCCAGCGCTTCGGCCTGAACTTCCGCCTTGTCGCGCTTCTGCACCCGCAGCGGCGCTTCCATGACATTGCCGAGAATGGTCATGTGGCTCCACAGGTTGAACGACTGGAACACCATACCGAGCTCGGAGCGGATGCGGCGGATCTGCTGCTCGTCGGCGGGCCTTCGGTGCGGCGGGTGGCCGGTGAGCGCGATCTCCTCGCCGCCGACCTTCACCGTGCCGCTCTCGGGCACTTCGAGCATGTTGATGCAGCGCAGCAGCGTCGATTTGCCCGAGCCGGAGGAGCCGATCAGCGCCACCACCTCGCCCTGGCGGGCGGTGAGGGAGACGCCCTTCAGCACCTCGAGCGGGCCGTAGGATTTATGGAGATCGACGATTTCGACGACGGGCGGGGCGAGGGGGTTCTGCATCCGCCGCACCAAAGCCAATGGCGGGGCGTGTGGCAAGGGTTTTGCGGAACCGAGCCCCCGGCGAAGCGTTAGTCCGACAGCAGCCACCCGGTACGGTGGCTGGTTTTCCTCAGCAGAAAAAGGAGATTGCAGATGAATTGGAACCAGATGGAAGGCAACTGGGAGCAGTTCAAAGGCAAGGTCCAGACCCAGTGGGGCAAGCTGACCGACAACGACCTTGATATCATCAAGGGCAACCGGAAGCAGCTCAGCGGCAAGATCCAGGAACGCTACGGCAAGGCCCAGGAAGAGGCCGAGCGCGAAGTCGACGACTGGTTCAACCGCCTGCACTAAGCGGTTCAGACAGCTATGAAAACTGAGCCCCGCCTCGGCGGGGCTTTTATTTGTTTCAGTGCCCCTTGTCCCTATCCTCCAGCGTTCCGAAAGCGCGCACCTCGACCGGTGCCCGGCAGGCGACTGCCGCCCGTTTCCCCCAGTCGAGCGCTGCGTCCATGTCGGGAAGCTCCAGCACCCAGAAGCCGCCGATGTGCTCCTTAGTCTCGATATAGGGGCCGTCGGTGACGAGCAGGCCGCCCTCGGGCTTACGGCGGACGGCTTTGGCCGCGCCGGGGCGATCGAGGCCGCCGACGAACATCACGATACCCGCCGCCTGCATGGCGACGTTTAGGTCGGCGATGTCGCGGCGCGTCTCATCGCTCTCTGAGTTCGGTTCGAAATCATCGGGGTGATGGATGGCGACGAGGTACTGGGTCATGGCTGTCTCCTCAGGACGGGCAAGGCTTCTCTCCTAATCGAACCAGGCGGTCCGGATTCGACAGCGGGGCCACGAATTTCGCTTGCCGGGCGCGCAAAAGCTAGCGGCCCCGTCCACTTGGACGGAGCCGCTGCCACCTCAGACCGCGGACCCGGCTTGGGACGGTCTGAGTTTCTCGCGCGCTCTTACGAAGCGCGCCGGAACAGGCCGATGATCAGCGAGATCACCAGGAAGGCGAGGAACAGGAAGAACAGGATCTGCGCGATACCCGACGCGGTCCCCGCGATACCGCCAAAGCCGAGGACGCCAGCGACCAGCGCGATGACCAGGAAGAGCAGAGCGTATTGCAGCATTCTCGTTACTCCATCGATCCGTCAGGGGAGTAACGACCGGGCGTGGGTTGGGTTCCCGGTTGGCTTGCGCCGATCTTCAAGGCCCCCCTTCGAGGGGAGGGCTATCGCATATGAACAGCCGCCGGGCTCTCCGTGCTCCTCCCCTGGTACGCGGTGAAGGAGCACCGAGGGTGCAGGGTTAACCCCCATATCGAGGGGAGGGAGCGAGAGCCCTGCGGCTCCGCGCAAAAAAGAGCCGGGCAGAGCCCGGCCCAAATCCGGAGGGGCGTCCGGAGTTCGTCAGGCCGCGGCGCGCGAGCCTTCGTCGAAGAACAGCGCCTGGCTGATCAGCGCCCGCACCATGTCGGGGTTGAACGGCTTGGTGACGAGGAAAGTCGGTTCCGGCCGTTCGCCGGTCAGCAGCCGCTCCGGGAAGGCGGTGATGAAGATCACCGGGATCGGATGGGCGTGCAGGATATCGTTGACGGCGTCGATGCCCGAGGAGCCGTCGGCGAGCTGGATATCGGCGAGGATCATACGCGGCTGGGTCTTGTGGTAGAGCGCCACCGCCTCCTTGTGGGTGCGGGCAATGCCGACCACACGGTGGCCGAGACCTTCGACCATCTGCTCGATATCCATGGCGATCAAAGGCTCGTCTTCGATGATCAGGATATCGGTCGCTACCTGGCGTGAGATATCTGCCGAAGCCTGAGCGAGGAGGTCAGCGAATTCGGCTGACGTGACACTGAGGATCTCGGATGCCTCATCGTGGCTGAAGCCCTCGACTGCCACCAGCAGGAAGGCCTGCCGCGGACGGGGTGCGAGGTTGGCGAGGTTTGCCGCTGCCCGCGACTCCCAGGGAAAGGTCGAACTCGGCTCCGGCACTCGGATGGCTGAACTGGAGAACAGCGCCGAATAGAGCTTGTAGAGCGCAATCCGGTCGTTGCTGGCTTCAGGAAAGATGCTGAGATCGGCGATCAAAGCCTCAAGGGTCGCCGCTACATAAGCGTCCCCCGAAGTCTGCGAGCCGGTGACGGCGCGCGAAAACCGGCGCAAATAAGGAAGATGCGGTGCGATCCGCGTGGAAAGGGACATCGACAATCTACTCCCGTGACGCTTTTAGAGCCTACCATGCTGAAGAACGGGGATGCGGAAAACTTGGTTCCAGCATGTTCGGAACTTTTTTTGCCACCGCGCATTTAGTTTGCCGCGGCTGGAGTATGGGGCGTCAGATCCTGCTGTGGGGCGAAGGGTTTATGCGAGACAAGACAACAATGAATGATTTGGGCATGCTACGGCGGCGCCGCGACGATGGACTGGGGCCAAATTCCGACATCGGTAACAAGCTTCGAGCGCTCTATGGAGCGGTACAGAGCGAAGAAATCCCATCAAAGCTGATCGACCTGCTTGAGCAGCTCGATGCGGTGGAAAAGCAGTCCAAGCCCGCGAAGGGTAAATAGCGCCATGGAAGCCGAGAAGCCGAGCTTCAAGCGAGAACTGCTGTCCACACTGCCAAGTCTGCGCGCCTTTGCGGTGTCGCTGTCCGGGCGGCACGACAAGGCGGACGACCTGGTGCAGGACACGGTGATGAAGGCCTGGGCGAAGCAGGACAGCTTCGAGATGGGCACCAACATGAAGGCATGGCTGTTCACCATCCTTCGCAACGAGTTCTACAGCCAGATGCGCAAGCGTGGCCGCGAGGTGCAGGACACCGACGGCGCCTTCACAGAGCGCATGGCGGTGCATCCATCGCAATATGGCGTGATGGACCTGGGCGACTTTCGCCGGGCGCTCGACCAGTTGCCTGACGACCAGCGCGAAGCGATCATCCTGATCGGGGCCTCCGGGTTTTCCTACGAGGAGGCGGCCGAGATCTGCAAATGTGCGATCGGCACAATGAAAAGCCGAGTCAGCCGGGCTCGCACCAAACTGCAGGAACTGCTCAAGGTCACCGGCGAAGGCGATTACGGGCCAGACGCGGTGTCGGCGCAGGTCACCACCTTGCCGCGCTTCACATAGATCGCTCGGCCATCGGGCTCGACAGGCGATCCCTGTCGAGCTCGGCTTGAAAGCTCAGGGGCTACGCTGCCTCGCGGCGGCGCATGCCGCTAACAACGCCTCAGTGTCGAACGGCTTAGCGAGTGGGGTCGCGCCGGTGAACATTGCTTGGACTGCCTGGTCAGCCGAAGTCACGACGACGGGAACGCGGGCGGCGCGCAGGGCGGCGCAGAGCGCCACGGCATCGGCGCTGCCGAACCGCGCCTCGATCACCGCAAGGGCAAAGGCCGAAAGGTCGAGGGTGCGAGCGGCGTCTGCGTCGCCTTTGATCGTGACGTCGGCGGCCCCCGCAGCGCGCAGCGTCTGTTCGATATCGGCGGCGACGAGATATTCGTCCTCAACGACGAGGGCATGCAATCCGTGCATTTATGGTTCCATGACGCGGTGGTTGGGCGCATCGTCCACAGCCCTCGCGCCTGGGTCATTTAACAAAGACATGCACCTTGGAAGTTTGGCCCGTTCCGGCAGTTGCGTTCCCCCGCCATTGGGGCATGCTGCGGCAACCATCCAGTCGTGAGCACTGCCCTGGCCACCGTCGCCCATGCCCGCCGCATCCCTTGTGAAGCGTGTCCCCTCAGGGATAACGAGCACTTTCGCGATTTCACGCCGGAAGAGCTGAAGTTCGTGTCCAGCTTCAAGCGCGGCGAACTGGTGAGCGAGCCCAGTTCCACCATCCTCGCGGAGGGGGCGCACAGCGCGCAACTGTTCACCTTGCTCTCGGGCTGGGCCTTCCGCTTCAAGACGCTGGAGGATGGGCGCCGGCAGATCCTCAACTACCTCTTGCCTGGGGACCTCGTTGGTCTGCAGGGTTCGGTGATCGGCGAGATGGAGCATTCGGTGGAGTCGTTGTCGCCGGTGGTGTTGTGCGTGTTCCAGCGCGATACCCTGCCGACGCTGTTCGAGAACCATCCCGGCCTCGCCTTCGACGTCACCTGGCTCGCCTCGCGCGAGGAGCGGATGCTCGACGAGAACCTGTTGAGCGTCGGGCGCCGCAGCGCCATGGAGCGGGCGGCGTACCTGATCGCATTCCTGTACCAGCGGTCCGAGCAGGTGGGGCAGGCCAAGGCCTCGAAACGCCTGATCCCGATCACCCAGCAGCACGTGGCCGACACGCTCGGGCTGTCGATCGTCCACACCAACAAGACGTTGCGCAAGCTGGCCGAGCGGCAGCTGATCCGCTGGCATGACCGGGCCTGCGAGGTGCTCGACCCGGAGGCGCTGGCCGACATCGCCGGCTGGAGCGGCCTCACCGACCGGAAGCGGCCGCTGATATGAAGGGTCGCATTGTTGCCACCGCCCGGAGCTAGGCATGTACCGATCATTGCTTGGTCCGGGGGGCAACGCCGGACTGTCCAGCACCATCCCCCGATGAGGACGGCGCCTTGATGCTTGATGTCAGCACTCAGCCCGTCGAAGCCGTTGCGCCGCGGCGCGGCATCGTGCGGCGCATCGCCATTTTGGCCTCGCTGACGCTGGTGCTGGTGGCGGTGGCGGCGTCGCTTTACATGGTGCGGACCGTCGACAGCCAACTCGCCGACATCGCCAAGACCTACGAGATCCGGCGGCAGGCGCGCGAGCTGGTGCTGGCGGTGGTCGATGCCGAAACCGGGCAGCGCGGTTATCTGATCACCCGGGACCAAGCCTATCTCGACCCCTACAATGTCGCCGTCGGCAAGCTGAGCCAGACCTATCAGAGCCTGTTATCGTTGATCAGCGACAACCCGACACAACTCAGTCGCATCGAGGGGCTGGTGCCCGATCTCGATGCGAAGCGGGCCGAAATGGCGCGCACCATCGAGCTGATGTCTTCGGGCCAGAGCGCCGAGGCGCTCGCCTTGCTGCGCTCCGACACCGGGCTCGAGCTGATGGAACGGATCCGCACCGTGCTGCGCCAGATGATCGGGGAAGAAGACGCCAAGCTGATCGAGCGCAACGGCCGGATGGAGTTCTACCGACAACTGCTGGTCGCCACCATTCTTGCTGCCCTCGCCGCGGCGGCCATTCTTGCCTATTCGCTGTTGTCGCGTTCGCAGCGCAAAGTGGCGGCCCTGGCGCAGCAGCAGAACCGGTTGCGCACGGTCAACGAGGAACTCGAGGCGCATGTTCGCGCCCGCACCGCCGAAGCCGAGGAAGCGCGCGGCCATGCCGAGCGCGAGCGGGCCCGGCTCGAGACGCTGCTGCAGGATACCAATCACCGGATCGGCAATTCGCTGGCGACGGTGTCGTCGCTGCTCGGCCTGCAGCTGGCGCGCACCTCGTCGGACGAAGTGCGCAACGCGCTGGAAGCGGCCCAGCTCAGGGTGCAGGCGATTGCCTCGGGCCACCGGCGGCTGCGGCTCGGGCCCGACCTCGAAACCACCGACGCGGCCGAGTTTCTCACCGACGTGATCGATGACCTCGCCGCCGCCATGCCGCCCGACAAGGCCGTAACGTTCGAAAAGCACCTCGAGCCGATGATCATCCCGGCGCGCGATGCGACGACGCTGGGGATCGTGGTCAGCGAGCTGGTCACCAATGCACTCAAGCACGCCTTTGCCGAAGGCCAGGCCGGCACGGTGCATATCCGCTTCGAGCGGGGCGAGGACGGGATCACATCGCTCACCGTCGAGGATAACGGGCGCGGCATCGGCGCCAAGAATGGGCAGGAGGGGCTTGGCGCGCTGATCGTCAAACAGCTGGCGCGGCAGTTCGGTGGGAGCGAGCCGGAATACCGGGCGCGGGAGGGCGGCGGGACCGCGATCACGGTGAAGCTGCCGCGACTGGATGTGCCGGCGGAGTAGGGTAAGGTCGATCGGAGCGATCGGCCTGTGCACTTCAGCTGCGGCGGAACCCGGGGCCAGGCGGGGCCGTTGCGCTGGAGACCGGCCAATCGTGGGGGCAACATGCATTTCGTCGGGGTGTTCAACAAGGACGGCGGCACCTTTCGCACCATGGACATGGCGGCGTTCGTCGCCTCGGCCGAACGGATCTTTGCCGAACACGGCCAGAGCATCGAATGCCGGGTGGTCGGCGGCGAGCAGTTGATTGCGGAGCTCGAGCGCGCGGCTGCCGATCCGGCCTCCGAAGTGGTGCTGGCGGGCGGCGGTGACGGCACGATCTCCGCTGCGGCAGGCATCTGCTTTGCCCACAAGATGGCGCTGGCGGTGCTCCCGGCCGGCACGATGAACCTGTTTGCCCGCTCGCTTGGCGTGCCACTGCAGCTCGAAGCCGCGCTCGGCGCGATAGCGCGGGGGCAGGTTGCGGCGGTCGATATCGCCACCGCCAACGGGCGGCCGTTCGTCCACCAGTTCTCGGTGGGGCTCCACTCGCGGCTGGTTCGTATCCGCAACGAGCTCACCTATCACAGCCGCTGGGGCAAGATGCTGGCCAGCCTCAGGGCGGTCGGGCTGGCGCTGTCGCGCCCACTGGTGTTCGACGCCGAAATCAGCACCCGGCAGGGCACCGAGCGGCGCAAGGCGACCGCGATCGCCGTCTCCAACAATGTGCTGGGGGAGGGCCACGTGCCCTACGCCGAGGCAGTCGATCGCGGCGTGCTCGGGGTCTATGTGGTCAAGCCCATGCCGCCGGCGGAGCTGGCGCGACTGGCGCTGTCGCTGGCCTTCGGCAACTGGAAGGCGCATCCGCTGGTGTCCGAGCGCGAGGTGGCGCAGGTGAGCCTCCGGTTCCCGCATCGCAAGGCGTCGGCGCTGGCGGTGATCGACGGCGAACTCATTCCGCTCGAAAGGCAGGTCGATCTGAGGATCCATGCCGGCGGGCTGAAGGTCATGCTGCCGGCAGTGGATGCAGCGCCGGAGCGCGAGGACCCGCAGATCGAAGCGGCTTGAAGACGCCGGCTGCACCACAGCGCCCCCTCGCCCCTGTGGGGGGAGGGGGCGCACTGTGGACTGTCCGCGCAAACTACGACGCCCCAAATACGAACACCCCGCCACTTGGGCGGGGTGAGCAATCTACTCGAACTCTTGCACTCAGAGGCTTGCTGCCCCTGCTTCCACCGGCTCCTGGCCCAGCTTGCGCAGGGCGTTCTCGATGGCCTTCAGGTCTTCGCCATCGTCGCCGTCGACCGGGGTCATGCCTTCGGTGGCGCTACGCTCCTTGGAGAGGGAGTCCGCCTCGAGCTGACGCAGGATGGTGATCTTCTCAGCATCCGCAATGTGGTCGTCGGTCAGAATGGTCACGATCTTCCGTTTGATGTGGGTCATAGCTCACACTCCTGGAAATCTTTCGTTGGCCTCACCCGCAGTCAGTGCAGGTGCATCAGATAACGCGGGCCGTTTGACCCGGTTCCCGACAAATGACGGAAGTGATCAGTCCGGATCGTGGCCGTTGCTGTGGCCATGCGAGTTGCCGGGCTTGGACAGGAGATACGCCGCGGCCAGCGCGCCGCCGATCGGAATGCCGATCTTTCGCATCAGGTCCGACTTCATCACCAATGGCAAAGCGGTAAGGGCCGCGGTGGTGACCAAAGCGGTCTTTTCGGCGGCATTGCGGCGCTGCGCCGCACGTTTTTTGGCGATGCTGTCGATAATGGCGATAGCCGCATAGATACCCAGTGAGATCACCAGCGCCCCGGCGGCGATCACCAGCGGCGCGATGATGGGGCCCCACATCAGCGTGAACCAGGCATTGAGCGCCACCAGCACGAAGACCAGTGCGATCAACGCAAAGAGCGCCACGGCCGACCAGGCCATGGCGTTCCGCTTGAAATGCTCGAGCAACTCGTCGACCTCGATCCCGAGGACCGACGCCGCCAAAGCGAGGAGGTGCATGGGCCTACCTCGAAACGACGGCGAGAACGAAGCCCAAGGCGATGGCGCCGGCAACGGCGGTCAGCGGCTTTTCGCGGATGGTGTCCTTGATCTGCTTTTCGAGCTGGCCGAACTCGTCCTGTACATCCTCGATGGCGCTTTGGCCGCTGCTGGCAAGGTTCTTCACCTCGCGCTTGGCCAGCTTCTGGGCATCGTGAACCTTGTCCTCGGCGAGGCTCGCCAGTGTCGCCGCGATCGACTTCAGGTCGGATTGCAGCTGCTGCACCTGGGCCGAGAGGTCGTCCTCACGGCTTTGGCTTTGCCGTGCCGCAGCGCGGCGTGGACCATTGGCGGCGCGGCGGGCTGGGGTTTTTGCAGCGGCAGTGCGGTTGGGGGCCATATCGGTGGTCGAAGCCATGTTCTGGACTCCTTTTGAGGACTGAAAGTCACAACGCGACCGGTCGTAATCAGGTTCCAGTCTAGCTGTGCCGGCGGATTGCTCGTTTGCGTTAGATCAAAACAAGTGCACCCCAGTCCGGGGGCGAACTGGGGTGCGATGGCGAGCCGCAAGGGGGGCGACCTTGGCTCGCAGAAGCCCGTCAGAATACGCGCATCAACACGAGGATGATGACGATGACGAGCACGACGCCGAGAATACCGGAGGGGTAAGCTCCCCAGGAGCGGGAGTAGGGCCAGGCCGGTATGGCGCCGATCAACAGCAGGATCAGCAGAATGATGATGATCGTGCTCAAGGTCATAGGGATTCTCCTAGAAGACTGACAGGAGGAGGGTCGCGGCTACGGCAAGGATGCCTGCGGCAGGGACGATCGCCGCAAGGACGGCACCGTAGTGCGTACGCCCGTCATATCCTTCAGGGATCCACGCGACGGCCGAGCGGGCGGCATGTTCCAGGTTGGCGATCTCAAGTTGGGTCATCGCTCTCGTTCCTCTGCATGGTGCTGCCGGAGGGAGGGCCGGCAGACACGCCGCTCGTTGGCGCGTCAGCCCAATAACGGAGCCCGCCACAATTGGTTCCGGGGCGGGTTGAAAAGTGTGATTGGGAGCGGTGGAGGTGCAGAATCCTCACCCGCCCCCCGGGGGCGGATCACGGAGAGAGCGGTGTGTGAGGCGCTCTATTCGACCCGCACCACGTCGACCGATTGCTTGGCCGTATGGCCGCCGCTGGTGCGGAGCACGCCGACGATCGGCGAGATGTCGGAATAGTCGCGGCCGTGCCCGATGGTGATGTGGTCGGGGCCGGCCAGCATGGCGTTGGTGGGGTCGAACTCGAGCCAGCCGGAATGTTGGCCGCACCAGACGCGCACCCAGGCGTGCATGGCGTCGGCGCCTTCTAGCCGTGGCTTGCCCTTGGGCGGAATGGTGCGGAGGAACCCCGAGACATAGCCGGCGGGGATGCCGAGGCCGCGCAGCCCCGCGATCATCACATGGGCAAAGTCCTGGCAGACGCCGCGCTTCAGCGCAAAAGCCTCGACCGGGCCGGTATCGACCTTGGTGGCGTCCTTGTCGTAGCGGAAATCGCGGTGGATCCTGAGGCAGAGATCCATCGCCGTGGCGTAGACCGATTGATCGCCGGCCGCCGAGTTCCGGGCGTAATCGGTGATCTCAGGGGCGAGCGGGATGCGCGGTGAGGCGGAAAGGAAATGCTGCGGCGAATCCGGCGCCACCGACCAAAGCGCCGCCAGTTCCTGCTTCAACCCGGCAAGCGTAGGGGAGAGATCGACCGGGGTCGCCAGATCCTCGACCTGCACCCGGGCCGTGAGCCGCACATCGAGATGATCGTGCCGGCCGGCGTACGCGATGGTGGTGACGAGGTTGCCGAAATAATCGGAGAAGGTGGTTTCCTGCTCGGGGCGCGGTTCGAACGACAGCGACGAGGCGATGACCCGCTGCGCGTTGGGAATAGAGATCGGGGCGACACGGACCAGGTGGCGGTCGCCATGCACCGAGGCCTTGTAGTCGTAGTGCAGTTCGAGCCGGACGTCGTAGAGCACGGCTCGCCTCCTCAGACGAAATAGGCGTCGGCAATGAGCCCGGCGAGATTGCCGATCTCGATGCCCAGCCGGTTGATCTTCGACGTCGTCATGTCCTCGGGCTCGGTGACGCGCAGCTCGGTATCGAGCGTCAGCGCGGCCTTGGCCGCCATGGACAAATGCCCGTCCTCGAGGCCGCCGGGCAGCTGCTCGAGCTGCTGGTAGAGTTCGGCGATCTGGAACCGCACCGAGCGCGGGTTTAGCGGGTCGAGGACCAAAAGGTCGACATAGGAATTGACCCCGGCGCTCACCGCATAGCGGCGGCGATGCGTCATGACGCTGTCGCCGACTTCCAGCAGCAGGTCGAGCGCCCCCTCGGGCGCGCCCTTGCGCGTACACCAGGCGACACTGTGGGCGATCTGGATGCCGCGCTCGAGCCGGCGGCCGATCTCGAGGAAGCGCCAGCCGGCAAAACGGTACATGTTTTCGTGCACGAGGCCGGAAAAGCCCGCGAGCTTGCGCAGCAGCACGGTCATGGCGCGGGTCGCATCGTCGCCGGGCAGCACGCGCTGCGAGAAGCTTCGGGCGGTCTTGCGCAAATCGGTCAGGGCCAGCCAGCCATCGGGCGAAAAGCGGTCGCGGATCTGGCTGGCGCTGTGCACGGCGCTGTCGATGGCAGCGAGCAGGCCCGGCGGCAGCGGCACCGCCGCATCGACGCCGATGCCGTCGAGATAGGCCCGGGTATCGGTCAAGATCGCCTGGTCGGTGTTGGAGATCTCGGCCAGCCGAGCGTTGTAGGCGCGGAGAATCCGCACCATGGCCTCACAGCGTTCGGCGTAGCGGCCGAGCCAGATCAGGTTGTCGGCGGCGCGGCTGGGGAGGCTCCCCGAGGACATGCGGACCAGCTTTTCGCCTTCGGTCGGCAGCAGCGTGACCCGCTCGACGGGTTGCTTGCTCACCACCCAGACGTCGGCCGCCTGGCCGCCGCGCTGCATGGCGATGGCGGTCGAATCCTGGGTCGAGCCGACCCGGGCGAAGCCGCCGGGCATCACCGTCCAGCCCTCGCGGGTGCGGGCGGCATAGACGCGCAGCGTCATCGGCCTCGGCTCGAGCTTGCCGCCGACATAGACCGGAGCAGTGGAGAGCTGCACCTGCTCCTGGCCGACAAAGCGGCCGCCTTCGGTTTCGAGCCGGGCGCGCAGCGCCTGCCGCTCGGCTTCGGGCAGCGCACCGCCAACCACGGTGCCGCGCTGATCCTCGATGGCGAGGCCGGTGGCGAAGGCCGACCCAACCATCATCGTGTTGAAATTGTCGATGACGTGCTGCCGTTCGGCCGCGCCACCGCACCACCAGGTGGCGATCGAGGGCAGCTCGAGCTCGCGCCCGGTCAGCGCCCGGCAGAGGTTGGGCATGAAGGCCGAAAAGGCGCGGGTCTCGAGGATGCCGGTGCCCAGTGCATTGACCATCGAGATGGTGCCCTGGCGCAGCGCCTCGGTGAGACCGGGCGTGCCGATATGGCTGTCATAGCGCAGCTCGAGCGGATCGACGAAGCTCGCATCCATGCGCCGCCACAACACGCTGATCGGCTGCAGGCCGGAGACGGTGCGCACCATCACCTGGCCATTGTCGACCACCAGGTCCTCGCCCTCGAGCAGGGTGAAGCCGAGATAACGGGCGATATAGGCGTGCTCGAAATAGGTCTCGTTGTGCTGGCCCGGCGTCAGGATGCCGACCCGGCCATCGGTGGCGATGCCGGTCAGCGCGTCGCGGAAGCCACGGAAGAAGCCGGCGAGCCGATGCACATGCATCTCGCCATAGATATCGGAGAGGGCGCGGGTGGTGGCGACGCGGTTCTCGACGGCAAAGCCGGCGCCCGACGGCGCCTGGGTGCGATCGCCCAGCACCCACCAGCCGCCATCCGGGCCGCGGCCGAGCTCGAAGGCGCAGAAATGGAGGAAATGCCCGCTGGCCGGACGAACCCCGACCATCGGACGCAGAAACTCGTCGTTGCGCGCGATCAGCTCGGGCGGCAGCAGGCCGCGCTGCACCAGTTGGTTATCGCCATAGATGTCGGCAACGATGGTTTCGAGCAGCTCGGCGCGCTGCGTCAGGCCGTGCGTGATGGTGAGCCACTCGCTCTCGTCGAGGATCAGCGGCACATGCGCCAGCGGCCAGGCGCGCTCCTTGCCCTCGGCGCCATCATATTTGCGATAATAGACGCCGGCATCGCGCAGATATTGGTCGGCGCGCTCGAAGCGGCCCGCCAGTTCCTCGTGCCCGAGCTCGTCGAGCGCCGAGATCAGCGGCGCCCAGCTCGGGCGGATCTGCCCCCCAGCGTCGAGCATTTCGTCCGGAACACCCGGCAACAGCTTGTAGTCGGCAACAAGGCTCGGCGCCCCGCGCTTTCTAGCCTGCCGTTGATTCCGCTTATCCATGGGGAAATAGCGCTAGCGGATGCGGGTGGAATGGCAAGGGGGAATTGGCGGGAATGGGTAAGATTGGGGGAGAGTGTGCTGACTGAAGCAGACGGCCCCCTCCCGGCCTCCCCCATGAAGGGGGAGGTGAAGAGTTGAGGCTCTGTCTTCGATCGTGCCTAACGCGCGACGCGGCACCTCCCCCTTCATGGGGGAGGCCGGGAGGGGGCCGTCTCTATCAGTCAGCCCCTAGACCGGCACCCGCAAATCCAGCGTCAGCGGGAATTCCGCCGAGCGTTCCTCCGTCGGCGGCACGAACGCCCCCGGTGTATGGCCATTCGGCACGAACCGAGCCAGCCGCCGTGCCTCCGCTTCGTTGCCGTTGACCGGGAAGGTCTCGTAGTTGCGGCCGCCCGGGTGCGCCGTGTGGTAGGTGCAGCCGCCGATCGAGCGGGCCGACCAGGTGTCGTAGATATCGAAGTGCAACGGCGCGTTGACCGGCAGCACCGGGTGCATGCCCGAAGCGGGGTGCCAGGCCTTGTAGCGGACGCCGGCCACGGCGACGCCGGCCTCGCCGGCCGGGGTCAGCGGCACGGCGCGGCCGTTGGCGGTGACCTGATAGCGGCCGGGGTTGAGGCCTTCGAGCTTTACTTGAAGACGTTCAACCGATGAATCAACAAAGCGCACCGTGCCGCCGATGGCACCCTGCTCGCCCATCACGTGCCAGGGCTCGAGCGCCTGGGTCAAGGTGAGCTTCATCCCCTCGACCTCCACCTCGCCGCAGAACGGGAAGCGGAACTCGAGCTGTGCCGCGAACCATTCGGGGTCGAGCGCAAAGCCGTTGTCCCTGAGGTCGCCGAGCACATCGAGGAAATCGGCCCAGACGAACTGCGGCAGCATGAAGCGATCATGCAGCGTCGTGCCCCAGCGGGTGAACTTGCCTTGCTTGGGCGCTTTCCAGAAGCGGGCGATCAGGGCGCGGACCAGCAGCTGCTGCGCGAGGTTCATCCTGGCATTGGGCGGCATCTCGAAGCCGCGGAACTCTACCAGCCCGAGCCGGCCGGTCGGGCCGTCGGGCGAATAGAGCTTGTCGATGCAGATTTCCGAGCGGTGGGTGTTGCCGGTGACATCGACGAGCAGGTTGCGGAACAGCCGGTCGACCAGCCAGGGGCGCGGCGCCGGGCCCTGGTCGGGGGCCGGCACCTGCTTCATGGCGATCTCCAACTCATAGAGGCTGTCGTGCCGGGCTTCGTCGATGCGTGGCGCCTGCGAGGTGGGGCCGATGAACAGCCCGGAGAACAGGTAGCTCAGTGCCGGATGCTGCTGCCAATGGAGGATCAGGCTCTTCAGGAGATCCGGGCGGCGGAGGAAGGGCGAATCCCCCGGGGTCGAGCCGCCGACCACCACGTGGTTGCCGCCGCCGGTGCCGGTATGCTTCCCGTCGATCATGAACTTGTCGGCGCCGAGCCGGGCCTGCCGGGCCTCCTCGTAAACGGCGGTGGTGGTAGCGACGCACTCCTCCCAGCTGGCGGCCGGGTGGATGTTCACTTCGATGACGCCGGGATCGGGCGCGACGCGGATGACATTGAGGCGTGGGTCGTAAGGCGGGGCGTAGCCTTCGACATGGATGGGGAGGCCGAGGGTCTTTGCCGCCTCCTCGGAGGCGGCGATCAGCTCGAGATAATCCTCGACGGTCGAGACCGGCGGCAGGAAGACGCAGAGCCGACCCTCGCGCAGTTCCACGGTGATGGCGGTGCGGACGGTCGAGTCGATCTCGTCCAGCACCTGCTCGGTGATTTCCTGGGTGATCGTGGGGTCGGCGGTGAAGGTCGAGGGCTGGGCATGGTGGCCGACGCGCACTTCCACCGGCTGCTGCAGCAATTCCTCGACCTCAGGCAGGTCGAGCACGGCGATCAGCGGATCGCGCGGCACCACATGCGGATAGGCAGTGGGCGCGACATGCTTCAGCGAGCTCAGCGGCAGGCGGTAGCCGACCGGCGAGTCGCCGGCGGCGAGGAACAGTTTTCCGCGACGCGTCCGCCATTTCTCGGTGATCCAGCGGTTGGTGCGGTCGGGCAGGGCGTTCCAGCGCTGCACCGGCAGCACATAGCCGGTGGGGTTGTTGAGCCCGTTGTCGAACACCCGCGCCATGCGGGCCCGCGCCTCGGGGTCGGCGAGCTCGGAATTGGCCGGGTCGACATTGGGCGGTAGCCGGGCTTCCTTCACCAGCCAGTCGCCCGGATCCTCATAAGCGGCGTCGATGGTTTCGGTGCCGACGCCGAGATTGGCGGCGATCTCGCTCAAAAGGCGTTGGTCGTCGCCGGGCTTGGCCGCGGTGGGCACGCCCTCATGGGCGAACAGCGTCTCGTCGCGCCACACCGGCTTGTTGTCGCGGCGCCAGTAGAGCGAAAAAGTCCAGCGCGGCAACGTTTCGCCGGGGTACCATTTGCCCTGGCCGTAATGCAGCAACCCGCCTGGGGCGAAGCGCTCCCGCAGTCGCCGGATCAGCGCATCGGCCTTGGCCCGCTTGGTCGGCCCGACCGCATCGGCATTCCACTCACCGGCTTCGAAATCGTCGATCGAGACGAAGGTCGGCTCGCCGCCCATGGTGAGGCGGACATCGTGCTTGACCAGCTCGGCGTCGACTTCGCGGCCCAGCGCGTTGAGCCGGTCCCAGCTCTCGTCGGAGAACGGCTTGGTGATGCGCGGATGCTCGGCGACACGGCTCACCTTCATGTCGAAGGCGAACTCGACATTGGCGAAGCTGGTGAAGCCGGAGATCGGCGCGGCATTGCGATAATGCGGGGTGGCGGCGAGCGGTACATGGCTCTCGCCGGCCAGCAGGCCGGAGGTCGGGTCGAGCCCGACCCAGCCGGCGCCCGGGAGGTAGACTTCGCACCAGGCGTGCAGATCGGTGAAATCGTGGTCGGTGCCGGCGGGCCCGTCGAGCGACACCAGATCGGGCTTCAACTGGATCAGGTAGCCGGAGACGAAGCGCGCGGCGAGGCCGAGATGGCGCAGTGCCTGCACCAGCAGCCAGCTCGAATCGCGACACGAGCCCTGGGCGCGGGTCAGCGTTTCCTCAGGCTCGAGCACGCCGGTTTCGAGCCGGACGATATAGCCGATCTCGCGCTGCACCCGGGCATTGAGCGCTGTGATGAAATTGACCGTGTTCATCGGCGTGCGGTCGACGCCGCGGAGGAACTCGGTGAGCAGCGGGCCCGCCGGCTGCGGCTTCATATAGATGGAGAGATCGTCGCGCAGCTCTTCGGGATATTCGAACGGCCAGATCTCGGCCCGCTCCTCGACGAAGAAATCGAACGGGTTGTAGACCGTCATGTCGGCGACGAGGTCGACCTCGATCTTCAGCTCGGTGACCGGCTCGGGGAAGACGTGGCGGCTGAGATAGTTGCCGTAGGGGTCCTGCTGCAGGTTGACGAAGTGGTTCGACGGCGACACCCGCAGCGAATGGCTCAGCACCTTGGTCTTGGATTGCGGCGCGGGCTGGAGCCGGATGATCTGGGGCTGGAGGACGACCGGGCGGTCGTATTTGTAGTGCGTCAGGTGATAGATCGCGGCTTTGATCGACATACGGTCGGACGCTCGCTACTGAGGCACAGAAACTTCCCGATGCGACGATAGCATAGAAGCACGGCGCGGCTAGATCGTTTCATTGAATCAACGAAGCGATCTAACTCTTTGTTTTTGTCGCGCTTTCGACCCGGAAAGGCCTACAGCTTTTCCCGAAAGCGCTCCAGCCTTCGCGAACGGCAGAGGAAAACCATGGCAGTACAGCGGGCGATCCGCGCCATCGGACGGGCGGTGGTGACGGTAGCGGTGGTGATCTACACGCTGCTCGACGAGTTGCTGTTTCCGCTGTTCCGGCCGCTGATTGGCTGGCTCAGTTCGCTCAGGCTGTTCCAGCGGCTTGGGGAATGGCTCGGGCGGTTGCCGCCCTATGCGGCGCTCCTCGCGCTGGGCGTGCCCTTCGTGGTGATCGAGCCGATGAAGGTGGTCGCCATCTGGTGGGCAGGGACGGGGCACGTCATCACCGGCACCATCGGGCTCTTGCTGGCGCATGCACTGTCGCTGCTGGTGGTCGAGCGGATCTTTCATGCGGTGTACCAGCCGTTGATGCGGATCGACTGGTTCGCACGGCTGTTGAGCTGGCTATTTGCGCTGCGCGACCGGGCGATCAGTTGGGCGAAATCGACCGCGGCCTGGCAGGCAGCGGTGGGGTGGGTGCGCGGCGTGCGGGAGTGGGTGCGGGGGGTGTTGCGCTGAGGACGTCTGCGCACTGGGTCGCTCCGAGCGACCGCGAGGCAGACATCAGCGCTTCTTCTTGCCCTTGATCTCCTCGCGCATGGCGGTGCGCGACTCCAGCAGGAACTCCTCGATTTCCTCGAGGCTGGCGGAGAAATCGTAGCCGGCATTGCCGAAGACGATCTCGAAGGTGTCGTCGTCGCGCAGCATGTAGCCGCCATGCGCCTCGATCTTGGGGTTGCGCTTTTCGGCGACCAGGAGGCTGACGCCGAACGGCCGGCCGATGCGGCGGACGCGGCGCTCGATGGCGGCGAGGGTGTTGGCGCGGCTGCCCATGATTTGCCTCCGAAGCTCGAGTTTGCCCACCCATAGCGATTGAGCGGCCCCGCTGCCAATGCTTTAGTGCGACATGGCTTTCACCCTGCGGCAGCTGCAGTATTTCATCTCGGTCGCCGAGGAGGGGACGGTGTCGGGGGCGGCGCAATCGCTTTCGATCAGCCAGTCGGCGGTGACCGATGCGATCAAGGAGCTGGAATCCGATCTCGGGGTGACGCTGTTCGAGCGGCATCGGCGCGGGCTGACCATCACCCACAAGGGCCACCAGTTCTACCGCCACGCCACCCGCATTCTCGCCAGCGTTTCGGATGCGCGGCGCAGCTTCGGCGAAGCCGAGGCGCCGGCCGGCGGCAGCCTGCAACTGGGGGTGACCTCGCTGGTCGCCGGCTATGTGCTGTCGGATCTGCTGGCGCGCTACCGGCGGGCCTATCCCACCGTCAATGTCACGGCGATCGAGGACAATGGCGATTATCTCGAGCACCTCTTGATCGGCGGCGAGCTCGACGTGGCGGTGATGGTGATCTCCAACCTGCGCGACCGCGTGGCGCTGCAGGCCGAGATCTTCGAGACCTCGCCTTATCGGCTGTGGCTGCCCCTCGGCCACAGGCTGGCCGGCGCCGATATCATCTCGGTTTCGGACATCGTGCCGGAGCCGTTGATCATGCTGACGGTGGACGAGACCGAGGAGAACACCGGAAAACTTCTCGCCGCCTTCAGCGCCCGGCCCAATGTGGCGTTTCGTACCCGCTCGGTCGAGGCGGTGCGTAGCCTCGTCGCCACCGGCGCCGGCATCGCGCTGTTGCCGGACCTCGTCTACCGGCCGTGGTCGCTGGAAGGCGACCGGATCGAGAGTCGCGACATCTCGGGGGCGCTGCCGGTGGTGCAGGTGGGGATGGTCTGGCGGCGCGGCAGCCAGCTGACCCAGGCGGCGCGCGATTTCATCGGGCTGGCGCAACAACAGCACGCGCCACGGGGCAGGGCGGCGCAGGAGCGGTGAGGGTGGTGGCGGATGGAATGAACCACCGTCTCGCCCAGCGAAAGCTGGGACCCATTTCACCACCCGCGCCAGCTGCGAGTTGGGTCCCAGCTTTCGCTGGGATGACATCGGGGCGGATTGCGAAGGTTGGTGCCCACTAACGTGAAGAGAGCCAGGACTGCTCACGGCGTCATCTTGCTATCGGAAATTCCGAAAGCTCCCCCCGGACGAATGCATTTGCGCATAGCACAGCGCTCGATAAGCTCCCATCCAAGGGCATGAGGCGCATTTGGGAGCGCTGCCCGAGCAGGGAGAAATCGATGAAGTCCATCCTCAAGACGTGTACGGCCTTGACCATGGTTGCGACCTTCACCGGTCAGGTGGCTGCGCAGGAGATGCTGCAGTCGCTTGGCGCGGGGGAGGGCGAAGTCTCGATCGTCGCCTGGGCCGGTTACATCGAGCGCGGTGAGACCGATCCGAATTACGACTGGGTCACCAAGTTCGAAGCCGATAGCGGCTGCAAGGTGACGGTGAAAACCGCCAACACCTCGGACGAAATGGTGGCGCTGATGAACGAGGGCGGCTTCGACCTCGTCACCGCCTCGGGCGACGCCTCGCTGCGCCTGATCGCCGGCAAGCGCGTGCAACCGATCAACACGGCGCTGATCCCGTCGTGGTCGACCATCGACGAGCGCCTGCAGAACGCCGCCTGGCACACTGTCGACGGCACCCATTACGGCACCCCCTATGTCTGGGGCGCCAACGTCCTGATGTACAACACCGAAGTGTTTGGCGATAAGCCGCCGACCAGCTGGAACGTGGTGTTCGAAGAGCAGACGCTGCCCGACGGCAAGTCCAACAAGGGGCGCGTCCAGGCCTATGATGGCCCGATCTACGTGGCCGACGCGGCGCTCTACCTGATGAAGCACAAGCCCGAGCTCGGCATCACCGACCCCTATGCGCTGAACGAGGACCAGTACAAGGCGGCGCTCGACCTGCTGCGCGTGCAGCGCACGCTGGTCGGCCGCTACTGGCACGATGCGTTCATCCAGATGGACGACTTCAAGAACGAAGGCGTCGTCGCCTCCTCGTCCTGGCCGTTCATGGTCAACGTGCTGAAGGCGGAAGGCGCCAAGGTCGCCTCGACCTTCCCGGAAGAAGGCATCACCGGCTGGGCCGATACGACGATGCTGCATGCCGAGAGCGCACACCCCAACTGCGCCTATATGTGGATGGAGCACTCGCTCTCGCCCAAGGTGCAGGGCGATGTGTCGGCCTGGTTCGGCACGGTGCCGTCGGTGCCGGCCGCCTGCAAGGGCAATGAACTCCTCACCGATGAGGGCTGCGCCACCAACGGCTACGAGAATTTCGACAAGATCCGCTTCTGGCGGACCCCGACCGCCAAGTGCGAGGCGGGCGAGTGCGTACCGTATTACCGCTGGGTCAGCGACTACGTCGGGGTTATCGGCGGCCGCTAGAAAGCCGGCCCGGGGAGACGGCGCGCTGCGCCATCTCTTCACCCCGCGATGGTCACTCCCGCGACGGCGGAGCCCAGCGCAACCTCGCGTCCACAGCGAGTGGGTTTCCGCCGTTGCGGGGGTGACACCTCCAAGAGGATTTTGCCTCTTGGCAAAATCCTCCGACCCCGGCGATTTGCTAACGGCAAATCGTCGGCCACAACCCGGGGGATTTGCCTTGGCAAATCCTCCGGTTGATCTCAGCGCCTTGACGCGAAGGTTCTCTAGGCATGACCTCGGCCGTTTCCCTGCAGACCGTTTCCCGCCATTTCGGCGCGGTGAGAGCTCTCGACGAGGTCGATCTCGAGGTCGGGGAAGGGGAGTTCTTCGCCATGCTCGGCCCCTCGGGCTCGGGCAAGACCACCTGCTTGCGGTTGATCGCCGGCTTCGAGCAGCCGACGCTGGGGCAGATCCGCATCTTCGGCGAGGCGGTGGAAGGCGTGCCGCCCTACCGGCGCAACGTCAACACGGTGTTTCAGGATTACGCGCTGTTCCCGCACATGAACGTGCGCGAGAACGTCGAATTCTCGCTGATGCTGAAGAATGTCGACAAGGCGACGCGGGCCCGCGAGGCCGAAGCGGCGCTGGAGCTGGTGAAGCTCGGCGGCTATGGCGACCGGCGGCCCGGCCAGCTCTCGGGCGGACAGCGACAACGGGTGGCGCTGGCCCGCGCCATCGTCAACCGGCCCAAGGTGTTGCTGCTCGACGAGCCGCTCGGGGCGCTCGATCTGAAGCTGCGCGAGCAGATGCAGGAAGAGCTGAAAGTGCTGCAGAAGACGCTCGGCATCACCTTCATCTTCGTCACCCACGACCAGGGCGAAGCGCTGTCGATGGCCGACCGGGTAGCTGTGTTCGATTTCGGCAAGCTGGTGCAGGTGGGAACGCCCGAGGAGATCTACACCAGGCCCAATTCGCGCTTCGTTGCCGATTTCGTCGGTTCGTCGAACGTGCTGGCGCCCGAATTCGTCGAGACTATTGCCGGCCAGCGGCGCTGGGCTTCGCTCAGGCCGGAGGCCATCCACCTGATCCGCAGCGAGGGCGGCCATGCGGCGCTGACCGGCACGGTGGTGTCGCGCTCCTATCTGGGCGCCACGACCCGGCTCGGCATCGACGTCAATGGCACGCTGGTCCATGCGGTGGTGCCCTCCGGCGGCGACGTGCCCGCCGATGGTGACCGGGTGACGATCGGCTTTGCGCGCGAAGCGCTGCATCTGATGGAGGACGCCGGGTGAGCGCGATCGCCGCGAGCAGTTCCAGCGCCATCCTGCCGAACCAGCGCGGCTGGCTCGGGGCGCTCAGCGACCGCTTCTGGCGGCAGCCGAAACTGTTCGTGTTCCTCTTGCTGCTGCCGGCGCTGCTCTGGCTCGGCATCGTCTATGTCGGCTCGCTGTTCGCGCTGCTGCTGCAGAGCTTCTTCTCGATCGACGAGTTCTCCGGGCTGATCAATTACGAGTTCACGCTCAAGACTTATGCGGAGCTGTTACGGCCGCAGAACCTCGACGTGATCCTCCGCACGGTGATCATGGCGGGGGTGGTAACTCTGGCCTCGGCGCTGATCGCCTTTCCCATCGCCTATATGGCGGCGCGCTATGCGCGGGGGAAATGGAAGGCGCTGTTCTATCTGGGCATCATGCTGCCGCTCTGGGCCAGCTACCTGGTGAAGGTCTATGCCTGGAAGCTGATCCTCGCCAAGGAAGGCATCCTCAACTGGGTGTTCGAGCAGCTGCATCTGACCTGGCTGCTGGATGCCTGGCTTGCGCTGCCGGTGATCGGCGGCAACTCGCTGTCGATCAGTTACACCGGCACCTTCCTCGTCTTCCTCTATGTCTGGATGCCCTACATGATCCTGCCGATCCAGGCGGCGATCGAGCGGGTGCCGACCAACCTCATCGATGCGTCGTCCGATCTCGGCGCAACGCCGATGCAGACGTTCTGGAAGGTGATCTTCCCGCTGGCGTTGCCGGGCATCGTCGCGGGCTCGATCTTCACCTTCTCGCTGACGCTGGGCGATTACATCATCCCGCAGATCATCGGCACCTCGGCCTTCTTCATCGGCCAGGCGGTCTACGCGCACCAGGGCACGGCCGGGAACATCCCGCTGGCGGCGGCCTTCACCGTGGTGCCGATCGTCATCATGGGGCTGTACCTGTGGATGGCCAAGCGCATGGGGGCGTTCGATGCGTTGTGAGCTCCTGGCATCCGGGCTCCCCGCCCCCCTCCGCAACCCTCCCGGGGGACGCGGTTGCGCCCCGAAGGGGGAGGGTGCCCATCGAGGCTCGTTCTCCTATTTCGCCACATACACCGGCCGGCACCTCCCCCTCGACGGGGGAGGTTGGGAGGGGGTGAGCCCCGCACTCGATGTCGGAGGCCCCCATGCGCCCTGACACCCCCCGCGCCCCCTGGGGCCTGAAACTTGCCGCCGGCGCAGGTCTCTTCTTCATGCTGGCGCCGATCGCGCTGATCTTCCTCTATGCCTTCTCCTCGGAGGAGCGGACCTATCAGTGGCCGCCGCCCGGGCTGACGCTGAAATGGTTCGAGGTGACCTGGAACCGGCCCGACGTGTGGCAGGCGCTGACACTCTCGGTGCAGGTGGCGGCGATTTCGACGGCCATCGCACTGGTCTTGGGGACGCTCTGCGCCGCGGCGGTGTCGGGCACGCGGTTCTTCGGGCGCGAGACGATATCGCTGCTGGTCATCCTCCCCATTGCGCTGCCCGGCATCATCACCGGCATATCGCTCCGTTCGGCGTTCAGCCTGATGGAGATCCCGTTCTCGTTCTGGACGATCGTGCTGGGGCACGCGACCTTCTGTATCGTCGTCGTCTACAACAATGCGGTGGCGCGCTTCCGTCGTACCTCGGGCTCGATGATCGAGGCGGCGATGGACCTCGGCGCCGACAAGTTCCAGACCTTCCGCCACGTGATCCTGCCCAATATCGGCACGGCGCTGCTCGCGGGCGGCATGCTGGCCTTTGCACTCAGCTTCGACGAAGTGATCGTCACCACTTTCACCGCCGGCCAGCAGCAGACGCTGCCGATCTGGATGCTCGAGGAACTGGTGCGGCCACGGCAGCGCCCGGTGACCAATGTGGTCGCCATGGTGGTGGTGATCGTGACGCTGCTGCCGATCCTGCTGGCGTTCTATTTCAGCCGCGGTGCAGATCAGACGGTGGCGGGGATGGGGAAATGAGCGTGCAGTGCGTGTGGCCCCCCCTCATCCGCCCTTCGGGCACCTTCTCCCACAAGGGGAGAAGGCCACCCCTCGATATCTCAGTCGGGCCTTCTCCCTTGATGGTCAGCGGACGAGGGCGAAGGCCCTCGCCGCGAGGTGGGCGAAGCCCGGATGAGGGTGGGGCCACGCGACGTGAAGCAGTAGTTATGGGAGAGAGAAAATGCACACCGAAATGCTGATCGGCTCGCGCTTCGAGGCGGGGACGGAAACCGAGGAGCAGGTGCTCAATCCCAGGACCGGTGAGCTGATCCGCGGCATCCCCGAGGCGTCGCTCAGCCAGATCGATGCCGCCGTGCTCGCAGCGGAGAAGGCGTTCGCCAGCTGGTCGCGGACCACGCCGGGGCAGCGCTCCAACTACCTGCTCAGGATCGCGCAGGCGATCGAGGACGATGCCGATGGCTTTGCGGCGCTCGAGGCGCTGAACTGCGGCAAGCCGATCAATGCGGTCAAGAACGATGAGATCCCGGCAATCGTCGATTGCTGGCGCTTCTTTGCCGGCGCGGTGCGCAACATGCAGGGCTCTATCGCGGGGGAATACCTGCCGGGTCACACCTCGATGGTGCGCCGCGACCCGATCGGCATCGTCGGCTCGATCGCGCCGTGGAACTACCCGCTGATGATGATGGCGTGGAAGCTGGCGCCGGCCATCGCTGGCGGCAATACGGTGGTCTACAAGCCATCCGAGCAGACGCCGCTGACGGCGCTGAAGCTCGCCAAGGTGTTCGCCGAGGTGCTGCCCGAGGGGGTGGTCAATGTCATCCTCGGGCGCGGCGACAGCGTCGGCAATGCGCTGATCAACCACCCCAAGATCAACATGATCTCGATCACCGGCGATGTCGCCACCGGCAAGAAGGTGCTGCAGGCGGCGGCCAAATCGGTGAAGCGCACGCATCTCGAACTCGGCGGCAAGGCGCCGGTGATCGTCTATGACGATGCCGACCTCGAGGCGGTGGTGAGCGGGCTCAAGGCCTTCGGCTACTACAATGCCGGGCAGGATTGCACCGCGGCCTGCCGCATCTATGCCGGCCCGAAGATCCACGACAGGCTGGTGGCCGACCTCAGTTCGGCTGTGAGTTCGATCAAGTACAATCAGGCCGACGACACGCTCAACGAGATCGGGCCGCTGATTTCGAAGCGCCAGCGCGACCGGGTGGCGAGCTTCGTCGAGCGGGCGTCGGAACTGCCGCATATCAAGATCACTGCCGGCGGTCATATGTCGGGCGACCGGGGCTTCTTCTACGAGCCGACGGTGATCGCCGGGGCGCTGCAGCAGGACGAGATCGTGCGCCGCGAAGTGTTCGGGCCGGTGGTGTCGGTCACCCGCTTCACCGACCCCGAGGATGCCATCGCCTGGGCCAATGACAGCGACTATGGCTTGGCATCATCGGTGTGGACCAAGGATGTATCGAAGGCCATGCAGACGGCGGCGCGGCTGCAATATGGGTGCACCTGGATCAATACCCACTTCATGCTGGTCAACGAGATGCCGCATGGCGGGCTGAAGCAGTCGGGCTATGGCAAGGACATGTCCGTCTATGCGCTCGAGGACTATACGGCGGTCCGGCATGTGATGATCAATCACGGCTGACGAGAGTGGGGTGGGGGCCTCTTCGCTTCTCCCCTGAGGGGAGAAGGTGGCGCGCAGCGCCGGATGAGGGGTGAAGCGGTGCCACATGCTGGACGAACCAGCATGCTGAGAGGCTGAACCCCTCACCCTAGCTCCGCTAACTCGCTGACGCTCGCAAGCTGCGCTTGCCCTCTCCCCTCAGGGGCGAGGGGGCGCAAGCTGCACCATCCGCTTCAGGCCGCCGCCACGCCGCTGGCCAGGTGCGAGCGAATATCCAGCTCCGTGCTTTTGAGGTGCGCGCGCATCGCGTCGACGGCGGCGCGTTGGTCGCCGGCGCGGATGGCGTCGAGGATGGCCTGGTGGGCTTCCACGGTTTCGGCGCGGCCGGCGCCGCGCAGAGTCTGGCCGCGGCGGCTCATCACGAAGCTTTCGCGCAGGGGCTTGGCCATGGCTTCGAAGATGAAGGCGATGACGCGGTTGCCGCTGGCCATGGCGATGGCCTCGTGGAACTGCAGGTCGCTTTCGTGGAAGCGCGCCTCGGCCTCGGGGTTTTCGCCATCGGCCGCCTCGGCCGCCGAGGCCCGCATGTCGCGCATGGCGGCGTCGATGGCCTGGACCCCGGCGCGGCTGGCGCGCTTGGCGGCGAGGCCCGACGACAGCGATTCCATCGCCATGCGCAGTTCGATCAGGTCGAACAGCCCCTTGGGGTCGTTGCGGACGATGGAGACCAGCAGCGCCGCGAACACCGAACTGTCGGGCTCGCGCACGACGGCGCGGCGGCCGCGGCCGATATGCAGGAGGCCGCGCCCGACCAGCATCTTCACCGCCTCGCGCACCGTCAGGCGGCTGACCTCGAAGCGGCTGGCGATATCGGCCTCGCTCGGGATACTGGCGCCCGGAGAGAGTTCCCCCAGGATGATCTCGGCCAACTCGTTGGCCACCCTCTCGGCCGCCGTCAGTGGATAATCCTCCGGGCCGGCGTTCACGTCACTACGGGCCATTCCCCTCACACCTATCTGATATGTTTTATGGCACCGACGCGAATTTTATCGTCTGTCCGATGCCCTCCTCAGCGCTGAATTGTAATGCGCACATAGCAATTTGAGCAAGGATGAAAGCTCGGTATACGCCTCGCCGACAGCCGATCTGGGGACATCTTTACAGCGATATCTGATTACTCTAGGTTCCGCCGGCGCGTTGGAGGACGCGCGAAATGCCCCGGCTACGGGGCGTTTGGGAGGCGTCGCCACCGGGTGCCCGGTTTGGCGACATGGATCGGCGCGGCGGCCAAGCTGCGATGGTTGGTTCCCATCACCTTTCCTCCCCGCGGGCGGCACGTCCCGATCGCGGTTCCGTCACCAAGGTTTACCCGGGAGGAAACCAGTGAAAGCCTTGAAGCTTCTTATGACCGCCGTCACCGTTGGCGCCATCGCGCTCTCCGGCCAGGCGTTTGCCCAGGACAAGGGCGCCATCGGCATTGCGATGCCGACCAAGTCGTCGCTCCGTTGGATTTCGGACGGTGACTCGCTGAAGGCCGCCCTCGAGGGCAAGGGCTACAGCGTCGACCTGCAATATGCAGAGGACGACATCCCGAACCAGCTCGCCCAGATCGAGAACATGGTGACCAAGGGCGTGAAGGCCCTGGTGATCGCATCGATCGACGGCACGACGCTGTCGGCCGTGCTGCAGCAGGCTGCAGACTCGGGCATCAAGGTCATCGCCTATGACCGCCTGATCCGCGAAAGCGGCAATGTCGACTACTACACCACCTTCGACAACTTCCAGGTCGGCGTGCTGCAGGCCAACTCGCTGGTCAAGGGCCTGAAGGAACGCTTCCCGAGCACCAAGCCGTGGAACGTCGAACTGTTCGGCGGCTCGCCCGACGACAACAACGCCTTCTTCTTCTACGACGGCGCGATGAGCGTCATCCAGCCGCTGATCGACTCGGGCGACGTGGTGATCAAGTCCGGCCAGACCGGTATGGACAAGGTCGGCACGCTCCGTTGGGACGGCGCCGTGGCGCAGGCCCGCATGGACAACATCCTCTCCGCCAACTACTCGGACGGCAGCCGCGTCGATGGCGTGCTGGCGCCGTATGACGGCCTCAGCCGCGGCATCATCTCGTCGCTGCGCGGCGTTGGTTACGGTTCGGCCGACCAGCCGTGGCCGATCATCACCGGGCAGGACGCCGAAGTCCCGTCGGTGAAGGCGATCATCGCCGGCGAGCAGTTCTCGACCGTCTACAAGGACACCCGTGAACTGGCCAAGACCACTGCCGACCTGGTCGACACCGTGGTTTCGGGCGGCACTCCGGAAGGTCTCGACACCGCGACTTACAATAACGGCGTCAAGGTTGTTCCCTCGATCCTGCTGACCCCGTACGAAGTCGATGCGACCAACTACAAGGCGCTGGTCGTCGACTCGGGCTACATCAAGGAATCCGACCTCCAGTAAGGTCGACGTCTTCGGAGGGGCCTCGCTCAACAGCGGGGCCCTTTCGGCATTTTACCCCCTCAAGTAGAATCGGCTCCGTGGCGCCGCAAGGCGACCGGGACCAACCAGAAGGCCGCCCATGACCGACACCATCGTGGAGATGCGTGACGCAATCTTAGAGATGCGTGACATCACCAAGACTTTCCCGGGTGTGAAGGCGCTGCAGAACGTCAACCTGGACGTCAAGGCCGGGGAAATTCACGCCATCGTCGGCGAGAACGGCGCCGGCAAGTCGACGCTGATGAAGGTACTCTCCGGCGTCTATCCACATGGCTCCTATGAGGGCCAGATCATCTACAATGGCGAGGAATGCCATTTCCGCTCGATCCGCGACAGCGAGCACAAGGGCATCGTCATCATCCACCAGGAGCTGGCCCTGGTGCCGCTGCTGTCGATTGCCGAGAACATCTATCTCGGCAACGAGCGCGCCAATGCCGGCATCGTCGATTGGGACGAGACGCGCGAGGGCGCCCGCGCCGTGCTGCGTAAGGTCGGGCTCAACGAAGACCCCGATACGCTGGTCACCAATATCGGCACCGGCAAGCAGCAGCTGGTCGAGATCGCCAAGGCGCTGTCGAAGGAAGTGAAGCTGCTGATCCTCGATGAGCCGACCGCCAGCCTTTCCGAAAAGGACAGCGAGGCGCTGCTCAACCTGCTGCTCGGCTTCAAGGCGCAGGGCATTTCCTGCATCCTGATTTCGCACAAGCTCAACGAGGTCTCGAAGGTTTCCGACCGGATCACGGTGATCCGCGACGGCCATACCATCGAGACGCTCGACAAGGCCGATATCACCGAGGACCGGATCATCACCTCGATGGTCGGCCGCTCGCTCGAAGATCGCTACCCGGCACGCACGCCTGATATCGGCGAGGTGGTGTTCGAGGTGAAGAACTGGTCGGTCTACCACCCGCAGCACCGCGACCGGCAGGTGATCAAGGGCATCGACCTCAACGTCAGGAAGGGCGAGGTCGTCGGTATCGCCGGGCTGATGGGCTCGGGCCGCACCGAATTCGCCATGAGCCTGTTCGGCAAATCCTATGGCGTAAAGGTGAGCGGCGACGTGCTGCTGCATGGCAAGAAGGTCGATACCTCGACGGTGGAAAAGGCCGTGTCGCACGGCATCGCCTATGCCACCGAGGACCGGAAAACCTTCGGGCTCAACCTGATCGACCACATCAAGCACAACACCACGCTCGCCAACCTCTGGGGCGTGTCGCGCTGGGGTGTCATCGACGACCTCGCCGAGCTCGACGTGGCGAACGACTATCGCAAGAAGACCAATATCCGGTCCTCGAGCGTCTACCAGACGGTGGGGAACCTGTCGGGCGGCAACCAGCAGAAAGTGGTGCTGTCCAAGTGGCTGTTCGCCAACCCCGAAGTGCTGATCCTCGATGAGCCGACCCGCGGTATCGACGTCGGCGCCAAGTACGAAATCTACAGCATCATCAACCAGCTCGCCGCGCAGGGCAAAGCCATCCTGGTCATCTCCTCGGAGATGCCGGAGCTGCTCGGCATCACCGACCGCGTCTACGTGATGAACGAAGGCCGGCTGGTCGGCGAAATGCCGACCGCCGAGGCGAGCCAGGAAAAGATCATGCGCGCCATCGTGCGCGCCGAAGGGAAAGTTGCATCATGACGACCGAAACCGCACCGCAGGCTGCAACCCCGGCAGAAGCCGCTGCGCCGCTTTCGATCTGGGGCGCCCTGCAGGCGAACCTGCGCGAATACGGCCTGCTGCTGGTGCTGATCCTGATCATGCTGTTCTTCCAGTGGACGACCGGCGGCGTGCTGTTCAAGCCACTGAACCTCACCAACATCGTCTTGCAGAACAGCTACATCATCGTGATGGCGCTGGGCATGCTGCTGGTGATCGTCGCCGGCCATATCGACCTCAGCGTCGGCTCGGTGTCGGGCTTTATCGGCGCGCTGGCGGCCATGCTGATGATCGGATGGAAGTTCCCGCCGGAGCTGGCGTTCCTCGCCAACCCGATCGTTGCCGGCCTCATCTGCCTCGTGGTCGGGGCGGCGATCGGCGCGGCGCAAGGCTACCTGATCGCCTATTACCGCATCCCGAGTTTCATCGTGACGCTGGCCGGCATGCTGATCTTCAAGGGGCTGTCGCTCTCCATTCTCGCCGGCCAGTCGGTCGGCCCGTTCCCGGCCGAGTTCCAGCTGCTCTCGGCGGGGTTCATCCCGGACTTCATCGGGGCGATCACGCTGGTTCCGGCCAGCCAGGGCGTGCAGCCGCTGGTGCTGCACGGGGCGACGCTCGCCATCGGCATCGTCGCCGTGGTCGGCATGATCCTCCTGTCGATCCGCACCCGGGCCCGCCGCACGGCGCGCGGCTATGAGACTGAGCCGTTCGCGCTGTTTGCGGCCAAGAATATCGTGATCGCGGCGCTGGTGCTGTTCTTCACCTATATGCTGGCGTCCTACAAAGGCCTGCCGAACGTCCTGGTGGTGATGGGCATCCTGATCGCCGGCTTCGTCTTCCTCACCAAGCGGCTGACCTTCGGCCGCCGCATCTATGCCATCGGCGGCAACCCCAAGGCGGCGGCGCTGTCGGGCATCAAGACCGAGCGGCTGACCTTCTACATCTTCGCCATCATGGGGGCGCTCGCGGCGCTCGCCGGCATGATCTATGCCGCCCGCCTCAACTCGGCGACGCCGAAGGCGGGGCAGGGGCTCGAGCTCGACGTGATCGCCGCGGTGTTCATCGGCGGCGCCTCGGCGCTGGGCGGCGTCGGCCAGGTCGCCGGCGCGGTGATCGGCGCCTTCATCATGGGCGTCCTGAACAACGGCATGTCGATCATGGGCATCAACATCGACCTGCAGCAGATGATCAAGGGCGTGGTGCTGCTGGCCGCGGTGTTCTTCGATCTGTACAACAAGAACAAGGCGTAGGCGGTCGGATGGCTCCCCACGCCCCCCTCTCTGGCGAAAACTAAGGACTTAGCTGCGCTAAGCCCAAGTTTTCGCTTTCTCCCCCGCCAAGGGGGAGAGTCCCGACTGCTGCACCAAAGCAAGTGGAAGCCGCCGATCATCTCCCCCCTTGCGGGGGAGAAAGCGATTTCTTGGGCTTAGCCCTTCGCTAAGCCTTAGAAATCGCAAGAGAGGGGATCCTGGTGGGCACGGTGGTTCAGGCCATCCTCCATCCCCAAACACTGTTGGACGTTGCAACATTTTCCCGCATCCCGCCCTAGCGAGCCGCGGCCAGTTATGGTTTTGTCCGCCGCGCATTGTAACGTTGCAACGAGGATATTTCGCATGGCTCTCTCCATCGAGCAGCGGCTGGACCGGATCAGGGTGCGGCTGGATGAGCTCACCTGGTGGCGGGAGCGCGAGACGGTACCGGTGGGCGGCTGGACGCTGAACGGCAAGCCGATCGAAGTCGGGGCGCCGTGGCCGAGCCGTGACGGGGTGCAGAGCTTTGCCGCCGGCGTTTCGGTGCCCGCGAGCTGGCCGATCGCCGAGACGCGGCTGTTCCTCGACCTGGGCGGTGAGGCGCTGGCGACGCTGATCTATGGGGACGACAATGTCGGCTTCGGCAATGACCCGTACCACAAGGAATTCCCGGTGCGGGCGCATGATTTCCGCATCGAGGCGGAAGCGGTGGCGCGGCTGCCGTTCGGCGAACCGGTGCGCAAGCCGCATCTGAACGATGCCAGACTCTATTGGCTCGATGGCGCCATCGACGCGTTCCGCCTGCGCCTGCAGCAGGTGCATGAAGCGGCCAGCGAGCTCGAAGGGCACGAGGTGGTGCCGCACCTGGTCGCCGCAGCGGAAGAGGCCTTTTACGCGCTCGAATGGCCGTCGGGCACCGAGGATTATGTCGCGCGCTTTGCGCCGCAGCGCGGCCAGCGGAAGATCTGGCAATTGCCGCCGCTCAAGGATAACCCGGCGCCGCTCAGCGAAGAGCAGCGCCAGAGCGTCATCAAGGCGGATCTGAAGCTGATCGAGCGGCTGCGCGAGCTGCAGCAGCGCTTCCCGCAGCAGGGTGAGATTGCGCTCACCGGGCATGCCCATATCGATCTCGCCTGGCTCTGGCCCTATGCCGAGACCCGCCGCAAGATGCGCCGTACCTTCTCGACCGCGGTGACGCTGATGGAGGGGAGCAACGAGTACCTGGCGCAGTCGGGTTTCCGCTTCAACCAGTCGACGGCGCATTACTACGCGCAGATCGAGGAAGACGATCCGGCGCTGTTTCAGAAGATCAAGGCCAAGGTCGCGGCCGGCGGCTGGGAGACGGTGGGCGGCATGTGGGTCGAGCCCGACACCAACATGCCGACCGGCGAGAGCCTAACGCGGCAGATCCTCTACGGGCAGCGCTATTTCCAGCAGAAGTTCGGGGTCAAGCACCGGGTGTGCTGGCTGCCCGATTGCTTCGGCTTTTCCGGCGGGCTGCCGCAGCTGTTGAAACAAGGCGGTATCGACTCGTTCTTCACCATCAAGGTGAACTGGAACGACACCAACACCATCCCGGCAGACCTGTTCTGGTGGGAGGGGATCGACGGTTCGCGGGTGCTGACCCACACCTTCAACAACCCCTGGCACGGCTATAACGGCGCGGTGAACCCGCTCAGCATCCTGAAGACCTGGCGCAACTTCATGCAGAAGCCGCAGCACCAGACCTCGCTGCTCGCCGTGGGTTATGGTGATGGCGGCGGCGGGGTGACGCCGGAATATGTCGAGCGCGAAATGCAGCTGAGGGATTTCCCGGTGCTGCCCAAAGCGCGCTGGAGCCGGGTCGAGGACTTTTTCGCCGCGGCGCACGAGACCGGCAGGAAGACCGAGCTGCCGGTGTGGCAGGGCGATATCTATCTCGAGCTGCACCGCGCCACGCTCACCACGCAGAGCGCCACCAAGAAGGCGCACCGGCAGGCCGAGCGGGCGCTGATCACCGCCGAGACGCTGGCCTCGCTGGCGGCGCTGCTCGGCGGCGAGCAGCCGGAGAGCCTCGAGCATATCTGGCGCGTGGTGCTGAAGAACGAGTTCCACGACATCCTGCCCGGCTCGTCGATCGCCGAAGTCTATGAGGATGCCGAGCGCGAGCTGAACGACGCGGTCGGCCGGGCGCTGGCGCGCCAGCAGATGGCGATGTCGGTGATCGTCAACCGCATCCCCAACGGCGATGTGCATGACGCGGTGATCGTGGTGAACCCCTCGCTCAGCCGCCGGCCGGTACGGGTGACGCTGTCGGACGGCACGCATTTCTCGAGCGCCGACGTGATGGCGCCGCTCGGCATCAAGGTGTTCACCCGTGCAACGCTCGAGCCGTTGGCCGGCCTGTCGGTGAGCGAGAGCCATCTCGAGAATGTGCACCTGCGCGCCACTATCGGGCTCGACGGCACGGTCACCAGCCTCATCCACAAGGCGACCGGGCGCGAGGCGCTCGCCGGTCGCGGCAACCAGCTCTGGGTCTATCCGGCCGACAAGCCGCGCGACTGGGACGCCTGGGACATCGAAGAGGATTACGCCAAAAAGGGCATCGAACTGAACCGGCCCGAGAGCATCAAGGTGGTCGAGGATACCCCCGCGCGCGCCGCGATCCGCATCGTCCGCCGCTTCCGTGCCTCGACGGTGACGCAGACCTATATCCTCGAAGCGAATGGCGTGCGGCTCGATATCGCGACCGAGATCGACTGGCATGACCGGCATTGCCTGCTCAGGACGCAGACCCCGGTGGCCGTGCGGGCGACGCACGCCACGTTCGAGCACGCCAACGGCGTGGTGCAGCGCACCACGCACAACAATACCAGCTGGGACCAGGCGCAGTTCGAAGTGCCGGGCCATCGCTTCCTCGACATGAGCGAGCCGGGCTTTGGTGTGGCTCTGTTGAACGACGCCAAGTACGGGCACAGCGCCAAAGCCAATGTGCTCGGCCTCAGCCTCGTGCGTTCGCCGGTCTATCCGGATCCGCTGGCCGATGAAGGCGGGCAGCGCTTCACCTATGCGCTTTATCCGCATGCCGGCGAGTGGCACGAGGGCCGGGTGCGCGAGGAAGCCGAGGACCTGAACCAGCCGATGCTGGCGGCCGTCGCCAGCGGTGTGGCCGCGGTGCATTACGAGCCGATCGGGACCGAGGGGATTCCGGCGGCGCTGTCGGGGCTGAAGCCAGCCGAGGACGGCAATGGCCTAGTGCTGCGGGTGTATGAACCATCAGGCCGGCGCGGCGATTTCGCCGTAGAGGTGCCGGAGGGCTGGGAACTCAGCGAGAGTCTCAATATTCTCGAGGAGCCCATGGAGCGCGGCGAGGGGGCGGGGCTCAGGCCGTTCGAGGTCAGGAGCTGGCGGGTTTCGCGGGGGTAGGGGCGCGCCGACTGATAGAGACGGCCCCCTCCCGGCCTCCCCCATAAAGGGGGAGGTGAAGAGTCGAGGCTCTGTCTTCGATCGTGCCAGACACTGGGTGCGGCACCTCCCCCTCTTTATGGGGGAGGATGGGAGGGGGCCGTCTGCCTGCAGTCAGCCCGCCTCAGCCCTTCTCCACCGGCGCATCGGCCCTACCACCCCATTCCGTCCACGAGCCGTCATAGACCGCCACATCCCTAGCCCCGGCAATGGCCAGCGCCAGCGCCACAGTCGACGCGGTGACCCCAGAACCGCAGCTGGTGACGATCGGCCTCGTCACATCCACCCCGGCCTTCGCGAACAGTGCCTGCAACTCCGCCGCCGATTTCAGCTGCCCGTTCGCCGTCACCTCGCTCGCCGGTACGCTCAGGCTGCCCGGGATGTGGCCCGAGGCGAGGCCGGGGCGGGGCTCCGGGGCTTCGCCGCGGAAGCGGTCGCCAGGGCGGGCGTCGACGATGGTTTTGGCTTTCGAGCTGGTCAGCCCCAGCACGGCATCGAAATCCTGCACGAGCGCCGGCTGGTAGTGCGGCACGAAAGTTCGGGGTGCCGGCTGCTCCTCGCCCGAGGCGGTCGGTCGGCCCTCGGCGCGCCATTTCGGGCCGCCGCCATCGAGCACGCGCACGTCCCTGGCGCCCATGGCGCGGAAGCTCCACCAGACGCGCGGCGCGGCGAAGACGCCGGCTTCGTCGTAGACGACGATGGTGTCGGTGTCGGCGATGCCGAGCTTCCCCACTGCTTCGGCAAAGGCCGCCGGGGTGGGCAGCATATGGGGCAGGGTGGTGGTCTTGTCGGCGATATCGTCGATGCCGAAGAACACCGCGCCCGGCAGGTGGCTCTTGAGGTACTCGGCGTGTCCGCTGCGGTTGGCGGCCGGCATGTACCAGCTGGCATCGACGAGGACGACATTGGGGTCGTCGATGTGTTCGGCAAGCCAGTCGGTGGTGACGAGAGGGGTGGTCATGGGTGCTCCGCTATTTGCGGGGCACCTTAGTGCAGGACGGCGCGCGGGTGAATCGGCTTGCGGGTCAAAGTGTTGCGGGATGGGGGGAGGGGGGAGAAGAATCTCCTCCCACCCCGCTGCATTGGTGGCACGTTCTCTCCCATCCACCGGTGTCATCCCTGCGAAAGCTGGGATCCATTTCTCCGCTCGCGCGGGCTGTGAGTTGGGTCCCAGCTTTCGCTGGGATGACATCGAGTCTGGGGCGCTGATGTGGTTCGCTGCCAGCGCGCCCGGCGTGCCCCTACCGCTCCAGCACCAGCACGTCGCTCGAGGCGATGCCGATGCGCACTGGCGCGCCGTGCGCGGGTGGCGGGGTGCGTTGGTCGTTGAAGGTGTCGAGGTTCACCGCGTTGTCGCCGAGATCGACCTTCAGGCGGATCACCGAGCCGAGGAAACTGACTTCGGCCACCTTGCCATCGAGCACGATGTCGCGCGTTGCGCCGTTGGCGAGCGACACCGCTTCGGGCCGCATGGTCAGCGCCACCGCTTCGCCGTTGCGCGCCGTGGAGGGCAGCGCCGGGATGGTGACGGTGGTGCCGCCCAGTGTCACGGTCTTGGCGCCGGCGTCGGCGACGGTGGCGTTGAGGGTGTTGAGCGTGCCGACAAAGGTCGCGACGAACCTGGTCTGCGGCCGGTTGTAGATCTCGAACGGTTGGCCGAACTGCTCGACATTGCCGGCGTTGAGCACGACGATCCGGTCGGAGATCGACAGCGCCTCTTCCTGGTCGTGCGTCACGAACACCGTGGTGATCCCCAGTTCGCGCTGGATCTGGCGGATCTGCTCGCGCAGCGAGACGCGGATCTTGGCGTCGAGCGCCGAGAGCGGCTCGTCGAGCAGCAGCATGCGGGGGCTGGGGGCGAGCGCGCGAGCCAGCGCCACGCGCTGCTGCTGGCCGCCCGAAAGCTCGAACGGGTAGCGCTTGCCATAACCCGAGAGGCCGATCAGCTGCAGCATCTCTTCGACCCGCGCTTCGCGCTGCGGCTTTGGCATGCCGGCGATCTTCAGCCCGAAGCCGATATTGTCGGCGACATTCATGTTAGGGAACAGCGCATAGGCCTGGAACACCATGCCGATCTTGCGCTGGTTCGGCGCGAGGCCGGAAATGTCCTTACCCTCGACCAGGATGCGCCCGGAATCAGGGCGCTCGAAGCCGGCGATCATCCTCAAGATGGTGGTCTTGCCGCAGCCCGAGGGGCCCAAGAGGCTGACGAACTCGCCCTTATTGAAGCTGAGGTCGACGCCTTTGACGACCTGGTTGCCGCCGAAGGCTTTGACCAGCTTGTCTATGCGCAGGAATTCTTGGCGCAGGAATTCTTCGGCCATGGTCTAGTCCCTACGGGCGGTTTTGGGGGCGAAACGCGCGAGCAGCTGGATCATGCCCATGGCGCCCCAGGTGATGACGAAGGAGATGACGGCGAGCGCGGCGGGCTCGAACGCCCGGTTGGCGCCGACATTCTGCATGTAGACGCCGAACACCTGCCGGTTGAGGAGGCTCGCGATGGTGAACTCGCCGATGACGATGGCGAGGGTCAGGAAGGCGCCCGACAGCACCGCGACGATGATGTTGGGAAAGATGACCTGGGCGATGATCGTCGCCTGGTTGGCGCCGAGGATATTGGCGGCCTCGGTGAGGGTCTGCACGTCGATGGTGCGCAGCCCCGTATCGACCGCCCGGTACATGTAGGGCAGCGCCAGCGCCACATAGGCGAGCGTCAACAGGATATCGGTGCCGAGGTTGGTGCCGAGCAGCGGCAGCGGCGACGAGGTGTTGTACATGCGGATATAGCCGAACACCAAGATGATGGCCGGGATCACCAGCGGCAACAGGGTGATGAACTCGATAATCGGACGCAGATGCGGCGCGCGCAGCCGCACGTAATAGGCGGCGGGCACGACGATCAGCAGCCCGGCAATGATGGCGCAGATGCCGATGAGCAGCGAGTAGCTGAACGAGGCCTGGAAGCGCCCGTCGGAGAACACCGAAGTATAGGCATCGAAGGTGTAGCCCTCGCGGCGGATGCGCAGTGAGAACTCGAAGGTGGCGAGCAGCGGCACGACGAAATAGGCGGCGCCGAGGGCAAAGATGACCCAGCTCCAGAGCTTGGCAGGCTTCACTTGAGCCACCTCTCGGCGCGGGTGCGGATCACCAGGTAGACGATGTTGGCGAGCGCCGTGATGACGATCATGCCGAGCGCCAGCGCGGCGCCGAGGCCGGGATTGTGCAGCACGTCGCCGCGGATCTGCGCATAGAGCAGGATCGGCACGATGTTGAGCGACGAGCCGGTGAGCGCATAAGCCGTCGCAATGGCGCCGAACGCGTTGGCGAACAGCAGCGACAGCGTGCCGAGCAGGTTCGGCCACAGCACCGGCAGCCCGATATAGCGCCAGAACTGGCCATTGGTGGCGCCGAGCGTCGCGGCGGCCTCGCCCCATTCCTTCTTCAACCCATCGATCGCCGGCGCGATGATCAGGATCATCAGCGGGATCTGGAAGTAGAGATAGGTGATGGTGAGGCCCCAGAAACTGAGGAGGTTAAAGCCGGATTTGTAGAGATCGAACCCGGCGAACTTCAGCAGCACGGTGACCAGCCCGAGCCGGCCGAGCGTGGCGAGAAAGGCGAAGGAGAGCGGGATACCGGCGAACTGCGAGGCGACGCCGGAAAAGGTCATCACCGTCGAGCGGATGCCGGAGGGGAGCTTGCCGCGGATGATGGCGAGCGCAATGGCGAGCCCGATGGCGGCGCCGAGCACGGCGGATGTCACCGAAACCCGGATCGAAATCCAGAACGAGGCGGCGATCTGCGGCGTCGCCAGATCCATGACGTTCTGCAGGGTGAAGTTTCCGTCGCCATCCTGAAAGGCGCCGACCACGAGGCCGAGCGTCGGGATCAACAGGAACAGCAAAGCGAAGATGATGAACGGCGCGATGGCGATGATATCGCCCAGGCGGAGCCTCAAGAAGAACCGGAACGGGTTACCACCGACGCGCACGGCCGGCCCGGTGGAAACCGGGCCGGCCGAGGTGTCAGCCGCAGAGCTGACATTGGTCATATTACTGGACGTTGGCGCCGACGACGGCGTCCCACTGGCCGGTGATCACTTCCTTGGCGGCAGCCTGCTCGTCGAGGGTCGGGAACACGGCCTTGGCATAGGCCTCGGCCGGCGGCAGCTTGTCGAGCAGAGCCTGCGGGATCGAGCCCTTGGCGGCGAGGTCGTTGAAGCGGATCGGGTGGCAATAGCCAGCCAGCCAGCCGAGCTGACCTTCGTCGGAGTAGAGGTATTCCATCCACAGCTTGGCCGCGTTCGGGTGCGGCGCGAAAGCCGAGATCGCCTGGATGTAGACACCGGCGACGACGCTGTCGGACGGCACGACCACTTCGGCCTTGGGGTTGCCGGCAAAGCCATCGCGCCAGGCCAGAGCATTATAGTCCCACGCCACGACGATCGGGGTGGTGCCCTGGGCGGTGGAGGCGGCCTTGCCGATCACCGGCACGAAGTTGCCGGATTTGTTGAGCTCGGCGAAGTAGGCGAGACCAGCGTCGGCCGCGGCCTTGGCATCGGCAGCACCGGTCGAGAGGCCGGCGCCATAGACGCCCTGGATGGCCTGGTTGGCAGCGCGCGGATCACCGGCCAGCGCCACGGCGTTGGCATAGTCGGCGGCCTTGAGGTCGGCCCACGAGGTCGGGACCTTCGAAACGAGGTCGGTGTTCACGAGGAACGACAGCACGCCGTAATAGTCGCCGTACCAGTAGCCTTCGGCGTCCTTGGCCGAATCCGGGATCGAGTCCCAGGTCGAGACCTTGTACGGCTGGATCAGGCCTTCGGCCTTGGCCGAGGGGCCAAAGCTGAGACCGACGTCGATCACGTCGGGCGCCTGCGGGCCGGTATTGCCCTTGTTCGCCTTGATGGCTTCGATTTCATCGGCCGAGCCGGCATCCGGGTTCAGCTCGTTGATGGTGATGCCCGGATACTTGGCCTTGAAGCCTTCGATCACGGCGCCATAACCGCACCAGTCGTGCGGCAGGGCGATGGTGGTCAACTGGCCTTCGGTTTTCGCGGCTTCGTACAGCGCGGCGAGGTCGGTCTGCGCCGAAACGGTGAAGGTCGAAGCGGCGAGGGCCGCGACCGATACCGAAGCGACGAGCGCATTCTTGACGATCATTCTCAAGTCTCCCTGGAATTTTGGCTTCTTGTCCTGACTCGGGAGGAGCCCCTAAAGCCGCGTTTCACCTATTTTGGCCGTATGACAGCCACGTGACACCCCCAAGGTGTCCGGTGGAAGGCGAGGCGTTGCCCCGACAAAGTCAGGCGGCGCAGGCGAGACAGCGTTCGGACCCCCTCCGAAGTCAATTGTGACAATTGTGACAGTGCCCGTTTTGCTTGGACGAGTCGAGATGGGGCCAAGAGAGGCAGTTTAGAGCCGTTCCAAGCTGGGTCGATATTTCTTGAAGCTGACTATCCACTTTGATAGGCCGCGCTGAGCAACGGGCCCGCAGGGGCCCGCCCCAGGAGATTTCCCGTAATGAAGATCAGCACGCTTGCCCTCTCGATCGGCATGGCGGCGATGGGCGCCGGCCTCGCCAACGCAGCCGAACCCAATGCCGATGCCATCCTCAAGACCTACGCCGATATCGCGCTGGCCGGTTATGAGGATGCACTCGTGACGGCCAAGGCGCTCGACGTCGCGACCGACGCGCTGATCGCCAATCCGAGCGAGGAGACGCTGGCCGCAGCGCGCGAGGCCTGGAAGGCCTCGCGTCCGTCGTACCAGCAGACCGAGGCGTTCCGTTTCGGCAACCCGATCGTCGACGAATGGGAAGGCAAGGTGAATGCCTGGCCGCTGGATGAAGGCCTGATCGACTATGTCGACGCCTCCTATGGCACCGAGAGCGACGAGAACGGGCTCTACACCGCCAACATCATCGCCAACTCCAAGATCACCATCGACGGCACAGAGGTCGATGCGGCCGAGATTACCCCGGCGTTTTTGCAGGACACGCTGCAGGAAGCCGGCGGTATCGAAGCGAACGTGGCGACCGGCTACCACGCCATCGAGTTCCTGCTGTGGGGCCAGGACCTCCACGGCACCGAGGCGGGCGCCGGTGAGCGGCCGTTTACCGACTATTCGACCGAGGCCAATGCCAAGCGGCGGGGCCAGTATCTCGATGCGGCGACCGACCTCCTCGTCACCGACCTCGAGGAAATGGTCGCCAACTGGCAGGAAGGCGGCGCGGCGCGCACGGCGCTGGCCGGGCAGGGGCTCGCCACCATCCTCACCGGCATGGGGTCGCTGTCGTTCGGCGAGCTGGCGGGTGAGCGCATGAAGCTCGGCCTGTTGCTGCACGATCCGGAAGAGGAGCACGACTGCTTCTCGGACAACACCTACATCTCGCATCTCAACGACGCGATCGGCATCCAGAACGTCTATCTCGGCAAGTACACCCGGGTTGACGGCTCGGTGGTCGAGGGGCCGTCCATCTCGGAACTGATTGCCTCGAAGGATGCGGCAGTCGATACCGAACTCAAGGCGCTTCTGGCCGACACGGTCGCCAAGATGGAGCTGATGAAGACCCGCGGCGACACGGTCGAAAAATACGACCAGATGATCGCCGAGGGGAATGCCGAAGGTAACGCGGTTGTGCAGGCGGCGATCGATGGCCTGATCGCCCAGACCCGTGGTATCGAGCGCGCCGTGGCGCTGCTAGAGCTGGGCGACACTGTGACCATCGAGCAGTCCGACAGCCTGACCAACCCGGACGCCGTGTTCCAGTAGACACGGTTTTCCAGAGCTTTATCGGCGTTGCGGGTTGCCAGAATCCGCGATGCTGCGTTTCATCCCGGTCCATGGCCGGGAAGCCAAGAGTGCGAGACATGCACAAGCGCTTGACCGTTTTCCTGGTCATAACCCTTATCGCGGGTCTCGCCGTCGCCAGCGATGGCGGGACCCGTTCCGATTTGACCCCCAAGGACCTGAAGCGGGTTCAGGCGGTCACCGCGCCCACCACGGATTTTTCGAAGCCCGAGAATTTCGAGCAGCTGCCGGGCGGGGCCGGCACGGTGAAGAAGCGCGTCAACCAGGACATCTTCTCGTTCTCGTCGGCCAATATCAGCTTCGAGCAGGAAGCCGAGTTCAAGCTCGGCAACGCGCTGTTCCGCAAGCTCTGGGTCTCGGCGCCGGCCTCGACCGAGGCGTCGGACGGGCTGGGGCCGCTGTTCAATGCGCGCGGTTGCCAGAACTGCCATCTGAAGGATGGCCGCGGCCATACGCCATCGGGCAATGGCGACGATGCCGTCTCGATGTTCCTGCGACTGTCGATCCCGCCGCGCGACGCGGCCGACCACACGGCGCTGGCTGACGGCGCCAAGGTGATCGAGGAGCCGACCTATGGCGGCCAGCTGCAGGATTTCGCCATCCAGGGGATCAAGCCCGAGGGCAAGATGGTGATCAGCTACACCGACGACCCGGTGACGCTGGGCGATGGCACGGTGGTGACGCTGCGCCGCCCGAGCTATTCGGTCGCCGACCTCGCCTATGGCCCGATGGCCGACGATGTGCTGCTGAGCCCGCGCGTCGCGCCGCAGATGATCGGGCTCGGGCTGCTCGAGCAGGTGCCCCAGGAGGACATTCTCAGCAAGGTCGACCCCGACGATCGCGATGGCGACGGCATTTCGGGCCGGCCAAATATGGTGCTGGATGCGGTGAGCGGGCAGCGCGCGCTTGGCCGCTTCGGCTGGAAGGCCGGCGCGGCCAGCATCCGGGCGCAATCGGCTGATGCCTTTGCCGGCGATATTGGTATTTCGACGCCGCTGGTGATGAAGCCGCATGGCGATTGCACCGTGGCGGAGGCCGAGTGTCTCGCCGCGCCCACCGGCGAGCAGCAGCGGCTCGGCCCGTCCGAGGCGCCCGATCCGGTGCTCGACCTCGTCACCTTCTACTCGCAGAACCTGGGCGTGCCGCAGCGGCGCAATGTCGGCGACGCCGCAGTGCTCCGCGGCAAGCAGGCGTTCTACGACGCCAATTGCACCGCCTGCCACACGCCGAAATATGTAACCTCGCGCCAGGCGCCGATCGAGGCACACAAGTTCCAGCTGATCTGGCCCTATACCGATCTGCTGCTGCACGACATGGGCGAGGGCCTTGCAGATAACCGCCCCGAGGGCGATGCCGACGGCTATGAGTGGAAGACCCCGCCGCTATGGGGGATAGGCCTCACCGAGACGGTCTCGGGCCATACCGAATTCCTCCACGACGGACGGGCCCGCAACCTCGCCGAGGCGATCCTCTGGCATGGCGGGGAGGCACAGAAATCGCGCGATGCGTTCGCAAACATGCCGAAATCCGAGCGCGATGATCTGATCGCCTTCCTGGAGTCGCTGTGATGCGCCTGTTGCTTGCCGTTGTCCTGGCGCTGCTCGCGATGCCTGTCGCAGCTGAGGAGCAGAAGCTTACGGCGGAACAGGTGGTGTCACTGGCGATCACCGAGGCGATCCGGCCCGGTTTTGCGCAGTATGCCGAGGCGACGGCGGCGCTGCAGCTCAACGTCGCTGCGCTCTGCGACGACCCGTCCGCGACAACGCTTGAGGGGGCCCGCACCCAGTTCAAGGCCGCCGTCACCGCCTGGTCGCGGGTCGAGCTCTATCGGCTCGGGCCGCTGATGGTGGAGAACCGCTACGACAGGATCCTGTTCTGGCCCGACCGCAAGGGGATTGCCCTGAAGCAGGTGCAGGGCGTGCTCGCCGATGCCGACCCCGATGCGACCGACCCGGCAAAGCTCGGCGGCAAAAGCGTCGCCATGCAGGGACTGGGAGCGCTGGAGTTCCTGCTGTTCGGCACCGGCGCCGAACAGTTGGCCAGTGAAGGCGATTTCCGCTGCCGCTACGCCCACGCCATCACCACGCTGCAGGCCGAGACCGCGGCGACGCTGTCGGCCGAGTGGAACGACCCGGCGGGAATTTCGAAGCGGCTGCTCGAGCCGTCCGAAAGCGACCCGGACTATCGCAGTTTCCGCGAGGTGGCCGAGGCGCTGACCGGGTTGCTGGCGCACGGCACCGAGGCGATCCGCGACCAGCGGCTGCTGCCTTTCCTCGGCCGCGACGGCGCGGCGCCGAAGCCGAAATCGGCTTTGTTCTGGCGCTCGGGCATGACGGTGCCCTCGATCACCGGCAATTTCGAGGGGCTGGAGGTGCTGCTCGAAAAATCGCGCATCGCCGAGGCGACGACGGCCGACAATCTCTGGGTCGGCAACAGCGCGGCGTTCGAGTTCGGCAATGCCGAGCGCGCCGGCAAGGTGGTGACCGAGCCGGTCGAGCAGGCGCTTGATGACCCCAAGCAGAAAAAGGCGCTCGATTACCTGGTGATCGTCACCCAGTCGCTCGACACCATCCTGGGCGAAAACCTCGCGGCGGCGCTCGGCCTGTCGGTCGGCTTCTCGTCACTCGACGGAGACTGACGATGTGGCAGCGGCGGGCATTCCTCAAGGCAGCAGGCGTTGGCTTTGCCGCGGCGCTGCTGCCGCGGCGTGCCGAAGCGCTGGAGCGGGCCGAACTGATCTTCGCCTCGTCGATCCAGAAGCGCGAAGGCGGGTTCGGCGCGGCGCTGGTGAACGAGGCCGGATCCGTGATCTCGACCGTCGAGCTGCCGGATCGCGGGCATGACATCACCTTTTCGCCGACCACCGGGCAGGGGGTGGTGTTCGCCCGCCAGCCCGGTACGTTCGCGGTGATCTTCGACCCTAAGGGTGGGACGAAGCCGCAGACGCTGGCCAGCATCGAGGGCCGGCATTTCTTCGGCCACGGCGCTTTCTCGCCGGATGGCAAGCTCCTCTACGCTACCGAGAACGACTTCGATAATGCGCGCGGGGTGATCGGCATCTATGACGTCGCCGGCGGCTACAGGCGGATCGGCGAGTTCGACACCTTCGGCACCGGTCCGCACGAAATGCTGCTGATGCCGGATGGCGAGACCTTCGTCGTCGCCAATGGCGGGATCGAGACGCACCCCGATTACGGACGGACCGAGCTCAACCTCGACAGCATGGATCCCTCGATTGCCTTCGTCGACCGGCGCTCGGGCAAGCTGATCGGACAGCTGCGGCTCGATGGCGGGCTGCACCAGCTGTCGATCCGCCACATGGCGTTCGATCACAAGGGTCGTGTCTGGTTCGGTTGCCAGTTCCGCGGGCCTTCGGGCGATCGCCCGCAACTGGTCGGTTATGCCACACGTGACGGCGAAATCCGGTTGATCGAGCTGCCCGACGCGACGCTCGGGGAGCTCCGCAACTATATCGGCTCGGTCGCCGCCTCGGCCGATGGCGGGCTGATCGGCGTCTCCTCGCCCGAAGGCAACACCATTCTCGCCATCGACCCTGATACCGCGACGGTGGTCGCCAGCCTCGGGCTCGAGAACGGCTGCGGTATTGCGCCCGACAGTGTCGGGTTGCTGGCTTCGAGCGGAGAAGGGGCGCTGGGCGGGCTCGCCGGCTCGCCGGCGCCGCTCACCACGTTCGAGCTGAATTTCGACAACCATCTGAGGTTGCTGAAGGCGGTTTGAGGAGGCCGCTGAAGGCGCTTCAGTGTCAGGCCGCGGTGACGGCTGCCCTTGGCTGGAGCCGTGGTGCGAGCAGCAGGACGCCGAGGGCGAAGGGGATGAGGCAGGCGAGCGCGCCGCGCAGGCCGATGAGGCCAGCAATGAAACCGACGACCGGCGGGCCAATGACGTAGCCGGAAAAGCAGATCAGCGACAGGGACGCGATGTTCATGGCAGCGGAACGGCCGGGTTGACGGGCCGCGGCGGTAACGGAAATCGGGAAGATCAGCGACGCGGCAAAGCCCATCAGCGCAAATCCGACCAGCGCCGGCCACACGCCGGGCGCAAGCCAGATTACCAGCAGGCCCAGGAGGCCCGAGACGCCGCAGCAGCGCGCGATGAAGACCGGCCCGACACGATCGACCAGCCGGTCGCCGGCCAGCCGTGTTCCGGCCATGACGGCCGCGAAGACGCCGAAGCCGGCGCCGGTAAGCGCAGCCTGGGCGCCATGCTCGAGCCGCAGGTACACCGCTGCCCAGTCGGCCATAGCGCCTTCCAGTACGCAGGCGCAGAACGGCAGCAGGCACAGGACCAGCAGCGGGAAATCCGGCAGGGCCAGGGCCGGTCCCGGCGCCGAAGAAATCGGGCTGTTGTCGAGCCGGCCGGTCGAGGCGTAGGCCACCGCCAGCAGAATCGGAGCCGCGACGGTGAGGGTGACTGCGGCGTCCAGATGCAGCGACAGCGCGAGGCTGCCCAGTGCTGCACCGGTGAGGTTGCCGACGCTCCACAGGCCGTGGCAGCTCGACATGATCCGCCGCCCGACACGGGCCTCGACGGCATCGGCGGTGGCGTTCATGGCGACTTCGACGCCAGCGATGCCGGACCCGTAGAAAAACAGTGCCACCGCAAAACTCGGCAAATCCCAGGCGAGGCCGGGAAGGATCGAGGTCAGGGCCAGCCAGAAGAAGGTGATGCGGATGGTGGCCCGCTCCGAGAAGCGCGAGATGATGAAGGTGCCGACCAGCGGAAGCGATGACATGATGCCGAGCGGCAGCGCGGCAAGCGCCAACCCGAGTTGGCCGACGTCGAGGCCCAGATCCGCCTGGATGTCCGGGAGGTGCGGCAACCACTTGGCGATGATCAGCCCATCCAGAAAAAAGATCAGGCGAATGGCAGCTACCGGCGACATTCCCAGAACCCTCCAGGTAACACGCCGCGTCTTTGGAACAGGCAGGTTGTGATGGTCCGCAGCTCCCAACGCGTCAGCCCGGACCGTGGCAAACGATTGTTGTAGCAATATTGGCCCCGCCTTCCTGCGGCCCCCGCCCGGGCATTGAAGCTGTTGCTGTGACTTGCTTTTTGCTGGTTCAGCTGGGTCGCTGCGCTGGCAGTGGGCGAACCCTCCCCGCAAGCGGGAGAGGGGCCGCCGACTGCGGGCTAAAACGCTGGCCTCGCCTAAACCCTCGCCACCTTCCGCCCCAGCCACAGTTCACGCAGGCTGTCATAGGCCCAGTTGTAAACAAACGCGTAGGGCAGGAAGAACAGGAAGAAGCCGATATCGAGCAGGAAGGCCTCAACCAGCGAGATGTTCAGCAGCCATGCCGCAAGCGGCACCCCGGCCAGCACCAGGCCGCCTTCGAAGCCGAGCGCGTGTAACGCCCGGACGCCTAGGGTGCGCGGCACCCGAGCCACCGGCCAGAGCCGGTCGAAGCCGAAATTGTAGACGACGTTCCAGCCCATGGCGGTGGTCGAAAGCAGGATTGCCAGCAGCCCGACATGGCTGAGCGGCCGGTCGAGCAGCCAGGCGGCAATCGGCGTGCAGACGAGCAGCGCGATGACCTCGAAGCCGACGGCGTGGCCGATGCGTTCGATGAAGGACCGGTTCTGGAGTTGCATAGTGTTCTCACACTTCAAGAAGTGAACTTGGTGAGCTGGACCTATCATCGATTTTTCCGGTATACCAAGATGGGTACCATCGAGAATATCGATAGATGCAATATTCCCCCGAAGCCATGGAAGCCTTCGCCGCGGCTGCAGCGCTCGGCTCGTTCTCGGCCGCTGCCCGGCAGTTGCACAAGAGCCAGTCGACCATCAGCACGGCGATCGCCAATCTCGAGGCCGATCTCGACCTGACGCTGTTCGATCGTTCGAGCCGCTTGCCGGTGCTGACGGCGGCGGGGCGGCGGGTACTGGCGCATGTGCAGGAGATTCTCGCTGCCGGCGACAGGCTCGAAGCGCTGAGCCTCAGGCTTTCCGACAAGGTGGAGCCGCGGCTGACCGTCGTCCTTTCCGACACCTATGGGCAGGGCGACCATCTCGAGCTGATGCAGGAATTCGAGCGACGCTATCGCGATATCGAGCTCGAATGCCTGATCGCCGAAGGCCCCGACGTCATCGACCTGCTGCAATCGGGCCGGGCGCATCTGGCGGTCACCGCGGCCGAGACGTTCTATCCCAGCGGCATTGCCTCGGCGCGGCTGGCCGAGCCAACCCGCATGGGGGTGTTCGTGGCGCGCGGCCACCCGCTCGCTTCCATCGGCAGCCCGAGCGTCGAGCAGCTTGCGGCGACCCGGCAGATCTACCTCAACAGCTATGTCGGCGGCGGCACCCGGCCGCTCGGTCTCGCCTGGTCGGCGCCGAGCTACCTGATGCTGCTGGAGCTGACGCAGCAGGGTTTTGGCTGGGCCGAACTGCCCGACTGGCTGGTGCGCCAATATGCCGGCGACACGCTCAAGGAGCTGGCACCGCGCGGCTGGCCGCGGCTCCTGCCGGTCGATGCGCTGTGGTCACGGAGTAACCCGCCAGGGCCGGCGGGGCAGTGGTTGCTCGATGGTTTGCTGGGGGAGAGGCGGAGGTAGGGCTTCACGTTGAGGCCGACTGCCCCATCGGTGCACTACTCCCCACCTTTCGGCCCAGTTGCCCAACTCCCTCAACCCCAATAAGCTGACCAACAAGGAAAACGTTTTCCTAATTCTACTTTGCACATTGAAATTCGCCGCAAACCGGCGATCCGAGGGGGACAGATTGAGATTGAAACTTCTGGCTGCGCTGGGAGCGGCTGCGATGGTGTTTGCCAGTTCGATGGCGCTGGCGGCGGGGATCGTCGAGTTCGGGCTAAAGGCCGAAAGCCCGACCTTGGGCCGGCCGATCCCTTATGCGGTCTACACGCCGTTTCCGGCGCCGGCCGAGGGGGAGCGCTGGCCGGTGGTCTATCTGCTGCACGGGCTGACCGGTGCGGATGGCGACTGGTTCACCTGGGGCAATCTCGGCCCGATCCTCGATCGGGCACTGGCCGATGGCCGCATTCCGCCGATGATGGTGGTGGCGCCGGGGGCAGGGGACAGCTGGTATGTCGACAACCCCGATGCTGGAGGTTTTGGGCTGATCGACACGGCCTTCGCCACCGACCTCGTCAAGGCGATCGATGCGAAGTACCCGACGGCGAAATGCCGCCAGGGTCGGGCGATCGGCGGGGTGTCGATGGGCGGGGTCGGCGCCGTGCTGCAGGCGATCAACCACCCCGACACCTATGGCGCGGCGATGAGTTTTGCCGGGGCGCTGCACAAGCCGCTCGAAAAGAACGACCAGCGCAGCGGCTGGATTCCCGGGCTCTACCAGAACGTTTTCGGCGCGCCGTTCGACCGCGCCCGCTTCAACGCCGCCAACCCCTTCACGCTGATGCCAAAGCTCAGGCGCGCCGCCGACAAGCCGGCCTTCTACTTCGCCATCGGCGATGCCGATTTCCCCGACCTGATCCTCGCCTCGGCCGAGTACCACAACGGGTTGACGCAACTCGGCATCGACACCACGCTGCGGGTGACGCATGGCCGGCACTACTGGGACACCTGGCAGCAGCAGATCGTCCCGGCGCTGGAGTGGCTGGTGCCGAAGCTGGATCCGAACTGCGGGCGGTAGAGTATTACCTGTGGCGGGCCGAGGGGCAGGAGTCGTCGATGCAGGAGTTCGTCTGGAGCGGCAGCGTCGAGCCGTACCTCGACGGGCCGCGTATCCACACGGCCGGTCGGGTCGCCATTGGGCTTTGCGGCGGTAACGCCGCATTTGGCGCGAAGAAGAACGAGGATGCGGCTTTGGTGTGGGCCGGTGAAGACTGGGTCTTCGCCGTCATCCTCGATGCGCATGCCGGCTCGGAGAGCGCCGATGCCGTGCTTGAGCTGTTCGCGGCCGGTAAGGCGGAGCTGCTGGCGCTGATCGAGCGGCTGGAGCCCTCACATCTCGAGGTGCAGGCCGCGGTGACGCGCCTGCTGTTCGGTAGCGGTGAGCGCATGGCGCGGGTGCGCGGCGAGACGGCGTGCCTCGTCTGCTACCAGGCGGGCGGCTACCTGATGTGGCTGTCGATCGGCGACAACCAGCTTTATCTGCTGCACCCCGAGCTGCAGCGGCTGGGGCAGTTCACCCTCACGGTGCGCAACTATTTCGAGTGGATCGGCGAGCGCAGCAGCCTCGGGCTCGAGGTGCCCTGCTTTTCCTCCGGCATCCGGCAGCTGCGGCAGGGGATCAACACCGTCGCCCTGGTGACCGACGGGTTGCTCGAGGTCGGCGACCGACCGTTCGAGGATCCGGCGCGGGTCAGCCGCGAGCTGTTGTCGCCGGCGGGCGTGTCGGGTGCGATTTCCTCCATGCTGGCGGAAGTGCACCGGCTGGGCGGCGCCGACAGCGCCACGGTGATTGCGTGGCAGGTGGAGAGTTCGGTGATGGGGCTGATGCCGTCGGGGTGAGGGGGATTGGCACGGGACTCTCGGTCCTCCTCCCCCGCCACGCGGGGGAGGATCTGGAGGCCGGTGTCTCTACTTCGGCGCCGGCCCTGTCGATTCCCGCAGCACCAGCTCAACCGGCCAGAGTTCGTGGATCGAGCCTGGGGGTTTGCCGTCCTGCATCTGCAGCAGCAGCTCGGCGATGCGGGCGCCGGCGGCGCGGATCGAGGAGCGGGTGGTCGACATGGAGGGGACCATGTTGTCGGCGTTGAGATAGGGGAAGACGTCGTCGTGAGCGATCATCGAGACGTCCTTGCCCAGCTCCAGCCCGGCCAGCCGGATGGCGCGGAAGACACCGAGCGCCGTCATCATCGAGCCGGCGAGGAAGGCCGTGGGGCGTGGACGACGTTCGAGAAAGGCCTGCGCCAGGCGGAAGCCATTCTCGTCGGTGAAGCGACCGCCGCCGATCAGTTGCGGATCGGGCGTAATGCCGCGCGCCTCCATGGCGCTGCGAAAACCGCGGAGGCGATGGATGGCGAAGGTTTGGTCCTCGGGGCCATTGATCATCGCGATCCTGACGTGACCGAGGTCGAGCAGGTGGCTGGTGGCGCGGCGGAAGGCGCCTTCGTTATCGATATCGAGCCAGGCATGCGGAATCTTCACGTTGTCGGCGCGACCATGCAACAGGAAGGGCATGCCGAGTTCGGTGAGCGCCGCGATGCGTTCGTCGTTCGGCGTCGGGGCCGAGAGCACCAGGGCGTCGACGCGCTTGCTGGCGACCAGACGGCGGAACACCGGCACTTCGTCGTCGGCGTCGATCGGCGTCACCACGATATCGATGTCGTGCTGCGCCATGCGTTCGCTGATGCCGGAGAGAAACTCCGAGGTGTGCGGACCGAAATGCAGCGAGCGCTGCAGCGGCAGGGTCACGCCGATGGCGCCGGAGCGGCCGGTGGCGAGGCGGCGGGCGCTGACATTGGCCCGATAGCCGAGCCGGCGCGCCGCCTCGCTGACGCGCTGGCGGGTCGCCTCGTTGACCTCCGGAAAGCCGTTGAGAGCACGACTGACCGTCGTCTGCGACAGCCCCAGCTCCGCGGCCAAGTCTTTGAGTTTCATCACCAAATTCGTCTGCGCCCGTCAACGGCGCGCGGTGGTGTTCCACTCGCGAACCAAGCCCCGAAGTGGAGCCTACAGCCGGACGCCCTCCTCACCAAGTGCCGCATTCAAAGCGATTTGGAAAGCAAACGCAAGGGGCACGGAAGGGGCGAGGCGGCACTAACATTTCTGACGTTCGTACCTCAGGCCGAACTGCGGTGGTTTGCCGGCGTTAACAGATCGTCGCTCGTAAAGCATTGATAGTTAAAGATGATCTGGAACGCCAATTGTGGCGTTAAGGAATGGGCGGCGAATCCCGCTTGACAGTATTTCATGGCTCTGGCTAGTTTCGATCCAAAGCGCTTTGGATGACTTTTGCGGGGCGGATCGCCCTCGGTCCTAGCGTTTTGGTGGGAGGAACTGACTGCCGATCTGCGCCGCGAGGCGTCGATCGCGTTTGGCTGCCTCCCGGTCATGTCTGTCCTTTGGGAGGAAGAATAATGAGAATGAAGTCCCTGATCGCCGCCCTGCTCGCCAGCGCCACGCTCGGCGTCATGGCCGCGCAGGCCGCCGATCTCTCGATCGTTTCGGGCGATACCGGTAACGGTCTCGAGTTCCTGCGCTCGCAGCTCGACCGCTTCGAGGCCGAGACCGGCAACAAGGTGACCGTGGTCCCGATGCCGTCCTCGACCACCGACCAGTTCGGCCAGTACAAGCTGTGGCTCGCCGCCGGCAACTCCGACATCGACGTGTACCAGACCGACGTGATCTGGGCCCCGCAGCTGGCGGACCAGTTCCTCGACCTGACCGACGCGGCCAAGGACGTGGTGGCGAACCACTTCCCCTCGATCATCGAGTCGCAGACCGTGAACGGCAAGCTCGTCGCGCTGCCGGCCTTCACCGACGCTCCGGCGCTCTACTACCGCAAGGACCTGCTCGAGAAGTACGGCAAGACTCCGCCCAAGACCTGGGCCGAGCTGACTGCTACCGCGCAGGAGATCCAGGACAAGGAGCGCGCTGCCGGTAACCCCGACATGCAGGGCTTCGTGTTCCAGGGCAACGCCTATGAAGGCCTGACCTGTAATGCGCTCGAGTGGGTGATGTCGAACGGCGGCGGCCAGATCGTCGAGCCCGATGGCACCATCTCGATCAACAACGAGAAGGCCGCTGCGGCCATCGATATGGTCAAGGGCTGGGTCGGCACGATCTCGCCGGCGGGCGTGCTCGCCTACCAGGAAGAAGAGAGCCGCGGCGTGTGGCAGCTCGGCAATGCCGTGTTCATGCGCAACTGGCCGTATGCCTACCAGCTCGGCAATGGCGACGACTCCGCCGTGAAGGGCAAGTTCGACGTGGTGCCGCTGCCGATGGGCGACGGCGAGGGCGCTCGCTCGGCCGCGACGCTCGGTGGCTGGAACGTTGCCGTGTCGAAGTACTCCAAGGCTCCGGAAGAGGCGATCAAGCTCGCCTTGTTCCTGTCGTCCACCGAAGTGCAGAAGGAACGCGCGATCAAGCAGTCCAACCTGCCGACGATCGTTTCGCTCTATGACGACGCCGATGTGGCGGCTGCCCAGCCGATCATCCCGAACTGGAAGGAAGTGTTCCAGAACGCCGTGCCGCGTCCTTCGGCTCCGACCAAGGTGAAGTACAACGAGGTCTCCTCGCTGTTCTGGTCGGCCGTGCACGACACGCTGTCGGGTAACGGCACCGCTGCCGAGAACCTCGAGCTGCTCGAAGCCAAGCTGACCGAGCTCAAGGGCGACGCCTGGTAAGCCTTAGCTGACGTTTGGCGCGGGCGACCCCCGGGTTGTCCGCGCCGCCTAGTTTCTGCAGCAGGGGAAGCGCCAGATGACTGTTGAAGCCACGGCAGGGCAAGCCGTCCGAACCCAACCCAAGATCGAGTCCGAACTGCTCAAGTCGCGCGTCGGCGCGGCAATGTGGTTCCTGCTCCCGATGCTCGCGGCGCTCGCCGTGGTGGCCGGGTGGCCATTGCTTCGGACGATCTACTTCTCCTTGACCAATGCCTCGCTGACCAACCTCTATGAGGCTGAGTTCGTCGGCTTCAAGAATTACCTGAGCTGGACCACGCTGAAGAGCGGCCGCACCGTGTTCTCGGGCCTCCTGGTCGATCCGGCCTGGTGGAATGCCGTGGGCAACACGCTGCGCTTCGCCGTCATTTCGGTGACGCTCGAGACCGTGCTCGGCATGGTCGTGGCGCTGGTGCTCAATGCCGAATTCAAGGGCCGCGGCATCGTCCGCGCCGCCATCCTGATCCCGTGGGCCATCCCCACGATCGTCTCGGCCAAGATGTGGTCGTGGATGCTGAACGACCAGTTCGGCATCATCAACGACCTGTTCATGAAGCTGGGGCTGATCAGCCACAAGATCGCCTGGACCGCTTCCGCCGATACGGCGATGACCGCCGTGCTGATCGTCGATATCTGGAAGACCACGCCGTTCATGGCGCTGCTGATCCTCGCCGGCCTGCAGATGATCCCCAAGGACATCTACGAGGCGGCGGAGATCGACGGCGTGCATCCGGTGAAGGTGTTCTTCAAGGTGACGCTGCCGCTGGTGCGGCCGGCGCTGATGGTGGCGGTGATTTTCCGCCTGCTCGATGCGATGCGCATCTTCGATTTGATCTATGTTCTGACGCCCAACAGCGCGGCCACCAAGACCATGTCGGTGATCTCACGCGAGAACCTGTTCGACTTCGACAAGTTCGCCTACGGCTCGGCGCAATCGACGTTCCTGTTCCTGATGATCGCCGTGATGACGGGGCTCTATATCTGGCTGGGCAAGGTCCGGTTCGACGGGGGAGATCGCTGATGACTCTGGACCTCTGGCACATCACCAAGCGGGTGGCGTTCTACGCGCTGGTGATCTTCATCGTCGTGGTGTCGATCTTCCCGTTCTACTACGCGATCCTCACCAGCTTCAAATCGGGCACCGACCTGTTCCGGGTCACCTACTGGCCGACCTCGTTCTCGCTCGACAACTACATGTCGGTGCTGACCACCGGCAGCTTCCCGCGGAACCTGCTCAACTCGGTGTTCGTCGCCGCGGTGACGGTGCTGGCGGCCCTGTTCCTCGCCATCACCGCCTCGTTCGCCCTGAGCCGCGTGCGGTTCCGGGGCAGGGGGCTGCTGCTGATGACCATCCTCGCGGTGTCGATGTTCCCGCAGATCGCGGTGCTCGCCGGCCTGTTCGAGGTGATCCGGTTCCTCGGCATCTACAACACGCCGTGGGCGCTGATCTTCAGCTACACCATCTTCACGCTGCCGTTCACCGTGTGGGTGCTGACCACCTTCATGCGCGACCTGCCGATCGAGATCGAAGAGGCGGCCATCGTCGACGGGGCGACCCCGTGGATCATCATCTGGCGCGTCTTCCTGCCGCTGCTCTGGCCAGCGCTGGTGACGACGGGCCTGCTCGCCTTCATCGCGGCCTGGAACGAGTTCCTGTTCGCCTTGACCTTCACCTCGTCGAACGCGACCCGTACCGTGCCGGTAGCCATCGCGCTGCTGTCGGGCGGCAGCCAGTACGAAATCCCGTGGGGCAACATCATGGCGGCATCGGTGATCGTCACCGTCCCGCTGGTCGTTCTCGTCCTCATCTTCCAGCGCAAGATCATTTCCGGCCTGACCGCCGGCGGCGTAAAGGGCTAAATCCATGGCGCATATCGAACTCAAGAACATCAAGAAGTCCTTTGGCCTCGTCGATGTGATCAAGGGCGTCGATCTCGAGATCTTCTCGGGCGAGTTCATGGTCTTCGTCGGTCCGTCCGGCTGCGGCAAGTCCACCTTGCTGCGCCTGATGGCCGGCCTCGAGGACATCACCTCGGGCGAGATGACCTTCGACGGCACGCTGGTGAACGCACTGGCGCCGTCCAAGCGCGGCATCGCCATGGTGTTCCAATCCTACGCGCTCTACCCGCATATGACGGTGTACGAGAACATGGCGTTCGGCCTGGAACTGGCCAAGTCGAGCAAGGAAACGATCAAGGAGCGGGTGGAGAAGGCGGCCGAACTGCTCCAGATCACCCCCTATCTGGGTCGTCTGCCCAAGCAGCTGTCGGGCGGGCAGCGCCAGCGCGTCGCCATCGGCCGCGCCATCGTGCGCGACCCCAAAGTGTTCCTGTTCGACGAACCGCTCTCCAACCTCGACGCGGCGCTGCGCGTCGCGACCCGGCTGGAAATCGCCAAGCTGCATCATGCGATGAACAGCTCGACCATGGTCTACGTGACGCACGACCAGGTGGAAGCGATGACGCTTGCCGACCGCATCTGCGTGCTGCGCGATGGGCTCGTCGAGCAGGTGGGCACGCCGCTCGAGCTTTACGAGAACCCGCAATCGCTGTTCGTCGCCGGCTTTATCGGTTCGCCCAAGATGAACTTCCTCAATGGCGAGATCGCTTCGAAGTTCGGCGCCAACACCATTGGCGTGCGCTCCGAGCATATCGAGATCGCCGACCGCGACGGCGCCTGGAAGGGCAAGGTGGTGCACTCCGAAAGCCTCGGCTCGGACAGCTATGTCTATGTCGATATCGGCGCCGGCGGCGATCCGATCATCGTGCGGCAGGAAGGCACCCACATGCACCAGCCGGATGCCGCGATCTCGATCGCGCCGATCCCGGGAAAGGTCTACCGTTTCGACAAGGCCGGCAAGCCGGTCAAGAACTGACAAAATTAACGCAGGCGCACGGATTTTCGCTGCGCCTGCCTCGATTTTCGCCGCACTTGCTTGCCAATTGCAGGGCCGCAATGCAGTGAATCCCGCCGACGATCAAACCGCTTTGGAGCCCGAGCGTTTTCAGAAAAGGTTGCAGACCTTTTCGGTTCGAAAGCGCGACAAAATCAAAGCCAGTTTGGATAGCTTGGGCCGGAGCCACCATCCGGCCCTTTCCACGATTACCAAGGAGACCCGCCATGCCGATCCGCGTCACCGTCTGGGGTGAGAATGTCCACGAGCAGAAGAACAAGGCCGTGGCCGAGAACTACCCCAAGGGCATGCACGGCCAGATCGCCGCGCTGATCGGCGAGGACAAGAACCTCGTTGCGACCACCGTGACCCTGCAGGATGCCGAGCACGGCATGACGGTCGAAAAGCTCGCCAATACCGACGTCCTCGTCTGGTGGGGCCATGCCGCCCATGGCGAAGTGAAGGACGAGATCGTTGAGCGCGTTGTGCAGCGCGTCTGGGAAGGCATGGGGCTGATCGTGCTCCATTCCGGCCACCATTCGAAGGTGTTCAAGCGCCTGATGGGCACGCCGGCGAACCTGCACTGGCGCGAAGCCGGCGAGCGCGAGCGCATCTGGGTGGTGAACCCGGGTCACCCGATCGCCAAGGGCCTCGGCCCCTATTTCGAGCTCGAGAACGAAGAGATGTACGGCGAGCCCTTCTCGGTGCCGGAGCCGCTCGAGACGGTGTTCGTCTCGTGGTTCCAGGGCGGCGAAGTGTTCCGCTCGGGCCTCACCTATCGTCGCGGCGCCGGCAACATCTTCTACTTCCGTCCGGGCCACGAAACCTATCCGACCTATCACGACGCCAATGTCGGCAAGGTGCTGCGCAACGCGGTGAATTGGGCCTACAACCCGGATAACCACGCGCACCTGTTGAAGGCGCCGAACACCCCGGTGGACAAGGCCATCGAGCACATCGTCGAGCGCGGCGCCAAGCTGACGCATCACCCCAAGTGACGCGCCGCTGATCTCTGCAGGGCCGCCTCCGGGCGGCCCTGATCCCGTCTCGACCTCCAACCCCGACAGAGCGATGCGCCTTCTTATTCTCGGTACCGGCCGGATGGCCAACAGCCACGCCAAGGCTTTCCAGACCATCGAAGGTGTTCAGATGGTCGGCGCCGTCGATACCATCCCGGAGAACCTGGCGACGTTCTGCGACACCTACGGCATCGCCAACCGGTTCTCGTCGCTCGACGATGCGCTGGCCTGGGGCGATTTCGACGCGGTCGACAACATCACGCCGGATTCGATCCACCACCCGACGACGCTGAAAGTGCTGGCCGCCGGCAAGCACGTATTCTGCGAAAAACCGCTGGCGCCGAACTATGGGCTGGCGATGGAAATGGTCGAGGCGGCCGAAAAGTCCGGCCTCATCAATATGGTGAACCTCACCTATCGCAACGTCGCCGAACTCCATAAGGCGCGCGAAATCATCGCCTCGGGCGCCATCGGCGAGGTCAAGCATATCGAGGCGAGCTACCTGCAGCACTGGCTGGCGCTGCGCGATTTCAACGATGCGGCCAATCTCGCCGGCACCTGGCTGTGGCGGTTGTCGAAGGGCCACGGCTCGAACGGCACGGTCGGCGATATCGGCATCCACATTCTCGATTTCACCACCTTTGCCATCGGCCAGCCGATCGTGGCGATGAACAGCCGGCTCCAGACCTTCCAGAAGGTGCCGGGCGACCGGATCGGCGAATATGTGCTCGATGCCAATGACAGCTTCATCATCTCGGCCGAGTTCGCCAATGGCGCCATCGGCACCATCCACTCGTCGCGCTGGGCCTCGGGGCACTCGAACGACCAGCGGCTGCGCGTCTACGGCAACAAGGGCGGCCTTGAGCTGAGCCACGGCCACTGGGGCTCGCTGCTCAGGGTCTGTGCCGGTGAAGACGTCGCTACTTCGACCTGGCGCGAGGTGAAGGCTGAACCGGTGAAGACCAATTACCAGCGCTTCGTCGAAGCGGTGCGGACGGGGGTACAGGCCGACCCGGATTTCCGCCACGCCGCCGAGCTGCAGAAGATCCTCGATCTGGCGCTCGTCGCCGATCTCGACCGGAAAGAACATCGGGTTTGACCCGACCGTAACGCATACGGGCGAAACCGCCCCATCTCGAAGGAATACACTATGCGCATGCTCATCCTCGGCACCGGCGGCATGGCCGCCCAGCACGCCAAGCACTTTGCCGCCATTGACGGAGTCAGCGTCGTTGCCGGCGTCGATGTCGATCCGAACCGGCTCGAGAAGTTCAACACCACCCACAACATCCCGAACGGCTTTGCCTCGCTCGACGCGGCGATCGCCTGGGGCGAGTTCGACGCGGTGGCCAACGTCACGCCGGATTCGATCCACCACGCCACCTCGATCGCGGCGCTGAAGGCCGGCAAGCACGTGTTCTGCGAGAAGCCGCTGGCGACCGACGCCACCAAGGCGTTCGAGATGGTCGACGTGGCCGAAAAGTCCGGCCTGATCAACATGGTCAACCTGACCTACCGGAATGTGGCGCAGTTGCAGAAGGCGCGCGAGATCGTGCTGTCGGGCGCCATCGGCGCGGTCAAGCATGTGGAATCGAGCTACCTGCAGAGCTGGCTGGTGTCGAAGGCCTGGGGCGACTGGCGCACCGAGAGCCAGTGGCTGTGGCGGCTGTCGAAGAAGCACGGTTCGAACGGCGTGCTCGGCGATATCGGCGTCCACATCCTCGATTTCGCCTCGTATGGCTCGGGCCTCGAGATCGAGCATGTGTTCGCGCGGCTCAAAACCTTCGACAAGGCCGAGGGCAACAAGATTGGCGAGTACGAACTCGATGCCAATGACAGCTTCACCATGGCGGTGGATTTCGACAATGGCGCGCTCGGCGTGATCCATGCCAGCCGCTGGGCCACCGGCCACATGAACGAGCTGCGCCTGCGCGTCTATGGCGAAAAGGGCGGCGTCGAAGTGCAGCACCGCCACGACGGCTCGCGCCTGCGCGTCTGCCTGGGCGACAATGTCGAGAGCGGCACCTGGGAAGAAATGGAAGTGCCGCCGGTGCCGACCAACTACCAGCGCTTCGCCGAGGCCGTGAAGACCGGCAAGATGCAGGAGCCGAGCTTCCGCCACGCCGCCGAGCTGCAGAAGGTGCTGGATCTCGCGACGGTGTCCGAGCAGCAGCGCAAGGAACTGCCGACGCATTGAGGGGGGCAGGGGTGTCCGAAGCATCTGTGCGCGCTGACCCCCACCCTTGATCCCTCCCCGCAAGGGGGAGGGAGACGCCTGCACTGAAGCCGGTGTTTTGGTCTCCCTCCCCCTTGCGGGGAGGGGACAGCGGTGGGGGCTACAACCACCGGACTGTCGTTCCGCCCGCATCGGGTGTTCAGCGAATGGCGCGGCTCCACCCCATTGCAACCCATTGGCCGCGGGTCCATTTATGCGGCGGGCAGGGAGGGTTACATGGAAGTTGTCGGCGTCATTCTCATCGGTCTGGTCGTTGGCTTTCTGGCCAAGCTGATCACGCCGGGCGATCCAAAGCCGCGTGGTTTCATCCTGACGGCCGTGCTCGGCATCGTCGGCGCGTTCGTCGCGACCTGGCTTGGCCAGCAGATCGGCTGGCTGCACACTGGCGAGCCGGCAAACTTCCTCGGCGCCATTGTCGGCTCAGTCATCGTGCTGCTGATCTGGCGGCAACTGGCCAACCCGCGCTGACGCCATGGACATTCCAACCATCGAAACCGAGCGGCTGATCCTCCGCGCCTACACGCCCCAGGATTTCGACGCCTTCGCCGCCATGTGGGCCGACCCCGACGTGGTGCATTTCATCGGCGGCCGGGTGTTCACCCGCGAGCAGAGCTGGCAGCGCTTCCTGACCCGGGCAGGGGGCTGGCAGCATCTGGGCTTCGGGTTCTTCGCGACCTTCGAGAAGGAATCCGGCCAGCTGGTCGGCGAGGCGGGCTTTCACGAAGCGCGCCGCATCATCGAGCCGCCGCTCGAGGGGACGCTCGAAGCCGGCTGGGCACTGATGCCTTCGGCGCAGGGCTGGGGCTATGCCACCGAAGCGATGCAGGCGGCGATCGGCTGGGCGGAGAAGACGTTTCCCGGGCGGCGGATGACCTGCCTGATCAATGTCGACAACCTCGCCTCGATGCGCGTCGCCGGCCGCCTGGGCTTCAAGGAATTCGCGCGCACCATCTATGGCGACGACAAGGTGGTGCTGTTTCAGCGCTGAGCATTGCTCCGCGCCTGCGAGGCCACCGGATCGAGCCCCAGACTCGATGCCCACCTCCCCCTTGGGGAGCCAAGCGAAGCCTGGGAGCGTGAGCGACCTAGCGCAACTCGGAGGGGGGGGCGGAGGGTACTGTGCGCGCGGCTTCGCCCCAGCCATCATCCAGCGTGTGGCACACCCCACCCCATCCCTCCCCGTCAAGGGGAGGGTGTCCGCCGGTGTTTGTGGCACCGCCCTCCCACCAGCCTTTCGGCTGGCCCCCTCCCCCGCGAGCGGGAGAGGGAGCGCCGACTGCGCGGTCTTGTGCTTACTGCTTCGGTGCTTCCGTAGCAGGGGCCATGGCGGGAGCCTCCATCGCCGGAGCCTCCATGGCGGGAGTCTCGGCAGGCGCCGCCGCCGGTGCTTCGGCAGGAGGTGCCGCCGCAGGAGCCTCGGTCGCAGCCGGGGCCTCGGCCGGCGCGGGTTCCGGAGCCGGAGCGGGCGAGGCGTCGGTGATGCGGCCGTCGGTGTACGGGGTGTAGTCGCCGCCGAGCTTGGCGATGTAGTCGGCGACCACCTTCTCGAGCGGCGGGCCGAAGTCGTAGGCATTCACCGCCTTGGTGCCGAACAGCTCATAGCCGTCGCCGCCGCCGCGGACGTAGTTGTTGGTGACGAGGCCGTAGGTCTTGGCCGGGTCGATCGGCACCCAGTTGTCGCCGTCCTTGACCAGCACATCGGAGATGCGCGAGCCCACGGGCTTGGACTTGTCGAAAGTGTATTTGAGGCCGGCAACCTGCGGGAAGCGCCCGGCGATCTCTTCGATCTGGCTCACGCCGTTTTCCAGCGAGGCGACGAGGTCGGCGCCGGTGAGCTGGAAGGTGGCGAGGGTGTTGGAGAACGGCAGCACCGTCAGCACTTCGCCCATGGTGATCTCGCCGGCATCGATCGACGCACGCAGGCCACCGGAGTTGGCGATCGAGATGGTGACGCCTTGGTCGGCGACGCGGTCGAGCTGTGCGTCGGCGACGAGGTTGCCCATCGAGCATTCCATGACGCGGCAGACGTTGCGGTCGCCCTGGATCGCCTCGGTGGCATTGCCGATCACTTCGGCCTTCAGCGCTTCGAGCGGCTTGCCGAGTTCGGCGACGCGATCGAGGAAGCCCTGGTCGGGGGTTACCGAAGCGTCGAGCAGGATCGGCGCGCCCACCGCGGAGATCACCTTGCCGGCATCGTCCCAGGTAACCTTGATGTCGCCGAGCACCTTGCCGTACTGGCCGGCCTGGACGATCGGCACGTCGACGCCATCGGGGTTCTTGACCAGAGTGGGGTAGGGGCCGGCTTCGCCCTTGCCGGTGCCGAGGAAGGTGTGGGTGTGGCCGCCGACGATCAGGTCGATGCCGGAGACGGCCTTGGCCAGGTCCTGGTCGACACTGTAGCCGATATGGCTGACGACGATGATCTTGTTGATCCCCGCCGCTTCCAGCGCGCCGACGGCGCCCTTCACATATTCGGTGACGCTCTCGAACGCCACGTTCGGGCCGGGCGAGGCGATATCGGGGGTATCCTCGGTGGTGGCGCCGATGACGCCGACCTTCTCGCCGCCGATGTTGAGGACGATCACGCCCTTGGGCAGGCCCTTGAGGTCTGCATCCTTGGTGGTGTCGAAGTTGCCGCCGATGATCGGGAACTTGGCCGAGGCGATGAACTTGGCGAACTCGGCCGGGCCATCGTCGAACTCGTGGTTGCCGGTGGCGACCACGTCGAAGCCCATGTCGTTCATGAAGTCGGCGACGATCTCGGACTTGTACTGGGTGTAGAACAGAGACCCCTGGAACTCGTCACCCGCCGAGAACAGCACGCTGTTCTCGCCTGCCGCCGTGGCCTTGGCGCGCTCGGCGTCGATGGCGGTCTTCAGGCGCGCAATGCCGCCGAAGCACTCGCCCTTGGTTTCGCCTTCGGCGTTACAGGTCGAGTCGGTGCCGGTGATGGATTCGAAGCGCGAGTGGAAATCATTGATGTGGAGGATTTTGAGCGAGAACTCGGCCTGCGCCGCGCCGGTCAATCCGGCCGATAGCGCCAGCGCCGCGGCGCCGAACAACAGCTTCTTCATATCCCTGTTCCTTTGCGTGGAATCCGGTTGGTCCGGACTCTTCTCGCACTGCATTGCAACGCCGGTGTAACAAGCATCAGGCATGCCGCTGGCCGTCATCCGCAACCCCAGTGGAAGTGCAAGTTAACTATAGAACGGACGGCAGCGGAAGGGCGTGGAGCGACGCTTTTGGGCTTCCATGGACGGCCGGTTCGGTTACTCTCCGCGCGCTTTCGATCGGCGGTTGTCGCGTGATCGGACCGGAAGAGTCAGCAGCTTTTCCTGACCACGCTTTTAGGAGTCGACTATGCGGAGTGCCTTGATCGTCTGGGGTGGGTGGAACGGGCACGACCCCGAGGAATGCGCGGCAATCTACCGGCGCTGGCTGCATGAAGACGGCTATTCGGTGCGGGTCGAAACCGACCTCCAGGTGTTCGCCGATCCGGCGATCCACGAACTCAGCCTGATCATTCCAATCTACACCATGAGCAAGATCGACAAGGATCCGCTGGCGAATCTGGTCAAAGCCATCGAAGGCGGCGTTGGCCTCGCCGGCCACCATGGCGGGATGAGCGATGCGTTCCGCGACGCGGTCGACTACCAGTTCGTGGTCGGTGGGCAGTGGGTGGCCCACCCGGGCAACATCATCGACTACACGGTGGATGTGACCAAGCCCGAAGACCCGATCATGCAGGGGATCCCCGCCTCATTCCCCTACACCTCCGAGCAGTATTACATGCACATGGACCCCTCGGTCGAAGTGCTGGCGACCACGACGTTTTCGGGCCAGCACGCTCCATGGACCAAGGGCGTGGTGATGCCGGTGGTGTGGAAGCGGCTCTATGGCGCCGGCAAGGTGTTCCACTCGACCCTCGGCCACCAGGCCAAGGAGTTCGAGAACCCGCACATGGCGACGATACTTCGTCGCGGCATCAACTGGGCAGCGCGCGACGAGGCTTAGGGGCGCGCGCCGGCCTCTCCGTTATCCTCCCCCGCGTGGCGGGGGAGGGGGACCGCCCGAAGGGTGGTGGAGGGGGAGGCAAGAGTAGACTGTGGGTTTGGCCGCCCCCTCCACCAGCTTCGCTGGTCCCCCTCCCCCGCCACGCGGGGGAGGATTAAGGAGAGGCCGGTGAACGGTAGCGTCTACCACCGCAGCGCGAACCGGCCGATCACTGCCCCAAGCAGCGCCGTGGCGAGCACACCTGCGGTGTACCAGATGGCGATGAAGGGCATGCCGCTTTCGGTGCAGTGAAACGCGTAGACCCAGACGCCGGCGCCGCCCGCGAACAGCCCGGCGGCGAAGCCGGCGAGGGTCGGGTTGGTGGGCGCGGCGCTGCGCATGGCGAAGACGGTTGCGGCATAGATCGGGGCCGAGAGGGCGACGATGTAGAATGGGCAGCGCAAGGCTGTGCTGCCCATCACCAGGCGGCCCATCTGGTCGGGTCCCATGAGCACCAGTTGCAACAGGCCGCCGGCGCCGACCAGCAGCACCAGGATGGCGAGGCCGATCACCTGCCGGTGCAGTGTGCCGCCCGGACGCGCCAGGTTGAGCGCCGCGATGCCGCCGATAATGGCGAAGCCCGCCGTGTAGGCGAACTTGGCCCAGAACATCATGGTGCCGGGCGCTTCCATCATGTCCGGCCTGGGGCCGAGCCAGGCGAGCATGATGATTGCCGACAGCACGATGCCGAGGCCGGCCCAGCCGAACAGGCGGGCCTGCAGCGCCCGCCGCGGGGTCGGTTGCAGCTCGGTGGTCAGCCGGTCGAGCAAGTCGTCACTCATCGGAGCGCCTCCCGAAGCGGTCGGCGAGCGATTTGAGCCCGCGGTGGATCGAGACTTTCACCGCCGATTCCGACATGCCGCTGCGCGCCGCGGCTTCGGCGATCGAGGCGCCCTCGAGCCGCACCTGGCGGATCAGGTCGGCCCGGCGGGCGGGAAGGCTCGACAGCACCGTATCGACATCCATGCGGGCGCTGGCATCGCCGGTATCGTCGCGGGCGAACAGAGCGGCGTCGTCCTCCAGCGGCACCGTGGCGCGGACCTTGCTGCGACGGAAATGGTCGATCAGCTTGTAGCGCGCGATGGCGTGCACCCAGGCGGTCAGCGGCTGGTTGCGGTCATAGGTCAACCGTCGCGTGTGGATGGCCATCAGGGTGTCCTGCACGAGGTCGTCGCTGTTGGCAGCGAGCCCGGGGGTTAGGCGGCGGGCGAAGTATGGCCGCAGGGTGCGACGCAGTTCCTCGAGCAGCATGCGATAGGCGCCCGCATCGCCGTCGAGCGCCTTCAGCATCAGCGCGCGAAGCCGCGCTTCCATGTCCGAGGTGACGCTCATTGAATCCTGAATTCGGCAGAGGTGCAGGAAAGGTTACACCTCGCCGCGAACTCTGTCGCGCTGTCACGAACGCGTGACGGTGGTAACCGCGTGTCTGTCGGCCGCGAACTCCTTCCCGTAACCGCCGCATCAGCGGCCAACGGGAGACTTAGATGAAAGCCGTTCTTTCCACCCTTGCCCCCACTCTCGCCCTTTTGGCCGCGCTCGGCTTTGCGGGCCATGTCGCCGCCGAGGATGCGATGGCGACGCCGATGGCTGGCGATGCTATGGCCGCCGAGCCGATGGCGGGCGATGCGATGATGAGTCCGGAGGACATGCTGAAAGCCTGCCTCGACAAGGCCGGCATGGAGGCTGACGCGATGAAGAAGGACGAGGCGAGCAAGGCCTGCCACACGGCGCCGATGGCCGCGATGGGCGGCGACGCCATGTCCGCAGCGCCGATGGCCGACGGCGCCATGGCTCCGGCGCAATAAACTATCCGTGATAGGCTGCAATCGCTCCCCGATCTGCCGTTCCTACGGGGCAGGCGGGGAGCGACGCCGGAACCATCGGGGGAACAATGACCGATCAGGCAATCGACAGAGTTGAGGTCGAACGAGAGGCGAAGCCGCAGGGGCCGCTGATCTATCGACAGGCGATCCTGACCCGCGTCACCCACTGGGTGTGGGCGATCGCCATGTTCTTCCTCCTGCTCAGCGGCCTGCAGATCTGGAACGCCCATCCGGCGCTCTATGTCGGCGCCCAGTCGGGCTTCGAGTTCAACAATGAGATCCTGAGGATCGGCGCCGAGAACACCGATGCGGGGCCGCGCGGCTTCACCACGGTGTTCGGGCAGAAGTTCGATACCACTGGTATCCTGGGGATGAGCGAACTGCGCGGCAACCCGAACTTCGTCGGCTTCCCCGGCTGGGCCACCATCCCCTCGTTCCGCGACCTCGCGACGGGCCGGGTGGTGCATTTCTTCTTTGCCTGGATACTGGTCGGCGCGCTGGCCATCTGGCTGATCTCGAGCCTCTTCAACGGCCACCTGTGGCGCGACGTGATCCTCAAGCCGCGCGACTTGAGCGAGCTGCCAAGGGATATCTGGGAACATATCCGGTTCCGCTTCCATCACCGCCGAACCTATTCGCCGCTGCAGAAACTCGCCTATTTCGGAGTGTTCTTCATCCTGTTCCCGCTGATCATTCTCACCGGGCTGTCGATGTCGCCGACGATGAACGCCGGCTGGCCGTGGCTGGTCGAAGTGTTCGGCGGGCGGCAGACGGCGCGCACCATCCACTTCATCACCATGGTGTTGCTGGTGCTGTTCTTCGTGGTCCATATCGCCATGGTGGTGCTGGCGGGGCCGATCAACGAGCTGCGCTCGATGATCACGGGGTACTACCGCACCAGCCCCGGCACTGAGCCGGATGCGCCCAAGAGGGAGAAGTCGAAATGAGCCGGCTGATCTTAACCCGCCGCAGGCTGCTCGGGCTTGGCGTGGCTTCCGCCGGTTCGCTTGTGCTGGCCGGCTGCGATCAGTTCGATTTTCTCGGGGCGCGCAACGACCCGGTGCGGAATTTCCTCGAGCGGGCCAACCAGCTGACCTATAGCGCGCAGCGGGCGCTGGTCGGCGAGCAGGCGCTCAGCAAAGAATTCTCCGAGAGCGAGATCCGCCAGGGGCAGCGCCCGAACGGCTCGACCGATCCGCGCAATATCGAGCTCTACCGCGATCTCGAGGCCAGTGGCTTTGCTGCCTACAAGCTCAGGATCATCGGGCTGGTGGAAACGCCGAAGGAATATTCGCTCGCCGAGTTGCAGAACATGCCGGCGCGCACCCAGATCACCCGGCACGACTGCGTCGAGGGCTGGAGCTGCATCGCCAAATGGACCGGCGTGCCGTTGAGCCGGCTGCTCGACGAGGCCAAGGTGAAACCGACGGCGAAGTTCGTCGTCTACCATTGCTACGACCAGATGGGCGGCGGGCTCTCGGCGCCCGAGGCCTACTACACCAGCTCCGACCTGATCGACGCCTTCCACCCGCAGACCATCGCGGCGTTCGGCCTCAACGGCGGCGCGCTGCCGGTCGCCAACGGAGCGCCGGTCCGCATCCGGATCGAGCGGGCGCTCGGCTACAAGCAGCCCAAATATGTCCACACCATCGAGCTGGTCGACAGCTTCGCCAAGTTCGGCCTGGGGCAGGGCGGGTACTGGGAAGATCACGGCTACGATTGGTATGGGGGGATTTGAGTGGGCCGACTGAGAGAGACGGGCCCCTCCCATCCTCCCCCATGATGGGGGAGGTGCAGCATCCAGTTGTTGGCACCATCGAGCCACAGCCTCGACCCTTCACCTCCCCTTCATGGGGGAGGATGGGAGGGGCCCGTCTCTCTCAGTCAGCCTCTCCGCATAGCTCCCCTGCGGCGCAGTTCCACGAAATCCCTTGCTAATCCGGCACATATCGCCCATATGGCCAGCATTCGCCCCGCGCACCTGTCCTGTTTTTCGGGAAACACGCGCGATGACGGCGATGGACTTCTCTTCTTACTGGCCAAAAACGGTGAGCGGCGAAGTGCCCCGGAATGTCCCCCCGCAAGAGTAGCGGGAACACCGGGAGACAGCGCAACCGTGCGGCAATCCCGTCGCCATTGCATCTATTGACCACGCCGAGCCCGAGATGGGTTTTCGGCGACCCACGCGCACCGATTGGCCCGGAGCGCGCCAATGAAAGTTTGACCATTGACCACTTCATTTTCCGAACTCGGCCTTTCAGCGCAGCTCGTCAGCGCGCTCACGGCAGCCGGGTTTACCACTCCGACCCCGATCCAGGCGAAAGCCATTCCGCCGCAGCTCGAGCGCCGTGACATCATGGGCATCGCCCAGACCGGTTCGGGCAAGACCGCGGCGTTCGGCCTGCCGATCCTGGCCGGCCTCGCCGAGCTCGGCGGTCGTGCCAACCCGATGACAACTAGAGCACTGATCCTCGCGCCGACCCGCGAACTGGCGGTGCAGATCGACGAAGTGTTGCACAAGCTGGCGGGCGCGAAGCTCTCGACCGTGCTGGTGCTCGGCGGCGCCTCGCGCGGCGGGCAGATCCAGAAGATCGCCCGCGGCGTCGACGTGGTGATCGCCACCCCGGGCCGCCTCAAGGACCTGGTCGACGACCGCAAGCTCAAGCTCACCGAGACGCGATGGCTGGTGCTCGACGAGGCCGACCGCATGCTCGACATGGGCTTCATCAACGCGGTCAAGGAGATCGCCCGGGCCATCGGCCCGCGTCGCCAGACCGCGATGTTCTCGGCCACCATGGCGCCCGAGATTGCCGAGCTCGCCAAAGGCCTCCTGAACGATCCGGTGCGCGTCGAAGCCAACCCGGCGGCGCAGACCGTCGGCACCATCGACCAGCGGGTGATCCTCGCCGGCTCCAAGGAAAAGCGCGGCGTGCTCAACAAGCTGCTCGAGGACGAGAGCCTCAGCCGCGTCATCATCTTCTCGCGCACCAAGCATGGCGCCGACCGCGTGGCCAAGAACCTCGCGATCGACGGCCATGAGGCCGCGGCGATCCACGGCAACAAATCGAACAATGCCCGCCAGGCAGCGCTCAAGGGCTTTGCCAACGGCTCGGTCCGCATCCTCGTCGCCACCGATATCGCGGCGCGCGGCATCGACGTGCAGAACATCACGCATGTGATCAACTTCGAGCTGCCGGACGATCCGGAGAACTACGTGCACCGCATCGGCCGCACGGCGCGCAACGGCGCCTCGGGCTTTGCGATCACGCTGTGCGACGGGACCGAGCGCGGCAAGCTGCGCGATGTCGAGCGGCTGATCCGCAAGACCCTGCCGGTGACCGGCGAGCTCAAGGGTAATGGCGGCGAAGTGATCGACGCGGCGCAGGTTCGCGCCCAGCGCCAGCCGCCGCGGCCACAGGCCCCGCGTCCGGATGGCCAGCGCAAGCACGCCAATGCCGGCCGGCATTTCTCAGGCGCCAAGAAGGCGGCAATCGTTGACGGCCGCAAGCGCGGCCATGGCGAGGGCCAGGCGGCTCCTGCCAATAACGGCCAGCAGCAGCGCGGCAACGCGCAGCAGGTGCGCGGCGGTGCGGCCAAAGGCAGCAACATCTCGCAGAACGGCGGCGCAGCGCCGACCACTCCCGGCTGGTGGGAAAAGCCGACCGGGCAGGGTACGCCCGCGCCCAAGCAGCGCTGGAACAAGAAGCAGAAGGACGCCGGCCGGCAGCGCCGCACGGAGTCCGAGCGCGCGGCGGGATAAGGCTAGATCGCGCCACCTCGCATCTCCCCCGCATGGGGGGAGATGGGCGAGAGGCCGGTGTGAAGAACAAAGACAGGGCGGTCCTTTGGGCCGCCCTTTGCTTATCGGATGTCCTTGATCCCCGGCACCAGGCTGACGCTGGTCTCGGTCGAGGGGGCGCTCATGGCGCCGTCCGGCGGTGGGCCACTCGGGGGCTCGCCACCACCGGCAGCGCCGCTGAAGCCGGTGGCGGACTCGGCCGCGGGGTCGACGCCGACGATCATGGCGACGAGGTAGCGCTCCTCGAGTTCCTTCACATAGGCGAACGAGGCGCGGGTGGCCTGGCTCGCGATATTGTCGTTGGCGTTGAGCACGTCACGGTCGTGGCCGTGCGACGTATAGGGCTGCACGTTCTGGTAGATGAACTGGCTCAGCGCGTCGGGAAAGAACAGTTGCCCGGTCAGCACGGTTTTCTCGTCGAGGAACACCTTGAAGTGGATGTGGGTGGTGCGGCCGGCATACCAGCCCGGATAGATGGTCTGGAACTCGACGATGCCGGTGGCGCCGGCGAATTGGGTGCCGCGCAGGAACGTCTGGCCCGTGGTGTCGAGCCCGCCGGTCTGGTTGGCATAGCCCGAATAGAGCCCTTCGGCATTGCAGTGCCAGATATCGACGCGAGCGCCTTCGATCGGCTTGCAGCTGCCATCGACGATCTGCAGCCGCACGGTGGTCGCGACCCCGGTCTGCGTGCCCTCGGTGATATCGGCGCGCTCCAGCGACGGATCGAAGTAATAGGGGCCTTCGGTCACCTCGGGGGTGAGCACGCAGACATCGGCGCCGGGCATCAGGCCGGTGGTGGTTTCGGCGCTGGCTTCCTGGGCAAAGGCCTTTTGAGTCATCAGCGCGCCGCCGGCGGCGGTGACGGCGACGAGGCGCAGGGCGTCGCGGCGAGTTAGCGGACTTGGCATCGGTTCGTCTCCGGTTGGAGCGTTTTCAGGAAAGGTTGCGGACCCTTCCGGTTCGAAAGCGCGACTACTAGGAACTGGCGCATTTCGCCGAAGCGGCGAAATGCCCGCGGTACCAGCCCGATGTAGGAAAGCGTCGGGCAATCCCTCAGTTACAAGTTGGAGAGCTGCATTACGTCTTGGACAGAGGAAACCCTGGAAATATGGCGGAACCGGACGTTCCTGAACGGCAGATAAACGCCGGATTCCGGGAACGTTCAAACGCCGTGCCGCATTATTGCCCTCAAGATGAACCGCTGGCCCGTGCCGGCATCGCCCTTGGGGGGCCAAAATGCTCAAGCTCACTCTCGTTGCTCTGTTCGTGATGTCGATGGCCACCCTCACGATCGCGGCCTCTGCCCTGCCGGTGGAAACCGCGCCGGCCACCCAGCTCGCCGATCTCGGCTGAGGCGAAACGTGAACCGCGACCACCAGCACGGCCACCGGCCGGCCGGCATGAACAGCGGCACCCAGATTCTGCTGCTCGTCCTCTTCGCCACGGCGCTCGCCGTGCTGGCCTTCGCTGCCGCCAGCGTGGTGCTGGTCTAGAGCCCTTTACCATTCAAGCCCGAGATGACACCTTCCGGCCGCCTGGGATCGGGAGGAGAGCGTCATGGTCGAAACGAAGGCGCCGCACCTGACGCCGCAGAGCCTGGTCGGCCAGCGCTTCGGCGGCGACGTGTTCGGCGGCATCCGGGTGGCGCTCATCGGCTATTGCCCGCCGCCCTCGCGGCTCGAGCGCTATAGCCCGCAGCGGGTCAGCGACCAGCATTTCATCCATGTCAGCCCGGACAGCGTGCGCATCCTTCAGCACGCGGGTCAGCGCTATCTGTCGCTGGCGCATGTCTATGGTGGCCCGGTCTCGGCTTCGACGGTCGAAGAGCTGGCCTATTACGGGATCGAGGCGATCCTCGCCTATGGTCTTGCCGGCGGGCTCGGCACCAAGGGCCTCAGGATGGGCGATTTCTACCTGGTCGAGGACGCCTTCGCCGCCGACGGCACGACGCGGCACTACACGGGCGATCCGGTGGTTGCCGCCGATGCCGGGCTCAAGACGCTGATCCTCGAAAAGTGGCCGGGTGCCATCACCGCAGTGCGGGCGGCGACCGGCGACGCGATCTATCGCGAGAACGATGCCATGCTCGAGGGTTTTCGGGGTGAGGGTTGCGACATCGTCAACCTCGATTCGAGCCACCTGTTCGCCGCCTCGCGTACCAATGCCGAAGGAAGGCGGATGCGGACCATCCAGTGCGGGGTGATTTCCGACGTGGTGAGTGCCGAGCCGGGCGCCGGTTCCGAAAGCACGCTCTCGACCATGCTGTCGGGCGCCAGCGAGGGCTTCAACCCGCTGGAGCGGACCGGCGACGTCGTCTCGTTCTACATCGAGCAGCTGGCGCCAAGGCTCTGAGCCGGATCACTGGCTGCTGGGCTGCACGATCTGTCACCCCGCTCGGTGTCATCCCTGCGAAAGCAGGGACCCATCTCGCAGCCCGCGCCCGTTGAGAGTTGGGTCCCGGCTTTCGCCGGGATGACATCCGGTGGGGAGGCGGGCTTTGTGCATAAGCAGATGAGCTTTGGCCCAGAGCTGTCTCAGCTCAGCGGGATGCCCTTCTTGCCCTTGTCTTTCTGGTAGGCGGCCGACAGGTCGTTGTAGGCGGCGTTGAGCTCGTCGACCCGCGCCACCAGCAGCTCGCGCGACGAGCGGTCGATGCCGGCGATCATCTGCTGGATATCGTGGCTCTGAAAGAACGCGTTCCTGCGGTTGTAGAGCGGCCGATCCTCGGGGACGAAATCGCGATCCGGGTCGGGCACGGCATAGACTTCCCGGAGGATGCGGATGTCGTGCGGGATGCCAAAACTGTCGCGCGTGTCCTCGTAGCTGAACAGGTAGTAGAAATTGTCGAAGCCCGACCAGGTGATGCCGGAGAGGCAGAGCGAGCAGGGCTCGTGCGTGGCGAGGAACAGGCAATCCTTGGGCGCCGGGCGCTCGCCAGCCGGGAGTTCGTAGAACCGCTTGATGGCGTGCATTTCGCCGTGCCAGAGCGGGTTCTCGGTCTCGTTATTGGTCTCGCCTACGACCAGCGACAGGTCGGACTTCCTGAGGATCGCCGCCCCGAACAGCTTGTTGCCGCCACCGACACCGCGCTTGGTCAAGGGCAGCAGGTCGAGCTCGATGACATCGAGCAGGCGGGCAATCAGGTCGGGCGTATGCATAGGGGGCTCCGGTTGGGGTGCGCAGAGCCTGTCGGGCGGCGCGGGCAACGTCAACCGGGTTTGCGGATTGTTGGCCGTGCTCATCGCAGGTCGCTCTGTCCCTTCTCCCCTCAGGGGAACCGGACGAGGGCATAGCCCTCGCCGGGAGGTGGCGCGAAGCGCCGGTTGAGGGGGGAAGCGGTGCAGCGAGCGTTCGCTGTGAAGCTGAACCCCTCACCCTAGTTTCGCTACGGACCCGACGGTCCTAGCTACACTACCCTTCTCCCCTCAGGAGAGAGGGGACGGCGACTGCTGCGCCCGCCTAGAACCGCGACTTGCCGAGGTTGGCGAGTTCGACGCCGCCGGCGTCGAGGAGGATCAGGTGGTCCTTGTCGAGGCGCCAGAAGCGGGTGGCGGCGAGGGCAGCGAAGAAGCTGTCTTCCTGCTTGGTGGCTTCGTCCGAGACGCAGGCCATGCGGGTTGCGGCGACGGCGCTGAAGATCAGCCGCTCGGCGTTGACCTCGGCCTGGGCGAACCACGAGTTGCAGCCGCCGCGGCCGCCGGCGCGCATGTCCGACGCGATGGAGAGCGAGGAAACGATGCCGCGAGCGACTGGAGCGCCGCCGATGGTCTCAGCCTGCCAGGTGATATCGAGGATCGGCGAGGGCGCCGGCGCGACCACCGGCTCGGGCGTCGGGACCGGTGCTTCCTGCGGCACGATGTTGACGATGATCAGGATCGGGGCGGCCGGAGCCAGTGGGTCGAGCGCGTAGGGCTCGGCATTGCGGAACCACACGGCATCCGGGCCGGCGATCTCGGCGATCAGCGCATAACTGTGGCCGGCGACGATGACGGCGTCATCGAAGTTGAGGGTGAAGGTCAGCGGCACCTGGCCGGGGCTGGAGATCGGCGCCTTGGCGGAAACGCGTGGCTGGTCGGGCGCGGCAAGGTCGATCAGCGAGACCGACAGCGTGCCATCAGGGGGAAGCGCGATGCGTTCGCGATAGGTCACGTCGCCCTTCAGCGTCACTTTGGCGGCGAGCGCCGGGCTCGCCAATGCCAGCAACAGTGCCACCATCGCTATTACGATACGCATGTCATGCCTCCACCTTCTGCCCGCGCCGCCAGATTATGCAGCAATTGCAACGCGGTTGCGACGCCCTGGCGTCAAGTCAGTAAAGAATTGAGCCGGTTGCCACTACCAAATACGGCTCGTCAAAGAAGTATTCCTCCAGATTGTTGCCGTCGCCGCCCCGGTCGATGATCAGGAAATCGGAGGTTTCACGCAGTGGCGTGAGCACCGCATGCCAGGTGTTCATCGCCATATTGATGCCTTGACCGGGGGCGGCAAGGAAGGCGCGCGGCAGCCCGGGAACGCCACCTTCATCGGGCGCGACGATGGAGAGGAACGGGCGCTGCGACAGCGGATAGAACGCCTGGCTGCCGAGCGGGTGACGCTCCACCATCTTCAGCGTCAGCGGCAGCTCGTAGGGCTGGCCGCGCGCGATGGAGACCAGCGGGCGGGCATGCACGCCGCCCAGTTCGACCCTCGCGAGGTCGTGGTAGCGCTCCGTCATGCCGCCATTAATGGGATAATGGTGCGCGCCCTCGGTTTCGATCACCTGCCCGAAGGGGGCATAGGCCTCACGCGTCAGCGGCTCGATGTGGATGGTCCGGCTGGCTGTCATTTCGACTCCCGTTCATTGATCCGAGTCTAAAGCGTCTCGGCGTTTCAATGAACGCCGAAACGCTGCAGGCTATTGATTTTGTCATGCTTTCGAGGCGGAGAGTCTGTAATTGCCGCCTTCGCGGGGACAGGCTTTTCCCTAATGCACTCCCGACGATGTGACATGCCGGAGAAGCCGCAGGGGTGGCTGGCGTTTCCCGGATGAGTGCGCCATGTTGCCGTTCGGAGAAATACTGAAGGCGATAATGGCAGAGTATCAGTTCAACAGTTTTGTCTTCCACGAGGACTTGCTTTCGGCCCGAGACCTGGGGGGCAGGGAGGTCACCTTCACCCGCGCGGAACGCACGGTGCTCTCGACGTTCATGGCGCACCCGCAGCGACTCCTGACGCGGAATGCGCTGCTCGATGCCATCTCGGGTGTCGGCTCGGACGCGTCCGACCGCAATGTGGATTTCCTGATCAACCGGCTGCGCGCCAAGCTGGGCGATCCGGCCCGGTCGCCGCGCTTCATCGCCACGCGCTACGGCGAAGGCTATGTCTGGGTGGCCGAGCCTGCCGAGCCGGCCGATGCGCTGGTGGTGGTCGGGCCGGTGCATGGCATGGGGCGCGCCGGAGCATTCGCCCCGGTGGCCGCGAGGATGCTGAGCGAGCTGGTGCAACAGCTCGATGCCGCAACATCGCCGGACGAGGCAGTACGCCTCGATGAACAGTTCTCTCCGAAAAGCCCGACCCGGACGCGCTTCAGCCTCGAAGTCAGCGTGTTTCCGACGGACGAGGCGCTGCAATGCGCCCTGGTGCTGCGGCAGATGCCGGGCGGCGGCGTCATCGGCATGTCGCGGCTGGCCGTTGCAGCGCCCGATGAGGTCACGGCGCTGGTGGCCGGCGTGGTGCAGCAGTTCCGCTCGCTGATCTGGCATCGGCAGGCGCTCGGGATGATGGACGCACCGGCCGCAGCAACGCCGCCGCTCTATGTGGCGATGCACGAAGCCGGGCGGCTGTTGACCGCGGACACGCGCAGCTGGCTCGAGGGCATCGAGCAGGTGCGGGCGAGCCTCGCCGCCAACCCGGACGATCCGGTGGTGCGGTTGATGTGGGGGCTCAGCCTTTACGTGCAGGCGATCATGGGATCGGACGGCCAGAGTTCGCCGGGCGCCGAGCGGAACGCGATCGAAGACGAGATCGAGGCCGCGGCGCTGAGCGCATTGCCCGCAGTCGCCGATAACCCGATGCTGAAGCTATCGGTGGCAAAGCTGCTGCTGTTCGTCGCCCGCGGACATACGGCCATGGCGGAGCGGCTGGCCGAGGAGGCGTTCGAGGCCAGCACAGCGTTCGCCGCTTCGTTCGCCATTCTGGGGCAGGCGCGGCTGATGCGCGGCCGGCTCGCGGAGGGGATCGACCTGCTCGAACGTGCTGCCGAAATGGCCGAATACGGCACCGAGTTCTGGATCTATACCCTCGTGGTGCTCTGCGGCGGCAAGCTTGCGGCAGAGGATCGCAAAGGCCTCCGCGCCACGCTGCAGCAGTTGCACGAGGCTTCGCCGCAAACTCTGATCACGGTGGCGCCGTTCTGCGTTCCGGCCGATGAGCCGCTGTCCCCCCCGGGCCAGGCCTTCATCAGCAGCCTCGGGCCGGAGGGGGCGACCCGGACGCTCGAGTATATCTTCATGACCTCGGTCCGGCAGTACGAGGATCTGCGCCATCAGGGCAACGTGTTGCGCGCGTTGGCGCAGCGCCTGCAGCAGACCTACGGGCCGGATGTGGTGCCGCCGCGCATCAGGGCGCTGCTGGAGCCTGCAGCAGGGGGCTGACGACCGCCGCCACCGGGGTCGTCAGCTGTGCGAGGTCGACTCGTGGACCTGCGCCCTGTGCACTGCAGGCCGACAGGGTCACGAGTGCTGCCATTGCGGGGCCACTGCCGACGCCGGGGCGTCGGGCTGGAGGCACTGGTGGCAACCGGTCGGCCATGGCGTTCTCCCTGAGGCGAATTGCTTCGCGGGGCAAACGGTAGGCGACGACTGTTGCCGGATTATTTGCTGGCCGCGGCGTCGACCTTGATGGTGTTGGCGGCAGTGCCGCCGCCCATATAGACCGCCACCAGCTTCATCGGCACGGTGCCGGTATTGACGCCGTTATGCGGCCAGCCAACCGCTTCGAGCACGGCTTCGCCGGTGCGGTAAGTCTTCTTGCCTTTGCTGCCATAATCCACGGTCAGCTCGCCTTCTAGGATATAGGCGAAGAGCGGCACTTCGTGCTCGTGCCAGCCGGTCTCGCCGCCCGGCGGCACGGTGACGATCGCCGAAGTGACGTTCGGCGTCCCCGCGGGGTAGGCGAGCGGCGCGCCGAGCACATCGCTGCCGCCCTGCACCAGCGGAGTGAGCAGGTTCTGGTAGCTCTGCGGCGTCAGATCTTCGGCCAGCGCCGGTGAGGCCAGCATGGCCAGTACGGCCAGCATTCTCAATCGTGTCATCTGAATCGCGTTCTCCCTGTCGCGAGGATGCCGATGACGATGGCCGCCGCTACCGATGGCCGCAAGCAAATTTCTGCGTGCTGTCGTGAACCAAGCTGCGACGAAAGCGTTGTCGGGCTCGTGACTTAGGTATGAAAATGCACAATCAGATTCAACTTGCCCCAGCCGGCCTCACCGATGCGCTGTTTCGAAATGCGATCTCCGAGATCACCCAGCCATTTCAGCGTTACATCGAAGGCTGGCACCTGCGTGCCACCTACCTCGTGGCGCAGTTGGCCGTGCATCCGGTTGGCTCGGACGAGCACGACCTAGCGCTGAAGCGACTTGGAGAGCTGAAGGGTGAGGTCGGTGCAGGCCGAGATTACCTTCTATCAGCGACAAGCCGGCTGGCGCCCGATTATCGAGTCGATGCAACGCTCGACGAACTCGACGAAGTGCTTGCCGCGATCAACGTAACGGGGCCGCGCGACCTATAGGTCGAGCTTGGCGTGCCGGTTGACGTCCTTGTAGAGCAGGTAGCGGAAGCGGTTGGGGCCGGCGTAGCAGGCCTGCGGGCAGAAGGCGCGCAGCCACATGAAATCGCCGGCCTCGACTTCCACCCAGTCGCGGTTGAGCCGGTACACCGCCTTGCCCTCGAGCACGTAGAGGCCGTGCTCCATGACATGGGTTTCCTCGAACGGAATGACTGCGCCGGGCTCGAGCGTCACGATGTTGACGTGCATGTCGTGACGAACATCTGTGGGGTCGACGAAGCGGGTGGTGCCCCAGCGGCTATCGGTGCCGGGCATCCAGATGATGGGCTCGTCCTGCTCGTTGGCAACGAACGCAGCCGGTATGTCGATGCCCTCGACCGCCTCGTAGCGCTTGCGTACCCAGTGGAAGCGCACGGGTGCAGTGGATTTGTTGTGCAGCGCCCAGCGCGTGCCGGGCGGCAGGAAGGCGTAGCCGCCGGCCTTCAGCAGGTGGGTCTTGCCATCAAGGGTGAGCGTCGCCTGTCCGTCGACGACGAACAGCACGCCCTCGGCGCCGGCATCGGGCTCCGGCTTGTCGCTGCCGCCGCCGGGAAACACCTCGACGATGTACTGCGAGAAGGTCTCCGAGAAACCGGTCATCGGACGGGCGATGACCCAGGCCCGGGTGTCCTTCCAGTGCGGCAGGTAGCTGGTCACGATGTCCCGCATGACGCCACGCGGAATCACCGCATAGGCCTCGGTGAACACGGCGCGGCCGGTATGGAGGGCGGTCTGGTCGGGCAGGCCGGCAATTGGGCCGGCATAGGTGGTGGGGGCCATCGGACTTCAGTGAACGTGAGAGGTCAGTGCTCTTAGCGCGAAAGCCGATGCAGGCACAGTGGGTGTCAGCGCCGGCTGCCCTCGATGCGGAAGCGCTCGCGATAGCTTTCGGGCGTGGTGCCCAGATGCTTGCGGAAGGCCCGCGACAGCGTTGAAGCGCTGCCGAGCCCGGCCCGCTCGGCGATGCGGGCCAGCGGCCAGCGCGTCGATTCCAGAAGCTGCTTGGCGCGATCGAGACGAACCAGCTCGACATAGCGGGCCGGGGTCATGCCGGTCTCGGCGCGGAAGCTGCGGGCGAAGGTGCGCTCGCTCATGATGGCGCGATCGGCCAGCACGGCGACGCTGAGGTCGGCCTCGGGGTTGCCGGCGATCCAGGTGACCAGCGACTGCAACCCGTCGCCGGTGTTCGCCTGTGCCGCAAGGCTGCTGGAAAACTGCGACTGGCCACCGACGCGGCGCAGGTAGAGCACCAGCTCGCGGGCGGTCCTCAGCGCCACCTGTGGCCCGCAATCGTATTCGACGAAGGCAAGCGCCAGGTCGATGCCGGCGGTGACGCCGGCCGAGGTGAAGATGTGGCCATCGCCGACAAAGATCGCATCGGGCACCACTTCGGTGCGCGGCAGCAGGGTTTCAAGCAGGCGGGTGGAGGACCAGTGCGTGGTGGCGCGCCGCCCGTCGAGCAGGCCGCAGGCGCCCAGCAGGAAGGCGCCGGTGCAGATGCTGGCGACCCGCCGGATGCCGGGCGCATGGGCGGCGAGCCAGGGGAGCAGGGCGGTGTCTTCGGCAGCGCGGCGCACCGGGCCCTCGGGGCCGCCTGAGATCAACAGGGTATCGATATCGGGCCCGAGCGCCTCGAGCGGCACGGTGCCGGCGAGCGAGAGGCCGGAGCTCGAGGTGATGGTGCCGCCGGCCGGGCTCGCCACCACGATCTCGTAGCGCAGCGGGCTCGCGGCGAGATCAGGCATGAAGTCATTGGCCTTGGTGAACACTTCTGCGGGGCCGGTCACGTCGAGCAGCTGGAAGCCCTCATAACCGACGATTGCGATACGGCGGGTGGCGCTGTGGTTCGGGGGCAAAGGTGCGGGTGCCGGCATGGGTTCATCCTAGTGCGGGACAGGGATGGTTGGAAACGCGGGTAAGAGGGCAGACGGTCCGCTGCCGACCACGGGCTCACCTCCCCCACCGGTGTCATCCCAGCGAAAGCTGGGACCCAACTCGCCACCTGCACCAGCGGACAGATGGATCCCAGCTTTCGCTGGGATGACACCCGGTGAGTGGGGAGAGTTGCGCAGGCCCCCCTAACGCCCACCCGCCCACGGATACTCCATCACCAGCGCGACGATCTTCGCTGTCGGCAGGTCGTAGCGGGCCGCGACCACCGGCAGCTCGTTCTCCAGCGTCTGGGCCGGCGCCTCGGTGGGGGGCGGCGGCAGCATATGATCGACGCGGGCGCTTTCGCTGGGCTGGTCGGGGAGGATCATCAGGCCATGGCGGCTCCTGACCGGCGCGCCGCCGGCCCCGAGCGTCACGACGCTCGCGAGGTTGGTGCGGGCATAGGCGTCGACAAGTAACCCCAGCGCTACCTCGTCGACGCCCTGCTCGAGCGGAATACCGACGGTTTCGCGCCGCCAGAAGGTCAGGGCGTTGCGAATGAAGGTCTTCTTGTGCTCGAGAGTGAGTTCGAACCCAGCCGAGCGGTGCCGAGCGTCCCAGCTGGCGACGCCAAGTTCGGCAGCGGTGCGCTCGGCGACGGCCCGCCCGCCAATGGCCTCGACCAAAGCCAGCATGATCGGGATGTTGGCGGTGATGCCGGTGGAGGTGGCAACGCCGTCGTCGACGACATAGCGGCGATCGGGGACGAAGGTCATGGTCGGGTGCTTCTGGCGCAGCTCGGCGACGGCGCTCCAGTGCCCGGTGGCGCGGCGGCCATCGAGCAGGCCGGCAAAGCCGATCATGCGCGAGCCGTTGCAGATCGAGATGATTTTGGCGCCCTTGCTATGCTGGGCGACCAGCCAATCGGCGATCACCTGGTCGGTGCCGGGGTCCATGGCGGGAACGACGACGTAGTCGGCGCCCTCGGGGTGTTGGGCATCGAAATCGGCGATGGTCGCTTCCGGGGTGATCTTCGGCCCGGGGTAGAGCTGCACCGGTTCGGCCCGCTCGGCTACGACGGTGACCTCGGCAACATCGGCTCGCTTCAGCACGCCATAGGCCGAAAAGAAGTCGGAGAGCTCGGTCGCCTGGTTCCAGGCGATGATGGCGATCACCGGCCGGTCGGTGGCGCGGGCGGGGCGCATGGCGGCAATGGTTGCGGCCTGCTCATCCGCCGCTATCGGTTCGGCTGGCGGTGGGGCCGCGGCGGGCGCGCCCGGGGCCAGCACGATCGGGGTGACGATCAGCGCCGCCAGCAGGACGGCGCTGATACCGATGAAGATGGCTCGCTTACGCATGTCGGTCCTCCATTCTGGTGCTGGAGGCTAACGGCAGGCGGGCGACGGCGTTTGCCAAATGACGTGCAGTTCCTGCCAAACCGGGCAGGGCAGTTCAGCCCTCCAACCCCTGCTTCAGCTTCAGCAAGCCCTGCGCTGCGTAGGCGGCGTAGCCGCCGATCCAGCGCTCGTGCAGCTGCTGGATCGGAATGGCGTTGAGGTGGTTCCAGCGCTCGCGACCGTCGCGTCTCGATATCACCAGGTCGGCCTCTTCCAGCACCTTGAGGTGCTGCATCACCGTGCAGCGGTCGAGCTCGGGGAAGGCGTCGCAGAGCGCCCCGGTTGTCGCAGGGTTATCCTTCAAGCGGTCGAGCATATTGCGGCGCACCCGGTTCCCCAGAGCCTTGAAGATTCTGTCGTTTTCGTCGTCGCTTGACATGTTATATTTTTATAACATAATGGCCGGAAGCACAAGGGAGAAACGTCATGGATGTGAAGCTGAAAGTGTCGGGGCGGATCGCCAGGCCGGTGCACGAAGTGTTCGAAGCCGTGGCCGACCCGGCAAAGCTCTCCGGCTACTTCACCACCGGTGGCGCCAAGGGCCGGCTCACCACCGGCGCGACCGTCACCTGGGACTTTGCCGATTTCCCCGGAGCCTTTCCCGTGCACGTGGTCGAAGTCGTCGACGACAAACGGATCGTCCTCCGGTGGGGCGCCGCGGAAGGGACGGGAGCCGACCCGAGCGGCGAGACGACCGTAACCATGAGCTTCGACCCACTCGAGGACGGCCGCACCCTCGTGACCATTACCGAGGCGGGCTGGACTGAGACGCAGCAGGGGCTCGATGCCTGTGTCGGCAATACCGAGGGCTGGACCGGCATGCTGTGCGCGATGAAGGTCTATCTCGAGCACGGCTTCAACCTGCGCGAGGGCTTCTACAAGTAGACAGCAGCCGCCTTGCGGGGCGCCTGCCGACTGTCAGAAAAAGTTTAGGAATCGGGCGCAGATTCGGGGCATGGCAACGCAACCGCACCATGACCCGCGCCCCCTGATCGACCCGCTTCAGATGGAACAGGCCGGACGGGCACTGCGCCAGTGGATCGACCGCCTGCTCGGCCATGCCGAGCCCCAGCTGAATACCGATATCGACTGGGAAGATGGCGAGCCCCACCACGAGCAGCGCGACGGCAGCTACCCGGGCCACTGAGCGATGGATTGGCTCCGCGACTTTCAGCAGTCGTTCCGTGAGCCGGTCTACGGATTTCTTGCGACGTTCTGGCCTGTCCTCGCGGTCATCGCGCTGATCGGCCTCGGCTGGCTGTTCGGCAGCATGGTGACGCGCGCCCGTCGAGGTGGCAGCGACAGCAGCGGCAGTGGCGCGTTCTCGTTTGGGGATTCCGACGGGGATGGCGGTAGTGGTGACTGACGGTTGGGTCGTTGCGCTACCCGTGGCGTGGGTGCCCACTGCAAGCACCAAAAACTCGGTGTCATCCCTGCTTTCGCAGGGATGACAGCCGGTGGGTTTGGAGAGGATACAGTTATTCCAAACGTGCTTCCCCTCAGCCCAACTCAGCCAGTAGATCCTCAAGCCGGTCGTAATGGGCCACCGACTCGTCGTTCATCCCGGCCTTCGCCAGCAGCTCGCGTACGTCGCCACTGGGGAATTCCGAGAGTACGTCGAGGGTGGTCACCCCGGCATCCTCGGTCAGTGCGGTGGTGACCAGTACCTCACCCGGGTCCCAATCCTCCCAATGTTCGGTCTGCACCAGGCGGCTCGGCGCCTCGATGTCGCGGAACGTGCCGCGCTGGCCGATCTCGCGTCCATCGGGGCGACGGGTGACGATGCGCCAGTCCCCACCGACGCGGAGGTCGAGCTCGGCGCTGACCAGTTCGGCATACCAGCGCCGCAGCAGGGCGGGGGTGGTGAGCGCGGCGAACACCAGATCGCGCGGCGCCTTGAAGCGGCGGACCATGCGGATGGCGCGTTCGCCCTCGAGTGTGATGTGCAGCGGTTCGCGGGTCACTTGGCTTTGCCCATGGCGAGGTAGCGGGCCCGTTCGTCCGGCGCGTAATGCTCGAGCGCGTTGCGCAGCATGATGCGCGGCATGCGCGCCGCGTGCCTGTCGAGGAAAGCGTTGAGTGCCGGGCGGTTGCCGTCGGTGGTGCGCAGCATCCAGCCCACGGCCTTGTGCACCAGATCCTCTGGGTCATCGAGCAGCAGCTCGGCAATGGCGAAGGCGTCGTCGAGCTGGCCGCGGCGGATGAACGAGAAGGTGGCAAGGGTGGCGGTGCGCCGCTCCCAGGGGCTTTCCGACTTCGCCAGCTGGTAGAGCACATCGCGCGGACGATCGAGGAGATGCGGGCCGATCACGTAATAGGCGGCGAGATCGACGAGGTCCCAGTTGTTGATGCGATCGTGGCGACGCAGGTAGAGATCGAACAGCTCCTGTTTGCGCTCGGGCGTGGTCTTCTTGGCCTGATATTGCTTGGCCATGATGCTCATCGCGGCGGCGCGGGCCTCGTGGACATCGGACTCCATAAGCCTTTCGATCTCGGCAGGCGGGGTCAGCACGCATTGTTTGGCGAGGGCGAAAACCTCGCCCATGCGCACGCCGATGAAGGTGTCGGCCGCATCGTCCTCGAAGGCGAAGTAGCGGTGGTATTTCCGCCGCTCCTCGTCCGACCGCATGGCCTGCAGCCGGGCGAGGATGGCTTCGGCTGTGAGTTCCATGCCCTTCCCCCCAGAAGACCTTGCCCCCTCAGAAGGTCTGGCCCATCTGATCCATAACCTGCTCGAGGCCGAGCTGCGAGTAATCCATCATCTGCCTGGACGTGGTGGTGTGCTCGGTGATGGTGACCTCGGTAACGTCGCCCTTGGGCGTCAGCGTCACCACGGTCGCAACATCGCGCGGGAATTCCGCCGGCATGCCGACGCTGGTCGGATCGATCGGGTTGCCGTCCTTGTCGGAGAGGTTCTGGACGTATTCGAGCCGCTTGTTGGGGATCACCTTGGAGTATTGCCAGCGCATCCACAGGTCGTGCCCTTCGGGCGAGCGCATCAGCACCACCGAGTAGCCGCCCTCGCGCACGTCCATGCGGGCCTCCGGGCTGGTCCAGGGGCGCGGGCCCCACCACTTCATTACCTCGGCATCTTCAGTCCAGGCGCGCCAGGCGCGTTCGGGGGATGCCTTGAAGCTGCGGGTCACTGAAACGTCGTGGGTGATGAGCTCGGGCACGTCGGACACTCCCTTGGTTTCGGCGCCGATGGCGGTGAACGCGCCGCGCCAGAAGTCGCGGAACTGGTTGGAAGCGATGTAGTACTGCACCGACTGGGTGAACATCAGCCCGATCAGTCCAGTGGCCGGGTCGTTGGCCCAACTGGTGCCGTAGCCGCCATCCCAGCCATAGCGGCCGGGCGTGGGCGTGATGTCATCGGGCGTATCGTAGGTCAGAACGCCATAGCCCCAGCCGACCTTGTCGAAGAAGCCGGGGACGAAGCCGGCGCCTTCCTTCTGCTCCGACGTCAGCTGGTTACGGGTCATCTCGGCCACCGAAGCTTCGCTCAGGAGGCGGGTGCCCTTGTACTCGCCCCGGTTGAGCAGCATGCGGGCGAAGGCGAGATAGTCGTCGAGCGTCGAGACCAGCCCGCCGGCCGCAGAGGGAAAGCTCGGCGGCTTGCTCCAGATGCCCTCGACGGGGTCCTCGAGAAACTGCTCGTTGGTGGCGAAGTTCACCGAATAGGCCGGCTGGAAGCGGTCGAGCTTTTCTGCCGGCACGAAGAAGCCGGTATCGACCATGCCGAGTGGGGCGAAGATGCGGCTCTCGAGGAAGTCTTCGAGCGGCATGCCGGAGGCGCGGGCGATCAGCACGCCGAGCAGGAGCGAACCGGTATTGTACATCCAGGTCTCGCCCGGCTGGTGCATCAGCGGCAGTTCGGCGAACTTGGCCATCCACTCGTCCGGCGTCCACGGCGTCGCCGGCACGGGCTGGCCGTTGACCAGCTGGCGCTCGTCGATCGCCTGCTGGATCGGCAAAGTCGGATCGAACAGCACGCCGAAGCCGAGCGTGAAATTCATCAGGTCGCGCACCAGGATCGGGCGGCTTGAAGGCACCGTGTCGGTGATCGGGCCCTTCAGGTCCTTCAGCACCTGGCGGTTGGCGAGTTCGGGCAGCAGCCGATCGACCGGTTCGTCGAGGCTGAGCTTCTTGTCCTCGACCAGCATCATTACTGCCGCGGTGCCGACGGCCTTGCCGACCGAGGCGATGCGGAAGATCGTGTCGCGGCGCATCGGCACGCCGCCCTCATAGGCGGTATTCCCCGCGGTATCGACGATCACCTCGTCGCCCTTGGCGAGCAGCCAGACGGCGCCGGGCATGTCGCCCTTGGCGATCGAGGCTTCGATCTTGCCCTTGAGCGTGGCGAGGGCGGCGGGGTCGAAGGTCGGTTGCTGGCTGATGGCCGGTAGGGCCGAGGCCAGCACCAGCGAACTGACGGTGAGGAGGAAGGTTCGGCGGCGCATTTGCGATCTCCAGGTTTGCGGCAAGCCGCTCCCGGCCGCGCGCCGGTGGCGCACGGGGGAAGGCCTTGCGATGTGAGGGTGGGAGGTCTCCGGCTTAGCTGCCGGCGTAGGCCTTCTGGATGTCGGCCACGATGATCTTCTTCATCTGCAGCATGGCCTGCATGGCGCGGCCGGCGCCGGCGCGATCGCTGCCCGCCAGCGCTTCGCCCAACTGCTTGGGGACGATCTGCCAGCTGAGGCCGAACTTGTCCTTCAGCCAGCCGCACTGGCTCTCCTCGCCGCCATCGGCGGTCAGCGTGTTCCAGTAATGGTCGACCTCCTGCTGGCCATCGCAATCGACGGTGAAGGAGATCGCCTCGGTGAACTTGAACTCGGGGCCGCCGTTGAGCGCCATGAACTCCTGGTCCTTGAGGCGGAAGGTGATGGTGATGATGCGGCCGTCCGGATAGTGGTCGACCTTGTGGATTTCGCCGTCCTTGAAGGTCGCGATGTAGAAGTTGACCATCTCTTCGATGCGGTCGTCGATCCACAGGCAGGGCATGATCTTGGGCATTTCAGTCTCCTCGTTTGGGTTGAGTTCTCCCGGTCCGTGAAGCGGAACGCTTCAGCGGCAGGGTGGTCGCAGTGAAAGTCGGTCTGGCCTTGGGCGGTCGGCGCCCCGGGCGTCTAGTAGGCCGGCATGTCGGCCAGCAATTCTTCCAGGCGCTTGAAGCCCATCTCCATGCCCTCGGCCATCGGGGTGGCCCGGGCGCCGTCGCGCGCTTCCTTGTTGGCGTAGAGGATGGTCACCACCGAGGTGGCGATGCCATTGGCTTCGGTGATGCGGTTGGTGACGATGGTCTGCCCGCCGGTCCAATCCATGTCGTAGATCTCGTTGGTCTTGATCCAGTCGGGGCGGTTGATCTCCAGCACCTCGCCGGACGAACCCATCTCGAAACCGCCGGGTCCCTTGGTGACGAAGCGCCACTTGCCGCCGACGCGCGCATCGAACTCGCAGGTGACGAACACCCAGTCGGCCGGCCCGAGCCAGCGGCGGATCAGCGCCGGGACGGTCCAGCAGTCGAACACCAGGTCGGCCGACGCCCTGAAGGTGCGGGTGACGACGATCTCGCGGTCCGAAGGCAGGGTGATGGTCAAAGGCGGCTGCATGGGCGTCTCCTCTGGTCTTCTTGTCGATCAGTTCTTCTTGTCGCCCTTGGGGGCGAAGCGCTGCAACTCGTCGAGCAGGTTGTCGAGGCGCTGGTAGCTCTGTTCCCAGAACTTGCGGTAGTTCTCGAGCCAACCCACCGCATCGGCCAGCGGCAGCGCCTCGATCTTCACCGGGCGACGCTGCGCATCCTTGCCGCGGGAGACGAGGCCTGCGTTCTCCAGCACCTTGATGTGCTTGGAAATGGCCGGCTGGCTCATCTCGAACGGCGCCGCCAGCTCATTCACCGACGCCTCGCCCTCGGCCAGCCGCGCCAGGATCGCCCGCCGGGTCGGATCGGCGAGGGCGGCAAAGGTGAGATCGAGCTGGGTCTGGGTCGCGGGCATTTCATAACCTGTGCGCTATATAACGATATGGTTATGGTTGATGTTGTGCGGGATGTCAAGCGGGGTGTGCAGAGGGGGCACACTGATAGAGACGGCCCCCTCCCGGCCTCCCCCATGAAGGGGGAGGTGAAGAGTCGAGGCTCTGTCTTCGATCGTGCCAAATACACCGGCGGGGCACCTCCCCCTTCATGGGGGAGGATGGGAGGGGGCCGTCTGCTTGGGCTTAGCCGCCCAGAATCTGCCCAATGCGCAGTTCCGCGATCCGCTCCACCTGCCGGCAGGCCGTGGCGAATTCGGTGTCGCGGTCATTGGCGAGGCGCTTTTCGAACGCTGCCATGATCTGGGCTTTGGTGTTGTCGCGCACCGCGATGATGAAGGGGAAGCCGAACTTCTCGACATAGGCGGCGTTCATTTCGCCGAAGCTCGTGCGCTCGGCATCGGTCAGCGCATCGAGCCCGGCCGAGGCCTGCTCGGACTCCGATTCCGAGGTGAGGCGCTTCGCCGCCGCAAGCTTGCCGGCGAGATCGGGGTGGGCATTGAGCACGGCCAGCCGCTCGGCATCCGTGGCGGCGCGGAACACCTGGCTCATCAGGGCATGCAGGCCCGTCGCGGTATCGTGAGCCGGGCCCATTTCGCGCTTGTGGGCGCGCTCGGCCACCCACTCGGAGTGCTCGAACACATTGCCGAACAGCTGGGTGAAATCGTCGAGCGCCAGCTCCGACGGGACGATCTCCGGCTTCACATAGGGGTGCGTCTTCAGCCAGTGCTCGGCGATATCGATCCGCTTGGCGATCCAGACCTTCTCCTTCTGCATGATGTAATCGACGAAGCGCTTCAACCCGGCAAAGCGCCCGGGCATGCCGACGAGCCGGCAGTGCAGCCCCAGCGACATCATCTTGGGTGCGCCGGCCTTACCCTCCTCGTAGAGCACGTCGAATGTGTCCTTGAGCAGCTGGAAATACTCCTCGCCATTGGCGAAGCCCGAGGCGGTGGTGAAGCGCATGTCGTTGGTGGCGAGCGAATAGGGGATGATCAGCTGCGGGCTGCCGAAATGCTCGCGGTAGTAGGGCAGGTCGTCGTCATAGGTGTCCGAGACATAGGTGAAGCCGCCTTCCTCGCTGGCGAGATCGACGGTGTTCACCGAGGTGCGGCCGCAATACCAGCCGGTGGGGCGGCTGCCGGTGACTTCGGCATGCATCCTGATCGCGGCGTGGAGGTCCTCGCGCTCGTGCTCGATGTCGTAATCCCTGTAGTCGATCCACTTGAGCCCGTGGCTGGCGATCTCCCAGTCGGCATCGAGCATGGCCTTGACCTGCTCGGGCGAGCGCTGCAGTGCGGTGGCGACGCCATAGACGGTGACCGGCAGGTTCAAGCCGGTGAACAGCCGGTGCAGGCGCCAGAAGCCGGCGCGGGCCCCGTACTCGTACATCGACTCGACATTCCAGTGGCGCTTGCCGGGCCACGGCACGGCGCCGATCACGTCGACGAGGAAGGCCTCGGACGCCGCGTCGCCATGCAGCACATTGTTCTCGCCGCCTTCCTCGTAGTTGAGGACGAACTGCACCGCGATATGCGCGCCACCGGGCCATTGCGCATCCGGCGGATTCGGGCCGTAGCCCTGCAAGTTCCGGGGATAACGCATCGTGGGCACCTCATAGTTGGTCACCGATTTATCACGAGCCCTGCGCCGGTACGCAAGGCCGGCAAAAGTGGACCAGTTGGTAAAAAACTGCCGCGCACCCCCTTGGAACGGAGGCGAATATGCTCAATAGTCGGGCAATCTTGAGGTTGTGCCTTAACGGCAAGCGGTAGCCGTGGGGGCGATCCGGCGGGCAGGGCGAAGGGACTTAGACTATGGCGGGTTCAGCACGCCTGACGACGCACGTACTCGATACCACACATGGCAAGCCGGCAGCCGGCATGCGGCTCGACTTGCTCATGGTACATGGCGACCATACGCACCATATATGGTCCGGACACACCAATGCCGACGGGCGGGTGGACCAACCGCTGCTGGAAGGCGACCGCTTCCACCTGGGCAGCTATGAGCTGATCTTCCATGTGGGGCAGTATTTCGAGCGGATTGGCGTGGAACTCGAAAACCCGTTCCTCGACACGGTGCCGGTGCGGTTCACGATGAGCGAGGCGGCGCATTACCACGTGCCGCTGCTCGTCTCGCCGTACGGATACTCGACCTACCGGGGAAGCTGATGATGAGCACAGCCACGGTTCAGCGACGTTCCACCGGCGTCATTCCCGCGAAGGCGGGAACCCAGTGCCGGGCGAGCCTCGTACTCAATGTCGGAGGCGCTATCCCACTAGTTTCCCGCCTGCGCGGGAATGACGCCGGTGTGAGTGGAGAGTTTCGGTGACTGAGGTTCGCAACCAGCTGCGGTTCATCCTCAACGACCAGGACGTTGTGCTGGAAGAGATTTCGGCGACCCGTACACTGCTCGATTTCCTCCGCCTTGATCGGCGCATGACCGGCTCGAAGGAAGGCTGCGCCGAGGGAGATTGCGGCGCCTGCACGGTGCTTGTGGGACGAGTGACTTCGGGCGAGCTGGTCTACGAATCCGTCAATGCCTGCATCTGTTTCGTCGGCTCGCTTGATGCGACGCATGTGGTGACGGTCGAGCACCTGTCGGCCGCCAATGGTCCGCTGCACCCGGTGCAGCAGGCGATGGTCGAGCATCACGGCAGCCAGTGCGGCTTCTGCACCCCGGGCATCGTGATGTCGCTCTACGGCATGTGGATGCGGAACCCCGACCCCTCGGTGAACGACATCGAGGTGGCGCTGCAGGGGAACCTCTGCCGCTGCACCGGCTACACCCCCATCATCAAGGCCGGCCGGTCGATCTCGGCCTATGGCAAGGTCGTGGCCGACCCGCTGGTCAGCGAGCGGCAGCGCATCAAGGCGCGGCTCGAGGCGATGCGCGACGGGCGGCGGGTGGAGCTGGGCGAAGGCAAGGACCGGGTGATCGTGCCGGCCTCGGCCGACGATCTGGCTGAAGTCTACTCTGCCAACCCCGGGGCCACGCTGGTCTCCGGCGCTACCGATGTCGGCCTTTGGGTCACCAAGTTCATGCGCGATATCGGGCCGATGATCTTCATCGGCGATATCGCCGAGCTGCACGGCATCGAAGAAACCGGCGATGCACTGAAGCTCGGGGCAGGGGTGACCTATTCGGACGCCACCGCGGCGGTGACCGGGCGCTTCCCGCAACTGAGCGAACTCTGGATGCGCATCGGCGGCCAGCAGGTGCGCAACATGGGCACCATCGGCGCCAATATCGCCAACGGCTCGCCGATCGGCGACACGCCGCCGCCGCTGCTAGCGCTCGGCGCTTCGATCACACTGAGGAAAGGCGAGACGCGCCGCGAGGTGAAGCTCGAGGATTTCTTCATTGCCTATGGCAAGCAGGATCGGCAGCCCGGCGAGTTCGTCGAGAGCGTCACCATCCCGTCGCTGCCTGAAGGCGAACAGTTCGCCTGCTACAAGATCACCAAGCGCAAGGACGAGGACATCTCGGCGCTGTGCGGGGCGTTCCGGCTGAAGCTCGAAGGCGACAAGGTGGCCGCGATCACCATCGCCTATGGCGGCATGGCGGCGACGCCGAAGCGGGCCAAGGCGGTGGAAGCGGCGCTGTTGGGCAAGGTCTGGAACGTCGCGACGGTCGAGGCGGCGATCCCGGTGTTCGCCGAGGATTACCAGCCGCTCACCGATATGCGCGCCTCGGCCGAGTACCGGCTGCTGGCGGCGCAGAACCTCCTGCGGCGGTTCTTCCTCGAGACGACGGGCGAGGGCGAGCGGCTGACGAGGGAGGTGGCATGATGCGCGGCTACTATGTCTGCGGCGCCCCCCTCCCAGCCTCCCCCACAAGGGGGGAGGTGCCCGCCGGAGGATTTGGCACCATCCAGCCACACGCTCGACTCTTCCCCTCCCCCCTTGTGGGGGAGGCTGGGAGGGGGGTGCCCACGCACCGGAGCTTGCCATGAACAAGCAATCCCCCATCACCACCTCGCCGTTGCACGTTTCGGTCAAGCATGACTCCGCCATCAAGCAGGTGGCCGGCCGCGCCGACTACATCGATGACCTGGTCGAGCCCGAGGGCACGCTGCACGCCTATCTGGGCCTGTCGAACAAGGCGCATGCCGATATCGCGTCGATGAACCTTGATGCGGTGCGGGCGGCGCCTGGTGTCGTCGGGGTGCTGACGGCCGAGGACATTCCGGCCGAGAACGACGTGAGCTCGGTGCACAAGCATGACGAGCCGGTGTTTGCCACCACCCGGGTGGTCACCTGGGGCCAGCCGCTGTTCGCAGTGATCGCTCAGACGCGTGAAGCAGCGCGGCGAGCGGCCAAGCTCGCCAAGATCGAGTATCGCGAGCTGCCGCATGTCACTGACGTCGATGCGGCGGTGGCGGCCGGCGGCAAGCTCGTTACCGAGCCGCTGAAGCTCGAGCGCGGCGATGTCGAGGCCGGCTTTGCCGCTTCGCAGCACCGGGCGAGAGGCCGGGTGCGGATCGGCGGGCAGGAGCATTTTTACCTCGAAAGCCAGGCGTCGCTCGCCATTCCGGGCGAGGACGACGAGATCACGCTGCAGGTCTCGAGCCAGCACCCGACCGAAATCCAGGTGATGGTGGCGCAGGTGCTCGGCGTGCCGCATGCCGCGGTGACGGTGAACATGCGCCGCATGGGCGGCGGCTTCGGCGGCAAGGAAACCCAGGGCAACCTGTTCGCCGTGGTGGCGGCCGTCGCGGCGAAGAAGTTCAACAAGGCGGTGAAGATCCGCCCCGACCGCGACGACGATTTCCAGATTACCGGCAAGCGCCACGATTTCGTCGTCGACTACGATGTCGGCTACAATAGCGACGGCAAGATCCAGGCGGTGACCGCCACCTATGCAGCGCGCTCGGGCTACTCGGCCGACCTCTCCGGCCCGGTGACCGACCGGGCGCTGTTCCACTGCGACAACGCCTATTGGTACCCGACAGTTAAGGTGAACTCGCTGCCGCTGTTCACCAATACCGTGTCGAACACCGCCTTCCGCGGCTTTGGCGGCCCGCAGGGGATCATCGCGGCCGAGCGCTGGATCGAGGACATCGCCTATGCGCTGGGCAAGGACCCGCTCGAGATCCGCAAGGCCAATTTCTACGGCACCGACAGCAACAACGTGACGCCCTACCACCAGGTGGTGGAAGACAATGTCATCCACCGGGTGATCGAGGATCTCGAAGAGAGCTCGGACTACCAGGCGCGGCGCGCTGCCATTCTCGAATTCAACAAGACCAGCAAGGTCTTGAAGAAGGGCATCGCCATGGTGCCGGTGAAGTTCGGGATCTCGTTCACCGCCACCTGGCACAACCAGGCCGGGGCGCTGGTGCATGTCTATCGCGACGGCTCGATCCACCTGAGCCATGGCGGCACCGAGATGGGGCAGGGGCTGCACATCAAGGTGATGCAGGTGGTGGCGGACGCCTTCGGCGTGCCGGTCGAGCGGGTGCAGATCACTGCCAGCAATACCGGCAAGGTGCCCAACACCTCGGCGACCGCGGCCTCCTCCGGCACCGATCTCAACGGCATGGCGGCGCTCGACGCGGCCAACCAGATCAAGGCGCGGATGGCGGCGCATGCGGCGTTCATCTACGAGGTCGAACCCAAGGACGTGCAGTGGGAGTTCGGCGGGATCCGCGCCGGCCAGCAGTTCGTGCCGTTCGATGAGTTGGCGACGTCGTGTTGGATGAACCGGGTCCAACTCTCTGCCGCCGGGTTCTACAAGACGCCGAAAATCCACTGGGATCGCAGCACCGGGCGCGGCCACCCGTTCTATTATTTTGCCTATGGCGCGGCGGCGTCGGAAGTGACCATCGACACGCTGACCGGCGAGTATCAGGTCGATCGCTCCGACGTGCTCGAGGATGTCGGCCGCTCGCTCAACCCGGCGATCGATATCGGCCAGGTGGAAGGCGGCTTCATCCAGGGCATGGGCTGGCTCACCACCGAGGAATTGTGGTGGGACCAAAAGGGCCAGCTCCGCACCCACGCGCCCTCGACCTACAAGATCCCGCTCGCCTCGGACGTACCGCGCATCTTCAACGTGCGGCTGGCCGAATGGAGCATCAACAAGGAACCGGCCATCGGGCGGTCGAAGGCCGTCGGCGAGCCGCCGCTGGTGCTCGGCTATTCGGTGGTCGAGGCGCTGTCGATGGCGGTGGCCTCGGTGGCGGATTACAAGGTCGCCCCGCAGTTGGACATGCCGGCAACGCCCGAGCGGGTGCTGATGGGGGTCGAGCGGATGCGGCGGGCGAGGCAGGGGTGATGACGGTGCGGGTGGCTCCCCCCTCATCCGGCCTTCGGCCACCTCGCGGCGAGGCTACGCCTCGTCCGCTGACCACAAGGGGAGAAGGCCCGACTGAGGCTTTGGGGGCTACCACAAATCGAGCCCGGTCTTTGCGTCGGAACGAGACGCAAGCTGAGGCAAGGCTTTGGCATCTGCTGAGGGATCGCCGGCTGGTTGGTTTCAAGTTCAGGCGGCAGGTCCCGATTGGCCCGTACTTCGCGGATTTTGCCTGCTACGAGGGACGTCTCGTCGTTGAGCTCGATGGCAGCCAGCATTTCGAAAGCGCACGGGACGTGCGTCGCGACGAGGAGTTGCGCCGTCGTGGCTTCGAGGTACTGCGGGTCTGGAACAGCGAACTCAGCGACAACCGCGATGGCGTGCTGGAAGCGATCTTGAATTTGCTGGCGGAGCGTGCTGCCCCACCCTCATCCGCCCTTCGGGCACCTTCTCCCATCAAGGGAGAAGGCCCGACTGAGATGCTGGTGGAGGACCCTTCTCCCCTTGTGGGAGAAGGTGCCCAACGGGCGGATGAGGGGGAGGCCACACGATGACTCTCTCTGCCGCCACCCTAACATCCTTCCTCGCCGCCCACCCCGCGACCATCGTCGCCGAGCTCACCGCCGTGCGCGGCTCGTCCCCCCGCGAAGCCGGCACGTTCATGCTGATCTCCGAGGACGCGCAGGTTGGGACCATCGGGGGCGGGGCGCTCGAGTATATGGTGATCGACCGGGCGCGGCAGGTGCTGCGGGCCGGTGAGCATGAGGACAGCCTCGATATTCCGCTCGGGCCCGAGATCGGCCAGTGCTGCGGCGGGCGGGTGGATGTGGCGCTGAAGCGGGTGACACCGGCCGAGACGCGGCGGATGGTTGAAAAGCTCGAGGCCGAGGCGGCGGCGCGGCCGCATGTCTATCTGTTCGGCTCCGGCCATGTCGGGCATGCCCTGGCCCGTGCGCTTTCGGCGCTGCCGCTCAAGGTGCACGTGGTCGATACCAGGCCGGGCGAGCTCACCAACCTGCCCGAGAACGTCGAAACCCACGCCGTGGCGATGCCCGAAGCAGTGGTGCGCTCGGCCCCCGCGGGCAGCGCTTTCGTCATCCTGACGCATGACCATGCGCTCGATTTCCTGATCGCTGCCGAGGCGCTGCAGCGCGCCGATGCGCCCTATATCGGCATGGTCGGCTCGAAGACGAAGAAGGCGCGGTTCCGCTCCTGGTACCTGGGTGAAGGTTATCCGGCGGCGCCGCTCGACCGGCTGGTGCTGCCGATCGGCGGCCAGGCCTTTCCGCGGGGGATTGGGGACAAGCGGCCCGAGGTCATCGCGGCGCTGGCGGCAGCCGAGATTCTGGTCCACATTAGCCGGCGGGAAGTCGAAGATCTGAAGGCGCGGCCGGCCACCGTAACGAAGTCGGGAGCCGCTGTTGGACAGTAGCATCGCGCCGCGTCTGCAATTGACCGGTATCACCAAGCGCTTTCCCGGCGTCCTCGCCAATGACAGCGTTTCGTTTTCCGTCCTGCCCGGCGAAATCCACGCGCTGCTCGGCGAAAACGGCGCCGGCAAGTCGACGCTGGTCAAGATGATCTACGGGATCATGCAGCCCGATGCGGGCGAAGTCCGCTGGAACGGCCAAGCGCTCACCATCAGCAACCCCAAGGCGGCTCGCAAGCTCGGCATCGGCATGGTGTTCCAGCATTTCTCGCTGTTCGAAGCGATGACCGTGCTCGAGAACATTGCGCTGGGCATGGACGCCAAGATTCACGCCCGTGACCTCGAAGCGAGGATCCGCGAGGTGATGGACCAGTATGGGCTGAAGCTCGATCCGCACCGCACCGTCTCCACCCTGTCGGTGGGCGAGCGCCAGCGCATCGAAATCGTGCGGGCGCTGCTGCTCAACCCCAAGCTGCTGATCATGGACGAGCCGACCTCGGTGCTCACGCCGCAGGAGGTGGAGCAACTGTTCGTGGTGCTGCGCCAACTGGCGTCGGAGGGGTGTTCGATCCTCTACATTTCCCACAAGCTGCACGAGATCAAAGCGCTGTGCGATACGGCGACGATCCTGCGCGGCGGCAAGCTGGTCGATACCTGCGATCCCAAGGTCGAGACCTCGCGCTCGATGGCCGAAAAGATGATCGGCGCCGGGTTGAAGGAGATCACCAAGCCGGCTGGCCGGTCGCTGGGCCGGGAGAAGCTGGTGGTCAACCGGCTATCGGTCCCCGGCGCCGGGCCGTTCGGCATCGCGCTCAAGGACATCACCTTCACTGTCAGGGGAGGCGAGATCTTCGGCATCGCCGGCGTCGCCGGGAACGGCCAGAACGCCCTGCTGCTGGCGCTGTCGGGCGAAGTGCTGTCGGGCGACCCCGAATCCATCACTATCGACGGCGCGCCGGTCGGCCAGCTGCAGGCAAAGTCGCGGCGGCTCAAGGGGCTGGCCAGCGTGCCGGAAGAGCGCAACGGCCATGCCGCGGTGCCGGAGTTCAGCCTCGCCGACAATACCATCCTCACCGCCCGTGACCGGCTCGGCATGGTCAGTGCCGGGCTGATCAAGGCCGGTGCGGCGAGGACCTATGCCGGTGAGGTGATCACCGCGTTTGCCGTCAAGGCGCTGGGGCCGGCCGCCACGGCGGGTTCGCTCTCAGGCGGGAACCTGCAGAAATACATCATGGGCCGGGAAATCCTGCAGAAGCCCGCGGTGCTGGTGGTCAGCCAGCCGACCTGGGGCGTCGATGCCGGGGCGGGGGCGGCGATCCACCAGGCGATCGTCGATCTCGCGGTTGCGGGTTCCGCGGTGGTGGTGATCAGCCAGGATCTCGATGAACTGCTGTCGCTGTGCGACACGCTGGCGGTGATCAACGAGGGGCGGCTGTCGCGACCGATAGAGGTCGCCGGCGCCGATATCGAGGAGATCGGCTTGTTGATGGGCGGCATCCACGGCGAGGCGCCGGCGACCCCGACTGCGGAGCTGGAGTTGGCCGATGCGCATTAAACTCGAAAAGCGCCAGGAGCCGAGCAAGCTGATGCAGGTGGTGACGCCGATCGCCTCGGTGTTGCTCACCATGCTGGTTGGCGTCGTGGTGTTCGACCTGCTCGGCATCGACGGCCAGCGGGCGGTGATCGATATCTTCCTCACCCCGCTGCTCGCCTCCTACAAGTGGCAGGACGTGGCGGTCAAAGCCGCACCGCTGATCATCATCGCTCTCGGCCTTTCCATCGGCAACCGCGCCAATGTCTGGAATATCGGCGCCGAAGGGCAGTACATCATCGGCGCGCTCTGCGCCGCCGGTGTCGGTCTCGCGGCGGGAACGGCCGGCGGGCCGATCGTCATCGTCATCATGATTCTTGCCGGCATGGTCGGCGGCAGCGCCTGGGCTGCGGTTCCGGCGGCGCTCAGGACCCGCTTCGGGGTCAACGAGATCCTCTCGAGCCTGATGCTCACCTACGTTGCGTTGCAGGTATTGAGCTACCTGGTCGGCGGCCCGTGGAAGGACCCCAATGGCCGCAATTTCCCTGCCACCGCGCCGCTGCAACCGGACCAGACGTTGCCGATCCTGTTTTCCGGCACCACGGTCCATCTCGGTGTCGCCATCGCCGTTGTGCTGCCGTTCGTGTTCTGGCTGCTGATGTCGCGCTCGGTGTTCGGCTACCAGATCCGCGTCGTCGGTTCGGCGCCCAATGCCGCGCGCCATGGCGGGTTCGACGGCAACCAGACGGTCTGGCTCGCCATGCTGATCGGCGGCGGCATGGCCGGGCTCGCCGGTGCACTGGAGTTCGCGGGGGCGCTGAAGGCGATCAATCTCGGCTTTCCCTCCGGCTACGGCTTCACGGCCATCATCGTGTCGTTCCTCGGCCGGCTGCATCCCATCGGCTGCCTGATCGCCGGCATCGTGCTTGCCGTCACCTATGTGGGCGGGCAGGTGGCGCAGACCACGGTGCACATTCCCAACGCCACGGCCGGCATCTTCCAGGCGATGATGCTGTTCTTCATCCTCGCGAGCGACATTTTCGTGCGTTATCGCGTGCGCTTCATCCGGTCGGCCAAGGCCGTCGTGCAGCCGGCGCCGGGGGAATAGGCCATGGATTTCCTCATCGCGGCCATCATCACCATCGTCGGCATTTCCACTCCGATCCTGTTGGCCGGGCTTGGCGAGCTGGTGGTCGAAAAGTCCGGTGTGCTCAACCTCGGCGTCGAAGGCATGATGCTGGTCGGGGCCATCGCCGGCTTTGCCGCCACTGTGCTCACCGGCAACCCGTGGCTGGGGGTGATCGGCGCCGCCGTTGCCGGCGCGCTTGCCGCGTCGCTGTTCGGCTTTTTCGTCCTGACGCTCAATTCGAACCAGGTGGCGACGGGGCTGGCGCTCACCATTTTCGGCACCGGGCTCAGCTCGCTGATCGGGCTCAGCTTCGTCGGCCGGATCGTGCCGCAGTTCGGCTCGGTGTTTCCGCCGGAGCTGGCGCGCGACCCGATCCTCAAGGTGCTCTTCGGCTATTCGCCGGTGGTGTATTTCGCGCTGATCATGGTGTTCGCGGTCGGCTGGTTCCTCAAGTCGACGCGTGCCGGGCTGATCCTCAGGGCCGTCGGCGAGAACGACCTCAGCGCCCATTCGATCGGCTATTCGGTGATCGGCGTGCGTTACGCCGCGGTGGCCTTCGGTGGAGCCATGGCAGGGATCGGCGGGGCATATTTCTCCATGGTGATCACCCCGATGTGGGCTGAGCGGATGACCGCCGGGCGCGGCTGGATCGCGCTGGCGCTGGTGGTGTTCGCCGGTTGGCGGGCCGGGCGGCTGCTGGTCGGCGCGATCTTTTTCGGCGTGCTGATGTGGATGGAGCTCAACGCCAAGGCCGGCGGGCTCTCGTTCCTGTCGTTCGCCCAGTACATCCCGTCGCAATTCTGGGCGGCCATGCCCTACCTGATGACCGTTGTGGTGCTGACGCTGATCTCCATGCGGGATCGGGTCGGCCTCAACGCGCCTGCTTGCCTCGGCAAGCCCTTTCTTCCCGCAACGTAGAAACGCCAACAACGTAACAGGAGACGTCCATGGCAAATCTCAATCGCCGCCACTTCATCGCTGCCGCAGGTGCGGCCGCCGCGGCCGTGCCGCTCGCCGGCAGCGCCGCCTTCGCCCAGGAAAAGATCAAGATCGGCTTCATCTTCCTCGGGCCGATCGGCGACTATGGCTGGACCTGGGCGCACAACAAGGGCCGCGAGGCGGTCGATGCGGCGCTCGGTGACAAGGTCGAGACGATCTATGTCGAGAACGTCGCCGAGGATGCTTCGGCCATTCCGCTGATCCGCGACCTGGCCCAGCAGGGCTGCAAGCTGATCTTCACCACCTCCTACGGCTACATGGACCAGACCATTGCGGTCGCGGCCGAGTTCCCGGACGTGAAGTTCGAGCACTGCACGGGCTTCAAGCGCGCCGATAACGTCGCGACCTACAACTCCAAGTTCCACGAAGGGCGTGCCGTGCTCGGCACCATCTCGGGCAAGATGAGCAAGTCGGGTACGCTCGGCTATCTCGGCTCTTACAAGGTGCCGGAAGTGGTGCTGGGCGTGAACTCGTTCCTGCTCTCGGCGCAGAAGCAGAACCCGGATGCCAAGCTGAAACTGGTGTTCATCGACAGCTGGTTCGATCCCCCGAAGGAGGCCGCGGCCACCGAGACGCTGATCAACCTCGGCTGCGATATCGTCACCACCCACACCGACAGCCCGGCAGCGCTGCAGATTCTCGAGCAGAAGGGTCTCTATGGCTTCGGCCAGGGCGCCGACATGTCATCGTTCGCGCCGAACGCCCACCTCACCGCGATCGAGGACATTTGGGGGCCGTACTATATCGAGCGCGTGCAGGCGATCATCGACGGCACCTGGGCGTCGGCCGACACCTGGGACGGCATGAAGGAAGGCACCGTGGTGATCTCGCCCTATAACAAGGCGGTTCCTGCCGACGTCGTGGCGCTCGCCGATGGCGTGCAGGCCGGCTACAAGGACGGCAGCTTCGACATTTTCACCGGCCCGATCTACGACCAGGATGGCAACCTCAAGGTCGAGGAAGGCAAGGTCATGACCATGGCCGAGCTCGCCGTCATCGACTGGTTCGTCAAGGGCGTCGAAAGCGCCGCGTAAGCAGACTATGAATCGGGAAGGGGCGGGCGCGAGTCCGCCTCTTTTCACGCGGACTGGGCACCAGCCGCGATACAACCACAGGCGTCATTCCCGCGCAGGCGGGAACCTCGTGCGGACTAACCTCCCCGCCGGCGCCTGTCGCACGATCCCACTGGGTTCCCGCCTGCGCGGGAATGACGCTGGTGGGTGTGGCAAGAAGCTAGGGCTACTGAAGCGATGACCGACTACGCAATCTTCTGGGAATGGCTGAGTTTCGCGGTGCGCTGGACGCATGTGATCACCGCCATCGCCTGGATCGGTTCCAGCTTCTACTTCATCGCGCTGGACCTGGGGTTGCGGAAGACGCCGAGCCTGCCGCCGCTTGCCCATGGCGAGGAGTGGCAGGTGCATGGCGGCGGCTTCTACCACATCCAGAAATACCTGGTGGCGCCGGAGTTCCTCCCCGAGCACCTGACCTGGTTCAAGTGGGAGAGCTATTTCACCTGGATTTCCGGGTTCATGCTGCTGGTGGTCGTCTACTATTTCGGCGCCGACCTGTTCCTCGTCGACCGGCATGTGCTCGATCTGCAGGCCTGGCAGGCGATCCTGATCTCGCTGGGCTCGATCGTGCTGGGCTGGGTGCTTTACGACACGCTCTGCAAATCGCCGATCGGCAACTCGACCGGCGGGCTGATGGTGGTGCTGTTCGCCATCCTCACCGCGATGAGCTGGGCCTATACGCAGGTGTTCACCGGCCGCGCTGCGATGCTGCATATGGGCGCTTTCACCGCGACGATCATGGCGGCGAACGTCGCGATGATCATCATCCCCAACCAGAAGATCGTGGTGGCGGATCTGAAGGCGGGGAGGGTGCCCGACGCCAAGTACGGCAAGATCGCGAAGCAACGCTCGCTGCACAATAACTACCTCACCCTGCCGGTGATCTTCTTCATGCTCAGTAGCCACTACCCGCTGGCCTTCGCCACGCCGTGGAACTGGCTGATCGCCTCGCTGATCTTCCTCGAGGGCGTGCTGATCCGGCACTTCTTCAACACAAGGCACGGCCGCAAGGGCAACCCGACCTGGGTGTGGCCGCTGGTGATCGTGATCTTCCTCCTCTGTGCCTGGCTGTCGAGCGGCCCAAAGCTGCCGACCGGGGCCGAGACCGCCCCCTCGCCGCAGGCAACGCTCCTGATGCAGTCGCCGCATTTCAAGGCTGCGTCCGAGGTGGTGCAGGGCCGTTGCAGCATGTGCCATACCGCCGAGCCGGTGTGGGAGGGCATCGCCGAGGCGCCCAGGAATGTCATTCTCGACAATGACATCGCCATCGCCAACCACGCCGAGCAGGTGGCGATCCAGGCCGGCTACTCACACGCCATGCCGCCGGGTAACGTCACCGACATGACCGACGAGGAGCGGGCGCTGCTGGTGGCATGGTTCCGCGGGGACGCGCAGTGATTATCCCGTCTGACGAGGTGGGCTTTCGTATCCTGCGCGGCCGCGTGCTGACATTTGTCAGTGAGCCCCAGGGACGTGATGACCACAGCAGCTATCGCTATATCGAGAACGGCTTCGTGGTCATCGATGCCCATAGTGGCGAGATCCTGATGGTGGACGAGTGGCGAGACGACCAGCCTCCTCCGCGGTCCGACGCCAAAATCGAGATCATCGATCATCGCCCGAACCTGATCCTGCCCGGTTTCATCGATCCGCATATCCATTTCCCGCAGATGCAGGTGATCGGCGCCTATGCGGCGGCGCTGCTCGAATGGCTCAACACCTACACCTTCGTCGAGGAGCAGCGCTTCGGCGACGAGGCGCATGCCACCCGCATCGCCTCGCGCTTCTTCGACGAACTGGTCCGGCATGGCACCACCACGGCCGCCGCCTATTGCTCGGTGCACCCGCAATCGGTCGATGCATTTTTCGGCGAGGCCGAAAAGCGCAACATGCTGATGGTGGGCGGCAAGGTGATGATGGACCGCAACGCGCCGCCCGGGCTCTGCGATACGCCGCAATCCGGCTACGACGACACCAAGGCCGGCATCGCCAAGTGGCATGGGCGGGGCAGGGCGCATTACGCCATCACGCCGCGCTTCGCCATCACCTCGACGCATGAGCAGATGGCGATGGCCGAGGCGCTGGCGCGGGAATTCCCCGACCTCCACATCCAGACCCATGTGTCGGAGAACCTCGCCGAGATCGCCTATGCCAACGAGCTCTACCCGAACTATGGCGACTATGTCGGGATCTACGAGAAGTTCCACCTGCTCGGGCCGAAGACCCTGCTCGGCCACTGCATTCATCTCAGCCATCGCGAAACCGAGGTGATCTCGGAGACGCGTTCGGTGGCGGTGTTCTGCCCGACCTCCAACCTGTTCATCGGTTCGGGCCTGTTCGACTATGAGCGCCAGCATGAGCGCGGCGTGCGCATCGCCACCGCCACCGATGTGGGCGGCGGCAGCTCCTATTCGATGCTCAGGACCATGGACGAGGGCTACAAGGTGATGCAGTTGCGCGGGCAGCGGCTCACCCCGTTCCGCTCGTTCTTCCACATGACGCTGGGCAATGCCCGGGCGATGAGCCTCGAGGGCCGCATCGGCTCGCTCGAGCCGGGCAAGGAAGCCGATATCGTGGTGCTCAACTCCGGCGCCACGCCGCAGATGGCGCTGCGCATGGAGACTTGCGGCTCGCTCGAGCAGGAACTGTTCCTGTTACAGACCTGCGGCGACGACCGGGCGGTGGTCGAAACCTACGTGATGGGCAAGCCGATGAAATCGGCACTCGCGGCGTGAGCCGAAGGTGACGCCGATTGCGCTGTTTGGGGGATTGCGCTGGGTCGGAAAAACGGTGATGCCGTTCCTGAAGAGGGGCATGTCCACGGCCGTCATTCCCGCGAAGGCGGGACCTAGTGCGGGGTCGCCACCCGCTCGGCGCTTGGATATATCCCACTGGGTTCCCGCCTTCGCGGGAATGACGCCGGTGGATGAACGAAGGAACTGACATGGCTGACTACATCGAGAAATCCGGCCTGAAGGTCGATCGACTGCTGGTGGATTTCGTCGAGCAGGAAGCTATTCCCGGCACTGCCGTATCGGCCGAGCAGTTCTGGAATGGGCTCGCCGGGTTGGTGCGGGATTTCGCGCCGCGCAACCGCGAGCTCCTGGCGATCCGCGACCGGATCCAGACGCAGATCGACGATTGGCACAAGGCCAATGGGCCGGTCGGCGCTGATCCCGCGAAGTATCAGGCCTTCCTTAAGGAGATCGGCTACCTCGTTGCCGAACCGGCCGATTTCACCATCGAGACCAGTGGGCTCGACCCCGAGATTTCCTCGATCTGCGGGCCGCAGCTGGTGGTGCCGGTGTCGAACGCGCGCTACGCGCTGAACGCCGCCAATGCCCGCTGGGGCAGCCTTTACGATGCGCTCTATGGCACCGACGCGATCTCGCGCGACGGCGAACTGGCGCCCGGCAAGGGGCTGAACCCGGCCCGTGCCGAGGCCGTTGTCGCCCGCGCGGCGGAGTTCCTCGATGCCTCGTTCCCGCTGGCTTCGGGCAGCCATCGCGATGTTACCGGCTATCATGTGATCAAGGATGGCGAGCGTCGCGTGTTCGTCGCCGACACCGCGGCCGGCCGTGTGAACCTCAAGGACCCCGCGCAGTTCGTCGGCTATGGCGGCACGCAGGAGCGCGGCGAGCTGGTGCTGCGCCACAATGGCCTGCATGTCATCCTGATCATCGATCCCGCAAGCCGGATCGGGGCGACGCACAGGGCTGGGCTCAGCGATCTGATCGTCGAGTCGGCCCTGACCACCATCCAGGACTGCGAGGATTCGGTCGCGGCGGTCGATGCCGAGGATAAGGTCGGGGTCTATCGCAACTGGCTCGGGCTGATGAACGGCACCCTGAGCGAGACTTTTGAAAAGGGCGGCAAGCCGCTCACCCGCAAGCTCAATGCCGACCGGCAGTACAAGGATGCCACCGGCCAGCCGCTCACGCTGAAGGGCAGGGCGCTGCTGCTGGTGCGCAATGTCGGCCACCTGATGACCACGAAGGCCGTGCTCGACCCTCAGGGACAGCCGATCGGTGAAGGGCTGATGGATGCGGCGATCACCGCGCTCTGCGCGCTCTCGGACAAGGTCAACTCGACCACTGGCGCCATCTATGTGGTGAAGCCCAAGATGCACGGGCCGGACGAGGTTGCCTTCGCCTGCGAGATCTTTGCCGCGGTCGAAAAGCTGCTCGGACTGAAGCCCGAGACCATCAAGATCGGCATCATGGATGAGGAGCGGCGCACCTCCGCCAACCTCAAGGCCGCCATCCATGCCGCCCGCAAGCGGGTGTTCTTCATCAATACCGGCTTCCTCGATCGCACCGGCGACGAGATCCACACCTCGATGCTGGCAGGCCCGGTGCTGCGCAAGGACGACGTCAAGGCGGAGAAATGGATCCAGTCCTATGAGGATCGGAACGTACTGATCGGGCTTGCTGCGGGCTTCTCGGGCAAGGCGCAGATCGGCAAGGGCATGTGGGCGCGGCCCGACGACATGGCAGCGATGCTGGCGTCGAAGGCCGCGCATCCCAATGCCGGCGCCAACACCGCCTGGGTGCCGTCGCCGACCGCGGCGACGCTGCATGCACTGCACTACCACCAGATCGATGTGTTCGAAGCGCAGAAGCGCCGGCACAACCAGGCGACGCCGGGGCTCGGTGAGTTGTTCTCGATGCCGGTGCTGGATGCCTCGACGCTCGACAAGGCGGCGGTGCTGCGCGAACTCGACAACAATGCGCAGGGTATTCTCGGCTATGTGGTGCGCTGGGTCGATCAGGGCGTCGGCTGCTCCAAGGTGCCCGATATCAACAATGTCGGGCTGATGGAGGACCGCGCCACCTGCCGCATCTCCTCGCAGGCCGTGGCCAACTGGCTGAAGCACGGGCTGGTCAGCGCAGCCGAGGTAAAGGCCTCGTTCGAAAAGATGGCGGCGGTGGTCGACGGGCAGAATGCCGGCGATCCGCTGTACCGGCCGATGGCGGGGAATTTCGGGACGTCGATCGCCTATCAGGCAGCGCTCGACCTGGCGCTCGAGGGCGCGGTGCAGCCGTCGGGGTATACCGAGCCGATCCTCCATGCGGCGCGCGAGCGGGTTAAGGCGGGGGTGTAGCTTCGGCTACCTCTACCGCTGGGAAGAGGCTGATGGCCCACCGCAGCTTCATCACACTCGTTGTCATCCCAGCGAAAGCTGGGACCCAACTATCGGCTGGCGCGGGGCGGTGAGATGGGTCCCAGCTTTCGCTGGGATGACAGCCGGTGGGTGTCGGAGTTTGGTGGGGCGAACCCCATTCTCTGATGGTTCCCCACTTCCCTTCTCCCCTCAGGGGAGAAGGTGGCGCGTAGCGCCGGTTGAGGGGTGAAGCGGCTCAACACGCGCTCGCTGAGAAGCCGAACCCCTCACCCAAGTTCCGCTACGGACCTTCGGTCCTAGCTCCACTACCCTCTCCCCTCAGGGGCGAGGGGGCCCGAATGCGGGCTCGGTGCCTACACTCTATCCAGCTCCACCACCGGCAGATGAATCGCGCTCGGATGCGCCGGGTCGTGGAAGATTTCGATATCCGCCGACGCCAGGTGCGAGGCCTCTCCCAGCGCCTCATCAGTCCCGGTGTTTCTCGCGTAGCGGGGGTGGGCGCCGCTGGCGACGATGACGCGCAGCCGGTGGTTGCGGTTGAAGCGGTGGGCGGTGGCGTGCATGCGGAAGTTCAGCTTCCAGATGTCGTCGGGCACCGCCGGGTCGGCCGAGGTCTTGCGGATGATGCCGTCGCAGATATTGATCGACAGGCCCTTCTCGTCGACATCGCAGAGCCGCACGAAGAAATCGGTGTTGGGGAGGCTCGAGCGCGCGTGGAGCGCGATCCGCACCTGACCGAGGATGGTGATGGGGTTGAACAGCGGCTCGGAGGTATAGACCAGCACGTCGTCGCGCTTTTCGAGCGGCGCGTTGTCGACCGGCCCGGCGCCGTTGAAGGCGAACATGGCGCCGCCGATCGAAGGCGTCGGGAGGGCCGGGTCGTAGGTGTAGGTATCGGGCGCCGAGGCGCGGACGGGGCGCTGCGACAGCACCTTGTCGGGGTGGATGTGCCAGATCTGGCTCTCCGCCTGCACCGGCGGATAGCTGTCGAACTCACGCCACTCATTGAGCCCGCCGATGTAGAGCCGCACCGGCTTGGCCCTGAGGCTGCTGGCGTCGCCTAGCAGCTTGGCGTTCATCCATTCGAGCGTCTGCTTGACGCTTTCCATCTGCAAGTCCGAGCTGACGTGGAACCACGGCCCGATGGTGAGTTGCGGGGTGTGGCCGGCATCCACCAGCGTCGCGTAATCGCGCAATAGCTGGTCGAGCATGAAATCGTACCAGCCCGAGGTGAAGCTCACCGGCGGCGTCCGGGTGTTGAGCCGGTGGGTATGGTCGAGAGGCTGCCAGAAGGCGTCGTTGCCGATGGCCTCGTCCATCCAGCGCCGCCAGAACGGCACCTCGCGGCCGGTGACGCGCTTGTCGGCATCACGCAACGGCAGCTTCATGGTGGCGCGCAGCGTCGTGCGTTCGATGCCGCCGGTGAACATGCGCTGCGCCGTGCGCATCGGGTTGCCCCGCAGGCCCTCGACCGTCTGGATCCAGCTCAGCCACAGGCCGACCGCCAGCCCGCCACCGGGAAAGACGATGGAGCGGAACTCGGCGCTGGTCACCTTGATCGCCATGGCGGATTGTTTGGGCAGCGCATCGCAGATCGCCCATTGCGCGTAGCCGAGATAGCTCGGGCCCGAGGTGCCGAGCCGGCCATCGAACCAGGGCTGCGCCTTGATCCAGTCGATGGTTGCGAGCCCGTCGTCGCGCTCATGCCCGAACGGATCGAACTCGCCTTCCGACTTGTCGGTGCCGCGGCAGGCCTGCAGCACGACGTGAAAGCCGCGCTCGGCATAGACTTCGCCGATGGTCGCAAAGCCTGAGAGCCCATAGGGCTCGCGCATCAGGATGGTCGGGTGCTTGCCGGGCAGCTTGGGCGCAAAATGCTCGGTCGCCAGCGTCACGCCGTCATACATCGGCACCCGGATATTGCGGGTGCGGACGATCCCGCACTTGCGCCTGGGCAGCTTATAGAGGTCGGCAAGAAACCGGCTGGCAAAGCTCATCGGACGAAGTCGAACTTGTCCACGTCGAACAGCCCCCGGTCGGTCATCTTCAGGTGCGGGATCACCGGCAGGGCGAGGAACGCCACCTGCAGGAACGGCTCGGGCAGGGTGCAGCCGAGGTCGTAGGCGGCCTGGCGCAGGTGATGCAGCTTATCGGCAACCGTCTCGAAGCTGAGCAGACTCATCAACCCGGCGATCGGCAGCGCCAGTTCGGCGGTAACCCGGCCGCCATCGGCGACGGCGAAGCCACCACCGAGCTCGATCAGCCGGTTGACCGCCACAGCCATGTCCTCGTCGTCGACGCCGACCACGGTGATGTTGTGGCTGTCATGGCCGACCGACGAGGCGATGGCGCCGCGTTTCAGTCCGAACCCGGTGGTGAAGCTCAGCGCGACATTACCGTTGATGCCGTGCCGCTCGATCACCCCGATCTTGATCACGTCGTTGTCGATATCGGGCAGAGTGCCCTTGTCGGAAACTTCCAGCGTCGCCGTCTCGCGATAGGTGAGGATCAGCCCCGGCCGCACCCCGATGACGGGCGTTTCGTTCTGTCTGGGGTTGGGCGGCACGATGAAGGTCGAGGGGCCGACGCGCCGAGCCTTCATCGAGGCCAGGCCGACGGGCGGCACCGGCTGGCGGGCTTCGAACAGCTCGGGCCGCACCAGCCGCCCGGCGGTGATCACCTCGGCGACGCGGCAGCCTTCGAGATCGTCGAGCAGCGCGATGTCGGCGCGATAGCCGGGGGCGACAAGGCCGCGATCCTTCAACCCGAAGATGCGGGCGGCGGAATGCGAAGCGGCGCGATAGACGTGATGCAGCGGCCGGCCGCGGCCAATCAGCCGGCGGATCGAGGAATCGAGGTGGCCTTCCTCGAGCGTGTCGAGCGGGTTGCGGTCGTCGGTGCAGAGCGCGACATAGGCCGAAGTGTTGGCATCGAGGATTTCGGCCAAGGCCTCGAGGTCCTTCGACACCGACCCCTCGCGGATCAGGATTGCCATGCCCTTCGAGAGTTTCTCGCGCGCTTCGACGGCGGTGGTCGACTCGTGGTCGGTGCGGATGCCGGCGGCGAGATAGCCGTTGAGCGCGAGGTCGGTGACCAGCGGGGCGTGGCCATCGATGTGCTCCCCCTGGAACGCCACGAGCTTGGCGATAATCCCCGGATCGCCCGCGAGGACTCCCGGATAATTCATCATCTCGGCAAGGCCGATGACCTGGCGGTGGTGGCGGAATTTTTCGAGGTCGGCGATTTCGAGCCGCGCCCCTGAGGTCTCATGCGGCGTTGCCGGCACGCAGGACGAGAGGTTGACCCGGATATCCATCACCGTGCGCTCGGCGCACTCGAGGAAATAGCGGATGCCGTCGGCGCCCAGCACGTTGGCGATCTCGTGCGGGTCGCAGATCACCGTAGTGACACCGTGCGGCAGCACGCAGCGATCAAACTCGAACGGCGTCACCAGCGAAGATTCGATGTGGAGGTGCGTATCGATGAAGCCGGGCACCGCGAAGCGGTTCTCGCCTTCGATCAGCGTCTTGCCGTTGTAATAGCCGTAGGTGCCGACGATGCGGTCGGCGACGATGGCGATGTCGGTGTGGGTGACCGAACCGGAGATGACGTCCAGGAGGCGGACGTTCTTGATCACCACATCGGCCGGAACCTCGCCGGCGCCCGCCTTGATCATGCGGGTGAGGAGCTCTGGTGAAATGGTCATGACGCGGCCGTGATCTGCATGTCCCAACGTCTTCGTTCAGCCGGTCACGGTCAAGTGGGGACGGAACTGCTCGGCGCCGGGGGCGTTGGTTTTCACATTCATCTGCAAGCGAGTAGCACCATGCGAACCTATGATGCCGAGAAGTCGACGAACGAAGTTCGCCAAGGGAGCGGGCGGCTGATGAATTTCCGGGTGCTGATCTGGTCGGTGCTCGGCATCATCCTCGCCTTCGGCCTGATCTACCTGGTGTTCTATGCCATGGCCCCGCCGCCCAACACCACGACGGGCGTGTGAGCGAGGGTGGCTCGGCTGAGGCGGGTCAGCCGCGATGAGCTGACGATACGCCGACGCCGGCACGGCCGCACCTTCGGCTATGTCGATGAGAACGGCGAGCTGATCCGTGAGGAAGAGATTTCTGAACGGGCTCGTAGCCTCGGCATTCCGCCGGCCTGGACTGAGGTGCGGATTGCCACTGACCCGCGCGCCCATATCCAGGCCTGTGGCACCGATGCCGCGGGGCGGCTGCAATACATCTATCACCCGGATTGGGAAGCCCGCCGGCTTAGACACAAGCACGAACAACTCGGGTTGTTGACTGCTGCCTTGCCGCGCATCCGGCGACGGGTGCGTGACGATCTCGAGGCGGAAGCCGGCAGCAAGCAACTGGCGTTGGCGCTTGGCGTGGCGCTGATTGATCGGACCGCCATGCGGGTGGGGCGAGAACGCTACCTCGATGCGCATGGCACGCGCGGCGCCGGCACGCTCTATAGCCGCGACGTGGTTGTCGCGGGTGACGAGGTGCAGGTGAAGTTTCCGGCCAAGAGCGGCAAGAAGGCGAGCTACAGTTTTGTCGATCAACGGATCGCGACGGCGATCGACAAGGTGAAGTCGATCCCGGGGCGTAGGCTGCTGATGTATCGCGACGAGGACGGCAAGCCGAAGGCCCTGCGCACCGACGACCTCAACCGCTACCTGCGCGAGGTGGCCGGCGTGTCGGTGACCGCCAAGGACTTTCGTACTCTGCATGCCAGCGCCATGGCGGCAGAGGCACTGGCGAAGCTCGAGCCGGGGGAGTCGGTGACGGCGCGGAAGCGCCAGATGGCCGAGGTGACGAAGCAGGTCGCGGCGTTCCTGCAGAACACGCCGGCGATCAGCCGGGCAAGCTATGTGGCACCATGTCTCTACGCGCTGTTCGACAAGGGACGGCTGGCCGAGCTCTGGGCCGCGGGCGGCGACGGCACAAACGGCGTCCGGCAGCGCGAGGTGCGGCTGGCGGCAGTGCTGGAGGCCGCGGGGTAGGGGCACTTTATTCGGCGCGAGCGGCTCCCCTCCCCCTTGAGGGGAGGGGTGGGGGTGGGGGTCCATCGGTGATCACCGCACCACCCCCTCCCTCAATCCCTCCCCTCAAGGGGGAGGGAGGCGACGGTGGTCGAAGTCTTCTTCAGCGCTCTTGGCCAAGTGCCCCCTCACGCCACCCGAGGCAACGGCTCAGCGAAGCGAGCGTCGATGTCGTCGAGCGTCAGCGGCTGGGAGAACAGGTAGCCCTGGAAGGTGTTGCAGCCCATGCCGAGCAGCGCGCGGAACTGCTCCACGGTCTCGACGCCTTCGGCGGTGACCTCGATATCCAGCGCATGGGCCAGCGTCACCATGGCCTGGACGATGGCGTCGGAGGCGTTGGCGGTCGACAGCTGGGCAACGAAGGAGCGGTCGATCTTGATGCGGTCGACCGGGTAGCGCTTCAGGTAACTGAGCGAGGAATAGCCGGTGCCGAAATCGTCGAGCGCGATGCGGATGCCGGCGGCGCGGAAGCTGCGGATGGTGTTGGCGGCGGTCGACTCGTCGTCGAGCAGGATGCCTTCGGTGATCTCGATCTCGAGATCGGCCGGCCGCATGCCGGTTTCCTTGAGCAGCGCGAAGACGCGCTCGGCAAAAGTCGGGTTGCGCAACTGCGCCGGCGAGATGTTGACCGCGATGGTGCGGCCGGGCCAGCGCGCGCCGAACTCGGCGGCGCGGCGCAGCACGAACTCGCCCAGCTGCTCGATCAGCCCGGTGCTCTCGGCAATGGCGATGAAGCGCGAGGGCGGAATCACCCCGATCTGCGGGTGGGTCCAGCGCAGCAGGGCCTCGGCGCCGACGATCTCCTCGGCATCGCCGCAAAGCGGCTGGAACGCCACCCAGAGCTGGCCGGGGCTGCGCAGCGCCTCGCGCAGCTCGGCCTCGATGACGTGCCGGTTCTGCACCTGCTCGTCCATCGCCTCCTCGTAGAAGGCGGCGCGGTTGCGTCCGGCGGATTTGGCTTCGTAAAGCGCGATATCGGCCTTGCGGCTCAGCTCGTGACTGTCGCGCTGGCCCGAGGTGGCCACCACGATGCCGATGGAAACGCCAACGAAGGCGTCGCTGCCCTGTACCCTGAAGGGTTTGGCGATGGTGTCGACGATGCGCTGCGCCAGCGCGGCGACCTCGACCGTGCCGGCATAGCAGGTGTGGAGGATGGCGAATTCGTCGCCGCCAAGCCGGGCCAGCACATCGGTGGGGCCGAGCACGGCGCGCAACCGGTCGGCCACGGCGCGGATCAGCTCGTCGCCGGCATGGTGCCCCAGCGTATCGTTGACCTGCTTGAAACGGTCGAGGTCGAGCATCAGCAGGGCAGTCGGCGGATCGCGGAGCTTGATGGTCTCGAGCCGGCCGTTGAACTGGCGATCGAAGCTCAACCGGTTGGGCAGCCCGGTCAGCGTATCCTCGGTGGCCTGCCGTTCGGCATCGATACGCTTGTACTCGAGGGCCTTGAGTGCCCGCTGCAGGCGATAGATCAGCAGCGAGACCAGCAGCGAGACGAAGGTGAAGGCAAGAATCAGGGCCGGCGCGGTGCGCTGCAACAGTTCCTGGCCGGGCCGGAACGGCAGCCATTCGAAGAAGGCGACGATCCGACCGGCGCGATTGGTGACCGGGAAGGCCTCGATGTCAGCGGCGGCGGAGGTGACGGTGGTGAAGCGGCCCACCTCAGTCATGTAGCGGTCGATCATCCTGAGCTCGAAATCGATGTCGAGCCTGACGATGGTGACAAGGATCGCCTCGCGACCGGCCGGCTGCGTCAGGTTGCCGGAATCCGAGACCAGCGGCATGACGCTGGCGATGGCTGGCCGGCCGTCGACCAGCACATAGTCGGCGACATGCGGCGGGACATCGAGGTAGCCGGCGGCGGTGAGCTTCCTCAGGTCATCGACCAGCGGCAGCAGCGCGGCGCGCCGGCTGTCAAAGCTGGCGGTGCCGCGAGTCCGTCCATCGATCGCGGCATAGATCGGAGCATCATCGGGGGCGAGCACATAGCTCTCGTCGTGCCCGAAATACTCGAACATCCACTTGCCGATATTGCTCTCAAGCCAACTCTTGTCGTGGTCCCGCGCGGCCACCACCGCGTCGTCCCAGATCGCAACGCTCTCCTGCTCGCGGGGCGTGAAGGTGCGCTGCGCCTGAACGGCGTGGATGACGCGCTGTGCCTGGCGGCTGATCGCGTTGTCGTCGATCTGGCCCGCTGACCACAAGAGGAAGCCGCCCAGCAGTATCGCGGCAATGGCGAAAACCACGACGAACGCGGCCAGCACCAGCATCGAGAATGTGCGTCGGAACTTGGCGCGGCGAGTACTGAGCATCGGATCTTGCTGGACAGGGACTATGTCACTGTGCCCGGCAAGCTTTTCGAACTGGTTACCCGTATGGGGGGACGGCGAGATTTGATCGGATCAAGTCACTGCTGGCGTCGCTACTGTTCAGGCGTTGTCCTTGAACAGCACTTCGCGATCCTGCGTGAAGTTGGCGAGCAGCGGCAGCGAGGCGCCGCCCATGGCGCGCGCCGCATTGCCGATGCTGCCCGGCAGCAGCTTGAAAGGCGACAGGCCCTGCCGGTTGATCCGCGCCACTGCCGCATCGGTGCGCTCGATGATGCGGCTGCGTACATGGGTCGGGAAGGCGCCGTCGATCAGCACAGTCTCGACATCGATCACCGCGATGGCGGCGACGATCGAATAGGCGAGGCTTTCGGCCACCTCATCGATCCAGCGGTCGAGCACTTCGCCGAGGTCATCGCCCCAATCATCGGGCGATTGCCAGAGGATCTCCGGGTTGCGGCCGATGGCCAGCAGCTCGCGCTCCAGCACGTAGATCGAGGCGACGTTCATCAGCTGTGGGGTGCGCCCTGCCGGCACCATATGGCCCGGATCGGGTGACGGCATCGAGCCGAGTGCCGCCGCATTCTGGGTGCGGCCGGGAAACAGGTGGCCGTTCAGCACCAGGCCGCCGCCGATGAACGAGCCGATGAAGACGTAGAGATAGTCGATGTGATCCGCCCCGGTGCCGAACATCAGTTCGGCGGCGCAGGCGGCGGTGATGTCGTTGGCGAAATACACCGGCCAGGGGCAGATTTCCGCCATCATGGCCCGCACGTCGACCTGTCGCCAGGCATCGATTTCGGCCTTGGGGGCGCCGATCTCCTCGTGCCAGGTCCACATCTCGTAGGGCGCGGCAATGCCGAGGCCGGCGATCCGGGCCGTCAGGGCCGCCGGCATTCCGGCGAGCAACTCGTCGATGCCGCCGCGGGCGAATTCGCGGATGCCATCGGGGGTGGGGTAGGGGTAGGTCTTGTGCAGGAGCTTGAGGATCTGGCCGGTGAAGTTGATCAGGTAGAGATCGACGCTGCGCCGCCCGATCTTCAGCCCGAAGCTCAGTGCGCCCTCGGGGTTCAGCGAATAGGGCACCAGCGGCTGGCCCACCTTGCCGCGCAGCGGCTTGCCGCGCAGCAGCAGCCCGTCGGCCTCGAGCGCATTGGTGATGATCGAAATGGTCTGCGGCGACAGCCCGGTCATGCGGGCGATATCGGCCTTTGGCAGGTCGCCGTGGCGGCGGATCAGCGACAGCACCAGGCGTTCGTTATAAAGCCGGACGCCGGTCTGGTTGGTGCCGCGGCTGGCGGCTCCCGGCTTGCGGCTGGCTTCCCTGCTTGTCGGCCCGGTGACCACTACTCCCGACCTCGCGCCTGCATTTATTGACAACTCTTCCGTTCTCCGTCGTGCGGCACTGAAGCCACGCCGGAGGCAAAACGGCAATCGATTACATGGGGTTCTCACCCCCTCCCGAACGAAAGGATTATCCGTCGCGGACCGGCTGTCAATTAATAAATCAAGTGGATTAATTTATTGACAGGCCGCGAGGGTTGCGCTGAATATCGGCTCAGGTTCGGGGAGGAGTGCCTCGTGAATGGCGGCTCCGCGACCCTGATCCAACGGTCCTGAGGAGCGGCGAAACGCCGGCGGACCGGATCACAACTTGTGGGAGGACTACATGGGACTTAGCTATCTGAAGATGGCGCTCGCCGGCGCTGTCGTCGCCGGCGGCCTGATGAGTGGCGTCGTCTTGGCGCAGGAGATCACCGTCGGCCTGATCACCAAGACCGAAACCAACCCGTTCTTCGTGAAGATGCGCGAAGGCGCCGAAGCCAAGGCCAAGGAACTGGGCCTCAAGCTGATCACCGCCGCAGGCAAGTTCGACGGTGACAATGACGCCCAGGTCGCGGCGATCGAGAACCTGATCTCGGCCGGCGCCAAGGGCTTCGCGATCGTGCCGTCGGATAGTAAGGCGATCGTACCGACCATCCAGAAGGCCAAGGATGCCGGCCTGATGGTGATCGTGCTCGATACGCCGCTCGATCCGATGGATGCGGCGACCGCGACCTTCGCCACCGACAACCGGAAGGCAGGCGACCTGATCGGCAAATGGGCGGCCGGCACGCTGGGCGACAAGGCCAAGGATGCCTCGATCGTGCTGCTTGACCTCGCGACCAACCAGCCGACCGTCGACTATCTGCGCGACCAGGGCTTCATGGCCGGCTTCGGCATCGACGTGAAGGACCCCAACAAGTACGGCGACGAAGACGATCCGCGCATCTGCACGCACGAAATCAGCCAGGGCGACCAGGAAAAGGGCCGCACGGCGATGGAGAACGCACTGCAGAAGTGCCCGAACGTCAACGTGGTCTACACCATCAACGAGCCTGCCGCGGCGGGTGCCTGGGAAGCACTGAAGGCCGTGGGCAAGGATGATGGTTCGGTGCTGATCGTCTCGGTCGATGGCGGCTGCCCGGGCGTCGCCAACGTCAAGGCCGGCGTCATCGGCGCGACCAGCCAGCAGTATCCGCTGAAGATGGCGTCGATGGCGCTCGAGGCAATCGCCTCGGGTAAGCTCCCCGACATCGATCCCAAGATGGGCTTCCTCGATACCGGCGCGACGCTGGTCACCGACAAGCCGGTCGCGGGCGTCGACTCGATCGACACCACCAAGGGCGCAGAGCTCTGCTGGGGTTGATGTGACTGTTTGCGGCGCGGGCGTTGCTCGCGCCGCAAACGCGACAGGTGACGACAAAGTCCTAGGGGAGAGGGGACACGATGAGTGACGACGCCGCCGGCTCGACGGCCGCTGAAACTGGCCTCAAGGGCGCCGCCAGCGACGTGGCGAGCTTCGAGGAAGACCGCAAGGGGATCGTCCGGACCATTCAGGGCATCCTGCACGAGTACCCAACGCTCATCCCGCTGATCGTGCTCGTCGTCGGCACGGTGATCTTCACCGTCGCCGCGCCCGGCAAGTTCCTGTCGCCATTGAACCTGTCGGTGGTCTTGCAGCAGGTGACCATCGTCGCCATCCTCGGCATGGCGCAGACCCTGGTGATCCTGACCGCCGGCATCGACCTCAGCGTCGGGCTGATCATGATCCTCTGTTCGGTGGTGATGGGGCGCACAGCCGTCGCCTATGGCGTGCCGGTCTGGATCGCCTTTCCGCTCGGCCTTCTTGCCGGGCTTGCCTGCGGCTTTCTCAATGGCCTGCTGGTCACGGCACTACGGTTGCCGCCGTTCATCGTGACGCTCGGCACCTGGAGCATTTTCGGGGCGCTCAACACGTTTTATTCCAACAGCGAGACCATCCGCTCCCAGGACATGGAGGCGGCGGCGCCGTTCCTGCTCTGGCTGGGCAAGCTGTTCAAGCTCTACGATATTGGGCTGTTCTTCGGGCTCGACCTGCCATGGCTGCGCGGCTGGGTGGTCACCTATGGCTCGGTGCTGATGATCGTTCTCGCAATCGTGCTCAGCTACATCCTCGGGCGCACCGCCTTCGGCCGCCATGTCTACGCCACCGGCGACGACCCCGACGCGGCGCGGCTCTCCGGCATCAACACCAATCGGGTGCTGCTCGCGGTCTATGCGCTGGCCGGGCTGATCTGCGCCATCGCGGCCTGGGTACTGATCGGCCGCATCGGCGGGGTCAGCCCGCAGGCCGGGCAGACCGCCAACCTCGACTCGATCACCGCCGTGGTGATCGGTGGCACGAGCCTGTTCGGTGGACGCGGCTCGATCATCGGCACGCTGTTCGGCGCCCTGATCGTGGGCGTGTTCCGCAACGGCCTTGCGCTCTCGGGGCTCGCCTTGCTGTGGCAGGATTTCGCTGTCGGCGTCTTGATCATCGTCGCCGTCACCATCGACCAGTGGATCAGGAAGATTTCGGCATGAGCGAGCTGAGCAACATGAGCCTGCCGACCGGCGATGCCGGAGACATCGTGCTCGAGGGCAGGGGCCTCCACAAGCGCTATGGCCGGGTGGTGGCGCTCGACAACGCCGATTTCGATCTTCGCCGCAACGAGATCCTGGCGGTGATCGGCGATAACGGCGCCGGCAAATCGACGCTGATCAAGGCCTTGTGCGGCGCAGTGATCCCGGATGGCGGCGAGATCCTGCTCGACGGCCAGCCGGTGCATTTCAAATCGCCGATGGACGCCCGCAATGCCGGTATCGAGACGGTGTACCAGAACCTGGCGCTCAGCCCGGCGCTGTCGATCGCCGACAACATGTTCCTCGGCCGCGAACTGAGGAGGCCCGGCTGGACCGGATCGCTATTCCGCCGGCTCGACCGAACAAAGATGGCCAAGATCGCCCGCGAAAAGCTGAACGAGTTGGGCCTGCTCACCATCCAGAACATCCACCAGTCGGTCGAAACCCTGTCCGGCGGTCAGCGCCAGGGGGTGGCCGTGGCGCGTGCCGCCGCGTTCGGTTCGCGCGTGGTGATCATGGATGAGCCGACTGCGGCGCTGGGGGTCAAGGAGAGCCGGCGCGTGCTCGAATTGATGCTCGACGTCAAAAAGCGCGGCTTGCCGATCGTCCTCATCTCGCACAACATGCCGCATGTGTTCGAGGTCGCCGACCGCATCCACATCCACCGGCTCGGTAAGCGCATCGCGATCATCAACCCCAAGCAGTTTTCGATGTCGGATGCGGTGGCGATCATGACCGGGGCGATGAAGCCGCCGGTCGAAGGCGCCACCGGCCCGACGCATCACTATAAAGTCGGCGAGGAAGTCTCTCAGGTCCAATGACGAAAATGCGCGCACTCGTGCTCGAGAAGCAGCACGAACTGAAACTCCGTGACATCGAGCTGCCGACCGAGGTCGGCCCGGGCGAGGTGAAGATCAAGCTCCACACCGTGGGCGTCTGCGGCTCCGACGTGCACTACTACACCCATGGCCGCATCGGCCCCTTCGTGGTCAACGCACCGATGGTGCTGGGGCACGAAGCGGCGGGAACCATTGTCGAGGTCGGGGCGGGAGTCACCAACCTCAAGGTGGGCGATCGCGTCTGCATGGAGCCCGGCGTCCCGGATCCGAACTCCAAGGCCTCGCGGCTCGGGATGTACAATATCGATCCGGCGGTGACGTTCTGGGCGACGCCGCCGATCCACGGCGTGCTGACCCCGTTCGTGGTGCATCCGGCCAATTACACCTTCAAGCTGCCCGACAATGTGAGCTTCGCCGAAGGCGCCATGGTCGAGCCGTTCGCCGTCGGCATGCAGGCGGCGACCAAGGCGAAGATCACCCCGGGCGATACCGCCATCGTCATGGGCGCCGGCCCGATCGGCACCATGGTGGCGCTGGCGGCACTGGCCGGCGGCTGTTCGCGGGTGATCATCACCGACCTGGCGCAGCCCAAGCTCGATATTGCCGCACAGTACCAGGGCATCATCCCCGTCAACATCAAGGACAAAAACCTCCTCGACGAGGTGAACCGGCTCACCGAGAACTGGGGCGCCGATGTGGTGTTCGAGTGCTCGGGCAGCCCGCGCGCCTGGAAGGGCATCGTCGATGTGGTCCGCCCCGGCGGCTCCATCGTGGTGGTCGGCCTGCCGGTCGAGCCGGTCGATTTCGACATCGCCTCGCTGTCGGTGAAGGAGATCACCATCGCTTCGGTGTTCCGCTACGCCCACCAGTACGAGCGCGCCATCGCGCTGATGGCCTCGGGGCGGGTGGATCTCAAGCCGCTGATCTCCGGGACGTTCAGCTTCGAGGACTCGATCAAGGCGTTCGACCGGGCGGTCGAAGCGCGGCCTACGGATGTGAAGCTGCAGATCTTGATGGACGCTTAGGGCGCGGTGAGTGCCACAGCGTCCCCTCTCCCACGGGGGCGCTATTGCGCTCCCCAGGAGGGGAGAGGGTAGCGTCGCCAGGAGCTTAGCGACGCAGCAAAGCTAGGGTGAGGGGTTCAGCGTCTCAGCGAGCGCGCGTTGCACCAGCTCACCCCTCATCCGGCGCTTCGCGCCACCTTCTCCCCTGAGGGGAGAAGGGACTGCAGACATCTGGAAGGGTTGCCATGGACCTCGGTCTGAAATCCAAACTCGCCGTCATCACCGGCGGCAGCGTCGGCATCGGCCTTGCGGTGGCCGAGGGCTTTGCGGCCGAGGGGGCCAACGTGCTGATCACGGCGCGTGGTTCGGAACGGCTGCATGCCGAGGCGTCCCGGATCGGGGCGAAGTACCATGTCGAGGCGCATGGAGTGGCCGCCGACGTCGCCACCGCCGAGGGCTGCGCCAAGGTGGTCGCAGCGGCGGCCCAGCTCGGCGGCGCCGATATTCTCGTCAACAATGCCGGCACCGGCTCGAACGAGACCATCGCCGAAGCCGACGACGCCAAGTGGCAGTATTACTGGGATCTGCATGTGATGGCCGCGGTGCGCCTGGGCCGTGGGCTGGTGCCGCAGATGAAGGCGCGGGGCGGTGGCGCCATCCTCCACAATGCCTCGATCTGCGCGGTGCAACCCTTGTGGTACGAGCCGATCTACAACACCACCAAGGCGGCGCTGATGATGTTTTCCAAGACCCTCGCCAACGAGGTGGTCGGCGACAATATCCGCGTCAACACGGTGAACCCGGGGCTGGTGCGCACGCCGGACTGGGTGAAGACCGCCAAGCAACTGGCGGGCGAAGACGGTTTCGAAGCGCACCTCCAAAGCGTCGCCGACGAGGCCGGCGGTATGAAGCGCTTCGCCACCCCCGAGGAGATGGCGAACTTCTTCGTGTTCCTGTGTTCGGAAAAGGCGAGTTATTCGACCGGGTCGACGTATTTCGTCGATGGGGGCTGGTTGAAGACGGTGTAGGTGCCGTGCGACGCGCGCCCCTCCCTCCCCCTTGAGGGGAGGGATTGAGGGTGGGGGTGGTGCAGTCAGCACCGAGCGTCCCTCACCACCCCCACCCCCAACCCCTCCCCTCAAGGGGGAGGGGAGAACACGGCCTGTGCGGGCGGACAAGCCCATGCCCCCAAATAGTTTTCGCGGTGCCGGTCGATCACGCCCAGCGCGATGATCGCCGGCACCGCGAGTCCGACCGGGAGCGCAGGCAGCATCGCGCCCTCGGCCAGTCGGGATGCCGTGGGGCCTGAGCCCCGCGGCAAATTTCTTATTCCGCCGGCTGCGCCGCGGGAAGGCGGGCCTCGGTTCGGGCGATGCTGAAGCCGATCGGCACCACCAGGATCGCGACGATGATGAACAGGCCATAGAGCCAGTTGGCCGCGGCAATCGGCGTCGGGTTTGCCGCGGCGAGGCCGGCGAGGTTTACGATCAGGCCGCCGAGCGCCGCGCCGAGGCCGGAAGCGAACAGCTGGATAGTGCTCAGCGCCGCCGAGGTCACGTCGTGCTCGCCATCGGGCGCCGCCTGCATCACCCGCGGCGTCAGCTGCGTCCAGGCGGTGCCGATGCCGACGCCCATGATCAGCAGCGACAGCCCGATCGGGATGATGAAGCCGAGGCTCGAAGTCGGGTTCTGATGGCCGACGAACAGCGCCAGACCGATCGCCGCGATCAGCACCAGCACCGGGCCGCCGGCGATGATCATGCGGGCGCGGCCTTCGGTCCAGCCGGCGGTCAGCATCGAGCTCGAGCTCCAGCCAACGGCGACCAGCGCCACCATGTAGCCGGCGGTGAGCGGGCCGAGGCCGTGCAGGGTCTGCATGAACAGCGGGATGAAGATGTCGCTGGTGATTGCCATCTGCAGCAGCACCATGGTGCCGAACAGCGAAGCGAGGAGCGTCCCGTAGCGGAAGGTGCCGGTCGGGAACAGCTTCTGCGGTGCGCTCCGCTCGATCAGCCCGAACACCACCAGCGCCAGGATGGCGACAGCGGTCAGGCTGCCGGCGATGACGATATCATGCGACAGCGCACCGGCGGTGGAGAGCGCCAGCACGGCGACGATCATCAGCCCGATCTGCCGAAGCGGCAGGCTGGTCATCCCGGCCTCGCTGCTCTTGGCCGGCACCACCTTGACGGCGAGAAGGCCAACCAGGGCGGCGAACGGCACGAGGATGAAGAAGGCCCAGCGCCAGATGCCGAGCTCGGCGAAGATGCCGCCGATCGACGGGCCGACCAGCGTGGCGATGCCCCAGATGCCCGAGGCGAGCGCAAAGGCGCGGGCCCAGAGATGCTCGGGGAACACCAGCCGCACCATCATGAAGGTGAGCGCCGCGAGGAGACCGCCGCCAAAACCCTGCAGCGCGCGGCCGAGCAGCAGGATCGGCATCGAGGGCGCCAGCCCGCAGATCAGGCTGCCCAGCGCGAACATGGTGGCGGCGATCAGGTAGTTCTGCCGCGGGCCGAGCCCGAACGGCCGCACCGCGGCAAAGATCGAGGCGACGATCGAGGCGACGATGAACACCGTCGTCACCCAGGCGAACAGGTCGAGCCCGCCGATTTCGGCCACCACCGAGGGCATCAGCGTCGAGCCGATATAGACTTCGATGGCGTTCATGCCGACGCCGCCGGCGAACACCACCACCGGCAGGGCGTTGCCGCCGCTGAAAATCTCGCCCCAACCGTTCTTCGTCGCCGCCATCACGTCACCTGCCGAGTTCATCGCCCTGCGAGCCCTCTGGCCGCATCGGGACGCCACTGCTACAACCTCAACCTTACTTCAGGTAAAGAGGAAATCGCGATGTCGCGCGAACTTTCTGTGGGGCAGGTGGCCGAGCGCAGCGGTTTTGCCGTGTCGGCCCTGCATTTCTACGAAAAGAAGGGGCTGATCCGCAGCCACCGCACCTCCGGCAACCAGCGGCGCTACGATCGTGACGTGCTGCGCCGGCTGGCCATCGTCCGGATGGGCACGGAACTGGGCATCCCGCTCGCCGAAGTGGCCGAGGCCCTCGGGCACGTGCCGGTGGGCCACACCCCCTCGGCGGCAGATTGGCGTTTGATGTCAGAGCTCTGGCACGAAAAGCTCGACAGGAGAATCGTGCTGATGACGCGCATGCGCGACGAGCTCAACGGCTGCATCGGCTGCGGGTGCCTGTCGACGATCAGCTGCCCACTGATGAATTCCGGCGATCACCTGGCCGAGGAGGGCAGTGGCCCGCGCCGGCTGATGCGCGAGGGCAATGAAAGCTACAGGAGCTGACGGGAACCGCGGATGAGGCAAGCCGTTGAGGGGAAGCGTCAACAGGACCCCAACACATGGACCTCGTCACCAGCCTCGGCTACGAGCCGACTCACACGCCGCACCACATCATCCTCATCCGACTGCTGATCGCTTCCGTACTGGGCGGGCTGATCGGCTGGGAGCGCGGTTCGCAATCCGGCACGGCGGGACTGCGTACCCATATCCTTGTGGCGCTGGCCGCAGCGCTGTTCACCACCCTGGCGTTCGAAATCTACCAGGAGGCGGTGGAGGGCGGCAGCAGCAATTCCGACCCGATCCGCGCCATCGAAGCGGTGACCGCCGGCATCGCGTTTCTCGGTGCCGGCGCCATCTTCCAACAGCGCGGCAGCGTACAAGGGCTGACCACCGGGGCCGGGATGTGGCTGGCCGGGGCGGTCGGGGTCTGCGCGGCGCTTGGCTATTATCTCATCGCCATAGTGGTAGCGGTGTTCGCGGTGATCGTTCTCGCTGCGATGCGGGCTTTCTCACATCGGGTGGTCAGCGCTGGCAACGGCAAGCTGGGCGCGGGAACGGAGCCGGAAAAGGATCGTTGAATCCTTCCCCAACCAAGGAGGCCTAAATGCCTGCAACATCGAAAGCCCAGCAGAAGGCCGCCGGCGCGGCACTTTCGGCCAAGCGTGGCGACACCAGGGTCAAGGACCTCAAGGGCGCTTCCAAGTCGATGTACAAATCGATGAGCGAGAGCCAGCTAGAAGAGTTCGCCGAGACGAAGCGCAAGGGTCTGCCGGAGCACAAGGGCAAGACCAAGCATTAGGCTTCCGGGCCCAACTCCTGGCCGGCTCGAGCTGCCCCGGGAGGGAGACCCCAACACAGCGATCTCAGTCTGTGTCTCCCTCCCCCTTTCGAGGAGGGATTAAGGGTGGGGTTCCACTGCCACCCGGCAGTGAGTTCCGCTGATCTACTCGATCGCCGTAGGCGGCGGCGGCAGTTGTGGGTCAGCGCCTTCGCCGAAGACCTGCTGGCCCTCGTTGTCCCAGATGCGGACCACCTCGCAACTGGCCAGGAAATCCTTGGCGCACTCGAGCTTGACGATGGCTTCGAGGCTCGCTTGATCCTGCTGGTCGCAGACGAACTTGTGCCAGTGCGGGCCTTCGTTGTGCTGCATGAAGATGTCGGCGACCCAGCCATGCGGATAGCACCAGAGGTTGGGCGTGCAATCCTCAGGGCCGAGACCGCTCTGCTGGACGCACTGCGCGACGGCGCAATCCATGGCATCGGCAGCGAACGGGCCGAAGCAGACGCCGAGACCGGCCTCCGGCGCCTGCGATACGGCAACACCATTGAAGGCCGGCAGCACGAAGCTGTCGACGGCTTCCTCCTGGGCGAGGACCGGGGTTGCGAGAAGGCCCAGCACGGCGGCCTCAAACATCGACATTTTCAGCATGGGATGGCCTCCGGTGGGGAAGCTGCGAGAGTGCGGTGATCCGGGTTAGGCGGTCAAGACTTGCGAGGAGAAGCGCGGTTGCGGTGGGAGAAGTATCCGCAACCGCGCCTTCGCCTGCTGGCCCCAGTGGCCCGCCGCAACTGGGTGCACACCGAAGGGTCGGAACGCACCGAGGGGCGGTGCGTCCAACCCACGAACGGGAAGGCGGGGCAGCGTCAGGAGGGTCGCGCCCCGTCTTTCCGTCGTCGTATGGCGGCCGCCGCGTGAGGGAACGCGACGGGCCGCCGGGTTGGGTCGGAGCTTGGGGTCTCCGGCCCAGAGCCGCCCGGGTCGCCGCAGGGATATCGGCGGTCGGGCGGTAGCTCAGTCATGGGACAGTTGTGGCCCATGCGTTAGAAGAGACGGAGAGCGCATTTGGGAATGCAATCGGCAGTGGCCTGCCTCAATGCAACGCGCTCTCCGCCCGGCACGTAACCTGTGGACGCAGTGATTACGTGCCAACCGCATCCAGGTGCTGATTACGCACCCAGAAACTGACGATGGCCGCCGCTTCGCGGCGGTAGGAATTGATGTCGGCGTGCCGCTCGAACACGGCGTCGGCGCCGGCAGACAGAAGCGCCTCTCGCGGCTCGCGGTCGAGCGTCGGGGCAATCGCGGCAATCAGCAGCGAATGGCCGTCACGCATGGCGCGGAGCTTCGCGATAAAGTCCAGGGTGGCACTGGACGAGGCTTTGAGATCGACGACCACGAGACCAGGAATGGTCGCGAGTTCGTTCTCCAGCAGTTGCTGAATCTCAGCAGTCGCCAGGGCTTCGCCGTTGAGCCAGCTCACGGAAGGCGCGCCATGGGCGAGCAGCATCCGGATCATCAGCCGGGCGGAATGTGAGTCGTCGTCGACCAGTGCCATAAAGGGCTGGCCGGTACCAATCGCGTCCATAATGGTTCCTTCTTGCCGCGTCGCCGCGGCAATGGCCGAAAACTCTATACGTAGTCGGTAACCCGTCGGTAGCGCCGGAGCGCCGGGGGAGCTTCGTTGCGTCCCCTCACCGCCACGAGACATGCTCGCAGCGACTGCGTCGTGCAGTGACAGGGCGGATATGATGGTTCGATGACCGTGCGCATAGGCAAAGGCATGTAACAACGCCGTAACGAGGCTTGCGATTAACATGTAAATCGCCCAGATACGGAGGGGGAGGTACTCGCGTGGGCGAACCGTTGTCGCAGACAATGCCGCCCCGAGCGGAAGTCGAGGCTGCCCTGGCACGGATCCAGGAGTGGCCCGGGCTGGCGCGTTCGCCGCAACTTGCCAAGTTTCTCAACTACATAGTCAGTGCGCGGCTCGATGGAAACGAGGCAGGGATCAAGGCCTACTCCATCGCCGTCGACGTGTTCGGGCGGCCCCAGAGCTTCGATCCGCAGAACGATCCGATCGTGCGCGTACAGGCCCGCCGGCTGCGCGCCGTGCTCGAGGAATACTATGCCGGAGAAGGGGCCTCCGAGCCTGTCATATTTTACCTGCCGGTGGGACGTTACATCCCCGAATTCCGCGCTCGGGAGGGCGAACCGGCCCCGGCGACGGCTGAATCGGTTGTAACCGGTTTCAGTCCGCCGAACCTCCCGATGGGCGCCGAGCGCTCGTGGCTGGCGCGGCTCGACGACATCGTGCTGCTGGTCGTCCTGGTGTTCGTAGCGCTCGGCATTGCCATAGTGATGACCCAGGTGCTGGCGCCGCGTCAGGTCCGCATTGCGGTGCCGCAGCCTCCCGTCGTTTCGGTCAGTGAGTTCACCTCGGTGGCGGCAGGCGCCACGCCGAGCCCCAGCGTCGCCGGGCTGGCGGTGGAGCTGGTCACCGACCTCGGGCTGTTCCCGTTCATCGACGCGGTCTACCTGCAACGCAACGGGCAGGCGGCGCGCCCGGCCACGGCGGCCAATTTCGAGCTTTCGGGAATTTCGAGGACCGAGGGCGGCGAGATGCAGATCACCGCCAGCCTGAAGCGTTCGGGAACCGACACTGCGGTCTGGAGCCTGACCGAGAAAGTGGAGGCGGCGGATTTCCCGAACAGCATCGACCGGCTGTCGCAGGCCTTTGCCGACCAGCTCGGCGCCGCCGATGGTCCGCTGTACACCGACGCGATGCAGTGGCTGGCGACCAACGCGGACCTTGGCGGCAACGAGACGGACTATATGTGCGGGCTGCTGTTCGCGCGGTATCGGGAGAGCGCCCGGCCGGATGACAACGAGCGGGCGCGGGCCTGCGTAAACGGGCTGCTGCGCATCCAGTCGGAATCGCCGTTCGGGCTGGCGATGAGCAGCACGCTGCTGCTCGATGCCGCCCGCCGAACGCAGCCGCCATCGGCGCGCGACCCCGAGCCGATCGCCCAGGCCGAACGACAGATCGAAGAGGCGCTGGCGTTGGCGCCGACCTCGAGCCCGGTTTGGCGGGAATATGCCTATTTCCTCGAGCAGGTCGGGCGGCTCGGTGAAGCCGAGGCGGCGTTCACCTCCGCGCTGCAGCTCAACCCGTCCAACGTCGATGCCTTTGCCGGATATGCGCGGCTATTGTCGCTCAGGAGCAAGTCGGAGAAGGGCGAGATGATGGCCGCCGAGGCCCTGCGCCGGGCGCCGACGCCGCCCTACTGGTATCGCGAGGCGCCGGCGGTCAACGCGCTGCGCAACGGTGACAACGCCGAAGCGCTGATCCAGGCCGAGGCGCTGGCGGTGGGTGATGCGGAGCTGGCCTCGGCCATCGCCGTCACGGCGGCGTACCGGCTCAAGTCGGAAGATGCGCTCAATCGGTCGATTGCGCAGTTGCTCGACGTGACGCGCTTCCGTCGCTTCGGTATTCTGCCGGTGCTTCGCCAGCGGCTGGGCGATCCGGAACTGCGTGCCGCGATCGGCAACGAACTGGCCGCGGCGGGCATTGATCAGGCGGCTCTCAACGGGCCGTACTGATCGATATCGTGGTGGGTAGAGTATTGAGTTGTCGCGCCTTCGAGCCGGAAAGGTCTTGCCGCTTTTCCTGAGGGCGCTCTAGTCTGGAGTTTCCATGTCTTTTCGCGCCCTGGTCACCGAGCGCCTTGCTGACGGTGAATTGCGCAGCAGTCTCAAGGAGATCACCGATCAGCAGCTGCCGGCCGGAAACGTGCTTGTGGCGATCGAGTGGGCCGGGCTGAACTACAAGGATGCGCTGTGCCTCAGCGGGCAGGGCGGGCTGGTGCGGACCTATCCGCATGTTGCCGGCATCGATTTTGCCGGTCGCGTGGTGGAAAGCGGTGACGCGCGCTACCATCCCGGCCAGGCGGTGATCCTCACCGGCTGGCGGGTGGGGGAACTCTACTGGGGCGGCTACGCGCAGCGGGCGCGGGTCAATGCCGACTGGCTGGTGCCGCTGCCGAAGCGATTTTCGACCCGCACCGCGATGATGATCGGCACGGCCGGGCTCGCGGCGATGCTGGCGGTCAACCGGCTGCAGGCCGAGGGGGTCAGGGCCGGTGAGGGCGAGGTGCTGGTCACCGGCGCCGGCGGCGGAGTCGGTAGTGTCGCCGTGCTGCTATTGAGCCGGCTCGGCTATGACGTTGCCGCGGTGACCGGGCGAGCCGAACTGGCCGAACGCCTGACCAAGCTCGGCGCCCGCCGGATCGTCTCGCGCGATGAGGTACTGAAGCCGACCGGCAAGGTGCTCGACAAGGAACAATGGTCGGGCGCCATCGACTCGGTCGGCGGGCCGATGCTCGGCGAAGTGCTCAAGAAGATCCGTTATGGTGGGGCGGTGGCGGCGATCGGCAATGCCGGCGGCCGCGGCTGGGATGCCAGCGTCATACCGTTCATCCTGCGCAACATTTCGCTCTGCGGCATCGACACGGTGATGCAGCCCTTCGAAGCGCGGCGTTCGGCGTGGGACCGGCTGACGACCCTGTTCGTGCCGGCGGCGTTCGAGCCGATGCTGACCGAGGCGCGGCTCGAAGATCTGCCCGGGCTGGCGGCCCTGATGCTGGAGGGGAAGATTGCCGGGCGGGTGGTGGTGAATCCGCGCGATCCGCCGACTTGAGGCTGGTGCAGGATGCACGGAGGAGGCCGGCTCGTCCCTTCTCCTCCTGAGAGGAGCCGGACGAGGGCATAGCCCTCGCCGGGAGGTGGCGCGAAGCGCCGGTTGAGGGGTGAAGCGGTGCAACGAGCGCTCGCTGAGGAGCTGAACCCCTCACCCTAGTTCCGCTACGGACCTGACGGTCCTAGGTCCACCACCCTTTCCCCTGAGGGGAGAGGGGCTCAGTGCACAGCCGTCTTCGAGAACAGGTTGATGACGATCACCCCGGCCATGATCAGGCCCATGCCGAGCAGCGCCGGCAGGTCGAGCAGCTGTTTGTAGATCAGCCAGCCGGCGAGCGAGATCAGGACGATGCCGACGCCCGACCAGATGGCGTAGGCGATGCCGACCGGCATGCTGCGCAAGGTCAGCGACAGGAAGTAGAAGGCGACGACATAGCCGACGATGGAGATCAGCGACGGCCAGAGCTGGGTGAAACCGTCAGCGGCGCGCAGCGCCGTGGTGGCAATGACTTCGGCGACGATGGCAACCGCCAGATAGGCGTAGGCGATCACGCCCCGGCCCCAAAATACTGACCGGCGAGCCGCACGAAGGCGGCGCCGCGTTCCTCGAAATTCTTGAACACCTTGCCCGCGGTTTCGAGCTGGCCATAGCTCGGAGCACCGGGCGAGAGGATCACCGTCTCGAACTTCGACTGCCGTCCGGCCAGCGCCTTGACCGCATCCTCGAGCGTCCCGGCTTCGATTACCTCGATCTCGGGCGCGGCTGCATAGGTGAGGGTAGCGAGGCGGTCGCCGGTCACCGGCAGGCAGACCAGCACGGTGACGCCCCGAGGCGCGAGGAGCTGCGAGAGCTCGGAGTAATCCTGGTGGCGCTCGTGGCCGCCGGCGATCAGCGCGATGCGGCTGCCTTCATAGGCGGCGAGTGCCGCCTTGGTGGCTTCCGGCGTGGTCGAGATCGAATCGTTGACGAAGGTGATGTCGCCGACCTGATGCTCTTCGAGCCGGTGCGGCAGCGGGGTGAATTTGGCGATGCCACGGACCACGCCTTCGAGGTCGGCGCCGGCCTTCATGGCAATGGCGGTGGCGAGCAGGGCGTTGTTCAGGTTGTGCTCGCCCTTGAGGCGGGAGCGGGTGGCGGCGCCGGCGATGCGGTCGTGGATGAACGGCGCCAGCGGCGGGATCAGCCGTTTCGGGTCGCGCAGCGCTTCCATCACCAGCGGATTGCCCAGCGCCCCGACGCCCAGCGCCACCGGGAAAGGCGCGTCACGGTCGATCAGGTTGAGCTTGTCCTGGTAGTAGCGCTCGACGCTGCGGTGCCAGTCGGTGTGCTCGGGCGAGAGGTTGGTGATCGCCGCGATATCGGGGGTGAACGCCATGTCAGCGGTCTGGTAGCTCGAAAGCTCGAACACCACGATCGGGTGCTTGTCGGCGATTTCCAGTGGCGCGAGGCCGACATTGCCGGCGAGCCCGGCATCGAGGCCGGATTCAACCAGCATCAGGTGCACCAGGGTGGCGGTGGTGGATTTGCCCTTGGTGCCGGAGATGGCAATGACCTTGCGCCCGTCGCGATAGGCCTCGCCCCAGAGGTTGAGGTTGGAGGTGACGGCGATGCCGGCTTCGCGCGCCATGGCAAACACCGGGCGGTAGCGCGACACGCCGGGGCTCTTGACGATGGTCGCAAACAGCCGCGCTTCGATGGCCTGTGTCAGGTCGGCGGGGGCGATGAAGGTTGCGTCCTCGATATCGGCTTCGCCGCTGTCGACGGTGACGTACACCTTGGTGTGCGGCGAGCGGGCCCGGATGAAGGCGCGGGTGGAGCGGGCCTCGCGGCCGGCGCCGTAGAGCAGCACGGGTTCGTCAAAGCGCATGCGGGGCGACTCGCTCGAAGATGTCCTTCGGGATGAGGTGTTCTGGGCTATCGATCATGAGTTCGGCAAGTGCGTCTTCGAGGCGCTGGCTGCCATATTGAGTCAACAGGTCGGGCTTGAGCATTGAAACGATTGGCTCATCTGCCCATTCCGGCAGCTTGGTCAGCGCCCAGAGGCAGGCGGCGGCCTCTTCGATTTCGCCAACGCATTCCCAGGGCTTCTGTCCGGCGAGGCCGGTGAGCTCGCGGAACGAGCGCTCGTGGCTGGGCTGGCTCAGGAGGTTCTGGCCGAAGATGCCGACCAGCCGGTGCTTGTCCATGATCGGCGCGAAGATCAGGAACACGAAGTGGCACTTGGGGCACTTGCCGCACCAGAGCGGGCCGTCGTGGCCGGCGAGCTTGAAGTTCTCGTTGCAGCTCGAAAACACATGGTCGAAGCGGCTCACCCGGGCGAACAGCGCGGCGATCTTCGCCTCGGAGTAGGGGCGCAGCAGCGAGAAATAGCTGAGGCTGCCGCCAGTGGCGTGCTCGAGCACTCTCGCGATCAGGTTCTCGAAATCGATCGACTTGGAATGCTGGTGGTTGGCCTCGCGGCCATCGAACTCGACATTGCCCTCGCTGGCCGAGCGCTCGTTGGAGAGAACGATCCGGTTGTAGGAAAACAGCAGAGCGGTAAGCGCCGCGATCATCGAGTTGATGGCGGTCGAGGGCACGTGGCCGTTGTAATAGCCGGGCTCCTTGCCGAGCCGGATCATCTCGGGGTCGAGTTTTCGCGCCACATAGAGCGGGGTGCGGCCGACCTTGTCGACGCTGCCGATGATCGGACCCTTGGGGTTGACGGCGAAGGGGGTGAAATCCAGCTCCGCGGCCTCGAACAGCTGCACGCTGACCAGCGAGTCCTTGCCGCCGCCGATCGGCAGCAGGGCGCGGTCGCGCAGCGTGGGGGCGGCGGGGGCAGGGCCGTGATCCTCGGGATCGTCGATCTCGATCTCGCCGAAGCGCTTCAGGTTGTTGCGGGCGTAGAACTCGCCGAGGCCGTTCTCGTAGACATCGAGGGCGAAATCGTGCTCGCGCACCGTCAGCGGGAACGGCACGACGATGCGATAGGGCGCGCGCAGCTTGAAGTAGCTGACGCCGAGGACGACCGCGGTCAGCTGCAGCAGTTTCAGGAAAGCCGGCGTCGCCGCCACACTGGCATTGCTGCCAGAGGGAAAAGTCAGGATTTCGGAAAAGCTCAGCTCGCCCAGCGTATAGCGGAAGGCCGCCACACCCGTCACGGCGTCGAAGGCGGGCTGCTCGATGGTGAAGGCTTCGGTCACGCTCAATAGATCCTGAGGCTCAGTCTCAGCACAATATCGGTCGAAAGGCGCTGAAAGCCAAACTCGCGCAAGGTGCACTGCCAGGCGGTGCCGAGGCGCTGGATCGAGAACAGGTTGTAGCGGGCCGGATCGTGCCCGCCGGTATCGCCCTGTGCGGCGCCGGCCGCCGCGACGCCAACCACCGGCACATCGCCGCGCGGGCCGGGGATGGCATAGATCGAGGATTGGTGGGTGTGCCCGTGCAGCACCAGCTCGGCGCCGTGCTCGGCAATGACGCGGCGAAAGGACTTGGCGCCGTAGAGCCCGAGGCGCGGATGCGCCTGTTCCTGGTTCGGCGGATGGTGGATCAGCACGACGCGGAAATAGCCGCCATCGCCGAGCAGCTTCAGGCAGCGGGCGAGGCGCGCCGCCTGGTCTTGTTCGAAGCGGCCGGCGGCGATCCAGGGGGCGGTGGGCACGGCGCTGTTGCACGAGACCACGGCGACGTCGCCGACGCGGCGGACGAACGGAAAGGCATTGTCGTCGACCGTCTCGCCCATGACGTAGCCGTCCCAGCGATCCATCGCCTTCTGCAACTGGCCCTTGAGATAGGCATCGTGATTGCCGGGCGAGATGCAGACCTGCTCGGGCGGGCCGAGGGTCTCGAGCCAGTTATGGGCGGTGTTGATCTCGGCATCGAGCGCCAGGTTCACCAGGTCGCCGGTGACGACGGTGAAATCCGGGTTCTGCTCGCGCATGTGGCGCACCAGCTTGGTCAGCCCGTCGCCGGCCATGGTGTGCTCGCGCTTGATCTTCCAGTTGAGGAAACCAGTGATCCGCTTGTTCATCAGGTCGCGCGCCCGGACGGGCGGCAGCGGGGCCAGGTGAACGTCGGACAGATGGGCGAGCGTGATCATTGCCCGGCGTAATGCCATGCGGCGCGTGGCAAGAAAATGCCCTAAATGGCTCCGGCGCCAATTGAACGTCAACGAGAGCATCCCCATGAGCCCAACCACCAGCAGAACCATGAGCCGCTGGCAGCGCGTCAGAACCTCGGCACACCTGTTCATCGTCGGGGTGCGCCGGCGCATGGTGCTGGGCACCAGGGCGGTGCTGCTCGATGGCGACCGGGTGCTGCTGCTCCGGCACACCTACATGCCGGGTTGGCACTTTCCTGGCGGCGGCGTCGAACCGGGCGAAACCGCCGAGCAGGCGGCGCGCCGGGAAGCCGAAGAGGAAACCGGCCTCAGGGTCGGGGGCTCGATGCGGCTGCTCGGGCTCTATCTGCAGAAACACGAGGCGACCAACCGCGACCACGTGGCGGTCTATGTCGGGCGCAACTTCCGCGAAGTGAAGCCGTTCCGGCCAAACAGCGAGATCGCCGAGATCGGCTGGTTCGAAATGGATGCTCTGCCCGAGGGGGTAAACCCCGGCACCGCCCGGCGCATCGCCGAGATTGCCTCGGGAACGGAGGATCTGTCGGGGCTGTGGTAGGGGGCTGCCGGTTCCAGACGAACCGGGGCAGGGCGCCCAAAGCCAACCCACCCGCGGTGCCACACCCCGAACAGAGGGGTAGGACGTGTTCAGCGCTCGGGCAGTCCGAGCTCTACCAGAACGGACATCACCCCCGCGGAGGCCTCCAGGAAAGCCGGGCTGACGTTGCGCGCCGGCGGCTCGACGTTGGCTGCGGTCGAGCCAGGCCGCAACAGCATGCCTGCCGCGAACGCTGCCCTGGCGTCGGCGGTGCGGCCGAGACGCTGGTAGGCGGCGGCGAGCATCAGGTGCGTGCGGCCGGAGGCGGGCGTGACGGCGATCGAGCGCTCAAGCCAAGCCACCGCTTCGGCGTCCCGGCCGAGTAGCACGTTGACCCAGCCGATGCCCAGCAGCCAGGTCCAGCGCGATACTGTCGGTGTGTCGTAGCGATACGCTTCTTCAAAGCTGGCGAGCGCATCCTCGAAGCGTCCGAGAAACACCTGCGCGAGGCCGGCCTGATAGAGAGCCGAGCCATTCCACGGGTCGAAGCTGGTGGCTCGGGCGCAGGCGATCAGGCTTTCGACGAACTCGTTGGTGGCCGCGAGGAACCGGCACTGCGCTTCGAGTACGGCAATGGAGCGCGGGCGCAGCGCTACGGCGCGCTTGAGCATCGCCTCACCGTTCGCCCGCGCCGCGGCGGCTTCGGCTTCGTCGTACCAGACCATCTGGATGCCCCGGGTCTGCAGCCCCGCCAGCGCCACCTGCAGGTCGACATTATCGGGCGCCGCGGCGAGGGCGGTCTTCAGCATCAGCTGCGCCACACCGAAGCGCTCGCGCGAAGTCTGGTTGATCGAGGCCGAGGCCTGTTCGATGGCAACTCGCACGCCCGGCGGCGGCTCGGCTGCGCCGACGCTGCCGCCCTCGAGCAGATCATTCAGCCAGCGGGCGAGGCGGTCGCCAGCGCCGGCGGCCAGGCGGATCTCCTGCAACTCGGGCTCGAGCGCAGCATCGACGCTGGCAGTGGCGACGGACTCGACCACGCCGGTCGCAGTGCGGACGGCACGGAGCTTCAGCGTCCAGGAGTTGGCAGTCCTGAGCAGTTCGCCGCGCAGCTCGAACTGGGCGGGAGTGCCGGCGCCGGGCGCCAGCACCTGCAGGTTGTCGATGCGGGCGAGGCCGTCGACCAACTCATCGGTCACCGCTGCCGCCAATGCGCCGCCGTCGCCGGCGGCGCTGGCATCGACGATCGGCACCACGGCAATGGTCGGGGGTTGCATCGCTATCAGGGTCGCCAGGGCAAATCCCCCGATGCCGATGACGGCAGCGACGGCCGCGATCAGCGCAAGGCGGCCGCGCGACAGCCGGCTGCGCGCGATGGGCTGAAGCGTCGGCGTTGAGCCTTGCTCTGCCGAGGGCACGAACAGGTAGCCGCGACCGGAGACCAGCTTGATGATCTGGCGCTGCTCGTCGCCGAGCGCGGCGCGGATCTCGCGTATGCACTGGAACAGTCCGTCCTCGCCGACATGGACGTTCGGCCAGACCGCTTCCATCAGTTCCTGCTTGCTCAGCACCCGGCCGGGGTTGGCGGCGAACAGGCGAAGCATTTCGAAGGTCTTGGGACGCAGCCTTGTGGGCGCACCGTCGGGACCGCGCAGCTCAGCGCGTTCGTCATCCAGCTCAAATCCGGCAAACCGGGTCGTCGCCATGCCCCAAACTCCCGGCGCACTCGATGCCTTGCCGGTCTCGAGATTTCAAGCACGGTGGGCAAAAGAGATGAATTTCAGAAAAATTTCAGAATGCCACGCGGGCGGTTTCAGGACTCGACCGCCCCGCAATGAGATGAAGGGACGCGGCCTCGCGACAGGGGCAGGGGGCGATTCATGGTCAATCAGTCAGTGAGCACCGGAATGGCGCGCGCTTCGTTTGCGTGGCTTGGCCACACCATCGAGGCGACCGAGGCCTTCGAAGAGACCGGCAATGGCGCCCGTGCAGCGCTGTCGGGCGAGGCCGACGTGGCCAATCAATCCTTCGCCACGCTGGGTCTGCGTGGCGCGTATCAATTCGCGGTGGGCCAGGGTGGTCTTGCGACATTCAGCGGTGGCATCGGCTGGCGTCGTGGTTTTGGTGAGGCGCCCACCGCGCATCTTGGGTTCAACGGCGGCTCGCCATTCGTTATCGCAGCCCCCCCGCCGCCGCGGACTCGTTACTGCTCGAGGCGGGGTTCGACCTCGACCTGGCCGAGGGGCTGGATGTTTCCGTGAGCTATACCGGCGATCTCACGGTCGACGGCCAGTCGCATGCTCTGAGGGCCGGGCTGGGCGGGCAGGTCTGAGGCTAGTTGCTGCCGATGCCCTCGACGACGAGGCGGATGATGCGGCGGATATCCGCCTCGCTGAACCTGCCGGTGGCGAGTGCAGTGAGCATGGCCTGCCCGTAAATGCCGAGCAGGACGAGCGCCATGAAGTCCGGATCCTCGTCTGGGCGGATGACGCCCTGCTGCTGGCCGAGCACGAGTATGTCGCGGACGAGGCGCTGGAACGAGGGACGATCGGGCGGCGGCGCCACCGACGGGCGCTCGGCGGGGCTCAGCGCCAGCCGCGCCAGCGAAGGGTTGGCAAGGCACCAGCCAGCGCTGTCGAGGAACACGGCGACCAGCAGCGGCAGCACGTCCTCATGGGCGGCGATGCGGGCCCGGTAGCCGGCGTCGGCCGCTTCGACGCGGGCGATCAGCGTCAGGGCGATCTCATCCTTGGAGCTGAACAGGTTGTAGAGCGTCTTGCGGGTGAGGCCGGCCCGCACGGCGATCTCCTCCATCGAGGTGTTGGCAAAGCCCAGCGCGCGAAACGCCTGGTCGGCGGCTTCGAGGATCAGGGCACGGGAGCGGTCGGTTCGCTTCGGGGTTGTCATAAGTACACAGTAGTGTAATTTTATACGGGTGTGAAGATGCGGGACTATGAGATGTGGGAAGCTTTCGGTCCGGAAATCTGGATTGTCGATGGGCCGGTAGTGACCGCCGCGGCCGGCTTTCACTATCCCACCCGCATGACCATCATCCGGCTCGGCGGCGGCGACCTGGTGATCTGGTCGCCGGTCGCGCTGACGGCACAACTGCGCGGTGAAGTGGAGGTGCTGGGCAATATCCGTTACCTCGTCGCGCCCAACTCGCTGCATGACAGCTTCATTGCCGACTGGCATCGCGCCTTTCCGGTGGCCCAGGTGCTGGCGGCGCCGGGGCTGAGGGAGAAACGGGCAGACCTCAAGTTTGGCGCCGATCTCGGCAATGCGCCGGTGCCTGGCTGGACCGGCGAGATCGAGGTCGTGCTGGTGCGCGGCAACCGGATCACCACCGAGGCGGTGGCCTTCCACCGGCCGAGCGGTACCGTGATCTTCACTGACCTCCTGCAACAGTTCCCGCCCGGCTGGTTCAAGGGCTGGCGGGCGCTGGTGGCGCGGCTCGACCTGATGCTGGCGGACGAGCCCTCGGTGCCGCGGAAGTTCCGCGTTGCCTTCACCGACAAGCGCGCCGCCCGGGCGGCGCTGCGCCACATCCTCGCCTGGCGCGCCGACAAGGTGATCATGGCGCACGGCACACCAGTCACCAGGGGCGGTCATGCCCTCCTCAAGCGGGCCTTCGCCTGGCTGGTGAAGTGGTGAGCACAGGGCCCTGAACTGATCCTCGAATGGTCCATTCAGCGCCAAACCAGGGACACAAATCCGATCCTAAATAACGGCTGAACCGGTAGCGCCTACAAGGCGTTGCGACGCGGGCGGGCAAAATCGGAGGAGGCGGTCTTGAAATTTGACTGCAGGTCCATAATTTTGCGTGGACGCGTTGGCCGACACGATGCTAATGCGCTTTTCAGACGTCAGGAGGCGTCCAGGATGGAGAAGGCTTTTCAGGTGACCCGACGACCGTAATCGGTCGGCAGCCGGCTTAAGTGGGCCGGCACGTTTGTCCTCGTCTTGTTTGTTCCTGGACCAGTCACATGATCGCGCCTTCCGTCTCCGTCGCTGCTGAAGCAGCGCCTCCGCAACTTGGCCTGCCCACCATTCGCTTCGCTACTCCTGCCGACGACCAGTTCGTCGAGGACCTGCAGGCGCTTGCGTTCGGCCCGGGCCGCTTTGCCCGTACGGCGTTCCGGGTGCGCGAGCGCTTCCCGATCGACACGACGCTCAGCCTCATCGCCGAGGTGAACGGGCAATCCTGCGGTTCGGTGTGGATGACCCCGATCAGCGTCGGCGGCATTGACGGCTATATGCTTGGCCCGCTGGCGACGCACCCGGATTTCAGGAAGCGCGGCGCCGGCAAGCTGCTCGCCAAGGAAGTCACCCGCATCGCGCTCGAGCGTGGCAAGGGCAGCTTCGTGCTGCTGGTCGGTGACCGCGACTATTATTGCCCGCTCGGCTGGGTGCCGACGCAACTGGGCGCCATCGAGTTCCCCGGGCCGGTTGATCCGAGCCGGGTGCTGGTCTACTCCAACGACCCCACGATGGCCGTGCGGCTCGCGGGCCCGATCAAGGCGTTCGGCGCCGGCAAGCGCTCTTAGCAGCTCTTGCCTGCCGGCCGATCCGCCATCACTTTCAGGCGGATCATGCAGGCGGTTATGGACGACGACATCATCGACAGAATCAGCGGTCGGCTGCTGCGCGAACCGGAAGCGTTCGACGCAGCGGCCGACATGCTGCCCGATTGGGTGCCCGATACACCGCCCGGCCGCCCGCCGGTGCCGGCGGCGGTGCTGATCGCGCTGGTCAGGCGCCCCGAGGGGCTGTCGATCCTCTATACCGAGCGCTCGCCCGAATTGCGCTCCCATTCGGGGCAGATCGCTTTTCCAGGCGGCAAGGTGGATCCGACCGACAAGGACGCGGCCGATGCGGCGCTGCGCGAGGCCTGGGAAGAGGTGCAGCTCGACCGCAGCGAAGCGAGGGTCTTGGGCTTCATGCCGCTTTACTACACCGGCACCAACTACCTGATCACCCCGGTCGTGGCGGTGGTGGAGCCGACCCGGCCCTTCATTCCTAACCCGGGCGAGGTGCGCTCGGTGTTCGAGGTGCCGCTCGACTATCTGATGACGCCCGGCAGCTATTCGACCTTCCACATCAAACGGGGCGGCCGCGAGCACTCGACCTGGCAAATCGAGCATAGCGGGCTTGTCATCTGGGGCATAACAGCGAACCTTACGCGACGTTTCCACGATCTGGCCCTGAGCCCTGAAGGGGATTGGAGCCCAGAGCAGGATCTGAGCCCGGAGGGCGGTTGAACAAGCTGGGGGACATCGACGAACGCCTCAAGCGCGCCGACTGGCTGATGCGGCCGGAAACGCAGCGCATGCTGGCATTGCTCGATGGCGCCGAGGGCCGGACCCGGGTGGTGGGCGGCATCGTGCGCGATACGCTGCTGGAGCTGCCGCGCGCGAATTCCGACATCGACATGGCCACTGAGCTCAGGCCCGAGGAGGTGATCCTCAGGGCCGAGCGGGCGCGGCTCTCAGCCTATCCGACCGGCATCGAGCACGGCACGGTGACGCTGCGGCTCGATCGGCTCACTGCCGAAGTGACGACACTGCGCGAAGATGTCGAGACCGACGGACGGCACGCCGTGGTGCGCTTCGGCACCGATTGGCGGCAGGATGCGCTGAGACGCGATTTCACCCTCAATGCGCTCTATGCCGGCATGGACGGCACGCTGTTCGATCCGCTGCACGGGGTGGAGGATTGCCTCGCCCGCAAGGTGCGGTTCATCGGCAAGCCGGCCGAGCGGATCGCCGAGGACCGGTTGCGGGTCTATCGCTTTTTCCGCTTCTCGGCGAGCCATGCCGGCGAGCAGTTCGACCAGGAGGGGCTTGCCGCCTGTGCCGCGGCGGCGGGGACGTTGGGACGGCTGGCGGCGGAGCGGGTCGGCGCCGAGATGCGCCGGATGCTGGCGCTGCCGCGCATCGCCAATACCCTGAGGGCGATGCGGGAGGCCGAGGTCCTACCGCTGCCCGAGGCGATGACCAGGCTGCTGCACGGTTATGAGCGGCGGGCGCGGAAGCCGGAATATGCGGCGCGACTGGCGATCCTGATGTCGGAGATCGGCGCTGAGCGGTTGCAGGCGATGTGGCGGCTGTCGAACGACGACATCGGCACTGCCGAAGCGATCCTTTCGGCGGCGCGGCTGATCGCCGAATTCAAGCTGAACGAAGCAGCCTATCGGCATCCCGGCGCACTGGCGGACGGCATCGACGTTGCGGCAACGCTGTCGAACTGGGGCGATGCCGGCAAGCTCGCCGTGGTCGAACAGCTGCAGCGGCTCGACGTGCCGCATTTCCCGATCCGCGGCAACGACCTCATCAGCCTCGGCATGCCGCCCGGGCGAGAACTGGGCGTAGAGCTCGAGCGGCTCGAACGGGCCTGGATTGCAAGCGGTTTTGCGCTCGACCGTGCGGCGCTGCTGGCAATGGTGGGGCGCTAGTAGGCAGTCGGGAATCCCTCCCCCGCAAGCGGGAGAGGGGGGCGCCGACTACAGGCTTAATGCACCGCCTCACCCTTTTCGTGCACGCGGGCCTTTATCTCGTCGACCATGTTGGGACGGATCAGCTCTTCGCCATGCGCGCTGCGCAGGTGCTCGGCGGCGCGGCGGACGATTTCCGCGGTGTCTTCGGCCTGGGTGTGCCAGGTGCAGCCGGGAACCAGGGTGCCACATTCGAACGATTTCATGATCTTGCTCCATCGTTGGTGGCAGGACATGAGGCGCCAGGAATGCGGCAAGGGCGGGGCCGCCGCTTCGGCGAGGATACACGCTCAATTGCATTCAAAGATTCATGAAACAGCTACGAATGTGCGGCGTAGATGATGGCAGCCAGCCATGATTAGCGCCGACGATGGGCAAAGTGCCGCAAAGATCAGAGCCCGGGGACCGAGGTACGGTCGTGTTCGTGTGCGACCCCCATTGGGAAGGGCATGGCAAGGCCATGGCGGGACAGCTTGGGGCGCCGGTACATCTGCTGGCGGACCTGACCCTTGGTGATCTGGCGGATGCGGAGCAGGTGGTCGTCGATGTCGACCTGCGCGACATGAACTCGGTCGGCCGGCTGAAGCATGCGCTCGACCGGGTGCCGGCGATCAAGGCCCGGACCTTCCTTATCGATGCCGGCGGCAGCGAGCGGCTGCTGCGGGTGCAGGCCAACGCGCTGGGGGCGACCCGCCACATGGTGCGGAAGTTCGCGCTGGCTGAACTGCGTCGCGAGTATTCAGTGACCGGACGGGCCGGCCGCACCCCGGCGGCAGACGCGGCATTGCGGGCCGAACCCGGCGGCGTGTCGATCGCCGAGGCCGAACGTTCGCTCGAAGTGCTGTTCGAGGGGATGCTCAACGACGCGCCGATGTCCATGGCAGGCGTGTCGCAGGCGGCGGCAGGCGTCCTGGCCAGCGTCAAGGCGGTTGGCGCCGATGCCTGGCTCGCCTCGGTGCGCAAGCACCACGAGGGTACCTTCCAGCATTGCCTGCTGGTCACCGGCGTTGCCGCGGGGTTCGCCAAGGGGGCAAAGCTCGGCGGTGGGCAGGCGTCGGCGCTGATGAATGCGGCGCTGCTGCACGATGTCGGCAAGGCGGTGATCCCGCGCCATATCCTCGACAAGCCGGGCAAGCTCACCGCGGAAGAGTTCGAGGCGGTGAAACTCCATCCCGGCGCCGGGTTCGACTATCTGAGCAAGCAGGGCGACGTGTCGCCGCTGGTGCTCGATGCGGTGCGGCACCACCACGAGGCGCTCGACGGCAGCGGCTATCCGGACCAATTGCGCGGGGCTGAGATCGGGCCGCTGACGCGCATCCTCACCGTGTGCGATATCTTCGCAGCGCTGATCGAGACCCGTCCCTACAAGCAGACGCGGACGCCGCAAGAGGCGATCGGTATGCTGGTGGACATGAGCATCAGCAGTAAGGTCGACTATGCAGCGGTGCGGATGCTCGGCGGCAGTTTCGGGATACCGCTGCCGACGCAGTTCGGCGACGTGGTGCGCGGCTTCACCGTCACCCGGCCATACGGCTGATCAATCATCGTCGAACACGCCGAGCGGGGTGAGGCCACGGATGGCGGTGCCGTCCTCGGTGCGGATCACTTCGCGCGGTACGATGCCGCTTTGTTCGGCAATGGCGTCGGCGAGCGGCTGCGAATGGGTGACCACCCAGATCTGGGCGCGCTCGGCAGCCTTGACGATGGTGCGGGCCAGCGCCGGCAAGAGGCTCGGATGGAGGCTTGCTTCGGGCTCGTTGAGCGCGATGAATGGCGGCAGCCGGTAAGAGAGCAGGGCGCCCATCAGGGCGAGGAACTGCAGCGTGCCGTCCGAGAGTTCGTGCGCCCAGAAGGTGCGCTTGGGCGTTTCGGGGAAGATCATGCCGAAGCGCGCGAACTCTTCGGGCGGTGGCACGACCAGTTCCGCGCCGGGGAAGGCGGCGCCGATCGTCGCATCGAGGTCGATGGTCTCGCCTCGGACATGGCGCAGGGTGGCCAGCACTGATGCGAGGTTCCCGCCGCTGGACGCCAGCATCGGCGAAGTGATGGCGCGCGACGGCCGCCGCAGCGCCGAGTCGGGATCGGTGCGGAAGCCGTGGAAGAAGCGCCAGTTGCTCAACTCCTGTCGCACCACGGCGATCTCCGGGTAGCCGCCGCGTACGGTCGACAGCGCCGTCTCGCTGGCCAGCGCCCGCTCGTCGATCAGCTCGCGCTGACCGCCCGCCGCCCGGGCAAATATCGCGTTGTTCTTCCGCTCGAGCAGGGCGACGGGGCGCTTGCCCTGTCGGAGCTCGACGGTCTCTTGCTTGATCTGGGCTTCGGTTGGAAAGGCGGCGGAATCGGGGGTGGGGAAACCAAGCTCGATCCGGTAGGTCGGAAGAAACTCGTCGAGCTCCAGCCGAGCCTCCAGCGTCAGGCGGTTACCACCCTCGTGGGCGCGATACCCGTCCGTGCGGTACATCGGATCGAAGCTGCCATCGGCGGAGAGGTTCCTGCCGCCGGCCCAGAAGATCGAGCCAAGGCCGCCTTCGCGGGCGATTTCGTCGGCCAGCGTGCCCTTGGCGGCAGCGTGCAGCAGCTCCAGCGAGCGATAGAGGTTGGTCTTGCCGACGCCGTTGCCGCCGGTGAGGACGGTGAGCTGACGCAATGGCAGGCGGAGCCTGCGGACCGAGCGAAAACCCTTGATCTCGACATCGGTCAGCGTCATCGGCCGGTTTTACTCCTCAGAGGTCGCAGAGGTTTAGCCCGACTGGCAGACAGATAGAAGCGGCCCGCCACCTTACTCGGCGGGCCGTTTGGTAGTTTCCGGCGGCCTAAGCTTCGGCAAGGTTGGTAAGGCGGAGAGCCCTCTTGCTTCCGGGCTACGGCCAGCGCACTTCCGGCGGCATGGAGGAGAGAATCGAGGTGACGTTGCCGCCGGTCTTCAGCCCGAACGTGGTGCCGCGGTCGTAGAGCAGGTTGAACTCGACATAGCGGCCGCGGCGGATCAGCTGCTCGTTGCGGTCGGCTTCCGTCCACGGTGTCTCGAAGTTGCGGCGAACCAGGGCTGGGTAGACGCGGTCGAAGGCCCGGCCGACATCCTGGGTGAAGGCGAAGTCGGCGTCCCAGTTCCCGGAATTGTGCTGGTCATAGAAGATGCCGCCGATGCCGCGCGGCTCCTTGCGGTGGGGCAGGTAGAAATACTCGTCGCACCACTTCTTGTACGCCGCATAGTCGACGCCGTGCGCTTCGCAGGCGGCCCGGTAGGCGGCGTGGAAATCGATGCTGTCGGGGTCGTCCTGGGTGCGCCGGCGATCCAGCACCGGGGTCAGGTCGCCGCCGCCGCCGAACCACCATTTGCCGGTGACGATCATGCGGGTGTTCATGTGCGCGGCGGGAACATGCGGGTTCCAGGGGTGGATGATCACCGAAACGCCGGCGCTCCAGAACTCGGCGCCCGCCTCGGTATGCGGCATCTGGCGGGCGAATTCCTCGGAGAAGTGGCCGTGGACGGTGGAGATATGGACCCCTGCCTTCTCGAACACCCGGCCGTGCAGCAGGCCCATCTCGCCGCCGCCACCCGCTTCGCGGCTCCAGGGCTCGATCTCGAACTTGCCGGCAGGCCGGTCCGCGTGCGGCCCCTTCACCTCGGCTTCAACAGCCTCGAGGCTGGCGCAGAGCTGGTCGCGGAAACTCCTGAACCAGGCCGTGGCCACTTGCTTTCTTGATTCAATATCGGCGGGTAATGTCATGAGAGAGCTGCAAAACCGTTGGTCTGTCGCAGCGCCTCCCCTAGCACGAGGCTGCCGGCCACGGCCACGTTGAGCGAGCGCATATCTTGTCGCATGGGGATGCGGACCTTGAGGTCGGCGTCGGCTGCCACCGCATCGGGCACCCCGGCCGACTCGCGGCCGAGCAGCAGGACATCGTCGGGCCGGTAGCTTGCGGCATAGGCCGAGCCGCTGGCCTTGGTGGTGAGCAGCGCCAACCGGCGGCCTTCGGCGCGGCGCCAGGCATCGAAATGGGCGTAGCTGTCATGCTCGGTGAACAGCGCGTGCTCGAGGTAATCCAGCGCGCCGCGCCGGATCGAGCGCGGCGAGAACTGAAAGCCCGTCGGATGGATGACGTGCACCATGACACCGAGGCAGGCGCCGAGGCGGAGCAGGGTGCCGGTGTTCTGCGCGATATCGGGTTGGTAGAGGGCCAGATCGATCATCGGGTTTTCTGCATCAGAATTCTTGAGCAAGTTGGTTAGGTTTTAGGCGGTTGCTATAGTGTCGCATCGGGGGAAAGTCACCCTGACTCCGGCTGGACAAGCCCCATTCATAGTGTCAAAAGAACGCCCAAATCACGCGCTGTTGAGGGCGGGGGTTGGCTCTGGCTATGTGGCCGCATGCCAACGGGCACCGAGGCGCTGATCAAGACACAACAGACGGAAGCTTACCTTGGCGACGCAATCCAATCTGGCACATCAGGACGCCCCTAAACCGGGTCGGCGCGATTTCCTCTACATCGCGGCAGGCGCCGTGGGCGCGGTGGGCGTTGCCGGGGTGACCTGGCCGCTGATCAACCAGCTCAATCCCGATGCGTCCGTGCTGGCGCTGGCCAGCATCGAGTTCGACCTTTCCGGCATCGAAGAGGGCCAGTCGGTCACCATCAAATGGCGTGGCCTGCCGGTGTTCGTGCGTCACCGCACCGCCGAAGAGATTGCCGAGGCCAAGGCCGTCCCGATGTCGGACCTCAAGGATCCGGCGACCGACGAACAGCGCACCAAGCCGGGCCACGAGCAGTGGCTGATCATGATCGCCAACTGCACCCACCTCGGCTGCATTCCGGTGGGCGATTCCGGTGACTATAACGGCTGGGCCTGCCCCTGCCACGGCTCGCAGTTCGACACTGCCGGCCGTATCCGCAAGGGCCCCGCGCCGACCAACCTGGTGCTGCCGCCCTATGAATTCATTTCCGACACGCTCGTGAAGATCGGTTAAGGGGACGCGTCAGAATGGCTCACGAATCCAGCTACGTCCCCGGTAACGTCGTCGAGAAATGGATCGACGATCGCCTGCCGATCATCCGGTGGTCCAAAGAACACCTGATGGACTACCCCACGCCGAAGAACCTCAACTACTGGTGGACCTTCGGCGCCATCCTCGCGTTCATGCTCGGCGTGCAGATCGTCACCGGCATCATCCTCGCGATGCACTACACCCCGCATGTCAGCCTCGCCTTCGACTCGGTTGAGCACATCCGCCGCGACGTGAATGGCGGCCGCATCATCCAGGCCGTGCATGCCACGGGCGCCTCGATGTTCTTCGCGGCGGTCTATATCCACATGTTCCGCGGCCTCTATTTCGGCTCGTACAAGGCGCCGCGCGAGATCCTCTGGATCCTCGGCGTGCTGCTGTTCGTCCTGATGGTGACCACCGCCTTCATGGGCTACGTGCTGCCGTGGGGCCAGATGAGCTTCTGGGCCGCGACCGTGATCACCAATATCCTGGGCGCCATCCCGGTGCTCGGCACCCCGATCCTCGAGCTGCTGCGCGGCGGTTTCGCCGTCGACAACGCGACGCTCAACCGCTTCTTCTCGCTGCACTACCTGCTGCCGTTCATCATCGCGGCGGTGGTGGCGCTCCACATCTGGGCGCTGCACGTGCCGGGCAACAACAACCCGATCGGCGTGGAAGTGAAGTCGAGCCGCGAGACGGTGCCGTTCCACCCCTACTACACGATGAAGGACCTGTTCGCGATCATCGTGTTCTGCATCCCGTTCGCCTGGTTCGTGTTCTTTGCGCCCGATATCCTCGGCCACCCCGACAACTACATCATGGCGAACAGCCAGGTGACGCCGGCCCATATCGTGCCCGAATGGTACTTCCTGCCGTTCTACGCGATCCTGCGCGCCATCGACTTCAACATCCTGTTCATCGATAGCAAGCTGGGCGGCGTGATCTTCTTCGCCGGCGCGATCCTGGTGCTGTTCTTCGTGCCGTGGCTCGATACGTCGAAGGTCCGCTCGGGCACCTTCCGCCCGATCTTCAAGTGGTTCTACTGGCTGTTCGTGGCGAACTTCGTGTTCCTGACCTGGCTCGGTTCGGCGCCGGCCGAGGGCATCTACGTGCTGCTCTCCAAGATCGCCACCGCCTACTACTTCATCTACTTCATCATCGTGCTTCCGCTGCTCGGACGCTTTGAGACGCCGCGGCCCCTGCCGACGTCGATCACTGAGTCCGTGCTGGCCAAGCACAAGGCGCCGGCGGCCGCTCAGCCTGCCGCTGCGTCGACGTCGCACTGACCCGGGGCCCAACGCCAATGATCAAGACCAAAAGCATTATCGGCGCCCTGCTGGTGAGCATCCTGTTCGCCGCGGCCCCGGCCGCGGCGCAGGAGGGGCACGCCACTCCGGAGATCAAAAAGGAAGCCTGGAGCTTCGCGGGTCCGTTCGGTACCTACGATCGCAACCAGTTGCAGCGCGGCTTCCAAGTGTTCAAGGAAGTCTGCTCGAGCTGTCACTCGGCGCGCCTGTTGGCGTTCCGTAACCTAGGCGAGCCGGGTGGTCCCGAGTTCACCGAGGGTCAGGTGAAGGCGCTGGCGGCCGAATACGAGATCAACGATCCCGACGCCGAGGGTGGCAAGCGCCCGGGCATCGCGGCCGATCGCTGGCCGTCGCCGTTCGCCAATGACCAGGAAGCCCGCGACGCCAATGGCGGTGCGCTGCCGCCGGACTTCTCGGTGCTGGCCAAGGCCCGCGGAACGACGCAGCCGTTCCCGTGGTGGATCCTCAACTACTTCACGGCCTACTCGGAAGGCGGCCCGGATTATATCCACGCGCTGCTCAACGGCTATGTCGACCCGCCGCCGCACGGCGCCGAGGTGCCGGAAGGCAAGCATTACAACACCTACTTCCCGGGCCACGCGCTCGGCATGGCGCCGCCGCTCAGCGATGGGCTCATCACCTACGAGGAAGGCGAGACCGGCAGCGTGCCGCTGACCGTCGACCAGTACTCGCGCGACGTCGCCGCGTACATGATGTGGATGGCCGAGCCGCACCTCGTGGCGCGCAAGGAGGCCGGCTTCCAGGTGATCGCGTTCCTGCTGGTGTTCGCCGGGCTGATGTACCTGGTCAAGCGCAAGCTCTGGTCGCGCGTCGAGCACTAAGCCGACACTACCGTGAACAACTCAAAGGGCCCCGTGGGGCCCTTTGTCGTTTCTGCGCCCCTTGCGATCCGGGGCGGCATCGTCGATATTCGCGGGCGAAGCAGTTCCTGGCGAAAGCATCCGGAGGCCCACATGTCGATCATTCGCGGCGCCATCACGGCGGCAGCCCTGGCCCGGACCGTGATCGCCCATCCGATGGTGCGTGCCGGCATCGCAGCTGCGCCGTTGCTGCTGACGCCCAAGGTCAAAGCCGCCGCCAAGGATGCGACGCTCAACACCGCCTACAAGGCCGGCCAGCTGGCGCGGAAGATCGTCGACGCCACCAAGCGCTGACCGGCGCCAGCCCCCTCCACCGTTTCCCAACAGCCGAAGCACACTCATGCTCGACCTCAAGTCGCTCGTCCGCTCGATCCCTGACTACCCCAAGAAGGGCATCCTGTTCCGTGACATCACCACGCTGATCGAGGATCCCGCTGGGTTCCGTGAGAGCGTCGATCGACTGGCCGGGCTGCATCGCGACCTGGGGATCACCCACGTCGCGGGGATCGAGGCGCGCGGCTTCATTTTCGGCGCCGGCGTCGCCATTGCGCTCGGCGTCGGGTTCATCCCGGTGCGGAAGAAGGGCAAGCTCCCCGGCGAAACCATTGGCCAGAACTACGCGCTCGAATACGGCGTCGATACCATCGAGATCCACGCCGATGTGATCGGCGAGGGCGACAAGGTGCTGCTGGTCGACGACCTGATCGCCACCGGCGGTACGGCGGTGGCAGCAGTATCGCTGCTGCGGAGGACGGGAGCGGACGTATCGCATTCGGGCTTCGTCATCGACCTGTTCGACCTGGGCGGCGCGGACAAGCTCAGGGCAAACGGCGTCAAGGTCGAGGCGTTGATCCCGTTCGAGGGGCACTAGACATATCGACCTGACGTCGTGCCCTCCAGGACCCCCTCTCTTGCAAAATCTAAGGCTTAGCCAAACGGCTAAACCTAAGATTTTGCTTTCT
>NZ_JBXAPX010000006.1:0-419588 GCF_058806655.1 Devosia sp. GW821-FHT12F11
CGCCAGCGAAAGCCGGCGGGGTTTTGCTTTGTCCGATAACCCGACAGGCTTCGCCCCGAATGTGTGCTCGCAGTCGGCGCACCCTCTCCCGCCTGCGGGGGAGGGGGAACCACACGAAAGCGTGGTGGGTGGGGGGAGCCCACGCACTGACCTCTGGTGCCACACGCACCGACGGCGAGCGGACTGGGTAGGCCGCAGGTGTCTGTGGCCCCCCTCCCACCAGCCTGTCGGCTGGTCCCCGCTCCCCCGTAAACGGGAAAGGGTGCGCCGACTGCAGACGTCGGCGCACCGGCAGCACGCCCTACTGTCCCAACTGATCCATCCCGCACTGATCTGGCCGCTTGTCAGGACGCCAGCGTAGTAACCGCGTCCCGTGACGGAAGCGCTCACCGCTCACATGGTCGTAGGACACTTCCACCACCAGCTCGGGACGCAGCGCCTCGTAACGCTCGGTCCGCTCTGTTGACCAGCGGCTCGGACCACCAGGCGAACGGCCGGTAAAGCCGGGGCCATCCGCCAACGCCTCGAGCCGTCGCGTCAGCTCGGACTTGTCCTCGTCGGCCAGCGCCGAGGTGAAGCCCACATGGTTCAACTTGCCCTCGTCGTCATAGAGCCCGAGCAGCAGCGAGCCCACCAGCCGGCTGCCGGCGCCGTAGCGAAAGCCGCCGACCACGCAGTCCGCCGTCCGCATCCGCTTGATCTTCAGCATCTGACGCTCGCCGCCAGCATAGGCCGCATCCAGACGCTTCGCGATCACCCCGTCGACGTCGCCACCCGCACCGGCAAGCCACAAGGCGGCCTCGGCGCGATCCGTCGTCACCGGAGAGAGACGCAGACCTGGGCGTTGTATGGCGGCAAAGATGCGCTCAAGCTCGTGGCGCCGCTCGGAAAGCGGCTGCGCTGCCAACGGCCTGGCGCCTGGGGCCAGCAGCAGATCGAACAGCACGTAGACGGCAGGATGCTCCGCCGCAAGCTTCGCTACGCGGCTCGCCGCGGGGTGCAGCCGCATCTGCAAGGCGTCAAAACTCAGGCGTCCGTCGACCGGAATGGTCAGCTCGCCGTCGAGCACGAAGTCGCTCACCGGCAGCGCCGCAAGCAACCTGACCATGTCGGGGAAGTAGCGGCCCAGCGGCTTCCCAGATTTCGCAAACAACGCGACCGCATCACCTGCTTTGACGGCGATGCAGCGGAAGCCGTCCCATTTCGGTTCGAACTGCCAGCCGGTGTCCTTGGGCAACTCCTCGACCGAGCGGGCTTCCATGGCGGCGAACGGCATCTGATGTGGAGCGGCGTCGGCGGACATCTCGTTCTCCTCGGCAAGGGGACGTAGGAGCGAGGCTAACCGACCAGCCCCGCGCTGTCTTTGCCGGACGCAACGCTGCGCCTGCCCATATGGGCAGGTCGAAGTTACCTCACAGTTCGTTGAACTCGGCCGTTCGCCATCGCATATGCTGGGGCTACGGAGTTCGGGAGGGCGAACATGCCGGATGCAGTCATTACCATTGCCGACCTATCCAAGACCTATGCGTCGGGGTTCGCGGCGCTTAAGCATGTCAGCCTCGAGATCGAGCGCGGCGAGATCCTGGCGCTGCTCGGGCCGAACGGGGCGGGCAAGACCACCCTGATCTCGATCATCTGCGGGATCGTGACGCCATCGAGCGGCACGGTGACGGTTGATGGCCACGACATCGTGCGAGATTACCGCGACTCCCGCAAGATGATCGGGCTGGTGCCGCAGGAACTCACCACCGACGCCTTCGAGACGGTCTGGGCCACGGTGAGCCACAGCCGCGGGCTGTTCGGCAAGAAGCCGAACCCCGAGCATCTCGAGAAGGTGCTGCGCGAGCTGAGCCTCTGGGACAAGAAGGACAGCAAGATCATGCAGCTCAGCGGCGGGATGAAGCGCCGGGTAATGATCGCCAAGGCGCTGAGCCACGAGCCCGAGGTGCTGTTCCTCGACGAGCCGACCGCGGGCGTCGATGTCGAACTGCGCAAGGACATGTGGGCGATGATCCGCCGGCTCAGGGCCGCCGGCACGACGATCATCCTCACCACGCACTACATTGCCGAAGCCGAGGAAATGGCCGACCGCATCGGCATCATCCAGCACGGCGAGCTGATGCTGGTCGAGGAGAAGGCCGAGCTGATGCGCAAGCTCGGCAAGAAGCAGCTGACCCTGACGCTGCAGGAGCGGCTCGATACTCTGCCCGAGGCGCTGAAACCCTACGCGCTGGAGCTCGCCGCCGACGGCGAAAGCCTGGTCTACACCTATGACGCGCAGGGCGAGCGAAGTGGCATCAGCGGATTGCTCGCCGATCTCGGCAATGCCGGGGTGCGCTTCCGCGACCTGCAGACGCGAGAGAGTTCGCTCGAAGACATCTTCGTCAGCCTGGTGAGGGACGCATCATGAACTTCGAGGCAATCAGGGCGATCTACAAGTTCGAGATGGCGCGCACCTTCCGCACCCCGTTGCAGTCGCTGATCTCACCGGTGATCTCGACCTCGCTCTACTTCGTTGTGTTCGGCGCCGCCATCGGCTCGCGCATCACCGAGATCGAGGGCGTCAGCTATGGGGCCTTTATCCTCCCCGGGCTGATCATGCTGATGATCCTCACCCAGTCGGTGGCCAACGGGTCGTTCGGCATCTACTTCCCGAAATTCCTCGGCACCATTTACGAGCTGCTCTCGGCCCCGGTGTCGTCGTTCGAAACCGTGGTGGGCTATGTCGGGGCCGCGGCGACCAAGTCGATCATCCTCGGCGTGCTGGTGCTGGCGACAGCGTGGTTCTTCGTACCGATCCGCATCGACCATCCATTCTGGATGCTGGCGTTCCTGGTGCTGACCGCCGTCACCTTCAGTCTCGTCGGTTTCATCATCGGCATCTGGGCCAAGGGAATGGAGCAGTTGCAGACGGTGCCGCTGTTGATCATCACACCGCTGACCTTTCTCGGCGGCACCTTCTATTCGCTCAGTGTGCTGCCGCCGTTCTGGCAGGCAGTGTCGCTGTTCAATCCGGTGGTCTACCTGATCAGCGGTTTCCGCTGGGCCTTCTACGGCATCGCCGATGTCGACATCTCCATCAGCGTCGCTGCGACACTCGGCTTTCTCGCCATCTGCCTCGGCATCGTCAGTTGGATGTTCCGGACCGGCTATCGGCTGAAGTCGTAGGGGATAGCGGCTTTCATTGCCGGTTCATCCGCCACCGGCTAGCCTCATGGGTGGAGGTCGATCATGCGCGCCACTTTGCTTGCCCTGAGCCTGGTTCTCACGTCCGGTCCGGTGCTTGCCGCGGGAGTGCAGAACGATCAGCTGCTGTTCGGCCGCGATCCGGGCAAGGATCGGGTGTTTGCCTGTTTTGCCCGCCAGTACGACGCCAAGCATCTCAGCCAGCACGAGGCGCAGAACGTCACCGCGATGACGCTCCTGGTCGATAGTTCAGAGGATGCCGATTACGGGCGGCAATACGTGCTGTCGATCGGCGTCAATTTCCGCGGCGTCGATGAGCAGTTCCAGGTGTCCGGTTCGTGCGGGCTCGACGAAGAGGGCAATAAGCTGCTCGGCTGCGGCATCGATTGCGATGGCGGGCAGATCGACGTCAAGCTGCGCGACAAGGACTCGATTGCCGTCGAAATCCCCTATGGGGCCCGCACCTGGGATCCGGAATCGGAAGATGAGCCGCCGGCCGAGGCGGCCTTCGGCACCGATGACAAGGTGTTCTGGCTCTATCGCACCGATCTCAGGAACTGCCTGCCGCTGGAGTATGATGATGCCGGCAAAGCCCTCCTTGCCGCCCAGTGAGCCGGTCAGCCGGCGTGGTCTCGTGGCGCGTCTCGTCGCGGCGGCAGCTGCGGGCGCCGCCGTGTTCAACGGCGAAGTGCGCGCTGCGTCGCCGGCCGTGCCGCGTGTCGCCTACCACCTTAGCGACCTGGACAAGGTCGGGTTCGTCCTGGGCAACATCGCCAACCACATCGAGGGCATGGGCGGCGCGGACAAGGTGACCATCGTGCTCGTCGTGCACGGGCCGGCGCTCAATGCGTTCCGGCACGCCTCGGCCAACCCGGATCTCGCGCGCAAGCTCGCCAAGGCCAGTGCGCAGGGCGTCGGCCTCGAAGCTTGCGGCAATACGCTCGAGGCCCAGAAGCTGGAGCTGGGTGACCTGTTGGCTGGCTTCGTCCGCGTCGATCAGGGCGGGGTCACCCGGCTCGCGCAGTTGCAGGCCGAAGGCTACGCCTATCTGAGGCCCTGATCGCTAAACTGGTCACAAAATCTTCAGGTTCCTCGGCCATCAGTCGGCGCGACTCCGGAACTGACCAGGCCCCCGAATGACCAGGATTTTCAGCACCGCCCTGCGGTTCGCCCTTGCTTTGTCGCTGCTCGTCGCCTCGGTGCTGCCGACGCTGGCGCAGGTGACGATCTTCTCGCCGTTCAACATCGCCGAAGCGATGGACCAGGGCGTCAAGAAGGTTGCCGACATCCCCTATGCCGATGGGCAGCGCAAGAAGCTCGACATCTATCGCCCCGAAAAGATCGACGGCACGGCGCCGGTGGTGATGTTCATCTATGGCGGCAGCTGGCGCGCCGGCGACAAGTTCGAATACGAGTTTGCCGGCCGGGCCCTGGCCGCCGCCGGGTTCGTTGCGGTGATCGCCGATTACCGGCTGTGGCCGGAGGTCAAGTACCCGGATTTCCTCGAGGATTGCGCGCAGGCGATGCGCTGGATCCAGGACAATATCGCGCTCTATGACGGCGATCCGAACCGCTTCTTCGTCGCCGGTCATTCGGCCGGCGCCTACAATGCGGTGATGCTGGGCCTCGATTCCTCGTTCCGCCGCGACTACGACGTCACCATGCCGATCCGGGCGATTGCCGGCATTTCGGGGCCCTACAATTTCTACCCGTTCGAGTACGACCAGGTGCGCGACACCTTCGGGCCGGCGCCGAGCCCCGAGGGCACGCAGCCGATCAACCTTGTCACCAGCGACGCGCCGCCGATCTTCCTCGCCAGCGGCACCTCCGACCCGATCGTCAGGGTGCAGAACTCAGAGGCGCTGGCCAAGAAGCTGCGTGAGCAGGGCATCTGGGTCACCGAGAAATACTACCCGGGCTTCGGCCACCTCGAGCCGGTGATCGCGCTCGGCGCGATGATGCGGTTCCGCATGCCGATCCTCAACGACATGGTCGAGTTCTTCCAGACGTTCGGCGCCTTCCCCTCGGGCACGCCGCGTCCGGTGTTCACGCCCGATCCGCCCGAGAGCAACATGACGGCGGTAATCGAGAAGATGGACGACGTGCTGGCGCCGATCGATGGCGGGCGGCGGAACGAGTAGCAGCCGATAGATCGGCGCGGGCCGATCCCTCGGATACGGTCTGGATTCACCGTCCTGTCAGTACCGTTGCTGCCACTCTAGACGTTGACGCTCTGCATGCGCGCCGCAAACGCTTCGCCGAAGGCCGACATGCCGTCGGCGACGATGCGGCCTACGGCGTAGGCGGCGACGGCGTAGAACTTCTGCGCCGCCGGGGTGCGCAGGAACTCGATATAGCGGTCGAGGTCGGCGTCGGTCAGGTCGCGATAGACATAGGCCATCATGGCGCGCTGGGTGCGGCCTACGTCGGCCAGCAGCCCCGGCATCATCGCCTCAACCTGGGTGTCGATCTCCTGCCAGGGTACCGTGACCTCGCCCTGCTGATGCGAGACCGACAGCCCGAGCAGCAGCGCCCGTACCGACTGGCCGACCATGGCGGCCGAGATCTCTGCCGAAACCAGCTCCATCAGCGCCTCGATCTGAGTCTGTCGGATCACCGACGCGGTCGTCACCAGCTTCTGCCCTTCGGCGATCGCGGCGATCTGTGCCTCGGGCGCGAGCCGGGCCGCGTCGCGCTCCAGCACGGTCATGCGCTCGCCGAACGCCGAGTGAAAGAAGCTCCCCAGCACCGTCTGTTCGTCAGCAGAGAACTTGCCTTCCAGCGCTCTGGCGAGGCGGCGGTGCAGGTCGGCGGCGTCGAATACCGAGGTGGCGGTTGCCTCCCAGTGCTTCAGGAAAATCTCGTCATTGGAGATCTCCTCGGCGCGGGCCGAGGCGGCAATGGTGGCGGCGAACTGGGTGAAGACCTCGTCGAGTGCAGTCGCCCGCATCAGCTCGGCGACGGCAATCTGCTGGCTCTGCGCCAGGGCGGGGCGGATGACGGTGAGCGGCGAGGCCACGGGCGTCAACAGCAGCGCGAGCACCGCGAGCGATCGGGTCAGCATCTCACGCATCCTCCTCTGCACGTTGCAGCGTAGCGCAGCCGCGCGGCTTGCGCCAATGCGTCGACGGCAATTGCGCACAAGACTTGCCCAAGCCGTTCTCGCTCTGCCCCCATCCGGCTGCTAAACTCCGAGCACAAACAAAGGAGTGCCCAGCATGCAGTACACCCGCCTCGGTCATACCGGCCTCGAAGTCAGCCGGATCTGCCTCGGCTGCATGTCGTTCGGCGAACCGAAACAGGGTTCGCACGAGTGGACGCTCGATGAGGCGGCGAGCCGGCCGATCCTGCGCGCCGCATGGGAAGCCGGGATCAATTTCTACGACACGGCCAATGTCTATTCGCTCGGTTCGAGCGAGGAGATCGTCGGCAAGGTGCTGCTCGAAATGGCGCCGCGCGACGAGCTGGTGATCGCCACCAAGGTCAATGGCGAGATGCGTCAGGGGCCGAACGGCAAGGGGCTGAGCCGCAAGGCAATCCTCGCCGAAATCGACAACTCGCTGCGCCGGCTCGGCACCGACTACGTCGACCTCTATCAGATCCACCGGTTCGATCCGGCAACGCCGATCGAGGAGACGCTGGAGGCGCTCAACGACGTGGTGCGCGCCGGCAAGGCCCGCTACATCGGGGCCTCGTCGATGGCGGCGTGGCAATTCCTCAAGATGCTGATGACCTCCGATAAGCACGGTTGGGCCCGCTTCGTTTCGATGCAGAACCAGCTCAACCTGATCGAGCGCGAGGAGGAGCGCGAGATGCTGCCGGTCTGCATCGACCAGGGCATCGGCGTCATCCCGTGGTCGCCGCTGGCGCGCGGCCGGCTGGCCCGTCCATGGGGCGAGAGCACCGAACGGATGGAGACCGATATCGTCGGCAAGACCCTGTACCTCAGGGATGAAGCGGCGAACCAGGCGATCAATGCGGTGGTCGGTGAGATCGCGGTGGCCCGCGGAGTGAAGATGGCGCAGGTGGCGCTCGCCTGGGTGCTGCAGAAGCAACCGGTCAGTGCACCGATCGTCGGGGTCACCAAGTTGGCACAGCTCGAGGATGCGCTGGGCGCCCTCGATGTGGGGCTCAGCGCCGACGAGGTGGCGCGGCTCGAGGCGCCGTATCACTCGACGGGCGCGCAGAGCTTCCGCTAGGCTCACTGGGACGGCGAAGAGGGGCAGGGTTTGGTCGTGGCATTGCGCAGCAAGAACAGGGTCGTCGGTCGTCTCCTCCTGCCCGCACTCGCATTGGCGGCCGTGCTGCTGCCGGGGAGCGCCGGCGCCCAGGACGCACCCACCGCGTCGATCTGCGCCATGGCGGCGGCGTCGCAGTACGAGCGCGGCTATCAAGGTTTTGGGCGTGAGTTCAGCCGGATCGATCCGGCCATCGCCATCCCGGCTTGCGAGGAGGCGGTGAAGGCGGCGCCCGATGTGGCCGCCAACCAGGCCTGGCTGGCGCGGGCGCTACTCGCCGACGGGCAGACCGACACGGCTTTGCCGCTACTGGAGACGGCGGTGGCCGGCGACAGCCCGCTCGGGCGGCAATTGCTGGCCGATGTGCTGTTCGGCGATCTCGGCGACGCGGCGACGACCGATTATACGCGGGCGCTCGAGGTGCTGCAGCCGGCGGCCGAGGCCGGGTTTGCGCCGGCACAGCTGAGCCTCGGCTTTGCTTACGATCTGGGGCGCGGCGTGGCTGAGGATGACGCGGTCGCCGCTTCCTGGTACATGCGGGCCGCCCAGCAGGGTGAGGCACGGTCTGCCAGCAACCTCGGCTATCTCTACCATGGTGGCGCCGGGGTCGAGCTCGACTACGCGCAGGCGATGTTCTGGTACCAGAAGGGCGCCGACAAGGGCGACGTGGTCGGCATCTACGGCGTTGGCCAGCTCTACGAATTCGGCCAGGGCGTCGAGATCGACTACGTCAAGGCGGCCGAGCAGTTCCAGCTGGGCGCCGAAATGGGCGATACCTATGCCCAGAACGATCTCGGCTATCTCTACGAGACCGGGCAGGGCGTCAGCGAGGACGCGGCCGAGGCGGCGCGCTACTACCAGATGGCCGCCGACCAGGGCTATGCGCTGGCGAGCGCCAACCTGGGGCAGCTCTACAGCACCGGACGCGGGGTAGAGCGGGATTTCGACCGCGCCTTCGAGCTCTATTCCTACGCGCATGCGGAGGGCGAGATCGGCGGCACGGTCGGATTGGCGCAGGCTTATCTCTACGGCGAGGGCGTGCCGGTCGATTTCGACATGGCGCGCAGCTTTGCCGAGCAGGCGGCCGATGCCGGCGCGAGCTATGGGCAGTCGACGCTGGGCGCCATCTATGCCGATGGCACCGGCGTGGCGCGGGATTTCAACCGCGCCATCGAGCTGTTCGACCTCGCAGCGGCGCAGGGCAACGATTATGCCGCCAGCCGGGCGGCCGAAGTGCGAGCCGAACAGACCTGCGGGCTGATCGCGGCGACCCGCTACGAGACGGGTTTCGAGGTGTCGGGCGTCGAGCTCGAGCGGATCGATGCCGATACTGCCATCTCGGTCTGTGCGAACGCGGTGGCGCTGGATGCGGCATCGCTCGAGAACAAGGCCTGGTACGCCCGCACGCTGATCGCCGGCGGACGCCAGTCGGAAGCCGTGCCGCTGCTCGAGGAAGCAGCCGGTGGCGAGTTTGTCCCGGCCAAGGTGCTGCTCGCCGACCTGCTGCTCTGGGGGCATGGCACGGGCGAGGACCCCGCACGCGCCGTGACGCTTTATCAGGCGGCCGCAGTGCAGGGTTTCGCGCCGGCCGAGTTCGGGCTGGGTGTCGCTTACCAGAACGGCCGCGGCGTGCCGGCCGATCGGGCGCTGGCGGCGAAGTGGTACGGCCTCGCGGCAAGGCACGGGATTGCGGCGGCGGCGGATCGGCTGGCCGATCTCGACCGCGGGATGGTGGAGCCGCAGGTAGGACCGATGCGGGCGGGGCCCCGGAGTTAGGTAATCCCTTCTCCCCCTCAGGGGAGAAGGTGGCCGAAGGCCGGTTGAGGGGTGAAGCGGCGCAGCAGGCGCTTGTTGAGAAGCTGAACCCCTCACCCTAGCTCCGCTACGGACCTCACTGTCCCTGCTCCGCTACGCTCTCCCCTCAGCGGGAGGGGCGGATGGCATCCTCCGTGTGAACTCCAACAAAAAAGCCGGCCGCCATGGGCAGCCGGCTCCAAAATCCTGATCGACAGCAGCCTTACTCGGCCTTGTCGGCGCTGTCGGAATTGAGCTGGCCGTACTTCTCGACGCCGATCGAGTTGAGCAGCTGCAACTGGCTTTCGAGGAAATCGATGTGGCCTTCTTCGTCGGCCAGCAGTTCCTCGAACAGGTTCTTCGAAACGTAATCGCCCAGCGACTCGCAGAGCTCACGCGAGGCCTTGTAGGCCTTGCGGGCGTCATACTCGCCGGCGAGATCGCACTCGAGCACTTCCTTGATGGTCTGGCCGATGCGCAGCGGCGCCACGCGCTGCAGGTTCGGGTGACCTTCGAGGAAGATGATGCGCTCGATCAGCTTGTCGGCGTGGTGCATCTCTTCGATGGATTCGGCACGTTCCTTGGCCGCCAGCTTGGTGTAGCCCCAGTCGCTCAGGATGCGAAAATGCACCCAGTACTGGTTCACGGCCCCGAGTTCGAGGAACAAAGCCTCGTTAAGCCGCTCGATGACCTGTGCTTCGCCTTTCATTACGACCTCCTTGGCGCTTACGACGCATGGCCAAAAGCCGCGCGTGCACCACAGGTGCGTCGGCGGGTTTTTCGGCCAATTGGAGGTGGTACTCTTCCGTTACCGTGATGATAATGTCCACCACATTCGGAACGCAGCCGGCGCATTTGCAGCGCTTCGCCAGCTCCCGGTAAACCATCGCAGGCACGATGATTTGCCAGGGATCCTCACGCAAAAGCCCGACGATAACCTGCTTGATCTCCCTGTCGGTGATCACGTTGCACTGGCAGACAAGCATGGGCAGAAAAACGGCGTCGGCTGTGAGGTTCGGGCGGCATAGAGCGCCGAAGAAACCTGATTGTCAATGTCAGATAATGCCGCACGCCGAATCACGAAACCATCGCCGACCCCGGCCGTATCTATCCGGGCAATTTCTCAGGTTCCTCCGATGTCCTTCTCCCTCGTTGGTCTGCTCAACTTCGCCAGCCCCGGGGATCGCCGGTCACGACGGCTGGCCTCCGGGCTGAGCTATGGCGAGCGACCCAGGCAGAGGCTGGATGTCTATGGCCCGCGCCAGCCGAACGGACCGGCGCCTGTCGTCGTCTACATCTATGGCGGGGCGTGGAACGAGGGCGACCGGCGCGACTTCGCCTTCGTGGCGCGCTGGCTCGCCGGGCTCGGCTATCTCGTCGTGGTACCGGATTATCGGGTGCTGCCCGAGGTCGAGTACCCGGTGTTCCTCCAGGATTGCGCCGACGCTGTCCGCTGGACCCTGCAGCATGCGGCCGGGTATGGCGGCGACGCGTCGCGGCTGGCGCTGACCGGCCATTCGGCCGGCGCCTACAATGCGGTGATGCTGGCGCTGGAGCCGGCATATGGGGTGGTCGACGCCATCGATGCGGTGGTCGGGCTCTCCGGTCCCTACAACTTCTATCCGTTCGATGTGCCGATCAGCATCCGTACCTTCAGCGGCGCCGCCGATCTGCTGGCAACGCAGCCGGTGAATCTCGTCACCAGCGCCGCGCCGCCGATGTTTCTCGCCAGTGCCGACGGCGACACGGTGGTCGGGCCGCAGAACACCGTGGCGCTGGCCCACCGGCTGCGCGAACATGGCGTCGCCGTCACCGAGCGGCATTTCCCGCGCTTCACTCATCCCTCGACGCTGCTCGAACTGGGGAGCCTGCTCACCCGCCGCTCCAGCCTCGCCGGCGAGGTGGCCGAGTTCCTCGCGCACACATTGCGGCTGGCGCCACCTGACGGCGGCGCTATGATCGGGCGGCGCAAAGAGGGAGCAGGGCGATGAGTTTGCGACAGACGCTGGCAGCGAGCGCCGTGCTGGCCCTTGGTCTCAGCGCCGCTCCGGCATCGGCTACCGAGTTGTTCGATGCCTGCGCCGCCAAGGCCGCAAGCCCTTGGGAAGCAGGCTATGCCGAAACCGGGCTCGACAGCAGCGCCATGGACACCGCGGCGGCTATCGAAGCCTGCACCGCGGCGCTGGCCGAGGATCCGGAATCGGCCGTGCTCAAGGCCTGGCTCGGTCGTGCCTATGACGTCGCTGGCGACTCGGCGCAGGCGGCGACCTATCTCGAGCCGGCGGCAACGGCCGGCAATGTGCTGGCGCAGACCAGCTTCGGCGACATCCTGATCGTCGGGCAAGGGGTTGCGCAGGATATGACGCGTGGCGCGGAGCTGTTGAAGCTGGCCGCCGATGCCGGCTTCGCCCCGGCGCAGGATAGCCTGGGGCTCTCCTACGACTACGGCGAGGGCGTCGGGCAGGATTATCTCGAGGCGTCGCGCTGGTACCGCAAGGCGGCCGACCAGGGCTTGCCGCGGGCGATGGCCAACCTGGGTTCGCTCTATGCCGAGGGGCTGGGGCTCGACCGGGACCTGGTTGCCGCTGCAGCCTGGTACCAGCGAGCAGCGGACAAGGGCGATAGCCGCGCCCAGTACAATCTGGGCAGCCTGTTCGAGACCGGTGCCCTGGCCGATCCGGACTATGCGCGCGCCGCCGAGCTCTACCAGGCGTCGGCCGACCAGAATTACGGGCTGGCGCTGAACGCTCTGGGCTATCTCAAGCAGCATGGCTACGGCCTTGCCGCCGACCTCGAAGGCGCCGCGGCGCTCTATCAGCAGGCGGCCGACCAGGGGATCGCGCAGGCGCAAGGCAACTTGGCGCTGCTGTACGAAGACGGAACCGGAGTGACGCAGGATTTCGCGATGGCGCGCCAGCTCTATCGGCAGGCTTCGCAAAGCGGCAACACCGATGCTGCGGTCAATCTGGGGCTGATGTATCTCAACGGCGCCGGTGGGGTGCGCGACCTCGACAAGGCGCTGAGCTTCACCCAGCAGGCGGCCGACCAGGGCAACCCGATCGGCCTCAACAATCTCGGCCATCTCTACGAGAACGGCATCGCTGTAACGATGGACACCTCCCGCGCGCTGGAGCTCTACCAGCAGTCCGCCGTGCTGGGCTACGAGCCGGGCGGCGACAACTACAATCGGCTCGAAGCGGCGTTGCAGGCGCCGACCGGGACGCCGTCGGTGAAGATCTATCCCAAGAGCAAGATCGACAACTGAGGTGGGTGTCGCGGCCAATCGCCCGCTTGTTTCAAAAGAACTTCCCGACGGTGTCCTTTCTCCGAAGCCCCGTCCGTCGTTGTGGCACCAGCTCGATGCGAGCGGTCACTCAAGGAGACAGACGATGCGTGTGATGGTGTTGGGAAAAGCCACCGAGGGCAATAACGGCGCGCCGCCGACGAAAGAGGCGTTCGCGGCGATGGACCGGTTCATCGAGGAACTGGTGAAGGCAGGTGTGCTGGTGGCAGGCGCCGGGCTCAAGGCCGGAGCCGAGGCCAAGCGGATCACCATCGATGGGGAGAAGCGCACCATCATCGATGGCCCGTTTGCCGAAACGCGCGAACTGGTCGCCGGCTTCCAGATCTGGGAGGTCAAGGACATGGACGAGGCGCTGGCCTGGCTCAAGCGCTACCCCGCCATGCCCGGCAAGAACGAGATTGAGCTCCGGCCGTTCATGGAAGCGGCGGACCTTGTCGGCTACGTGACACCCGAGGAGCTCGCAACGCCGCGCGAGGGCGAACGTGGCAAGCTCGGCGTGGCGTAGAGCAAATTCGCCGTCTCGTTGAAACGGCGAATTGCTCCATGGGCTTGGCTTGTCGGGTTTCCGAACCGGAAAGGTCCGCAACCCTTCCTGGAAACGCTCTGAGCCTCGGCTTGCCCGCCTTGCCGGTTTGGCCGACAACAGGGCATGAGCACAGGCGAAACGCAGCGAGCGATCGAAGCCAGCTTCCGCATCGAACGGGCGAGGCTCATTGCGGGTCTCGCCAGGATGGTGCGCAGCATCGATCGTGCCGAGGAACTGGCGCAGGAGGCGCTGCTCATTGCGCTCAGCCAATGGCCGAAGACGGGGGTGCCGGCCAATCCCGGCGCCTGGCTGATGACCGCCGCCAAGCGCCGCGCCATCGATGCCATCCGGCACGAGCGGATGCGGGAGCGCAAGCACGGCGAGATCGCCCAGACGCTGGACGAAGCGTCGGATGATGCTGCAGCGGCGATCGAGGCGGCACTCGACGACGAGGTCGGCGATGAGCTGCTGGGGCTGATCTTCGTTGCCTGCCACCCGATGCTCACGGCCGAGGCCCGCGCCGCGCTGACGCTGCGGGTGGTCGGCGGGCTGACGCCGGACGAGATCGCCCGGGCCTTTCTCTCCAGTGAGGCGGCGATCGCCAAGCGCATCGTTCGGGCCAAGCAGGCGATAGCAGCGGCCGGGCTGAGCTTCGAGGTGCCGCGCGGCGCCGAGCGGGAAGCGCGGTTGCCCTCGGTGCTGGAAGTGATCTACCTGATCTTCAATGAGGGCTATGCCGCGACATCGGGCGATGATCCGATCCGGCCCGGGCTTTGCCTCGAAGGGCAACGGCTGGGGCGCATGCTGGCCGGGCTGATGCCCGACGATGCCGAGGTGTTCGGGCTGCTGGCGCTGATGGAGATCCAGGCTTCGCGGCTCGCGGCGCGCCTTGGCCCGGATGGGGTTCTGGTGCCGCTGACGGCCCAAGATCGGACGAGGTGGGACCAGCTGCTGATCCGCCACGGGCTCGAGGCGCTGGCGCGGGCTGAGGCGCTGGATGGGGATGGGCCCTATGTCCTGCAGGCGGCGCTTGCCGCTTGCCACGCCCGGGCCGTCACCGCCGCTGAAACCGACTGGGGGCGCATCGCGGCGCTCTATGACCGGTTGCGCGTTGCGGCGCCGTCACCGGTAGTCGATCTCAACCGCGCCATCGCCCACAGCATGGCCTTCGGGCCCGAGGCGGGGCTACGGCTGCTCGACGAAATTGCGGACGAACCGGCTCTTCGCAATTACGCACCGTTGCCGGCGGCGCGGGGCGACTTTCTGTTCCGGGCCCGGCGGTTCGGCGAGGCGCGCGATCAATTCGAGGCGGCCGCAAAGCTGACCCGCAATGCCGGGGAAGCGGCGTTTCTGCGGGCCCGCGCCGAGGCGTGCGGTTGACCGATGCAACCTTCCGCGGGTCCGATGCTTGGGCCGTGCACCATTGGAAAGGGAAACAGCATGGAAGAGATCAAGGGCGTCGCCCGCGCAGTCATCCGGCCGGGCAAGCTGGCGGAATACAAGGCGCTGTGCGAACAGGCGATGGAGATCGTCCGCACCCAGGACACCGGCACGCTGCAATACGAGATCTTCTTCAACGACGATGAGAGCGAGGCGATCGTCTATGAGCGCTATCGCGATATCGATGCGGCGCTGGAGCACTTCGCCCATATCGGCCACCTGATGCAGCCCTTGATGGCGACGGCGGACGTCAGCGGCGAGTTGCTGGGCAAATGGAGCGAGAAAATGCAGCTGGGTGGCGGCGGCCCAAAGCTTTATCAGCCGTGGCGGGTGTTCCAGGACCTCTAGCCGCGCACCAAGGCCTCAGCCGTGTTCCTTCTCGCGCCGGCTCGCCAGGACGGCAATAGACGCGGCGACGCGGTGCGCGGTGGAGAAGAATTCGCGGTGGACCATGAACGCCACTGTCACGAGGGTCGCCACCACCGCCAGCCATTCGTTGGCGAACCAGGCGACCATCGGCACCGCGAAATAGTAGGCGCGGATGCCGTTGTTGAAGTTCTTGGCGGCCAGCGTGTTGAGCTGGGCGATGCCGTCGATCTCGTCGCGGGCGACATGCTCGGAGTGCTCGATGGCGCCGAGCAGGATGCAGAAGTGGTTGAACTGACGCAGCGCCAGCGTGAACGAGAAGAAGCTCAGCACGAAGATGGCGAGCGTTGCGAACAGGTGGATCTGTACGTCCTGCGTGGTGTAGGTCGTCTTCAGCCCGACGGTGGTCAGCGTGTCGGTCAGTGCGGTGAGATTGCCGAAGGCCGTGAACACCGCCAGCACCAGCAGCACTGAGGTCGAGGCGAGGAAGCTCACCGAACCCATCAGGTTGCCGGCGAGGATGGCATCGAGCGGGGTGTCGCGCTTGACCGCATTGGCCACCCAGCGGCGGCGCTGCATCGACATGATCACCGACAGCGACGGCCGCTTCCGCTCCAGCAGCGGCACGCCATAATTGTAGGCGAACCAGCAGATGAGCGGGAATAGTGTCGCGAACAGTGTCATGGCGCCCGCAGCTCTCGGGGAATCAGTGCTCCTTTATAGCGCCGCGACGCGACTTGGCGATGTGCTCAGCGCTGTGTTTCTCAGATGAAGGGCGGCGACAGCAGGCTGACGAAGCGCATGCCTTCGGCCGGATCGCGCGACTCGTCGGCCGGCGTCGGCCACTTGCCGTCGAGCACCGCGGCGTCGCGCTCGGTACGGGTCAGGCGCCATTCGGGCCCGAAGAACGGCTTCTGCCGGTCGTCGCCCGGCGGCAGATCATCGGGCGGGGTGAGGATTCCAACAAAGTGCAGCACGGCATCACTCCTCGGTTTGGTCGGCCCCGCCACCTACAGGGGGAAGCAGCGGGGCCGCGTTGCCGTCGGGGAAGGGAGGAGGGAACCCCGGCGTATGCGAGGAGAATGACAAACCCTATCGGATTGGTCGAGAATTGAGATGCCAAATCGCGAGCGGGAGAGGGAAGCGATTTGCGCGAGGGTCGGGAGCCGTGGAAATGGGGGGCGGGGTCAGCTGCAGGGGGCATGCAACCGGCGTCATTCCCGCGAAGGCGGGAACCCAGTGCGATCCTTCCGATTCACCGGCGGTGGAAGCATCCCACCAGGTTCCCGCCTAGGCGGGAATGACGCCGGTGGTAAGGGCATTCCGATTGCCCCTAGTTTGGCATCTGTCCTCGCCTACAGCGTCCGCGCGTAGCGCATAAAGATCTGCTGGATCTCGCCGAGCACCGCCTCGGAGAGCTCGATATCGGCCGCACCGATATTGGTCCTGAGCTGGTCCATGGTCGTCGCGCCGATGATCACCGAAGTCATGAATGGCTTGGTGAGGCAGAAGGCGATGGCCATCTGGCAGACGTCGAGCCCGTGCTTTTCGGCCAGCGCGATATAGGCGCGGATCGCCGGCTCGGTGTACTGGTTGTTGCGATAGGCGGAACCGGCCACAGCGCCGCGCGTCCCCTCGGGCAGCACGCCGCCAAGGTATTTGCCGGAGATGGCGCCCGCCGCCAGCGGTGAATAGGCCAAGAGCCCGACATCCTCGTGGAAGGCCAGTTCGGCCAGATCCATGTCGTAGTAGCGGCGCAGGAAATTGTATTCGTTCTGGATGGTCTGCACCCGCGGCAGGCCGAGTTCCATCGAGAGCTTCAGATACTGCATGGTGCCCCAGGCGCTCTCGTTGGAGAGGCCGAAATGCAGGATCTTGCCCTCGCGCACCAGCTCGCCCATCACCTGCAGCACTTCGAGCATGTTGGGCAGTACGCTTTCCTTGTCCTGCAGGTAGGGGTTGTAGTCCCACGAGCCCTCGAAGTGGTAATGCCCGCGGCGGGGCCAGTGGATCTGGTAGAGATCGATACGGTCGGTCTGCAGGCGCCTGAGGCTGCCTTCCACCGCTTCGCGCACGCTCGGCCCATCGATGCCGCGGCCGGCGCGCACCCATGGCCGGCCACCGCCAGCGACCTTCGAGGCCAACACAATGTCGTTACGCTTGCCGGTCTTCTTGAACCAGCTGCCGATGATTTCCTCGGTCTTGCCGTAGGTCGAGGCGTCGGGCGGCACGGCGTACATCTCGGCGGTATCGAAGAAGTTGATACCCTGCTCGACGGCATAATCCATCTGTTGATGGCCCTCGGCCTCGGTGTTCTGCTTGCCCCAGGTCATGGTGCCCAGGCAGATCTCGGACACCGAGATATCGGTGCGGCCAAGCGTCTTCATCTTCATGGAAATGCCCCTTCAGTTCGGCGCGCACCGTATGAAACGAGGTCGGCCGAGACAATCCCCCCGAAGGTCGGCCCGAGGTTGCGCGGGCGCGCCGGATCGGAGAGATTGTGCGCGCCATTTCAAGGATATCGCCGTTGCGCAAATCTCTGCTGCCGCTCGCTGCCTTCGCCCTCGCCGTCGCGACATTCGTGGGGGGGCCGGCCGTGGCACAGGACGAAGCTGACCTGAGCCGGATCGGCCAGATGAACCTCAAGGAGCTGGCGACCCTGGTTGGCGCCGTGACCCGGACGGTGGGCCAGGACACCATCAAGCTGCAGCCGGCGGCACAGCGCAGCGACTGCGCCGAGTTGACCCGCGCCTCCAACTCGTTTGCGCTCGGCTATCGGCTGCTCGCCGAGGTGCGAGGCTCGCTGGAGGGGAAGCCCGCCAAGGACATCGCGGCGCTGCAGACCCATATCGTGCAGTCGCGCGTCATCACCTTTGCAGCGCGGGTACGGGCCGAGGAATGGCTGAGTCGGCTCTGCGTCAACTTTCCGATGCCGGCCGACAAGGCAAACGAGCCGCGCTACGCCAAGCCGGTGAAACTCCAGACCGCCGAATTCACTCAGGCGGTGATCGAGGCGCGGCAGGCGGCGGAGGCGAACCTGGCGCTGGCGGTAGCGGCGGGGATCGGCAAGAAGTGTCCCCAGGTGATCTCGGCGATGCAGTCGATCCAGCTGTTCGTGCCCTATCTCGAAAAGCTGTCCAAGGATGTGGCGAAGCGCCCGGAGGCGCTCGGCCCGCGCGCCAGCCGTCGCGGTCTCGAGGTGGCGCGGGGCCAGCTGATCAACGCCGGCAACAAGCTCTATCGCGAACTCGGCATCGGCTGCCGCGCCAAGCCGCCGGCCGAGGCAGAGGCTCCGGCAGACGCGGCTCCGCCCCCGGCGCAGTAAGGGGTTCGGAGCCGCGGGTCAAAAAACTGTCACGCAATGCGCTTTTTGCCTTGAGGTGGCGGAGATCACCCCCTATATACCCCCTGCGTCGGCGGCGATGGCCGCACACGAAGGCGCAAAAAGCCAAGGCTTTGATATCTGACGCGGGGTGGAGCAGCCCGGTAGCTCGTCAGGCTCATAACCTGAAGGTCACAGGTTCAAATCCTGTCCCCGCAACCAAAGCTTGGATTGCAAAAGCCCCGCGAAAGCGGGGCTTTTTGTTTTTGCCGGTGGTGGGCGGGGTAATCCAACCGGAATCACACGAGAGCAGCAACCGACGAGTCCAAGGTTGAAGGGGATCGTTCGTCAGCCGCTGCTCTCTGCAGACCAAACGCCTATGGCTAGGCAGGGTTCCAAACAGCACTAAGCCCCGCGCGGCCTTGGGGCGGGCGGGGCTTGCTGTGAGCGCGGGAGCTAACTGTTCTCCACCGTCGTCAGCTGGCTTACTTCACGAAGCCGGCCGTCTTGCAGGCGTCGAGCGTCAGCGTCGCCAGGTCGATCTTGGTGGTGCCCTGGGCGGTCTCGGCAGGGGTATCGGGCTCATCGCTCGACTCGGCGGTATCGCTGGCATCATCAGCCTTGGTCTCGTCGGTGCTGGTGCCGCCGTCTGCTTTGGCGGCTTCTGCCGCCAGATCATCGCACTGCGCCTGAACCTTGGGCAGGTCCTCAGCAGAAATCTCGACACCGTTGATACTGGTTTGCGCCAAGGCGCCCGATGCCAGCATGGCCAGCGAGAGGGCGGCGGCGGAAACGAGGCTGCGGATCATCATGATTTTTCTCCACTATTGTTATCGTTGAGGCGTGCCGGGCCTGGCGACGAAACGTGGAGTAGCGGAAATGGTTTCCCCGCGATCCGAACCGGTGGTCGCGGGGAAACGAGAGTTCAACGTCAGCCCGCGGCTTTCGCCGCGGCCTCCAGCCAGAGCGCGATGGCGACGGCGCCGGGGTCGGGGTGGCCGAGGGCGCGCTCGCCGATATAGCTGGAGCGGCCGCGGCGGGGTTGCATCGTGGCGGTGCGTTCGGCCCCGGAGCGGGCGGCCGCGGCAGCCGAGCTCAGTTGTTCGGCAATGGTGCCAGCGACCATCGCTGCGGCGGCAGGGAGCAGGGCGTCGAGCATGGTGCGGTCGCCGGCGTCGGCGCCGCCCAGCCGCTTGATGGCGTCGGCACCGGCACTGAAGGCGCGGGCGAGGGCGGCACTGTCAGCTCCACCGTCAGCGACCGATTGCGCGGCGGCGATGGCGAAGGCGGCGTAGAGCGGGCCGGAGGTGCCGCCGATGCTCTTGCGCATGGCAAGGCCGATCTCGCGCAGCACCGCATCGAGCGGACGACCGGTCCAGCCGGGGGCCAGCTGCAGCAAGGCGGTGGCGCCGCTGGCGAGAGAATGGCCGATATCGCCGTCGCCGACGATCCGGTCCATTTCGGTCAACTCCGCTTCGGCGGCGATGATGGCGCGACAGGCCGAGGTGAGGACGGCGACCAGTTCGGTTGCGGTGGCCGGGCCGGAACCGGCGGTGGTGTCGTTGCCGATCGTCGGGGCGGGCAGGGTGGTGAGCTCAGTGAGCGGCAGCTCGCCGTGCGTGCCGGGCCAGGCCGGTGCCGAGGTGGGGGTGTCGAGCGCCGCGAGCAGTTCGGCGTCGGTGCGGAGCAGGCTCAGCGAGATGCCGGTCATTTCGATGGCGGTGAGGAAGGTGCCGCAAAAGCCGCGATCGACGATGATGCCACGCGCCTTCAGCACCTCAAGAGCGTCGCGCGCCACGATGCTCATTTCCATCTGCGCGGTGCCGCCGAGATTGTTGACCAGCAGCGCAACGTGGTCGCCGCCGTTGAGGCCGCGATCGGCGAGTATGGTGTCGATGAGGGTTTCGACCACCTGGCGGGCCGGCTGCATGACGACGCGCTGCACACCGGCTTCGCCATGGATACCGAGACCCAGTTCCATCTCGTCGTCGCCGAGCGAGAAGTTGGGCTTGCCGGCGGCCGGAACCGTGCAGGGCGAGAGCGCGACGCCCATCGAGGCGATGGCGCCGATGGCCTTGAGCGCCCGGGCCTTCACCTCGCTCAGCGGCAGGCCGGCTTCGGCAGCGGCGCCGGCGACCTTGTGGACGAACACCGTGCCGGCGATGCCGCGCCGACCGGCAGTGCGTTCGGCCTTGCCGTGCGCCGCATCGTCATCGACGATCACCAGCTCGACCGGAATCCCGTCGGCGCGCGCCATTTCTGCGGCGAGGCCGAAGTTCAGCCGGTCGCCGGTGTAGTTCTTGACGATGATGAGGATGCCGGCCGGATTGGCGACGGCGCGGAGCGCCGCGTAAACCGCATCGGTGCTGGGGGAGGCGAAGACGTCGCCGCTGACCGCGGCGGTCAGCATGCCGTTACCGACATAGCCGGCATGGGCCGGCTCATGGCCGGCGCCGCCGCCGGTGACGATCGCCACCTTGCCGCTCAGGCGAAAGGCCTCGAGATCGGCACGGACTATGGTGTTCTCGCCGCCGAGCAGCGCCAGCCCCGGATGCAGCATGGCGAGGCCTTCGAGCGACTGACGGACGAGCGAAGGAATGTCGTTGATGAGTTTCTTCATGGCCTCTCTCCCTGACCCCGCAACGCGGGCGGCGCCGATTCATGCAGTACGATCCAGAGGATGTCTGCATGATCGGGGCTCGGGAAGAAAGGCTTGAGTATTAGGCTGCGGCGGCCTGCTGGCGCTGCAGCGGGTAGCCTTCAGCCTCGTAGAGGGCGCGGATCGCGGCGCCATCGAAGCGGTGGCCATCGACTTCGAGGAAAGTGCCGATCAGCCAGGCAGCCGGGCGGTCCTCGACGATGTACTGGATGGCTTCGGCGGCCGTCTTGAAGCGGCGATATTGCTCGCGAGCCGACTTGGCATAGCGGCGACTGGGATAGAGCTCGGCGGAGGCGGTGTAGTTGAAGTTCTCCACGTTGTGTCCTTTCGGGCGCTGGGGCCGCGGGCGCGGCCAATGGGTTTGCGTTGCAGCGGGTAATCGCCGCTCTGGTAGAGGCGCTCGAGGGCGCTGCCGGCATAGACGCGGTCACCGACCCGGAGGCGGGCGCCGCGCAGGCTGACGGGAGCAACTTCCTCGAAGGCGAAGCGCAGGGCGTGTGCCGCAACCCGGAAAGCCCGAGGGCCGTGGGCCGTGGCAGTTTGCCAGTCGCGGCCGAGATAGAGCTCGGCGCGAGCCTGGTAGTTCAGATGTGTCATGTGTTCTCTTGTGGGCCCGTCATCAGCAGATGCGGGGCCTCTTGTTGAAGCGCCTCGACCGCGGTGCGGGAGGCGTTTGCCGGGCCTGCCTGATGGCTGGCCCGGCAGATCGATCAGGCGAGCTGCAGATTGGTCGCCGACAGCTTGCCGTCGCGGCCGCTCTGCAGGTCATAGGTGACCTGCTGGCCTTCGGCGAGACCGGAGATGCCGGCTGCTTCCAGCGCAGTGGCGTGGACGAACGCGTCCTTGCTGCCATCGCTCGGAGCAATGAAGCCGAAGCCTTTGGTCGAGTTGTAGAATTTCACGGTGCCATTGATCATGACGGGTACTTTCGATTGTGAGGGGACGCCCAGCGGCGAACGCACTCGTTCCTCCGTCGCAACACGCGGCGGGGGTCTAGACGTTCGCAATTCAGGGGAACCAAACAACCGGCAAGCCGGCAGATCAGAAGCCAAAGATGGCCGTAACGTATGGTGGCTATATAGGGACGAATTGCGCCGATAGCAAGGTGGGACGCGAACTAGAATGTAACGGCGCGCAGCCGGGCGTTGTGGATGTGGGTTTCCATTGCCAGCTCTGCCTTGGCGCGGTCGCGTTTCAGCAGCGCGTCGATGATGTCGAGGTGGTCGGCCAATGCCGGGGCGAGCACCACCGGGTTCAAGCGGATGCGGTCGAGCTGGATCATGCGGACGCGGATGGCGTTGATCGAATAGGCCTGGATCAGGATCTCGTTGCCGGTGGCGCCGATCAGGAAATCGTGGAAGTCGGAGTCGATCTTCTGCGCTTCATCGAGCAGGGCGCCGCTGATGCCGGCGCTGCTGGCGCGCTCGAGGATCGAGGCGTGGAGCGCGCGCTGCTGCTGCAGCGCTTCGTCGCTGACATGCTCGATGGCGTAGATGGTCGCCTCGCGCTCGTAGGCGAGGCGCATCTGGTAGGATTCGCGGATCATTCTGAGATCGACGGTGGTGATCTGGATGCCGCGCTGCGGCAGCACGGCGAGGAGGCTCTCAGCCTCCAGCCGCGGCAGCAGTTCGCGCAGCGCGCCAAGCGAGATGCCGAGTTTCGAAACCAGATCGCGCTGCGACAGGTTCTGGCCAGGCTGGATCTGCCCGGCCAGCAGCAGGCGCTGGAAGCGCTGATAGGCAGTTTGGCGGTTCAGCGTATTGTCGCCGCCGGCCGTACTCCGCTGGCGGCGCACCGTGCGCCGGGCCGGGGCGGTCAGGGCCTTGGTCGACATACGCGTTTCCTCCTTCGCGCTCGCCTGAGCGTTAACTCAATCCTCTTCGCCTGGGAATTGGAATTGGCTCTGCCGGAAACTCTGGAGCAGCGCGGTGACGCCGGCCGGGGCCAACGGCAGCAACGGCTCGAGCGGACGCATCCAGGCGGCGTCGCCGCTGATCTGCGCCTTCACCGCTTTCAGTGCGATGATGCCGCCATGGTCGTCGACGGCGACGATGCGCTGCGCGGCGCGGTCGCAGAGGCCATGGGCGTCGGGTCCGGTCGGGTTGGTGAAGAAGCGGCAAAGCTCGATGGCGTTGACGTTGGGGAGGCCGCCGATCATGCCGGCGCCGCCGGCCGCCAGCAGGTCAGGCAGCACGCGGTCATCGCCGGTGAAGATCCTGAGGTTCGGGAAGGTCCTCGCCAGCATCAGCGTATGGGTGCGATCGCCGGTCGAATCCTTGATGCCGACGATGCGCTTGCCGTGTCGGGCAACCAGCCGCTGCACCAGCTCGACGCCGTAGCCGACCTTGGTCATGGCGGGGATGTGGTAGAGCACCACATCGAGCGGGAAGTTGCCGCCGAAGCGATTGGCGGCGGCCTCGAAGAAGGCAGCGAGGCCGTCCTGGCTCGTCGCGCCATAATAGAAGGGTGGGGCGATCAGCACGGCGCGGCAACCGAGATCGGCGGCGGCGGCGATGGTCGCCACGGCATCGTCGAGGGCAGCGCTCATCGAGGCCGGGATCAGCCGGTCCATCGGCACGCCCGCCTGCTGCAGCGCGGCCAGCGCCGCCCGCTTTTCCCGCACCGAGAACGAAGCGCCCTCGCCGGTCGAACCGAAGGGCGAAACATGGCTGCAGCCGGCGGCGAACAGCCAGTCGAAATGCGACTTCAGTCGCACGATGTCGATGCTTCCGGTGTCGGTGATGGGGGTCAGCGAGGCGGCGACGATGCCGCCAAGAGCCCTGTAATTGCTGGCCTCAGGGGCGGCTGCGAGTTCTTGTGTCACTGATACAATCACCAGATGGAGTAGTTGTTCAATCTATGTGTTTACACGAGCCGGATTCTGTTGCAAGGTCAATCCATCGGCGAGGGGTTTTGACGGCGGGTAACGCCGCCGCCCAGCCCGACAGGACGTGCATGGTGGGAGGGCGCCCTTGGCCGAGCTGCAACTTCAGAATGTCTCGAAGACCTACGGGACGTTCGAGGCGGTAAAGGATGTGTCGCTGGCCATCGAGGACGGCGAGTTCGCGGTGTTTGTCGGCCCCTCGGGTTGCGGTAAGTCGACTTTGTTGCGGCTGATTGCCGGGCTCGACCCGGTCAGCGCCGGCAAGGTGGCGATCGGCGACAAGGACATGACGGCGCGGCAGGCCGGCGAACGGCCGGTCGCCATGGTGTTCCAGTCCTATGCGCTCTATCCGCATATGAGCGTGTTCGAGAACATCGCCTTCCCGCTGCAGATGGAGAAGCGGTCGAAGGCCGATATCCGCGAGGAAGTGGCGAAGGCCGCGGCGACGGTGCAGTTGACGACGCGCCTGCAGGACAAGCCGAGCAAGCTCTCCGGCGGGCAGCGGCAGCGCGTGGCGATCGCCCGCGCCATTGTGCGCAAGCCCGAAATCTTCCTGATGGACGAGCCGCTGTCGAACCTCGACGCGGCTTTGCGCATGGAGATGCGCTCCGAACTGACCCAGTTGCACCGTCGGCTCGGTTCCACCATGGTCTATGTGACGCACGACCAGCTCGAGGCCATGACCATGGCCGACCGCATCGTGGTGCTGAATGCCGGCAAGGTCGAGCAGGTCGGCAAGCCGATGGATCTCTATCACCGGCCGGCGAACCTGTTCGTCGCCGGTTTCATCGGCAGCCCGCCGATGAACTTTCTTTCCGCCAAGGTGGCCGGCCTCGACGGCCACAACGTGCTGCTCGAGGTGCCTCAGGTCGGGCAGGTGGCGTTGCCGGGCGACGCCTCCGGCTTCACCGTCGGCGGCGACGCGACCATCGGCATCCGCCCCGAAGCAATCACCACTGCGGCGCCCGGTGAGCCGGCGCTGGTGCTCAGCATCACCCCGCGCACCGTCGAACGGCTGGGGCTCCACACCATCGTTTATGGCGAGCAGGGCGGCCGCATGCTGACTGCCTTGTTCAACGGCGATCCGGCAATTGCTGGTGACGCGCCGCTCGGCGTCCACGTGCCGCTCAAGCAGATCCATCTCTTCGACGCCGCGGGCAATGCCCGCGGACACCGCGACTGACGCGTTTTCATCGCCCGCGACCCGGGGGAGGAGGACCATGCCTCCGGTCGCGCGCTCAAAAGGGAGTAACGAGATGACCTTCAAATCCAACCGCCGGCAGTTCCTCTTCGGCGCCGCCGCCAGCAGCCTTGCCATCACCGCCGCCGGCGGTATCGGCCGCGCCTTCGCCCAGGACCAGCAACTGGTATTCTGGTCGCAGCTCGCCGGCAGTAAGAAGGCCGCGGGCGAAGCGCTCGAGGCGGCGTTCAAGACGGCGCACCCGGAGATCGCGCTCAACTCGAGCCTGTTCGCCGAGCCGAGCCAGCTGAACGAGAAGATCCTCACCGCCATCAACGGCAACACCGCGCCGGACCTGTTCATCCAGCACTGGGATTACACGCTGACCTATTCGACGGGCGACAAGCTGGCCGACCTCAAGGCGGGCCTTGCCAATGTCGATTTCGCCGGTCTCGATGCGTCGCTTCTCGCCTACGGCAACATTGGTGGCCAGCAGGTTTCGGTGCCGCTCTATGGCACGTCGCGCGGCCTCGGCATCAACCGCAAATACGTCACCGAAGCCGGGCTCGATGCGGACAAGGGGCCGCAGGATTGGGCCGAGTTGCGCGAATGGGCCAAGGCGCTCACCAAGCGGCAGGACAATGGCCTGCTCGAGGTGGCCGGCCTCAGCATGTTCCACAACGATCTCGAGACCTGGGAAATCTTCACCCTGCTGCTGCAGGGGGCCGGCGGCACGCTGTTCAATGACGACCTGACGGCGCCGGCGTTCGGCGGCGCCGAAGGCCTCGCGGCGATCAACTTCATGTTCGAGCTGCTGCACACCGACAAGGTCACCGATCTCGGCTTCGGCCTCGGGCCAGGCGGTTCGGCGAGCCCGATCAACCAGGGGCGCGCGGCGATGATCATCGCCGGCAACTACTCGACCAATAATGCGCTGAAGGCCGGCATTGAGTTCGACGTGTTGCCGATCCCGATGGAGAAGGGCGGCTTCACCTCGCTGGTCGACCCCTTCAGCTTCGCGGTCACCAAGGCGTCGCCGAACCAGGCCGCGGCCCTGAGCTTCGTCGAGTTCGCCCTGTCGCAGGAGCAGCAGGTGGCATTCGCACTGGCCTCGAAGAACGTGCCGGTGCTGAAAGCGGCACAGCAGGATCCGACCGTGCAGGCCGATCCGTTCCTTGCCAAGTTCATCAAAACCGCCAGCTTCGCGCCGCCCAAGGCCGCCGCCATCCCGGCCTTCTCGCGCATGGTGACGATCATCGCCCGCGCCGTGCAGGAGACACTGTTCAAGCGCGTCACCGCCGAGGAAGCGTTGAAGGCCGCCGAGGCCGAGGTTATCGCGGTTCTCGGCCGCTAAGGTCCTTGTTTTTGTCGCGTTTTCGAACCGGAAAAGCCTGCAACTTTTCCTGAAACGCTCCGGGGGAACGGATATGGCGCTGCAATCGAGCACAGCTCTGGCACGACGGCCACAAAGCTTCACGCAGAACTGGAGCGCCTACGCCTTTCTGACGCCGGCCCTGATCATCCTGTTCCTGTCGCTGCTGCTCCCCGCGGCAGCGACAGTGGTGATGAGCCTCACCGACATCTCGTTCCTGAGGCCGACCAATTTCGTCTGGTTCGACAACTACATCAAACTGGTGTCGGACAGCCGGTTCCGGCAGGCGGTGGGCAACACCGCCTACTACACAGTCGGGGTGACGCTGCCGACCATGGCGCTGGGGCTGCTCGCGGCGGTGGCGCTCAACGGCAAGCTGCGCGGCCGCATCGTCTTTCGCACCATCTTCTATTTGCCGGTGCTGACCTCGCTGATCGCCGCGGCGGTGGTGTGGATGTATGTCTACGAGCCCTATTCGGGCCCGATCAACGGCACCCTGGCGCAGCTTGGCCTGCCGCCGCAGCCGTGGCTGCAGAGCCCCAACCTCGCCATGACCTCGCTGATCGTCATGGCGATCTGGCGCGATTTCGGCACCGCGATGATCATCTATCTCGCCGGCCTGCAGGATATCCCGAAGGATATCTACGAGGCGGCGCGGCTCGATGGCGCCAAGAGCAAGGACATCTTTTTCCGCATCACCGTGCCGATGCTCAGCAATGTCACCTTCTACCTGATGATCATCCTGATCGTGCAGACCTTTCAGGTGTTCGGCGCGATCTACGTGATGACCAATGGCGGGCCGCTCGGCTCCACCGAAACCATCGTGTTCCAGATGTACCAGACCGCCTTCGGCTATACCGAGTTCGGCTATGCGGCGGCGATGTCCACCGTGCTGTTCCTCGCCATCCTGTTGTTCTCGATTATCGGGACCAAGATCATGCGCCGCGGTGAGTCATGAGCGAGATAGCACAGGCCGCCACGCCGGCAGTCCCCGCCGTCTCGTTCCAGCAGCGCTGGTGGCCGCTGGCCGAGCGGGCGATCGGCTACGGCCTGCTGATCTTCGCCGCGCTCGCAACGATCACGCCGTTCCTGTGGATGGTGTCGACCTCGTTCAAGACCGACGCCGAGACCTTCCAGTTTCCGCCCAACTTCATCCCCAACAGCCTCGTCTGGCAGAACTATATCGACGCCATTGCCGGGCCGGATACCGGGCGGCAGCTGATCAACAGCCTGGTGTTCGCGCTTGGCTCGACCGCCTCCAACATGGTGTTCTGCGCGCTGGCCGGCTACGCCCTGGCGCGGATGCAGTTCAAGGGCAAGAACCTAATCTTCGCGCTGGTCGTGGGCCTGCTGATGGTGCCGGCGCAGAGCCAGATCGTGCCGGTCTTCCTGATCGTGCAGCGCATCCCGTTCGCCGGCGGCAATGACTGGCTGGGCAATGGCGGCACCGGGCTGCTCAACACCTATTGGGGGATGATCCTCCCCACCGCGGCGACGCCGTTCGGCATCTTCATGATGCGGCAGTTCTTCTCGCGCATCCCGGTCGAGTACGAGGAATCGGCGCGGCTCGACGGGGCCAAGACCTTCACCATCTTCTGGCGCATCCTGCTGCCGCTGGCGCGGCCGGCCATGGCGGTGCTCGGGGTGCTGAGCTTCCAGAGCGCCTGGAACGATTTCATCTGGCCGCTGATCCTCACCTCGCAGCGCGAGATGGCGACGCTGCAGATCGGGCTGCAATTGCTGCAGAGCGGGCCCGATGCGCGCTGGAACGTGGTGATGGCGATGGCGACGCTCATCACCCTGCCGGTGATCATCGTGTTCCTGTTCGCGCAGCGCTACGTCATCGACGGCGCGGTCACCAGCGGCGTCAAAGGCTGACGCTTACCAACTCGACTATTGCGACCCGGCCTTCCGCAGGCCCGACGGAGATTTGACCATGATCCAGAACCTCGAAATCTACCGCAAGGAGGGGGAGTTCGTTGCCTGGCCGGCCAATTACGGCATGTGGATCTGGGGCGACGAAGTGGTGGTGGTGTTCTCGCAAGGCTTTCGCGGCGCTGAGGAGAGCCTCCATGCCCGCGACAAGACGCGGCCGTTCATCGGCCGGCAGGCGCGCAGCTTCGATGGCGGGCTGAGCTGGAGCGATGAGCTGTTCACTGGGCAGATCCCGGGCGGCACCTCGCTGTCGGGTGACGAGCATGTGGTCGAGGCGCTGCAGAGCCAGCCCAACATCGTGGTCGAGCGCGATATCCCAGGGCTCGACCAGCCGATCGACTTCACCGACCCCGAGACCATCGTGATGTGCGCCCGCACCGGGCTCGATCGCGGCTCGATCAGCTGGTTCTATGTCAGCCGCGATCGGGCGAGGAGCTGGCAGGGTCCGTACCGGCTCGGCGATTTCGGCCTGCCGGGGGTTTCGGCGCGCACCGATATCGTGCCGCTCGGCAGGCATGACGCGCTGTTCCTGCTGACCGCGGTGAAGGCCAATGGCGACGAAGGCCGGATCTTTGCGGCGCGGACCCGCGACGGCGGCAGGAGCTTTGCGTTCGAGAGCTTTGTCGGCGAGGAGCCCGAGGGCTTCGCCATCATGCCGGCGTCGTTGCGGTTGCCCGGCGGCGACATCCTCACTTTCGTCCGCTGCGCGGCGCCGCGCGGACCGGAGCGCAGGGCCTGGATCGACCTCTATCGCTCGAGCGACGAGGGCGGAAGCTGGCGGCATGTCGGCACGCCCGTGCCAAGCGTCGGCCATAACGGCAACCCGCCGACGATCAACCGGCTGGCTGACGGGCGGCTGGTGCTGGTCTATGGCTATCGCGACGCGCCCTATGGCATGCGCGCCAGGGTCAGCAGCGACGACGGTGCGACGTGGGGCGAGGACATCGTGCTGCGTGACGATGGCGGTGTGGCCGATCTCGGCTATCCGCGCACGGTAATACGGGCCGATGGCAAGCTCTTGACCGCGTACTATTACAACTATGGCGCGGACACCGATCGGTTCATCGGGGCGACGCTGTTCTCGGTGTAGGCCAAAGCCGCTGACACCTCTCCCTTGGGGGGAGAGGTCGGCGCGTAGCGCCGGGGGAGGGGGCCTTCCCCACGCTCGGTGTATGCGGCAAGGCCCCCTCACCCCGCGGTGAGGCCTTTGGCCTCATCCGCCGCCCTCTCCCCCAAGGGAGAGGGGACGCTGGGGTACGTTCCGTCGATCATCCACGTCCAGCCACAATCTCGATACCCGCCTCCCCTGGATGGGGGAGGCAAGCGAAGTTTGGGAGCGTAGCGACCTGGCGCAGCTCGGAGGGGTGTGCGGGCGGTCGGATGTACGGCCCAGGCCCAATAATGACATCCGCCGGTCATTGTAATAAACTGCAACAATAAATGTTTATCTGCGCCGCATCGCGGGACATCTAAGCTTCCAGTATAAACTATATGTACGAAATCGCACATTTATCCTTCTGAGCCGGGCGCGGCAGTAAGGCGCAGGGCAAGCTCAACCAAGCGGAGGAGATGAAGATGACTTCGAGTTTCTGGGAATTCCTTTGGCTGATTGCCATCAGCTTCTTCCTGTTGTCCTACCTGATGGTGCTGCTGCGCATCGTCGTCGATGTGTTCCGCGACAATTCCATGGGCGGCTTCGCCAAGGCGCTGTGGATCATCGCGCTGCTGCTGGTGCCCTTGTTGACGGCGCTGATCTACATCATCGCGCGCGGCCCGGGGATGGCGCAGCGGCAACTCGCCGACGAGCAGAAATTCAAATCGCAGACCGATGCCTATATCCGCCAAGTGGCGCAGACGACACCGGCCGACCAGATCGCCCGGGCGAAAACGCTGCTGCGCGAGGGTGCGATCACCGAAGCTGAGTTCGCCGAAATCAAGGCCGCCGCCCTGGCGCACTGATGGTGATCGAAACTACGCCCGCGGACGGGGAGAGATCCCCCCCACCATCGGCCAGCGAGCCCGATCCGATCCAGGCGACCCTGGCCGAGATGATCGCCAGGCTCCGCAAGGTGGCGGAAGAACCTGACGCACGGCTGACCTGCAACGGGCTGATCGAGCTCATCGGCATCCACTCGCATGCGCTGGCGCTGCTGGTGTTCGCGCTGCTCAACCTGCTTCCGGCACCGCCGGGCTACAACTTCATCGTCTCGCTGGTGATCCTGGCGTTCGCCATCCTGATGCTGTTCCACCGGCCGATCTATCTGTGGCGGTGGGTCGGCGAGCGGCGGCTGCCGCTGAAGCCGCTGATGAAGCTGATGGATATCCTGGCGCGGATCGCCGACGCGTTGACCAGGATCTCGTCGCCGCGGCTGTTGGCGCTGTCGAGCCGGCCGATGCTGCCGCTGCTCGGGCTGTTCAACATCATCATGGCGCTGACGATGCTGCCGCCGATTCCGTTCTGCAACATGCTGCCCTCGCTGGCGGTGGCGATGATCAGCGCCGGCATCCTCAACCGCGACGGCTGGCTGATCCTCGGCGGTATCCTCATCGGCGTGCTGGGGGTGATCGCGCTGGTGATCGCCGTGCTGGCGATCATCGCGTTGCTGTGGGCGATCGATACGGTGGTTTAGGAATTCGCGGCGGTGGGCCGGGTCGGTTCTCCGCTCAGGGGAACCGGACGAGGGCATAGCCCTCGCCGGGAGGTGGCGCGAAGCGCCGGATGAGGGTGAAGCGGCTCAATAGGCGCCCGCTGAGAAGCTGAACCCCTCACCCGTGTTCCGCTACGGACCTGTCGGTCCTAGCTGCACCACCCTCTCCCCTCAGGGGCGAGGGGACGACGGAATCGCCGCGACCAGTCGCTCGGTGATGATGTCCGGGGCGGTGATGGCGGAGCCGCAGACCACGGCGAAGGCGCCGCGTTCGAATGAGGCGGCGACGTGTTCGGGGGTCCAGATGCCGCCTTCGACCACCAGCGGGACGTCGAGCGCCGCAACGATCTCGGACACCAGGTCGAGTGGCGGACGCGCCTGGCCCTCAGTCAGCGCGGTATGGCCGACCATGGTCGTGGCGATGAGGTCAGCCCCCTCGGCGGCGGCCTGCCGCGCTTCGCTGAGCGTTGCGATATCGGCCATCACGAGCTTCCCGAGCCGGTGGGTGGTGGCGGCGATCTCGGCAAAGCTCTCGCCCGGCCGGGTGCCTGATGTCGCCTGGATGGCGACGATGTCCGCCCCGGCCGCACAGAGCGCCTCGGCGTCGGCGCTGGAGGTGGTGATGTAGTTGTCGAACCCTTCGCGGGTGTCCTTGACGATGCCGATGATCGGCAGGCTGGTGCGCGGCCGCAGCAGGCCGACGACGTCGGCACCGTTGACGCGGAAGCCGCCGGCGCCGCCGAGCTCGGCCGCTTCGGCAAGCAGCGCCAGGACATCGGGCCGCTGGCGCAGCGGGCTCAGGGGGTTCATCGCCTGCGAGGAAACGATCAGCCGGCGCTCGAGGCGCTTGAGCACAGTAGGGCTAGTCACGAGAGATCCCCGGCGATGGTGAAGTCGACTTCGAAGCTGCGGTGCCAGGGGAAGCGGACGGCGGTGATGCCGAGGTCGTTCCGCCCGGTGAGGCGCTTCAGGGTGGCGTCGAGGCCGGCGCCGATAGAGCTTTCCGCCGCCGCTTCTTCGGCGCGGTCGGGGAAGGTGTAGACGCCGGCGTTCAGCGGCCGGCGGACTTCGGTCATATAGGCGAAATCCTCGATCAGCCGGTGCAGCAGCACGCGGCGCGCGGCGCTTGCGTCATAGGTGCCGGCGGCGCGGCCGATCTGGATCGCGGCAGCTGCGGCGACCACCGAGCCGAGCGCATTGCCGGCGGTGTTCCAGCCGCCATAGGCGACGAGCTCGAGCAGGATGCCGCGGCGGTGCAGCTCCTCGATCAGCAGCGGATCGGCGCCGTTGGAATAGCGCAGGTCGGCAAGCGCCACCTCACGGCCGGCGGCCAGCAACCCCGCGATGAGATCGGCGGTCTTGTTGGCCTCGGCGGCATCATCGGCATCGAAGATCGACTCGGCCCCGTCGTGCCCCGTGCCGGACTTCTCTACCACCATGCCGCAATGGTCGCGGCGCCTGGGGTCGGGGGCGTGGACGACGAGGGCCATGGCCTCGGGGTCGGTGACGGTGACGGAGCCGCTGGCACGGAGCTGGCGGTCGACCGCCTCGTGCATCGGGCTGTTCTCGTATTTGGCGATACGCTGCATCCCCGGCGGATCGGCGCATTCGACGGTGAAGCGCGGAGTGACGCCGAAGCGGGCGCCCAACTGGCGCGCCACCAGCACCGCCGCCACCTCGTCGGCGCCGGGATACATCAGCACTTCGCCTGAGATGGGAAGGACGTGACTCCACTGCTTGAGCCACACCTGCTCGGCCGAGCCGGCCGAGTGCTCGGCCGTATCGTCGGCGGTGATCAGCAATGGATCGATGACGCCTTCGGAAGCGAGCGCGATGGCTTCGAGATTGACGTGGTGGTTGCGCAGCCGCCGGCGTTCGAAATCGGCGACGATGTCGCCGGGGAGCGCGGCGCGCAGGGCGGCGAGCGCCTCGGCGTTGCCGTCATGACTGGCGCCGAGGGTTTCGAGCAGGTCGCGATGGTGCAGCGCGCCGAGCTTGTGCAGCTCCATGCCGTGCTGGGCCCAGTAATCGGGCTCTTCCTGCGGGTTGTACGAGTTGGAGGCACGCATCACCAGCGAAACGGCGCAGAGCGGCAGCGCTGGATGGGCGGCGTGGAGGCGCCGCAGCAGATCGAGCCGGGTGAGGGCGCTGAGCGTCGGATCGGCGGTGGTGCGGGCGGCGATCAGGCCGCCATAGCAGAGCATGTCGAGCGAAGCGATTACCGCGTCGGTCGTGGGCGCCGTGCGCTCGAGCCAGCGGCCGAGGCCGTCGGCATCGCCGGGCTGGCGGAGCCGGGGCAGCAATTCGGCCGGCGGCAGCACCAGGGTGGCGCCGGCTATGGCGGCGACACCGGCGGGCAGGCCGATATTGACCGGGCGCTCATCGAGGGGAAGGAAGGCGAGGGAAAGGGCACGTGTGGACGTCAATTCGTATTGTCTCTGGTCGTGCGGAAAATGACGAAATCGTAGGAGTAGCGGTCGGCGCGATAGACGCTCTCGGCGTATTCGATGCGCTGGTTCTTCTTGTCATAGGCGACGCGCAGCACCTTGAAGGCGGGTGAGAACTCGGGGACGCCGAGGAGCTTGGCGAGCGGCGGATCGAGCACGGTGGCGTGGATCGACTGCTCGGCCTTCTCGATCTTCAGATGATAGGTCTCGGTCAGCATCTGGTAGAGCGAACCATCGATGCCGCGCGCCGCGAGGCCGGGCGCCAACTTGGCCGGGACATAGGTGTTCTCGATGCACATCGGCTCGCCATCGGCGGTGCGGACGCGGGAGATATGGGCGACGAGGTCGCGCGGGCTGAGCGCCAGCCGGGCGCCGATCTCGGCCCCGGCGGGGATCTCTTCGACCACCGTATCGAGCGAGCCGGGAACGAGGCCGCGCGCCCGCATGTCCTGGGTGAACGAGGTCAGCTCCACCGATTTGGCGATCCGCGGCTCGGAGACGAAAGTGCCGGCGCCTTGCGTGCGGTAGACCCGGCCTTCGTAGCCGAGCTGGTCAAGGGCGCGGCGTACGGTGAGGCGGGTGACGCCGAAGGTTTCGGCGAGGTCGCGCTCGGTGGGCAGCTTTTCGTGCGGCTTCAGCTCGCTCTCGATGAGGCCGAGCAGATAGCTCCGCAACTGAGCGCCCTTGGTGCCCGTGCGACCGTTTCCAGCGGTCTCAGCCATGAATCGGATTCCCTCCCACCGGGACAGGGTTGCGTTTCGTTGAATCGCACTCCTGCTCCAAGTCCTTGTTTGTCGCGAGATCGAACCGGAGAGGTCTGCAACCTTTCCCGATCTCGCTCCAGCGCGCATCAAAGCACAGTTCGTTCAGGCCGGGCAAGTGAGTGGTATACTCCAATTGCACCGATATCCGCCTATTTCGTACTGAATGTGACGCCATGTTGACGTGCTTCGAAAAATTGGGCTACACCATTTGACGGCATGTAGCCAAGGGAGAATTCAGGATGGAGCGGAAAGCTCAAGCTCGTGCGGCGCATGCCGCGATGTCGACCGCGCTGGGTGCGGTCATGCTGCTGGGTGGGGCGCTCGGCGCTGCCGCGCAGGACAAGACCGAGATCACCTTCTCGTATTTGTGGGGTGGCGCTGAGGGCGCGGCGCTCGAGCAGATCATCACCGATTTCAACGCCAGCCAGGACAAGATCGTGGTCAAGGGCGTGTCGAGCCCCGACATGACCAAGCAGCTGGCTTCGATGTCGAGTGCCAAGGGTGCCTTCGACGTCTCGGACAACTTCGCGTCCAACATCGCCTCGTGGGCGAACCAGGGCATCCTTTTGCCGCTCGACGAATTCGGCCTCGATACCGCCGATTTCCCCGAGAGCGCCATGAAGCAGCTGGTGGTCGACGGCGTGCTCTATTCGGTGCCGATCGCCACTCACAATTTCCAGCTGGTCTACAACAAGAAGCTGCTCGATGAAGCCGGCGTCACGCCGCCGACCTCGATGGCCGAGCTCGCCGACGCCATCAAGAAGCTGACCAAGGTGGATGCCGAGGGCAACGTCACCCAGCTCGGCCTCGGGCTCACCGATATCTCGGCCGGCCTCAAGACGCTCGGCTATGCGCATGGCGGCGACTGGAACCGCGACGGCAAGCCCACCCCGACCGATCCGGGGTTTATCGAGGGCGTGCAGTTCTACTTCGACAACGTGGTGGCGCCGGTGACTCCCGCGGCCTACAACAAGTTCGTCGCTGGCTTCGGCCCCTATATGTCGGACCAGGACTCGTTCAAGCAGGGCAAGATCGCCATGGTGTTCGAGGGTGAGTGGCGCGCCAAGTTCAATACCGAAGCCGGTATGGACTGGGGCGTGGTGCAGGTGCCGGGCAAGACGCCCGAGCTCAACGGCTCGACCTGGGCGGACGTGTCGACGATCTTCATTCCGACCAATACCGGCAACAAGGAAGCCGCGGCGGAGTTCGTCAAATACCTGATCAGCCCGCCGGCGATGGAAAAGTTCAGCCACGTGCTGGCGAACCTGCCGGGCCGCCTGTCGCTGGTCGACAGCGCCACCTATGACGACCTGCCGAACTTCAAGGTCTGGCTCGACGCGCTGAAGAACCCCAACACGCACGGCCTGCCGCCGGCGCTGTACATGGCCGAATACAATGCCGACCTCGCGTCCGCATTCGACTCGGTGCTGCAGGGCGCCCAGACTCCGGAAGCGGCGCTGCAGGCCGTTGCCGACCGCACTGGCTCGTACTCGCAGTAAGCTGTTGTCCAGCGCGCGTCCGACACAGAGCGAACCGACCGGCCGGGCCCTTCTCAAGGGCCTGGCCTTCGCCTCGCCGTTCATCATCGGCTTCCTGGTGCTCTACCTGTGGCCGATCCTCGCCTCGGGCTACTACAGCCTCACCGATTTCAGCCTGTTCAAGGCGCCCAAATGGGTTGGGCTGGCCAATTACGAGCGGATGATCTCGGACGCCAAATTCTGGAAGAGCCTCTACAATACGCTGTTCTTCACCTTCGTCGGCGTGCCGGTGGATATCGCGATCTCGATCGCCGGCGCCCACATCCTCAACCAGAAGCTCAAGGGCCAACCGCTGTGGCGGGCGCTGGTCTACCTGCCTTCGATCGTGCCGGCAGTGGCGGCGGGCTTTTTGTGGCGCTGGCTGCTCAACGCCCAATACGGCTTCGTCAACGAGATCCTGCGCTGGTTCCGCATCCCGCAGCCGAACTGGCTGCTCGACGCCAGCTGGGGCGGCATCTCGGTGATCGTGTTGATGCTCTGGACGGTGGGCGGCACCATGCTGATCTACCTCGCGGCCCTCAAGAACGTGCCGCAGGAACTCTATGAGGCGGCCGAGCTCGACGGGGCCGGGCCGCTGCGCCGCTTCTGGCACATCACCTGGCCGATGATCTCGCCGGTGACGCTGTTCCAGGTGATCGTCCTGATCATCGCGTTCCTGCAGGTGTTCACCCAGCCGTTCGTGCTCTCGAAGGACCCGGGGCTCGGCACGCAGACCGCGACCGGACCGGGCGACTCGATGCTGAGCTACTCGATCTACCTGTTCCAGAACGGCTTCACTTTCCTGAAGATGGGCTACGCCTCGGCGATGGCCTGGGTGCTGCTGTTCGTGACGCTGGCCATTACCTTGCTGATCCTGTGGTCGGCCAAGAAGTGGGTGTTCTATGACAACCGCTGAGTTTCAGGGCACAGCGCTCGGCGAGCGCGTGCCGGTCGGCGGCCGCTTTGGCTGGCTGATGACCATCTATCGCTACGCCCTGGTGATCCTGCTCGCCCTGGTGTTCGTCTTCCCGTTCATCGTCATGCTGACGACGGCCTTCAAGGTCTCGGACGAGATCTTCATGGCGCCGCCGGAGCTGTTGCCACGCACCTGGACGCTAGACCATTTCGTCGGCGCGCTGACGCAGATCCCGTTCTTCCGGTTCCTGCTCAACACGGTGGTGATCGCCGGGTTGAGCGTGCTGGGCACCGTGCTGGTCTCGCCGCTGGTGGCTTACTCGCTGAGCAAGCTGCGCTGGAAGGGTCGGAACCTGCTCTTCATCATGGTGCTCGCCACCATGATGCTGCCGCCGCAGGTGACGCTGATCCCGATCTACATGATGTGGAACAAGATCGGCGCCACGGGCACCATCCTGCCGCTGGTGATCCCAGCCTTTCTCGGCACGCCGTTTTTCATCTTTCTGATCCGGCAGTTCCTGCTGAGCGTGCCGGACGAGCTGATCGAGGCGGCCAAGGTCGATGGGGCCTCGGAGTTCCGCATCTACTGGTCGATCGTGCTTCCCATCGCTCGCCCGGCGCTGATCACCTCGGCGGTGTTCCAGTTCGTCTGGGCGTGGACGGATTTCCTCTACCCGCTGATCTACCTCAATGAGGAAGAGAGCTACACGCTGTCGATCGGGCTCTACTCGTTCCTCGGCGAACACGGGGTGCAATGGGGGCCGCTGATGGCGTCGTGCGTGCTGTTCACGCTGCCGGCCTTCCTGATCTTTCTGGTGTTCCAGCGCTACTTCATCGGCGGCATCGCCACGGGTGCGCTGAAGTGAGCGAGGTTGCCCTCGCCGTCGATATCGGCGGCACCAAGATCCTCGTCGGACTGGTCGATGCGGCGGGCACCATCGTCATGAGCCGGCAGGTCGCGACCCCGGCCCGCGAGGGGGCGGAGGCGATCATTGCTGCGGTCGCCGCGCTGGCCAAAGAAGTGCTGGCGGGTGCGCCATCGCCGGTCAGCCGCTGCGGCGTCGGCACGGCCGGCGTGGTCGGCGAACAGGGCGAGATCACTTCGGCGACCGATCATCTGAGCGGCTGGGCTGGCACGCGGCTGCAGCAGCGGCTGAATGAAGAACTCGGCCTGCCGGTGACGGTGCTCAACGATGTGCAGGCGTCAGGGCTATGCGAAGGCGTGCTCGGCGCCGCCAGCGGCAAGCGCTCGGCGCTGATCGTGGCACTGGGCACCGGCGTCGGCGGTTCGCTGGTGCGCAACGGCCGGGTCGAGCGCGGTGCCTATGGCATTGCCGGCAGTGTCGGGCATCACCTCTCGCCGCTGCGGCAGGGCCGGCCGTGCCCCTGCGGCGGCACCGACCATCTCGAGGCCTATGCCAGCGGCACGGCGATGGAGATCGAGTACGCGCGGCGCACGGGGCACGAGCGGAACCTCAGGCAGATCGCGGCGCTGGCCGAAGCTGATGACGCCGAGGCGCAGGCGGTGATCGCCGAGGCGGCGGACGTGCTGGGCGCGGTGCTGGGCAGCGCCAACAATGTGGTCGATGCCGAGATCGTCGTGGTGGCCGGGGGCGTCTTGGCACTGGGCGACCGGTTGCTGCAGCCGGCGCGCGTAGCGGCGAAGCGCGAGGCGCTGGGGCTGTCGAAAGTGGTGGAGATCGTGCCGGCAAAATATGGGCCGACGGCATGCTTGATCGGCGCGGCACTGGCGGCGTTCGGGGCGGCTTGAAATCTACGCAGCTCAGGGCCACAGGCGCCACCCCTCTCCCCTGAGGGGAGAGGGTAGTGCAGCTCGGACCGATAGGTCCGTAGCGGAACTAGGGTGAGGGGTTCAGCATCTCAGCGAGCGCGTGTTGCACCGCTTCACCCCTCAACCGGCGCTTCGCGCCACCTTCTCCCCTGAGGGGAGAAGGGAAGAGGGGCCCCACTCAGCAACGACTGAGAGCTACCGCCGCTTGAACGTTGGTGTCCGCTTCTCCTTGAATGCCGCCCGGCCTTCCCCCGCATCCTCGGTGGCAAAGCAGATCGCCTGCAGGTCGCGCTCGTAGCTGATGGCGTTGGCGATCGACAATTCCCAGGCGGCGCGAAGGTTCAGCTTCGCCGTCTCGGCGGCAATCGGCGCACGTGAGGCGATGGTGGCGGCAAGGCGCCTGGCTTCGGCCAGCAGCTCGGTGCGCGGCACGATGCGAGAGACGAGGCCCCAGCGCTCGGCCGTCGCGGCATCGATCGGATCGCCGGTCATGATCATCAGCGCGGCATTGGACGGACCCACCGCATGGGCGAGGTTCACCGCCATGCCGCCGCCACCGATCCAGCCGAGCTTGATCTCGGGTGCGGCGAAGCTGGCATTATCCGAGGCGATGCGGATGTCGCAGGCCATGGCGGTCTCGAGCCCGCCGCCGAAGGCATAGCCGTTGATGGCTGCAATGGATGGCTTCAGCAGCGCGCGAATGGCGTCGCAGTAATCCGGCCGGTTGCGGAAATTCCAGGCGCTGTCGTAGTCATCGAGGGTGCGGATGTCGGACCCGGCGGAGAACGCCTTCTCGCCGGCGCCGGTCAGGACCACGGCCCGGATGGCGTCGTCACCATTGAACTCGGTGACCGCGGCCACCAGCGCCGCCGCCATTTCCGGCGTCATGGCGTTGAGTTTTTCCGGCCGGTTGATGGTGATGACACCGACAAAGCCGTCGCGCTCGACGAGGATGTTCTCGCTCATATCTCGTTCTCCGCCACTGCGCCCTTGGACAGCAGTTGTTCGATCGCTGCGTCGTCGAAGCCGGCTTCGCGTAGCACGTCACGGCTGTGCTGGCCGACCACCGGGGCGCCGCGCTCGACCGTCGATGGGGTCTTGGAAAACCGGATCGGGAAGCCCGGGGTCTTCACATGGCCCTCGGTCGGGTGGTCGTACTCGACGAAGGTGCCGTTGTGCTTGATCTGCTCGTCCTCGACCAGGTCGGCATAACCATAGACCGGGCCGCACCAGATGTCGGCGGCTCGCAGCAGCTCCAGCCACTCGGCGGTGGTCTTGGTCTTCAGCCGGTCGCGCGTCTTCGAAAAGATCTCGTCGCGCTTCGTCCAGGTGTCGACCTCGTCATCCATGTCGAGAAAGCTCGGCTCACCGATGGTCTGGCCGAGATTGGCGAGCTTGGGGAAGGCGACGATGATGAAGCCATCGGAGGTGGCGAAGGCGCCGTAGGGCGCGCGGATATAGACATGGGCATGCGGCTCGGCCGAGCGCACCTGCGGCTTATGGCCGACGGTGAACACCGAGAGTTCCTGCATCTGGATGGTGGTGATGGCGTCGAGCATGTTCACCTGCACCAGCTGGCCCTCGCCGGTGCGCTCGCGATGCAGCAGCGCCGCCAGCGCGCCCTCGAAGGCGGTATAGGCGGTGATGCCGTCGACCAGGTATTGGCCCGCCGCATTGGGCGGCTCGCCTTCACGGCCGGCCGACAGCATGGCGCCGGACATGCCCTGCAGCACCAGATCCTGGCCGGGGCGGTTGAGATAGGGGCCATCCTCGCCATAGCCGGAGATCGAGACGTAGACCAGGCGCGGGTTGATCTTCGACAGCGTCTCGTAGTCGACCCCGAGGCGCTTGGCGACGCCCGGCCGATAGTTCTGCAGGAACACGTCGGCGGTCTTCACCAGCTCGAGCAGCACCGCCTTGCCGTCGGGATCCTTGAGGTCGACCGCCAGCGAGCGCTTGTTGCGGTTGAGCGACAGGAACGAGACGTTGACCTTGTTGCCGCGCGCCCCGCCCGCCGCGGTGTGGCGCTGCCACTCGCCGGTCACCGGCTCGACCTTCACCACATCGGCGCCGAGATCCCCCAGCCGCTGGGCCGCGAACGGGCCCGCCATGGCGATGGAGCAATCGAGAACGCGGTAGCCGGAGAGAATACCCATGGGTCAGAACTCGTGAGGTTGAGATGGGAGGACGTTGCTTTGGTGTGGGTGGCCCCACCCCCTCCCATCCTCCTCCATCAAGGGGGAGGTGCCGGTCGGTGTGTGAGGCGGGATCGAGCCAAAAGCACGAATCCACACCTCCCCCTTGATGGGGGAGGCCGGGAGGGGGTGGGGCCACATGCTCTTACCCATCAATGCATGTACCAGCCGCCATCCACATGGATGGTCTGGCCGGTGATGAAGGAAGCGGCGTCGGAGGCGAGGAACATCAGGATGTTGGCGATATCATCAGGTGCGCCACGGCGTTGCAGCGCCTGCGCTTCGTAGATGCGCCTTTCGTAGGCCGGCAGGTCCGGGTGGATCTTTTCGGCATCGGTGGGGAAGGCGCCCGGCGCCACTGCGTTGACGGTGATGCCGTGCCTACCGAACTCGCGCGCCCATGAGCGGGTCAGGCCGACCAGCGCCATCTTCGATTGCACATAGGGCGTCAGGTCAGACCAGCCGCCCGAGATGGTCACCGACGAGATGTTAATGATCCGGCCACGTTTCGCCGCCTTCATGTGCGGCAGCGCCACCTGCACGCAGACGATGCCGGCATCGACATTGACGCGCTGCACCAGCTGCATCTCTTCGATCGTGTAGTCCTCGAAGGGCTTTGAGGGATAGATCGCGGCATTGTTGATGACGATGTCGAAGCCGCCGACCTCGGCCGAGAGTTTTTGCAGCCCGGCGTGCAGCCCGGTGAGATCGGCGAGATCGAGCCTGGCGACAGTAAGGCCGCTGAGACCCGTGGCAGCTTGGAGCAGCGCCGCAACCTTGTTGGCGTCGTTGTCGATGGCGACGACCTTCGCGCCCGAGCGCAGCATTTCGAGCGTCGTCTCCAGCCCCAGCCCACCGGCTGCGCCGGTATAGAGGATGGTCCTGCCCTCGAGCGAGCCGAAGCGATCCGCGCCCATCAGCGTCCCTCGATCTTCAGGTGGTTGCCGGACGGCGCGGGGTACTCGTCTTCGGGCTGGGTGGAGATGGCGCGAATGCGGGCCTCACTCGCCGCGATCTCGGTTGCGCCGTCGAGGATGCGGAAGGTGCTGTCGTAGCGACGCTCTTCGCCGTGCTGCAGCCAGATCATCTCGCCGCGTTCGCGAGCGGCATTGTTGCCGAGCACGTGGTTGGTAGAGGGCTCGATGCCCAGGGCATATTGGCCGGCCTGCAGGTTCTGCCATTCGTAGAGGCAGGGGAACTGGGCCTTGTCGGTTGCAACCTCGAAGCCCAGCCCGACGCGATCGTTGACCAGGGCAACGAACTGCTTGCCTCCGGCACCGGCGCCAAGCTCGTGCTGCCAGACCTGCTCGTGGAAATCGAGCTTTGGGGCACTGAGGGTGCGGTAGCCGACGCCCTGCTTCCTGTAAGCCTCGCCGGCATGCGCGGCCCAGACCACGTCGCGGATCGGTGCGAGATAGCGCGACCCTTCGTCGAGTACCGGGTGGCCGACATTGATGTGGTAGCAGTACATGTGCGGCGTCCTGTAGAAGCCGTGGTTGACCACCCGATCGCTGATCCGGATCTCCTTGCCGCCGACATCGGCTTCGATGCGGCGGACGAGGTGCAGGTCTTCGCCGAACACCGCGGATTGCTGCACGACGCCCTCGGCCCACAGCACGCAGTCGTCGCCGCGCCACTCCTCGCCATAGCCGGTGAGCTTTGCCGGGATGGTGCCGACGCGGCCGTGCAGCGAATGGCTGACGGTCGGCTTGGGCGAGTAGACATAGCTCTCGGCCGGCACCTCGTTCATGAAAAGGATGTGGTCGAGCCCGCAGGTGACCAGCAGGCCCGAGAACGAACGGGCCCAGGCGAGGCCGCCTTCGCCTTCATATTCATGTAGGCCCGGGTGGCGGAAGCCGGCCGGCGAGTTCCAGCCGATCGCCTGGCCCTTGAACTCGCAGTCGGCGATGTCGAGGGCGCGGTCGACCAGCGCGGTGAAGCGGAGGCCCGAACCAGTGCGGAATTCGAGCATGCGAATGCCGCGCTCGACCCCGTCGCTCAGTTCCATCAACCGCACGCCGGCGAACTGGCTCAGCATGCCGGCGCGCTCGGCGATCTCCCGACGGGTGTAGGTCCGGCCGTTGAGCTCAACCATCGGGCGTCTCCTCAGTCGAGATGGTAGATTTCGGGGATCATGCTCCACCACTCGCCGGGGGCGGCAGTCTTCAGCGGCGCCTGGCACGGGTCGGTGAGCGCCAGCCACTGTTTGGTAATGGCCCTTTCGCCGAGCACCTGCATGTCGGCCGCGTAGTCGGTGCCCGTGTACTCCCAGTAGCCGAACAGCAGCATCTCGGGCTCGCGCAGGTAGATCGAGTAGTTGCGGATATTCGCCGCGCTCAGCGCCGCGTTCATTTCCGGCCACGGCTCGGCATGCAGCCGCTTGTACTCGGCGAGCTTTTCGGGCTTCACGCCGATCACCATGCCCATGCGCTGGACCATAAATTACTCCTTGGTGCCGCCGGCGGTCATGCCGGAAACGAGGTAGCGCTGCGCGAACAGGAAGACGAGCAGCACCGGGGCGATGGCGAGCAGCGTCGCCAACGCCAGCGCCGAGAGCGTGATGGTGGTCGAGGCCGCATTGGTGGGGTTGAAGGCCGGCACGTTCGACAGCAGCTCGGCGAGACCGACCTGGATCGGCGCCTTGCGGCCCGGCAGCGTCACATAGGGCAGGAAGTAGTTGTTCCAGTTGCCGGTGAAACTGAAGAAGCCGACCAGCGCGATCACCGGGGTGGAAAGCGGCATGGCGATCTTCATGAACACCTGCCACTCGCTCGCGCCGTCGAGGCGTGCCGCCGACAAGAGGTCGCGCGACACCGCGGTCGAGAAGTAGATGTAGGTGAGGTAGACGCCGAACGGGTAGAACGAGAAGGGCAGGATGGCCGAGAGCGGATTGCCGATCAGCCGCACGGCGCTCAGCTCGAGAAAGATCGGCAGCACCAGGGCGGTCGAGGGGATCAGCATGACGATCAGCGTCACCACCAGCAGGAGCCGGCGGCCGCGGAACTCGGTCATCGCCAGGGCGTAGCCGGCGGGGATCGAGATACAGAGCGTGATCACCAGCGCGGCGACGCAGTAGAACATCGAGTTGCCGATCCAGGTCCAGATCAGCCCGCCCTGAAAGGTCATCAGGCTCTGCCAGTTGCTCAACAGCGTGCCGATATCGCCGAGCGCGAACGGGGCTTCGAGCAGCAACTGGCGATCGGTCTTGGTCGGCGCGATCAGCAGCCAGAGCAGCGGCACGACGAAGAACAGCGCGAAGACGATGAGGATCAGCACGCCGAAGGCGCGGCCGAGCCAAGCGCCGGGCGTGAGGTCCCGAATGCGGGTGCCGACGATTTCGGAATTAGGCGCGCTCAAACAGGCCACCCTTGAAGACGAAGTAGATGGAAAGGGCGACGGCGACGGCCAGCAGCACCAGCGAGATCGCCGCCGAGCCGTTGAAATCGTTCTGCTTGAAGGCATAGAGGAAGGCGAGCTGGTTCAGCGAATAGTCCTGCCCGACCACGCCGCGGCTCGCCTGCGCCAGGACGCGCGGCTCGACGAAGAGCTGGGTGCCGCCGGCAAAGCTCATGATCACCATGTAGGCGATCCATTTGCGCATCAGCGGGATCTGGATCGACCAGGCGATCCGCACCGGCCCGGCGCCATCGACGCGGGCGGCCTCGATGACGTCCTTGGAAATGTTGTTGAGCGCGCCGTACATGATGACGATCCAGCCGCCGGCGCCGGTCCAGAAGGCGATCACTGCGAGGACGATCGGCAGCCGGCTCGCTTCGACGGCGCCGACGAAGTTCTCGATGCCCAATGCCTGCAGCAACCACGAGACCGGGCTGACGGTGGGGTCGAGGACGAACAGCCAGAGCATGACACTCGAGGCGCCGGCCAGCGCGCCCGGGATGTAATAGACGAAACGCATCGCGCCGGAGAACCAGCGCAAGCCAATCGAGTGGACGAGGATGGCGAGGGTCACCACCAGCACCACCAGCAGCACCAGCCAGACGATGATGAAGAGGCCGACATGCTCGACTGCTGGCCAGAACCGGTAATCCTTGAACACCTTGAGGAAGTTGTCGAAACCGACAAAGGCACCCTTCTTGGTGAAGGCGAGATAGATGGCGTAGAGCGCCGGCAGGATGCCGAAGGCGATGAGGAACAGCGTGTAGGGAGTGGCGAACAGCACGCCGATGCGCCCCTGCGCGCGCTCGACGCTCATGCCCTTTTTGGTGCGCTCGAGGGCGACGGCAGCAGCGGCAGCGCTATTCTCGATCGTGCTCACTTGGCGGCTCCAGGCACTAGACGGACTTAAGAGATGATAGCCGCGGGCGTTTCCCACCCACCGGCTGTCATCCCTGCGAAAGCAGGGACCCATGTCACCTCTGGCGCAGGCGGTGACGGACGAGGGCAAAGCCCCCGCCGTGGGGTCCCTGCTTTCGCAGGGATGACATCGAGGTTGAATGCTCTTCCCCGATGACAGAAGCCGAGGGCGCGAGGCGCCCTCGGCAAGCTCAGGCGCTATGTCACTCGACGGTGTAGCCGACGACCTGCGCTTCGTTCTTCATTTCCTGCTGCCAGTCGGCCGCGAGGTCCGTCATGGTCTTGCCGGCGGCGAGGCCGGGGGTGACGATCTTGGCCCAGGCGGTCTCGGGCGAGAAGTTCGGGTAGCCCCAGCCGTTCCAGACGCTCGAGGCGGCAGCCTGGATGGCGGCCTTGAAGTCGCCGGCATAGAAGCCGCTCGCCGCCTGCGCGTCGAGCCAGGCATCCGCCGCTGCCTGGTAGGCCGGCAGGCCGCCGGTGCCGGCGACCTTGGTGTCGGACGTGACGAACTTGAGGAAGGTCTTCACCGCCTCAGGGTTCTGGGTGTGGCTCGAGGCGTACCAGACGCCGCCACCGACGTTACCGGTGACTGCAGCGCCGTCGGCCCATTTCAGCGGCGGCGCTGCGACCCAGTCGCCGGCCTTGGCGTTGACGCCACCCGGGTTCTGGAACAGGGCGCCCGAGTACCAGGCCGGCCCGGGGATAGCGACGAGATTGGCGGCGCTGGCGACGAAGCTGGCGCCGAACACGCTGTCGAGCGTCAGGGTCTTGTTGGCCACCATGTGGTCGATGAGGTTCGAGACCTTCACTGCATTCGGCGCCGAGGTGTCGGACTTGAAGGTCTCACCCTCGAGCTGGAAGATCGGCGCCTCACCGCTCCAGTAGTAGATATAGGGACCCTGGAACGCGTCGCCGAAGCCGCCGAGGAAATAGCCCGGGTGCTCGGCAGCGAGCTTGTCGCCCAGCGCCTGGTACTCTTCCCAGGTGGTCGGGGCGGCGTAGCCGAACGAGTCCAGGAGGGTCTTGTTGTACCAGAACAGCACCGGCGCGAGGTCATTGCGCAGGCCATAGACCTTGCCGTCGACGGTCACCGGGTCGAGGGCGCCGGGGGTGAAGCCATCGAGGAAGGCCTGGTCGAGGAAGCCCTCGTTCAGCACCTGAGCGAAAGCCTGCGCGCCGTTATTCTCGCGGGCGGCCCAGGCGGCGTCGTTGTTCTGGGTGGAGAACACCACGTCCGGCCAGCCTTCATTGGCCTGGTCGGCAAGGCTGATTTTGGTCTGGAAGGTGCCCGAGGCGCCGGACGAGCCATCGTCGAGCACGAGATTGACCGGCACTTCCGGATGGGCGGCGATGAACGCCTCGACCGCCGGCTGGCGGGTGGCGTCGGCCCAGACGGTGATGGCACCGTCCTGGGCAAGGGCGGCGCCGGCGACGAGGATCGCCGAGAGCGCCACGGTGGTACGCAGAAGATTCATAACGAGGTCTCCTCCCTGGATGACTGTAGATCGTTAGCTGGTGGCTTCAGGCCGCTTGCAGCGCCGAGGCGACGCGCGGATTGAACGGGGCTGCGCCGAGCTCGGAGCGCGGCAAGAGGTTGGGACGGGCCCAGTCGCGGCGGGCAGTTTCGTTCAGCACCAGGCCGTGGCCCGGGCGATCGGGGGCATAGGCCCAGCCGTCCCTGATCTCGACCGGCTGGTCGACCAGATGGTCGAAGTTCTGGAACGAGTATTCGAGCCACTGCACTTCGGGCAGGGCGCAGGCCATATGGATGCCGACCTCGAGGAAGGTGTTGCCGAGGCTGACCGGGATGCCGCGGTCGGCGGCGAGCCAGCCGATGCGCATCACGTCGGTGACCTGGCCGTGGACGTTGAGGATGTCGGTGGCGTCCTGTTCCATCAGCAGGCGCTTGCCATGGGCATCGAGATACTCGCCCGAGTTGATCAGCGTCCAGTTGGCCGCGTCCTTGAGCATTCTCAGCCCGGCATAATCGTTGCGCAGGATCGGATCCTCGACCCAGAGCAGTTCGTGGCCGGCGTCGCGGATGGCGGTGAGCTTGACCAGCGCTTCCTTGGCGCCCCAGGCCTCGTTGCTATCGATCATCACCAGGGCGTCCTTGCGGACTACCTGTTTGAGGATCTTCAGGCGGTTGAGGTCCCAGTCGAAATCCGGGTTGCCGACCTTGATCTTGAAGGCGCGGTAGCCAAGCGAATTGGCATGGGCAAAGAAGCGGGCGAAGTCGTCGTCGCTGAGATGGTAATCGAGGCCCGAGGCATAGGCCTCGACCTTGTCGCGCCGGCTGCCGAGCAACTGGTGCAACGGCAGGTTCACCTGTTTGGCCGTCAGATCCCAGAGCGCCACCTGCAGCGCCTCATGGAAGGGCAGGGTGTAGGCGCGCTGGTTGCCACCGCGCGGGCGGCCGACGCGATGCACCAGCCCGGCCGGCGGATGGCCTTCGAGGCCGGGCCAGACTTCCGAGCGGAACACCCGCTCGATCTCGGCCTGGTCGGGCAGCGGAAAAAACAAAGTCTGGATAAACCCCAGCCCGACCGCGCCGGTATCGGCAATCAGTTCGAGCGCCGCTATGTTCACGTCGTCGGCGCGGACCTGGCTGTCGCCGATGACGCGGTCGCGGGCAAACTGGAAACGGGTGATGCGGAATTCGGAAATGCGCATAGGCTGGCGATCTCTGATCGACTAACATGAGTATCTGATATATCAGACGATGACGCTAATAGACCAAGGAAAGCGGGCGCACAAGTGGCTGTGAATGAGGGTGCCGATATCGGGCTGGCCGAGGCGCAGCCGGGCGGGCGGCTTAGCGATCTGGCTTATACGCGGATCCTGGAGAACCTGTTCGACCGGCGGTTGCCGGCCGGCGCCTTTGTGTCGCAGAACGATCTGGTGAAGCTGCTCGGCATCCCGGTGGCGCCGCTACGCGATGCGCTCAGGACGCTCGAGGTCGAGGGCATCCTCACCATCCACCCGCGCTCCGGCATCCAGTTCGTCAAGCCCGGGCTCGAGCTCACCAAATCGACCTATCAGTTCCGCACCATCATCGAGCGGGCAGCGGTACGGGCCTTTGCCGAGCAGGGCGACGAGGACCTGATCCGCGAACTGGGCGACCGGCATCGCGCCGTGTCCCGCCATATCGAGACGTCAGGCCTCACTGCGGACACCATGGAAGAGCTCGAGGCACTGGAGAGCCTCCTCCACAACTCGATCATTGCGATCCTGAGGAACGCGTTGATCGAGACCAGCTACCGCCGGATGCACACCTATCTCAAGCTGGTGCGGCTCGACCGCAAGCTCACGGCGCCCCTGGCGCAGCGCTCGATCCGCGAGCATCTCGAAATCATCGAGGCGTCCGAAGCGCGCGACCCCGATCGCGCCGAAGCAGCGCTGGTGGCGCATTTCAACGCGGCGCTGCAGCGGCATCTGGGGATGTTCGTTTAGGGGGTGGCTGGTTCGGGCAGCCACCACCTCTGTTCCTCTCCCCGTCGGGGCGAGGGTGGATCGCGCATAGCGCGAGACGGGTGAGGGGAATTGGCACCGAGCTACCCCAGCCACCGGCTGTCATCCCAGCGAAAGCTGGGACCCATTCATCCACTTGCGCTGCGGCGAGTTGGGTCCCAGCTTTCGCTGGGATGACACCGAGTTGTAAGCACTGCCGGGGGGCTACTGTGCGGCCCGTGCCCCTCATCCGGCGCTAAGCGCCACATTTCCTCGACGAGGCGAAGAATCCTGCTGCGAGGAGCGACCTACGCCGCGAACGTCCGGTGCGTCGAGCCCTGGAAATGCGCTTCCATGGCCGCAATCGCCCCAGCAACATCTCGTTGCTCCAGCGCGGCGATGACGCGCATGTGCTCGTCGACGGTATCGACCAGGTAGCCGCGGAAGCCGGGGCGGCGGTGGACGCGTTGCGCCATGCGGATGTTCTCCTGCAGGCGTTCATGCGTGTCGAGGATGGCGCGGTTGCCGAGCGAGGCGACGATCTCGCGGTGCATGCGGCCATCGAGCTCGAGGAACGGGGTATGCGCCGCCTCGAACGGGCTGCCGTCGGTGAGGCTGATGCGGCACTTCTCGTGGTTCAAACGCATGTCGGCGAGCCAGGCGTCCGAGACGGTGTCGCCGAAGCTCTTGAGCGCAAAAATCTCGATCATGATGCGGAACTGGTAGTTCTCGCGGATGAACGCCACCTCCGGGTAGACGATCTTGATGCCGGCGCGCGGCTTGATCTCGACCAGCCCGAATTCCTCCAGCAGCACCAGCGTTTCGCGCAGCGGCGACAGCGACAGCCCGAGCAGCTCGCAAAGTTCGGATTGGGTCACCACCATGCCGGCCTCGAGTGTGCCGTCATTCATCGCCTTGCGAAAGCGGCGGTACCCTTCGTTGTCGTTTCGGACGTCAGACATGTTCACCGGTGAATTGGTCGAGAGGCGTTTTCGCACTTTAGTATATCAACAGGCGATTTGAAAATCTCAGTAAAACGCCAGAGAACACAGGTTTTTGCGGGTACTGCGAGCTACCAGATGGCGCTCATGGAGTGCGTTCCGGGCTCGTTTCGAGGAGTCGGTGCCTTGACTTGAGATATCATTGCCGCTCAATAATATCTCAACGGAGGGGTGGCATGAAGCTGGTGATGGTGTCGCAGTCGGCGGGCAGGGGCTGCTAGGTGGCTGCAGTCGAGCTCAAAAACGTGCGCAAGTCGTTCGGAACGGTCGACGTCATCAAGGGCGTCGATCTAACCATCGACAAGGGCGAGTTCGTGGTGTTCGTCGGCGCCTCGGGTTCGGGCAAGTCGACCCTGCTCAGGATGATCGCCGGGCTCGAGACGGTGAGCGATGGCGACATCCTGATCGACGGCACGGACGTCACCTTCGCAGAGCCGTCGGAGCGGGGCATCGCCATGGTGTTCCAGTCCTACGCGCTCTACCCGCACATGAATGTCTACGACAACATCGCCTTCAACCTGAAGCTGGCGCGCTTCGGCAAGGAGGAGATCGACAAGCGGGTCAAGGAAGCCGCCCGCATCCTCCGCCTCAACGAGCTGCTCAGCCGATCCCCGGCGCAGCTGTCGGGCGGACAGCGACAGCGCGTCGCCATCGGCCGCGCCATCGTGCGCAACCCCAAGGTGTTCCTGTTCGACGAGCCGCTGTCGAACCTCGATGCGGCGTTGCGAGTGCAGATGCGGCTCGAGATCGAGCGGCTGCACCGCGAGCTCGGGACCACGATGATCTATGTGACGCACGACCAAGTCGAGGCAATGACCCTCGCCGACCGGATCGTGGCGCTCGACAATGGCCGTATCCAGCAGGTCGGGCCGCCGCTCGATCTCTATGCACGCCCCAACAACCTGTTCGTTGCCGGCTTTATCGGCTCGCCCAAGATGAACCTGTTGCCGGCCAAGGTGCTGAGCGCAGCCGACGGCAAGGCGACGATGGGTCTCGACACGAGCAGCGGAACCAAGGTCGACCTTACGACCCGCGGCGCCAGTGTCGGCGATGTGGTGACGCTCGGGGTGCGGCCGGAGACGCTGGAAGTGGTCGCTAAGGGCGCCGCAGTGCCCGCCGGGCTGACCGCGCTGCCGGCACGGGTCGAGTCGGTCGAGCGGCTCGGCAACATCACATACGCCTATCTCGATGGGGGAACGCCGGAGGTGATCACCGTGCAGGTGATGGGCCATTCCGACCTCCAGCCAGGGCAGGAGGTCCAGGTCGGGCTGCGGTCCGACCTGGTGCACGTCTTCGACGCAGCGGGCGCCGTCATGGCGTCGGCAGTCGGCAGATAAATCCGGCAAAGCCGGACACACAGGAGGAGAGACTATGCTTCGTACAAGGACCGCCGCGCTCGCCGGCAGCGTCGCACTGAGCCTGATGGCCGGCGCGGCGATGGCCCAGGATGCGGTGACGCTGAACGTCTGGTCGGACACCCCGCGTCTCACCATGTTCGATCTCTATGACAAGACGCACGACAACGTGACGCTCAACGTTACGACCGTGGCGCCTGCCGACCTGATCGCCAAGATCCAACTGGCCCTGCAGGCGAAGAGCGAAATCCCCGACGTGATCTTCATGTCGGATATCGGCTACACGGCGCAGCTCTCGACCCGGCGCTCGAACTACCTGCTCGATCTCACCGACAAGGTGCCGCAGGCGCTGCAGGACGAGTTCTATCCGAATGGCAATTCGCCCTGCCATGTGAACGGCAAGCTCTTGTGCATGCGCAATGACCTCGCGCACATGATCGTCTGGTACGACAAGCCGGCAATGGAAGCGCTCGGCAAGGCCGTGCCGACCACGTGGGAAGAATTCCAGAAGCTCGGTGAAGAGCTGGCGCCGCAGGGCCTCAGCCTCGGCACCGGCGTCGAGGCGTTCCCGCTCTATTCGATGCTGGTGTCCGACGGCTGCGACATGGTGATGCCGGTCGAGGGCAAGGAAGATACGGTCAAGATCGATCTCACCACCGAAAAGTGCCTGAAGCCGGCCAGGATGGTCGATGCCATGCTGAAGAATGGCAGCCTGACCAAGGTCGGGCCGTTCGAGCCGGATTTCGTGGCGCTGGCTAAGGGCGGCAAGATTCCGCTGATGATCGGGCCGACCTGGTTCGGCGAATACGTGATCAAGCCGACCTATGAATGGCCGGCCGGCAAGCTCGCCGCGGCGCTGCCGCTGAAGTGGGACGACCAGAGCCAGCCGCTCACCTGGAGCTGGGGCGGCGGCACCTATGGCGCCTGGAAGGACACGGCGCATCCGGCCGAGGCAGTCGACCTCGTGACCTGGATGTCGACCGATATCGCCAACCAGACCGCCGCAGTGACGCTGCCGGGACATCGGCCGTCGGCCGAAGCCTGGGGCGCCCGCCTTGCCAGCGACGCCTATTATGCCGATCCGAACGTCTTCAAGGTGGAAGCCGACGCGGCGGCATTCAGCCATCCCGGCTATGTGAGCCTGCGCTTCTCGGTCAGCGACGCGATCGCCAAGGTGGTGGTGCAGCCGCTCGCCAGCGGCGGCACGGTGGAAGGCGCGCTCCCGGCGCTGCAGACCGAGCTCGTCAACCTCGCCAAGCTCAACGGCTATCAGGTCGAGTAACCGACGACCGGCCGGACGCCACGCGCGTCCGGCCGACTAAGCGCTTTCAGGAAAAGTTGCAGACTTTTCCGGTTCGAAAGCGCGTCAAATCAAAGACTTAGGGCATGTCATCGATTCAGCGTAACGATGACATGCCCTAGTTCAGGGGCAATGATGAGCGCGACGGCAATGGCAGTGGATGTGAGGGCGGCGGCGAGCGATCGCGCCCGCAAGGAAAAGCAGAAGGCACGGCGCGATACGCGCATGTCGTATCTGCTGCTCGCACCCTACCTGCTGCTGCTGCTGATGTTCGGGCTGTTTCCCATCGCCTATGCCTTCGGGCTCAGCTTCTTCGACACCATCGAAATGGTGTTCTGGGGCGTCACCAACTACCAGTTCGTGTTCGACGATTTCCGCGTCCCGGCGAGCGTCGTCAATGTGCTGGCCTTCGTCGCCATCTGGGTGACGCTGACGATGATCGGCGTGGCGGTGCTGTCGTTGATGCTGGACAGCATCAATCGCAGGACCGCCAACACGCTCAGGACGATCTATTTTCTCCCCGGCGCCGTCACCTCATCGGCCATCGTGGTGCTGTGGCTGTTCGTGCTCGACCCCTCGGTCAGCCCGTTCCAGCCGGTGCTGCACACCTTGGGCTGGGGCACCCGCGCCGACGTGATCTCCGGCATCGGGCTCGCCGGGGTGTTCGCCGTGATGGCGTATTTCTCGGCCTCGGGCGGCTGGATCGTGGTGTTCGGTGGGGCGCTGTCGAGCCTCCCCACCGAAGTGATGGAGGCGGCGCGCATCGATGGCGCCAACCGCTTCCAGCTCGCCACCCGCATCAAGCTGCCGATGATCTGGCGTTCCTTGGTGCTGATGGGGATTCTGAGTTTTGCCGGCGGCTTGCAGCTCTTCGTCGAGCCGCAACTGATGGGGCTCGCCGGGCCGCAATTCGCGCAGAACGACTGGTCGCTGAACCAGATGGCGTTCCAGTACGCGTTCCGGATGGGCGATTTCGGCGCCTCGGCTGCGCTCAGTACGCTGCTGGTCGGCTCGTCCATCGTCATCGCGCTGGTGATCGTCTTCGCCACCAAGTTCTACAAGATCGATTGAGGGCGCAATGAGCAGCAGAACCGCACCGATGCGTCTCAACCTCGGCCGCTTCGTCGTCTTCGCGACGCTGGCCTTCGCGGTGTGCTTCTACGGCATTCCCCTGCTCTGGCTGTTCATCGCCGGCACGCGGTCGGAGGCGTCGCTGCTGACCGATCCGCCGTTTGCGCTCGGTACCTGGGAAGCGTTCAGCCGGACCTGGACCAACCTCACCACCTACAACAACTTCCAGATCCTGACCTGGGCCGGCAACTCGCTGATCTATTCGGTGGGCGGGGTGCTGCTGTCGCTCATCGCCTCGATCCCGGGCGGCTACGCGCTGGCGCAGTCGGAGTTCCCGGGCCGCAAGCTCATCCTGACGTTGACGCTGATCGCCATGATCACGCCCTCGACCGCGGTGGTGCTGCCGATCTTTCTCGAGCTGAACCTCCTGGGCCTCAGCAACACCTATGCTGGGCTGATCCTTGCGAGCGGCTTCTTCCCGTTCGGCGTCTATCTCACCTATGTCTACTTCTCGACCTCGTTGCCCAAGGGCGTGATGGATTCCGCCCGGGTCGACGGCGCCAACCGGTTCCAGCTGTTCACCCGCATCGCGCTGCCGCTGGCCCGGCCGATCATCGCGCTGGTGGCGTTCTTCAGCTTCCTCGCCATCTGGTCGAACTACTTCCTCGCCTTCGTGCTGCTCAGCGACGACAGGCTCTACAACCTGCCGGTGGGGCTGACGGCGCTGGTTTCGGGGTCGGGCGCGCTCAGCAACCTGCCGTCCAACGATGTGCCGATCAAGAAGCCGGAAGTGGTGCTCGCCGCCATTCTCGTGGTGCTGCCGGTGCTGCTGATTTTCATGGCCGCGCAGCGGTTCGTCCGCTCCGGCATGCTGTCGGGCGCGGAAAAAGGTTAGCGGCCAAATCCTGCGTGGACTGGCCGCCTAGGATCTACTTAGGAGGATTGAATGAAGATCACGGGGTTCACGGCATGGCTGGTCGAGCACGAGCCGGGACCGAAATTCATCTGGCGCGACGGCATTCCCGGCTCGCACGGCGACATTCCGCGCGGCTCCAAACCGCATAAGGCCGTCATCCGGATGGAGACGGATGCCGGCATCAACGGCGTCATCGAGATGGGCCGCGGCGAGGCGGTGATCGACCTGGTGCGGCGGCGCTACCACGAGTTCATCGGCGAGAATCCGCTGCTGACCGAGCGGATGTGGCGGCTGATCTGGGAGCTCGACCGCATCGAGGAGTTCCACATGCGCTCGCTCGGCATGCTCGACATGCTGTGCTGGGACGTCAAATCGCAGCACGCCAAGATGCCGATCTACCAGATGCTGGGCGGCGACGATCGGGTGGTGCCGGCCTATGCCTCGACGGTCACCTGGCCGACGATGGACGAGTACGAGCGCTACATCAAAATGAGCCGCGATGTCGGCTTCAAGGCGTTCAAGCTGCATGCCTGGGGTGGCCCGGTGAAGCGCGACATCGAGCTGTGCAAGAACCTTCGCAAGTGGGTCGGCCCGGACGCCGACCTGATGTTCGACGGCTCGGCCGGCTGGGACTACGTCAACGCGCTGGAGTTCGGCAAGGCGATCCAGGACCTCGGCTTCCTCTGGTACGAGGAGCCGATGCGCGAGTTCCACCTCGGCAGCTACACCAAGCTCTGCGAGAAGCTCGATATCCCGATCCTCGCCGCCGAGACGTCGGATGGCGTGCATGGCAACATGGCGACCTGGATCGAGAACAAGGCGCTCGACATGACGCGCGTCTCGACCTTCTACAAGGGCGGCTTCACCGGCTCGATGAAGGTGGCGCATCTGAGTGAAAGCCACGGCATGCGGGCCCAGGTGCACGGCATGGGGCTCGAGAACGCGCAGATCTGCGCCGCCATCTCGAACAACGACTATTATGAGCAGCTCGTGATGAACGAGGAGCAGATCAAGGGCCTCGACAAGCTCGGGCCGCTCTCGATCGTCGATGGCAACCTGACTGTCAGCGACGAGCCGGGCATCGGCTACGAGTTCGACGCCAAGAAGCTCGACGAGACAGCCCTGACGAAGGTCTCAGTCAGCGAGCGGTTGACGCCGCGTGGGGCTGAGGTACCATGGCACTGATATATCAGATTGTGTAACTGAGCTATCATTGGGAGGAGAGACTTATGACGGCCAAGTTCGATAGACGATCAGTCCTGAAGCTGGGCGGCAGTATGCTGGCCGCTTCGGCGCTGCTGCCGCACCAGGCATTCGCCCAGCAGACGGCGATCAACTACTGGCACACCTTCACCAGCCAGTCGGAGTTCGCCGGGCTCGAAGACGTGATGAAGCTGTTCGCTGCGGCGCACCCCGATATCGCGGTGACGCAGGAGAACATCCCCAACCCCGAGTTCATGGCCAAGATCACCGCCGCGGTGGTGTCGGGCAGCCGGCCGGACTCGACCATGGTGTCGTCGGAACGCGTCGCCGACCTCGTCGCCATGGGCGGCCTCACCGACCTCACCGACCGGATCGCGGCGTGGGAACGGCGCGGCGATTTCGACGACTCGCGCTTCGCTTCGATCACCAAGGAGGGCAAGGTCTACGGCATCCCGGCGTTCACCTTCGTCGACTGGATGTACTACCGCAAGGACTGGTTCGATGAAGCCGGCCTCGCGCCGCCGACCACCTATGCCGAGTTCCGTGACGCCGCCATCAAGCTGACCGATCCGGCCAAGGGCCGCTTCGGCTTCGGCATGCGCGGCGGCGCCGGCGGGCAGGCCTATGTGATCAACATCATGGAAGGTTTCGGCGCCAAGCTGATGCATGAGGATGGCTCGATCAGCCTCGACCGCGACAAGGCGATCGAAGCGGTCGACTGGTGGGCTGGCCTGTTGATCAAGGATGGCGTGGTGCCGCCCAGCGCGCCGAACGATGGCTTCCGCCAGATCATGGAAGCGTTCCAGACCGGGCAGACGGCGATGCTGTGGCATCATACCGGCTCGTTCCAGGACAATTCGAAGCTCCTGAAGGCCGGCGTGGAGTTCGCCACCGCGGCAATCCCGGCCGGTCCGGTCAACCGCGTGTCGCGCCTCGGCTATGCCTACAACACGGTGACCAAGCCCGAGACGATCGACGCCAGCTGGGAGTGGATCAAGTTCTGGGGCGAGCCCGATGCGGCCGTCGCCTTCCTTGAAAAGACCGGCTACTTCCCGGCCTCGACCGTGGCGGCTCAGGACCAGCGCATCTCCGGTAACCCGCTCTACAAGCCGGCCGCCGACACGCTCGGTTTCGGCATTCCGGCGCCGAGCTTTGCCGGCTTCGCCGGCTGGTCGGAAAGCGTGGTGCTCCCCGCCTTCCAGCGCGTGCTGATCAAGGAAGCGACCCCCGAGCAGGCGGTCGACGAAATGATTGACGGGCTGGCACAGGCCATCGCCTGAGGCTTGCACGACGGCGGCCGGAGCGATCCGGCCGCCGACAGTGCCGGCTGTGGCAAAGGTAGTGCGCTGAAAGTCGCACAAACTCGATGTCATCCCTGCGAAAGCAGGGACCCAACTCGCCGCCCGCGCCAGCTAATGGATGGGTCCCTGCTTTCGCAGGGATGACAGCTGGTGGAAGCGGAGGACACCGGGTCACTTCATCCCACGTGGGTGGAACAATCCAGGAGTAACGCATGGCCGAGGCGAGGATCAGCTACCCGCCACCCCGCACCACCTGGGATCGCATCAATCCGGTTCGGATGATCGGCGAGCTCTCGGAGACGCGGTACTGGATGTACCTGCTGCTGATCCCGAGCGCGCTGCTGATCACTGCCGTGGTGATCTACCCGACGCTTTACGGCATGCAGATGAGCTTTCGCGAGATGCGGCTCAACCGGCCGGACCTCGGCACCGACTGGGTCGGGCTGAAGCACTACCAGCGCATGCTGACAGACCCGATCTTCTGGGTGTCGCTGCGCAACACCGCGGTGTGGGTGACCTCGGCCATCGCGCTCGAATTCCTCATCGGGCTGATCGCGGCGCTGGCGCTGAACCGGAACCTGCCGGGTTCGAAGGTGCTCGCGGTGCTGATCCTGCTGCCCTATTTCCTCCCCAACGTGGTCGCCGGCCATATGTGGGCGCTGATGCTCGATCCGCGGCTCGGGGTGATCAACGACCTCCTGGTCAAGATCGGGCTGCTCGAGGGCTACAAGGCCTGGTTCGCCGACCCCTCGACCGCCATGGCCGCGGCGATCGTGGTCGAGGCCTGGCACAGTTTCCCGTTCTTCACGCTGCTGCTGCTGGCGGGACTCAAGGGCATTCCATCCGACCTCTACAAGGCCGCCGATATCGATGGAGCAGGGCCGTTTTCGCAGCTCAGGCTGATCACCCTGCCGATGCTGAAAACCATCATCGCGGCGGCAGTGATCCTGCGCGTCATCGGGCTGGTGAACTCGCCGGATCTGCTGCTGATCCTCACCAGCGGCGGGCCGGGGCGCTCGACCCAGGTACTGAGCCTTTACGCCTTCCAGACCGCCTACAAGGATTTCAACTTCGGCTATGCCGGCGCCCTCTCGGTGGTGATGTTCATCCTGCTGATGGGCTTTGCCTGGGCCTATGTCCGGCTCTCCAAAGTGAACGAGGACTGACGCCATGGCCGCCACCCGTTCACGTTCGAAACTCATCTGGGACGTCATCAGCTACGTCGTCCTGATCGGTCTCGCCTTCATCGCCATCGCGCCGATCGTCTGGACCTTCCTCACTTCGCTGAAGTTCGAAGAGGACATCGTCACCCGCACGATGCAGTACATCCCATCGCGCATCACCTTCGAGAATTACGTCAAGCTGTGGAACCAGTCTGGCTATCCGGTGCTGGTGGTCAACAGCCTGATCGTCACCTCGGTGACGGTGCTGCTCTGTCTCCTCACCGGCACGGTCGCTGCCTATGCGTTCAGCCGCTTCCAGTTCAAGGGGCGCACCCAGCTGATGCTGGGGTACCTCATTGTTCGCATGTTCCCGGCGGTGCTGATGATCATCCCGCTGTTCATCATCATGCGCCAGGTGGGGCTGCTCGACAGCACCATCGGGCTGGCCGTCGCCTACACCAGCTTCCTGTTGCCGCTGTTCGTCTGGATGCTGAAGGGCTTCTTCGACGCGGCACCCAAGGAGCTGGAAAGCGCGGCGCGCATCGATGGCACCACGCGGCTCGGCGCCATGTTCATGGTGGTGATCCCGATCGCCCGCAACGGGCTGCTCGCCACTTGCGTGTTCGTCGCCATCGCAGCGTGGAACGAGTTCTTGTTCGCGCTGATGCTGACCACCAGCCAGGGCTCGCGCACCTGGCCGGTCGGGCTGCAGCTGATGGTTGGCGAGTTCCAGCTGCCCTGGGGCATGCTGGCCGCCGGCGGCATGATTTCCATCCTCCCCGTCATCGTGCTGTTCGCCATCGTGCAGCGGGCGATGGTCGCCGGCCTCACCGCCGGCGCAGTGAAAGGCTAGTCCCCCATGGCGACGCTATCGATCAACTCCATCCGCAAGAGCTTTGGCGCCGTCGAGGTGCTGAACAATATCGATATCGAGGTCGAGGATGGCGGCTTCCTGGTGCTGCTGGGGCCATCGGGCTGCGGCAAGTCCACCCTGCTGTCGATCATTGCCGGGCTGGAGAACAGTTCGGGTGGTGACATCCTGATCGGTGATCGGAACGTCAACGACGTGCACCCCAAGGACCGCAACATCGCCATGGTGTTCCAGTCCTATGCGCTCTATCCGACCATGCCGGTGCGCCGGAACATCGGCTTCGGGCTCGAGATGCGGAAGGTCCACGCGCGGGAGCGTGACGCAGCGGTGCAGCGCGCGGCGGAGCTCTTGCAGATCGAGCACCTGCTCGACCGCAAGCCGGGGCAGCTCTCCGGCGGCCAGCGGCAGCGCGTTGCCATGGGGCGGGCGATCGTGCGCAACCCCGACCTGTTCCTGTTCGACGAGCCGCTGAGCAACCTCGATGCCAAGCTGCGGGTGGAGATGCGGACCGAGATCAAGCGGCTGCACGACCGGCTCGGCACCACCACCGTCTATGTGACGCACGACCAGGTCGAGGCGCTGACGCTCGGCACCAAGGTGGCGGTCATGAAGGGCGGGGTGATCCAGCAGCTCGCCGACCCCGAAACCATCTACGACCGGCCGGCCAACATGTTCGTCGCCGGCTTCATCGGCTCGCCGACGATGAACTTCCTGACCGGCACGCTGGAGCAGGGCGATGGCGGGCTGGTGCTGCGGCACCGGGCGGGCACCCTGGCGCTCAACGGCTTGCAGCAGGAGGTCGGCGCTTTCGTCGGGCGCGAGGTCACCGCCGGCATCCGGCCGGAAACGCTCGATGTTGGGGACGGCGCGGCGGGGCTTTCCGGCATCGTCGACGTGGTCGAGCCGACCGGGCCGGACACCATGGTGATAGCAAGCGTCGGCGGACAGCTGATCACCGCGCGGCTCGGGCCCAAGGTGCGGCCGAAACCGGGCGATACGCTGAACCTCAGCGTCGACACCGCCGCCATCAACCTCTTCGACCCCGTAACGGGCAACCGGATCTAGCCAGCATGAGCAGCGCCTCCAGCATGCCGTCGATCGAGGCGGCCGATATCCTCCCCTTGCCCGAATGGGCGCTGCTGCAGCGGCAGATCTTCGCCGTGCTGAACGAGGCGGCGATCGAGTTTGCCGACCGCTACACCAGGCCTGACGGCACGCTGATCTGGCGCGATCGCTGGCCGGGCATGGATGGTTCGGACGACCCCTATGAGGGGTTCATGAACATGCCGCTGTTCTACGCGCTGGGCGGCTCGGAAGAGGTGTACAAGCGCTCGCGCACCATCTGGGACGGCATCACCTGGCAGTGGACCGAGTATGGGCAGATCCATCGCGAATACGACGCCTATTACGACTGGATGCACCACGGCGAGAGCAACCTGTTCTTCTACTTCTTCGGGCTCGCAGATCCGGCCGTGCCCAAGGACCGCCAGCGTACCCGGCGCTTCGCCGGCTTCTACAACGGCGAGGATGCCGAGGCTGAGAACTGGGATGCGGAGCGCAAGTTGATCCGCTCGCCGATCACCGGCAGCCGCGGCCCCCGCTTCACCCAGACGGCGGAGGACTGGTCGACGCATCGCGAGATCCTCGACGATTACCTGCCGCCCTTCGAGGACCTGCCGGGGATCGACAAATACGGCATGAAGACGCCGTGGTCGGACGATGCGACCTATGCCGAAATCCTCACGCGTATCAACCAGCGGCAATCACGCGGCGACGTACCGCTCAACCTCGGCGCCACTTCGCTGATGACGCATGCCTTCGCCTTTACCGGCGAGGAGAAATATCGCGCCTGGGTGCTCGACTATCTCGCGACGTGGGAGGAGCGCACGGCCCGCAATGGCGGCATCACGCCCGACAATATCGGGCTGAGCGGCGAGATCGGCGAATACAACGATGGCAAGTGGTGGGGCGGTTATTACGGCTGGCGCTGGCCGCACGGCTCGTTCTCGCTGCTCGAGCCGCTCTGTGTCTCGGGCGTCAACGCGGCGGTCCTCACCGGCGACATGCGGCACCTTGGGCTCGCGCGTTCGCAGCTCGATATGCTGTGGGGGCTCAGGCGCGAGGAGGGCGGCCAGCAGCTGGTGCCCAATCGGCACTACGATGAAGGCTGGCGCGACTATCGCCGTTTCCACCCGATGTACGGCGTCTACCTGTGGAACGTCTCGATGGCCGAGGAGGATGCCGAACGGGCCGAGCGCGGCTGGGCCGGCGACCTGTTCGACGTGGTGAACCCTGATTATCACGGCTATGGCAAGACCAATGGCGGCCATATGGGCTTCAACGGCAACACCGCGCAGTGGTTCAGGTTCATGCGCGGCAACTACCCCGATTATCCCGAGGCGGTGCTGAAGGCCGACCTCCAGACCATCACCGAGCAGATCGCCAATTATCGAAAAGCCGAGAATGATCCGGAGACGATGGATCACTACCGGGAGTCGATGACCATCCATATGTGGCAGCAGCTGACGCCGATGGTGGTGGAAGCGCTGACGCAGCTGACGCTGGGCGGGCCGATGCACGTCTATCACGGCGGGCTGCAGGTGGCGCGGTTCCGCTATTTCGACGCGGCGGGGAAGCGCCCGGGACTACCGCAGGGCGTGGCAGCTTTGGTCGATGGGCTCACGCATGATGGCGCGACGCTGACGCTGGTGAACACCGACGCGCTGCATGCCGCGGAAGTGGTGATCCAGGGCGGGGTGTTCGGGGAGCACGACATTACGTCGGTGCAGCTGGGCGATGCCGCGCCGGTGGCGGTCAGCGGGCGGTGGGTAACGGTGAAGCTGGCGGCGGGGGCGACGGCGCGGCTGACGCTCGGGATGCGCCGCTTCGCCAATGCGCCGAGCTATGACACGCCCTGGGTGCGTGCGGCGGATGGGCCGGCGCCGTTGCTGGGGCGGGAGGAGTAGCGCCAGCAACATCGTGCACGCTGCACACCCCACCCCATCCCTCCCCGTCAATGGGATGGGTGCCCGCTGGTGGCCATGGCGGGATCCAGCCACAAACTGGATGCCACCTCCCCCTTGACGGGGGAGGCAAGCGAAGCTTGGGACCAGAGCGACTTAGCGTAGCTCGGAGGGGGTGCGCGGAGGCACGGTGTTTGTCGGGACGGTGCTACCCCCGCCGCTGCGCCAAGTAGATATGATTACACGCCAGCACGGTTTCGCCGCGCTGGTTGAGCACCCGCACCTGCTCGGTCACCCGCCCATAGTTAGGGCGCTTCGGATCGTCATCGAGCCCGGCAATGGTCAGCTCAGTGTGGATGGTGTCGCCGATGAACACGGGCTTGGGGAAGCGCAGGCGTTCGTAGCCGTAGGTGAAGGCGAGCGGGTTGATTTCGGTGGCGGTCAGCCCGATGCCGATGGCGAAGGTCATGGTGCCGTGGGCGATGCGCTGGCCGAATTCCGAGCCCTTCATGAACTCGGCGTCCATGTGGTGTGGGAAGAAATCGCCGGTATGGCCGGCGTGCAGGACGAAGTCGGTCTCGGTGATGGTGCGGCCGGTGGTCTTGCGGACCTCGCCGACGACATAGTCCTCGAAATGCCGTGGCCGCTCCATCAGAAACTCTCCCGGAACAGCCGATCGAGATCGGCGAGGATGGTGGCGGGCGCCTCACGCGCCAGCAGGCCGGCGTTGAGCCGCTGCGATGCGGCATCCTGGAACGCCATGTAGCCATTGTGGCGCGGGCGGACATAGGCGCCCTCGAGGGTTTTGCGGGTGCCGCGATAGAAATTGCCGGTGGCGGCATTGACCGCATCGTCTTCCCACGCAGTGGCATGGCCGGGCTGGCCGCCGGAGCTGGCATAGAGGGTGCGCTGCACGTCGGCTGAGGCGACCCAGTAAGCGTAATCGATGGCGGCCTGCCGGTTCTGCGAGAAGGCGGAGACGGCGATGCCGGTGCCGCCGAGGGCTGAGCCTTTGGCGCCCGACAGCGGGATATCGGCAAAGGTGAGCTGGCGCGAGCGGAAGCCCGGCATGGCGTAGCTGACATAGCCATAGCCGAGCGGCATCAGCGCCAGCCTGGCATCCGGACGCGCCATCGCCTCGGAGGCGGCGATCGGGTCCATGGTGAAGTCGGCGGGGCCGAGATGAGCCGCGACCTCAGCCAGCATCTCGATGGCGCGGATGCCGGTGGCGCTGTCGACCAGTGGTCCGTTCTCGACGGCGCAGGGGTGGCCGAGATTGGCGGTGAGGGTGAAGAAGCTCATCATCGAGTGCGGCGGCAGCAACGGAAAGGCGACGCGCCCGGCTTTGGCCAGCGCCACGACGTCGTCCCAGTTCTTGGGAGCGTCGATCAGGTCGGCGCGATAGGCCATGATCTGCGTCGCGGCGTCGATGGGGAAAGCCCATTGGTGCCCGGCATATTCGTAGCTCGGATAGGACGCGCCGACCGAGCCTTCGGCCAGTGCCTGCCGCTCGGCTTCGCGGCCGGGAACGTCCAGAGGGGCAAGGCAGTTTTCGGCAACGACCTGGCCGACATGCGGATGGTCGATGACGATCATGTCGTATTGGCGGGCCAATTCCTCGACCGGGAAGGACTCGAAATCCTGGAGGCTCCGCTTGTCCCATTCGATGGCAACGCCGGTCTTCTCGGCCCAGGCTTTGGCGGTGGCGACCATCGGGTCATAGCCACGCGGGTGGCTCCAGGTCATGCCCTTGAGGATGGTCACAGGCCGAACTCCTTGCGGATCTCGACGCTCTGCTCGCCGATCAGCGGCGCGGCGCGATGCGTCTGGGTGCGCTGGCCGTCAATGCGGAGCGGCGAGCGGGTGGTGAGAATGGAGACGCCGTCATCGCGCACCACGGTCTGCAGCATGTCGAGCGCCTTGAACCCTTCGCTCTCCAGCAGCTCTGGCCATTCGAGCACCTTGGCGCACCAGATGTCGGCGGGCTCGAGCACGGCGAGCCACTCCGCGGTGGTGCGGGTCGCCAGCCGTTCGGCGATGATGCGCTTGATCTCGTCGCGGGCGCTGAACCAGCTCTTGGGATCAGCGGCGAAAGCTTCGAGCGCCGGCAGTTCGAGCAGGTCGCGGATCTTGCCGAGCGGGGTCATGGCGAGGGCCAGCCAGCCATCGGCGGTGGGGTACACGCCGTAGGGCGCGGAGAGGTAGGCATGGGCCGAGCGGAAGCCGGAGCGCTTCGGCGTACGCCGGCCATCATTGAGATGGGTGGTCAGCACCTCGAACTGGAAATCGACCAGCGCTTCGAGCAGGCTGGTTTCGACATGCGCGCCCGTCCCGGTGCGGCCCTTCTTCACCAGCGAGGCGAGGATGCCCTGTGCAACCGCGGCGCCGGCCAGCATGTCGGCGATGGCGAGACCGAACGGCACCGGACCCTGATCGTGATCGCCGTTGAGCCACATGACGCCGGAGCGGGCTTGCGCCAGCAGGTCCTGGCCGGGGCGCTGCACCCAGGGACCTGCCTCGCCATAACCTGTTATGGAGGCGTAGACGATGCCCGGGTTGAGCGCTTTGACGCTGTCATAGTCGAGGCCCAGGCGTTCGATCACCCCGGGGCGGAAGTTCTGCAGCATGACGTCGGCGCGACCGAGCAGCTTTTTGAGCGCCGCGATATCGGCGGGGTTCTTTAGGTCGAGCGCCAGGCTCTCTTTACTGCGGTTAATTGCGTGGAAGATGGTCGAGTCGCCGCCGATCTCGGTGTCGCTCAGATAGAGCCGGCGGCTGAGGTCGCCGCCATCGGGGCGTTCGATCTTGATGACGCGCGCGCCAAGATCCTGCAGGCGCAGCGAGGCATAGGGACCGGAAAGGAACTGGCAGAGATCGACGACGAGCACGCCGTCGAGGGGGAGGCTGGTCATTTCTCAGCGGTCTTTTGCTGTTTGGCCGCTGTCGCGAGCCTGCCCTTCGAACGCCGCGGGATCGCGGTACTTCACGGTCTGCAGATGCTCGCAGTAGAGCACCAGTTCGCCTTCGCCCTTGAACACTTCGTAGCTGGCGCGGATCAGGCCGAGCTCTTTGTATTTTGGGCGTTTTTCCATGTTGGTACGGATCGTGTAGATGGTGTCGCCGATGAAGGTCGGCTTGATGAACCTGAGCTTGTCATAGCCATAGCTGAAAGCGTTGATGCAGTTGGTGGCAACGAGCCCCAGCCCAGCCGAAAAGACAAAGGCCCCGGCGACGAGGCGGCGGCCGAACTGCCCTTCTGACGTGGCGAAGATCTCGTCCGCCACATAGGGGTGCATGTCGGTGACCAGCGCGTTGAACTGCATGCTCTCGCCCTCCGAGATGGTGCGGCGGAGCGAGCGGATTTTGTGGCCGACCTCAAAGTCCTCGTAGAACCAGTTCTCGGCATTCCACACCGGCAGCCGGGCGTGCTCGCTGGGCATGGTGGTTGGGTTGGTCGAGTGGATGCCGACGGTCGGAGTGCTCATGGCGCGGATCTCACTGGAGTGGCGGGCCTCGCGGCGGACTCGAAGGCGGCTTCGGCCAGCGCCATGGTGTGCCAGGCGTCTTCGACCGAGGTGACGAGGCGATCGTCTTCGCCCGCCGTGTAGCGCTGCAGGTTGCTCATCGTGCCGATGAAAGCGTGCGGGAACCAGCGGCCCTGCAACGGCACCTGGGTCCAATCCTCCTCACCACGAGGGGTGATCCACAGTTCGTCCGGCTCGCCCTCGGGGTAGTTGAGCAGCAGGCCGAGCTTCACCATGGCGGCGCCTTCAGTGCCCTCGATACGGAAGCTCGCATCCTGGAAGCGGCGGCCGAAATCGTGGTTGTGGTTGATCGAGAAGATGACGCGCTGGTCGGGCGCAAAATCAAACAGCGCGGAAGTGCGGGTCTGCGCCAGCGTTGTGGATGGGTGACCGAGGGTCCGGGCATGGACGCCGGTGGGATTGCCGAGCAGCGCGCGGAGCGCATCGAGATAGTGGATCGAGTGCACCGCGATCTCGACCCGCGGCATGCCGACGAGGAACGGGAACAGGTGCCATGGGGTGACGAGGTTGAGATGCACCTCGACATCGATCAGCCGGCCGAGCCAGCCGCGGTCCAGCGCATCGGCGACAGCCAGCAGCATCGGCGAGAAGCGGAGCTGGAAGTTCACTGCGGCTTTGAGCGACTTGGTCCGGCAGAGCTTCAGGATGGCCGTCGCCTCGGCGAGATCGCGGCCCATCGGCTTTTGCAGCAGCACTGCAGCGCCACCCGGCAGTTTTGGCAGCACGTCGAGATGGGCCGCCGGGGGCAGGGCGAGATCATAGATGGCGTCGGACGTGGCGATCGCCTCATCGAGCGAAGTGAAGGCCCGCGTGTTCCACTGCTCGGCGACTGCCCTGCTGCGTGCGGCATCGAGGTCGAACACGCCGGCGACTGGCAGGTTGGCGAGGCGATAGGCCGGCAAATGCGCGTCGGTGACGATGCCGCCGGCGCCGATGATGACGATCGGTTTGGGGGTGCCCGGATGGGGCCAGCTTTGCCTGAGGGCTCCGACGTCGATGCTCACCTGCTCCTCGTCCGCCGCCTGCGGCAGCCATTCTTATGTGAATGGGTATTTCACATGTGGGCTGTCGGAGCAACACTGATATATCAGATGCGGTAGATTGTCTCGGCGTTGCGGTGGAAGAGTTTCGCCTGTTCGTCCTGGCTGGCGCCGGCGACGATTTCCCTGCTCGCGGCGACCCAGCGGGTGAGGTCGGCGGTGAGGGTGAGTACCGGATAGTCGGAGCCCCAGACGACGCGATCCCAGCCGAAACACTCGATGATGTGCTCGACGAAGGGGCGGAGCTCGGCGGTGGTCCAATCGGGGGCCGCATAGGCGACAATGCCGGAAATCTTGGCCGCGACATTGGGCAGCGCCGCCAGCGCCTGGATCTCGCGCCGCCACGGGTGGAGTGCCTTGGCGGCCACATCGGGAACGCCGCAATGATCGAGCACGAACTGCACATCGGGGCAGCTCGCGACCAGTTCGCGGCCGACCGGCAATTGTTTCGACAGCACGCAGAGGTCGAAGGGCAGGTGCTTGTCGGCGAGGCGACGGAGGTTCGAACGGAACAGTTGGCCTTGGCTCAGCTCGTCGGACGAGGTGTGGAGGATGCGGCGAAAACCTTTGACGCCTTTGAGCGCTGCGAGGCGGTCGAGGTAAGCGGGGAACTCCGGGCTCTCCGGGCGGCATGCGGCAATGGCGCCGACGACCAGCGGATGCACTTCGAGGGCGTAGGTGGTTTCGGCTTCCATGTCGGCCTCGGCAACGTCCACCTCCATGTGGAGGGCTGCCTCGATGCCGAGCTTTTGTGCTTCAGCCCCATAGGCTTCGGCCGGCCAGGCCCGGTTCAGCGCGCCGGCGCCGCCGAGCCAGGGGTAGGTGAAGCGATCCATGTGCACCAGGTGCAGGTGGGTATCGACGATGCGCATGGCTTTGACCTCCCATTTACTCTTGTCGGACGATATTAGGGTGCCGCAGGAGTGGCTATTACGCGTTCGTCGACAGCTAGTTAGGCGTGTGTCGTGATCGTGGATGCCGCATTATCGCCTCATAGTCGCCGCCCTTTGACGGTTGCTTGGCATAGCGACATTTGAGGGAATTTTCCCATTGGGCAACGGCGGGTCGGCCGGAGCTCACCACAGCAGCCGCCCGGGCCACGGGCGGGGGTGAGTTAACGGGCAGCCGAGGGCAGGGGTAGTCGGGACTGTTACAGCGGCGGGTAAGAATCGGTCTGGCCATGCTGGCCCTGGCGCCATTGCTGGTGCCGGGAGCATCTGCGTTCGAGTTTTTCGGCATCAAGCTGTTCGAGGATCAGAGCGAAATCGACGCCGATGCGGTGATCGGCGATCCGCAGACCTATACGGCGACGCTCGAAACCACGGCGACAGGTGACGTGGCCAATGCCATCCGCGGCGCCTCGGCATTGCTTGCCGACCAGGGCGCACCGGCTTCGGGCGCAGCGGGGCTGCTCGCCAAGGCACGCAGCGACTATCGGCGTATCCTCGCGGCCCTCTACAACCAAGGCTACTACGGCGGCGCGATCAGCATCCTGGTCGGCGGCAAGGAGGCGGCGAACCTGCCTCCCGATACCGACCTGCCGGATCCGGTGGCGGTGGTGCTGAAGGTCGATGCCGGCCCGCTGTTCCGCTTCGGCAACGTCAAGATCACCAACCGCGCGCCGCTTGCCGGCGAGGCCGGCGACGAGGTCGAGCAGCCCGAGATTGCAGGGTTCGGGGCGGGTCTCGTGGCGAGGGCCACCGTGGTCGGGCGGGCTGAGCAACTGGCCGTCGATGCGTGGCGGCAGCAGGGCTATGCGGAGGCGGCGGTGGTCGACCGGCAGGTGGTCGCCGACCACGCAACCGACACGGTCGATGTCACCATCACGGTGGCGCCGGGCCGGCACGCGACGGTGGGAGCGATCGGGGTCAGCGGCACCAACCGCATGGATCCTGATTTCGTCGCGCAGCAGACCGGGCTGATCGCCGGCCAGGATTATGACCCCGACGACATCGCGCGTGCCGAAAAGCGGCTGGCGCGGCTCGACGTGTTCCGCGCCATGCGGATCGAGGCGGCGGGCGCCATCGGCAATGACGGGGTGCTGCCGTTCAACGTCATTGTCGAGGAGCAGGCGGAGCGGCGGTTCGGCGTCGGCGCCACCTACTCGACCATCGACGGGCTGGGCGTTGAAGGTTTCCACCTGTGGCGCAACCTGTTCGGGCGGGCCGAGCGGCTGCGGCTCGACGCCAAGGTTGCCGGCATCAACTGGCCGATCGCCACCGAGGAGTTCGACTACGCCTTCGGCGGTACCTTCACCAAGCCGGGCTTCCTGAACCCCGACAACGACCTGGTCGCGGCAGTGTCGGCCGAGCGCAGCGTCCTGCCGGCCTACACCGAGACCTCGGCTTCGGCGCGGGTGGGGCTGACGCAGTATCTGTTCGACCAGCTGACGCTCGATGGCTCGGCCTTCTACGAACGCTCGCTGTTCGAGGACGATTTCGGCACCCGCAACTTCTCGCTGGCCGGGCTGACCGGTGGGCTGATCTGGGATGCGCGCGACAACCCCCAGGATGCGACCGAGGGCTTTTACGTCAACGTGACGGCGGAGCCGTTCTACGAGTTCTATTACGGCAACCCGGCGTTCCGGACGACCGCCGAAGTGCGCGGCTACCTCAGCGTCATGGGTGACAAGCAACTGGTGCTGGCCGGCCGTGCCAAGGTCGGCGCGCTGGTCGGACCTGCGATCGACGAGATCCCGCCGGATCGGCTGTTCTTTGCCGGCGGCGGCGGGTCGGTGCGCGGCTATGGCTTCAAGAGCATCGGGGTGGATGGTCCCGGCGACACGGTCACCGGCGGCAAGTACCTGGTCGAGGGCTCGCTCGAGGCGCGCTACAAGGTCACCAACGATATCGGCATCGTCGCCTTCGTCGATGGCGGCTATGTCGCAGCCGAGGAGTTTCCGGGCCTCGATCAGCTGCGCCTCGGTGTCGGCGCCGGCGTTCGTTACTACACCGGGCTAGGGCCGCTGCGGCTCGATGTGGCGCTACCGCTCAACAAGCGGCCGGGCGACCCGGATTATGCGCTCTATGTCGGCATAGGACAGGCGTTTTGAAACGGGTTCTCGCCACCGGCATGATGTTCGGCTTCGGCCTTCTGGCCGCCATGCCGCTGGTCGCGCAGGACCAGGGCCAGATGACGGCCGAGCAGCAGAAGGACTGGTTCGTCGGCTTTGTCGAAGGCCAGTTGTCGACGCCCGAGCGGCAGATTCGCATCTCCAATATCGACGGCGCGCTGTCCTCGACCGCCTCGATCCGCGAGGTCACCATCTCCGACAAGGAGGGCGTGTGGCTCAGGGTCAACAATGCGGCGATCGACTGGGACCAGGGGGCGCTGTTCACCGGCCGCCTGCTGGTGCGGGCGCTCACTGCCGACAGCATCGAGTATCTGCGCAACGCCATCCCGAGCGGCGACCCCAACCTGCCGGCGCCGGAAGCGGCGCCGCTGGCGATCCCGGATTTCCCGGTGGCGATCCAGCTCGACAAGCTGAGCATTCCCAAGGTGACGTTCGGCGAGAACGTCTTCGGGCTCGGCTCCGAGATTTCGGTCGACGGCAACTTCCGATTGGAGGGTGGGTCGCTCGACACGGCCCTCAACATCGTCCGTCTCGACGGGCCGGGCGGCAAGCTCGACGTGGCCGTTGCCTACAAGCGGGCCGATAACAGCATTGATGTCGGGGTGACGCTGACCGAGCCGCCGAACGGCATTCTGGCCAACCTGCTCAACATCGAGGGCAAGCCCGAGATGGCGCTGGCGGTCAACGGCTCCGGCCCGGTCGCCGATCTCAAGACGACGATGACCCTCGATGCCGGCGGCAAGCGGGCGCTCGAGGGGCTGGCAACGATCGTGCAGAAGCCCGAGGGCATGGCGATCGACGCCGATCTGGGCGGGCCGATCGGCATGCTGGTGGCGCCGGCCTATCAGCCGTTCTTTGGCGCCGAGACCTCGCTCAAGGCTTCGGCGCTGCTGCGCTCGGCCGGCGGCGTCGATATCTCCGGGCTGAAGCTCAGCGGCGGGCAACTGGGGCTCGAGGCCTCGGGCGCGACCACGGCGGATGGCTTCCTCAGCCGGCTGAACCTTGCGGCGACCATCGCCGACCCCGCCGGCAACCGGGTGATCCTGCCGGCGCCGGGCGCGGCGACGACGATCGACAACGCTACGCTCAAGGTGGATTTCGGCGGGGCCGACAGCGACGACTGGTCGGCCGACCTTGTCGCCAACGGTTTTGCCAATGGCGGGCTTCAGGCGCGCGAAATCACGCTGCGCGGCAACGGCATTGCCAGTAATCTTGAAGATCCCGCCGGTCGCCGGCTGACCTTCAATGCCGACGGCATGGTCCAGGGGATCGTCTCCGCCGATGCCGATGTGCAGGCCGCCCTCGGCGATAGCGCCGGACTCGGGCTCGCCGGGTTGTGGAATGCCGGCGAGCCGCTGCAGCTGGCGCAGTTCCGGATGGTCGGCAAGGCGCTGACGCTGGGCGCGGCGGGCAAGTTCGACGACAACGTGTTCGACGGGCAGCTGGCGATCGAGACCAGCTCGATCGCCCCATTCTCGGGCGTCGCCGGGCGCGACCTCGATGGCGCGATGCATCTCACTGCCACCGGCACGGTGAGCCCGCTGATCGGCGGCTTCAACCTGACCCTCGACGGCACGGCGGAGAATCTCGCGCTCTCGGAGCCGGCGCTCGACCAGGTGCTGGAAGGCACGGTCAAGCTCAGTGGCCGGGTGGCGCGCACCCCCGAGGGGCTCGAGGCGGAAGCGTTCCGCATCGCCAATGACAATGTGCAGATCGCCGCCGACGGCACCTTCGCCACCGGCGCAGCGGATTTCAGCTTCAGTGCTGACCTCGCCGACCTGGCGCTGGTTTCGGACCAGGCGAAGGGTGCGCTGACCCTCACCGGCACGGCAAAAGGCAAGGGGGCCATTGCGCTCGACGTCGCAGCCAAGGTGCCGAGCGGTACGCTGGCCGGCAAATCGCTGTCGGATGCGGCGTTCGGCTTCACCGGCCAATTGGCCGAGGACGGCTCGCTCACCGGACAGCTCAAGGGCGATGCGTTCCTCGAGCGGTTCCGCGTGGCGCTGGGCGGCGATGTCGCGGTGGACGCCACGACCAAACGGCTGACCGGCTTGCGCTTCGAGGCTGGCCCGACGCTGGTGACCGGCGACGTGGTGCAGGACGCCGATGGACTGCTGACCGGCGCACTGAAGCTCGCCTCGCCAAACGTCAGCACGGCTGCGGCGCTGCTGCTGGTCGATGCGACCGGCAGTGCCGATGCATCGATCACCCTGACGCCTGCCGCTGGCAAACAGAACGCCGAGATCGTCGGCTCGATCGCCAAGCTTGCGACCTCCGACATCGAGATTGGCGCCGCCGAGATTCGCGCTTCGGTGTCGGACCTGTTCGGCGTGCCCGCCATAGACGGTACGGTGAACGGCCGCGCTATCGCGGCGGGTGGCATCAGCATCGACACGCTGCAGGCGCAAGCCTCGCGCAGCGGCGACGCCACGGCGTTCGACCTCACCGCGGCGCTCAGCAACCGCACCAATGTGGCGCTGGCCGGCAGCCTCGCGCCGCTCAATCAGGGCTATCGCCTGGCGCTCGACCGGGCCGATCTGACCCAGGGCCAGTTGCGGGCCCGTCTGGCGCAGCCGACGGCGCTGGCCATTGCCGGCGATACAGTGAGCCTCGATGCCGTGCAGCTCGATGTCGGTGGCGGCCGGATCTCGGCCACCGGCAGTGCCGGCGCGAAGCTCGACATCACGCTCGACGTGCAGGCGCTGCCGCTGTCCATCGCCAATGCCATTGCACCTGACCTGGGGCTCGCCGGCACGCTCAACGGCAGCGGCCGGATCACCGGCTCAGCCTCCGATCCGGCGGCCAGCTTCAGCATTTCCGGATCGGGCGTTTCGGCGGCGGCGATCAGCGAGTTCGGCATTACGCCGATGCAGTTCTCCGGGCGCGGCAGTTTCGCCAAGCAGACACTGGTGCTGGAAAGCGCCTCGGCGCAGGGCGCCGGTGGCTTGCAGCTGACGGCCAATGGCCGGGTGCCGCTCACCGGGCGCGGTCTCGCGGTCGAGGTGCAGGGATCGGCGCCGCTGGCGCTTGGCAACCGGTTCGTTGCCGATCGCGGCGGCCAGCTCAGCGGCACCGCCAACCTTAATGCCCGTGTTACCGGCAGCCTCAGCTCGCCGCAGTTCGCGGGTACGGTCTCGACCAGCGGTTCGGGCTATATCGATCCGGCGCTGAACCTCAGGCTGGTCGATATCACCGGCCGCGCCAGCCTTGCCGGCAACCGCATCAATATCGACAGCCTGACCGCCGGCCTTGCTACCGGTGGCTCGCTGTCGGTCGGCGGCTCGGTTGGGCTTGGCGCCGGCAATCCGGCCGATATCGCGGTGCGGCTCAACTCGGCCCGCTATGCCGATGGCAACATGTTCGTTGCCACCGTCTCGGGCGACCTGGCGCTCAGGGGCCGGCTCGATGCCAGCCCGACGCTGTCGGGCAATGTGATGATCGAGAAGGCCGACATCACCATCCCGGATTCACTCGGCGCCGCCGGGACGATCATCGACGCCAAGCACATCAACGCCTCGAAGCCGGTGCTGGCAACGCTGAAGCGTGCCGCCGTCACGGCGTCCGGTGCGCCGATGCCGCAGCGGCGGCCCTCGGTGGTGCAGCTCGACATCACCGTCAGCGCGCCCAACCAGATCTTCATCCGCGGACGCGGGTTGGACGCCGAGGTCGGCGGGTCGGTGCGGCTCACCGGCTCGGTCAACGACATCCGGCCGGTCGGCGGCTTCGAGCTCAATCGCGGACGGCTCGCCATCCTGGGTCAGCGCGTCACCTTCGAGGAGGGCTCGGTGACACTGGTCGGCGATCTCGACCCGTTCCTCGATTTCACCGCGCGCACCGAAGGCGACGGCATCACGGTGTTCGTCAATGTCACCGGCCGCGTCTCGGAGCTCGATATCGGCTTCAGCTCCAACCCACAGCTGCCGGAAGACGAAGTGCTGTCGCGGCTGTTGTTCAAGCGCTCGATGGGCGAGCTGACGCCGATCCAGTTGGCCAAGCTCGCCGGCGCCGCCGCGGAACTGGCGGGCGGCGGCGGCGGTTCGCTGGTCGACTCGCTGCGAGCCAAGGCCGGCCTCGACGATCTCGACGTGGTCACCAACGAGGATGGTAGCCTCGCCGTGCAGGCGGGCGCGTACCTGCAGGACAACATCTATCTCGGCGTTCAGGCCGGGGCAGATGGCAATTCGCGAGTGACGGTAAACCTCGACATCACCAAGGACATCCGGGCCAAAGTCTCGACCGGCACGGATGGGGATTCGAGCGTCGGCGTGTTCTACGAGAGCGATTACTAGGGGTGGTGGCTTCAGGTCTGCAGTCAGGCCTTCTCCCACAAGGGGAGAAGGCCTGACTGCACTATCGATCAATCTTCCCACCAAAGTCGAAACAAACACTAACATGTCAGTGCTTGCGCAAACGTTTGCGAGCAAGTAGCCTTCTCGTGCCCGCGGATGAGGAAAAACAACCCGCGCCGGGCGATCAGAGGAGGATAGATTCATGGATAGACGCAGTTTCCTGTGGTCTTCGGTGGCGCTCGGCGCGCTCGCCGTTGCTGCTCCTGGTGCCTTCGCGCAGGACAAGTTGACCATCCTGGGCTCGGTGCCCAGTCTCGGCTTCCCGTTCTTCGTGCATATGCTGAACCAGATTAAAGTTGAGGCCGAAGCGCAGGGCGTCAACATCATCGAAAGCGACGGCCAGAACTCGGCGCCCAAGCAGACGGCCGACATCGAGGCGGCAATCGTCCAGAAGGTCAACGCCATCGTCATCTCGCCGCTCGACGTCAACGCGCTGGCGCCGGCGATCGAGCAGGCGGTGCAGGCAGGCGTACCGGTGGTGACGATCGACCGTCGCGTCGATGGCGTCGAGGGCATCCTCGCCCATGTCGGCGCCGACAACGTCAAGGGCGGCGAGGCCGAAGCGCAGGCGCTGGTCGATGCCTTCCCCAATGGCGCCAAGATCTTCCATCTGCAGGGCCAGCCGGGCGCCGGTCCGGCGATCGATCGTAACAAGGGCGTGCACAACGTCATCGACCCGATCAAGGACAAGTACCAGATCATCTTCGAGCAGACCGCCAACTTCGCCCGCGCCGAAGCGCTGTCGGTCACCGAGGCGGGCCTTGCCGCCAACGGCAAGCCCGATGCGATCATCTGCGCCAATGACGACATGGCGCTCGGCGCCATCGAAGCCTGCGCTGCCCGTGGCTTCACCGATGTGAAGATCTACGGCTTCGACGCGCTGCCCGAGGCGCTGGTCGCGGTGCGTGATGGCACGCTTGCCGGCACCGTCGAGCAGTTTCCGGGCGAGCAGTCGCGCACCGCGGTGCGGATCGCGGTTGCCTATGCCAAGGACAAGACCGAGCCGGCCGAGAAGCTGGTGCTGCTGACCCCTGTGGTCATCGGCAAGGACAATCTCGACAAGGCCGAGCGTATCGGCGAAGCCGGGTAAAGTTCCTCCCGCCAACTGGCGCGCCAGTGGTCCGATGTGCAAGCATCGCGATCGCTGGTGCGCCAGTGGCATCTGGAGCGCTTCCAGGAAAGTTGCAGACTTTCCCGGTTCGGAAGCGCGACCGTGAAACCATTCGGGAGGGGACCGATGGCTGCAGTTGCCGCCGCGGAACAACTCGCGGCGCCGCTACTCGAAGTGGTCGGCGTCTCCAAGCATTTTGCCGGCGTTGTGGCGCTCAACGACGTTTCGCTCGATGTGCGGCGGGGAGAAATCCTCGGGCTGCTCGGCGAGAACGGCGCGGGCAAATCAACGCTGCTCAAGATACTCTCGGGGGCGCAGCCGCCGACCAGCGGGCGCATCGTGTTCGATGGTGCCGACTATCGCCCGCATAGCCCGGATGCGGCCAAGCGCGCCGGCATCGTCACTATCTACCAGGAACTGAGCCTGATCCCGACGCTGTCGGTGGCCGAGAACATCTTCATCGGCCGGGCGCCGCTGGGCGCCTTCGGCATTATCGACTGGCGACGGATGCGGCGCGAAACCACCGGGATCATTGCCCGGGTGGGGCTGACGATCGATCCTCATACCCCGGTCTCGGCCCTGTCGGTGGCCGAGCAGCAACTGGTCGAGATCGCGCGGGCGCTGTCGCTCGAGAGCCGGCTGATCATCATGGACGAGCCGACCTCGGCGCTGACCGAGACAGAGGTCAGCCAGTTGCTGAGGATCATGAAGCAGCTGCGGGCCGAGGGCGTCGCCATCATGTTCGTGACACATCGACTGGAGGAGGCCTCGGCGATCTGCGACCGGATGACGGTGCTGCGCGACGGGCGGCTCGCCGGGCATCTCAATCGCACCGACACGCCAATCCCCATCCCGCAGATCATCGAGAAGATGGTGGGGCGGGCGGCGTCGGAACTCTACGCCCGACCGACGCAGCGCAATGCCGCCGGCGCGGTGCGGCTCAGCGTCAGGGGCCTGCGCACGGTGCGCGACCCGGAGGCGCCGCATGCCATCGTGCTCGATGGTGTCGATATCGATCTCAAGGCCGGCGAGATCCTCGGCGTGGCCGGGCTCGTGGGTTCCGGCCGCACCGAGCTGGCGCGCGCGATTTTCGGAGCCGACCGGATCGCTGCCGGCACAATTACGCTCGATGGGCAGACGATCACCCCGGCCTCGCCAGCCGATGCAATCGAGCTCGGGATCGGGTTGGTGCCGGAGGATCGCAAGCACCAGGCGATCTTCGCCATGCTGGGCATCCTGCAGAATTTCTCGGTGGCGGCGCTCAAGGCCTATTCCAACGGGCTCGGGCTGATGGCTGAGGGCAAGGAGCGCGCGGCGCTGGCCGAGTACAAGAAGGCGCTCTCCATCCGCATGGCGTCGCCGGAGCAATCGATCGATGGGCTGTCAGGCGGCAACCAGCAGAAGGTGATCCTTGCCCGCTGGCTGGCCCGCGACCCCAAGGTGCTGATCGTCGACGAGCCGACGCGCGGCGTCGATGTCGGGGCCAAGGCGGAAGTGCACCAGATCCTGGTGCAACTCGCGGCGCGCGGCATAGCGGTGATGGTGATCTCGTCCGAACTGCCCGAAGTGCTGGCGGTGAGCGACCGGATCGTCACCATGCGGCAGGGGCGGATCACCGGCGAAATGCCGGCAGTCGAAGCGACGGAAGAAAAACTGATGGCGCTGATGGCGCTCGACCAGCGGCAGGGGGAGACCAGATGACGACGACAACCGAGCCCGCCGAAAAGAAAGGCCCCAACACGTTCGGCATCCTGAAGCGCTTCGGGCCGCTGTTGTTCCTGCTGGCGCTGGTCGTGGTCTTCACAGCGCTGAAGCCGAGCTTCATCGACCCGATCAACGTGTTCAACATCCTCAGACAGATTTCGATCACCGGGCTGATCGCCCTCGGCATGACCTTCGTTATCCTCACCGCCGGAATCGATCTCAGCGTCGGCTCGCTCCTTGCCTTCTGCGGCATGGTCGCGGCGGTGGTGGCGAAGGGCGGCACGGCCAATTCGATGTCGCTATCATCAGGCGGCGGGCAGGGCTTTGGCTGGTTCGCGGCGCTGCTCGCGGCGGTGATCGTCGGCTCGGTGGCCGGCGGCGTGCAGGGGTTGGCGATTACCCGGCTGAAAGTGCCGCCGTTCGTCGTCACGCTGGGCGGGCTCACCATCTTCCGCGGGCTGACGTTGACACTCTCCAATGGCGGGCCGATCTCTGGGTTCGATGCGTCGATGCGCTGGTTCGGCACCGGGCTGGTCGGGCCGGTGCCGGTGCCGGTGATCATCTTCGCCATCGCGGCGCTGCTCTGTCACCTGGTGTTGCGCTACACCCGCTATGGCCGGGCGGTTTACGCGGTGGGCGGCAATGCCGAGGCGGCGCGGCTCTCGGGCCTGCGCGTCGATCGCATCCTGATCTCGGTCTACGTCATCGTCGGGTTTTTTGCCGGGCTCGCGGCATTCGTCCTTTCGGCGCGGCTCAACTCGTCCGAGGCGGTGGCGGGTATCGGCTACGAGCTGACAGTGATCTCGGCGGTGGTGATCGGCGGCACCTCGCTGTTCGGCGGCATCGGCAGCGTCGGCGGCACCGTCGTCGGCGCGGCGCTGATCGGCGTGCTGCAGAACGGGTTGCAGTTCAACAACGTCTCGTCCTACACGCAGTCCATCGTCATCGGCCTGATCCTGATCGTCGCCGTGGCCTTCGACCGCTGGCTCAAGTCGAGGTCACGCAGCTAGAGGACGGCCACCCCCCGGGAGCAGCAATGGTCACCATCAAGGACGTTGCAAAGCGTGCGAACGTCTCGTTTACGACCGTCTCCCATGTGATCAACAACACCCGCCCGGTGAGCGCGGACGCTGCCCGCCGGGTCAACGCCGCGATCGCCGATCTCGGCTATTTTCCCTCCGACGTGGCGCGCGCCCTGCAATCGAGCCGGACGCGCACCATCGGGATGATCGTTACCACCACCTCTAACCCGTTCTTCGGCGAGGTGATCCGTGGGGTGGAGCGCGCCTGCTTCAAGCACGGGTATACGCTGATGATCTGCAACACCGACGACGTGGCGACCAACCTCGTCGCCTATATGCGGACGCTGTTCACCAAGCGGGTCGACGCCATGGTGGTAATGACCACCAATGCCAGCCCCGAGTTTTTCCGCCGGCTTGGGCAGATCAAGCGCGTGCCGGTGGTGGCGATCGATGCGCCGGCCGATACGGTGGCCTCGGTGTTCTCCGATGACTCGGTCGAAGGCGGGCGGCTGGTGGGTGAGTATCTCGCGACATCAGGCTTTCGGCGCATCGTCTGCGTCTCGGGGCCGGAAAGCCACCCGCGGATGGCCGATCGCATCGCCGGGCTGACAGCGGGGCTCGCGGCGCATGGTATTTCGCTCGATGGGGACTGGCTGGTCCGCACCGACCTCACCATGGATGGCGGGCTCGCCGCGGCGCACAAAATCCTGGCGCGACCTGGACCGCGGCCCGAGGCGATCTTTGCGCTCAGCGACATCATGGCGATCGGGCTGCTGCATGGGCTGCACGATGCCGGGGTGGAGATTCCCGGCGAGATCTCGGTGGTCGGCTACGACGACATCGAGTCGGCGGCGCATTTCTTCCCGCCACTGACTACGGTGCGTCAGCCAATTGCCGAAATCGGCACCAGTGCGGCGGAAGCGGCGATCAACCACCTCGATCGCGGCGTGCCGCTGCCGCGGAGCACGCAGCTAAAGCCCGAGCTGATATTCCGGCAATCGGCACGGTGGCCGGCCGGCGAGAGCTGATGATGGCCACCTGTTCCGTTGCCATCGTGGCTTTCCCCTCATCCGGCCCTTCGGGCCACCTTCTCCCCGATGGGGAGAAGAATCCGGAGAATGTAGCGATCGCCCCCTGCCCGTCGGGGGAGGGTGGATCGGCCGCAGGCCGAGACGGGTGAAGGGGGAGCCACCAAGCTATCCCGTAGTCAAAGCACTGCAACTCGATCGGGAAATGCACTAGCTTCGCGCCTATGGCCGAGCAGAAACTACGCAGCTACCGCGGGAAACGCGACTTCTCCAAAACCACGGAGCCCGCCGGGGGCGCCGTTGCGTCCGGCAGCACGCGCTTCGTGGTGCACAAGCATTCGGCGACCGCCGATCACTATGACCTCCGCCTCGAGCATGATGGGGTGCTGCTGAGCTGGGCGGTGCCGCGCGGCCCCTCGCTCAACCCGGCCGACAAGCGGCTGGCGGTGCATACCGAGGACCACCCGATCGAGTATATCGACTTCGAGGGGGTGATCCCCGAGGGCGAGTATGGCGGCGGGCCGATGATCGTCTGGGATACCGGCGACTGGGCGCCGATGGAGGATGTCGACGCCGGCCTCAGGAAGGGCGGCTTCAAGTTCCGGCTATGGGGCGAAAAGCTGAAGGGCGGCTGGATGCTGACCAGGCTCAAGGGCCGCCCCGGCGACAACGACAAGGAAAACTGGCTGCTGTTCAAGGAGCACGATCCGGCCGTCGACACCGAGACCGATATCCTCACCGAACGGCCGGAGAGCGTGAAATCCGGCCTCACGACCGAGCAGTTGCTGGAGGCGGCGAAGCCGAAACCGGTGAAGCTGCTGAAGGCCTCGGGCGTTACCGGCGCGGTGAAGGCGCCGCCGCCCGAGCAGGTGGAGCCACAGCTCGCCGCCTCGGCGACCGAACCGCCAAAGGAGACGCGGGCGGCGCAGTGGCTGCACGAGATCAAGTTCGACGGTTATCGCACCATTGCCCACGTGATCGACGGCAAGGTGAAGCTGATCACCCGCAGCGGCATCGACTGGACCAGGCGCTATGGCGACCTGCCCAAGGAGTTCGCCAAGCTGCCGGTCAAGCAGGCGATCATCGACGGCGAGATCGTTGTGCTGGACGAGAAGGGCATCTCGCGCTTCTCGGCGCTGCAGGATGCGCTGTCGGAAGGCGCCGGCAGCAAGCTGCATTTCTATGCCTTCGACCTGCTCTACCTCGATGGCTACGACCTCAGAGGCGCCGGGCTGACCGACCGCAAGCAATTGCTGTCGCAGATGCTGGGCGGGCATATCAGCGGGCGCTCGGCGATCCAGCTCAGCGACCATGTCGAGGGCGATGGCGAGGCGCTCTACGAACGGGTCTCGGAACTGGGGCTCGAGGGTATCGTCTCGAAGCGGACCAACGCGACCTACCAGTCGGGACGCACCACTACCTGGGTGAAGGTGAAAGCCAAGCCGGTCGGCGACTTCGTCATAGCAGGTTATACTGTGTCGGCGGCGGCCGAGGGGCTGGCCTCGCTGGCGCTGGCGGAGTTCGTCGATGGCGAACTCGAGTATCGCGGCAAATGCGGCACCGGCTTCGATGCCGCGATGCTGGCGCAACTGGAGCGCCGGCTGGAACCCCTGCGGGATCCGGCGCTGAAGCTCGAGGGTGCGCCCAAGGACATCATCTGGGTGCAGCCGGTGCTGCGCTGCAAGGTCCACTACGCCAACCGCACCTCGGACAACCTGTTGCGGCACTCGGTGTTCAAGGGACTGATCGAGACTGAGCTCACGGCCTCGGCGGCGCCGCGGCAGCGGCTGATCACCGATGCCGACCTCGCCTCGATTTCGATCACCAACCCGACGCGCCGGCTGTTCGGCAAGAGCGGCCCGACCAAGCTCGATATCGCCGTTTACTACGCGGCGGTGGGCGATTTCATGTTGCCGCATCTGTTCAACCGGCCGGTATCGCTGTTCCGCTGCCCGACCGGGTTGCCGAAGGATTGTTTCTTTCAGCGCCACGCTTTCAAGGGCATGCCGGCCTCGATAAATGTGTTCGAGACGCAGAACTCCGACGAGGAGGACAGGACCTACCTCACCATCGAGGACGCCAAGGGCTACCTGGCGCTGGCGCAGTTCGGGGTGGTGGAATTCCATGCCTGGGGTAGCCACCTGACGCATCTCGAACAGCCCGATCGGGTGACCTTCGACCTCGACCCGGGGGAGGGGATCGAGTTCCGCGAGGTGGTGGAGGCGGCGGTGCATCTGCGCGGTGAGCTCGAAGCCTTTGGGCTGGTGCCGTTCGTCAAGACCTCGGGCGGCAAGGGGCTGCACCTGGTGGTGCCGATCGAGCCGAAGCAGACCTGGAAGCAGGTGCATGCAGTCACCAGCGAGATGGCAGCAACGATGGCGAAGACTGCGCCCGACACGTTCGTTACCACCATCGGGGCGCAGAACCGCAAGCGGCGCATCCTGATCGATATCCATCGCAACGCCCGCAGTGCGACCGCAGTGTCACCCTATTCGCTGCGGGCGCGGACCAATATGCCGGCCTCGACGCCGCTCGACTGGCGCGATCTCGAAAGCATCGACGCTCCGGTGGATTTGAACTACTCTACGCTTCCGGGATTATTAACCACGTCCGGCGATCCGTGGGCCGAGATTAACCTGTCAGCCCGCCCTCTGCCTGCATCATCCAAGGCTGGACGTAGTACGCGCGCGTAGGAGGCGACGGTGGCACCCAGGGCAAGCTGGAAAGGCTATATCAAGCTGAGTTTGGTCAGCTGTCCGGTGAAGATGTATCCGGCGACGAGCGCGTCGGAACGCATCACCTTCAACCAGCTGCACAAGGACACCCATAACCGGATCAACATGAAACCGGTGGATCCCGAGCTGGGGCTGGTGGAGCGCAGCGACCTCGTCAAAGGCTATGAGTACGAGGACAAGCAGTACATCATCATCGACGACAGCGATCTCGAAGCGGTGCGGATCGAATCCAACCACACCATGAACATCGAGGCCTTTGTCGACGAGGACGAGGTCGACGTCATCTACCAGGACGCGCCCTACTATCTGGCGCCGGACGGGGCAATGGCGGAAGAGACCTTCGCGGTGCTGCGCGAAGCGATGCGGCAATCGGGCAAGCTTGCCATTGCGCGGCTGGTGCTGACCAACCGCGAGCGGGTGATCACCATCGGGGCGCGCGAGAACGGCATGTTCGTCACTGTGCTGCGCAACCCGAACGAGGTGCGGGGGACGGCCGAGTATTTTGGCAACATTCCTGAGGTGAAGCCGGACCAGGAAATGCTCGATCTCGCCGAAAAGCTGATCGAGCAGAAGGTCAAGCCGTTCAACCCCAAAGACTATGAGGATCGCTACGAGGTCGCGCTGATGGCGATGATCCGCGAGAAGCTCAAGGGTCACAAGCCGATCATCGCGGCGGCGCCGGAGCGCGGCAACGTCATCAACCTGATGGACGCGCTGAAGGCGAGCCTCGGACAGGCCAAGCCTGCCGCCCCGAGCAAGGCCAAGGTCGAGACCGTGGCGCCGGCCAAGAAGCCCTCGCTGAAGGAAGCGGTGGCGGCCTCTAAGGCGGCAGCGGCAAAGCCGGCGGCGAAGAAGAAGGCTTGATCCGGTGCGCTTGGGCGCCAAGCGAACTGGGCTGGCAAATCACCCCAGTGACCCGTAGAATCAGCTGATGCGGAAATCGGACAGCACTGTCGGTATCGTGGGGGCGCTCAGCGCGTTTCCGCGACGGCTGGCGGCGCGGGCGGTGGGGAGCAAGGGCAGCCGGCTGCGGCGTGGCCTGACCCGCCATACCGGCACGCTGGTGCTGGGCCGGACACTGCTCGACAAGCTGTCGGACGCCGAGATCGAATTGAAGGTCGCGAGCTTGCGCGAGACCGACGCATCGCTGATCAGCGAGAATGGGTTTCTGCGCTGGCTGGGGCTCTTAAGCGCGCCCGAGCAATCCAACCTCAGCCGGCAGTCGCTGCTCGATCAGTCGAAGCTCGACGCCCGCGCCTTTGATCTCCTGGTGCTGTTCGACGCGTTCGAGCATCACACCGAACCCTTCTCGTTCCGCGACCTGATCCTGTCGCGCAAATATGCCGGGCTGCTCGCCGGCGGCGCCACCTGGGGGGCGATTGCGCGCTCGGTGCATCGCTCCGGGCCGGTACAGTCGCTGACGGCGATGTCGCTGCATCCGGGCGGGCCGAAGCGCATCCGGGCGCTGATCGGCGATCAGCCGGCCGAGCTCGATGGGCAGCGGCTCCTGGCGCTGGCGCCGATCGAGGACGAGTCCGAGGAGTACTTTTCGCTCGCGGAGGCGGCGGAAGCGGCGGGGCTATTTGCCGAGGCGGCGGTGCTCTATGGGCACTGCCTGTCGATCGACCCCAACGACTCGGTGGCCGCCTATAACCGGGCCAATTGCCTGAAAGCAGCGAACGACAATTCCGAGGCGGCGAACGCCTATATGCAGGCGATCAAGCGCGATCCGGATTTCGTCGAGGCGTGGTTCAACTATGCCGGGCTGTTGCGCGAGGAGGGCAAGATCGCCATCGCGCGCCAGCACCTCAAGACCGCGATCGACATCGACCCCGACTATGCCGATGCGATCTACAATCTCGCGACGCTGGAGTATGACGCCGGGAACCTCGGCGAAGCCCGGCGCTGGTGGGTGCGCTATCTCGAACTCGACCAGGACTCGGAGTGGGCGAAGACCGCCTCGCGCGGCATCGCCTATGCTGACCTTCACACACGGAAATCGGCTGGCTGATGACGACCAGTTTTCTCTTCGACGGCCCCGAGGATGCTCGGGTGACGATCCTCCTGGCGCATGGCGCCGGGGCGCCGATGGACTCGGCCTCGATGAACGCCACGACCAAGGCGCTCGCCGCGGCCGGTTTCCGGGTGGCGCGCTTCGAGTTCGGCTACATGGCGGGCCGGCGGACTGACGCCGGCAAGAGGCCGCCGCCGAAGGCCGAGACGGTGATGCCGGAATATGTCGCGGCGATCGACGATCTCGGACCGACCACCGGGCCGCTGCTGATCGGCGGCAAGTCGATGGGCGGGCGGGTCGCCAGCATGATCGCCGATGCCGAATATGAGGCTGGCCGGATCGCCGGGCTGCTCTGCCTCGGCTATCCGTTCCATCCGCCGGGGCGGCCGACGCAGTTGCGCACCAAGCACCTGATCGGGCTGAAGACCCCGGCGCTGATCTGCCAGGGGACGCGCGATGAGTTCGGCGTGCCGGACGAGGTCGCGACCTATGGGCTGTCGCCGCAGATCGAGGTGAAGTGGCTCGAGGACGGCGATCACGACCTGAAGCCGCGCAAGGCGATTTCCGGGTTCTCGACCGCCGATCACCTGAAGACCATAGCCGACAGCGTCACCGCATGGGTCGGGCGCATCGCGCCCTAGAAAACGCTTCGGGGCCGGTATTGAAGATCGCGACGTTCAACATCAACAACGTCAACCGGCGGCTGGACAATCTCCTCGCCTGGCTGGACGAGGCCCAGCCCGATGTCGTCTGCCTGCAGGAGCTGAAGGCCCGGGATCACCAGTTCCCGGCGACGGCGCTGGCCAATGCCGGTTACGGGGCGGTGTGGCGGGGCGAGGCCAGCTGGAACGGCGTCGCCATCCTCGCCAAGGGCGTCGAACCGGTGCTGACGGCAGAAGAGCTGCCGGGCGACCCCGAGGACACGCAGGCGCGCTACATCGAGGCAGCGGTGAACGGGGTGGTGATCGCCTCGCTCTATGCGCCCAACGGCAACCCGCAGCCGGGGCCGAAATTCGACTACAAGCTGAGCTGGGGCGAGCGGCTGATCGCGCATGCGGCGGAGCTGTTCGACAGCGGCGTGCCGGTGGTGCTTGCGGGCGACTACAATATCGTCCCCGAGCCGCGCGACATCTATGTCACCACCTCGTACCGGGACAACGCCCTGGTGCAGCCCGAGAGCCGGGAGCAGTTTCAGCGGCTGCTCGACCAGGGCTGGACCGACGCGCTGCGGAAGAAATTCCCCAACGAGACGCTCTACACCTTCTGGGATTACATGCGGAACCGCTGGCCCCGCGATGCCGGGCTCAGGCTCGACCACATGCTGCTGAGCAAGCAGTTGGTGCGCAAGCTCGGGGCGGCGGGAATCGATCGCGAGGTGCGTGGTGAGGATGGGGCGAGCGATCATGCGCCGGTGTGGATCGAGCTGAAGGTGTGAGGCCCGTCGCCTTGTGCGTGGGGCTCCCCCTCCCATCCTCCCCCACAAGGGGAGAGGTGCTGTGCGGTGCGTAAGGCACGATCCAGCCCAATCCACCGGTCTGACACCTCCCCCTTGATGGGGGAGGCCGGGAGGGGGGGCCACCAGCACTAGCCTCGCCGAATCCGACGTTTAAGTTGACTGCAAACATCAGAATTAGTAGCGCAGTACCCATTGTTTTGAGCGATGGGTTTGACGATGGTGCCGCTGAAGCTGATCAAGGGCACGGTTATCGGCCGGCAGATGGTGACGCCGGGCATGGTGCGGGTGACGCTGGGTGGCCCCGATATCGAGGCGCTGAAATCGACCGGCGTCGGCGACGAGTATGTGCGGTTGTTCTTCCCCGACCTCGCCACCGGCGAGCTGGTGCTGCCCGAGGTCGATGCGCAGGGCTTCTGGAAGTATCCCGCGGGCAAGAAGCCGGCGCATTGCGAGTGCTACACCATCCGCTATTTCCGCGACGGCGAGATCGATCTCGATTTCGTGGTGCATAAGGACGGGCGCGCCAGCGAGTGGGCGCAGGCCGCAGAACCCGGCGACGAGATCGTGCTGCGCGAGCCCTACGGCATCTACGAGGCGCCCGCCGATGCGGATTGGCAGCTGTTCGTGTGCGATGCGACGGGCCTCCCGGCGCTGGGCCGGCTGCTTGAGGGGCTCGCCGAACATGTCGAGGCGCGGGTCATCGTCGAGGTGCCGGACAAGAGCCACGAGCAGCAGTTCGAGAGTCAGGCCAAGGTGAAGATCGTCTGGCTCCATGGCGCCGGCAACGGCATCGCGGCGAGCCAGCTCGAAGACGCGGTGAAGTCGATGAGCTTTCCGGCCGATCGTTCGGTCTATGTGTGGGTGGCGTCGGAGGCCAAGACCGTGCGGCCGATCCGCAAGTACCTGCGGCACGAACTGAAATGGCCGGCGACGCGCTATTCGATCACCGGCTACTGGACCGACAAGCTGGCGGAATGGGAGCGCAACTGGGGCGCGCTCGATCCGGCGGTGAAAAAGCAGATCGATGATCTTTGGCGCTCCGGCCGCGACGCGCAGGACGTGCGCGACGACGTCGAAGCCGTGATGGAGAAGTTCGGGCTCTAGCCCCTCACCCTAGTTCCGCTACGGACCTTCGGTCCTAGCTGCTCTACCCTCTCCCCTCAGGGGCGAGGGGACGCGGGCGGCTGATTTCGCTCACCCCGCAAAACTCCGGACCGCCGCCGTCACCGCCTCGGTAATCCCCGGGTCGCCGAGCGAGTGACCCGCATTGTCGACCACCTGCACCGTCGCATCCCTCCAGATCGCCGCCAGCGCATGCGCAGTGCGGGGTGGGCAGAGCAGGTCGTAGCGGCCCTGGACGATGATGCCGCGGATGCCGGCGAGGCGGTGGGCGTTGGCCAACAACTGGTCGGGCGCCATGAAGCTGTCATGGCTGAAATAGTGCGCTTCCATCAGCGCCGTCGCCGGGATGCGGGACGAGGGCGAGAAATCGAGCCGCGTCGTCGCCGGGCGCACTTCGGAGAGGATGCGCTCGGTATCGCCATAGGCGCGGGCGGCAGGGGCGTGGATCGCGACATCGGGATCGAGGATGCGCCGGAAATAGCTGTCGACCGGCGAGAGGCGTTCCTCCGGCGTCAACAGGCTGAGGAAATCCTCGTAAAGCGCCGGATAGAAGGTCGAGAGGCCGGTGCCAAAGGCCCATTCGAGTTCGGCGCGGGTGCCGAGGAAGGTGGCGCGCAGCACGATGCCGAGCACGCGCTCGGGATGCGCCTCGGCATAGGCGAGGGCGAGCGTCGCCCCCCAGGAGCCGCCGACCACCAGCCAGCGCTCGAAGCCGAAATGCGTGCGGAGCCGCTCCATGTCGGCGATCAGGTGGGCGGTGGTATTGGCCTCGCGCGAGCGCGCCGGGGTGGAGCGGCCGGCGCCGCGCTGGTCGAACAGCACGGCGCGGAAGCGGCTGGGATCGAACAGCTGGCGGTGCGCCGGCTGGCAGCCGCTGCCGGGGCCGCCATGCAGGTAAACCGCGGGGATACCGTCAAGCGCACCGAGGGTCTCGACATAGAGCTCATGGCCGTCGCCGACAGGGAGGCGGAGGGTGGTGAGGGCGGTGGGGGAGAGGTCGTCCACTGGTGCTACTCGTTTGTTACATATCGGCCGTCGTACGCCGCAGGCGGACGGTGCGATCGCCTCCCTCCCCCTTGAGGGGAGGGACCGAGGGAGGGGGTGGTGCAGTCAGCACCGAGCGTCCCTCACCACCCCCACCCCCAGCCCCTCCCCTCAGGGGGGAGGGGGAGCAGTGACAGCCGGTGGGTGTGGTTAGCACGCGGCCAGAGATTTGGCTCTCGGCAAGGGGCTCATGACTGCTCGCTCTCAGGCTCCAGCGTGCCATCCGCGAAGTTGCGGTAGATGTAGCGGTTCGTTCCGGTAGCAGACTCCTGTTCAGCCGTCCTGAAGATCTCGCTATGGCGCGGCGACAGGCTGCAGGCGGGGTCGGTGTTGGCGGCGCTGCCGGTGAGGGCGAAGGCCTGGCAGCGGCAGCCCCCGAAATCGAGCTCCTTGAAGGCGCAGCTCTGGCACGGCTCGGGCATCCAGCCGGTGCCGCGATAGCGGTTGAAGGCGTCGGAGTTCTGCCAGATCCAGGCGATCGAGTGGTTGGAGCGTACGCTCTCGAAATCGAGCTCGGTGATGGTTTCGGCGGCGTGGCAGGGCAGCACCTTGCCTGCCGGCGTGATGTTGAAGAACTGCCGGCCCCAGCCGCCCATGCATTTCTTCGGGCGGTCGGCGTAGTAGTCGGGGACGACATAGTCGATATCAAGGATGCCCTTCAGACGCAGCGAGGCCGCTTCGACAATGCGGGTAGCCTCGTCGATCTGGGCGATGGTGGGCATCAGCGAGGCGCGGTTCCTCAGCGCCCAGCCGTAATACTGGACGTTCGCCACCTCGATGCGATCGGCATCGAGGGCCACGGCCATGTCGATCATGCCGGGCAACTGGTGGAGGTTCTGCCGGTGCATCACCGCATTGACCGTCAGCGGCAGGCCGAGCTCGCGGGCCCAGCCGGCGGCTTCCAGTTTCTTGCTATGCCCCTTGAAGCCGGCGATGCGGTTGGCAAGTTCGGGCTCATTGCCCTGGAAGCTGATCTGGATGTGGCAGAGGCCGGCATCGGCGAGCGCCGCCAGCTTGTCGCGGTTCAGCAGCACCGCCGAGGTGATGAGGTTGGAATAGAGCCCAAGTTCGCTGGCGTGCTGGATCAATTCGGCGAGGTCCTTGCGGACGGTCGGCTCGCCGCCGGAAAAATGCACCTGCAGCACGCCGATCTCGGCGAGTTCGGTCAGCACCTTCTTCCACTCGTCGGTCGTGAGCTCGTTGCCGGCACGCTCCATCTCGACCGGGTTGGAGCAATAGCCGCATTGCAGCGGGCAGCGATGGGTGAGCTCGAGCAGCACGGCGAGAGGAATGCCGTAGGTTTCGGCGACGGACTTCTCTTCGAGGATGGCGAGACCATCCGTCGGGTCGGCGAAGACGGGCGTGGTATCGAGCAGCGTGGGGCTCATGGCGCGTCCTTTCGAGCCTCGACCACGAAGCCGGAGCCGGCGAGGTCCTGCAGCATGGCGATGACATCGGCGCCGATCTCGTCGCGCGGCGCGGCATAGGCCTCGGACAGTTGGTCGATGATGGCGGCGACGCTGCGCTGGCCGTCGCAGAGCTGCAGGATTTCGACGGCGATCTCGTCGGGCGCCATGACGCGCTCGGGCACCAGCAGCACCCAGCGCTGGCGCGCCTCGTCGTAGCGCAGCCGGGTGCCGCGGGCGAGGGTAGGGATGCTGTCCTCGGCGACGATCAGCCGGCGGCGGGCGGCGGGAGCTGTGGCGGTGCTCATGGCATGGCCGGAACGAAGGCGCCGGGCGGCACGTGGCCCTCGACATAGGCGTGGTAGAGCGCGTCGAGTTGCACCCAGAGCACGTTGGTCTTGAAGATCAGGGCGTTGCAGACCAGCTGGCGCTCATAAGGCGTTTTGGCGTGCTGTTTGACATAGTTCAGGGCGAACTCGGAATCGCGTGGCGCCTGGGTGAGGCGGCGGCTGAAATAGCTCATCACCTCGGGGTTCACGAAGTCATAGTGCTTCAGCATGCCCGAGATGCGCTCCTCATGCAGGTTCGGCGCGAACAGCTCGGTGAGCGAGGAGGCGATGGCCTCGAGCGGCGATTTCTCGCGTACGAAATGCACATAGGCTTCGACGGCAAAGCGGGTGGCCGGCAGGATGCCTTCGGCGCTCTCGACGTAGTCGGTATCGAGGCCAAGGCCCTCGGTCAGCTTGATCCAGCGCTCGATGCCGCCTTCGGTGCCGATATCGCCATCATGGTCGGAAATGCGGTGACGCCACTCGATGCGGGTGTCGCGATCGCGGAAGCGCGAGATCACTACCGCGTCTTTGATCGGGATGGTCGACTGATAGTAGTAGCGGTTGAGCGCCCAGGCCTGCACCTGGCCCTGGTTGAGCTTGCCGCCATGCAGCAGGGCATGGAACGGGTGGAGGCTGTGGTAGCGGGTGGCGCCAATGAAGCGGAGCTGCTCCTCGAGCTGCTCCGGCGTATCGAGCGGGGCATCGGCCGGGACCGAGAAGGCGGTGAGTGCAGTCATAGCGTGATCTCCATCCCGTCGGCCGGTATCTGCCAGCCGGCCTGTTCCACCGCCTGACGCTCCGGCGAGCCGGGCAGCAGGGCGGGGTTCGAATTGTTGATGTGCAGGAAGATTTTCCGCTCGATCCCGAGGCCATCGAGGGCAGGGATCGCGGCGGACATGGCCAGGTGGCCCATGCGCTGGCCGGTTTTTGCCGACAGACCCAGGCGGATCATCTCGTCATCGGTGAACAGCGTGCCGTCGAAGAAGGCCAGCTTGGCGCCGCGCAAGTGAGCCTCGACCTCCGGGGTCAGCGCCGCGCAGGCGGCGAGGAAGACCAGGCCTTCGCTGCTCGCTCGGTCGCGGATGACGAAGCCCAGCGTATCGCCATCTTCGTTGGCGCTGCTGTCCTCGACGAAAAGCGCGGCCTTGCCCGGGGCGATGAAGGGGAGGATCTCGAGACCGGACGGCGTGCCATCGGGCAGAAGCGGCTCGAACGCTGCATCGGGCGTGATGCCGATGCGGGGCACCAGCGCCGGTTTCAGCACATTGAAGATTGAGTTCTCGGCGAGCAGGTCCAGTACGCGCTGGTGGCCGTAGAGCTTGAATGCCGTGCCCTCGCGCAGGCTCAGCAGCCCGGCGATGGCGTCGACTTCGCCGTTGGAGAGAATGACGCCGGCGATCGGGCTGTGGCGCAAAGCGCGCGGGTGCAGCGCCGGGGTCTGCGTGAGCTGCTGGCGCAGGTCCGGCGAGGCGTTGATCAGGAACCAGTGCGCCTCGTCGGCGCTGACGGCGATCGAGGCCTGCGTGGCCTGAAGCTCGGGATGGCCGTTGCGGGCGGCGCGACAGTTGTCGCAGCCGCAATTCCATTGCGGCACCCCGCCACCCGCCGCGGTTCCCAGGACAATTATGCTGAGCATGAGGCCCGTCCCCGCGGCAGGATCGACGTGATTACTTGCGGGTCGCGCAAGCGTACATGTTGATTTCCATGCTCACCGGCACTTCGACCAGCTTGGGCTTCTTCCAGGACTTCATTTGAAGTTCTCCTCACGATTCACGGCTTGGTGCCGCGAGCGAGGAGTTTAGGGAGAACGCCGGGGCCCGCACTCTATCATGCTGATAGACAAGGCCTATTGGTTAGAATTCGGAGAGAGAGGCACGATCGAGGAAGGGCGGCGTGGGCCGGATGCGCGGCAGGGCCAGCGTTTCCCCGGCGGTCTGCAGCGCATCGATCAGGCTCGCGTAAGGCTCCTGCCGGCGGTACTGCGAGGCGACAAGCGCCACGATGCGGCGCGCATTGGCATTGATGCGATAGAGCCGCACGCCGTCGAGCGAAGCGCTGCCGCTGACCGTGGAGAGCGCCGGGGCAAGGCAGATACCGGAGCCGGCGCGGACGAGGCCGATCGCCACCTCGAAGCTGCGGCACTGGGCGGCGACGCGATGCTCGGGCAGCATCTGGTCGTACCAATCGGCGACGCGCTTGGCGTGCTGGGTGCCGAAGATGAACTGGATCGAGCGGTTGAGCATGGCCCAATCCGCAGGGGCGAGTTCGCGCGGGTCGGTAAGGTCGTCGAGGTTCAACTGCTCGGGGACGACGAGCACATAGGGATCCTCGATGATGGGGATCTGCAGGAAGCCGACGCTGGCTTCCGCCACCGAATTGGCGGCGAGGAGGCCGATATTGACGCGGCGGCCATAGAGCATTTCGAGGATGTCGGCCGGGGCGCTTTCCTGGATATCGAAGTCGATATCGGGGAACCTGGCCTGGGTTTTGGTCAGCGCCGTCGGCAGCACGACGCGCAACACCGAGTTGATGCCGGCGAGGCGCACCGTGACACGGTGGCCGCCGCTGTACTGGCCGAGCCCATCCTCGAGATCCTGCATGTTGCGGAGAATCTGCTCGGCCTTTGGCAAGAGATAGGTGCCGGCTTCGGTGAGCGTCATCTCGTTGGAGTGACGGCGGAACAGCCGGGTGCCGACGGTGGTCTCGAGTTTCGACAGCTGCTGCGACAGCGAGGGCTGGGCGAGGCCCAGTTGCTTGGCGGCCCGGGTCAGGGTTTCGGAATGGGCGACGGCCCAGAAGATGCGGAGCTGATGCAGCGTGATTTCCGGACGACGGGCGCGCAAGGTGGAGCGCGGTCGTCCGGTCTGCAGCAGGGCGGCGAGATCCGTGGGGATGGTCCGATCGTCGTCGTCGTCGGTCATGCTGCCACTCCTAACTGAGGAATGGGCTTAACGCGAGACGGCAGTCGGATTGCCAATGAAGAGGATTGGAGGCGGGGGTATGGGCTCTCGACACCGATAGGCCGGCGCGCACAGAGCCCCCCACCCTGTCCCTCCCCCGCAAGGGGGGAGGTGACCCTGTGGCCATTGCCTTCGTCCCGCAGACACCGGTGTCAGTCGAAGCGTCTCCCTCCCCCTTGCGGGGAGGGGACAGGGGTGGGGGTACGTTTCCCGCACCGGCCCTGGTGACAAAAGCTACAGCGTACCCTTGGCCTTCAGCTCACGCACCGCATCCTGCATCGCAGCCAGCGTGTCGTTGATAACCCCGGCGTCGTGTTCGCTGGAGAGGAACCAGGCGCCGCGTTCGAGGGCGCGGACTCCGCGGTACATCAGGGCGGTGGTCAGCGCGATGTAGGCGGGGCGGTTCATCTTGGCGAGGTCACGGTAGTCGCGGGCCGGCTTGTCGAGGCCGAGGGCGACGTGGAAGACCTGCGGGAAGCCGACCACCGAAGCGGTGACGCCAGCCGAGGCGAAGATCTCCTTGAAGCCTTCCTGCAGCGCAGTGCCGGAAACGCCGATCTTCTTGTAGAGCGCCGGAGTCAGCGACTTCAGCGTGGCAGCGGTCGCCGCCATGGCGATCGGCTGGGCGTTATAGGTGCCGCCATGGACGACGCCGCCCGAGGTGAACATGTCCATCAGGTCGGCGCGGCCGGCAATCGCCGCCACCGGGAAGCCGTTGGCGATGGCCTTGCCGAAGGTCGAGAGATCGGGGGTGACGCCGAACAGTTCCTGCGCGCCGCCGGGGGCGAGACGGAAGCCGGTGATGACTTCGTCGAAGATCAGGATGGTGCCGGTCTTGGTGCAGGCCTCGCGCACGCCCTCGAGATAGCCGGCGAGCGGGTGCACGGCCCCCTGGTTGCACATCGCCGCTTCCATGATGACGGCAGCGATATCGCCCTCAGCGAGCCGCGCCTCGAGCAGCTCGAGATTGTTCCAGGGCAGGACGACGAGGGTATCGGCGGTATCCTTGAGCTGGCCTTTCGAACCGATCACCGGGACCGGTGCGTCGGCGGGACCCGCGGCGTCGACGGCCGGAGCCGTGGACCACAGCACGTTGTCGAACCAGCCATGGTAATGGCCTTCGAACTTCAGGATCTTGGTGCGGCCGGTGGCGGCACGGGCAAGCCGCATCGCCGCCTGGTCGACCTCTGAGCCGGAGGAGCCGAAGCGCATGCGCTCGGCCGACGGCACCAGCTCGCAGACGAGGCGAGCGGCCTCGGCTTCGATGGCGGTCTGGCCGGCGAACAGGATGCCGTTGTCGATCTGCGACTTCACTGCATCGACCAGCGCCTGCGGCTTGTGGCCGAGGATCATCGGGCCCATGCCGAGGTAGTAGTCGATCAGCCGGTTGCCATCGACGTCATAGAGATAGGCGCCTTCGCCACGCTCGAACACCAGTGGGGTGGGCGAGATGTTGAGGCGGAAATTGCTGTTCACGCCGCCGGAGATCCACTGCGAGTTGGTGCGGATCGCCTCGACGGATTTATCGAAGCTGAGCGGGCGTGACTGAGCGGCCGATGGTGCGGCAGGGGATGTAACGGTCAACGCGGGACTCCTCAATTCTTGTAGTCCAAGTGGCCCCAGGGCCTGAAAGTTGTAAATGGCCGCCGGTTTCGCGAGGCGAAAAAATGGGCGGAAAGCTGATAACGCCGGCAGTTATGCTTTGGAGTTCTTGGCGACGGCAATGCAGTCGATCTCGTAACGGAGCGCCGCGCCGAGGCAATTGGTGATGGTGGTGCGGGCCGGGAACGGCGCCTGGAAATACTCGGGGTAGATGCGGTTGTAGAGCGCCAGGTCCGCGTCATCGCGCACATAGTTGCGGGTCTGGACCACATGCGCCAGGTCGCTGCCGGCGTCCTCGAGCACCTTGCGCAGGTTCTCGATCGAGCGGCGCATCTCGCCCTCGAAACTGTCCGATACGATCTTGCCGGTGGCATCGACCGAGGCCTGGCCGGAAACGAAGATCAGCTCGCCGACCTTGGTGGCCGGGCTGAACGGTAGATGCGAGCGCGGAGTGTCCGGCGCGCTGGGATATTCGATCATCGATGACTCCAATATTCTCAGCTGATCGGGAAGACGGGCTTCCGAAGCCGCTGGTAGGGCAGGGTCGTTAAGGCACTGGTGCAGGGACCGGGGGTGGTCACGGTGTAGCTGCCCTTGGCGATCTTGTCGTAGGCGCGGCGATGCGCGACGGCCGCCTTGACGCCGATCACCGACAGCTGTTCGGGGATGATGCCCTGCGAACGCAACTGGCCGAGATCGAAGGGCGGGGTTTTGCGGCTCGACAACAGGATCTTGATGCCGTTGGCCTCGACCACGGCCGAGGGCCCCATATTGTAGTGGATGCCCTGCATGGCGGCGAGGTGGCTGTGGCGATCCTCGAGGGTGAAGGCGCCGTCCGAGCGGCTGACGAAGCTGACTTCGAGCTCCACCGGGCCGGGGTCGAGCCGGCTGCCCTTGCCGCCGATCGACAGGGTGCGCTTGTCGCCGGGCTTCAAGCCCTCAAGCGCGCGGACCGCGGCGGCGTCGGCAATAGCGACGGCGGCGTTGGTGATGCCGTGGCGGAGGAAGCCGCGCAGCACCGGGGTGCAGTCGCCGGGGGCGCCGCCGCCGATATTGTCGGAGGGCTCGACGATGACATAGGGGCCGCCGGAGAGGGTCTTCACCTCGGTGAGCGCGGCATCGAGATCCCATTCGGTGGGGATGCCGAGCTCGCGCAGCTCGATGGCGAGGTTTTCCAGCCGGTCGAGGGCGGCCTTGGCGTCGGCATCGTTGCCGGTGGTGGTGACCGAGAAGGCGACGCCGGCATCGGGAATGTCGGAGAACGAGTAGCCGGCGACGACGTTGACGGTCCAGATTTCCGGGTTCTCGGCTTCGATCTGGCGGGCCAGCGCTTCGAGATCGCGCATCGGGCGATCGGCGGTGCCGACGCCGGTCGGGGCCCAGATGATCGGAGCGTTGCGGGCCACCATGTGCGGCAGCACGCCCTCGCGCAGGGCGCGGGCGAGAAGCTGCGCCGAGCGCACGGCGGATTTGTTGGCGTCGGTATGCGGGTTCTCGCGATAGGCGACGAGACCGTTGGCATTTTTCGCCATGGCGGCGGTGAAAGTCGCGTGGAGGTCGAAGACGCCGAACAGTGGCAGCGTCTCGGCGCCGGGGATCTTGCGGATCCGGGCCAGCAGTTCGCCTTCCGGGTCGACGCTCTCGGTGGTGACCATGGCGCCATGCAGCGCCAGCCAGATGCCATCGAGGCCGCCATCGGCGAGCGCTGCTTCGAGGCCGGTGCGCAGTTCGCTCCAGAACAGCTCGAACACCCTATGGTCGGCGGTGCCGGAGGGGAGCGCGGAGAAATCGGCGACCGGCACCACTTCCCAGCCTTCAGCCTCCGCGACCTCGAGGAAGCCGTCGATGGTCGAGCCGTCGCCACGCCGCGCCGTTACCGCGGCGCCGCGGTTGATGGTGAATTCGTCGAGCCCGGTGATCTCGTCGACGAACGTGTGGGTCTCGTGGAACAGGCCGGCGAGAAGGATGCGAGGCTTGGTCATTTGCGAGGTCATTTATTTGGGCTCGGATGCGGCGCGTGATGGGTCATTTCGGCGGTGATCTCGGCAAGGCTGGCGACGAGGAGCTTGCCCAGCCGTTCGATATTCTCGGGTTCGTAGCGGGCCGACGGGCCGGCAATACTGACGGCGGCGATGGCGTCGCCGCCAGGCCCGAAGATCGGTGCGGCGACACAGGCGCTGCCCATCTCGTTTTCCTCGAACTCGGTGGCCCAGCCGAGCGTGCGGCAGCGCTCGAGCACGGTCTCGAGCGCTTCGGGATCGGTGATGGTGCGTGAGGTCGCTGCCGGCAGGTTGCCGACCGAGTAGATGATCCGGCGGAAGTTGAGCGGCTGGTGGGCAAGCAGCGCCCGGCCGCAGGCGGTAGAGTGATAGGCGGCGCGGGTGCCGGAATAGGAGGAGACGCGAAGCGACTGGCTACCCTCGAGGCTTTCGACGATCACCGCGTCGGTGGGGCCGGGCAGCGCCAGGTTCACTGTCTCGCGCGTCGTGGCGCAGAGGCGGATCAGATGCGGGCGGGCGATGGCGGCGATGTCGAGCCGGCGTTCGACCGCCTTGCCGTAGACCAGATGCTGCAGGCTCAGCCGATAGGCGCCGGCCTTGGCGTCGCGCTCGGTGAGGCCGACATCGACGAGCGCGCTGACCAGATTGAAGGCGGTGGTCTTGGCGAGGCCGGTACGGATCGCCAAGTCGCGCAGCGATACCCAATCGCCGCCGGCCATGGCGTCGAGCAGGGCCTTGGCGCGCGCCACCGACTGGATGCGGGCCTCGGCCGTGGGGGTACTGGTCTGCGCGTTGTCGGGGGCGCTGGTTCTGGGCATTCGCACGGTCTCTCGCGGTTGGTTCCACATTGTAGAACATTCACCGGATGGCTGCTACCGGCGCAATAAGACACGAGAGCCAGCACGGCGCAAGCATTGCGACAAGCTTTTGCCGAGATGCGACCTCGGTAGAGTTGACAGCCCGGCCGTCATTATCATTACATCCAGCACGACAAGCAGGGGGTCGTTCCATCATGTAGGATGGATGGCATTGCCGGGGAGCAAACGAGTTGCGGGTCTTTGTAGCGTCGCTGGCCACCGAAACGAATACCTTCTCGCCGCTGTTCGTCGATCGCAGCGCCTTCGAGGAAGCGTTCTATTGCCCGCCAGGCACGCATCCGGACACGCCGACGCTCTGCTCGGCGCCGATGGTAGCGGCACGACGCCGGGCCAAGACCGACGGGTTCACGCTGATCGAAGGCACCGCGACCTGGGGCGAGCCGGCAGGACTGATCTCGCAGGGCGCCTATGAGAGCCTGCGCGACGAAATCCTCGACCAGCTCAGGGCGGCGATGCCGGTCGACATCGTGCTCTATGGCCTGCATGGCGCCATGGTGGCGCGCGGCTATGACGACTGCGAGGGGGACCTGCTGGCGCGAACGCGTGAGATCGTCGGGCCGGGCGTGGTGGTGGGCGCCGAGCTCGATATGCACCACCACTTGACGCAGCAGCGGGTCGACAATGCCGACGTGCTGGTGGCGTTCAAGGAGTTTCCGCACACCGATTTCCTGGCGCGCGCCGAGGACTTGGTCGAGCTGTGCCTCCGCACGGCGCGGGGCGAGATCGAGCCGGTGACCGAAGTGTTCGATCTTCGCTCGCTCAGCTCCGCCTTCATGACCAGCCGCGAGCCGGGTCGCAGCTTCGTCGACAAGCTGATGGAGATGGAAGGCAAGGACGGCATCCTCTCGATCTCGGTGACGCACGGCTTCACCCCGGCCGATGTCGCCGATGTCGGTTGCAAGGTATTCGTGGTGGCCGATGGCGAGGCCAACCGCGCCAAGGCGAGGGCGCTGGCGGAGCAGTTGGGGCGCGAGATCCTCGGCTGGCCGCCGGGCGCGGCCGGGCCCTATCACTATAAGCCCGAGGAGGCGATCCAGCAGGCGCTGGCCGAGCCGGGGCAGCCGATCGTCTTTGCCGACCGCTGGGACAGCCCGGGCGGCGGCGTTGCCGGGGATTCCTCGGTGATGATCGATGCGCTCTTGGCGCATCCGGAAATCCCGTCGGCCATCGGCGCGCTGTGGGACCCGATCGCCGTGCAGTTCTGCCGCGCGGCCGGTGTCGGCGCGGCAATCCGGCTGCGCTTTTGCGGCAAGGTGTCGGAGACGTCCGGCCATCCGGTCGATGCCGACGTGGTGGTCAAGGCCGTGTCGGACAACCTCTTGATCCCGTTCGAGCAGAGCTGGGTGTCGCTGGGGCCGGCCGCGGCGATCAGCATCGGCAACGTCGATATCGTCCTCGCCACCGGGCGGTCGCAAACCTTCAGTCCGCCGGCCTTCACCAACCTGGGCATCGACCTCAGCACCAAGAAGGTCGTGGTGGTGAAGTCGTCGAACCACTTCTATGCCGCATTCTCCAAGATCGCGGCGAAGATCCATTATCTCGATACCGGCGGGCCGTTCCCGAGCGATCCCAGGATGATCCCGTACACCAAGCTTCGCCGTCCCATTTATCCGCTGGATCCCCACCCATGGCTCTGATTCCTCGTCTCGACCTCGCCGCCCTCGATCGCCAGCCGCTCGACCCCTTGACCAAGGGGCTGCCGTTCGACGCGCCGGCGCTCACCGTGGGCGAGGTTGGCCAGCAAGGCTGGAACGTGCTGAAGGGCGACATGCCGCTGCCGCTGGCGGTGATCCGGCAGGAGGTGGTGCGCGCCAACAGCCAATGGATGAGCGCCTTTACCGGGGAGAACGACCTGGTGATCGCGCCGCATGGCAAGACCACGATGTCGCCGGCTTTGTTCGACCTGCAGGTGGCCGATGGCGCCTGGGCGATCACCGTCGCCACAGTACAGCAGTTCAGCGTCTGCGTCCGTTTCGGGGTGAAGCGCGTGCTGATCGCCAACCAGCCGGTGGGCGCGCAGGCGATCGATGCCTGCTTCCGCGCGCTGCAGGGCGACGGCTTCGAGCTCTACTGCCTGGCCGACGGGCTGCCGGGGCTGAAGCTGCTGGCGGACGGCGCCAAACGCAACCCGCCGCCCAAGGGCAATCCGCTGCGTGTGCTGGTCGAGATCGGCTTTCTCGGTGGGCGCACCGGGGCGCGGACCCGCGAGCAGGCGATGGAGGTGGCGCGCGTCGTTGCGTCGACGCCGGGCCTGGTGCTGGGCGGGTTCGAGTGCTTCGAAGGCTTGCTGCCGACGCCGGAAGCCGCCGATGGGCTGATCGACGATGTGGCGGCGCTGGCAGTGAGCGCGCTCGCCGAGGGGCTGTTCCGCGATGGCCAGCCGGTGGTGGTGAGCGCCGGCGGTTCGGCGTTCTTCGACCGGGTCGGCACGCGCTTCAACCAGGTGGCGTTCGCCCGCCCGGTGGTGAAGGTGCTCCGCTCGGGCTGCTACCTGACGCATGACTCGATCTCCTATGCCGCAGCCTTCGAGCGCATCATCAACGACACCTCGCTGAAGCTGCCGGAGGGGCGGCTCGAGGCGGCGCTTGAGGTGTGGGCCTATGTGCAGTCGCGCCCCGAGGATGGGCGCACCGTGCTGACCATGGGCAAGCGCGACATCAGCTTCGATGCCGGCATGCCGGTGCCGCTGCGCTGGTTCCGGCCGGGCCGGATGGCGAAGCCCGAGACGATGCCGGCGGGCCATGCCGTGGTGGCGCTCAACGACCAGCACTGCCACATGACCACGCCCACCGACAGCCCGCTCGAGGCCGGCGACATGGTGGCGTTCGGCATCGGGCATCCGTGCACGACATTCGACAAGTGGCAGATGCTGGTGCTGGTCGACGAGGATTACGGCGTAACCGGCGCCCTCAAAACGTTCTTCTGACCGATCAACCAAGGGGTAAGCGATGAGCAAGTCTGGTGGCGACTATATCGTTCTTCCTGTGATGAAGGCCCTGCAGGTGCTGGATTACGTGGCGCGGCAGGGACACGACGTGACGCTCACCGAGACGGTGCAGGAACTGAAGCTCCCCAAGACCACGGTGTTCCGCTACCTGCAGACGCTGTCGGCAGCGCAGTTCCTCGAGCACGACCTGAAGCGCGATCGCTATGGCGTCGGCAGCAAGTTCCGCTCGCTGGCGCGGGTCGACCAGGAGCTGCAGGGGCTGCGCGATATCGCCCAGCCCGAAATGCGGACGCTGATGGAGACCTTCCACGAGACGGTGAACCTTGCCGTGCTGTCGGAGAACGAGGTGGTCTATATCGATATGCTGGAGCCCGGCCGGCCGTTGCGCGCCAATGCGCGGATCGGGCACCGGCATCCGGCGCATTCGACCTCGTTGGGCAAGGCCATGATGGCGTTCCTGCCCGACGCGGATGCGCTGGCGCTCCGCAGCGAGTTGCCGCAGCGGACCATCAACACGCTGACCGATGCCGACAAGCTGCGCCGGCAGGTCGATGACGTGCGGCGCCGCGGCTACGCCATCGAAGTGGGCGAGAACGAGGACGGGCTGATGTGCATCGGCGTGCCGATCCTCGACCGGACCGGCTACCCGGTGGCGGCGATGAGCCTGTCGGCGCCGGAGCGGCGGATGAAGCCGGAGCTCACCATGGTGGCGGCCGATGCGCTGAAGGGCGCGGCGAAGCGGATTTCCACACATCTGTCGGCCCAGCACTGAAGGGTTTCGCGCTGCACCGGTGAGCCTGATTGGGGCTCGGGCTTTGCCCAACCCACCGGATGCCGTGGGTGGGGCGGTCGTGGTGGGTTAGCTGACAGATCCGCCAACCTTCCCTCCAGCCGCTCCTAAGGTCGATACTCTCTGCCGCCGTTGTTCCCCCTGACGAAACCTGGCGTTATTGACAGCATTTTGGGCCGTTAATAGCGTGATGATCTACGGGTGCGCCCTGTGATCGCAATGGCTTAGCGCTCCGTTTCCGAGACTATTTCTGAAGTTCTCCACCTTCGGAGAACCGATATGACTGTTCACCTCGCCAAACCTGCATTTGGCGTGACGGGGTGGCGCTGCCGGAGATTGCCTTGCGTATTGCCGTTATTCACGTCGCCCAGGAAACCAACGACTTCAATCCGGTCTTCACTACGATGGCGGATTACGAGGCGTTCGGCATCTACGAGGGCCCCGAGATCGTCGAGAAGTTGCGCGGGCTCGGCCAGGTCGGCGGTTTCCTCAAGGTGATCGAGGACTGCGGTCTCGACATCGAGATCGTGCCGATCATCCGAGCCTGGGCGGTGGCCGGAGGCCGGATCGACCGTGCCTCCTACGACTATTTTGAGCAGCGGATCCGCGCGGGGCTCAAGGCGGCGCTGGCCGAAGGCCCGATCGATGGGCTGGCGCTGCAGCTGCATGGCGCCTGTGCCGCCGAGGGCATCGACGATGTCGAGGGCGAGCAGGCGGCCTTGTGCCGCGAGGTCCTCGGGCCCGATGTGCCGATCGTGCTGGGGCTCGATCACCACGCCAACGTGACGCAGAAGATGGTCGACAGCGTCGACGCCATTGTCGGGCACCGGACGCAGCCGCATGACACGTTCGACACCGGGGTGATCGGCACCGAGCTCTTGCTGAAGATCATCACCAACAAGCTCAGGCCGACGACAGCCTGGCGAAAGATCCCGCTGGTGTCGCACCAGGAGCAGTTCCTCACCTCGAAAGGGCCGATGAAGGCCTGGTTCGACCGGGCGCGCGCCATGGAAGCCGACCCGCGGGTGTTGCAGGCCTCGAACTACCCGATGCAGCCCTGGCTGGATGTGGCCGAAGGCGGCTGGTCGACCATCGTCGTTACCGACAACGACCAGGCGCTGGCCGAGAAGCTGGCTGACGAGCTGGCCGATCTCTGCTGGTCGCTGCGTGACGAGTTCCAGGTGCGCGAGGCGGTGTCGATCGACGACGCGGTGCGCCTGGCGGATGCCGAGCCCAAAGGCATCGTGGTGCTGTCCGACACCGGCGACACGGTGTTCGGCGGCTCGGCCGGCGACAGCAACCTGATCCTCGAGGCGATGCTGCGGTTGAAGATCCAGAGCAAGGCGCTGGTGCCGCTGATCTCGCCGGGCGCCGCGAAGACGCTGAGCGAAGCCGGCGAGGGCGCCGAGGTGACGCTGCTGCTCGGGGGCGATGCGGCGACGGCCTTCTTCACGCCGCTCGAGGTGACCGGCACCGTCCGCACTGTCGGCGGCGGCGTGATCCACATCACTGACAGCCATCAGAACGAGGTCGATCTCGGCCAGGCGGTGATCTTCGATGTCGGGCCGATCACCATGATGATCACCGAGTTGCGCGGGCTCGCCGGCAACCTGCCGCAGCTCTACGAGGCGATGGGGGTGAACCCGCGCGACTACAAGATCGCGGTGCTGAAGACCGCGTCCAACTTCCAGTATTTCGCGCCGCTGACCTCGCGGGTGATCCGTGCCGACACCCGCGGACCGGGCCAGTCGGACGTGTTGACCCTGCCATGGCAGCGCGTGCCGCGGCCGATGTACCCGCTCGACCCGGTCGAGGACTGGCGCGCGGTGTCGTCGCAGCCGGGACCGCGCCGGCCCGCCTGACCTTGGTTTCTGCCTGTTGCCGTCACGTCTTTGAACTCACAGGGGAGTCGCTTGCATGAAGTACGGATTTCTTAGGCCATTGAAACTGGCGAAGGTCTTGGGGCTGGCGCTATTCGCCGCCGCTGCCCCGCTCAGCACCGCTCTCTTCGCGCCGATCGCGGCCGAGGCGCAGGAGCTGAAGGGCGGCACGCTGCGCGTCGGCCTGCTCGCCGACATGACCAATTACGATCCGCAGCAGTTCTCGACGGTGAACTTCCACCTGATCAAGAACCTCTATGACAGCCTGATCGAGTACACGCCGGAAGGCGAGGCGGTGCCGAGCCTCGCGACGGAGTGGACGATCAATGCCGACAACACCTCGGTGACGCTGAAGCTGCGCGATGACGTGACCTTCGCCTCGGGCGGCAAGTTCAGTTCGGCCGATGTGGTGGCGACGCTGGAGAAAGCGGCCAACCCCGATCTCGGCAAAAACGTCTTCGCTACCATGGCGATCGTCAAGGATTGGGCGGCGCCGGACGCAACGACCATCACCATCAACTTCAAGGCCCCGGTGCCGACCAAGCAGATCACCGACCTCCTGCAGTTCATGATCCCGATTGAAGCAGCCGGGATCGCGACGGTCGAAACCGTGCCGGCCGGTACCGGGGCCTATCTCCTCGCCGATCGCGCCGTCGGGCAGAGCCTGACGATGAAGAAGAACCCCAATTACTGGCGCGAGAACGAGCCGATCCTCGACGAGATCGTCTTCACCATCTTCGCCGACGACGCGGCCGCCAGTGCAGCGCTGGAATCGGGCTCGATCGACATGGTCTATGGCAGCACGGCCCGCAACGCCGTGCGGCTGCAGGACGCGGGCTACCAGGTGGTGCGCGGGCCGGGCTCGCTGGTGCAGGTCTTCCGCATCAACGCTACCCGGGCGCCGTTCACCAACGAGAAGTTCCGCCAGGCCTTCAACTACATCATGGACCGCGAGGGCATGGTGAAGGTGGCCTATGCCGGTCTTGGCACAGTCGTCGCGCTGCCCTGGGCACCGGCCTCGCCGGCGTTCGACGAAAGCTACACGGCCGAGTTCGCCTACAACATGGACAAGGCCAAGGAGCTGTTCGCGGCGTCGGGCCTGTCGGCGGCCGAAATGAGCGACTGGAAGATGCTGGTTTACGGCAATGACGAGCCGGGCGTGGTGGTCAGCCAGATCGTCCAGAGTGCACTGGCGGAAGCCGGTATCAATATCGAGCTCGATGTCCGCCAGGGCGCCGAATACACCGATGCGCTGCTGGGCGGCGACTTCTGGGCGACCTTCGGTGCGGTCGGCAATGCGCAGAAGTTCCCGTCGCGCATGGCGACCAACTCGATCTACCGCACGGCCAAGAATCCGGTGCTGAAGGACCCGCACCCGTTCCCCGACTATGTCGCGGCGATCGACAAGGTGAACACCACCTCCGGCCCGGAGGAGGCGGTGAAGGCCGCCTATGCCGAGCTCAACCGCGTGCTGGTGACGGACTCGTTCGCCGTTCCCACCAACACTGTCGATACCGGACTGATCGTTGCTTCCGACAAGCTCGGCGGCTTCACGCTCGATATCGACAACCTGCTCGTCGCCCGCACGATCGGCTTCAAGTAATGGCTGACGCAGGCGCCGTGCGACCCGACATTGACCCGAACGCTGCTCCGGTCCTGTCGGTCAGGAATCTCCAGGTGGAGTTCACCGGTTCCGGTCGCGCGGTGCCTGTGGTGCGAGGCGTCGATTTCGACGTCTACGCCAATGAAGTGCTCTGCATCGTCGGCGAAAGCGGATCGGGCAAGAGCGTTACCTCCCTCGCGGTCACCGGGCTCTTGCCCGAGACCGCGCGGGTCTCCGGCTCGATCCGGCTCGGCAAGATCGAGGTGATCGGCGCCGAGCCGGAAGCGCTGCGCCAGATGCGTGGGCGCGATGTCGGCTTCATTTTCCAGGACCCCACGACCACCCTCAATCCGGTGCTGCCGGTCGGCCGGCAGATCACCGAGGGGCAGGTGGCGCACGGGCTGCTCGCCAGGGGCGACGCGCAGAAACGCGCGGCCGAGCTGCTGCGCGAAGTGGATATCGCCGATCCCGAAGGGCGGGCCGGGCAATATCCGCATCAGTTCTCCGGCGGCATGCGGCAGCGGGCGGTGATCGCCATGGCGATGGCCGGGCAGCCGAACCTGATCATCGCGGACGAGCCCACCACGGCGCTCGATGTCACCGTGCAGGCACAGGTGCTGGCGGTGCTGGCGCGGCGGCAGGCCCAGACCGGCGCGGCGGTGATCCTCATCACCCACGATCTCGGCGTCGTGGCGGAAGTCGCCGACCGGGTGGCGGTGATGTATGGCGGCCGCATCGTCGAGACCGGGCCGGTGGCCGAACTGTTCCGCTCGCCGCGCCACCCCTACACGCGCGCGCTGCTGCGCTCGATCCCGCGGATCGATACCACCGATGCGCGGCTCGACCCCATTCCCGGCCAACCGCCGACCCCCAGCGCGCTGCCGACCGGCTGCAGCTTCCATCCGCGCTGCGCCCTCGCAGTGGGTCGGGCCCGTTGCAGCGGCGAAGAACCGTCTCTACGAGTAGTGAACGAGCTGCAGCAGGCAGCTTGCCATTATGCGGACGAGATCCCCGTTGCGAGCGTAGTTGCCACGCCGCGCGAGGCGGCCGGCGGAGCCACCCCGCCGGCCAACCCGCTGCTCGAAGTCGACGACCTCAAGGTGCACTTCCCGGTCAGATCCTCGATTCTGCGCCGTACTATCGGTTGGGTCCGGGCGGTGGACGGCGTCAGCCTTGCGGTGCGGCCGGGCGAGACGGTGAGCCTTGTCGGCGAATCCGGTTGCGGCAAGACCACGACCGGGCGCGCCATCATGGGGCTGATCGGGGCGACCGGCGGCGATATCCGCTTCGAGGGGCAGTCGATCGTCGGGCTGGAGCGCGCCCAGATGCGCAAGGCCCGCCGGCAGATGCAGTACATCTTTCAGGACCCCTACGCCTCGCTCAACCCGGTGCTGACGGTCGAGGATATCGTCGCCGAGCCGCTGCGCATTCACGGCATCTACGACGAGATGGGCGGGGCGCCGCGCATCGCTGAGCTGTTCGATATGGTGGGGCTGTCGCGCTCGATGCTGGGGCGCTACCCAAGCGAGTTCTCCGGCGGGCAGAAGCAGCGCATCGGCATTGCCCGGGCATTGGCGCTGAAGCCGCGACTGCTGATCCTCGATGAACCGGTGGCAGCGCTCGACGTGTCGATCCAGGCGCAGGTGATCAACCTGCTGCAGGATCTGCAGAAAGAGTTGGGCCTCGGCTACCTGTTCATCGCCCATAATCTCAGCGTAGTGAGGCACATCTCGGACCGCGTGGCGGTGATGTATCTGGGCCGCATCGTCGAGGAGAGCGGACGGGACGCGCTCTACGACCAACCTGTGCACCCTTACACGCAGAGCCTCCTCTCCGCCGCACCGGTGCCCGATCCGGCGGTGCGCGACAGCCGGCGGCGCATCGTGCTCGAAGGCGAGATCCCCAATCCGGCCAGGCCGCCCAGCGGCTGCACTTTCCATCCGCGCTGCTTCCGCGCCACCGAGCGCTGCCGCAGCGAGGCGCCGGTATTCGGAGCCTATCCAGGGCTCGAAACGCGCACCTCATGCCATCACGCCGGGCCCTTGTCGGCAGGCGCCGAACGGCAGCCGGAGGCGGTGCAATGAAGCTGCTTCGTTCGACCGGCACGGTGCTGCAGCGGCTGATGCGGAGCCCGGGGTCGGCGCTGGCGCTGATGTTTCTTGCGGCGATCACCCTGGCAGCGATCTTCGCGGATTTCCTGCCGCTCAACCCCTATGCGCAAAAGCTGGTCAACGCGCTCAACGGACCGTCGGCGGCCAATTGGTTCGGCACCGACGAGGTGGGCCGGGATATCCTGGCGCGCGTGGTGTTCGGGGCGCGCACCTCGCTGCTCACCGCCGCCGGCGCGGTGGCGATTGCCGCGGTGATCGGAGTGCCGATCGGGCTGGTCGCCGGGTTCTTCGGTGGCTGGCGCGATGCGACGCTGATGCGCTTCGTCGATGTGCTGCTGGCGCTGCCGGCGATCCTCTTCGCCATGGCGATGATCGCGGTGCTGGGGCGCAGCCAGGTGGCGGCTTTGATCGCGGTGGGGATCACCGGCATTCCGAGCTTTGCCCGCATCACCCGGGCGCAGGTGCTGTCGCTCAGGCGGCGTGATTTCGTTACTGCCGTCGAGGCCTTCGGCGGCAGCTCGGCCTACAACATGTTCCGCACCATCCTTCCCAATTCGTGGAGCCCGATCTTCGTCCAGATCGTCGTGCTCTGCTCGGTGGCGATCCTGCTCGAGGCGGCCCTGTCGTTCCTCGGCGTCGGCGTCGCGCCGCCAACGCCGAGCTGGGGCGAGATGCTCAGGACCGGCAAATCCTACCTGCATGAGGCGCCGTATTACGCGGTCCTGCCGGGGATCGTGCTGACGCTGACCATCCTCAGTTTCGACGTCATCGGCCGAGCGCTGGCCGGCATTCTTGAAAACCGCAGCGAGGTCGTCACACCCGCCAAGGTCGGGGGCACGCCATGATCGGCTTCGTGTTGCGGCGCTTCGGGCAGTTGCTGCCGGTGCTGCTCTTGGCCTCGATCGGCATCTGGGCGATGATCTTCGCGGTGCCCGGCGGACCCATCGGCATGCTGGTGGGCGAGAATGCCACGCCCGAGGCGATCGCCGCCGCCGAAAAACAGTTCGGCCTCGATCGGCCGGCGGTGGTGCAATATCTCGACTGGCTGTGGAATGCGCTGCAGGGCAATTTCGGCATGTCGATCCATGGCCGCGAGCCGGTGCTGCATCTGATCGGGCAGCGGCTGCCGGCAACGCTCCACCTCGCGGTGGCGGCGACACTGGTGTCGCTGGTGATCGGCATTCCCGTTGCCATCCTCAGTGCGCTGAAGCCGGGCTCGTGGATCGATCGGGTGCTGAGCGCCTGGAGCGCGCTGGCGCTGGGCGTGCCGACCTTCTGGCTCGGGATATTGTTGATCCTCCTATTCGCGGTGGAGTTGCACTGGCTGCCTTCGGCGTCGGGCTATGTGCCGATCTGGGAAGATCCGTTGCAGGCGCTGCGCAACCTGGCGCTGCCGGCGCTGACGCTCGGGGTCTATGTCTCGGGCATCCTGGCGCGGTTCCTGCGCGCCTCGCTGGTCGGCGAGTTGCGAGCCGACTATGTGCGCACGGCGCGCTCCAAGGGGCTGCCGGAGAGGCAGGTGGTGGGCACCCATATCATGCGCAATGCGCTGCTGCCGTTCGTCACCATCGTCGGGCTGATGATGGCCAACTTCATCGGCGGCGCGGTGGTGACCGAGGCGGTGTTCACCTATCCGGGGCTGGGGCGGTTGCTGATCCAGGCGATCAGCACCCGCGACTACCCACTGATCCAAGGCTGCATCGTGGTGATCCTGGTGCTCTATATCGGCATCAACATGGCCGTCGACGTGCTCTACGCCTATATCGATCCGCGGATCGAATACAGCTGATGACAGACCCGGCACCGCGCAATCCGGCGCAGCTTTTCGACCTCTCGGGCCAAGTGGCGCTGGTCACCGGCGCCTCCAAGGGACTCGGCTGGGCGGTGGCCCAGACGCTGGCTGCGGCCGGGGCCCGCGTGGTGCTGACCGGGCGGCGGGCCGAGTTGCTCGAAGAGCGGCTCGAGCAGATGCTCGGCTGGGGGTTCAGCGCCGAGATCGCGGCCTTCGATGCCGCCGACGGCGATGCGGCGGTCGAGGCGCTCAACGATATGGCGGCCCGACATGGGCGGCTCGACATCCTCTATTCGAACACCGCCGCCGGGGTGCGGAAGCCGTTCGTCGAGCTCGCAGAGGACGAGTGGCAGTCGGTGATCGATGGCAGCCTCACCGCCGGGTGGCGGCTGGCGCGGCATGCGGCGCCACTGATGATCAAGGCCGGCTACGGGCGGATCGTCTTCGTCTCGTCGATCAACGCCACGGTCGCCCGACCGGGGATCAGCGCCTATGTGACGGCCAAAACCGCGCTGCATGGGCTGGTGCGTGGCCTCGCGGTGGAGCTGGCGCCCAACGGCATCACCGTCAATGCGCTGGCGCCGGGCTATTTCCTCACCGATGGCAACGCACCACTGCGTGGCGCGGTGCCGGAGTTCCAGCAGAAGATCGCCGACCGTACCCCGATGGCGCGTTGGGGCGATCCCTCCGAACTCGGTGCGGCTGCCCTCTATCTCGCCTCACGCGCCTCGGGCTACACCACCGGCAGCGTCATTACCGTCGATGGCGGACTCACCGCCGCGATCTGAAGTTTTCAAGGAAACCAAGGAATGTCCGAGACCAAGATGCACCTCGTCCCGTGGGACCGGCTGCAGGCGAATACCGTAAGTGTTTTCCGCGCGGCCGGATCGGCGCCGCGGGAAGCCCAACTGATCGCCGAGCATCTGGTGGAAGCGAACCTGCGCGGCCACGATTCTCACGGCGTCGGTGTGGTGCCGATGTACATCAACGGCGTGCGCTCGGGCGGCATGGTGATGAACCAGAGCCTCAAGGTGGCGATCGATACCGGCGCCATGCTGATCTGCGACGCCGGGCAGGGCGCCGGCCAGGTGATGGCTCATGATGCGATGGCGCTGGGCATCGCGCGCGCCAAGGACGAGGGCAGCGCCATCGTCAGCTTGCGCAACAGCCATCATATCGGCCGCATCGGCCATTGGGCCGAGCAGTGCGCGGCCGCCGGCATGGTGTCGATCCATTTCGTCAACGTGGTCGCCGGCGCCATCGTCGCGCCGTTCGGTGGCACGCAGTCGCGATTGGGCACGAACCCGTTTGCCGCAGCCTTCCCGCGCGATGGCGCGCCGCCGGTGGTGGTGGATTTCGCCACCTCCAGGCTCGCTGCCGGCAAGGTGCGCGTGGCTCACAACAAGGGTGTCGAGCTGCCACCGGGGGCGCTGCTCGACAACCAGGGCAGGCCGACGATCAATCCCGGTGCGCTGTTCGAAACCCCGCCCGGTTCGCTGACGACGTTCGGCGAGCACAAGGGCTGGGGCCTGATGCTGGCCTGCGAACTGCTGGGTGCGGCGCTCGTCGGGGCGCCGACGCAGCACGAGAAGAACGGCAACGGCGCGGTGATCAACTCGATGTTCTCGGTGATCGTCTCGCCGGAGCGGCTGGGAACGGCCGGGCCGTTCGCTGCCGAGATGGAGGCGGTGCTGGGCTGGGTGCTGTCGGAGAACGAAGGTGGCGGCAGCGTGAAACTGCCTGGCATGCCGGAACTCGAGACCAGGGCGAAGCGGCTTGCGGAGGGCGTGCCCATAGATGCGGCGACGCTCGACCAGCTCGGCGCTGCAGCGCGGGATGTCGGGCTCGCGGGCTTCGGAGCCCTCTGATGCGCATCTTCATCGCGGCGCTCGGTACCGAGACCAACACTTTCTCGCCGCTGCCGACCGGACGGAAAACGTTCGAGGAAACGCTGTGGGTGCGCCGCGATGCCAGCCTCAGCTCCGACAACTACTTCGTCCTGCCGCTCGTCGAGTGGCGCCGCCTCGCCGAGGCGGCGGGCGACACGGTGATCGAAAGCCTCTCGGCCTTCGCACAGCCGGCCGGCCGTACGGTGCAGGCGGTATGGGAAGAACTCAGGGACACGCTGCTCGGCGACCTCCGGGCCGCCGGTCCGCTCGACCTGGTGCTGTTGAACCTGCATGGCGCGATGGCGTCAGAGGGGTGTGACGACTGCGAGGGCGAACTGGTCGAGATGGTGCGGCAGGTGGTCGGGCCAGAGGTCACCGTGGGGGTCGAGTTCGACCTCCATTGCCACATTTCCGAACGGCTGATGCGCAACGCCGACCTGCTGGTGCTGTACAAGGAGTATCCGCATACCGATGTCGCTGAGCGCGGCGCCGAGCTGTTCGACCTCGCCCGGCGCACCGTGCTGGGCGAGATCAGGCCGGTGATGGCGCTGCGCGATCTGCGCATGCTCGATGTGTGGCGCACCTCGGATGCGCCGGTGCGCGCCCTGGTCGACTGGATGCAGGCGGCCGAGCAGCGCGACAAGGTGCTGTCGGTGAGCTTCGGGCACGGCTTTCCCTGGGCGGACGTGCCCGATGTCGGGGCCAAGACGGTGGTGGTGACCGATGGCGACCCCGAGCTGGCCGAGGCGGTGGCAAAGGAACTCGGCGACCGCATCTGGCAGTTGCGCGAGACCTACGCGGCAAACCTACTCGACGTGGCTGAGACGATGGCGGCGATTGCCGGCGGCAATGGCTGCACGGTGGTGGCCGATATCTCGGACAATGCCGGGTGCGGCGCGGCGAGCGACTCGACCTTCCTGCTCGAGCCACTGCTCCAGGCGAAAGCCGAGCGGGCGTTGTTCGGGTTGCTGTGGGACCCGGCGGCGGTAAGGATCTGCGAGGAAGCCGGTGAAGGCGCGACGTTGCGGCTACGGATCGGCGGCAAGGTCAGCGCCATGTCCGGGCGGCCGGTGGATGTCGAAGCCAGGGTGCTGAAGCTCATCCACGACGCCAAGGTCACCTATGGCGACGGCAAGATGCCAATGGGCGACGCGGTGCTGCTGGAGGCCGATGGCGTCCACATCGTCATCAACACCATCCGCACGCAGACCTTCAATCCGGATGCCTTCACCCAGTTCGGCATCGAGATCAGCGATTACCGCACGGTGGTGCTGAAGTCGGCGCAGCACTTTCATGCCGGCTTCGCGCCGGTGGCCGACCGGATCATCTATGCCGTGGCCGAGGGCACGTCGTCGCCGGATTTCAGGACGCTGCCATTGCCGCATGCCGGGCGGCCGCTATGGCCGCAGGTGGCGGATCCGTGGGCGTGAGAGGGAGGCCGGTGCACGGGCACGGATCGAGTTCCAAAGATACCCCCACCCCTGTCCCCTCCCCGCAAGGGGGAGGGAGACGCTCACACTGATGCCGGTGTTTTGGTCTCCTCCCCCCGAGGCCGAACGCTCAGACCTTGTGCCCAGGCCAGCCCATCAGCAGCTGCACGTCCTTCTCGGCTTCCTTGGCTTTCGCCGCGTCCTTGAACACCCGCATGACGCATTGCGGTTTCTTGCGGTCGATCACGTCGTAGACCAGGTGGTAGCCGGTCTTGTCGAAGATCGGGCCGATCCAGCCGGCGCAGTGGTCGCAATAGCGGCCCATCGGCTCGGCGTCGTTGTCCATGACCTTGGAAAGGCTGGGGCAGACATTCATCCGCAATTCGAGGCGATCCTCGTTGCGGTCGATGTCCATGTCGCAGTTCTCTTCGATCTTGATGTGGGTCCAGTACTCCTCCATGCCCTCGAGACCCTTGGTCTGGATCAGTTCGAGGATGTGCTTTTCCTGGTTCTTCGAGATGGCGAGGAAATAGGCCTGCAACTGGTCCTCGCCCTGCGACTCCAGGAACTTGAAGACCTCGTTGTAGAAGCGGGTGAAGTGGTCGGACGGGATCATGCGCGCCTCCTGATCACCTGACGGCAGCTGCCCGGGCCGGTGATTTCCGTGTCGATGGCATAGGGCGAGCCCTCGGCCAGCGCCTCGTTGGTGCGCGTGGTCTGGTCGCAGAAATGCGGCGAGGGCGTGCCGACGAGTTTCGCCACGTGATGCCAGGCGGTACAGTGGCGGACCGTCAGGACGATCTCGTCGGCGCCGACCTCGATGTCGTAATCGCAGTTCTCGCGGGAAAAGAAATGCCGCCAGTGGCGGACCAACTGGCCGGTATCGCCGGCAACAAGGTCGTCGTGGATCGAGCGGTAGACGTCCTTGCCGACCTTCTTGAAGATCGCGTCCATCGCCTCGACGCCATAGCGCGAGATGATGAAATCGATGGTGGTGTTGGTGGCGCCGTGGAAATCGAGATGGACCTCGCCGCCTTCGGCGTAGCGCAGGTGTTCACTCATGCTTGGGGCTCCCAGGACATCTGGTTGGCGAGGATGCCGCCATCGACATAGAGCATCTGTCCGGTGATGTAGCGGGCGGCGGGTGAGGCGAGGAACACGGCGGTGCCGCCGATATCGGCGGGCATGCCGACGCGGCCGAGCGGGATCTGCCGCTCGAGCGCGGGGCGGACGCCGGGGGTATCGAGCCCGGCTTTGGTGAGCGGAGTTTCGACGATGCCGGGTCCGATGCCGTTGACGCGGATGCCGCGGCTGGCGAGCGTCACCGCCAGCGAACGGATCAGCATCAGCACGGCGCCCTTCGAGGTATCGTAGACGACGCTGTTCTTTTCGGCGGCGAGCGAATTGGTGGAGCCGACGCAGATGATGCTGGGGTTCGATTGCTCGGCCGACAGCTGCTTCACGAAAGCCTGCGCTGCGAACAGGTAGCCCTTCACGTTGAGGTTGAAGGTGCGCTCGAATATCGCCTCGGTCAGGTCGTCGAACTCGGTGTCGCGGTAGGTGCCGGCATTGTTCACCAGCGTATCGAGGCGGCCGAGCTTTTCGCTTGCCTGGGCGACAAAACCCTGTGCACCGGCGACGGTCGAGATGTCGGCCTCGATGAAGTGGCACTCGGTGATATCAGAGAGCCTGGCGACCGCCGCGGTGTCGGCAATGTGCGAGTTGATGGCGAGGCGCGCGCCGGCTTGGGCGAAGGCTTCGGCAATGGCGTAACCGATGCCGGTGGTGGAGCCGGTGATGGCGACAGCTGGAGTGGTCATGCGAGTGCGTTTCCGGCAAGGCCGCTTTCGACGCTGAGCACGGCGCCGACGAGGTTCTTGGTGGCCTCGGCCTTGGGGTGGCTGAACAGGTCGAGGGGTTTGCCAACCTCGACGATCTTGCCCGCGGACATCACCGAGACGCGGCTGGTGGTGTAGGCGACCACCGAGAGGTCGTGGGCGATGAAGACAAGGCCGAGGCCGAGATCGCGCACCAGATCCTTCAGCAGGTTCAGCACCTGGGCCTGGATCGACACGTCGAGCGCGGAGACCGGCTCGTCGGCGATCAGCACTTTCGGCCCCGGCATCAGGGCGCGGGCGATGGCGATGCGCTGCAGCTGGCCGCCGGAGAACTCATGCGGGAAGCGCTCAAGCGCATTCTTGTCGAGCCCGACCTGGTCGAGCACTTCGAGCACACGGGCGGCGTGGTCGCCTTCGATCCTGAGGCTACGCAGCGGCTCGAGCAGCGAGGTGCCGACGCGCATGCGCGGATCGAGCGAGGAGCGCGGGTTCTGCAGCACCACCTGCACCGAGCGGCGGAACAGCTTGCGGTGCGCTTCACCGCCGGTCCAGACGTCGACGCCGTCGTAGAGCACCTGGCCTTCGCCCGGGCGTTCGACGCCGGTGAGCATGCGGGTGAGGGTGGTCTTGCCCGAACCGGATTCGCCGACGAGGCCGACCGCCTCGCCAGGGCGGACGGAGAAATCGATGCTGTCGAGCACCTTCAGTTTGGGGCGCGGCGCGAACAGTTTCTGCCGGTTGAGGTTGTAGACCTGGCTCAGCTGCCGGACTTCGAGCAGCGGCCGCGCATCGGCGGGGAAAGGGGTCACGGCACTCATTGCGCGGCCACCTCGCCGGCGAGGCTGATCGGGTGCCAGCAGGCGGCGCTGACGCCGTCGCTGCCCAGCTCCGGCATGATCTCGCGGCACTTGTCGGTGGCGGCAGGGCAGCGCGGGTTGAAGGCGCAGCCGGTGGGCAGGCTGTGCAGCGGCGGCACCATGCCGGGGATCGAGACGAGGCGCGACGAGCCGTCGAGCGCGATATTGTCCATGGTCGGCTGGCTGTCGAGCAGGCCGCGCGTGTAGTGGTGCCTGGGGTTGCGGAACACTTCCTGCACCGGGCCGATCTCGACGATGCGACCGGCATACATGACGGCGACGGTGTCGCACATGGCGGCGATGATCGGCAGGTCGTGGGTGATCATCAGCAGCGCCGAGCCGCGATCGCGGACGGCGCCGTTGAGCAGGCGCAGCACCTGCTTCTGCACGGTGACGTCGAGCGCGGTGGTCGGCTCGTCGGCGATGATCAGCTGCGGGTAGCATGCGAGCGCCATGGCGATCATGATGCGCTGGCGCTGCCCGCCGGAGATCTCATGCGGATAGGCGCGGACCAGCTGCTCGGGGCGCGGCAGGTTCATCTGCTTGATCAGCTCGATGGTCTGCGCTTCGGCGGTTTTCTTGTCGGCGCCGGTATGGCGGCGGATGACCGAGCTGATCTGGTCGCCGACGCGGCGAACCGGGTTGAGCGACGACAGCGGGTCCTGGAACACCATGGAGAGGGTGCGGCCGCGGCGGCTCGACAGCGCCTTGTCCGACTGGGTGACGAGGTCGACGCCGTCATGGAGGATATTGCCATGGGTGCTCCAGCCCATCGGGAGGAGGCCCATCAGCGCCAGCGCGGTCATCGACTTGCCGGAGCCCGATTCCCCGACCAGCCCCATGCGGCCGCCCTGCGGGATGGCGAAGGAGACGCCGCGCACGGCGGTGACGTCACCGTTGGAGACGACGAGGTTTTTGACTTCGATGGCGTGCGGTTTACCGGAGGTCATCAGCTCCTCCGCTTCAGCTTGGGATCGAGCACGTCGCGCAGCCCGTCGCCGAGGAGGTTCAGGCCGAGCACCACGGTGACGATGGCAAGGCCCGGCCACATGGCGAGCGGCGAGGAAATGCCGACGGTCTGCTGCGCTTCGTTGAGCATCATGCCCCACGAGATCGATGGCCGGGTGACGCCGACACCGAGATAGGAGAGGCCTGCCTCGGTGAGGATGCCGGCGGCGAAATAGAGGGTGAACTGGACGATCATTACACCGGCAATATTGGGGATGACGTGGCGCGCCAGGATGAACAGCTTGCCGCGGCCATAGAGCTTGGCGGAGGTGATGAAATCCTCCTGCAGCACGCTCATCGCGGCCGAGCGGATGACGCGGGTGAAGGAGGGGGTGAAGAAGGCGGTGAGCGCGAAGATGGTGGTGAGCGCGCCCGAGCCCATGGTGGCGGCGAGCACCAGGGCGGTAACCATGCCGGGGATCGACAGCATGATATCGGCGCCGCGCGAGATGGTTTCGTCGGCGATCTTGCCATAGGCGGCGGCGACCAGCCCGGCGATGGTGCCGAGGATCAGGCTGATGGTGGCGCCGCCGGCGCCAACCAGGATCGAGGTGCGCGCCCCGACCATCAGCTGCGCGATGATATCGCGGCCGAGCCCGTCGGTGCCCAGCCAATGGTCGACGGTGCCGGGCGGCAGCATGCGGTTCTTGATGTTGGGAATGTTCGGGTTCGAAGGCAGCCAGAAGAACGAAACGATGGCGACGACCAGGAAGCCGATGGTCAGCACCACGCCGACGACCAGCGAGGCATTGAGCTCGAGGCGGCGACGGCGGCGCGGGGCGACTGCTGGGGCAGCGGTGTTAGTGGTGGTGGTGTTCATGCTGCTGCCTCCCGCTCACGCCGCGTTCCGGACGCGTGGATCGAGCACGCCGTAGAGCAGGTCGACGACGAAGTTGACGAAAATGACGAAGATGATGATCAGCATGACGGTCGACTGCACCACGATCACTTCGCGCGCCGCGACGTTGGCGAGGATCATGCGGCTCAATCCCGGCAGCGAGAACACCATCTCGATGATCACGGTGCCGCCGATCAGCTCGGCGATCTGCAGGCCGACAATGGTGACGATGGGGAGCGCCGCGTTGCGCAGGCCCACGCTGAGCAGCGCCTGGGTGCGGGTCATGCCGACGGCGCGGGCGGTGCGCACATAATCCTGGTTCATCACGTCGAGCACGGCGGAGCGGACATAGCGGATCAGCACCGCGGCCATGATCAGGCCCAGCGACAGCACCGGCAACACCAGCGAACGGATGGCGCCGATCGGGCTCTCGCGCCAATCGACCCAGCCGCCGGTGGGGAGCCAGCCGAGCTTCACCCCGAACAGCACCGAGAGCAGAATGCCGGCCCAGAACACCGGCACGGCAATGCCGATCTGGCTGATCAGCGCCAGCACGGCGCCCGAGGGCTTGCCGACATTGCGCGCCGCGTAGGTGCCGACCGGAATGGCGATGATGAGGCCGAGCAGCAGGCCGGAGAGAGCCAGCGGTACGGAAACGGAGAGGCGCGCGGTGACCAGGTCGGCGACGCTTTCCTTGGTGCGGAAGGACTGGCCGAGATCGCCCTGCAGCATGTTGGTGATCCAGTTGAAGTACTGGACCGGCAGCGGCTGATCGAGGCCGTAGGCATGCGCCAGGGCGTTGATCGCCTCGGCGGTGGCGTCCTTGCCGAGGACGATGGCGGCGACATTGCCGCCGGCGGCGCGAATGAGAATGAAGATGGCGAGCGAGGCAACGAACACGGCGCCCAGAAAAAACGCAAGTTTGCGCAGCGCGTAGATTGCCATTCAGCTCAACTTCCTTCCTTGGAGTCGTCTGTCTCGGACTGGCCCACCCACCGGGTCATCCCCGCGAAAGCGGGGATCTCCGTTTGCTGCGCGTACCGAAACAGAGGTTCCCGCTTTCGCGGGAATGACTCCGTGCTTAGTCACAGTCGAGGCCGCCAGCGTTACGCCGACGGCCCGCGGGTTCAATAGTCAGCACTTACCAGTGCAGCTTGCCGATCTCGATCGCGACGAGGACGCGCGGCTCGAGGAAGCCCTTGAGCTCGCCGTCGAACAGGCCGACGCCCTTCTTGGCGATCAGCGGCACGATGACGGCGTCCTTGCGCAGGATGTCCGCCGCTTCCTTCATCTTGGCGAGGTAGTCCTCATCCGTGGTGGCCTTGTCGGCGTCGCTCAGCGCCTGGGTGTATTCGGCGCTGCAGTAGGTGCTCCAGCCGGCCTTGTCCGGGCTGGGGCAGGCCCACTGGGTCGGCTCGGCGTCGCCCGACATCACGGTGATGTCGAACTGCGGCGGACGGCCCTGGAAGATCAGCTGGCTGTAGCGCGCCAGGTCGATGGCGTTGCGGGTGACGTTGAAGCCGGCGCCCTGCATGGCCGGGATCATGATATCGGCCGGCAGCGACAGGTCAGGCACGTCGCTCAGCGAGGCATATTCCAGCGGGGTCGAGGCGAATTCCGGCGCCTTGGCCATCGCACCTTCATAGTCGAACGGGTAGGGGCAGGTCTCGGGGCTTTCCGGCGAGTACCAGGGCTGGTTGGGCAGCGCGAAGGTACAGGTGTTCTCGGCCCCCCACGAGGCGCCGAAGGCGTCGTTGTAGGACTGCCGGTCAAGCGTCGCGGCGAGCGCCTGGCGCAGCGCCGGATCGAGCTTCTGGTTGAACACCGCGTAGGTCGGCTCGCCGATCTGCGGATAGGTGACGAGGGTGAACTTCTTGTCGAGCTCACGCTTGGTCAGCTGTTCCCACAGGTCGATGGTGATCACCGGAACGGCGTCGACTTCACCGGCTTCCAATGCGTTGAGGCCGGCAGTGCCGTCGGTCACGATGCGCACGGTGGCGGCAGTAATGGTCGGCTTGGTGCCCCAGTAGTTGGGGTTGGCCTCGAACTCGAAGGTCGAGTTGGTGGTGTAGGACTTCAGCACGTAGGGGCCGGTGCCGATCGGGTTGGTGGCGATGCTGCCGGCGGCGTGCTCAGGCTGGATCAGCCCGGCGACCGAGCCCATGCCACGCCAGAAGTTCTGGCTCGGCTGCGACAGCGTCACCTTGACGGTCTGATCATCGACCTTCTCGATTGAGCTGACGGCATTGTAGGCCGACGAGTTGTTGACGACCGGCGAGGCCTTCATCGTGTTGAGCGAGTAGATCACGTCTTCGACGGTCACCGGGGTGCCGTCGGAGAAGTTGGTCTTACGGATCTTGAACTCGTAGGTCAGCTTGTCGTCGGAAATGGTCCAGGACTCGGCGACGCCGGGCTCAACCGAGCCGTCCTTGTTGAAATAGACCAGCGGCTCGACGACGTTGGCCGGAATCCACAGGCGCAGTGCCGTGAGGCCGCTGGTGACGTAGTCGAGCGTGCCCGGATCCTGGCGGGCGATCAGCACCACCTTGTTCTCTGCGGCGCGCGGCGAGGCCGCCATGGCTTCGGCGCCGCCAAAGGCTGCCAGCATGATCGCAGCCGCGGCAATGGCGCCGAGGCGCTGGCCGAACTTTCCCTTAGACTGCATGTTGAATCGTCCCTTCCGATTGTCCCTGAAAATCTGTGCGTCGCGCGGCGCCTCCACATCTGTCCCCCTGTGCAGTCGGCAGTGCACCGCGCTTCGTGCTGCCGGCATATCCCATAATGTGGAATGCAAACTCTTTTTGCATGCCGATAGTCTGCATAGGATATGTGCGTATGGCAAGTAGCTTCCCGTTTCAGCCCCAAAACGAGCAGCAAATTAATGTTGGGTCGCTGATTTGCGTTCCGCTATATGGAACGTTGCTTGCGTAAGGGCATGATTTTGCCGCTGCGGCGCACCGGAAGGGCAGCGGGAAACGCCAGGATAGCGCATCGCGAGCGCTGATCGCTGCGTCGAATGGGCTCAGCCGCATCGCGGGGCTTCAGATGACTTCTCAACGGCGCAGCGATTGCCTAGTTTGCACGCCGCCTGGAGGAGACGTTTGACGTGAAGATCGGAATTGTCGGGCTTGGCGCCCGGGTAGGGTACCTGGCGCGGATCGCCGTGCAGCAGGTGCCGGGCGCGCAACTTTGCGGCTATGTCGATCCGACGCCATACGGGATGCCGGAACTGACCGGGGCGGGGATCGATGCGGGTCCCGCCTACGAAACACCCGAGGCGCTGCTCAGGGCCCAAAAGCTCGACCTCCTGATGGTCGGCTCACCCAACCACATGCACCTCGACCACATCCGGATCGGGCTCGAGGCCGGGCTCAATGTGTTCACCGAAAAGCCGGTGGTGACCACCGAGGAAGACACGTATGCGCTGCTCGAACTCCTGAGACAGAGCGGTGGCGCGGACAGCGTGATGATCGGGCTGGTGCTGCGCTACGCGCCGCTCTATCGCGACCTGGTCCAGAGCTATCGCTCCGGCGCACTCGGCAAGATCACTTCGATCGAAGCGAGCGAGCACATCGCGCCCTATCACGGGGCCTTCTTCATGCGCGACTGGCGCCGGCGCAGCGGCTATTCGGGCGGCTTCATTCTCGAAAAGTGCTGCCACGACATCGACCTCTACCAGGGGTTGGTCGGTAACCGGCCGGTACGGGTGGCGAGCTTCGGCGGGCGAAAGACCTTCGTGCCCGAGAACATGCCGACCAAGGCCGGGATCAACGATCTCGACGTGTACTTCCGCAAGCCCGGTGGCTGGGAGAGCGATAGCCGGGTGTGGGACGGCGATGGCGACATTATCGACTACCAGACGGCGCTGGTGGAGTATTCCGGCGGTGAGAACCTCTGCTTTCACACCAACCTGAACGTGCCCGACGAATACCGGCATTTCACCGTCATCGGCACGCATGGCATGGCCGAGGGCGATTTCGTGCGCAACTTCTACCGCGTGCACGATGCGCGGACCGGCGAGCGGATGGTCGACAAGCGCTACGAGACCAAGGGCAGCTCGGTGCATTACGGCGCCGACGAGCAGATGGTGGCCGATATCTTCGCCCACCTGACCGATGGGGCGCCGCTGCCGGTTTCCATCGTCGACGGGCTGGTGGCGGGGATGACGGCGATCAAGATCGACGAGGCGCGGGCCAGCCGGCAGGTGATCGAGCTCACCGAGACCTGGCGGCAGTTCGACAGCTACGGGCTCAGCTGACGGATTCGCCGTTGGAAGGGCTTTGCGGCCTCAAGCGGCGCCGATATGTTCGCGCGGAATTCTCGGAGGACAATCCCATGCACAAATCCATCGCAGCCCTCGGGCTCGCGTCCATCCTGGCGCTCGGCGTCTCCTCGGGGGCTCTGGCCGCCGGCGAGAAGGTGTCGGTGATCACCCCATTCCTTGCGGCGATCGCGACCGGCGAGATGATCGAGGCGTTCAAGGCCAAGGCAGCCGAATATCAGTGGACTGTCGACGTGGTCGACACTGCCGGCGACATGGCGGCCTTTGCCAGCCGCGTCGAGGATGCGACCACCAGCGGCGCCAACGCCATCGTGCTGGTGTCGGTCGATCCGGCGCAGATTCAGGATCAGGTCGACAAGGCCAAGGCGGCGGGCGTGCCTGTCATCACCATCGACGGTGCCAAGAACGCTTCGAGCGTGCTGAACGTCACCTCCGACAATTATGTGCTCGGCGAGACGATGACCAAGTTCCTGTTCGACCAGATCGGCAACAAGGGCAACATCGTGCGCTTCTTCTATTCGGCGCACCCCGGCGTGCATCAGCGCGAGCTGGCGCTCGACGCGGCGCTGAAGGCCAACCCGGAGATCAAGCAGGTGGCCGACCACTACGTGGCGGTGCCCGGCCAGGTGGATGACAGCCGCGCCGCCATGGATGCGATGCTGCTCGCCAACCCGGGCGACGGCGCCATAGACGCGGTGTGGGCAGCCTGGGACGAGCCGGGGATCGGCGCCAACCTCGCCATCGAGGCAGCGGGCCGCAAGGGCATTGTCATCGCCGGCATCGACGGCAACCCGCAGGCGATCGACCTGATCAAGGCCTGCGGCGCCTATGTCGGCACCGTGCGCCAGGGTTTTGGCGAGATGGCCAATATTGCAGCCGGTGAGCTCAACACCATTCTCGCCGGCGGCAGCGCCAAGGCCGACGAACTCTACGCGCCGGTGGAACTGATCACCCGCGAGAGCCTCGGCGTCACCTGTCCCTGACGTTGCTGGACCTTTCCGGGATCAGCCGGCGCTTCGGCGCGACGCATGCGCTCGAGGACGTGAGCCTCGCCCTTTCCGAGGGCGAGGTGCTCGGGCTCGTCGGGCCGAACGGCGCCGGCAAATCGACGCTGATCAAGATCATCGCCGGCGCCGACCGGCCCGATGCCGGAGAGATCCGTATCGACGGCGCGCCGGTGCAGTTTCATTCGGCGCATGATGCCTATGCGGCAGGGATCCGGGTGATCCACCAGGATGCGCCGCTGGTGCCGGGCTTCGATACGGTCGAAAACTGCTATCTCGGCCGCGCCTATCCGCGACGCTTCGGACGGATCGACCGCAAGGCGATGCGCGCGGCGATTGCCGAAGTGGCGGCCGAGATCGCGCCGGAACTCGATCTCGACGTGCCGGTGATGTTCCTGCCGCCGGCCGAGCGGCAATTCGTGCGGCTGCTGCGTGCGGTGGCCGACAAGGGCCGGCTGCTGATCCTCGACGAGCCGACCGCCGCCCTGCCGGCGGAGGATGCCGAGCGGTTCTACGAAGTGCTGCGGCGGACGCGGCAGCGCGGCACCTCGATCATCCTGGTCAGCCACCGGCTCGACGAAATCGCCGATTTCTGCGGCCGCGCCGTGGTGATCCGCGACGGGCGGATCGTGGCGCATTTCGCCGAGGGCGAAGTGAAGCCCGAGGCGATGATCGCGGCGATGGGCGGCAGCGCTTCGGAGCGCTCGACCCGGGAGACCGATACCAGTGCCCCCAAGGTCATCGAGATCGATGGGGTGACGGCGGGCGACCTGACCCGGCCGGCGCAGCTTGATGTGCATGCCGGGGAAGTGCTTGCGCTTTACGGGCTGGCCGGTTCGGGACGATCGAGCCTGCTCAACGCGATCTGGGGGGCGATCCCTTGGGCCGGCAGGATGCGGCTCGCCGGCGCCGATTATGCGCCGCGCTCGCCGCGGCAGGCGATTGCGCAAGGGGTTTCGTGCGTGCCGGCAGACCGGCATCGCAGCGGGTTGTTCCTCAGCGAAGACCTGGTGTTCAACAAGACGCTGCCGCTGCTTTCGGGCTATCGCCGGATGAGCGGGCTGCCGGTCCCTGACACCAGGGCTGAGCGCGACGAGTTCCTCGTCGCCGCGGAACGGGTGTCGCTCAGCTATCGCGACCCACGGCAGCTGGCGCGGACGCTGTCGGGCGGCAACCAGCAGAAGCTGATCTTCTCGCGCTGGGCCAACCGGCACTCGCGGGTGATGCTGCTCGATGAGCCGACCGAGGGCGTCGACGTGATGGCCAAGGCGACGATCAAGGACATCATCCGGGCCATCGCCGCCGACGGCAACGCCGTGCTGGTCTCGACCTCGGATCGTGACGAAGCGCTGGAGCTGGGCGACCGCATCGCGGTGTTCCGGCAGGGCGGCATCGTCAGAATTTTCACCCGCGCGGAGGCGAGCGCCGAAGCGCTGTCGGCTGCCGCGCAGTCTCGGGAGGCGGCGTGACCCGCACCAATCTCAATCGTTTCGGCACACTGATCGCCTTCGTGCTGCTCTGCATCGGCTTCTCGATCGCGGCGCCGGCGGCCTTCGCTTCGCCGGCCAATGTGTTCAACCTCGTCCAGCAGATGGCGACGCTGGCGATCGTCGCGACGGCCGCGACGCTGGTGATGACCATTTCGGAGTTCGACCTGTCGGTCGGGTTCTCGGCGTCGCTGGCGGCGGTGATCTGCTTCGTGTTGTTCGGGCAGGGCTATGACGTGTGGCTGGCGGTGCCGGCGGCGCTGCTGGTAGGCATCGTCGGCGGCGCGGCCAATGGGGTGCTGGTGGCGCGGTTCGGCATTCCGTCCTTCGTCGCAACGCTGGCGCTCGGCACCATCCTTTCCGGCTTCGCCTTCGGGCTGAGTGGCGGGCAGAGCCTGTTCCAGTCGGTACCCGACGGCTTCAAGAGCCTGGCGCGCGGCGACCTGTTCGGCATTCCGGTCCTGGGCTTCTGGATCGTCGCGGTGCTGGGCATCGCCGCGTTCGTCCTGACGCAGACCGAGTTCGGGCGGCGGCTCAGGGCGATCGGCGGTAATGCCCAGGCGGCGCGACTCGCCGGCTTGCCGATCATCCGCGACGTGATCGTGACCTTCGCCATTGCCGGCGGCCTCTCGGCGCTGGCCGGGTTGCTGCTGGCCTCGCGGCTGGGCAGTGTGCAGCACACCATGGGAGAGCCGCTGCTGCTGCCGGCCTATGCGGCGGTGTTCATCGGCACCACCGCGTCGCCGACCGGGGCGCCGACGGTGGCGGGAACGCTCCTGGGCGTGGCGATCACCGGGGTGATGGTCAACGGCATGACCATCGTCGGGGTCGAGCCGTTCGTGCAGAAGATCATGACCGGCGTGATCATTCTCGTCGCCGTGCTGCTGCGCCGGGTGGGGCGGTCGAAGTGAGTATCCTCGTGCTGGATTGCGGCAGCTCGGCGCTGAAGGCGACGGTGTTCGCCGATGATGGCGCAGTGATCGCCACCACCGATGCCGGCTACCCCGAGCAGAGCGCGCCGCATCGGCGGGCGCCGGAGGACTGGTGGCGCGCCGCGGTCGAGGCGGTGAGCAGGCTGCCGCTCGACGGCGTCGCCGCCCTCTCGCTGACCGGGATGATGGAGAACCTGATCGCCGTCGATGCGGTCGGCCAGCCGGTGCGAGATGCAGCGCTCTACTCCGATCCGATCGGCACGGAAGCGTTCGAGGCGGTAGTGGCAGGGCTCGAGGCGGCCGATGCAACCGCCATCCTCGGCAACGCGCCGCGACCGCTGATGACGGCTTTCAAGCTGCTGGCGCTTGGGCCGAAGGGAGCCGAGTGGGTGCTGCCGGGCTCGAAGGATTTTCTGGCGCTGCGGCTTACCGGCGTCGCGGCCACCGATCCGAGCTGCGCCAGCACCACCGGGCTGATGGACATCGGGACGCGCGACTGGTCGGAGGCGCTGGTCGAATTGCTCGACGTCGATCGTGGGCTGCTGCCGCCGATCCTTGCGGCCGAGACGGTGCTGGGCGGGCTCACGGCCGAGGCCGCGATAGCCCTGGGGCTGCCCGCCGGCATCCCGGTGATCAACGGTTGCGGCGATGCCGCGGCCACCACCATCGGCAGCGGAGCGGAGCGGCCGGACGAGGTCAGCATCTACCTGGGCACCAGCGGTTGGGTGGCCGGCGTCACCGCGGTGACGGAACGGACGCCGCGGCCCTATTACCGGCTGTCGCATCCGCTGCATGGCGGGCTGATCGAGGTGGCGCCGATCTTCTCGGCTGGTGCGGCGGCGCAGTGGGCGCGCGACACGCTGGGGCTGACCCTCAACAAGGCCGAGGAGTTGGCGGGCGAAGCCGATGTCGCGCCGGGTGGCGCGCTGTTCCTGCCCTATCTCAACGGCGAGCGCACCCCGTTCGTCGACCTCGAGCTGAGGGCCGGGTTCGTCAATGTCGCGGCCAGCGACAGCGCTGCGACGCTCTATTATGCAGCGCTCGAAGGCGTGGCGTTTGCCATCGCCGCCAACGTGCGGGCCATGGGCGCGGCGGGGCCGGTCTACCTGGTGGGCGGTGGCGCGCAGAGCGCGATTTGGCCGCAGATCATGGCTGACGTGCTGGGGCGCGAGGTCACGGTGCCGCAATATCCGGTACTGGCCGCGAGCCTCGGCGCCTATCGCGCCGCGGCGAAGGCGCTGGGGCTGACGGTTGGAGTGGCAGCGCGGGGCAAGGCCTATCTGCCGAGAGCGGATCGGGCGGAACGGATCGCGCGGCAGCAGCGGCGGTTCGAGCGGGTGACCGGGATGCTGCGCGAGCTGGCGCGGATTTAGGCGCACCGGCCGTAGGGTCAGTTAGTCTCCACCCCCAGCCGCCAGCATATCGCTCAAGTCCCGCGAAAAATGCTTGCGGAACATGGTCAGCTGGGCGGCGCCGAGTGGCGTGGCGCGGGCGCCCAACGTGCCGGCGACGAGGCGGGGGCGCCGGGCGCCGATGACCACCAGTTCACCCAGCGCCTGCTCCGTCGCTGCGACCAGCCGCTCGGTGATCGGCTGCGGCGCGGTGCTGTCGATAATGGCGTGATCGATCTCCAGCACTGCGCCGGTATTGACGATGATCTCGGCGAGGGCGCTGCCTGATGCCTCGACCCAGGGGGCGATGTGCGCTTCCCAATCTGCCCACGGCCAATCCGAGGGGTTGCCGACCGGCAGTTCGATGCCTGCCTCGGCCAGGCGTCGGCCGAGGGCCGTTGTCGAGGCGATGTCGTGGCCGAAGCTGCGGTGGCCGTCATGGCCGTTGACCAGCATGGATCCGAGGTTGGCGGAATTGCCGGTCGGCCCTTCCCACAGCGTATGTTCGGCGGTGATGCCGGCCCCGAGATAGGTCGAAACGAACAGGTGCACCAGGTTGGCTGGGCGCGGCGGCGGCGACATCACCATTTCGGCGAAGCATGCGCAGTTGCCGTCGTTGAACCAGGTGGTGGCGAGGCCCGTCGCCGCTTCGAGCCCACTGCGCAGGTCGAGGGCGCGCCACGCCTCCAACTGGCCGGGCGGCGGGTCGACATTGCCGATCAGGCTGCCGAGATTGCTGGGTGTCGCGAGGCCGATACCGGCAACGCGTTGCTGTTGGGCTGGAGTAAGCCGGGCAATGAGCCCAGCGATGGCCTCGGCCGCCTCGGCGAGGATGGTCGTGGCATCGGGATAAGCAAAATCGCGGCGATAGCGACCGAGATCCTCGCTGCCGAGGTTGATCAGGGTGATGTCGAGATGGCGCCAGGAAATCTCGCAGCCGATGCCATAGGCGCCGCCATAGTCGAGATAGAGCGGCGTTGCCGGCTGGCCGCGGCGGCCGCGCAGCACGTCGCCACGCGTGATGAGGCCGTCGTCCTCGAGCTCGGTGACGATGGCCGACGCCGTCTGCGGCGCGAGGCCGGTGCGGCGCGACACCTCGGCGTTCGAAATGCCGGGGCTGAAGGTGATGGTGGTGAGCACGGCGCGGCGATTGGCGGCGCGCAGGCTGGCATGTTGCACGCCGCGTCCCGCGGGTTCAAAGAAGTCAGCCAATTCTAAGCCCTCGCCGCAACCCAAATTGACGCCGAAGCAACGCCGCCCAGCCCGAAGTACGGGCTGAGCTTCGATTCCTGCGTCCACAAATACTAAGTGGGGTGGCGCGGCGGGGCGTCAACCCGTCAAAGCACTACCAATTGGTCACAGAGCCATCGCGGCGGTGCAGCATGGGTGCCTGCCAGAACTTGAAGCTCTGCTTTTTGATCAGCTCCTCATTGACCTCGATCCCGAGGCCGGGTGCGTCGCTGACCGGGTAGTGCGCGCCTTCCAGGCGCGGCTGCACGGGGAAAAACTCGGTATTGTCGAAGCCGAGATGTTCCGCCGGGCTGGAACGCGTCTCGAGCCAGGAGAAGTTCGGCACCGCGGCCGAGAAGTGAACGGTGGCCGCCGTGCAGATCGGGCCGAGCGGATTGTGCGGCATCATGTCCACATAGTGCGCCTCGCTCCAGCCGGCGACCTTCATCGACTCGGTGAGGCCGCCGACATTGCACACGTCGATACGGTTGAACTGATGGATGCCGCGTTCGATGTAGGGCAGGAACTGCCACTTCGAGGCAAACTCCTCGCCGATGGCGAAGGGCACGTCGGTAAGGGTGCGCAGCGACTCGTAGGCTTCGGGGGTTTCGTCGCGGATCGGCTCCTCGAGGAAGTCGAGCGTGCCGGACGGCATCTTCTGGCAGAAGCTCGCCGCCTCGGCCACCGACAGGCGGTGATGGAAGTCGATGCCGAGGATGACGTCCTCGCCGAGCTCTTCGCGCGCCTTGACCATCCACTTGGCGGTCTTGCCGATATGCTCGCGCGGCTCGTAGATCGCCTCGCCATGGCCGGAGGGCGATAGCCGCATGGCATTCCAGCCATGGGCGATCAGCATTTTGGCCTGCTCGATCATTTCAGGACCGGGTTCGCCCGAGGTGGTGGCGAAGGTCGGGATCTTGTCGCGCTGCTTGCCACCGAGCAGCTCGTAGACCGGCACGCCGAGCGCCTTGCCCTTGATGTCGTAGAGCGCGATGTCGATGGCCGAGATCGCCGCCTGCAGCACGCGACCGCCTTCGAAGTATTGGCTGCGATAGAGCAACTGCCAGATGTGGCCGATCTTGAACGGGTCCATGCCGATGAGGATTTCGGCATAGTGCTCGATGGCGCCGACCACCGCCTTCTCGCGGCCCGACAGGCCGCTTTCGCCCCAGCCGAAAATGCCCTCGTCGGTCTCGATCTTGACGACCAGCTGGTTACGGATCCCCACCCAGACGGCGTAGGGCTTGATGGCAGTAATCTTCAATTGAATGGCTCCTCAGCGGCGGGGTTGTCCCGCTCGATTGTGAAAGAAGGGGGACTGATTGGCAGCAGGGAGTCAATTGGACGAGCGAACGAAGCAGCGGGATGGCGTGGGAGCAGTGCAAGCTCTCGAAAGCAGACGAGAGTCCCGCCCCCACCTGCTCTCACTCGGTCTTGGGTGATCCACCCAGTCTGGCGCGCATGCCGCCATCGACCCGCAGGACCTCGCCGGTGATGAAGGACGCGTTATTGGAGGCGAGGAACAGTACAGCGCTGGCGACCTCGGAAGGGTGGGCCATGCGGCCGAGCGGATGCATGGCGTCGATCTCGGCATAGACCGCGGCGGGGTCGGGCGCGGCGTCGACAGCGTTGCGGAGCAACGGGGTATCGACCGAGCCCGGAGCGATGCCGTTCACGCGCACCCCATATGGCGCGTAATCGACGGCCATCGAGCGGACGAGACCGATGAGGCCGTGCTTGGACACCGAGTAGGCGGTGACGCCGGCCTGCGAGGCCATACCCTGCACCGAGGAGATGTGGACGACGCTGCCTTTGGAAGCGCGCAGCATGGCCATCGAGGCCTTCGAGATGAGGAAGGCGCCCTTGAGGTTGACGTCGAGGGTGCGGTCCCACAACGCTTCATCGGTGGTCTCGACGGTGCCATAGGTCTGGATGCCGGCATTGTGGCTCAGCACGTCGAGGCCGCCGAAGCTCTGTTGCGCCATGGCTGCGGCACGGGTGCAGTCGGCGAGGCTGGCGACCGAGCCGACGCAGATCGCGGTGGCTGCGGCCTTACCGTTGAGCGCCGCCGCGACGTCTTCCAGTCCGGCGGCATCGACATCCATCAGCACCAGCTTGGCGCCCTCGGCCGCGAAGGCCTCGGCGACGGCGCGTCCGATGCCCTTGGCCGCGCCGGTGACCAATACACGTTGCATGAAGTCCTCCCTGTTGATGCCGGGCATATCAGCATCGCAACGGTGTTGGCGAAAGATGGAAACAGGGATTATGAGGGCGTCGCCACCCGCTGCCGGCCGGCGCCCGCCGCCCGCAAGCAGCGGCCCGCAACACCGCCGGTTGTTGTTTGGCGACGTGTAATAAAGAAGTTCCACCGGTAACCATTTTCGCGGTTCTGCCTATAACGTGATCGGGGAAGTCGTTGCGGCGCGTTGACTTTCGACCCAGCAGACGCTTAGTGTTAAAAATGTGTTACAAAGAGGAGGAGGGTATGATGCCTCATCTTAAACTTGCGTACGGAACTCTGGCAGCGGTTTCTTTCATGGCTGCCATGTGGAGCCCGGCCGTTCTGGCCCAAAGCGCTCCGACTGACATTCCCGGCGTCATGAGTATTTGCGCACCGGTGGTGGGCGAAGAGTATGACGGCGACAAGGACCGCTGGGGCCAGTGTATTGCCGCAGTGGACGGTTTCCTCAAGGGCATCGGTGCCCCCTCGGAAGCCGCTAACGAGACGATCGCTGAACTGGTGGCAGCTCTGGTTGAGCTCTACCAGGACGAAGAAACTTGTCTGGTAGAACAGACCGAGCTTCCGATCGCGATTGAAACGGCGGCACAGCTTTCGACCGATGGGGTTCAGCAGGCCCAGATCCTCGAGATCAGTGCCACGATCAAGGATTGCCAGATTATTACGACGGCGGCGATCCCGGTGCCGGAGCTGGCCAGCGCCAACTGAGGCGCCGGCTATCTGCCTAACCCGATGGCAGGATCCAGGTCTCATCGCAGGGTGAGGCAGGGATTGGTGTGTGTAGTGCCGGCAGCGGGCCACACGCTGACGGCGCTTATGAGCGGTAGTGCCATTGCGGTGGCGTACCGTCGATTTGAAGTTCGGCCGAGCTACCGGCTGAGCGCCGCGTTCCCGAGGGCGGGAGAGGATGTAGTCGCTTGGCGGATGCAGCCGAGTGCTTTGGGCTAGGCGACGGAGCATAACTTGCGTGTTTTTCTTTCGTCCGAGATCGGGGATGTGGTCCCGATCGATCGCACGCTGACCAGGCGGGTACCGCAACACGGCCTGCCGCTGGCATTGAAGAACGGAGCCCCTGTGATCGCGGCGAGGCCGCGACGGGCGACCGTGCAGGATGTCCTCAAGCGAACCCTCGACATCGTGCTTTCGGCAGGTGCGCTGCTCGCGCTGGCGCCGACGCTGCTGATGCTGGCGATTGCCATCAAGCTTTCCAGCCCCGGGCCGATCTTTTTCCGGCAATGGCGTCACGGCCGCAACGGCGTGCCGTTCCGCATCTACAAGTTCCGCACCATGCGAACAGATGCCTGCGATCCGACTGGGGTACGGCAGGTCACGGCAGGGGATCCCGGGGTCACGCCGCTCGGGCGCTTCATGCGCTCGCGCAGCCTCGACGAGCTGCCGCAGCTGTTCAACGTGCTCCGTGGCGACATGTCGCTGGTCGGGCCGCGCCCGCATGCCATCGGCATGAAGGCAGCAGGCGTGCTGTATGAGGATCTGGTGCCGTATTACGAGCTGCGGCACGCGGTGCGGCCGGGCCTGTCGGGCTGGGCTCAGGCAAACGGCCTGCGCGGTCCGACGACGGATGCGCTATCGTCCCGCAGCCGGATCGACCACGACCTGGCCTATATCCAGAACCAGTCGCTGGGCCTCGATCTCAAGATCATCTGGATGACGATCAAGAGCGAGTTCCTGTCCGGCTCCGGCAGCTGACGGCAGCCGGCGCCGCCCTGGCGCCCCCGCGTTGCAGGCCAGTTCCCTGTCGTACCAGTGCACCGGCTTCATCGTCATTTGGCGATGGAGTGCTCTTTTCTTTTCGCTCCGATCCGCCTAGAGCATTTCCAGGTCCTTAGCCTGGTCGCACTTTCGAACCGGAAAAGTCTGCAACTTTTCCTGAAAGCGCTCTAGACGTGTCGGGCGAGTGAAGGGAAGCGTGATGCCGAAGACCGACATTGCCCGACGGGTCTACAACCATACCTGGAAGCTCGATCCGATCGTCAGGAGCCTGCTCGATACGGACTTCTACAAGCTATTGATGCTGCAGATGATCTGGGGGCTTTACCCCAAGGTCGACGCCACCTTCTCGCTGATCAACCGCAAGACCTCGGTCCGTCTCGCCGACGACATCGACGAGGGCGAACTGCGCGCGCAACTCGACCACGCTCGGACGCTCCGCTTCGGCAAGAAGGAGATGATCTGGCTGGCGGGTAACAGTTTTTACGGTTCGAAGCAGATCTTCTCGCCCGAGTTCCTGCGTTGGCTCGAGGGCTTCCGCCTGCCGGATTACCACCTCGAAAAGCGCGACGGGCAGTTTGAGCTGACCTTCCACGGCAAGTGGGTCGAGACCACGATGTGGGAGATCCCGGCGCTCGCCATCATCAACGAGCTGCGCAGTCGCGCGGCGCTGAAGGCCTATGGGCCGTTCGCGCTCGACGTGGTCTATGCCCGGGCCAAGGCCAAGATGTGGGAGAAGGTGGAGCGGCTGAAGCTGCTCCCGGAGCTCCGCATCTCGGATTTCGGTACCCGTCGCCGGCACTCGTTCCTGTGGCAGCGCTGGTGTGTCGAGGCACTGAAGGAGGGGCTGGGGCTCGAAGTCTTCACCGGCACGTCGAACGTCCTGCTGGCCATGGACAATGATCTCGAGGCGCTCGGCACCAATGCACACGAGCTGCCAATGGTGCTGGCGGCGATCGCGCCGAACGAGGAGGCGCTGAAACAGGCGCCTTACCAAGTGCTGCAGGACTGGGAGAGCTATTATGGCGGCAATCTCAAGATCGTCCTGCCCGATGCCTTCGGTACCGACGCGTTCCTCCGGCATGCGCCCGACTGGGTGGCGGACTGGACCGGCTTCCGGCCGGACAGCGCACCGGCGATCGAGGGCGGCGAGAGGATCATCAAATGGTGGAAGGAGCGCGGTCGCGACCCACGCGACAAGCTGCTGATCTTCTCCGATGGGCTCGACGTCGACATGATCGAAGAGGCTTATCACCACTTCCATGGCCGGGTGCGCATGGCCTTCGGCTGGGGCACCAACCTCACCAATGATTTCTCGGGCTGTTCGCCGTGGCCCAACCCGCAACTTGAGCCGATCTCGCTGGTGTGCAAGGTGAGCGAGGCGGATGGTCGTCCCGCGGTGAAGCTGTCGGACAATCCGGAGAAGGCTACCGGCGACGCGGCGGAGATCCGCCGCTACATCAGGATCTTCGGCGACAAGGGCCGGGTCTCCCACAAAGTCACCGTCTGACAGACGCTGTTTTTCGTCGCGGCATCGAACCGGAAGAGTCTCACAGCTTTCCCCGATCCGCTTAGTTATCTGAGGTCTTATGCGTTACTCCGCCTGCATCGAGTGGCTGTTCGCCACCGAAGAACCTGACGTTGCCAACCGGGTCCGCGCGGCCAGGGCCGCGGGGCTCGACGCCGTCGAGTTCTGGCGTTTCTCCAACAAGAATTGCGACACCATCAAGCTGGCGCTCGACGAGACGGGCCTGACGCTGGCAGGGATTCTCTGTGAGCCGATCGCGCCGCTGACCAATCCGGAATCGCACCAGTGGTTCCTCGAGGGGGTGCGCACATCGCTGGCGGCGGCGTTGCAACTGGGCGCCAGGGTGATCATCGCACAGGCCGGTGACAACCAGCCGGGGATGGCGCGCGCGGCGCAGCATGCGGCGATCGTCAAGGTCTTGAAGGAAGCCGCGAAGATCCTCGAAGGCTCGGACGTGGTGCTGGCGTTGGAGCCACTCAACGACCGGGTGGATCATCCGGGCTACTACCTCACCTCGACCGAAGAAGGGCTCGACATCGTCGATGAGGTGGGCCGCCCCGAGGTCAAGCTGCTCTATGACATCTACCACGCGGCGGTGATGGGGGAGGAAATCGAGGTGCTGGCCGGCCGGCTCGATCGCGTCGTGCATGTGCATCTCGCCGATACGCCGGGCCGCGGCGAGCCGGGCAGCGGCCGCATGGACTATGCTGAGCGGCTCGAATGGCTCAAGGCGCAGGGCTATGACGGGCTGATCGGGCTCGAGTACAAGCCGAGCGGGCCGACGCTGGAGACGCTGAAGTTCCGCGACCTGGTGTAGGGCCGCAGGTGAACGGAACGGAGACGGTGCGCTCAGCGTGAGTTAAGCTGGGGTGTGCCAGCGTCGGGGTGCTTCAGGAGCATCTCACCGTTTCGTTGAATCGGCGAAATGCTCCAGGTCTTTGACTTGGTCGCGCTTTCGAACCGGAAAAGTCTGCAACTTTTCCTGAAGCGCTTCAGGAGGAGGTCCAGATGCGCTCTCCCACTCGACTCCAGCTTATCCGCAGCCTCGCTTTTTGCGTCGGCACACTTGTCGCCGGCACGGCGCTTGCCGCTCCCAAGGACAACGCGGCAAAGTCCGATTGCCTGCAAAAGGCGCTGCTGCAGTTCAACATCGATGATGCGGGTTGTGCGATCTACCCGCTCACATCGGTGCTCTATGGCGAGTGCAAGGTTCGCGTCGTGCGGGCCTACCAGATTGCCACGGCCAACTGCGTGCTCGATACACCGTCAGCAAGCACCCGGCCGCAACTGCGCAACCCGGGCAGGTTGACCATCAAGCAGTAGCCCGTCAATCTCCGGCCTCGCCCCTCAGCCAATAGCCGGCGGCGCGGATGTAGTCGTTGTTGAAACCGCGGGCGACAAGGTGATGGCGCAGCGCCTTGGCCATCTGTGCCTCACCGGCGACGAAAGCGAAACCTTCGCCGGGTGGGAAGCCGATCTCGGCGACTGCGGGCAGAATGAGGTTGTCAGCCCCGGCTTCGCGGCCGTTGCGATGGATCCAGTGGACCTCGACCGGAGAGCTGGTCTCGAAGCGCTGTTGGTCAGCGGCCTCGGGCACTTCGATGATGGCGACAGCGGCCTTGTTGGCGGGCAGTTCCTCGATGCGGCGGCCGATGGCCGGCAGCGCGGTTTCGTCGCCGGCAATGAAGTACCAGTCGAACGCCTCGGGGACGCGGATGGTGCCGCGCGGACCGCCGATCATCAGTTGGTCGCCGGGCCTGGCGGCTGCCGCCCAACCCGAGGCCGGGCCATCGCCATGCAGCACGAAATCGAGGTCGAGGGTCAGCGCTTCGGCATCGAAGTAGCGCGGCGTGTATTCGCGCACGAACGGCTTTGCGGTGGCATCGGGCCAGACGAGGCCATCGGGATGACGCTCAGGGCGGAGCAGCGGCTTGCCGTCGGAAGGCAGGAAAACCTTGACGTGGTCGGCGTGACCTGGGGACTGAAAGCCCTCGAGTTCCGGGCCAGTCAGCCGGATGCGGCGCATGTGCGGGGTGATGTCGACGACCGAGGCGACGTCGAGGATGCGGATGCGGGTTTCGAGCCGGATGCGCTCGAGCGATCTATTTATGACTTCCATAGTCAAGATTTTAACCGAGGCCGATCCGATCGGTCAAGTGAACACCCTGTAAGCCAGGATTGTTCGATCCAAACAAACAATCCCTTGCGCAGACGGTGCGCTATTCGAGTGAATGCCGGTGCCCTATCTCTACTGCCGAAGCGACCGGCAAGGGGCCGGCACACCAGACAACGATCGGCAACAGCCGACACCGGAACGCGATCGGCAAGTGCCGACGCAGGGATCGGCAAGAGCCGACGCAAGGAGTTAGCGATGATCACTCAGATCAAGGGCCTGCACCATGTCACCTCGATGGCGCGCGATGCGGCCGAGAACAACCACTTCTTTTCCAAGACGCTCGGCCTGCGCCGGGTGAAGCAGACCGTCAACTTCGACGCGCCCGACGTCTATCACCTCTATTACGGCGACGAAGTCGGCACGCCCGGCACGGTGATGACGCATTTCCCGTTCCCGCATATCGCCCGCGGCCGGCCGGGCGTCGGCGAGGTCGGCACCACGGTGTTCTCGGTGCCGCAGGGCTCGCTGGGCTACTGGCAGGAGCGGCTCGCCGCGGATCGCGTCGGCGACCTGGAACTCTCCGAGAGCTTTGGCGAGCAGCGCCTGAGCTTCCGGGCGCCGGAAGGCGATGCGCTGGCGCTGGTCGAGAATGCTGGTGATACCAGGCTGCCGTGGACCGGCAATGGCGTCGATGCCGAGCATGCGATCCGCGGCTTCCACTCGGCCTCGATGCGGCTGCGCGATGGCGGCGCCACCGAGGAGCTCCTGAAGTTCATGGGCTACCAGAACGCCGAGAGCTCGGGCAACATTCACCGGCTGATCCGGCCGGATGGCAACCCGGCCAACACCATCGATATCGAGGTGCTGCCCGATGCCAACCGAGCCGATCTGGGCGCTGGTTCGGTGCACCACATCGCCTTCGCGGTGGAGAACCGGGCGGCGCAGCTCGAAGTGCGCAAGGCCCTGCTCGACACGGGCTATCAGGTGACGCCGGTGATCGACCGGGACTATTTCTGGGCGATCTACTTCCGTACGCCCGGTGGCGTGCTGTTCGAGATCGCGACCAACGAGCCTGGCTTCGACCGGGACGAGGACACCGCGCATCTGGGTGAGACGCTGAAGCTGCCCAAGCAGCATGAGCATCTGAGGGCTACGCTGGAGCAGACGCTGCAGCCGCTCGAGGACAAGGAGCTGGCATGATGACCGAGGCGATCGACAGCTACGTCAACGTAGACATTCCCGGCGCATCCGAGGATGCGCCGGCCTTCTACCTCTTCCACGGCACCGGCGGCGACGAGCATCAGTTCACCGACCTCGCAGCCGAGCTGAAGCCCGGCGCGCGACGCATCGGGGTGCGGGGCGACGTCTCCGAAGGCGGCGCCCTGCGCTACTTCAGGCGCGTCGGCGAGGGCCGCTACGACATGGCGGACCTGGCGCGGGCGACCAAGAAGCTCGCTGGATTCGTCAGCGCGAGCAAAGCCGGCGCGAAACAGGTGCTGGGGCTGGGTTACTCCAACGGGGCAAACATCCTTGCCTCAGTACTGTTCGAGGCGCCGGAACAGTTCGACGTGGCCGTGCTGATGCACCCGCTGATCCCGTTCACGCCGAAGCCGCAGCCGGGGCTGAAGGACAAGCGGATCATCATCACCGCCGGCCGGCGCGACCCGATCGCGCCGGTGCATTCGGCGGAGCTGCTCTCGACCTATTTCAAGGAACAGGGCGCCGAGGTGACGCTGTTCTGGCACGAGGGGGGCCACGAAATCCGCCGCGAGGAACTGCTCGCGGTGCGGGACTTTCTCGGCTGAGGAACGCCGTGGTTCATCGTGTATGTGCGCCAAGCTAGGCTCGTGCCCCACCCACCGGACGTCATCCCAGCGAAAGCTGGGATGACACCGAGTTGGGGGGACCATCGAGCGGCAAGGTCAGCGATGGGCGCTGGCGTCAGATCAACCCATGCTCTTGCATCGCCTGCTGCTCGTCGGGGGTGATGTAGGCGAAGATTTTTGGCGTATCGCCGGCGAGGTTGAGGAAGTAGCGGTTGGTGAAGCCGACGGTGCCTGCCTTGCCATCCTTGCGACGCTTGTAGTCGAACTCCCAGTCGACCGTCGCCATGGCGTTGACGTCATCCAGCTCGGTCACCTTGACACCGGTGACCCGCATGGCGGTGCCGCCCACCTCGCGGTATTTGGCAAAACCCTGGCCGATCATCTTCCTGAATTCGGCATTGTTGGCGCCGCCCATGACGCCCTGCGGGCTCGACTCGACCAGGTAGGGCGCAAAGCTTGCTGTTGTGCCATCGACATCGTCGATGGGGGGATCCTGCAGCGCGTCGTTGCTGCGCTTGGCATAGGCCTCAAAGAAGAGCGTCAGATCGGCGTTCTGTTTCAGCATTGGCCTTCTCCTTTTGCCTGACCAATGCTCCGGGGGCGGATCGGTTGCCTTAACCGACGAAGGCGACCGGTACGCCGGCCTTCACCATCTTTGCCAGTTCATCGGCGTCCCAGTTGGTCAAGCGCACGCAGCCATGCGAGGCGGTTTTGTCGATCAGCGACGGTTCCGGCGTGCCGTGGATACCGAAGGTTGGCTCGCTCAGGTCGATCCACATCGAGCCGACCGGCCCGTTCGGACCGGGCGGGATAGTGAGCACCTCGGTGTTCTTGCCCTGCTGGAAATTGACCTTGGGATTGTAGGTGTATTCCGGCATCGGGGCGACACCCTCGACGATGTGGGTGCCTGATGGAGAGGGGTTCTCCTCGGAGCCGATGGTGGCGGGGTAGGCGGCAATCAGGCGATCGTCGGCGCCGTAGGCACGGACCTGGCGCAGCGACTTGTCGGCCTCGATGCGCACCACCTCGCCTTTGAGATCGGGTCCGTAGGCGGCAACATAGATCGGCTCGCCGACAGTGTAGCCAGCACCGGGGTTAAGAGCTTTCAAGAGGTCGATATCCATATGGAAGCGCTCGGCCAGCGACTCCTCGATCGAGGCGTAGCCGAGGAACTTGCGCTTCGCCTGTTCCGCATAGTCCTTGGGGATAGGTTCGCCGATGGCGTTGAGGTCATCGGCGATGATGGCGTAGTCGCCGATCACCGGATCGCCGGTTTCAAGCGCCGCCAACACCTCGGGGTCGAGCGCCCCGTCCGGCGGCAGGCTGCGCATCAGCTCGAACGCCAGCACGGCCTTGCGAACATTGTCGCCATCGAAGCCATCGATGACACCGGGCGAGGCACCGGCGCGATCGAGCAGCACCTGCAGGCGGACCACGGCCGGATCAGGATGCCGCTCGACCGCGGCAGAGGGATCGGTCGGTTCGGCCGGAGGCGTGTAGACGGCCGGGATAGTGGAGAGGTTGGCGGCGTTCACCGTTTCGGCGGTGAGTGACGGGACCGGCATTGTCGCCGTTTGCTGCGCGTAGGCAGCGGTGGTTACGAGGGCAAAAGCCAGGATGGCGAGCACGCGGCGCATGGTTTCCAATTCCTTAGGAGAAAGGAAAGCGCGCCAGCGGGCTACAGGTTGCCTCAGCGCTCCTCTGCAAGCACCGGGATGGTTAGTATTTGGCTAAAATACCACTAGAGCAGGTAGGGCAAGCGCTCGCCGAGGCCTCACCGCGGTCAGGCCTGCAGGTCGGCCCATTCGGGGTGACGGCGGAACTGCGCCACGACGTAGGAACAGACCGGTACGATCTTGCTGCCGGTGGCGCGGGCGTCGGCGATGGCGGTTTCCACCAGCTTCAGCGCCAGGCCGAGATTGCGATGCTGCGGCGGCACGCCGGTATGGTCGGCGATGATGGTCTTGGCGTCGCGGCGCTGGTAGGTCATTTCGGCTTCGGAGCCGTCGGGGAGATAGACCACGTAACGGCCGCGGCCGTTGGCTTCTTCGTGCGCGACGGGGAGTTCGTCAGACATAACAGGCCTTTCAGTTCGGCGGCGGCTGAGCGCCGGTAATGCATGTCATATGGGGTGGCAGCGGGCAGGCGGAAGGGCGGCGGGGGCAGGTCAGATCTGCGTCATCGGCTCACCCAGTTCGGGGAACAGACGCCGCTCATTGAGGAACGGATGGACCGCCAGGGCGGCGGCCATGTCCTTGAGCGCCAAGGCGCGCTTGCCCAGTTGCAGGTACATCAGGGCGCGGCCGGAAAGGGCGCCGAAATGGCGGGGCTCGATGGCCAGCACCTTCTCGCAATCGGCGATCGAAGCCTCGAAGTCACCAAGCGTATAGTAGATCGTGGCCCGCTGGTTCCAGCCTTCGGCATAATCAGGGTAGTCGGCGACCAGCTTGTCGAGCAGGCGCAGCGCGCCGGCCGCGTCGCCCATGCCGCGGGCGGTCAACACTTCGCGCATGCGGCCGGCGAGGATCGGGTCGGACGGCGTGGTCCAGTAGGTCCAGATCTGCGCGTCGATGGCCTGCGCCGTCGCGGCATCGGGCGCCACCCGCAACTGGGCAAACAGCTTGTCGATGGCCGCACGATCTGCGGCGTCGTCGGCGAAAGCCGAGCCTGCGGCGAGCAGCAGCATGAGCCCCATGAAGAGGCGCGTCAGGATCGAAGCGAGCCGACGTGGGATGCGCAGCATCAGGCGATATTCGACCTCATGCCGGCGCGGCGCAAGTGGGAGTTAGTGCTGGCTGCGGTTAGCGCCGGCCTTGCTCCCCTCCCCCTTGAGGGGAGGGGATGGGGTGTGGGGGGCCATCGGTGGTCACCGCACCACCCCCTCCCTCAATCCCTCCCCTCAAGGGGGAGGGAGGCGACCGCCTCGGCGCGGCGGCGAGCAGGATCGACCGCCAGTAGTGCAGCAGCAGGAACAGCACGACCAGCACCAGTGCGCCGACGATGATCACCAGTTCGAGGCTGAGCCCCATGGATTTCAGCCAGGCCGACAGCAGCATGCCGGGCAGGATGTGCGCCGCGGCCCAGACGAAGGCCGAGGTGACGTTGATGACGGAGAAGTGCCGGTAGTCCATGCCGAACATGCCGGCGATGCCGGGGACGACCGCCTTCACCCCCGGGATGAACCGCCCGATGAACACCGACTTGCCGCCGTGCCGGGCAAAGAACGCTTCGCCGCGGGCGATCAGCGGCAGGTGGTTGCGGAACGGCCAAAGCGTCTTGATGCGATCCTTCAGCCAGAAACCGAGCGTGTAGGAGATCGCATCGCCGACCACGGCGCCGAGCACCGCGGCGAGATAGATCTCCCAGAACGGCAGTTTGCCCTCAGCGATCAGCCCGCCGGCCAGCAGCAGCACCGGGGTCGAGGGAATGAACAGGCCGAGGATGAACACCGCCTCGGTGGCGGCGATCAGGAAGATGAACCACAGGCTGAGCCAGAAATTGCCCGAGATGGCTTCGAGCGCCATCTCCAGCCAGGTCGTCAGCGCAGTGAACATCTCGAGCATCGGCCCTCCATAGCGGGCCGACGTGAGAAGCGTGTGACAGGGGCTTGAGAGTGTTCCTCTAGTGCCCGGCCTCGGGCTTCTGCCAGCGCGCCTGCAGCGAGCGGCCGAACTCGCCCATGAAGGGGGCGAAGGCGAGGAGGATCCGCTTCCAGAAGTGGACGACGAGGAAGGCCACGGTCAGCACGATCGCGCCGACGATGATCACCATCTCGAGGCTCAGCCCGATGGACTTGAGCCAGCCGGTGAGCAGCACACCGGGCAGGATATGCACGGCCGCCCAGACGAAGGCGGAGATGACGTTGATTACCGAGAAGTGCCGGTAGGACATGCTCATCATGCCGGCGATGCCGGGGATCACGGCTTTGACGCCGGTGATGAAGCGGCCGATGAAAATTGCCTTGCCGCCGTGACGGGCAAAGAACACCTCGCCCTGTTCGATCAGCTTCAGGTGGTTCTTGAACGGCCAGACCGTTCGGATCTTGTCCTTGAGCAGGTAACCGACCGTGTAGGAAATGGCGTCACCGATGATGGCGCCGAGCACCGCGGCAAAGAAGATCGGCCAGAAGGGCAGGCTGCCCTGGGCGATCAGGCCGCCGGTCAGCAGCAGGATGGGGAGCGACGGCACGAGCAGGCCGACGATGAACACCGCCTCGCCGATGCAGACGAGGAAGATGAACAGCAACGAAAGCCAGAAATTGTCGGAAATGCCCTGCAGGAACAGCTCGAGCCAGGTCGAGATGGAGTGAAGAAATTCGAACATAGGCTCCTGGAAGCTCCCCTGGAATAGGCGCGGAGCCCCAAGCCCCACGCGGCAGCGTGTCATGAATGGCCGGGCGCCACCAGCCGCCATGGGCACCCGCTTTGCGACTATTTGAAGAGGGGGGTATGAACTCCCCGTGAACGCGCTGTGGCCTTCAATATTGTCGCGCTTTCGAACCGGAAAAGTCTGCAACTTTTCCTGAAAACGCTCTATTGCGTCATTGCTGACCTCGGGGCCGTGGGGGCGAGCGGGCAGCAAAGACAGCAGGAATGAACGATGTCGCTGCCCATCCATCACATGATTTCCAGCGGACCGCAGCCGGTGGCGCCATTCAGCCATGCGGTCGAGGCCGACGGCTTTGTGTTCATCACCGGGCAGATGCCGACTGACCCGGCGGCGCCCGACGCGCCGCTGCCGGAGGGAATCGAGGCCCAGACGCGCCGGGTGATCGACAACCTGAAGCTGATCCTCGGCGGCATCGGACTGGGACTCGAGCACGTAACGATGGCGCGCATCTACCTCACCGAGTTCCAGCGCGACTATGCGGCGCTCAACGCGATGTGGCCGAGCTTCTTTGCGGCCGGAAAACTGCCGGCCCGCACCACCGTCGGTGTTACTGCATTGGCGGTGGGGGCACTGATCGAGATCGACCTGATCGCGCGGCGGCCTTAGAGCAGCGCCAGCCCCGCGCCGGCCGCGGCGCTCAGCAGCACCACCAGCCATGGCGGAGTTCGGATCAGCAGCAGGACCAACGCGGCGATGCCCCAGGCCAGATCGAGCGGGCCGAAAACGGCACTGGTGAACACCGGATCATAGAGCGTCGCCAGCAGCAGGCCGACCACGGCGGCGTTGGCAAGATCGAGCCCGGCGCGCAGGCGTGGGTTGGCGCGCAGCGACTGCCAATAGGGCAGGGCGCCGAACACCAGGAGGAACGAGGGCAGGTAGATGGCGCCGAGCCCGAGCAGCGCGCCGGCAATGCCGTTGGGCGGCGATTGCAGCAGTGCGCCGGCATAGGCGGCGAAGGCGAACAGCGGACCGGGGACCGCCTGCGCCGCGCCGTAGCCGGCGAGGAACAGGTTGCGGTCGATCAGCCCCGGCGTCACCAGCTCGGCCTCGAGCAGCGGCAGGACGACATGGCCGCCGCCGAACACCAGTGAGCCGGTGCGATAGAATTTCTCGGCGACCACCAGCCATGAATTGCCGGCAGCGGCAAGAATCGGCAGGGCGAGCAGCAGGCCGAAGAACAGCGCGAGGAAGATGGTGCTGGTACGATCCAAGGCGAGGCGCGGGGCAGCGGCAGGCGGCGCCAGGAGGTACCCGGCGAGAGCGGCGGCGGCAATCAGCGCCAGCTGGGTGAGGCCGGACGGGAGCAGCAGCGCGATCGCCGCGGCAGCGAGAGCGATGAGGCGGCGCTGGAGGTCCGGGGTCAGCGACTTCGACATGGCCCAGACCGCCTGGGCGACCACCGCGAGCGCCGCCAGCTTCAGCCCATGCAGGATGCCGTCGGCGAACGGTCCGGCAAGACGAGTCGCGCCATAGGCGAAGGCCAGCAGCAGCACGACCGAGGGCAGGGTGAAAGCCACCCACGCTGCGATGCCGCCCCAGTAGCCGGCGCGCAGCTTGCCGATGGCCATGCCGACCTGGCTCGAGGCCGGGCCGGGGAGGAACTGGCAGAGCGCCACGAGATCGGCATAGGCGGCGTCATCGAGCCAAGCGCGGCGCTGTACCAGCTCGGTGCGGAAGTACCCGAGGTGAGCCACGGGGCCGCCGAAGCTGGTGAGGCCGAGCAGCAGGAAGACGCGGAAGACTTCGGCGACGCTGCCTTGGCTTTGTTTTGCTGTGCTGGTTCCAACCACTCGATGTCATCCCGGCCTGCGCCGGGGTGCCCCGGTGGGTTGGGAAGCCACGTGCCCCAGACTGGCGTCACAATCAACTCGTCACCTTCGCCGTCCGTCCATAGACCAGCAGCATGACGATGATCACGAGGCCATAGATGATCTGCCGGCCCGCTTCGGGCATCTGCATGATCGACAGCACTGAGTTGAGCAGCACGATGAGGATTACCCCGACCACGGTGCCGATGAAGCGGCCGCGGCCGCCGAGGATATGGGTGCCGCCGATCACCACCGCGGCGATGGCCGGCAGCAGGTAGGCATTGCCCATGCCCTGGTAGGCCTTGGCGGAATAGCCGGCGAGCAGCACGCCGGCGAGCGCGGCACAGAGACCGGAGATGACGAAGGCGCCGACGATGACCCAGCGGGTGCGGATGCCGCTGAGATACGATGCGGCCTCGCGGTTGCCGGTGGCGTAGATGGCCTTGCCGAAGGCGGTGCGGCTCAGAATCGCGGCGATGACGATGGAGACGGCGGCCCAGACGAAGATGGCGACGGGAATGCCGAGGATCTTGTCGGCGGCGAGGTAGCGCATCAGCGGCGTCGCCGAATCCTGCGGGGCGAAGCCGCCGGTATGGGCGATCATCAGCCCGCGCATGACGGAGTCGACGCCGAGGGTGAAGATCATCGAGGGGATGCGGAGGTAAGCGACGCCAAAACCGTTGAACAGCCCGACCAGCAGGCCGATGGCAAGGCCGGTAGGGATGGCGGCGGGGCCGCCGACGGTGGTCGCCATCATGGCGGCGGCGGTCATCGTCCAGGGGACGCTGAGGTCGATGTGACCGAGCAGGATCACCATCATCATCCCGGCCGCGACGATGCCGAGGAAGGCGCCGGTCTGCAGCTGGGTGAGCAGGTAATTGGGGCTGAGCAGCGGCATCGTGCCGAGCGTTGCGACGGTATAGATCGAGCCGAGCGCCAGGATCACCAGCACGAAGCCGGCGGAGATGACGATCGGCAGATCGTCGGATTTCAGGCGGGGCAGGGTGAGGTCGTTGGCCATGGGTCCGGTCCTACCTGAAGAGTTCGAGACGGTTCTTCACCCGCAGCGTGCGGATGGCGCCGAGGCTGACGGCGGCGAGCAGCACGATGCCTTCGACCAGCGGCTGCAGCAGCGGATCGATCGACAGGATGCGGAAGTAGAACGAGATGGCGCGCAGGATCAGCGCGCCGATCAGCGCGCCGATCACCGTGCCGACGCCGCCGAGCAGCGAGATGCCGCCCAGCACCACGGCGGCGATGGAGTTGAGCGTATAGGCGCCGGCCTGCGGGATATCGGCGTTGCCCGAGCCGGTCTGGATGGCGAGATAGAGCCCGGCGCAACCGGCAAAGAACCCGGCGAGGGTGAAGGCCCAGAGCTTGGCGCGATTGATCGGCAGGCCGGACATGTACGCGGCGCCCTCAGACGAGCCGATGGCATAGAGGGTGCGGCCGGTGACGGTGCGGCGGAACGGGATCCACACCGCCGCGGTGATGATGACGAGGATGAGCAGCGGCACCGGCACCCAGGCGATCGGCTGCAGCCAGGCGGCCTCGCCGTCCTCGAACAGGTGATAGGTCTCGGCGAGGTCCTTGATCGAGTTGGTGACGGCCCAGTTGAGGTCCAGATCGACCTCGCCGCCCGGTTGCGGACGGATCAAGAGGGCAAGGCCGATGGCGACGGCGCCGGTGGCGAGCGTCGCAATGATCGGCTGCAGCCGGCCGTAGACGATGACGAGGCCGTTGACGAGGCCGAAGCCGGTGCCGGCGGCCACCGAGACGAGGCAGCCGAGGATGATCTGCCAGGGTTCGCCCCGCACCAGTTCGCTGGCGATGCAACTGGTGAGGGTCATCACCGCCCCGACCGACAGGTCGAGGCCGCCGACGATCACCGTCATCGCCTGCGCCATGGCAACGAAGGCGAGCGCCACCGATTCATTGGTGTTGGCGATGAAGACGTTGGTGGAAAAGCCGCGCGGGTGGATGAAGTTGTAGACGAGGTAGAGCGCGGCGAGCAGCAGGATGGCGCCATAGAAGCCGCGGTTCTGGCGGATCGACATGGCGAGCGCCGAGGCGCGCGGCGGGGTGGTGGCGGTGACGGCGCTCATACGGGCACCGCCTCTCTGGCCGGAGCATCGGCCGGCCTGGTTATGTTGAGCGCGGCGGCGACCAGCGCCTCCTCGGTGATGGCCTCGCCACTGAACTCGGTGACGATGCGGCCGTCATACATCACGGCGACGCGGTCGCAGCAGCCGATCAGCTCGGCATAGTCGGTGGAGTAGAAGAGGATCGCGGTGTCCTTGTCGGCCAGTTCGCGCATCAGCCGGTAGAGTTCCTGCTTGGTGCCGACGTCGATGCCACGGGTGGGGTCGTTGAGCAGCATCACCTCGGGCTTCGTCAGCAGCCACTTGGCGATCACCACCTTCTGCTGGTTGCCGCCGGAGAGGCTGGCGACCGGATCGTCGGGCTTGTTGAGCTTGATCTGCAGCTGCGCGATGGCGTCGGCCACGGCTTGCCGCGACTTCGCGGGATCGATGAACGGCCCCTGCCGGACCTTGTCGAAGCTGGCGACCAAGAGGTTATCGGCGATCGACATGGGCAGCATCAGGCCCTCGGTCTTCCGATCCTCGGGTACCAGTGCGATGCGGCTGCGGCCGCCCTTGGCGTCGGCGGGCGAGGCGGGAATGCCGCCCTCGCCGCCAACCGTGACCTTGCCCTCGACGCCGCGCAGGACACCAAACAGCGCCAGCAGCAATTCCTTCTGGCCCTGGCCATCGAGGCCGCCCAGCCCGACGATCTCGCCCTTGCCGACCGACAGCGAGACCCCGTTGAGACGGTTCTCCCATTTGAGGTCGGTGACGGCGAGATGCGGCTTGCGGCTGAACGCCGGCGGCTTCACCGGAAACTGGTGGACGATGTCGCGGCCGATCATCAGCTTGACGATCTCCTCCTGGCTGCGGGCGCCCTTGTCGAAGGTTTCGATGTGGCGGCCGTTGCGGAACACCGAGAGGGTGTCGCAAAGCGCCTCGACCTCGTGCATGCGATGCGAGATGAACAGCATGCCGGTGCCCTCGGCCTTCAGTTCGGCAAGCACGTTGTAGACGGTTTCGACGTCGCGGCTGGTGAGCGCCGAAGTTGCCTCGTCGAGGATCAGCAGTTTGGGGTTCTTGCCGAGCGCCTTGGCGATCTCGACCATTTGCCGGCGCGACAAGGACAGGTCGCGGATCAGGGCGCGCGGATCGACGTCCTCGCAATGGATCCGGGCCAGCAGCGCCTCGGCGCGCTCGCGCTGGGCACGGCGGTCGATGAGGCCGAAGCGGCGCGGCGGATCGGAGATCGAGATGTTGTCGGCGACCGACAGGTCGGGCATCAGCGACAGCTCCTGGAACACGCAGACGATGCCGGCCTTGGCTGCCTCGGAAGGGCGCGAGAAGCGGTGCTGCGTGCCGGCGACGGTGAGCGTGCCGCTATCGGGCTGCACCACCCCGGCCATGATCTTGATCAGGGTGGATTTGCCGGCGCCGTTTTCGCCCAGGATGGCGTGGATGGAGCCCTCGCGGCACGCAAAGTCGACCCCTTCGAGCGCCCGTGCGCCCGAGAAATACTTGGAAACGCCGCTCAGTTCGGCGAATGGCCGCGCGGCCTGCCCGTCCAGCATCGTCAATCCTCAGTCGTCGAGTGAAGGGGAGAAGCGGTGCCGGGCGATGGGACCCGGCACCGCCTTTGACGTGCGGAGGTCTACTGCACGTTCTCCTCGGTCTGGGCCATGATGGCCGGGCCCGAGATGTTCACGCCGCAGGGCGGGAATTCGTTGACGGTGAAGAAGTTGTCCGGCAGGTCGGTCCAGAAATTCTCGCCGTCCTTGAGCGCCGTGTAGTCGACGGATGGCAGCGGCACCGAGATGAGCTGCGGCATCACTTTGCCCTCGAGCGCCGAAATGGCCGCCTTCATCGAGATGGCGACGAGGCCCGGCGACTGGCCGATCGAGAGGCCGACAAGACCCTCGCCGGAGTGCTTGGCGACGAGCTTCCTGAACCCGTTCTCGGCTTCGCCGCCTACCGGTACGAACGGGTGCTTGGCATCGAGCAAGGCCTGTACGGTGCCGGTCGAACCACCCTGGGTGATGACGCCGTCGAAGGTGCCGTGCACGGCGAGCGCGTCGGCGGTGACCTTCTGCGCGGTGCCGTCATCCCAGTTGCCGACCACCTGGACGATTTCCCAGGGGCCGGGGGTGGCGTCGAACACCTCGTGGATGCCGATCGAACGATCGCGGTCGACCGAGTTGCCGGCGAGGCCGCGGACTTCGAGAATCTTGCCCGAGGTCTTGCCCTTGGCCGCCAGCTCCTTGAGCACGAAGTTGCCCCAGTCGCGGCCCATCTGCAGCTGGTCTTCGTTGACCATCATCACCGCGTCGGTGTCGAGGATGTTGTCGAACGGCACGATCACGACGTTCTCGCGGTCGGCGAGGCGGATGACGCGATCGAAGCCTTCCGGCGACACCGCGATGGTGACGATGGCGTCAAAGCCCTGGTTGATGAAGTCCTCGATGGCGCCGAGTTGGGCCGGCGCGTCGGTGCCGGTCGAGACGACCTTGAACTCCTTGATCTTGTCCTTGATCGCCGGGTCCTCGGCGAAGGCCTTGGCGGTCTTGATCATCTGAATGCGCCAGGTGTTGCCGACATAGCCGTTGACCACGGCGATACGGTACGGGCCGGGCTTGGCTTCCCACTGGAAGTACTTGGTCTCGGCATTCCATGGGGCAAAGCAGGTGGGGTCGGCGCCGGGGCCGGCGACCACTTTGGGTCCGGCATAGCTGAGACTGGTCGAGACAAGCAGGCCGACAAGGGCGGCCGAGGCAATGCGTAGTGCGTTCATAGGTTTCTCCTCCCAGAGAACGATCTGAAACAACTAGGCAGTCGCTGGTCAGTCAGTGTCCGGCAGTTCCCTGCCGTCTACCGTCGTCGGGGCCGTTAGCGGCCCATGCGGCACGCCGTTCGGCGTCGCCAATCCGTAGAGTCCTTGTGGTCGCGTGGTCGAACCGGAAGGCGCGAGCGACCTTCCTCAACACGCTCGGTAGCTACTCCTTGAACAAAGCCAGTCCTGCTTCGAGGTGCTGGCTCATGCGATACTGAAAGGCAAAGCGGTTGCGGCTCTCCAGCGCATCTGCGATGCCACCGTGTTCGTCGAAGCTGACGCCATGGGTCTTCATGCGGTTGACGCCGCTTTCCATGATCTTGAGCATCACCGGCTTCATGATCCGATAGATCTCGTTGACCTGCTTGTTGCCGAGGATGCCGACGAGCGTCGCGTGAAAGCGAAAGTCGTGCTGGGCGGCAAGGTGCAGTTGCTCTTCCTCGCGCATGGCGTCGTTGGCCTCGCGCAGCCGGACGATGTCGTCGGACGTGGCGCGCTCGAACAACTGGTCGACGGCGCCGACCTCGATCAGCTGCCGGAAGCCCTGGGTGTCGAGGAAGGTCTGCCGGCTCAGCTCGAGCGTGTTGAACGAATAGAGCTCGAACACCGCATCCATGCGCCGGTCGATGATCACCGCACCCACCTTGGGGCGGACGTCGACCACGCCATAGGCTTTGAGGATGCGCATCGCTTCACGCACCGTGGTGCGGGACGAGGTGAACATCTCACCCAGTTCGCGCTCCGACGGCAGTGGATCGCCGACCCCGAGATTGCGCTTGTCGATCAGCGCCTTGATCTGTCCGACCAAGGTTTCGACGGCGGAATCGTAGAGGTGCACGGCGCCCTGTTTCTGGCGCGCGCCACGTTGTTTCAGCCGAACGACATTGCTCCTGGCCGTCATGACCGGATTGCCTCGACACGAGCTGTAGTAGATCCCTCAATCCTACATTTGTAGGACCAGCGGCACGGTAGTTTCAGTGTTTTGGGCTGTCAATAGCCCCGCAATGGAAGCTTATGCGAGATTGTGACGCCGACTGGTATGACAAATAGTAGTTCAAATTGATCTGACAACGATTGCACAGATATCAAATGGCGCGGAAAAATCATTGAATGCTAACATGTTAGCAAGGGTGAGCCGCGAGTGAATGTGGAACACCGAAAAACCCCGCAGCAGGTGCTGCGAGGCTGTGAAAAACCTGCCGGCGACCGGCGCAGGAGCAGGGTGATCTGCCTCAGTTCGGTGTGTAGGTCAGCGCCACGACGCCATCGGGCAGGGGTGTGGCTTCCAACAGGCGAAGCTTACTCTCAATGCCGGAACCGAAGACGCCCTGGCCACCACCGAGCAGGATCGGGTTGAGGAACAGGTGCAACTCGTCGATCAGGCCGCGCTCGAGGCAACTGCGGACGAGGAGGGGACTGCCGAAACTGACGATGTCGTCGCCCGGCTGCTGCTTGATGGCAGTGAGCTCAGCGGGATCCCGCAGCAGAAGGGAGGTTTCCCAACTGGCCTCGGCTTCGGGCAGGCTGGTGGAGACGACGATCTTGGTGGCGTGCGCGATCCAGTCGGCATGGGCGCGCTCGCCAGGGGTGGCGTCGGGATCGTTCGGGACGCTCGGCCAGTAGCCCTGCATGCCCTTGTAGGTCTTGGGACCAAAGACCACGGCATCGGCATTGGCGGTCAGCTGCTTGGCGCGAGCAGCGATGTGGTCGTTGTAGGTCACCCAATGGAAGCCGCCAGCGGCATCGGAGGCATAGCCATCCAGCGAGATATGCAGGTGCATCTTGAGTTTGCGCATGGTTGGTCCTCATTGGTTAAGTCATGGCTTAACTAAAGCGAAGCCGGGCTGGAAGTCAATAGTTAGTAGGCTGCTTAAGTGATGCGCTTGCCGTGCGTGCCGCCAGCCACCGGCGGCGGCGGCGGTCAGCGAGCTTCGGCACCCAAAGCAAAGGGCGCCGGTCTTGCGACCGACGCCCTTCAAAACTCAGTGGCAAACCCTCAGGCCGGGTAGGCCTTGGTCTTCTGCTGCTGCTCGCCCAGGCCTTCGATGCCCAGCTTCATGGTCTGGCCCGGCTTCAGCCAGATCGGCTCTGGCTTTTGGCCCATGCCGACGCCCGGTGGGGTGCCGGTGGTGATCACGTCACCCGGCTGCAGGCTCATGAACTGGCTGAGATAGGCGACAAGGTGGGCGACGCCGAAGATCATGGTCTTGGTCGAACCGTCCTGGTAGCGGTGGCCATCGACGTCGAGCCACATGCCGAGGTTCTGCACGTCCTTGATCTCGTCCTTGGTGACGAGCCACGGGCCGATCGGGCCGAAAGTGTCGGCCGACTTGCCCTTAGTCCACTGGCCGCCGCGCTCGGTCTGGAAGTGGCGCTCGGAAAGATCGTTCACCACGCAGTAGCCGGCGACGTAGTCCAGCGCGTCCTTTTCCTCGATATACTTGGCTTCCTTGCCGATGATGACGCCGAGCTCGACTTCCCAGTCGGGCTTCAGGGTGTTCTTGGGCAGGATCACGTCGTCGTTCGGGCCGATGATGGCGCTGGTGGCCTTCATGAACAGGATCGGCTCGGCTGGGATGGCGGCGCCGGTCTCGGCGGCGTGGTCGGCATAGTTGAGGCCGATGCACATGAACTTGCCGACATTGCCGACGCAGGGGCCGATGCGCGAGCCCTTGTCGAGCACCGGCAGGCTGCCATGGTCGGCCGCCTTGATCTTGGCCAGGCCCTCGGCACCGATCGAGGCGCCGTTGATGTCGGGCACCACGGACGAGAGATCGCGATAGGTCCCGTCGGTGTGCAGGATGGCGGGCTTTTCGGCGCCCTTGGCGCCGACGCGCAGAAGTTTCATGTAATGCTCCTCAGATTTGGCCTAGGGGGATAGGGCCAGACCCGCGCGGAGTCGAGGCCAACGATGGTCGAATCCGTTCGGTGCGCGGCATCGGGCGCGATCTCGCTATTCGGGGCGGACGATGCCCTTCTTGAGCAGCACGTTGCCGTAGAGGCGGCGCTCGCCGGTCTGGATCACCGCGTAGGCGCCGTGCACGCGCTCGTAGAAGGCGAAGCGCTCGAGCAGGCTGAGTTTCATCTCCGGCTCGTGCTTCTTGATCAGCTTGTCGAAATCCTTGTGGGTCTGCTCGCGCTTCTTGGCGTCGCCGACCACTTCCATGCCGAAGGCCTGCTCGTCGACGAAGGTGTCGAGCGGCATCACCGTGAGGATGGCGTCGAGCACGTCGGTGGCGCTGATGCCGTCGAGACGCACCAGTTGCGGGCCGGCGCTGTCGCCCGGGTAGTTGGCATCGACGATGGCGATCTCGTCGCCATGGCCCATGGCGCGCAGGATGTAGAGCAGGTCAGGGCCGAGGATCGGCGGAATGCCCTTGAGCATGAGGTTCTCCCTTGGTGGTCTTGTTGCCGTTCAGCCGAACGGGAAGGCGGAGTATGCCGGATCCTCGCGCAGCAACTGGCCATCGGCGAAGAGCTCGGCGTGCTCGACGGCAAAGGCGATGAGCTCGGCCATCACCGAGTCGATATGCGCACGCATGGCGGCCGAGGCGATCGCGGCGTCGCCGGCGGTGATGCCGTCGAGGATTTTCTGGTGCTCGGCGAGGGTGACGCTCAACCGGCGCGGGGTGAGGATCAGGCGGCGGGCCCGGTCGAGATTGGCGCGGGTGTTCTCGATGACGCCCTTCACCTTGGTGAAGCGCATGTCGCCGAAGATGATGTCGTGGAACTCAAGGTCGCGCTCGTGGAAGCCGTTCTGGTCGTCGATCTCCACGGCGGCGCGCTGGTAGCTCATGTTGCGCTGCAGCGTGTCAATCAGTTCCGGGCTGTGGTTGCCTGTGACGACGCGCACTGCTTCGGCTTCGAGCGCCTTGCGGATCAGCATGTATTCCAGCACGTCGGCGATGCGGACCAGCGACACGGTGGAGCCGCGCTGCGGCAGGATATCGACCAGGCCTTCGGCCTGCAGGCGAGCCAGCGCCTCCGAAACCGGGAAGCGGGAGACGCCGAGGCGCTCGCAGATGGCGCCCTTGTCGATCACTTCGCCGGGCTTCAGATCGAGCGAGACGATGGCCTGGCGCAGCGTATCGGTGACGAACACCGTGACGTTGCCGCGCGTCGGTGTCGCCGGTGCGCTGAGAAAATGGTAGGGACTTGCCTCGGTCTTCATGCTAACATGTTAGTTGGACTGCCGGAGCTTTTCAATCGCACCTGCTTGTCACCCGAGTGGTTTTCCGCCGCAAGCGAGCCGTCTCGGGCGTACAATGGTTTTGAGGTGGTTTTGAGTGGTGTCGGCTGTTCCTGCCCCGAATCCAGGATCAAAAGAGCCGCCCCCGATGTCCGATGTCATGTCCCGCCCCGCTGCCGCCAAGACGCTGCTGCTCAACGCCCAAGACAATGTCGCGGTGGCGCTGAGCAATCTCGATGTCGGCACCGATACGCCGCAGGGAGTCACCACCACCAAGCGCGTGCCCAAGGGCCACAAGTTCACCGTGCGGCAGGTCGCGGCCGGCGAGCCGATCGTCAAGTTCGGGCAGATCATCGGCTTCGCCAAGGACAATATCCCGCCGGGCGAATGGGTGCATGAGCACAATGTGACGATCGGCGAGGAGCATGGCGCGTTCAAACGTGACTACGCCTTCGGCGAGGGCATCGTGCCGGTGGATTTCGTGCCGGAAGCGCAGCGGGCGACGTTCCAGGGCTTCCGACGCTCGAACGGCCAGGTCGGCACGCGCAACTATATCGGTATCCTCACCTCGGTGAACTGCTCGACCACCGTGGCCGGGTTCATCGCCCGGGAAGTCGAGCGCTCGGGCATTCTCGAGCAATATCCGAATGTCGATGGCATCGTGGCGTTGAAGCAGGCCAATGGCTGCGTCATCGACTATCGCGGGGTGATCTTCGACATCTTGAAGAAGACCACCTGGGGCTATGCCACCAACCCGAACATGGGCGGGGTGATCATGGTGGGGCTGGGCTGCGAGGGCTTCCAGATCCCGCGGCTGAAGGAGGCCTATGGGGTCACCGAGAACGAGACGTTCCGCACCATGACGATCCAGGAAGTGGGCGGTACGCGCAAAACCGTCGAAGCCGGCGTCGAGGCGGTGAAGGCCATGCTGCCGATCGTCAACAAGGCGAAGCGCGAGACGGTGCCGGCGTCGGAGCTGATGCTGGCGCTGCAGTGCGGTGGCTCGGACGGCTATTCCGGCATCACCGCCAACCCGGCCCTGGGCGTCGCAGCGGACATCCTGGTGCGGCACGGCGGCACGGCGATTCTCTCCGAGACGCCGGAGATCTATGGGGCCGAGCACCTGCTCACCCGGCGCGCCAAAAACCGCGAGGTCGGCGAGAAGCTGATCGATATCATCCACTGGTGGGAAGATTACGCCGATCGTAACAACATGGAAATGAACAACAACCCGTCGCCGGGTAACAAACTCGGCGGACTCACCACTATTCTGGAGAAATCTCTGGGTGCTGCTGCAAAAGGCGGGACAACGCCGCTCAATGCAGTGTATCACTATGCCGATCCAGTGACCGAAAAGGGGTTCGTGTTCATGGATACGCCCGGATACGATCCGGTTTCAGCGACCGGGCAGGTCGCAGGTGGTGCGAATATACTATGCTTCACCACCGGCCGTGGCTCTGCCTACGGCTGCAAGCCGACGCCTTCGATCAAGATCGCCACCAACTCGGACATCTATCACAAGATGATCGACGACATGGACATCAATGGCGGCGAAGTGGTCGAGGGCGGCTCGCTCGAACAGAAGGGGCAGGAGATCTTCGACAAGATCCTTGCCGTTGCCTCGGGTGAAAAGAGCAAGTCGGAACTCCTGGGCTACGGCGACAACGAGTTCGTGCCTTGGCAGATCGGTGCAACCTTCTGATGCGGCGCGCCGTCCACGTGGTGATCACTGGACGGGTGCAGGGAGTGGGCTTTCGCGCTTTCGTCGAGCGCGAGGCCGCAGCGTTGCGGCTCGAAGGCTGGGTCCGCAACCGGCGTGACGGCACGGTCGAGGCGGTGTTTGCCGGCGATGAGGGCGAAATCCAGCACATCCTGATGGAACTCAACGCCGGCCCGCCCGCCGCCGCGGTGACCGACGTGCGGACCGGACCCTATGAAGGCCCGATCCCGCCGGGCTTCAGTTCGCTGCCGACGGCGTGAGACTCTCATTTTGTTGCGCTTTCGAGCCGGAGTGGCCCACAATCCACGCTTTCGGGCATATGGGGTAAGTTATGGTTGTGCCCCACCCACCGGCTGTCATCCCTGCGAAAGCAGGGACCCATTTCACCGCCCGCGCCAGCGGATAATTGGTCCCTGCTTTCGCAGGGATGACAGCGAGTTTGGGGCGGCGCCTGGTGGCGGGGTTGCAGGCAGCGCTCCGCTCGATTTGACTTTGCGGCGGGACCCCCTACATTCATGCCATGTCTTGCTTCGCGACCATCACCGTTATGGCACCGCGCCGGGAAACCCCGGTCGCAGGCATATAGCCCCATGATCCGCGCCTAGGCGCCGCCGGGTCTGGGGCATCCCGAACCCACGCGGCGGTTTCCGCTCGGGTTCACCAACCAGGCGCCACATCCCAAAACAGCAGCGTGAACCGTCGCGGGCGAAGCCCGCCGACGTTCGCGCATCGAAAGGAATTTTTCTCAGATGCAATCCATGCGTCGCTATGACCTGCAACCGCGTATCGTCCTCGGCGAGGACGACCATCGCAAACTCATCGCCCTGGCGCTGGCCGGCAGCGGACACAGCTCCGATGCGGCCGACGATCTCTTGTACGAAATCGAACGCGCCCGCGTTGTGCCGACCCCCAAGCTCGGCTCGAGCGTGGTGCGGATGGGCTCGACCGTGACCTATCGGCCCGACAATGGCGCAGAGCGCACCGTGCAACTGGTCTATCCGGTCGATGCCGACATCGCCCAGGGCAAGATCTCGGTGCTGACCCCGGTCGGCACGGCATTGATCGGCCTTGATGTCGGGCAGTCGATCACCTGGGAAGCGCGCGACGGCAACAAGCACGTGCTGACCGTGACGGCGGTCGAGCCGCAGGCGTGATTCGCGGCTACGGGTCGCCCAGCGCTCGGCTGCGCGGTCGGTTCAATCAACAAAACCAGACGGTTGGACTGTCACAATTGTGCGGCCCAACCGTCATCGACCGGGCATCGCGGCTGGTTAATGAAGTGTTGCGGCCAAGCTGGCCGCGCCGCACTTCGGAGGCTCCCATGGCCCAGCAACGTGCCCACCATTCCGCCGCGATCACCGGCATGCGCTCAACCACTGGGCAAGCACTGGCGATCCGCTACGACCTCAGCTCCAACACCATCGCCTTCGTCGAGGACGACTGGTTCGCCGACACCGTGCGCAGCACCAGTGTGCCGCCCCGCACCGTGGTGCGGCAGCGGCTCGGCAACAATGTGACGCGGCTGAAGCCACGGCGGCGCTAACGGCTGTCTCGGAATACGCCCGCGACATCCATGCTTTGATGCAGGATGCGGATTACGTCGATCGTTTGATTGTCCGCACGCGTGAAATAGAGCATATGTGAGCCGGCCGCACACTTGAAGTATCCCGGCCTCACATCGGCGGCGGACCGCATTGGGATGCGCCCAGCAACAATGCCATCGAGGCGATCCCTGATAGCCACGACATAGCGTGTGGCCTGATCCTTGTCCCACTGCTCGGCGGTGTAATCCCAAATGCCCACGAGGTCCGCCTCGGCCGCTGGGCTGAGGCGGTAAGCAATCACGGTGCTCTCTTGCGCGCTATGAATGCGTCAAAGTCGAACGGCCTCGGAGTACCGCTGCGCTCGCCTTCGATCAGCGCCGCCCGCAGAGCCTCCAGCTTTGCATCGTGTTCTTCAAGCAGACGCAGCCCGGCTCGAACGACTTCACTGCTTGAGCCATAGCGGCCCTTAGCAACCTGGGTATCGATGAAATTTGACAACTCGTCACCCAGGACGATCGATGTTGATTTGGACATCTCGGTTCTCTGCGATACCAATAGATAGTATCTGATAGTGCCCGCCGCGTCCAGCTAAGGCCGCGTCGCCCCGTTCACCGCCAGATAGATGCTGTGCAGGCTCTGCGTGGCGCAGATGAACAGGCGGTTGCGGCGGGGGCCGCCGAATTCGACGTTGGCCACGGTGTCGGGGGTCAGGAGCTTGCCCAGCAGTACGCCCGATGAATTGAAGCAGTGGACGCCGTCGCCGGCCGAGGTCCAGACATTGCCGCGGTCGTCGAGGCGGAAACCGTCGGGGAGCCCAGTATCGGTGACGCAGAAGACGCGACCATTGCTGACGGTGTTGTCGGCGTTGACGTCGAATACCCGGATGTGACGCGGCAGGTCGGCGCCGTGGCTATAGGCGCTGTCGGCGACATAGAGGCGCTTCTCGTCGGGCGAGAAGGCGATACCGTTGGGGCGGACGAAATCGTCGATCGCGACCTTCAATACGCCGGTGGCCGGATCGAGGCAGAAGACATAGCAGCCATCCTGCTCGAACTCGCCCTTGAAGCCTTCGTAGTCCGAGAGAATGCCGTAGCCCGGGTCGGTGAACCAGATGGTGCCGTCGGACTTCACCACCACGTCGTTGGGGGCGTTGAGCTTCTTGCCGCGATAGCTGTCGGCGAGGACGGTGATGGTGCCGTCGAGTTCGGTGCGGACGACGTTGCGGCCGCCATGCGAGCAGGAGACCAGCCGGCCTTCGCGGTCGCGGGTGTTGCCGTTGATATAGTTGGAATTGTGCCGATAGACCGAGGCGCCGCCGTCGGGGGTCCAGCGCATCATGCGGTTGTTGGGGATGTCGGACCAGACCAATTGGTTGGCGTCGCCGAACCAGCATGGGCCCTCGGCCCAGCGGCAATCGGAATAGAGCGTTTCGAGCTTGGCGCTGCCCTGGATCAGGTGCCCGAACTCTTTCTCGTGATGCTGATAGACGCCGGCCATAGCTTCCCCCTCCATACTGGTGGTCGCGGTCGAACTGCGAAAACCTCACAACTCTTGCTGACCACGCTCCGCTGATTTTGCGGCGCATCCAATCGGAAGTTCTGGAGCCGGGCAAGGCTACTTGCGTTCATGTCGGATGAGGTGCGAGCTTCCTCCTCAAGGAGAATTCCGATGCCGATCACCGCTGCGCTCAACGCCCGCCTCAAGGATCCCTCGCTGCTGCGCGCTGCCGCTTTCATCGGCGGGCGATGGTTGGAGACGGCGGAGAACGGCACGACGTTCGAGGTGACGAACCCCTCGACCGGCGCGGTGCTGGCGGTGCTGCCCAATTGCGGCGTGGCGGAAGCCAAGCTCGCGATCACGGCAGCCGAGGCGGCGCAGCGGGGCTGGGCGAAAAAGACCGGCAAGGCGCGTGCCGCAGTGCTGCGCAAGCTCCATGACCTGATGGTAGAGAACGCCGACGACCTCGCAGCGATCATGACCGCCGAGCAGGGCAAGCCCGTGCCGGAGGCCAAAGGCGAGGTGCTTTACGGCGCCGCCTATGTCGAGTGGTTCGGCGAGGAAGCCAAGCGCGTCTATGGCGACACCATTCCCGGCCACCAGGAAGACAAGCGGATCATCGTGATCAAGCAGCCGGTGGGGGTGGTGGCGACGATCACGCCGTGGAATTTCCCCAATGCCATGCTGGCCCGCAAAGTGGCGCCGGCGCTGGCGGCGGGATGTGCCGTGGTGTCGAAGCCGGCGGCGGAGACGCCGCTTTCCGCCATCGCCATTGGCGTCCTGGCGGAACGGGCCGGGCTGCCGGCGGGGTTGTTCAACCTGTTGCCGTCGACCCATTCGTCGGATCTCGGCAAGGAGTTCTGCTCCAACGAGGTGGTCAAGAAGCTGAGCTTCACCGGTTCGACCGAGGTCGGCCGCATCCTGATGCGGCAGGGGGCGGAGCAGATCAAGCGGCTGAGCCTCGAGCTCGGCGGCAATGCGCCGTTCATCGTGTTCGACGACGCCGACCTCGATGCGGCGGTCGAAGGGGCGATGATCTCGAAATATCGCAATAACGGGCAAACCTGCGTCTGCGCCAACCGCATCTATGTGCAGGCGGGCGTCTACGATGCATTCGCAGCGAAGCTGACCGCGGCGGTGGAGAAGCTGAGGGTGGGCGACGGGTTCGGCGAGGGGATCACCACCGGACCTCTGATCGACGAGAAGGCAGTGGAGAAGGTCGAGCGGCACCTGACCGACGCGCTGCGCAAGGGCGGCCGGCTGCTGACTGGCGGCAAGCGCAAACAGGGGCTGTTCTTCGAGCCGACCATCGTGGCGGATGCGACCGCCGACATGGTGCTGGCGCGCGAAGAGACGTTCGGGCCGCTGGCGCCGCTGTTCTGCTTCGAGACGGTGGAGGAGGTGATCCGGCTCGCCAACGCCACCGAGTTCGGTCTGGCGTCATATTTCTATGCGCGCGATCTGAGCCGGGTGTTCGAGGTGGCCGAGGCACTCGACTATGGCATGGTCGGGATCAATACCGGGCTGATCTCCACCGAGGTCGCGCCATTCGGCGGCGTGAAGCAGTCAGGGCATGGGCGCGAGGGGTCGAAGTACGGGATCGAGGATTATCTCGATATCAAGTACCTGTGCTTGAGCGTTTGAACGGCTGACTGAAGTAGCGGTGCAAACCAGGCTCGCCCAACTAAAGCCTGATCAACCCCGCCGCCGTCGGCTTGAACCCGCACGCCTTGTAGAACCCGTCGAGCTTGTCTTCGTAATCGACGTGCAGCCAATGCGCGCCGCGTTCACGGGCGGCGTCCGTGACCTGCCGCACTAGTTCTGTGGCAATCCCGCGGCGCTGGAAAGCCGGGTCAACTGTCGTATCGAGCAGGAACGCATGCACGCCGCCGTCCCAGGCGACGTTGACGTAGCCGACCATGCGGTCGCCGGCATAGGCGCATGCATGGGTCAGGCTGCGGGTGAGAATGAAGGCGAGGTCGCCGTTCCAGTCGTCGCCCCAGGCGGCGCGCCACAGCGGCGCCAGCTCTTCCTCGCTCGGGAACGGGTCGAGCCGATAGGCGATCCCGGTGTCAGTGTTGCCTTTAATTTCTTGCATGCAGTTCCGTTCCGGCGAGGCCTTCGATGATCGGGCAATCGGGCCGGTGATCGCCGTCGCAGGCGTCGGCGAGGGTGGCGAGGGTGTGGCGCATCTCGCCGAGCAACCGGATCTTCTGGTCGAGTTCGGCGATGTGGCTCTGGGTCAGCGCCTTGACGTCGGCACTCGAACGCTGCGTGTCGCCCCAGAGGCGCAGCAGGTCGCGGATCTCGTCCATCGAGAAGCCGAGGTCGCGGGCGCGGCGGATGAAACCGAGGCGGTGGATGTCATGATGGCTGTAATCGCGATAATTGCTGTCGCGCCGGTCGGCATTGGGAATGAGGCCGATGGATTCGTAGTGGCGGATCATCTTGGCGGATACGCCGGTAAGCCGGGAGGCCTCGCCGATCTGCATGGGAACACCTATCTGAACAATGTGCTTGACCTTACCATGATGGGAAGGTGCAGAACAGGGCCCAGTACGATTTCGTTTGTCGCGTCTTAGCGGCGCTCAGCCGCCAGGAGACGTTCTACAGGAGCCGAGCATGGATCACGTTGAACACAAGCATTCGCACGGGGCAGGGGGCGCGGTGACCCGCGACCCGGTCTGCGGCATGACCGTCGATATGGCCAAGACGCCGCATCGCACCATGCATGAGGGACGTGAGATCGGCTTCTGCAGCGGCGGCTGCAAGACGAAGTTCGAGGCGGAGCCGGCAAAGTACCTGACGGCAACCGATCCGGTCTGTGGCATGCAGGTGGACCGGACCACGGCCAGGCACATGCTGAAGCACGAGGGTACGCGCTACTACTTCTGCAGCGCCGGCTGCCTTGGCAAGTTTGAAGCCGATCCGCAGAAGTATCTCAACGCGCCGAAAGACGACGCGTGCGGCTGCGGGGATGGACACGGGCATGACCACGGCGCCACGGCTAAGGGCGGCGGCCACGATCATGCGGGCCACGATCATGCGGGTCACGACCACAGCCACCATGGCCACTCGCATGGTGCGCCGCCGGTCGATCCATCGACGGTCGCGGCAGGGACCAAGTGGACCTGCCCGATGCATCCGGAGATCGTCAAGGACGGGCCGGGCGATTGCCCGATCTGCGGCATGGCGCTGGAGCCGATGGTGGCCTCGCTCGACGATGGCCCGAACCCCGAACTCATCGACTTCACCCGCCGGCTGTGGGTGAGTGCCGGGCTGTCGATCCCAATCCTCATCATCTCGATGGGAGGCATGGTCGGCCTGCCGGTGCGTGAGTGGATCGGCGAGCCGCTGGCCACCTGGATCGAGATGGCGCTGGCGACCCCGGTGGTGCTGTGGGCGGCCTGGCCGTTCTTCCGGCGCTTCTGGAATTCTCTGCGCAACCGCTCGCCCAATATGTGGACGCTCATCGGGCTCGGGGTGGGGGCGGCCTACCTGTTCTCGGTGGTGGCGGTACTGTTCCCGCAGTTCTTCCCGATGAGCATGACGCATATGAACGGTGTCCCGCCGGTCTATTTCGAAGCCGCGGCGGTGATCGTGGCGCTGGTGTTCGTCGGCCAGGTGCTGGAACTGCGGGCCCGCGACGCCACCGGCAAGGCGATCCGGGCGCTGCTCAACCTCGCGCCGAAGACGGCGCGCAAGGTGTGGCAGGGCAAGGATATCGAGGTGCCCATCGAAGAGGTGCGGGCCGGCGACTGGCTGCGGGTGCGGCCGGGCGAGGCTGTGCCGGTCGATGGCGAGGTGCTCGAAGGGCAGTCGTTCGTCGATGAATCGATGCTGACCGGCGAACCGGTGCCGGTGGAAAAGCTGAAGGGCGAGCCGGTGACCGGCGGGACGCTGAATGGCGAAGGCAGCTTCGTCATGCAGGCCACCCGCGTCGGCAGCGAGACCCGGCTCAGCCAGATCGTCGAACTGGTCGGCAAGGCGCAGCGCAGCCGTGCGCCGATCCAGGCGCTGGCCGACAAGGTGGCAAACTGGTTCGTGCCGCTGGTGGTGGTGATCGCCATTGTTGCGTTCGCGGCGTGGATGATCTGGGGCCCCGGCCTCGCCGAGGCGATCGTCGCGGCGATCTCGGTGCTGATCATCGCCTGTCCGTGTGCCCTGGGGCTGGCGACGCCGATCTCGATCATGGTGGCGACCGGGCGCGGCGCGCATGCCGGGGTGCTGGTGAAGGACGCCAAGGCGCTCGAGGGCTTTGCCCGGGTCGACACGCTGATCGTCGACAAGACCGGCACGCTCACCGAAGGCAAGCCGACGCTCGACCAGGTGATCCCGGTGAAGGGCGTCGACGAAGGCTTCGTGCTCGCTGTCGCCGCGGCGCTCGAAAAGCACTCCGAGCACCCGATCGGCACGGCCGTGGTCAAGGGCGCCGAGGCGCGGGGCGCGCGGGTCTACGAGGCCGATGGCTTCACCTCGCTCACCGGGCGCGGCATCAAAGGCAATGTCGGCGGCAAGCTGGCGCTGCTCGGCAACCTCAAGCTGTTTGGGGAACAGGGCATCGCGGTCGACGACAAGCTGGCGGGGCTGCTCGAGCAGCAGGCGGGCTCGGGCAAGACCGCAATCCTCGTCGCCCATGATGGGGTGGCGATCGGCGTGGTGACCGTGTCGGACCCGATCAAGGCAGGGGCAAAGGAAGCCATCGCGGCGCTGCGGGCCGATGGCGTGGCGGTGGTCATGGCGACCGGCGACGCCCGGGGCACGGCCGAAGCCGTCGGGCGCGAGCTCGGCCTCAGCGAGGTGCAGGCCGGTATGGCGCCCGAGGACAAGCACACGCTGATCGAAGCGCTGAAGCAGAAGGGCAAGTCGGTGGCGTTCGCCGGTGACGGCGTCAACGATGCGCCGGCGCTCGCGGCAGCCGATGTCGGCGTGGCGATGGGCACCGGGGCCGATGTAGCGATTGAAAGCGCCGGCATCACGCTGCTCAAGGGTGAGCTCGGCGGCATCGTCAAGGCGCGGAAGCTTTCGAAGGCGACGCTCGGCAACATCAAGCTGAACCTGCTGTTCGCCTTCGGCTACAACGCGCTGGGCATTCCGGTGGCGGCGGGCGTGCTCTACCCGCTGACCGGCTGGCTGCTCTCGCCGATGCTCGCCGCAGCGGCAATGGCACTGAGCTCGGTGAGCGTCATCGCCAACGCGCTGCGGCTGAACTCGGCGAAGCTGTAGTCACAGCGGGGCCGGTGAAAGCACCGGCCCCAGTAGACCAAACTCACATCGCCGGCGGGCTGATGGTGATCGACGGGTCGTAGCGATAGACGGCCTTGGTCTCACTGGTCTGCCCGCCGACGGTGGCTTTGGTTTCGACGATGGCGGGCAGGTTCGTTGCCGGGTCGACGAACAACTGGTTGGTGCTGTCGACGCCCATCATCGACATGTCGTACTTGAACGCCTTGAGGTCGCGGCCGTCGACGTTCTGGGTGCCGAGGCATTCCGGCGCCTTGATCTGTTCGTTCATGGCGGCGACGTTCAGCACCGTCGCGGTGATCTGCGCGGCGACCGCTTCGGGCATTGCCGTCCAGCCCTGGCCGGCCATGTTGCTCCAGGCCTTGCCATCAAGCACGATCATCTCCTGCTTGAGGCCGCCCGTTTCGATGGTCGAATGGAAACCGCCGGGCGGCACGACGTTCGACGTCATCTTCATCTCTGGTGAGTCGACGCTCATCGCGTAGGGGCCGGAAGCCATGGAGCGGTTGAGAATATCCTTGATGTCGCTGAGGCAGTCGGCCTGGGCCGGCACCGTGAAGGCAAGGGCGGCGAATGCGGCAAGGGTGGCAATGCGCATGTGAGTCTCCGTTAAACCGGGGGACCCTGCGTCGCCGAGGATGAAGCGGTGATGAACGGCGGGGGCCGCACCGGATTTGCCTCGGTTCCGATGAACGCCCAACGTCGCATTGACCACTGACATGTCAGAGAACTAGAAAGCGCCAAGGTTTCTCCGGGGCGCACATGGCCAATCTCGACAAGTATCTCACCATCGAAGACCTGATGAAGGCCGCGAAGCGCCGTGTGCCCAAGATGTTCTTCGATTATGCGGACTCGGGTTCGTGGACCGAGAGCACCTATCGCGACAACACCACCGACTTCGAGAAGATCAAGCTTCGCCAGCGCGTGGCGGTCAATCTCGAGAACCGCAACCTCGCGACGACAATGATGGGCCAGCCTGTTTCCATGCCAGTTGCCATCGCCCCGGTCGGTTCGACCGGCATGCAGTCGGCCGACGGCGAGATCAAGGCGGCGCGGGCGGCGGAGAAGTTCGGCATCCCGTTCACACTCTCGACCATGGCGATCTGCTCGATCGAGGACGTGGCCGAGAACACCACCAAGCCGTTCTGGTTCCAGCTCTACGTGATGCGCGACAAGCCGTTCATCGAGCGGCTGATCGACCGCGCCAAGGCGGCCAAGTGCCCGGTGCTGGTATTGACCATGGACCTGCAGATCCTCGGGCAGCGCCACAAGGATATCCGCAACGGGCTGAAGGCGCCGCCGCCGATCACCCCGAAATTCCTGTTCGAGATTGCCACCAAGCCAGCTTGGGCCCTGGGCATGCTGGGCACCAAGCGGCGCACCTTCCGCAACATTGCCGGCCACGTTACCGAGGCGGTGGACCTGGCATCGCTCAGCCAGTGGACGGCGACGCAGTTCGACCTGACGCTGAACTGGAAGGATATCGCCTGGATCAAGAAGCGCTTCGGCGGTCCGGTGATCGTCAAGGGCATCCTCGATGCCGAGGACGCGCGCTTGGCGGTGGAGAACGGCGCCGACGGCATCATCGTCTCCAACCATGGCGGCCGGCAGCTCGACAGCGCGCCTTCGACCATCCGGGTGCTGCCCGAGATCGTCGATGCGGTGGGCAACCGGACCGAAGTGCTGATGGATTCCGGCATCCGCTCGGGCCAGGATGTGCTGAAGGCGCTGGCGCTCGGCGCCAAGGGCACCTTTGTCGGCCGCGCCATGGCGTTCGGGCTGGGCGCCGGCGGCGAGGCGGGCGTCACCCGGGCGCTGCAGATCATCAACAAGGAGATGGACGTCACCATGGCCCTGATGGGCGAGCGCGACGTCAAGAATATCGGGCTCCACAACATCTACTCGAACGACCTGCTGAAGCGGCAGGGCTATTGAACGGTCGCGGGCGGGGACCGCTCCCCGCCCGCAGCTTGTCAGGCGGTGACTGCCGCCTCGCGCTCGTCGGCGATCGCCCAGTTGTAGATGCAGCGATCGAGGCCGATGGCGATCTCGACCACCAGCACATCGATTTCGCGCGTCCCGCCCTTGCCGGTGACCACGGCCTTCTGCGGGAAATCGGTGCGGCGCGAGATGGAGGCGACCTCCATCCATTTGTCGCCGTTGTCCACTTCGATATCCATGGTGATCTCTGAATAGGCCGGCAGCCGGTCTGACGGAACGATGCGGGTCGGCAGCCGGGTCACCGCGGCGATCATGCGGCGCACCGGTTCGAGCACCGCCGTGTGGTAGTCGTTGGCGGTGTCGGCGGCATAGGCGCACTGGAACTCCATCTGCCAGAACTCTTTGAGCCGGACGTGCCGGGTCGACTGGTCCTGCTCGCGGCGGAACGACTTGCCGGCCTGCCAGACGCAGAAGGGCAGCCGCGTTCGGGCATGAGTGTTGAGCTGGTGCGTCATGTAGACATAGGTCGAGGGGGTGGTCTCGGGCCGAAGCACCAGCTCACGTTCGGTGTCGGAGCTGCGTTGCTGCAGGTAGACATCGTCCGCGCCGTAGGCGGATGAGATCAGTTCGCGCGGCGTCAGGATCGGCGCTTCGACGCGGCGGATGTCCCAGGCTGGGTTGATCGAGCGGAGGAGGACCGTCACCTCGGCCGAGATGTAGGAGATGGCGCTGTCGCGCAGGCGGATTTCGCGCTCGTTCCAATGGACGAGCCCGTTGGCGTCATAAAGGGAAAGCATGCTGCTCTCTCGTTCTAGCGGTATGGGGATGTGGTTCGGGCTTTACGTCTCCGGTGGGCGGAGACGGCGCACGCCGGACCCCCGCGTCTAACCGAAGACGCCCATACCTCGACGACCGGCGCCACGGAGCGCGGCCGGAACGGTGGATGCAGCAATGTTCAAAAGCTCGAACATGGGCGCGAACCTATGCGAGCGCGTGCCGCGGTGCAAGCACCAGCGTCAGACGCCCCAGGCGCCGCCCGGTGCGCCATCCGGACGCCAGGTGAGCTGCTGGTAGACTTTCTTTGCCACCGCCTGCATCTGCGCTTCGGGCAGGTCGCCGACCACCGTGCAGGTGATCTTGTCGTTGGCCCAGTAGAAGGCATCGAGGTTGTTGCGCGCCGTGAACTCCTTGTCGGTGCGGCGGTCGGGCAGGGCGGCGGTGATGTAGACGGTCACCCGCTCCTGTGCGGCATTCTCGTACATCAGCTGCGCGGCCGGGCCGGTGGGTTCCGCGCCATAGCCGGGCAGCAGCCGGCCGCCGACCAGAGTGAAGCCGTCGGCAGCAAGGTCGGGTGGATTGATCGGGCGTTCGACGCGGTTCGACAGCCACGACACCAGGTGATCCCTGTCGGCAGCGGCGACTTCGACGGCGTGGCGGTTCTCCTTGACGTAGAGCGCGTGTGCCGAGACCGCCGAGGCGATCAGTTCCTGGCGCGGCGGCGGGCTGAAGTAATCCCGGCCGGCCCAGCCGAGCGTGCCGCCCAGCGCCAGCGTCACCACTGCCGCGGCGGCGGCCTGCGACCAGCCGAAGCTGCGGGTGGCGGCGGGCGAGCGGGCGATCAGGTGCGGGTCGAGCCGCGATGGCACGGTCTCGTCGGCGGTGCTGCCGAACAGCGCGGTCAGCGCCTCGTTCTGGCGCCGCCAGTTGACCAGCTCGGCGGCCTTGTCGGGATGGGCAGCGAGCCAGGCTTCGACCTCGGCGGCCCGTTCCGGCGGCAGCTGGCCATCGACAAAGGCGTGCAGATCAGTTTCGGAAATGGGGGCGAGGTTCGTCATTTGACCGACCTCAATCTGGGTTCCTCGCCGCTGCCGGTCAACGCGCGCAACGCCGCACGGGCGCGGCCGAGGCGTGACATCAACGTGCCGGCGGGAATGCCGAGAACATCGGCGGCGTCCTGGTAGCTCATGCCTTCGAGCACGACCAGCAGCAGCGCCTCGCGCTGGTCGTCGGGCAGGCGGTCGATGGCGCGGGACATTTCGGCGAGGGCGATGCGGCCCGGCTGGGCCGGAGCCACCGCGGGTTCGGAAACAAGGCTGTCGATGGGAACGTGCTCTCCACGGCGGCGCTCGAAGCGAAGGTCGTTGCGCCACAGGTTGATAAGGATGCGGAACAGCCAGGCCTGCAGCGGCCCGGTGGGGGCGAACAGGCTCCGCTTGCGGATCGCCCTTTCGAGGCAATCCTGGACGAGGTCGTCGGCGCGGTCGGCATTGCGCGTCAGCGCGCGCGCATAGCGGCGCAACGCCGGAACCGTCGCCTCGATCTCATCCAGGAAGTCCATGTGGCTCTGGCCGGCTTACTTCTCGACGGCAGTGTGCCAGACCTCGCCGACCATGTCGCCGGTGGTGTCGCCGGGCTTCTCGTCCTTGACCCAGAAGTAGAGCGGCCAGCCCTTGTAAGCCCACATCTTGGAGCCGTCGGTGCGATCGACCAGGGTGAAATCGCCCTCGGGTTTGGCGCCGGCATCGGCGATCAGCGGGGGCCAGTTCTCAGCGCACTTGTCGTAGCAGTTGGTGACGCCGACGGCGTCCTTGTCGAAGGTGTAGAGCGTCATGTCGTTGGCGCCGACCAGCACTTCCTTGCCGCCGATCTCCATGGTCTTGATGGCGCCGCCGACATAATCCTCGGCGATGGCGGCGGTGGCGAACAGGGCGAGCGCGGCAGCGCCGAGCGTGACTGCAAGTTTCATGATGTCCCTCCGTTGGGCTTGGCGGGCACGGGCATTGGGCCGCGCCTCATTGTCTCCAACACCGCAGCTTGGGGTTTATTCCCGCGGCCGAACGATTTTCTCGAGGAATTTGATCACGCTGCTACAGCGTGGCTGTTCGCGGCGGGTGGACAGCCGCAGCGGCGCCTGTTCATCTAGACCCAAGGCCGGATGGGACGGCCAGGCATCAAGCCAAGGAGGACTACCTGAATGAAGAGGCGTGAATTCTTCAAGTCGGCCACCGCGATCACCGCCAGTGCCGCAGCAGCGACAACCCTTGCCGCACCGGCGCTGGCGCAGAGCCAGCCCAAGGTGAGCTGGCGGTTGGCATCGTCGTTCCCCAAGGGGCTCGATACCATCTATGGCGGCGGTGAAACGCTGGCGAAGTATGTGAGCGAGGCGACCGACGGGAATTTCACCATCGACGTGTTCGCGGCCGGCGAGATCGTACCGCCGTTCGAGGTGGTGGACGCGGTTTCGGCGGGCACGGTCGAGATGGCGCACACTGTCGGCTATTACTTCTCCGGCAAGGACGTCGCCTGGGCGGCACTGGCCGCCATCCCGTTCTCCCTCAATGCGCGTGGCATGAGCGCCTGGTACTACCACGGCGGCGGACTGGACCTGTCGAACGAGTTCTTCGCCAATTACAACATCGTCGGCTTCCCGTGCGGCAATACCGCCGCGCAGATGGGCGGCTGGTTCCGCAAGGAGATCAACTCGGTCGCGGACCTGCAGGGCCTCAAGATGCGGATCGGCTTTGCCGGGGCGATCATGAGCAAGCTCGGGGTCATTCCGACGCCGATGCCGGGTGGCGAAATCTACAACGCGCTGGAAAAGGGCACCCTCGATGCGGCCGAGTGGGTGGGGCCCTATGACGACGAGAAGCTCGGTTTCCAGAAGGTCGCGCCCTACTACTACTATCCGGGCTGGTGGGAAGGTGGCCCGACCGTGCATGCGCTCATCGGCAAGGCAAAGTTCGAGGAACTGCCGCCGGCCTACCAGTCGGTGCTGAAGACTGCCTGCCAGGCGACCAGCAACGACATGCTCGCCAAATACGACTACGTGAACCCGACGGCACTCAAGAAGCTGGTCGCGGCCGGAGCGCAGCTCAAGCCGTTCAGCCCGGAGATCATGGAAGCGGCCTTCAAGGCGTCGAACGAGGCCTATGCCGAGTTCGAGGCATCGAGCCCGGCGTTCAAGAAGATCTGGGGTTCCATCAAGGATTTCCGCAAGGACCACTACCTGTGGAACCAGGTGGCCGAACTCAACTTCGACGCGTTCCTGCAGGCCCAGCAGCGGGCCGGAACCCTCGAAGGCAACGCGATGTAAGCAAGCGGGAGGCGGTGGTACGAACCACCGCCTCCGTCCACCCGCCGTTCGGTGGTCGTCCCCGCGCAAGCGGGGATCTCTGTTTTTGGGGCGCCCATTGCAGGACGGAGGTTCCCGCTTTCGCGGGAATGATCCGGTGGGCGAGGCAGGGCCGCAGTTAGTTGAAGCTCGGCGGTGGTGGCGCCTCATAGCCCGGCGCGGGGGCGCCGAACGAGGGTGGAGGCGGCGCCTGGAACGTGGGGGACGGTACTGCCTCGCCGCCGGTGGGGGGCAGGACGATCTGCACGGTGTCGAGATCGACCTCCGGCGCCTTGTCGAGGAAGAAGGTCACCAGCTCGGGGAACGCGATGAGGATGCCGACCAGGATCAGCTGCAACACCAGCCAGGGGATCGCGCCCATGTAGATGTCGCGGGTCTTCACCTTGTCGCGGGGGACGATACCGCGCAGGTAGAACAGCGCGAAGCCGAAGGGCGGGTGCATGAAGCTGGTCTGCATGTTGGCGCAGATCATCACGCCGAACCAGACCAGGTTGATCCCCATGGCTTCGGCGACCGGCGCCAGCAGCGGGATGACGATGAAGGCGATCTCGAAGAAATCGAGGAAGAACGCCAACACGAAGATGAAGATGTTGACGAAGATCAGGAAGCCGACCACGCCGCCCGGCAGCTGAGACAGCATATGCTCGATCCAGTGACCGCCGCCGACGCCCTGGAAGACCAGGCTGAAGACGCGGGCGCCGAGCAGGATGAACACCACCATGGCCGTGAGCCGCATGGTCGAGTTCATCCCCTCCCACATCAGGCCCCAGCTCAGCCGGCGGTTGAACCAGGCGAGGAGAACGGCGCCGACGACGCCCATGGCGCCGGCTTCGGTCGGGGTGACAAGGCCAAGGATGATGGTGCCGAGCACGATGAAGATCAGCGCCAGGCTCGGCACCGTGCCGCGGATGATCTTCTTCCACAGCGGCCAGCCGCGCAGCGTGCGCGCCTCGGGTGGCAGGGCCGGCACATCCTCGGGACGGATGATCGACAGGATGAACACCCAGCCCATGAACAAGAGGACCTGGACGATCGAGGCGCCGGTGGCGCCGATATACATTTCGCCCGGCGAGCGCTGCAGCTGGTCGGCGAGCACGATCAGCACCAGGGAGGGCGGGATCAACTGCGTGATGGTGCCGGAGGCGGCGATGACGCCGGTGGCGTGGCGCACATTGTAGCCGTAGCGCATCATCACCGGCAGCGAGATCAGCCCCATGGCAATCACCGAGGCGGCGACCGTACCGGTGATGGCGCCGAGAATGGCGCCGACAATGATCACCGCATAGCTCAGCCCGCCGCGAATGCCGCCGAACAGCTGGCCGAAGCCATCGAGCAGATCCTCGGCGAGGCCGGATTTCTCGAGGATCACCCCCATGAAGGTGAAGAACGGAATCGCCAGCAGCAGCTCGTTACTGAGCACGCCGTAGAGCTGGTAGGTGAGGTTCCCCAGGAAGTTCGGCGCAATCAGCCCCAGCTCGATGGCGACGAGGCCGGAAAACAGGCCGATCGCCGCAAGCGAGAAGGCCGCCGGGTAGCCGATGATGAGAAACACCACCAGCCCGCCGAACATGATCGGCGCCATGTTTTCGCGGATCAGGTCGATCATTGCAGCGGCTTCTCGTAGGCGAACTCGCGGACATAGTCCGTGGTGAGCGCGGCAATGCACTTGATGATCTCGGCGATGCCCTGCAGCAGCAGCACGCTGAAGCCGAGCGGCAGCATCAACCGCACCGGCCAGCGCGGCAGGCCGCCGGCGGCGTTGGACATGATGTTCTGCGTCCAGGCCTGCAGGAACCACGGCCAGGTGAAGTAGATCAGAAGAATGCAAAGCGGCAAGAGGAAGAACAGCCCGCCGAGCAGGTCGATCCAGGTCCGCGCCTTCTCGCTGATGGCGCCGTAGAACAGATCGACGCGCACATGTTCGTTGAGCTTCAGCGTCCAGGCGCCGCCCAGCATCACCATGCCGCCGAACATGTACCAGACCGACTCGCTGAGCACGTTGGAGTACTGGGTGTAGAACCACACCAGACCGCCGAACACGCCGCCGCCATAGCTGCGCTCGAGCCAGATCATGCCGCTGATCGAATAGCGGAAAATCGCGTTGAAGGCCGAGACCAGTGCCGAGAACAGCACCAGCCAGATGGCGACAAGGCCGACCAGGCGGCTCAATTCATCGATAATGCGCGTGAAGCGCAAAGCCAGCGCCATTGGCGGTGGTTCCCCCGGCCCTCGTTCCTGTCCGGCCCGCTCTGCTGGCGAAGTCCAGACCGCAAGGCAACATGTGTCGGTAGGTCGCGTCAATCACTATGGAGACGGTTTGTTGTGGGTTGGTACATTTGACAAGAAAAATCGTCTATTGTAGCAACGCCAGATGCAGAACGAGACCCCGGCGCTGATCGAGGATGCAGGCAAGGCACGGCAGGCGATGACGCCGCTTCGGCTGAAGATGCTGGCGCTGCTGCGCCAGCCGGGTTCGGCGGCGACGCTGGCGGCAGCGCTGGAGTTGCCGCGGCAGAAGGTGGGCTATCACCTGCATGCGCTGGAGAAGGCAGGGCTGGTGGCGCCGGCCGGTGAGCGGCAGCGGCGGGGTTTCATCGAGCGGCTGTTTGTCGCCAAGGGTGGCTCGTTTGTAGTCGATCCGTCGATCTTCGGAGCGCCGCCCGCGGTGGAGAAGCAGGATCGGTTCGCCGCCGACCACCTGGTGGCGCGCTCGGCCGAGACTGTGCGTGAGGTGACGCGGATGCAGGCCGCCGCAGCGGACGAAGGCACGAGGCTCCTCACTTTCACCATCGAGGCGGATGTCGGCTTTGCCACGCCGCAGGATGTCGAGGTCTTTGCCGAGCGGCTGACCGCGATGCTGGCGGGGCTGGCCGGAGAGTTTGCGCCGAAAGGCGAGGGGCGGCGCTACCGCCTGCTGATCGGCGGGCACCCGGCGATCAAGGGCAAAGCGACCGGCACGGTCAATTGAGGAGCACGAGATGAGTGAGAAACAGGATCGTGTCATCGTCGAGATGACGATTGCCGCACCGGTCGAGACGGTGTGGGCGGCGCTGCGCGAGCCCGAGCAGTTGCTCAATTGGTTCGGTTGGGATGCCGATACCCTTCGCGACGAGATCAAGTTCATCTTCGAAGACCATGCCGAGGCGGACGAGGCCAACAGGGTCATCTCCTTCGGCGAGTACGAGGGGGTCGCCGACCGGGTCGAGCTCCGCGCGGCGCCCGGCGGCACGGTGCTGCGCGTGGTGCGCAGCGGCCCGGTCTCCGCTGACTGGAACGCCTTCTACGAGGACACCTGGGAGGGCTGGACCACGTTCTTCCAGCAGTTGCGGTTCCTGCTCGAGCGGCATCCGGGGGCGAAGCGACGGACGCTGTTCCTCTCCGGGCGGCTGGAGGCGCCCGGTGCCCTGCCGGTCGCGGCACTCGGTTTGGAAGCGCTGTGGAATGCCGCGGGCGGCAGCAAGGCATCATTCGCTCTGCCGCTAGGCGAAACGGTCACCGGCACCGTCTGGCACCACAGCAACCGCCAGGTGGCGATGAGCGTCGCTGGCTGGGGCGACGGGCTGATGGTGATCACCGACCAGCCGGCGCCCAATGCCGGGCCCAATGGCGGCGGCACCGCGCTGCTGACGACGTTTGGGTTGTCCGATGAGGTGTTCGCGGCGCTGGAGCAGCGCTGGACGGCGTGGTGGCGGCAGCGGTTTGTGAAGGTGGGGTAACTAGGGCACTTCGATGCCCAACCCACGGTGTCACCCCGGCGAAGGCCGGGGCCTATCCTGAGGTGGGGCAGTTCTGCGCAAGAGCCGGACTATCTCAGGATGGATCCCGGCCTGCGCCGGGATGACATCGCGTTTGTATAAGCGTTGGGGCGATCAGCCCTCCAGCCAGTGCACCTGTTCCGGCGTCAGCTTGATGTCGAAGGCGTTCATGCTGTCGTCGAGTTCGCCGAGTTTGCGCGGACCGATCAGCGGGATGGACGGGAAGTCCTGGGCCAGCACATAGGCGAGGGCCACGTGGATCGGGCTCTTGCCGAGCTTGGTGGCCAGTTCGATCGCCCGGTCGCGGCGGACGAAGTTCTGCTCGTTGTACCAGACGCGGACCATCTCCTCGTTGTCGCGCTTGTCGCGGCCGGCGAGGTCGGTGAAGAAGCCGCGGGCCTGGCTCGACCACGAGAAGTTCGGGATCTGCCGATCCTTCAGCCACTGCTTCCACTCTGGTGTCGACGAGGTGACGCAGCCGGCCCAGATCGGGTCGAGCATCTCGGCGAGGGCGAAGTTGTTGGAGAGCGCCCCCGGCCGCTGCTTGCCGTGCTTGTCGGCATAGGCAATGGCCTCATCGAAACGCTCGCGGGTCCAGTTCGAACCACCGAACGGCCCGCGGATGCGGCCCTTCTTCACCTCGGCATCCATGGCGTCGACGAACTCGCCGACCGGCACGTCGAGATTGTCGCGGTGCATGAAGTAGACGTCGACATAGTCGGTCTGCAGCCGATCGAGCGACTGGGTCAGTTGCTTGGAGATCACGTCCGGGTAGACCAGCGGGCTATGGGCGCCCTTGCCGATCACCACGGCCTCTTCGCGCACGCCGCGCGACTTCTGCCACTCGCCGAACAGTTTTTCGGTATAGCCGCCGGCATAGATGAAGGCGGTGTCGAAGATGTTGCCGCCCTTTTCCCAGAACGCATCGAGCAGGATGGCGCCGGAAGCGAAGGTGCGGAAATCCTCAAAGCCAAGGGCAACAGCCGAAGCCGGCTTCCTGACACCCGGGATGCTGCGCTTGGGGATCACCGTGCCACCGGACTTGAGCGGGCGGCCCGACAGCGTGTTGATGCGACGGGTCGACTTCTCGATCGTGAACTCGATGCCGGCATCGGCGCGCCACTTGTCGAGGGCGCGGGCCTGGCCGAGGCTGTCGGCCCAGGTCATGCCCGGCGCGGTCAGCTCCTGCCGGCCGGCAAGGATCGCTTCGGCAGCAGCGTCGGCCTCGAACGAGAACAGGTGCTTCTGCTTGCCGACGCTGATCGTCTCGCGGCTGCCGTCATTGCGGATGATGTCGATCTTGCCGTCACCGCCTTCGCGCCCGCCATCGGCGAACCAGAAGTTCGGCACTTCGATGCGGCCATCGGAGCCGAGGATGCGCAGCACGTTGTCCTGGTTGACGAACACCGAGCAGCTGACTTCGGCAATGATGCCGTTCTCGAACTGCAGCAGCGCCGCGGCCCAGTCATCGGTGCCCTCGGCGTTGAGGCGGGCCATGCCGGACACCTTCACCGGATCGGCGAACGGCCGGCCGAGCGAGGCGCCGGCGATGAAGCGCGACATCGAGACCGGATAGCCGCCGACATCGAGGATGCCGCCGCCGGCGAGTTCGGAGGCGAAGATGCGGTGGTCGGGGATGAACTTGCCCATCTGGAAGCCGAAGCTCGACTTGATGGCGCGCACCTCACCGATGGTGCCGGAGTTCACCAGTTCCCAGAGCTTCTGGGTCTGCGGGTGGAGCCGGTACATGAAGGCTTCGCCGACGAAGGTGCCGGCCTTCCTGTGCGCGTGGATCACCGCGTCGACTTCGAAGGCGGTGAGCGCCATCGGCTTTTCGACCAGCACATGCTTGCCGGCTTCGGCCGCCTTGATCGCCCACTCGGCATGGCCGGTATGGGGCAAAGCGAGATAGACCGCATCGACGTTGGGGTCGGCGAGCAGCGCGTCATAGCCATGGATGACGCGGGCGCCCGGGAAGTCCTCGGCGAGGCCGGGCTTGTTCGGGTTGCGGGTGGCGATCGCTTCTAGCGTGCCCAGCCGCGAGTCCTTGAGGCCGCGGGTGAAGTCCTTGGCGATGGCGCCGGGGCCGATGATCCCCCAGCGGATGGGGGCCTGAATGGTCATGATACTCTCCTCAAGAAATCGGGCCCAGCGGCAGCGATTCCCGCCGCCAAGGCAAGTTGCGGTTGGTAGCTATTTCACCGCGCCCAGCATGCCTTCGACGAAACGGCGCTGGAGCAGGAAGAAGATGATGAGCGTCGGCAGCGTGGCGAGGATCGTGCCGAACAGGATCATGCCGAAGTCGGGGGTATAGGACGAGGTCAGCGACGAGATGACGAGCGTCGCCGTCTTCTGCTCGGGCTTGTTGAGCACGATCAGCGGCCACAGGTAGTTGTTCCAGTTGGCCATGAACACGATGATGATGGCGGCCGCATAGGTCGAGCGCATCGTGGGCAGGTAGATGTAGAAGAAGATCTGCCACTCATTGAGCCCATCCACCCGTGCCGCGTCGCGCAGTTCGCCGGGGAAGGCCTTCGTCGCCTGGCGGAAGTAGAAGATGATGAAGATCGAGGCGATGCCGGGCAGCACCACTGCCGCCACCGTGCCGACGAGCTTGAACGATGAGATCATCACGAACAGCGGCACCATCAGCGCCGCGAACGGGATCGACAGCAGCAGCAGCATCAGCGTGAAGATGCGTTCGCGGAACCTCGACCGGAACATCTCGAAGCCATAGCCGGCGAGCGATGAGATGGCGAGCGTCAGCACGGTGCCGACCAGCGCGATGAAGGCCGAGTTCCAGAAGATGCGCGGGGCATCGACCGTGGCGAAGAAGTTGGCGGCGTTGACGAACAGCTGGTCGCCGAACGTCGCCTTGCCGATGCCGATATCGACCGAGCGGTTGGTAGCGCCCACGACCATCCAGAAGAACGGGAAGATCGAGACGAAAGCCGCAAGGCTCAGCAGCAGGTACTTGATGGTGCGGGCGACAAAGCTCGGCAGGTTGAACGATCGCGTGCGGCGCTCGACCCGGGACGTAGCGAGGGGAAGGGCCTGATCGGTCATTTGCTGCGATCCCGTGCGATGACGAACTGCAGGAAGCTGAGAACGGCAACGAGCAGCACGATGACCCAGGAAACCGTGGCCGAGTAGCCGAAGCTGGGCATGAACTTGAAGGTCAGGTTGTAGATGTAGAGCGAGAGCGTCAGCGTCGAGTCCGAGGGGCCGCCCTGGGTGATGTTGTTGACCTCGTCGAACAGCTGCAGTGTGCCGATGGTCGAAATGATGGTGGTGAACAGGATCACCGGCTTCAGCATCGGCACGGTAATCTGCCAGAACTGCTGCCACCCCGAGGCGCCATCGATGCGGGCCGCTTCGTAGATCGAGCGGTCGACGTTCTGCAGCGCCGCCAGGTAGAACACCATGTTGTAGCCGGTCCAGCGCCAGGTGATGGCGATGATGATCAGGATCTTGGCCCAGAACGGATCCTGCAACCAGTGGATCGGCTCCTGGATGATCCACACCGCCATCAGCATCTTGTTGACGATGCCGTCGGTGGCGAACATCGACTTGAACAGGGTCGAGTAGGCGATCAGCGAGGTGACGCAGGGCAGGAAGATCGCCGTGCGGAAGAAGCCGCGGAAGCGCAGCTTGGGATCGTTCAGCGCCACTGCTGCCAGCAGCGCCAAGAGGATCATGATTGGCACCTGCACGACCAGGAAGGTCAGGGTGTTGACCAGCGCGCGGATGAACACCGGATCCTTGGTCAGGCGAACGATGTTGGCGAAACCGCCGAAATTGAAGTTCATCCCCTTGCCGACCTGGAAGCTCATCCAGAGCGACCACAGGATCGGATAGAGCATGAAGATGCCGAGCAGCACGAGGGCGGGCGCGATGAACGTCCAGCCGGTGATGTGCTCGGTTCGGCCAAGTCTTGCGTTTGCCATGCCAACTCCCCGACAGGCGACTACACAACAGCTGCCGGTCGCGCTCCGGCGCGGGAGGGCGACCGCCAATGGGAGGAGGCGGGGCGTGTGGCCCCGCCTCCGCACCCGTTACTGCATCTGCTGGCTGGCCTGGTCGTTGATGGCCTTGAGCGCGTCGTCGACGCTGCCGCCCTGGGTGATGGCGGGAAGCTGGGCAACCACGGCCGCATCCACTTCGGCGGTATAGATGCCATAGTCGATGCTGGGGATCTTGGCCTGCCACTCGGAGAAATTCGCCCACACCGGCTGGCCGCCGAAGAAGTCGTCCGAGGCCTTGTAGGCATCGCCGGCCGAAGCCGGGAGCCAGGTGCTGAACGCGCCCTGGCCGATGAGAATCTTCTGGTAGAAGTCGACGTCGGTCGCCCAAACGGACTTCAGGAAGTCGACGGCGGCATCCTTGCCGGCGCCCGACGACAGCACATACCAGCTCGAGCCGCCTTCGTTGGAGTAGCCCGTGGCGCCCTCGACGCCTTCGAGCTTGGGAATGGGCGCCACGCCCCACTTGCCGGCCTGGTCGGGCTGCGACTTGATCGTGCCGGTCATCCACACGCCGTTGAGCGCGACGGCGGTTTCACCCGAGGTGAAGGCGCCGGTGAACTCGGTCCAGCCGGAGGCGGGCTTGACGATATCGGCCTGCCAGATCTTGGCGTAGGTCTCGAGCGCGGCCTTCAGCGGCTTGTTGTCGACGATGTTGAGACTGCCGTCGGTGTTGAAATACCAGGCGCCGGCCGACTGCATCATGATGCGGATGAGGCCGCTGCCGTTGAGATCGAGGGCAATGAGGTTATGGCCGGTCTTGGCCTTCACGTCCTTACCGATCTGGATGAACTTGTCCCAGGTCAGGTCCTTGAGAGCGTCGGCTTCGTAGCCGGCTTCCTTGAGGTAGTCGGCGCGGTAGAACAGCCCGGTGACGCCGGAGTCGAAGGGCAGCGAGTAGGATTTGCCGTCATGGGTGGCGGCAGCGACCTTGTAGGGCGCGAAGGCGGTCATATCGATCGAGTCGGACAGCGGCACGAAGGCGCCCGGGAAGGACTGCAGGTACTTTTGCGCCACGTCGTCCTGGATCAGGACGATGTCGGGCAGGCCGGTGGTGTCGCCGGCGAGCAGCTGGGTCTGCAGCTTCTGGCGGATATCCTCCTGCTGCATGCTGTCGTCGATCTTGATGGTCACATCCGGATGCGACGGGGCATAGCGCGACGCGGCTTCCTTCATGGCAGCGCCGTTGAAATTGGTATCCCAGGCCCAGACGGTGACATCGACGGCCATGGCCGCCGTCATGGTGAGCACGGAGACGCCGGCGGCTGCGGCAATGGCGAGCGCGTGGCGCCAGCGCGATGCGGTGGTGGTCATATATTCCTCCCGTTTTCATTTGGCTCACCTTGGGCAAGCGTGGTTAGAATATGCGACCAAAGGCGCATGTCCGCGACAAAGGGAAACTCGACTTGGCGGAAAGTAAGGTGCAGCAGCGGCCGGTGTACCAACCCAACGCCAGCAGCGTTGAGGCCCACCCGACGATCCTTTCAACCTTCCACAACCACCCGCTCGTGATGCTGAAGCCGCACTGGCACGCGCAGGTGGAGGTCAACTTCATCGTCGCCGGCACGGTGCATTACCGCATGCACACGCACGAGCTGACGCTGACGGCGGGGCAGATGGTGCTGTTCTGGGGTGGTCTGCCGCACCAGATGTACGATCTCTCCGACGATGCGATCTATGCCGGGGCGCATCTGCCGCTGATGCACTTCTTCCGGCTGCGGCTGCCCGAGGACGTGCCGCACCAGCTGATGCAGGGCACGACGCTGTTGAGTTGCACCCCCGATGATTCCGACGCGCATAATTTCGCACGCTGGAATCGCTATGCGCGCTCGGGCGATGCGGTGAAGGCGCAGCATGCGGTCGACGAGCTGCTGCTGCGGCTGGAGCGGGTGCGGTTCGAGCCCTACCAACTGGTCGGCAACAGCAAGGCGCCCGGGCACGCGGTGGAAACCGCCGAAGTGCAGTCGTCGCGCAATGTCGGGAGGATGTGCGACTACATCGCCGAGAATTTCCTGCACGAGATCGACTCGGTCGATATCGCGCGGGCGGCGAACCTTCATCCGAAATACGCCATGAGCATCTTCAAGCGCTCCACCGGCATGACGCTCAACGAGTATGTCAGCCTGTTGCGGCTCAGCTACGCCCAGGCGCTGCTGCTGCGCGACGATGCCAACGTGCTGCGCGTCGCGATGGAATCCGGGTTCGGCTCGCTCAGCGCCTTCAACAAATCGTTCCGCAAGATTGCCGGCATGTCGCCGTCGGATTTCCGGCGCGACGCCTTCATCCCCGGCGCGCTCGCCTCCTGAGCTTGAACTTTCGCGCATCGGCATTGTAACGATGCAGCAATTGTAGCTCGGGGATACGCAATGTTCGTAGTGGGTGGCGAAAGCCTGATCGACCTGATTTCGGAGCCGGTCGGGGTCGATGGCGTCATCCGCCTCGTGGCGCACCAGGGCGGCTCGCCGTACAACTGCGCCATCGCGCTCAGTAAGCTCGGCAATGACACTGGCTTTCTCTGCCCGATCAGCACCGATGGCTTCGGCACCTACCTGTTGGCGCCGCTGGCGGAAGCCGGGGTGAAGCCGCTGCTCGCGGAGCGGGTGGAAGCCTACACGACGCTGGCGGTGGTGACCTTCGATGCCAAGAAGAGCGCGCAGTACGGCTTTTACCGCAATGCCGATCGCGCCTTCACCCGCGAGGCGCTGATCGCCGCACTGCCGCAACAGCTCGAGGCGTTCCAGGTCGGCGGCTTCTGCCCGATCGAACCCGAGGACGCGGCGATCTGGCTGGATGTGGCCAAGGAAGCGGCGCGGCGGGGTGCGACGCTGACCATGGATCCCAATGTCCGGCCGTCGCTGGTGCCGGATTTTGCCGGCTACAAGGCACGTCTCTCGAGTTTCCTCGACATCGTCAACCTGGTGAAGGTGTCGATCGAGGATCTGGCTTCGCTGGAGCAGAGCCGCGCCGTGCGCGCCACCGAGCTGACCTCGGCCGAGGTCGAGGCGCTGGTGAAAAAGTACACCGCCGATTTCCTCGGCCGGGCCAATTGCGAGCTGGTGATCGTCACCTTCGGCGATGAGGGCAGCCGGGCGTTCAGCAGATCCGGTTCGGCGAAGCAGGGCGTTTACCCGGCGGTGCCGTTCGGCGACACGGTGGGGGCGGGCGACACGCTGATGGCGGCGGTGCTGACGCTGCTTAACGAGCAGGGCAACCTCAAGCCGGGCAAGCTCGGGGCGATGGACGATGCAGCGCTCGCGACGATGCTGCGCTTTGGCGCGGTGGCGGCAGGGCTCAACTGCCAGTTCGTCGGTTGCCATCCGCCGACCCGCGGCGAAGTCGACGCGGTGCTGGCCAAGGGCTAGCCGCCGCGACGCGCGGATGGTGGGCCGGCAAGGCCGGCTGGCGAACGCCATGGTTCAACCCACACCGAGTGCGGGTAGCTGATACCCTGGGCCTCACAGGCTCGTCAGTTGCGGTTGATTGGCCGCGCTGGTCAATTGCCGCCCGACTTGCTCGGGCTGATCTCCACTGGCCATCGAGTTCGCGGGCCGGAGGAAGGGCCGATATGCGTCACTGGCTTTGGATGCTTCTGGTAGCCATGCTGCTGGGCGCCGGGATCGCCGTCTATATGCTGAAGCCGGTGCAGGGCGCGGCGCGCGACCTGACGCTCACCGGCGACGTGGCGCGTGGGCAGTACCTGCTGCGGCTGGGCGATTGCGTCACCTGCCACACCGACAAGAAGAACGGGGTGGCTGAACTCGGTGGTGGCCCCGGGCTGGTGACGCCATTCGGCACGTTCTATGCGCCCAACATCACCTCCGACCCCAAGGCGGGCATAGGCGGCTGGACGCTGGCACAGTTCTCGAGGGCGATCAGCGATGGCGAGGGGCCGAAGGGGCACCTCTACCCGGCGTTCCCCTTTGAGAACTACACGCTGATGAGCGATCAGGATGTTGCCGATCTCTATGCGGCGCTGCAGCAGGTGCCGCCGGTTGCCACCTCGGCAAAGCCGCACGAGGTGGCCTTTCCGTTCGGCCTGCGACCGCTGGTGGCGGGCTGGAAGAACCTGTTCTTCACGCCACGCCGCTACGAGGCAGACGTCAGCCATTCGGAACGCTGGAACCGCGGCCGCTACCTGGTCGAGGGGCCGGGGCACTGCGTGATGTGTCACTCGCCACGCAACCTGCTCGGCGCGGTGGACAAGGGCAAGGAACTCACCGGCAACCCGGCCGGCGGCACCGGCGGCAAGGCGCCGGCACTGACGGCCGAGCGATTGAAGACAGAAGGCTATGATGTCGCCTCGATCGCCAGCGCGCTGAGCGATGGATTTACCCCCGAGTTCAACGTGTTGGGCAGCGCCATGGGCGAGGTGATCGCCGACGGCACGTCGTACTGGACCGAGGCGGATCGCGAGGCGGTGGGGGCTTATCTGCTCGGGGAGGAATAGAGCTACTCGAACATCTCCGATGAGATGCGGCGTGCGGAGTCGATGACACGCACCACTCGTCGTCGCATCGAAATCGAAGAACACGAGGTAACGCCCGACCGGAAAGCTCCGCAGTTTTGGTGCAAGGTCGTCACGTGCGCGCCCCATCTGAGGCGTGCTTGCGAGGTGCCAGATCGACTCCCCGATGCGACGCAGCTGCCCGTCGGCCGCTGGCGGGTTATCCGAAGCTATGAAAGACCAGATACTTCTCAGGTCGCGACGCGCGGCATTGGTGTGATGGGACACTAAGCGGCATCTTGGCGGCTCGCCTTCAGCTAATTCGCCTCGGCGATGATGTCCTCCATGTCGAGCGGCCCGGCATCACCGCTATCCAGTCCCTCCTGGATCAACCGCTTCAGCTCTTCCGTTCGCACCTTTCGCAGGACCTCTGCGTCTTCAAGCAGCCGCAGCCCGTCACGCAGCACTTCGCTGGCGCTGTTGTAGCGGCCGCTTTCGACGAGCTCGCGGACGAACTTCTCGTAATGGTCCCCGAGGGTGTAGCTGGATGGCATGGCTGATCTCCTTCGGGAGTAGACTATCACTTTATGATAGTCTTGGCCATTACGCCCCGGCGCGGATGGCGAGGGCGTCTTCGAGCGTCATCTCGGTGTGGTGCTCCCATTCGGGGCGCGGTTCGGGGAAATCGGTGCGGAAGTGGCCGCCGCGGCTTTCCTCGCGCTGCAGGGCGCCGGCGGCGACCAATGTCGCCGAGGTGGTCATATTGAGGAACGAGCGGGTAACGCCCTGCGCGGTGGCCTCGATCTCGGCGATGCGGCGCAGCGCAGTGCGCAGGTCGGTGGCGTTGCGCTCGACCCCGACCAGGTCGGTCATGGTGCGGCGCAATTCCTTCACCGACACGTGGTTGCGCAGGCGCTCCTCCACCGCCTCGCCCTCGACCGGATCCCAGCCGATGCCGGGGAAGGGGGCGAGCGGGCTGCGCAGCGGCTCGAGGCCGGAGATATCGGCGGCAATGCGGGCGCCATAGACCACGGCCTCGAGCAGCGAGTTCGAGGCGAGGCGGTTGGCGCCATGCAGGCCCGTCGACGAGCACTCGCCGGCGGCCCAGAGGCCCGGCAGCGAGGAACGGCCGTTGGCTTCGACCTTGACGCCGCCCATGTGGTAATGCGCCGCCGGGGTGACCGGGATCAGCTGGGTCACCGGGTCGATGCCGAAGTCGGTGCAGTATTTGGCGACGGTGGGGAAGGCGGTGAGGATGCGTTCGCCGATCGCCTCGCGGGTATCGAGGAACACCTTCCGGCCCGCCTTGATCTGCCGGTAGTTGGCGCGGGCGACGATATCGCGCGGCGCCAGCTCGGCATCGGGATGGATCGCCGGCATGAAGCGTTCGCCGAGGTCGTTGACCAGGATGGCGCCTTCGCCGCGCAGCGCCTCGGTGGCGAGCGGGGCGGGATCGGCGCCGGTGGCGATGGCGGTGGGGTGGAACTGCACAAACTCGGGGTCGGCGATCAGCGCCCCGGCCCGGGCCGCCATGCCCATGGCATGGCCGCGCACCCCGGAGGGGTTGGTGGTGACGGCGTAGAGCCCGCCCAGCCCACCGGCGGCGAGTACGGTGGCGCGAGCCCGGATCAGCACCGGCTCGGCATAGCGATCACCGAGCTTGCGGGCATAGACGCCGATGATGCGGCCATCGGCGCGAGCGAGATCGACGACGGTCAGACCCTCGACAATGCGGATCGACGGGGTCTTGCGCACCTCGGCAATGATCGCCTGCATGATGGCGTAGCCGGCGCGGTCGCCTTCGACACGCACCACGCGGTTGCGCGAGTGGGCAGCTTCCTTGCTCAGCACATAGTGGCCGAGCTCGTCGCGATCGAACGGGGTGCCCCAGCGGGCGAGGTCCTCGATGCGCGCCGCGGCCTCGGCAGTGACCGATTCCGCCTCGTCCTCATCGACGATGCCGGCGCCGGCGATCTCGGTGTCGACGGCATGGGCATGCGAGGTGTCGCCCGGACCGACCGCGGCAGCGACGCCGCCTTGCGCCCAGGCGGACGAGGCGCCATTGCCGAGCGGCACGGGGGAAATGACGGTGACGGGGCGGGGGGCGAGTTTCAGCGCGCAGAACAGGCCGGCCAAACCAGCGCCGACGATGAGGGCACCGTCGGCGTTGAGGACGTTGTCAGTAAAGGTCATCGGTCTCCCCCGGGCGAAACGCCCGGATCAGGCCTCGTCGACCACAGGGGTTTCTGCAGCGCGCTTCTTAAGCGATTCTATGGCGTTTTTGGCGCTCGACTTCGACTTGTAGGTTTCGGTCCGGACCATGGTCTCGCCGTTCGCCGCGACGAAGCGGACGAAGGTCTGGCCGTCCTTGGAGGCTGCCAGCTCGAAGCGATAGCCCTTGCCGGTCTCGCCCTTGGCGGTATCGACCACGGCGGCCTCGGGAGCGTTCTTCTTCAGCGAAGCAATGGCGTTCTTGGCGCTGTCCTTGCCCGCATAGTTCTCGGACCAGAAGATGGTCTCGGCGTTGTAGACATATTTGGCAACGAACTGCCCGCCCTTGGCGGAGGTGATCTTGAAGGAATGTGGCACGACGCTATTACCCCTCGGTTGCGGGCCGGGAAGTCGTGGCCCGATGACGCAAATCTAGCGCCGTGCGGGAGTCGCGCAACCCTCAAAGTCAGGCACGCGCTTGATTTGATTGAGCTTGGACCTGAGGGGCTGCCTACTGAGCGGATATCTACGTGACGAAAGTCCATATCCGCCGATACAGGGCTGGCTTAGCTGCAGCTATGCGAGAACCCGGTCCCTGCACCGGGGTCGGCTAGTTTGCGTCGGGATCAATCCCGCTTCTTGGAGAAATTGATCATCCTCTGCACAGCGGCGCGGGCGGGCTCGAGCAGTTCTTCGGCCACCGTCACTTCCTCGGTCATGGTGTGGAGCGACCACAACACGTTCTCGAGGTTGATGCGCTTCATGTGCGGGCAGATGTTGCAGCCGCGCAGGAAATCGACGCCGGTCGCCTCGGAGGCGACGTTGTCGGACATCGAGCACTCGGTGACCATCACCACGCGCGGCGGCTTCTGCGTCTTGACGTAGTCGATCATCGCGGCGGTCGAGCCGGCGAAATCCACCGCGTCGATCACCTCGGGTGGGCACTCGGGGTGGGCGATAATCTTGGCCGTCGGGTAGGCGTGGCGAAGTTCGGCGATGTCGTCGGCGGTGAAGGTCTCGTGCACCTCGCACGAACCGGCCCAGGTGATGACCTTCTTCTGCGTCTTCTTGGCGGTATTGCGCGCCAGGTACTGGTCGGGGATCATGATCACCGTGTCGCCGGCCACGCCGTTGACGATGTCGGCGGCGTTCGACGAGGTGCAGCAGACATCGGTCACCGCCTTCACCGCGGCGGAAGTATTGACGTAGGTGATGACCGGCACGCCCGGATACTGGGCGCGCATGGCGATGACGTCTTCGGGAGTGATCGACGACGCCAGCGAGCAACCGGCCCGGCTGTCGGGGATCAGCACGGTCTTCTTGGGGTTCAGCAGCTTCGACGTCTCGGCCATGAAGTGCACGCCGCACTGCACGATGATCGACTGCTTGACCTTGGTCGCTTCGATGGCGAGCTGCAGGCTGTCGCCGACGATATCGGCCACGCCGTGATAGATCTGCGGCGACTGGTAGTTATGGGCGAGGATGACCGCATCCTTCTCCTTCTTCAGCCGGTTGATCTGCAGGATCAGCGGCGCATAGAAGGGCCATTCGATCTCGGGGATGCGGTCTTTCACCCGCTCGTAGACGCGCGACGTCACCCGTTCGACCGCCTTGGTGAACTTGAGGTCGAAACTTTCCGCTAGGATGGCGCGAGCCTCCTCCAGCGGGGTGAGAGCGTTGATGAGCTGCACCGGACCGTCCCTCCAGACAGGTGGGACACTTAAGGTCGATTGCGGTCCTTTTCAATGTCGCGATTTGGCTTGATCGGCATGCGGCAAGTGCCTAACGCTCTCGCCGAACGACAGCCCCTCGAGGATCGCCATGCCGCAAGACGCCGCCGCCCTTCGCCAGACTCTCTCGCTCGCGCCGGTGATTCCGGTGATCGTGCTAGACGATGTGTCCGCGGCGCGGCCGCTGGCCGAAGCGCTGGTGGCTGGCGGTCTGCCGGTGCTGGAAGTGACGCTGAGGACGCCGCACGCGCTGCAGATCATCGAGGAGATGGCCAAGGTTGCGGGCGCTGTGGTCGGTTCGGGCACGGTGCGCTCGCCGCTGCAGATGGGCCATTCGGTCGATGCCGGCTGCCAGTTCATGGTGTCGCCCGGCGCTTCGCCGCGGCTGCTCGAGGCGGCCGAAGAGCACAAGATTCCGCTACTGCCCGGCATCGGCACTCCTACCGAGGCGATGACCGCCTCGGAACATGGTTACTCGTTCCTTAAGTTTTTCCCGGCCGAAGCGCTGGGTGGGGTCAAGGTGCTGAAGGCCTATGCCAGCCCGCTGGCCGACATCACCTTCTGCCCGACCGGCGGCATCGACATGGCAAAGGCCAAGGAATACCTGGCGCTGCCCAACGTCATCTGCGTCGGCGGCTCGTGGATCATGCCGGCCGATGCCATTGCCAACAAGGACTGGAAGCGGATCGAGACGCTGGCGAGGGAAGCTGCGGGGTTGAAGCGGAACTAGACCTGGTCAGAACGCTCGCAGGGTCGCCAGCTTGTTGCCGGCACTGTCGATGAGGACCAGCACACCAGCCTCGGCGTGAAATTTGGCGGCGGCAGCGAGGACGGCGAGGAAGCTCGCCTCCTGCGCCATGGTTGCCGGCTCGCACGCCATCTCGGTCCAGGCGATATCGGTGAACTGCACCGTGTCGTCGTTGACGCTGACGCTGCCGCCATAGCCGTTGCAGCCGCCGTTGCCGCCGGCGCGCCCGCCCGGCCCGACTTCCAGCGTGGTGTGCACACCTAATGTCACGACGCCATCGCGCAGTTCCTCGAGCGCCCACTTGCCATGGAGCAGCGAGCCGCCGGCGAAAGCCGGGGTGGCGGCTGCGAGGGCAAAGACACAGACGAGCAGGGCACGGAACGACACTTCAAAACCTCCACGGGACGCAGTTGCAGCCATACCCCGCCGGCATTATGGCAAAGCCATGATCCGAACTGCTATGGGTGGAGCGACGGCGCCCGCGGAGGCAGAGCTTGGCTAGAAAATCGCGATCGACGGTCATCGGCCTCTCCCACCTCCGCATCACCCTCAGCGAAAGCTTCTACATCGGTCCCGGCCGCGCCGACCTGATGGAACTGATCGCCGAGACCGGCTCGATCTCGGACGCGGCCAAGCGGATGGGGATGTCGTACAAGCGGGCCTGGGGGCTGGTGCAGGTGTTGAACGAGGGGTTCGGGGCGCCGCTGGTCGAGGCGTCGCGTGGTGGCACGGCACAGGGGGCGTCGCTCACCGCTGCGGGGCGCGAGGTGCTGGAGCGCTATCGCGACATGCAGGAGGCGACGCGTAAGGCGATCGGCAGGGATGTCGAGGCGCTCGTCGCATTACACGTCGATATGTCCACACGAAAATAACGCTTGCTGCCGGTGCCTGACGTTGGCACAACCATGGATATTTCCATTCGGACATATCGAGGGCCTCATGCGTCGGACGACCCTTCTGCTTGGCGTCAATCTGCTGGCGCTGCTGGGCGCGCCGGCCCTTGCCGCCGATGTCAGCGCGGCCATTGCTGCCAACTTCACCAAGCCGGCCGAAGAGCTGGGCGCGGCGTTCAGCAAGCAGACGGGCGACACGGTGAGCTTCAGCTTCGGCGCCACCGGGGCGCTCTATACGCAGATCAGCCAGGGCGCGCCGTTCGAGGTGTTCCTTTCGGCCGACACCAAGCGGCCGGCGCAGACGGTGAAGGACGGCTTTGGCGTCGACGGCACGGTGTTCACCTATGCGGTGGGCAAGGTCGTGCTCTACTCGCCGTCGGTCGATCTCACCGACGGTGCAGCGGTGCTCAAAGCCAACGCGTTCCAGCACCTCGCGGTCGCCGATCCGAAGACCGCGCCCTATGGCGCCGCGGCAATGGAAACGCTGGACAAGCTCGGGCTGACAGAAGCCGTGACGCCCAAGATCGTCACCGGCGAGAATATCAGCCAGGCGCTGCAGTTCATCGATTCAGCCAATGCCGAGCTCGGCTTCGTTTCCCTGAGCCAGGTGATCGACAAGCCGGCCGCGCAGGTCTGGCGCGTCCCGGCCGAGGACTATTCGCCGATCCTGCAGGATGCGGTGCTGCTGAAGCCAGGCGAGGCCGATCCGGCGGCCGCGGCGTTCCTCGAGTTCTTGAAGAGCAGCGAAGCGCGCGCCATCATCGAGAAATACGGCTACGAGGTCGGCTCGGGTCAGTGAGGTTTTCATGATGCTGAGCGCCAGTGAGATCGTGCAGCCCGTCGGGCTGACGCTGACGCTGGCACTCATCGTCACGCTGATCCTGCTGCTGGTCGGCACGCCGATCGCCTGGTGGCTGTGCCGGACGCGCTCGCCGCTGCAGGCACCGATCGCCGCGGTGGTGTCGCTGCCGCTGGTGCTGCCGCCGACGGTGCTCGGGTTCTACCTGTTGCTGGCGTTCGGGCCGAATGGTCCGGGCGGCCTCTTGGCGCCGCTATGGGGCGCACGGACCCTGGCTTTCTCGTTCGAAGGGCTGGTCATCGCCTCGGTGCTCTACTCGCTGCCCTTCATGGTGCAGCCGCTGCGCACGGCCTTCGAGGCGCTCGGCGACGAGCCGCTGGAGGCCGCGGCAACGCTCGGGGCAGGGCGGTGGACGACCTTTTTTCGCGTGGTGATCCCGCTGTCGCGCACCGGCTATCTCACCGGCGCCATCCTGACCTTCGCGCATACCGTCGGCGAGTTCGGCGTGGTGCTGATGATCGGCGGCAACATCCCCGGCAAGACCAAGCTGGTGTCGATGGCGATCTACGATTTCGTCGAGCGGCTGGAATGGGACAAGGCCCATATCCTCGCCGGCGGCATGGTGGTGTTCGCCTTCGTGGTGATCACGGCGGTGATGCTGATCGACCGGCGGGTTGGGCGGGTGGTGGGGTGAGTATCGACTGAGGCAGACGGCCCCCTCCCATCCTCCGCCACAAGGGGGGAGGTGCCACGCCGGTTCACTGGGCATGATCGAAGACAGAACCTCGACTCTTCACCTCCCCCTTCATGGGGGAGGCCGGGAGGGGGCCGTCTCTATCAGTCGGCGTCAAGCCAGCCGCAACAGCTCCACGAAGCGCTTCAGCGCCTTGGTCAGGCCCTTGCGCTTCTTGGTGTCGAGGTCGGCGAACAGCGCTTCTTCGAGTTGTTCCCAGTTGGCGGCCAGCACTTCGCGGATGCGGGCGCCGCGTTCGGTGAGGGCCAGTCCTTCGGTGAGGTCCGGACCGATGGCCTGGCGCGCCACGATGCCCCGCTCGATCAGCCGTTGCAACCGGGGCTGCAGCGCTTCGGGCTCCAGCCCCAGATGCTCGGCGAGGGCCGCTTCGCTCGCCCCGAGCTCGGCATGCAGCACGAAGATCACGGCATCGTCGCCGGCCTCCAGCCCGCGGTCGAGCAGCGGCACCAGCAGCGCCTTGTGGGCCAGCTGGCCAGCTTCGATCAGCCGGTAAAGCGTTGAACGGGCTTCGGGTTTGGTCATGGGTGGATAGATAGACTTCAGGACGGGATCGAGCGACATGGGACCCATCCTATCGTTAATCTCAGAGAGACCAAGTGGCGGCATTGTTCAGGCTTTGCGGATGACTTATGCGTGCTGAGGCGGTGTTCGGCAGAAGCACCCCCAGTCTACACAGTTCAGGTCAGGAACGCATGAGCCAGGACCTCGCCCGCATCAGGGCCTTCGTGCAGGTGTTCGATGCCGGCGGCTTCTCGTCCGCAGCGCGGCAACACGGGCGCTCCAAGGCGCTGCTGTCGAAATATGTCACCGACCTCGAGGACTATCTCGGGGTGCGGCTGATGAACCGAACCACCCGCAAGCTCAGCCTCACCGAAGCCGGCGAAGCCTATTATCGCGAGGCCAGCCAGCTGCTGCAGCAGCTGGACGACCTCGATGCGACGATCTCGGATCAGACCGCCGAGCCCCGCGGGCTGGTGCGGGTGTCGGCGCCGCGGAACCTTGGTGAGACCACGCTGGCGCCGGCGATCTTCGCCTTTATCGCCAAGAACCCGCTGATGTCGGTCGATCTGAGGCTCGAGGATCGCTATGTCGACCTGGTCGAGGAGAGCGTCGATGTGGCGCTGCGCATCTCGACGCTGGCCGATTCCTCGCTGATCGCCCGCAAGATCTCCGATATGCGGCATGTGATCTGCGCCGCACCGAGCCTCGTCAAACGGGTCGGCACGCCGACCTCGGGTGAGGCGCTGCGCAACATGCCGTGCGTGCTCGATACCAATATGCCCTCGCACAGTTCGTGGCGCTTCATCGAAAACGGTACGCCGATCTCGGTGCATGTGTCCGGTCCGGCTCGGGTAAATTCTCCGGTGGCCGCCATGCAGGCGGCGCTGGCCGGCCTTGGGTTCGCCGTATTGCCGACCTACCTCGCTGACCCGCTGATCGCCGAAGGGCGGCTGGTTCGCGTGCTCGAGGACAGGATGCCCGAGGGGCCGAGCCTGCAAGCCGTCTATCCGCATCGGCGGCATCTTGCCGGCAAGGTTCGCGCCCTGATCGACCACCTGGTCGCCTGGTTCGCCGACAACCCGGTCAAGTAGGTTCAGGGATTGGGGCAGGCGTTGATGACGGGTTTGTTACGCAAGCTGGCGCTGGCGGTTGCCGCCACACTCGGCCTTGTCGGCGCGGCTGAGGCTCACCCGCATATCTTCATCGATGCCAAGGCGACGATCGTCTTCAACGACGCGGGCGAACTCACCGAGATCAAGAACGCCTGGACCTTCGACGAAGCGTTCTCGGTCTGGCAGATCCAGGGGCTCGACACCAACAACGACGGCATCACCTCGTCCGAGGAGATGCAGGACCTCGCCGACGAGAACATCAAGGGTCTGGCCGAGTACAACTTCTACACCTCGGCCGGGGAAACCACCGCGTCGCTGCCGTTCGCTTCGATGGACAACGGCAGGTTCGTGTTTGCCGACAACCGGTCGACGCTCAGCTTCGGCATCGAGCCGCAGGGCCCATATCGGATCAAGGACAAGCTCGAGATCGCAATTGCCGACCCCGAGTACTATGTGGCGATCACCTTCCGCGACCTCTCCGATATCACGCTCGAGAATGCGCCTGCCGGTTGCGGCGTACATCTCGAACCGCCGCGCGAGCTGTCGCCTGACCTGCAGGCGCGGCTCTACGAGCTGTCGTCCGATGTCACCAAGCTGCCCCCCGATCTCGAGGCCGCTGTCCGGGGCACGCAGGGCGCCATCGTGGTTGACTGCTCCGGCGCGGCCAAGCCAGCGGCAGCCAGCACGGCACTTGAGGCCGTAACTCAGGTGGCCGAAGCCAAGCCCGCAATGCCGTTCGGCGGCCCGCCACCGGAGCCTGGGTTCAAGCTGCCGCGGACCGGCTTTCTCGGCTGGGTGCAGAAGGCGCAGGAAGACTTCTACCGCGGGCTGGAAGGGGCGCTTTCGGCGCTGAAGCACGACTGGACAGCGTTCTGGGTGCTGGGCGGGCTGAGCTTCCTCTATGGGGTGTTCCACGCCGCCGGACCGGGGCACGGCAAGGTGGTGATCGGCTCCTACATGCTGGCCAACGAGCGACAGGTGCGGCGCGGCATCGGGCTCAGCTTCGCCGCGGCGATGATGCAGTCGCTGGTGGCGGTGGTGTTCGTGGGCGTCGCCGCGGCAATCCTGGGGTTGTCGAGCGTCGCCATGGGCACGGCGGTCGGCTGGATCGAGAAGGCGTCGTATGGCCTCGTGGCGCTGCTCGGCCTGTGGCTGATCGCGCGAAAGCTGTTCGGCTGGGGAGGGCACTCGCACGACCACGGGCCGAACCTGACAGCCAAGGCGCACCAGCATCTGCATGCCGACGAAGCGCCCAAGCATGCGCTGCTCAATGTTCGCAAACAAGACTTGGAGCGGGGGCAGAGCTTCAATTTCCGCACCGGCCTGCAGCCGGCGGGTGGCCCGGCGCTCGATGCCTATGGCCGGGTGCCGGGTGATGCGCATTACGGACACGACCACGGCGATCATGACGGGCACGATCACGATCACGAGCACGAGCATGGCCATCATCATCACGTCGTGACTGCCGAGCAGACCGGCGGCGACTGGCGCGAACAGCTCGGCGTGGTGCTGGGGGTCGGGCTCAGGCCCTGCTCGGGAGCGCTGGTGGTGCTAGTGTTCGCACTGAGCCAGGGCATCCTCGCGGCGGGCATCGCCGCAGTGTTCCTGATGGGGCTCGGCACGGCGATTACCGTGTCGGCGCTGGCGGTGCTGGCGGTCGGTGCAAAGGGCTTTGCCACCCGCTATCTCGGCGCCGAAGGCAAGCTTGGCAGCCGGCTGGTCTGGTGGGCCGAGCTCTGCGGCGCGCTGGTGGTGTTTGCCTTTGGCGCGGTGCTGCTGCTCGCCAGTTTCTAGAGCCATCTCGCGACAAACCAGGCTCGCCGCGACACCCTTGCACTTGTGTTCGGTGCGCCGCTGACTATGTTGCGCGCCAACAGAACGTTTCCAGCTATAGGCCAGCCCATGGCAACCGGACTTCCCGCCGGACACCCCGCGATCGCGACACCGAAAGTGGGGGTGCTGTTGCTCAACCTGGGCACTCCCGATGGCACCGACTACTGGTCGGTGCGCCGCTATCTCAGCGAATTCCTTTCCGACCCCAGGGTGATCGAACAGCCGCAATGGCTGTGGCAGCCGATCCTGCAGGGCGTGGTGCTTTCGACCCGCCCGCAGAAGAGCGGCGAGAACTATGCCCGGATCTGGGACAAGGAAGCCAACGAGAGCCCGCTCCGGGTCATCACTCGCAAGCAGGCGACCAAGCTGCAGGAGCGGCTGGGCAAGAACATCATCGTCGATTTCGCCATGCGCTATGGCAACCCGTCGACCAGGTCGGGCATCGAGGCGCTGCAGGCGCAGGGCTGCCAGAAGATCCTGCTCGCGCCGCTCTATCCGCAATACTCGGCAACCACCACGGCGACCGCCAATGACAAGGCGTTCGATGCGCTGAAGACGCTGCGCTGGCAACCGGCCGTGCGCACGCTCCCGGCGTATTTCGACCAGCCGGCCTATATCGAGGCGCTGGCGCAGAGCATTGCCGATGGCGTTGCGGCACTGGATTTCACGCCGGACGTGATCCTCACCTCGTATCACGGCATGCCGGTGCAGTATTTCGAGGCAGGTGACCCCTATCACTGCCAGTGCCTCAAGACGACGCGGCTGGTGCGCGAGCACCTGGGCTGGTCCGAGGACAAGCTCAAGGTCACCTTCCAGAGCCGGTTCGGCCCGACCAAGTGGCTCGAGCCCTATACCGACGCCACGCTGATGGCGCTGCCGGCGGAGGGCATGAAGCGGGTTGCCGTGGTGGCGCCGGCTTTCTCGGCTGATTGCATCGAGACGCTCGAAGAGATCGCCATCACCGGCCGCGAGCAGTTCGAGCACGCCGGCGGCGAGCGTTATGCCTATATCCCCTGCCTCAACGACAGCGAACTGGGAATGGGTATGCTGGAGAGTGTGATCCGCAAGGAACTGGCGGGCTGGGTGTAGGTGTTGGCGGCGCTTGCCGCGGTCGGTCAACCAGCCAGTGGCCGTCATCCCGACGAAAGTCGGGACCCAGTGCACTGACCGCACCACATCCGCAGATCTCTCCGACCCTGCCGTGATGGACCGGGGAGGTCACCACTAAGACGGGCCGTCCGAGCAATGGGTCCCGACTTTCGTCGGGATGACGGCCGGTGGGGGGGAGTCGGAGCACTCAGTGCCTCGAACTACAGCTTCAGATCCTTCAACGGCCCGGCCACCGCCTCCACCATCCCCTTGGTGATCGACTGGGTCAGCTCGAAATAGCCGGCCCACGGGTCAGGTTCCTGGGCCTTTGCCGCGGCGGCGTCGATCTGGAACAGGTTGGCGGCCTTGATCGTCTCCAGCTCATCCCAGCCGACCGGCACGGCGCAAGGAGCGCCGGGGCGCGCCCGGGTCGAGAATGGAGCGATGGCGGTGGCGCCGCGCTCGTTGCGCAGGTAATCGACGAACATCCGGCCCTTGCGTTCGACCTTGCGTATATTGGCGGTGAAGCTATCGGGTTCGTTGTCCTCGAGCTTCTGCGCGAAGGTGCGGCAGAACAGCTTGACCAGCGGCCATTCGGTCACCGGCTGCAGCGGCGCGATGACGTGGATGCCCTTGCCGCCGGTGACCATCGGGAAACTCTCGAGCCCCCTTTCACCGAGCACGTCGCGGATGTGGCGCGCCGCCTCGCGGGTGACCTTGAAGTCGAGTCCCTCGTCGGGGTCGATATCGAAGATGATGCGATCGGGCTTTTCCAGCGTATCGATATGGCTGCCCCAGATGTGGAACTCCAGCGTCGACATCTGCACCCCGGCGAGGATGCCGGCGAGATCGACCACGTAGAAATGGTCCTCCTTGTCGCTCTCCTTGAGCTCGATGGCGACGCGCTTCATCGTGTCGGGGAAGCCGCCGGTATCGTGCTTCTGAAAGAACGGCTTGCTGCCGCGCGGCACCCGCACCAGGCTGAGCGCGCGGCTTTCGATATGGGGCAGCATGCGCTCGGCGACGGCGTCGTAATAGGCGACGAGCTGGCCCTTGGTGACGCCGCCATCGGGCAGCGCCTCGCGGTCGGGGCTGGTGAGCCGGACGCCGAGCCGCTCAGCCACGGCTATCCCCATGTCGTCGGTGAGCTTCATGGGCTTGAGCTTAGCCGCTGATTTCCGCTTTGTCGCCACAGGCTTGGCCGGTGTGGTTTCCAGTTTCACCTGGCGCGCCGGCTTGTCCTGCCGGAGGCCGACAAAGGAGGGGTGGCGCAGCACGCCGTCGGGGGTGAACTCAGTGAAGTCGACCTCGCCCACCAATTCAGGCTCGACCCAGCGGGCGCGCCGGACGATGTCGCGGGGGACGGTTTCGAACGGTGGGGTCTTGCGCGCTCGCTTATCCAGCTCGGCCTGCAGCTCGGCCAAACTCTGCTGGGTGAAGCCGGTGCCGACGCGGCCGCGATAGACCAGCTTGCCACCCTCCCAGGTGCCGAGCAGCAGTGAGGCGAAGCCCTTGTGCTTGTCGGAGGGCCGCCAGCCGCCGATGACGAATTCCTGCCGGTTGGTGCACTTGATCTTCAGCCAGCTGCGGGTGCGTTCATGCCGGTAAGGCGCATCGGCCAGCTTGGCGATCACGCCCTCCTGATGCGCCTCGCACATTGCCTTCAGCACCTTGTCGCCATGCCCGCGCACGTGCTCGGAATACTGGATCTCGCCATCTTCCCGGATCTTCCCAAGGAGCTTTCGCAGCCGCTCCTTGCGCTCCAGCAACGGCAGTTTTTCAAGGTTTTCGCCATCCTGTTCGAGCAGGTCGAAGGCGAAATAGACCAGCGGGCCGCCGTTCGACAGCGCGTCCTTGAGGGTCGAGAAATCGGAACGGCCGTCCTTGAACGCGCAGATCTCGCCATCGAGCAGGGCAGAGCCCCTGGTGAGCTTGGAGAGCGGTTCGACAAGCCGGTGGAACTGCCTGGTCCAGTCATTGCCGTTGCGGGTGAAAAGCCGCACCTCCGGCCCGGCGACGGCGGCGACACAACGGTAGCCGTCATACTTCATCTCGAACAGCCAGTCCTCGCCGCTGGGCACCTCCTCCACCAGCGTTGCCAGCTGTGGCTCGCGGAAATCCGGCAGCGCCACCGCCTTGCCGCCGGTCCACACCTTGGCGGTGGGCTCGGTCGCGGCCTTGGCAGCCTTCGTCGTTGGTTTCTTCCGCGGCTTGTTGCCTTTGGCGATGCCGGGGAGGTCGCGGCCGGTCTCGACGCTGGTGGTGAACTTCTCGGTGAGGCCGTCGGTGTCGGTCGAATAGTCGTCGCGATGCTTGATCAGCAGCCAGTTCTCGCGCGTGCCGTGCCTGGTCTGGTTGTCGCGGCCCTTCATATGGACCAGCACCCATTCGCCCTTCATCCGCTGGCCCTTGAGGGTGAATTTCAGGTCGCCACCATCGAGCCCCTCGTGCGGGTCGCCAACCGGTTCCCAGGTGCCTTCGTCCCACAGCATCACCGTGCCGCCGCCATACTCGCCTTCGGGGATGGTGCCCTCGAAGTCGCCATAGTCGAGCGGGTGATCCTCGACCCGCACCGCCAGCCGCTTGTCGGCCGGGTTGGTGGAGGGGCCCTTGGTGATGGCCCAGCTTTTCAGCACGCCGTCGAGCTCGAGCCGGAAATCATAGTGGAGCCGCGTCGCGTCATGCTTTTGCACCACGAAGCGCAGCGGCTTGCCTTTCCTGGCACGCTTGGCCTTCGTCCCCGAAGGTTCAGCGGTTTTGGCGAAGTCGCGCTTCGCCCGATAGGCTTTGAGCTGTTCGTTCGGGGTGGTGGTCATCTCAGCTCGCCTTCTTGCGCGGCGCAGCTTTGGTGGCGGCCTTGCGCGCCGGTGTCGCAGCTGGCTTGGACTTGCCGCCTTCCAGGCTCTTCTTCAGCGCCGCCATCAGGTCGACGACATTGTCGCCGCGCGGGCTGCGGGAAGGCTCTTCGACCTCGGCGGTGATCCGGCGGCCCTTCGATTTCAGCTTGCGCTGGATCAGTTCGCGCAAGGCGGCCTGATAGTGGTCCTTGAAAGCTCTCGGGTCGAACTTCTCGGTCTTCTTCTCGATCAGTGCCGTCGCCACGTCGAGCAGGTCGTCGTCGGCGGATTTGGCCGGGATGTCGGAGAAGAAGCTGTCGGACTTCTTCAGCTCATCTTCGTAATGCAGCGTCTCGAGCAGGATGCCCTTGCCGCACGGCTTGATCGAAACGAGGTATTCCTTGCCGCGCAGCGCCAGCTGACCGAGCCCGACCTTCTTTGCCTTGCGCAGGGCGTCACGCACTACCCGGAAGGCGTCTTCTGCCAGCTCGTCGGCTGGGGTGAGGAAATAGGGCGTGTCGAAATACATCGGCGGGATCTCGTCCTCGTCGACGAACTGCACCAGCTCGAGGGTCTTGCGCGTCTCCAGCTTCACCGCATCGATCTCGTCGTCGGTGAGCAGCACATAGTCGCCCTTCTCGTACTCGAAGCCCTTGCGGATCTCGTCCTTCTCCACCGGGCCGACGCCGTCGACCACCTTCTCGTAATGGATCGGCTTGCCGGTCGGCTCGTGGATCTGGCGGAAGCTCGGCTTGGCGCCGGATTTCGTCGCGGTGAACATCTCGACCGGAATCGAAACGAGCGAAAGACGCAACTGGCCTTTCCAGATCGGACGGGTGGCAGGCATGGGCGTTACTCGCGAACGATTGTCTTATCGTTCAACGGCATTTGCGCCCTGAGTGTTCCACCCGGCCAACATGGGATATCGGGCCGCCGACATTGCGCCAACACCCACCGGCACATACATGTTTCCTAACGGGCCGGGCGCAAAAGGGGATGAGGCAATGGAGTTCATGGATCTCGACGGGTTGAGCCTGACGCTGATTGCGCTGGGCGTGCTCGCGGTGTTGGTGCTGTTCGCCGGCGCCAAGGTGGTGCCGCAGGGCTACAACTTCACCGTGGAGCGGTTCGGCCGCTACATCCGCACTCTCAAGCCGGGTTTGAGCCTGATCATTCCGTTCGTCGACGGTGTCGGCCGCAAGATGAACATGATGGAGCAGGTGGTCGACGTGCCGCACCAGGAGGTGATCACCCGCGACAACGCCACGGTCACCGTCAACGGCGTGAATTTCTACCAGATCCTCGACGCCGCGGCAGCGGCCTATGAAGTGGCGCAGCTCGAACTCGCGGTGCAGAACCTCACCATGACCAACATCCGTACGGTGATGGGCTCGATGGATCTCGACCAGTTGCTTTCCAACCGCGACGAGATCAACCAGCGCCTGCTCAAAGTGGTGGATGCTGCGGTGCAGCCATGGGGCCTCAAGATCACCCGCATCGAGATCAAGGATATCGACCCGCCCAAGGACCTCGTCGAATCGATGGGCCGGCAGATGAAGGCGGAGCGCGAGAAGCGCGCGCTGATCCTCGAGGCCGAGGGCAAGCGGCAGGCTTCGATCCTGCAGGCCGAGGGCCAGAAGCAGAGCCAGGTGCTGGAAGCCGAAGGACGGCGCGAAGCGGCGTTCCGTGACGCCGAGGCGCGCGAGCGTTCCGCCGAAGCCGAGGCCAAGGCCACTCAGGTGGTGTCGGACGCCATCGCCTCCGGCAACGTGCAGGCGATCAACTATTTCGTCGCCAACAACTACATCAAGGCGCTCGAAAGCCTCGCCAAGTCGCCCAACCAGAAGGTGCTGATGCTGCCGGTCGAGGCGGCCAGCGTCATCGGCGCCATCGGCGGCATCGCCGAGATCGCCAAGGAAACCTTCGGTGCCGAGAAGCCGGCCACCAGGCCGACCAGCGGCCGTCCGCCGTCCACCACCTGATCCGGTCATTGGTGAAAGCGCTCCAAGGAGGCAGACATGCAGGTCATCGACTTCATCGCCACCCACGGCGCGTGGTCCTGGGTAGTGGCCGGGCTGATCCTTCTGGCGCTGGAGCTGGTCGTGCCGGGCGGGGTGCTGGTCTGGCTCGGTGGCGCAGCGCTCGCCACCGGGGTGCTGGCGCTGTTCGTCAGCATCTTCTGGCCGCTGCAGTTCGTCATTTTCGGCGCCCTGGCGCTGGTCAGCATCGGGTTGTGGCTCAAGTTCCGCGGCCCGGGCGTGGCATCCGACCGGCCGTTCCTCAACCAGCGGGCCAACCGCTTCATCGGGCAGGAGGCGGTGCTAGACGAGCCGATCCGCGACGGCATCGGCCGGCTGGCACTTGGCGATACCGTGTGGCGCGTACAGGGCCCGGATCTCGCAGCCGGCTCGCGGGTGCGGATCGTCGACGCGGATGGCGCGCTGCTGAAGGTGGAAGCCGCCTAGACATTCAGCGTTCCAGGCGCACCTCACAAGGTTTCCTTAACCATAAGCTGCAAGGGTTCGTTGACCATTATCGCCCGAGGCAGTGCAGCAGATGCGAACGAGGAGAGCCGGCTTTGCCGTCAGCGCTACTGCGCTGGCGCTGCTCGCGATTCCTGCGAGCGCAGGCGAAATCATCCCGCTCGGCGACGGTTCGGCGACCAACAATGCCGACTTGCTTGGCAGCCCGGCGATCGACTGCGCCAACTGCGCGGCCACACCGCCTTATGAATGGGGCAACCAGCCGTTCGAGCTCGACTGGAGCCTGGGCCTTCGCGGTGGCATCAAGGATGACGGCACCGGTGGCAGCCCTAGCTATGAACTGATCGCGCTGCCGAGCGTGACGCTGAAGCACCAGACCATTCGCGGCGGCTATGACGTCGGGTTGAGCGGCGAGCTCGGCTACGACCTCGATGGCAGCGCCCGGATCGGCTCGATCACGGGCACGGCGGGGGGCGAATACAAGCTCGATGCGCTGACGACGCTCGCCGGGCGCGCCAACCTCAAGGTGTCGCAGGACGATCCGAACGGGCCGGACTATGCCAGCAACGTCGCTTCCACGCCGGTTGTGGTATCCGGCGATGGCGAGATCAGCGCCGCGCGCGATCTCGGAGCGTTCAACCTGGCCGTGCGCGGCAGCGCCGGGCGCGAGGTCTATGGCGAGACCGTCTATGATGACAACTCGACCTCCGACAACAGCTTCCAGAGCACGACGGCCTATGGCGCCGGCGCCCGGCTTGGCTATGAGCTGACGCCGGGACTGGTTGCCTTCGTCGACGTAGAGGCGGACTACCTGGCGTACGATGCCCCGTCGCCGAGCCTGCTGGTCAAGCTCGACAATGTCACCTATGCGGGCCGCGGGGGGCTCAGCGCCAAGTTCAGCGAGACGCTGCAGCTCGAGGGCTCACTGGGCCTCGGCTACACCGACCTCACCGACGGCACGCTCGGCGATTTCTCTGCCGTGCTCTACGACGCCAAGGCGGTGTTCCGCCCCGACGAGACGCTGACCCTGACCGGCGCCTTCACCACGACGATCTCGCAGCCGGGCACCACGTCGGGCGCCACGGCGAAGCTGATCTACGCCGCCACCGGCCAGGTCGAGTATCTGGTGAACCCGTGGCTGAAGCTGCGGGCCGATGCGCAGTGGAGCGAGGCGCACTACCAGGGCATCGACAACGACGAGTACAAGTGGGGCCTTGGCGCCGGGGCGGACTACCTGCTCAACGAGCATACCGACCTCACGGCCGATTACAGTTTCGTGAGAGCGGAGAAGACCCCGGACCCCGCCACCGACGAGCATCAGGTGACGGTGGGGGTGAAGTTCCACCGGTAGAGCAGGGCCAGGGCGATAACGCTGCACGTTTGGCCCCACACGCGGTATGCGAACCGAGGCTCTGCAGGTCCCCCAAACTCGGTGTCATCCCCGCGAAAGCGGGGAACTCCGTTTGCGATCGTGCGGCAGGCCAAAAAAACAGAGGTTCCCGCTTTCGCGGGAATGACCCGGTGGGTGGGGCACTCCCCGATGGGAGACGTGAGACGAGGGCCAGCGCGCAGTCCGTGAGACGTTCCCCTAAATCAGATGCCGGATCTGCTTGCGGAACGCCTCGGAGAGATCGGGCCGATCGAGCGCGAACACCACGTTGGCGGTCAGGAAGCCGAGTTTCGAGCCGCAGTCGAACGACTGGCCCTTGTACTTCACGCCGCTGAAATGCTGCTGGGTCATCAGCGTCTGCATGGCGTCGGTGAGCTGGATCTCGCCGCCGGCGCCGCGTTCCTGATCGGCGATCAGCGAGAAGATCTGTGGTTGCAGGATGTAGCGGCCGGAGATGATGAGGTTGGAGGGGGCCTCTTGCCGCTTCGGCTTTTCCACCATGCCGGTGATGCGGAAGCCTTCGTCAGGACCGGCGCCGCGCGCCACGACGCCATAGGACGAGACATCGTCCATCGGCACCTCTTCGACGGCAATGACGTTGCCGCCGCTGGTCTCGTAGGCATCCATCATCTGCCGCAGGACACCCGGGACGCCCTTGAACACCATGTCGGGCAGCAGCAGCGCGAAGGGCTGGTCGCCGACCAGTTCGCGGGCGCACCAGACGGCGTGCCCCAGGCCCAGCGGTTCCTGCTGACGGGTGAAGCTGGTCTGGCCGGCCGAGGGCAGATCCTTCTGCAGCTCTTTCAGCGCCTCGCTCTTGCCGCGGATTTCGAGGGTATGCTCGAGCTCGTACTGGCGGTCGAAATGATCCTCGATGACGCCCTTGTTGCGGCCGGTGACGAAGACGAAGTGTTCGATCCCCGCCTCGCGCGCTTCATCCACCGCGTACTGAATCAGCGGCCGATCGACCACCGTCAGCATTTCCTTGGGCATCGCCTTGGTGGCAGGCAGGAAGCGGGTGCCGAGACCCGCGACCGGGAACACGGCGGTGCGCACGCGATTGGGCAAGGAGGACTCCTGAAAAAGGCGGGAGGGGAGGCTATAGGCGGGCTATAAGGCGTTTCTTAGCACCTCGCAAATTAGCGTCCACGCCATTAATTTCTGGTTTTGAGGGTTGGACCATGACGGTTCTGGTCACAGGCGGCGCCGGCTATATCGGCAGCCATATGGTGCTGCGGCTTGCCGACGCGGGGCAGGCGGTGGTGGTGCTCGACAACCTCAGCACCGGCTTCGATTGGGCCATCGACCACCGGGCGACATTCGTCGAGGGCAATGCCGGCGACATGCAACTGGTCGGCAAGCTCATCGCTGAGCATGGCATCGCCGAGATCGTCCATTTCGCCGGCTCGATCGTGGTGCCGGAATCGGTCAGCGACCCGCTCAAGTACTACGCCAACAACACGGCGACCTCGCGCAACCTGATCGAGGCAGCGGTGAAGGGCGGGGTGAAGCACATCATCTTTTCCTCGACCGCGGCGGTTTATGGCAATGCCGGGCTCGAGCCGGTGGCCGAGACCAGCCAACTGATGCCGGAATCGCCCTATGGCCGCTCCAAGCTGATGACGGAACTGATGCTGGCCGATGTCGCCGCGGCTCACCCCTTGACCTATGGCGTGCTGCGCTACTTCAACGTCGCCGGCGCCGACCCCAGGAAGCGCAGTGGGCAGTCCTCGCCAACCGCCACGCACCTGATCAAGGTCGCCGCGCAGGCGGCGCTGGGCCAGCGCCCGAGCATGGGGATTTTCGGCACCGACTTCCCGACGCCCGACGGCACCGGGGTGCGTGACTACATCCATGTCAGCGACCTGGTCGAAGCGCATGCCTTGCTGCTCGAGTACCTGCGCAAGGGCGGCGCCTCGGTCACCATGAACTGCGGCTACGGCCGCGGCTTCTCGGTGCGCGACGTGGTGCGCACGGTCAAAGCGGTCTCGGGCGTCGACTTCAAGGTGATCGAAGAGCCGCGCCGCGCCGGCGATCCGGCTTCGATCGTCGCCAAGGCCGACAAGGTGCGGCAGGTGCTGGGCTGGAAGCCGGCGCATGAGGATCTCACCGAGATCGTTGACGCCGCGCTGAACTGGGAGCGCTATTTAGCCACACGAAACAGGTAGCGATTCGCCATGCAACGTCACCTCGCCTTCGTCGTCGCGTTCCTTGGCCTCATCTCACCGGCCTTTGCTCAACCGGTGGAGAGCTTTGAGTCCTTCATCAAGAACTTCGAGGCGACGGCGGTGGCCGCGGGTGTCACGCACGAAACCTACGCCAAGGCGATGTACGGGCTGAAGCCCGATCCGAATGTGCCGGCGCTGGTCACGGCGCAGCCCGAGTTCACGACGCCATTGTGGGACTACATCGAGAAGCGCGTTACCGAATGGCGCCTCGACAAGGGCAAGGAAGCCATCGAGCAGAACAAGGCGCTGCTGACGGCGATGGGGCAGAAATACGGCGTCGACCCCTACCTGCTGGCCTCGATCTGGGGCATCGAGACCAACTACGGCCGCGTGCTGAGCGATCCCCAGTATATCCGTCCGATCATCCCGTCGCTTGCAACGCTCGTGCATCAACGGCGCGTTCGGCTCGAAGGCGACACGGCGGACCTGATCGCGGCACTGCTGCTGGTGCAGCGCGGGCCGCTGGACGCTACCCAGCTGGTCGGCAGCTGGGCCGGCGCCATCGGCCACCTGCAGGTCAACCCGAGCAACGTCATCAAATACGGCACCGACGGCGATGGCGATGGCGCTGTCGACCTGCACAACTCTCTGGCCGACGCGCTTGCAACCTCCGCCACCTACATCATTGGTCTGGGTTACAAGCCCGGCCTCGACTGGGGCTACGAGGTCGATGTGCCGGATGGGTTCGATTACCTGCTGGCGACGCGCGACCAGTTGCGGCCGATCTCGTTCTTCACCGAGCTCGGCATCAAGCGGGTCGGCGGCGCCGGCTTCAGCGACCCCTCGATCCCGGTGTTCCTCTACGCGCCGACCGGGGCGAAGGGGCCGAAGTTCCTGATGACCAACAACTACCTGATCCTCAAGGGCTACAATTTCTCCGACAGCTACGCGATGGCGATTTCGCATCTCGAGGACAGGCTGCAGGGCCGCGGCGAGTACGTCACCCCCTGGCCGCGGGACACCAAGTTCCCCAACCTCGAGCAGCGCCGGGCGATCCAGGAGGCGCTGATCAAGCTCGGGCTTTACGAGGGCAAGGTCGACGGGCGCATCGGGCCGGTGAGCCAGGCAGCCTACGCCAAGTTCCAGGCGTCGAAGGGCGAGGTGGCCGACGGGTTCATTACGCTGCACAGCTACGAGGAACTGGTGGCGGCGGCGAAGTAGCCGCGTTCATCGCTGCTGCTCCTGAGTTGCCGGTCAACCACCGACGCTGAATCAAACTCGATGTCATCCCAGCGAAAGCTGGGACCCAAGCATCCGCTTGCGCTGTGGCGAGTTGGGTCCCAGCTTTCGCTGGGATGACACCGGTGGGGGTGGAGGGATTGGTGGTTCCCTCGGAACGCGGCAAAGGGAGCAATCCCCCGATAGATTTATCGCGAGCGGTCTTCAACTCACCGTCGTTCGTCAGCTAAATGGCGGCCATGCAGAAGAAACCCAACCGGTTCGTACTCTGGGTCGTCGGCGCCGTGGTGGCGGCGCTGGTGCTGACCGACATGCTACCGATGTTTGCGCAGGCGCGCGAAGCCGAGCTGGCAGTGCCGGCGATCGCCCAACAGATCGAGGACGGTCGGATCCTCGTGGCGCAGCAGGAGCAGGCTCCGCCGCGCAAGAAGCGACGCACCCTGATGGACCTGTTGTTCGGGGATGACGAGCAGCAGCAGGAGCAAGCCCCGGTGGTGGAAAAGCCGGTGGTGAAGAAGCAGAAGAAGGCGGCGCTGCCGCCGCCGGAAAAGCCCAAGATCGAGAAGGCCACGGGCGCGACGCGGCTTGCGGTGTTCGGTGACTCGATGGCAACCGATGTCGGCAAGGCGCTGGAGCGCTTCTATGCCGAGGATCCGAACATGGCGATCCTGACGCAGGGCGTCGGCTCGTCGAGTTTCGTCAGGCCGGATTTCTTCGACTGGCCCAAGACCATCAGCGAACAGATCACCGCCAACGGGTTCGACATTGCGGTCATCATCATCGGCATCAATGACCGGCAGAAGATGCGGCTCAACGGCGAGGTCTACGGCTCGCTGACGCCCGAGTGGACCACCGAATATTCGGCCCGCGTCACCAATGTGGTGAAGGCGCTGCGCGCCGCCAACAAGCCCACCATCTGGATCGGGCTGCCGCCGATGGAGGCGCCGAAGTTCGGCAAGGCGATGATCCAGGTCAACGAGATCCAGCGCCTCGCGGCGTTCAGCGGTGGCGCCGAGTTCCTCGATATCTACGAGAAGTTCGCCACCGAAGAGGGGGGCTACACGGCGCGCGGCCCCGACCTCAACGGCAACCAGGTGCGTATGCGCAAGGAAGACGGCATCCACTTTTCCGCTGCCGGCGCCGACAAGCTGGCCTTCTACCTGAGCCAGAGCCTCAAGAACTACTATCGCGGCGGCGGCACGGTGGGCATCGAAGTCGCCGATCCGCTGCTCGGCACCGACGCGCAACTGATGATGCGGCCGCCCTATCAGGGGCTGGGGCAGATGAAGCTGCTGGAAGTGGCGGGTGCGGTGATCTCGCTCACCAATACGCCGCGGCGCGCCGCGGATCTGGTGACGGCCGACATGGCCGATGCGGCGACCGTCGGCTTTGATCTGACGCAGATGATCGAGGCGCCGGTCGGGCGTGCCGATGCGTTCGGTGTCGGCAAGGTCGAGAATCCCAACCCGAAATGAAGCGGCGCGCCGTTCTCGCCGGCCTCGCCCTCATCGCAGGAGCCATTCCCGCCATGGCCGATGACCAGGCTTTCCTCGCCGCCGCGCGCGACAACGATGCCGCGGCTCTCACCCACTTGCTGGCGGCGGGGCAATCCGTGGACGTACGTGACAGCGGCGGCCGCACGGCGCTGCTGCTGGCGACCCACGCCAACGCGATCGAGGCGGCGCGGGTGCTGATCGAGGCGGGTGCCGATGTCAACGCCAAGGACGACATCAAGGACACGCCCTACCTCTATGCTGGCGCCGAGGGGCGGACCGAGATCCTGAAGCTGCTGCTGGCGGCCGGCGCCGACCTCAGGGATACCAACCGCTTCGGTGGCACAGCGCTGATCCCCGCGGCGGAGAAGGGGCATCCCGAGAATGTGCGGTTGCTGCTCGCGGCCGGCGTCGACCCCAACCACGTCAACGGCCTCGGCTGGACGGCGCTGCTCGAGGCGGTGATCCTCACCGATGGTGGGCCGGTCTACCAGGAGATCGTCGCCGACCTGATCAAGGGCGGCGCCGACGTGAACCTCGCCGATGCCGACGGGGTGACGCCGCTGGCCCATGCCAGGGCGCGCGGCTATGCCGAGATCGGAAAGTTGCTCGAGGCGGCCGGCGCGAAATAGCGCTTTCAGGATCGGGCTGTGCCGGCGCAGTGTTGGGCTCGGTGTAGATTTACCCATCGGACTGTGGCTTCCCTCCCCTTGAGGCGAGGGACCGAGGGAGGGGCTGGTGCAGTCAGCACCGAGCGTCCCTCACCACCCCCACCTCCCACCCCTCCCCTCAAGGGGGAGGGGAGCTCAGACGGCGCAGTATCAGTCAGCGCTCATGCCTCGCTGGCCGCCGACACCAGGTTGTTGCGGAGGTTGGTGATACCGCGCTGCAGGATGCGGAATTCGTCGCGGTTCAGCCCGGCCGCTTTGTAGGTGACCTTCGACAGCTCCCGGGCTTTCTCGCGCAATTGCCGGCCGGTTTCGGTCAAGCGCACGAACACCATCCGCTCATCCTCAGTGCCACGCGTCCGCGTGACATAACCCATCGCTTCGAGGCGCTTGAGCATCGGGGTCACCGTGCTCGGCTCGAGGAACAGCTTGTCGCTCAACCCTTTGACGGTCTGCTCGTCCTGTTCCCACAGCGCAACGACGGCGACGTATTGCGGGTAGGTGAGCCCAAGTTCCTCCAGCACGGGCTTATAGACCCGCGAGTAGGCAAGGTTGGCCGAGTAGACGGCAAAGCACATGAAGTCGGCGAGGCCCGCTTCCTGGTCACGCTGCGGTTCAGCCATCGGGGAACTCCGTTCGCAAAATCATTATCGCGATAACTTTTTTGCTTGTACGGCCGCGCGAGCTGTGACACAAGTCGCGCCGTAATGATTATCGCGATAACTAAATGGTGGTGTTGGCGCGGCCTGCCAAGCCCCGATGTGAAACGAACGGAAGAGCAATGAACCAGATTGAAAAGATCCTCTACACCGGCCGCACCCATACCAGCGGTGGCCGTGCCGGCACGGCGCGCAGCTCGGACGGTGCGCTCGACGTGGCGCTGTCGCCGCCCGGCTTCGGCAACGGCACCAATCCCGAGCAGCTATTCGCTGCCGGCTGGTCGGCCTGCTTTCTCGGCGCGATCGGCGCGGTGGCCAGCAAGCTCAAGGTAGCACTGCCGGCCGAGCGCACGGTGGATGCAGAAGTCGACCTGGTGATGGAAGGCGAGCAGTATGGCCTCAGGGCCCGGCTCAATGTCAGCCTGCCGGGCCTCGAGCGCGAGCTCGCAGAGCAGCTGGTCGCCGCGGCGCACCAGACCTGCCCCTATTCCAAGGCAACGCGCGGGAATATTCCTGTCGAGATCAATCTGGTTTGATTGATGGCGAAAAGCAGCTCCAGCCCACCACTCGGTGTCATCCCTGCGAATGCAGGGACCCAACTCACCGCTGGCACGGTCTGATAGATTGGTCCCAGCTTTCGCTGGGATGACATCAGGTGTGTGCAGCGAGAGACGGCCGAAGAAGCAAAAAAAAGGGGCGCCCGAGGTGCCCCTTCATTCATTCTGTAGCCCGGCCTTACCGCGGCAAATCGGTCTTGCCCATCAGCCACTCATCGATCGAGCGGGCGCACTGGCGGCCTTCGCGGATGGCCCAGACGACCAGCGACTGGCCGCGACGCATGTCGCCACAGGCGAAGAACTTCTCCCTGGAGGTCTGGTACTTCATCGTGTCGGCCATGACGTTCGAACGCTTGTCGGTCGCGACGCCCGCGTCCTGCACGAGGCCTTCCTGCACCGGGCCGAGGAAGCCCATGGCGAGCAGCACCAGGTCGGCCTTGAGCACGAACTCGGTGCCCGGGATCGGCTGGAACTTCTCGTCGGCGCGGGCGCATTGCAGGCCCGTTACCTTGCCGTTCTCGCCATCGAACCGGATCGTCGCCACGGCGAAGTCGCGGGTGACGCCTTCCTCCTGCGAAGACGAGACGCGGAACTTCACGGGGTAGTTCGGCCAGACCAGCGCCTTGTTCTCCTTTTCGGGAGGCATGGGCATGATCTCGATCTGGGTCACCGAGGCAGCGCCCTGACGGTTCGAGGTACCGATGCAGTCCGAGCCGGTGTCGCCGCCGCCGATGACGACGACATGCTTGCCGCCGGCGAGGATTGGGGTGACGTTGTTCAGCGGCTCGCCGGTGACGCGGCGGTTCTGCTGGCCGAGGAAATCCATGGCGAAATGGATACCGTCGAGCTCGCGGCCCGGGATCGGCAGGTCGCGCGGCTTCTCGGCGCCGCCCGACATGGCGATGGCGTCGTACTGGCTGGCGAGCTCATCGGCGGTGATGTCCTTGCCGACATTGACGCCGGTATGGAGCGTCACGCCTTCGGCCACCATCTGCTCGACGCGGCGATCGATCTGCGTCTTGTCGAGCTTGAAGTTCGGGATGCCATAGCGCATCAGGCCGCCGATCTGCTGGGCCTTCTCATAGAGATGCACATCGTGGCCGGCGCGCGCCAGCTGTTGGGCCGCGGACATGCCGGCCGGGCCCGACCCGATCACCGCGACCTTCTTGCCGGTCTTGTTCGGATTGATCTGCGGCTTGATCCAGCCTTCTTCCCAACCCTTGTCGACAATGGCGCACTCGATCGACTTGATGTTGACCGGGGTGTCCGGGATGTTCAGCGTGCAGCTCGCCTCGCACGGGGCAGGGCAGATGCGGCCGGTGAACTCGGGGAAGTTGTTGGTGGAGTGAAGGTTCTTCAGCGCCTTCAGCCACTCGCCCTTGTAGACGAGGTCGTTCCAGTCCGGGATCTGGTTATTCACCGGGCAGCCGTTATGGCAGTACGGAATGCCGCAATCCATGCAGCGCGCCGCCTGGTCGCGAGTGCCCTTGTCGCCCAGGGGAATGGTGAACTCGTTGTAGTTCTTCAGCCGCTCGGCGACCGGGAGATAGTCCCGGTCGACGCGATCGATTTCGAGGAAGCCTGTTATCTTGCCCATGACGAACCTCTACCTGTTCGTGAAGTTTGTGCGATTGACGCTGCGCACGAAGCAGTCAGCGCCTCGATATTCCTGTCCGACGTGGTCGGCCTGAACCTGTTTTCGCAGCGCCGCTTCCGTCTGCCTCAGCACCAGCGGGCAGCTGTCCATGCGGTACTCGGCGCTCTTGCGGCCGAAGGACGAGTAGTGAAACTCGCCTGCCTTATCGACGTAGAACAGCACCACGATCGCCGGGCGATCATCGATGGCCGGAGCCGGAGCGTTGCTTACCCTCGCTTTCGGCGGCTTCTTGCCGTGGCAGGTCGAGCCGATATACGGCATCGAATAGAGCGCAGGCTGGTTCTGCTCGAGCGCGGTGCGCCGCGCCACCACCTCGCTGATGCCATCGCACATGCCCAACCCCGCCTTCTCGATATGCATCGTGATGGCGATGGTGTGGACCTTGCCTTTGGCATCGACGAAATGCAGGTCGACCTTCTGCGGATAGAGCGGCACCGATTTGGCGGCGGCAGCGCCTGCAAGGCCGAGGGCCAGCAGGCTCGCCGCCACCAGGAGGCGGAGAATGCGTGTCATTCCGCCGCCACCTGCTGCGCCGCCTCGCGGGCCTTTTCCATCTTCTGCAGGGCCTTGCGATACTCGATCGGCATGACCTTCCTGAACTTGGGCAGATACTCGTCCCAGTTTGAAAGGATGTGGTTGGCACGCGAAGAGCCGGTGAAGCTCTTGTGCCTGAGGATCAGCTGGTAGAGCCGGTCGGCATCGCGACGCTGCAGGTCATGCAGGATCTCGACCACGCCCATGGTCTCGAGGTCGCCGTGGTGGCCGAAGTCGCGGCCATTGAGGCGTTCCTCTTCGACGACCGGCTCGAGCTCGACCATCGACATGTTGCAGCGGCTCTCGAAGCTGTCGTCCTCGTCGAGGACGTAGGCGACGCCGCCGGACATGCCGGCCGCGAAGTTGCGGCCGGTCCGGCCCAGCACCACCACCACGCCGCCGGTCATGTACTCGCAACCGTGGTCGCCGGTGCCTTCGACAACCGCGATGGCGCCGGAGTTGCGCACGGCGAAGCGCTCGCCGGCTACGCCGCGGAAGTAGCACTCACCGGTGATGGCGCCATAAAGCGCGGTGTTGCCGATGATGATCGAGTCCTCGGGCACATAGCCGCGTTCTTCGGGCGGCCGGACCACGAGGCGTGCGCCGGAAAGGCCCTTGCCCACGTAGTCATTAGCCTCGCCGACCAGATCGATCGAGATGCCGCGCGCTGCCCAGGCGCCGAAAGCCTGGCCGGCCGTGCCGGTCAGCGACACCGCGATGGTGTCTTCGGCGAGGCCGGCATGGCCGTAGCGCTTGGCCACCGCACCGCCGAGCATGGCGCCCGCCGAGCGGTCGACGCTGGTGATCTTCTCGACGATCTTGACCGGGGTGCCGTGGTCGAGCGCGGGCTGCGCCGCGGCGATCAGGCGACGGTCGAGGACCTTGTCGATCGGGTGGTTCTGGCCTTCAGTGTGGGTGATCCCCACGCCTTCCGGCGCGAACGGCTTGTGGAAGAGCTTGCTGAAATCCAGCCCCTTGGCCTTCCAGTGGTCGATGGCCTCGCTCTTGTCGAGCATCTGCATCTGCCCGACCATTTCCTCGAACCGGGTGTAGCCCATCTCGGCCATCAGCTCGCGCACTTCCTCGGCGACGAAGAAGAGGTAGTTGATGACGTGCTCGGGCTTGCCGGTGAAGCGGGCGCGCAGCACCGGATCCTGGGTGGCGACGCCAACCGGGCAGGTGTTGAGGTGGCACTTGCGCATCATGACGCAGCCGGCCGCGATCAGCGGCGCGGTGGCGAGACCGAACTCGTCGGCGCCGAGCAGGGCGCCGATCACCACGTCACGGCCGGTGCGCACGCCGCCATCGACCTGCACCGCGATGCGGCTGCGCAGCCGATTGCGGACCAGCGTCTGCTGGGTTTCGGCGAGGCCGATTTCCCAGGGCGAGCCGGCATGCTTCAGCGAGGTCAGCGGCGAAGCGCCGGTGCCACCCTCGTAGCCCGAGATGGTGACATGGTCGGCGCGCGCCTTGGCGACGCCGGCGGCAACGGTGCCAACGCCGACTTCCGAGACGAGCTTCACCGAGACCTGGCCGGTCGGGTTGACGTTCTTCAGATCGAAGATCAGCTGCGCCAGATCCTCGATCGAGTAGATGTCATGGTGCGGCGGCGGCGAAATGAGGCCGACGCCCGGGGTCGAGTGCCGGACCTTGGCGATGGTCTCGTTCACCTTGTCGCCGGGCAGCTGGCCGCCTTCGCCGGGCTTGGCGCCCTGGGCCATCTTGATCTGCATCATGTCGGAGTTGACGAGATACTCCGTCGTCACGCCGAAGCGGCCCGAGGCCACCTGCTTGATGGCCGAGCGCTTGCTGTCGCCGTTCGGCATCGGCTTGAAGCGATCGACTTCCTCGCCGCCCTCGCCGGTGTTCGACTTGCCGCCGATCCGGTTCATGGCGATGGCCAGCGTGGTGTGCGCCTCGAGTGAGATCGAGCCATAGGACATGGCGCCGGTCGAGAAGCGCTTGACGATCTCGGCCGCCGGCTCGACCTGGTCGAGCTCGACGGGCGCGCGGCCTTCCTCGTCCGCCTTCTTGATGCGGAAGAGCGAGCGAATGGTGACGTACTTGTCTTCGACCTCGTTCACGAGCTTGGAAAACTCGCGGTACTTGTCGCGGGCATTGCCACGGGCGGCATGCTGCAGGCTGGCGACCGTCTCCGAGCGCCAGACATGCGCCTCGCCGCGCTGGCGGAAGGCATAGTCGCCGCCGACGTCGAGCACGTCTTCGAGCACCGGCGAGTTGCCGAAGGCATCCTGGTGCCGCAGCACGGTTTCCTCGGCGATCTCCTTCAAACCGGCGCCTTCGATGGTGGTGGCGGTGCCGGTGAAGTAGGTCGAGACGAAATCCGTCGACAGGCCCACGGCGTCGAAGATCTGCGCGCCGCAATAGGACTGGTAGGTCGAGATGCCCATCTTGGCGGTGACCTTCAGGATGCCCTTACCGATCGCCTTGATGTAGCGGTAGATGATCTCGTCCGCGTCCAGCTCACCCGGCAGGTCGCCCTGCATCGCAGCCAGCGTCTCGAACGCCAGATACGGGTTGATCGCTTCGGCGCCATAGCCGGCGAGAGCGCAGAAATGGTGGATTTCGCGCGCTTCGCCCGTCTCGACCACGAGGCCCACCGAGGTCCGCAAACCCTTGCGGATCAGGTGATGGTGGATACCGGCGGTCGCCAGCAGGGCAGGGATCGCCACCCGCTCGCGGTTCATGGCGCGATCGGACAGGATGATGATGTTGTCGCCCGAGTGGACGGCCATCTCGGCATCCGAGAACAGCTGGTCGAGCGCCCGCTTCATCCCATCTGCGCCTTCCGACACCGGATAAGTGATGTCCAGCGTCTTCGACCGGAACGGGTTGTCTTCCATGCCGCCGATGGCGCGGATCTTTTCCAGATCCTCGTTGGTGAGGATCGGCTGGCGCACTTCGAGCCGCTGCCGGCTGTTGCCGCCCTTGAGATCGAGCACGTTCGGCCGTGGCCCGATGAACGAGACGAGGCTCATCACCAGCTCTTCGCGGATCGAGTCGATCGGCGGGTTCGTCACCTGCGCGAAGTTCTGCTTGAAGTAGGAGTAGAGGAGCTTCGACTTGTTCGAGAGCGCCGAGATCGGCGTGTCGGTGCCCATCGATCCCACAGCTTCCTGGCCGGTGGCGGCCATCGGCGGCAGGATCATCTTCAGATCTTCCTGGGTGTAGCCGAAGGCCTGCTGGCGATCGAGCAGCGGCACATCCGAGGTCTTGGGCTCGAAATGCACCGGCGGCAGCTCCTCGAGCACGATCTGGGTACGGCCCAGCCACTGCTTGTAGGGGTGCGCGTTGGCGAGCTCGGCCTTGATCTCCTCGTCGGAGACGATACGGCCCTGCTTCAGGTCGATCAGCAGCATCTTGCCCGGCTGCAGGCGCCACTTCTTCTTGATCTTTTCGGCCGGGATCGGCAGCACGCCGGCTTCCGAGCTCATCACCACTTCGTCGTCTTCGGTGACGAGGTAGCGCGCCGGACGCAGGCCGTTGCGGTCGAGCGTCGCGCCGATATGGATGCCGTCCGAGAAGCACATGGCGGCGGGGCCGTCCCACGGCTCCATCAGCGCGGCGTGATACTCGTAGAAGGCGCGGCGATCCTCATCCATCAGCGGGTTGCCGGCCCAGGCTTCCGGGATCAGCATCATCGCGGCATGCGGCAGCGAGTAGCCGCCACGGATCAGGAATTCGAGCGCGTTGTCGAAACAGGCGGTGTCCGACTGGCCGGGATAGGAAATCGGCCACAGCTTGTTGATGTCGCCGCCGAACAGCGGCGAGGACACCGAAGCCTGCCGCGCCGCCATCCAGTTGACGTTGCCGCGCACGGTGTTGATTTCGCCGTTGTGGCAGACGAACCGGTAGGGGTGGGCCAGCCGCCAGGACGGGAAAGTGTTGGTCGAGAAACGCTGATGCACCAGCGCCAGCGCCGACTCGAAATCGGGGTCGTGCAGGTCGCGGTAATAGGCGCCGAGCTGGGCGGCGAGGAACATGCCCTTGTAGACGAGGGTCCGGCAGCTCATCGACACGATGTAGAAGTCGTTCGGCTTGCCCTCGAAGGCCGAGTAGATCTTGGCCGACATCACCTTGCGGATGATGTAGAGCTTGCGCTCGAACGCCTCTTCATCCTCGATGCCGTCGCCGCGGCCGATGATCACCTGCCGGTGGCAGGGCTCGGTAGCGACGATCTCGGGATCCTTGCTCAGCGACGAGTTGTCGGACGGCACGTCGCGCCAGCCGATGACCGTCTGGCCTTCGTCCTCGATCACCTTGCTGACGACGCGTTCCATCTTGGCGCGGAGGTCCGCGTCCTGCGGCATGAAGATGAAGCCGACGGCATACCTGCCCTTTTCCGGCAGGTGGAAGCCGAGCCGGGCGCTCTCCTTGACGAAGAACTTGTGCGGGATCTGCACCATGATGCCGGCGCCATCGCCCATCAGCGGATCGGCGCCCACGGCACCGCGATGCTCGAGGTTCTCGAGGATGGCGAGACCGTTCTGCACGATCTTCTGGCTGGGCTGGTTCTTCATGTTGACGATGAAGCCCACGCCGCAGGCATCGATCTCGCGCATGGGATCATAGAGGCCCTCGGCCGCCGGACGCATCACGCCTACTGGCAGATCGGTGCGGTAGCCGTCTTTGCGATTGGCGGTATCCGCGACGGGAAGTGAGACAGTTCCGTTCCGTGCATCAGCCATTTGCAAAGTCCTCTGTTTGCAGTCGTCTTCGAGACCAGGACGGGTGTCCCGGTGTTCAAGTTCCTTTCGACGCGCCTTCAGCCCCCAGTCGTACCTCAGTGTACGGCTCGAATCCGAGTGCGCAATCCTTTAGTGGGGAGCGGCTCTGCATCCAAATGGCCGCTCGTACGGGCTCGATAAGGCCCCACCCCTCCGTTTCCGCTATCGACAAGCGGGCCAGCCGGATCGGCGTGTGAAACGCATCCGGGGAGACCGGCCGCTCACGAAATTGGACAGACGTGCTGTCCTATCGAGGCTACATTTGCATAATTCCAAACTGCGAGCAAGCGTCCGGGGACACTTTTTTGCCGTGTTGTGACTGACGCGGCGTAGGAGATCGCGGGGAAGGAATAGGAAAACAGTAGGAATTGGCGGCCATGCGCCGCCTGAGAAAGGCGTGTTTCGGGCGTTTCGCCCTTGTTGCACCTATAGGAAATCGGACCGATGAGAACCCAGGGGTACGCTGATGATCGGGTTCCCCCATCGACATCCAGCTGTGGGGATGTGCATGTTTCACCTCACGAAATTGCTCCCGAGCCCAAAATGCCACTGAGACCCCCGTTCATCGTCAACCTCCGCGATGGCCTCAGCCCGCTCGACCATGGCGGCTTTGCCGATATGGGCGGATTCGGCCATGCCGTCGGGCGGCTGCATGGCCTCACCCATATCGGCATCAACTATGAAGTGGCGCCGCCGGGCAGCCGCACGTCGTTTCCGCATGCCGAAAAACTCGAGGAGGAGTTCGTCTTCGTGCTTGGCGGCAAGCCCGACGTGTGGATCGACGGCAAGCTTCACCCGCTCGAGGCCGGCGATGCGGTGGCGTTTCCGGCCGGGACGGGAATCGCCCACAGCTTCCTCAACAACAGCGACGAGGACATGCAGCTGATCATTCTCGGCGAGCACGAGGTGCCGGGTAACCAGCTCTACTATCCGCTCAACCCCGAGCGCATGGCCGAGTTCAGCACCTGGAACGGCGCCTGGCTCGATGCGCCGAAGCGGCCGCTCGGCCCCCATGACGGCAAGGCGCGCGCCGGCAGCCGCGACGAGGGCGCGCCTCGCCCCCGTCGCCCCGGCTGCATCGCCCATTACAGCAAGGGCCTCGCGCCGTTCCCCAACCCCAAACACACCAACCATGGCGGCCAGAGCAGCCGGATGGGGGCGGCTTTGGGGATGACGCGCATCGGCATCAACTACGACATCGTCGCCCCCGGCAACCGCACCTCGCGTCCGCATGCCGAGAGTCGCGAGGACGAGTTCGTGCTGGTGCTCAAGGGCCGTCCCGATGTGTGGATCGACGGGCACCTGCACGAGCTCGATGAAGGCGACGCGGCGGTGTTTCCCGCCGGCACCGGCATTGCCCACTCCTTCCTCAACAACAGCGACGCGGACGTGCACCTGCTGGTGGTCGGCGAGCACGCCCGCGAGGGCAACCAGCTGAACTACCCGCTGAACCCTGAGCGGATGGAGGAGTTCGCAAAACTGGGCCGGGCCTGGCTCGATGCCCCGAAGCCGGAGCTCGGGCCGCATGACGGGATGGCGCGGGCGGGGACGCGGCGGGGATGAGCGGGGAGTCCCGTGCCCTCCACGTCCCCCCTCTTGGAATTTCTAAGGCTTAGCGAAGATGCTAAGCCCAAGAAATTCCATTCTCCCCCGCAAGGGGGGAGAATGGCAGCGAGACCTGCGCATGGGATGCCGAAGGAGTAACGGCGGGCCCCGCCGTCATTCCAGGTGGCTCTTCAAAAACCACAGGTTCTTGTCGAGGCTGCGCGAGAAGGCGGTGAAGATGTCGGCAGTGTCGGCATCACCGGCTTCGTCCGCTGCATCGATGCCCTCGCGGGTGGATTTGCTCAGCGCGGCGTAGCGTTCGACCAGGGCGGCGACGTGGTCGGGGACTTTGCGGATATCGGTGGGGTAGGGGGCAAGCTTGCTGGCCTTGCCCACCGTTTGCAGCGTGCCCAGTGCGATGCCGTCGAGCTGGGCGACGCGTTCGGCGATGATGTCGACGTGCTCGTCGACGTCATCGCGCAACTGGTCGAGCAGTTCGTGCACGGCGATGAAGGTCGGACCTTTGAGGTTCCAGTGCGCCTGCTTGGTGATCAGCGCCAGGTCGATGGCGTCGGCAAGGCGGGCATTCAGCAGGTCGATCATCTCGGCCTTGGTGTTGGACTTGAGGCCGATCTCGGGGGATTTCATCTCGGGGAACCTGTGACGCGTTGCGGGACGCCGTGAGAACGGCGCGAGCCGGCTTGAGGTTCCTTCCCCGAGACGGTGCTGTCTTGAACGAAGTGCGCGCGATCAGTCAGGGCTCGGTAGTGACTTGTCGGCCTTGCAGACGCTCAGCGGCTTGATCGCACCCGAGAAGATCTCGGTGATCCGCTCCTCCGCCTTGTCGACGCTGACGCTCATGCAGGCGCAGCCATAGCCGTAGCCGCTACCCGGATTATTGGTCTCGACGAACTGCTTGTCGTCGAAATCCGGAGCGTTATCGATGCCCTTGGCTTCGGCGCCATCGGCATCGCCCTGCGAGGTGATGGTCCAGGTGGCGTCCTTGTCCATCAGCCACAGGTTGCCCGGCGTCGGGTTCATATACCAGCCGCACCGGGTTTCGGCGGCGAGAGCCGGCGAGGTGGCAATCAAGGACACCGCAACGATGACGGCAAGACGATGCATGGTGACGCTCCCTCAAGAATATGGAGCCGGAAAGCAGCAGTTCTTCATCGCGTCGGCAAGACCCGTTGCTGGCGAAAGTTTGCGCAATGCAAACAACAACGACTCAGTCCTCGAACTGAGGAGCTTGATCTCTGCCGTTGCAGCGCGCCCCGCGGTCCGGGCACTCCTCAGTCCTGCGGAGTTTTCGGGCGTTGCGAAAGCCTGATGGTGCGCGCATCAGATGCACAGAGGTGGCAGGTAGATGACGAGGATACATATACTCGGGGCGTCCGGTGCGGGGACGAGCACCCTTGGCGCTGCGGTTGCGGCAGCCATGGCGGTGCCGCACCTCGATGCCGACAGCTACTTTTGGCAGCCCACCGATCCGCCCTTCACGTCGCCCCATCCGCGGGAGGTTCGATTGGCACTGCTTATGCAGGCCATGGCCGACAAGGCCGATTGGGTTTTGTCGGGTTCTGCGCTGGGCTGGGCGCAGCCGCTCGAACGGCTCTACGAGCTGATTGTCTATGTGAGGCTGGACCCCGCCATCCGGATGGCGCGGCTCAGGGAGCGTGAGCACAGGCGCTACGGGCAGCGCATCGAGAGCGGCGGCGACATGAACGCGGCCAGCGTCGAGTTCCTCGCCTGGGCGGCGCGCTACGACACCGCGGGACCGGAACAGCGCAGCCGTGTCGCGCACGAGGCTTGGCTTGCGAGACAAAGCGCCCCGATCCTGCGCCTCGACACGTCGCGCCCGGTGGTCGAGCTCGTGCCTGAAGTGCTGGCTGCCGCCAATGGCCTGGGCCCCTGACCGCCGCACGCTGGAACTGCAAAACAACAAGGGCGCAGTCCGCACGGACTACGCCCTCATTTCCGTTCACCTGACGATCAGACCGCCTGGTTTGCCATCAGGTCGTTCATGACCGGATTGGCGCGGATTAGTTGACCGTCTGGTCCTCGATGGTCTTGGTCGAGGCGCTGATCGGAATCTGGCGAGCCTTCTTGCTCTCCGGGATCTCGCGCTTCAGCTCGATGTGGAGCAGGCCGTTCTCGAGGTTGGCGCCGGCGACTTCAACATAGTCGGCGAGCTGGAACCTGAGCTCGAAGGCGCGCTCGGCGATGCCGCGGTGCAGGAATTCGCGAGACTTGTCCTCGCTTTCCTGGGCCTTGGCGCCCTTTACGACCAGGTTGTTCTCCTTGCTTTCAATCGCGATGTCGCCTTCGGCAAAGCCGGCGACGGCGATCGAGATGCGGTAGGTGTTCTCGCCGGTCTTCTCGATGTTGTAGGGAGGATAGGATTTCGCCTCCTGACCTACGAGGGCGTCGAGACGATTGAAGACGCGGTCGAAACCGACGGTCGAACGATAGAAGGGGGAAAAATCGTAGCTAGCCATGATCACATTCTCCTTTGAGCAACGTGGCTTTGTTCGGGTGTCCCATGCGCACTCCCCAATTGGGCAAGCAGGCATTCCCGGGTTCCCGATCCCCGGGAGTTCCCGGCGGACAGCATTGATTTAGGGAGCATCGGCCAGGGTTCAAGACCCCCGTTCAGGTCGATGAACCGAAGATGAATGCAGCAATCAAAGGCGGTTCAGACAGCGGCTCCTATAAGCGGGACTGTGCTTACTGTCTGCTGCAGGGCACACCGAATGAGCCGCCTTCACCCGCCCCCCGCAAGGCGGCCATCACAGGAAAGCCAGTGTCTCAATCGAGGCGCTGGCTTTTCGGTTTTCGGGTTCGATTTCTTGGGGCGTTCACCGTTTCAATGACGGCGAAGCACTGAGTATCAGCACACACCGGTGTCATTCCCGCGTAGGCGGGAACCTGGTGGGATGCCTCGGCACCCGCTGAGGTTGAGAAATCCCACTGGGTCCCCGCCTACGCGGGGATGACGCCGGTGGCCAAACCCCAAAATGCAGCCTAATCGAAGCACTCTAGCCACGGCCGTCATTCCCGCGCAGGCGGGAATCCAGTATGCGTGAGGGTATCGTCCGGAGCAGCGCATGAACGCCATCGTCGACCCCAATGGGCCAACCCTCGCCGTGGTGCCGTCCAATCCGGTGCCGGAGGGGGCGCGGGTCGGCTATTTCACCACGCCCGACAGGGTGCAGTTGCGCTACGCCACCTTCCCCAAGGGGCAGGGCGCGGCCAAGGGCACGATCTGCCTCGTCCAGGGGCGCACCGAGTTCATCGAAAAGTATTTCGAGACCATCGCCGATTTCCAGTCGCGCGGTTTCGCCGTCGCTACTTTCGACTGGCGCGGGCAGGGCGGCAGCCAGCGGCTGATCGGCAACAAGCGCCTCGGCTACGTCCGCCGCTTCGATGACTATTGGGAGGACCTCAAAGCCTTCCATGGCTCGATCCTCCTGCCCGATTGCCCCGCGCCCTACTACCTCGTGGGCCATTCGATGGGTGGGCTCGCCTCGCTTTATGCCGGCATCCGCGACCGCATGATGTTCGAGCGGATCTTCGTGTCGGCGCCGATGGTGGGGCTCGATCGCCAGCCGCTCAGCATGGCCGGCATGGCGCGGCTTTGCGGCACGCTGGCCAATCTGGGGCTCGCCAGGCTGCCGATCGGGCGGCGCGGCGACAAAGCGCAGACCGAGCAGAGCTTTGCCGGCAACCCGCTGACCTCCGATCTCGCGCGCTTCAACCGCTCGGTCGAGGTGCTGAAGGCGCGCCCCGAACTCGAGCTCGGCGCCCCGACCTTTCGCTGGGCGGCGTCCGCCTTCGAGGCGATGGCCGGCGCCGCGACCGACCAGTTCCCCGGCGCCGTCCGCATCCCGGTGCTGATGCTGGCGGCGGCGCGTGACGAGATCGTCTCGACCTCGGCCATCGAAACGCTGGGTTTGAGGATGCGCACCGGCCGCCACCTGGTGATCCCGGGCGCCCGGCACGAAATGTTCGTCGAGAACGACGCCATCCGCGCCCAGGTGTTCGCGGCGTTCGACGCGTTTATCACCGAGCAGAGCGCTTAGGCGGACCTCGCAGTAAGTGCCTTCTCCCACGAGGAGAGAAGGCGATCGCCGATAGAGCAGCGCTCTACCCCCGGAGCACGGCCATGGCCGCGGCGTGCAGCTCGGGCGTCGCCGCCGCCACGCAGTTGCCGCCCTGCTCGGCCGGCTCGCCATCCCAGGTGGTGATGACGCCGCCGGCGTTTTGGATCAGCGGAATCAGCGGGCAGATATCGACATCCTTCAGGCCGGCCTCGACGACGAGATCGATGTGGCCCGCCGACATCAGGGCATAGCCATAGCAATCGAGCCCGTAGCGGGTGGTCAGCACCCTGCTGCGGATGCGCGCCCATGGCTCGGCCACCCCCTTTTTCTCGAACAGGTCGGGCGAGGTGGTGGTCATCTTGGCCCTGGCCAGTTCGGTGACCCCCGAGGTGCGGAGCGCCGCCTTGTCGCTGACCCGGTGATAGGAGGCTTCGCCGGGGAGGCCGAGATAGATCTCGCCGGTGAACGGCTGGGCCATCAGCCCGGCCACCGCCTTGCCGTCGATGGTGAGGCCGACCAGCGTGCCCCAGACCGGGACGCCGGTGATGAAGGCGCGGGTGCCGTCGATCGGATCAATGATCCAGGCGAAGCGGCTATTGCCCGGCTTGTCATCCCATTCCTCGCCGATGATGGCGTGGTCGGGGAAGCGGTTGCCGATCAGCTCGCGGATGGCCAGTTCGGCCTGCCGGTCCGCCTCGGTGACCGGGTCAAAACCCTGCGCTTCCTTGTTGTCGACGGCGAGCGCCGAGCGGAAGCGGGGCAGGGTGACGGCCGCGGCGATCTCGGCGGCATCAAGCAGGGTGCGGCGCACGAGGTCGGCGGTGAGGCCGCCGAGATATGTATCTTCCATGTCAGCCTTCCCGGCGCGATTTTGTGAGTTGTTCCAGTGTTCTAGCAGCCGGCCTCAGCCGAGGTGTGCGAATAGTTTGTGACGATCGTGATTCATTTTTGCAACAACGGCGCAAGTTTATCTGTTGAAGACTTCCGGCCGGCTTGTGAAGGGGCGCAAATCAGTTCACGCCAGTAGCTGCATGATGGATGGGCGGCTCTTGAGCCTCTTGCCTCGACTTAGGCAACGCACTCCGGCCGTCATCGTTTCCTCCCTTGACTGGGCCGCTCCGGCGGCCCGATTTTTGTGGGACATGCAATCCTGCACGCTCCATAGAACTCGATGTCATTCCCGCGAAAGCGGCAAACTCCGTTTTGCGGTGGCTGCTGCACGCTCCGAAAACAGAGGGTCCCGCTTTCGCGGGAATGGCATCGAGTTTGCGGGGGCAGTAGCGCCCTTCACTCCGCGGCGTATTTCTCCTGGACCGGAGCGGGCGGCGCGAGCATGGCGAAATCGAGCCCCACCAGCGTCGCGACCAGCCGGTCCACCAGTTGCCGCATGGCGCCGAAGCCGGCGTTCTTCTCGAGCGTCACCTCATTCATATAGAGGTGGCGGCTGAGTTCGATCTGCAGCGCATGCACGCCATGCTGCGGCCGGCCGTAGGTGCGGGTGCAGAAGCCGCCGGCATAGGGGCGGTTGCGCGCCACGCGCAACCCGGCGCCGGCGAATACCATTTCGGCGAGATCGGCGAGAATGGGCGCGCAGGTGGTGCCGTAGCGATCGCCCAGCACCACGTCGGGGCCAAGCCGGTCGCCGCTGCGCGACAGCCGTGGCATCGAATGGCAATCGATCAGCACCGCGACCCCGAAGGCGCCGTAGGCTTCGGTCAGCAGCCGCTGCATGGTGGCGTGATAGGGCTGGTAGATGCCCTCGATGCGCATGCGCGCGTCATCGAGCGTCAGCCGCTCCTTGTAGATCGGCTTGTTCTCGGCCACGACCCGCGCCAGCGTGCCGAGCCCGGCGGCAACGCGCGGGCTGGTGGTGTTGAAGCGCTCCGACAGCGGCTCGACGAACATGGTGGGGTCGAGTTCCCAGGGCTCGCGGTTCACATCGAGATAGGCGCGCGGAAAATGTGCCCGGATCAGCGGCGCACCCAGGTGCGGCGCGCGCTGGAACAGCTCGTCGACGAAGGCATCCTCGGACTGGCGGATCGACAGGTGGTCGAGCCTGGTCATCGCAAGGAAGCGCTCAGGGTAATCGCGGCCGGAATGTGCGGAATTGAACACCAGAGGCGCCATCACCCGGCGGGGCCGGATGGTTTCGAATGCTGGCCTGTCCCAATAGTCGGACTGCACCGGGTCTCCCTTCAGCGCCGAAGCGCTGTCTTATTGCCACACTCTGCCGCGCGCGTTGCCGAATGTCCATAAGTCCGAGGTGGGCATGTTCACACTTGCCGCGTATGGGTTCTCGATCGAGAAAACTTGCATTAAACATCACGCATTAGAGTTCCGCGGCAGAACGCCGTCGAAGGGGCGCCAAGAGGACATGATGAAGCGCATTCTGCTCGCCGAAGACGATAACGACATGCGCCAGTTCCTCACCCGGGCGTTGAAGACCGCCGGTTACGAGGTGGTTTCGTTCGACAACGGCAGGTCGGCCTACGAGCGGCTGCGCGAGGAGCCGTTCTCGCTGCTGCTCAGCGACATCGTGATGCCGGAGATGGACGGGATCGAACTGGCGCGTCGCGCCACCGAACTCGATCCGGATCTCAAGGTGATGTTCATCACCGGTTTTGCCGCCGTGGCGCTCAATCCCGACTCGGAAGCCCCCAAGGATGCGTCGGTGCTGAGTAAGCCCTTCCATCTCAAGGACCTCGTACACGAGGTCGAGCGGCTGCTGGCGGCCTGATCGCCCGTCGCTTCGCTCCGGTCGCACAGCCTGACGGCTGCGATACCCCTCATCCGGCGCTACGCGCCACCTCCGGGCGAGGGCGCAGCCCTCGCCGGGAGGCGCCCGCAAGCAGCAGACGGCCAAAGGCCGTCTCTGCGGGGCGGATGAGGGGTATCGCATCGCCAAGCGATGCGCGTCCCGAGCGGAAGCGAGGGGCGTTTCCACTCGTCGTCCCCCAGCCTTTTTCCGACAGTTTCCCCACCCCGGAATTGACCCTTGACCCGCAAGCGGGTTTTATGGTCTACCGCGCTCGCAACGACGGGCGCTGCCCGACGTGACAAGTGAAGTGATGGGTGTATAGCTCAGCGGGAGAGCACTACCTTGACATGGTAGGGGTCACAGGTTCAATCCCTGTTACACCCACCATCGCTCGCTTGAAGGACTCCCGAAGTCCTTGAATATGCCGATGAAATCGGCGCCGCAGTTTGGTCGCGACAGACGACGGTCCTAACAGACCTGAGGTCGTAACCCGAACGGATGGGTGTGTAGCTCAGCGGGAGAGCATCGCCTTCACACGGCGGGGGTCACAGGTTCAATCCCTGTCACACCCACCATCCAATTGAAGCCCCTGGCGCCGATCGGCTGCCGGGGGTTTTGCTTTTCAGCCTCCTGCCTGACCGCGCGTCCGAGACCTGTCGAGTCGCCGCCGGGCAATCGTCTGTTGATCGTCGTGGGATGAACAGATTCGGCTCACCGGATGACCAGATTCGCTTCACTGGATAGAGTCGCCGGCGTCCTGAATGCAGTTGTCTTGGCTTTGCCACAAAATTCCCGGGGCCATCGTCGGTCTGCCGATGGCTACGCAGATACCAGTATCCGAGCATGGTAACTCTTTGACTGACAACAAAAAGATCACGACCGGGCGCCCGATCGGAGTCGATGCAACGCTGCAACACTTGCTCCAAGAGTGACAACTGTTGCCCTTCGGGGGCTCGATTCCTGCCATATTTCGTGTGAGGGTAAGTTCGACCTTTTGGAGGGCAATCATGAAGCACATCACCACTATCCTGCTGGCCACCGTGGCCGCTGCTGGTCTGATGTCCTCGGCCTACGCCGCGGATCTGATCATTGAAGAACCGGCTCCGGTCGGTGTCGTCGACGTCGGCGGCAACTGGGACGGCGCGTACGTTGGCGTGTTCGTCGGCGGCGGTTGGGCACATGCCGACCACGTTGCCAATCCGCCGAACAACGACCTTGATCTGGCCGGCTGGCTGATCGGTGTCGACGCTGGTGCGAACTTCACGCTCGATGGCGGTATCGTGCTCGGCGTGGTCGGTGACATCGCCTGGTCGGACATCACGGGCGACGACGATGGCGCCTTTGCCTTCGACACCACGCACACCATCGACTGGCAGGGTTCGTTGCGCGGTAAGATCGGCTTTGATGGCGGTGCCTTCATGCCCTACCTGACCGGTGGTCTTGCCTTCGCCCACGCGACCCGCACCAGTTCGGCCGGCGTCGACAACGAAGCCAGCGCGACCCATGTTGGCTGGACCGTTGGTGCTGGTGTTGAATTCGCCGCCACCGAAGACCTCTCGGTTAACCTTGAGTACCGCTACTCGGATCTTGGCGAGCAGGTGTATGACTGGTCCGGTCCGGGCATCAACCCGACCATCGGCCTGACCACGCACACGGTCACTGCCGGCCTGCACTGGAACTTCTAAGCTAGTTCCATAGCGAGAAATTCAGGGCCCCGCCCGGCGCGAGCCGCGGCGGGGTCTTCTTTTCCCCGAAAATTCCCCATTTGTGCCTTGAAATCGCCATGCCGGAAACAGGTGTGGCGCGAATGGCACGACTCTCTTTCCGAGGGAGCTCGCGTGAACAGTTTGTTAGCACGTGAGGTCGCTTTTGCCTGCGACACGGGCTACGTGAGGGCCCTCTCTCTAGGAGTTGACTAAATGAATCGTTTTGCAATCGCTCTGCTGGCCGGTGTGGCTGGCGTCTCCGTGATGTCCTCGGCCTTCGCCGCTGACCTGATCATCGACGAACCCGCTCCGGCGGTCGGCATCGTGTCCACCACCGGCAACTGGGACGGCCTGTTCATCGGCGCCTTCGCTGGCGCTGGCTGGGGCACCGTCACCGACGAGGATGGTTACTTCGCAGCCATCGACACCGAGACTGACCTGACCGGTTGGCAGGTTGGCGTGACCGCCGGTGCCAACTTCACCGTGTCGGAAGCTATCGTCGCCGGTATCGTTGGCGACATCGCTTGGTCCGACCTCAGTGGTGATCTTGCTGTCGACGGTTCGTCCTATAAGGTCGACTGGACCGGTTCTATCCGTGGTCGTCTGGGCTTTGACGGCGGCGCTTTCCTCCCGTACGTGACCGCTGGTGTGGCCTTCGCCAACGCCACCGTGACCGACGAAGGTGTGCCGGTCTACGAAGACACCCAGACCCACATTGGCTGGACCGCCGGCGCTGGCGTCGAGTTCGCCGTTGCCGACAACGTGTCGCTCGACCTGCAGTACCGTTACACCGACTACGGCACTAAGGACTACAACCTCAACGGTACCGACTACTCGTTCGGCCTGACCTCGCATGCGGTCACCGCAGGCGTGAACTTCCGCTTCTGATTTCCGCTTTCGGCCTCGAGCCGAACGGTCATCTAAATCGACCCCGCCCGGCGCAAGCCGCGGCGGGGTTTGATTTTGCAAGGTGACGCCGTTGTTTGAGTGCGGTCTCGCGCAGCATTGGCCGACACTGCCACGTCCGCGGCGTAAGTGTGTTTAAATAGAGATCTGTAACTTCGTCAGAATGACTGGCCGCGTGTGTGTCCTGTGGGTGACACTTCACATCTAAGCTGTAGGTTGCTGGCGCATGCGGGTTTTCTTTCATTCAAACGTGCGTATCTTATTGGCGTTGCTTTTCTGGAGGCCACCCATGAATCGTCTTGCCGTTTCCCTGCTCGCCGGCGTTGCCGCTCTGAGCTTCATCTCCTCGGTCCAGGCGGCCGACCTCATCATCAGTGAACCTGCTCCCCCGGTTGGTATCGTCGACGTCGGCGGCAACTGGGACGGCGTGTATGTCGGCGCCTTCGCCGGCTATGGCTGGGGCACCCTGACCGATGACGATGCATATTTCGACCCTGCCGGCACTGAGTATGACACTACGGGCTGGCAGGTCGGCGTTGCCGCCGGTGTTAACTTCACGGTCTCGGAAGCCATCGTTGCCGGCCTCGTCGCCGATATCGCCTGGTCCGACGTTGGTGGTACCTTTGTCGGTGGTGATCTCGAGTCGAAAACCGACTGGCAGGGCAGCATCCGTGGTCGTCTCGGTTTTGATGGTGGCGCTTTCCTCCCGTACGTGACGGCCGGTCTGGCCTTCGCCAACAACACGCTCACCGACACGACCGTACCGATCGAGGATACCCAGACCCATGTCGGCTGGACGGTTGGTGCCGGTGTGGAGTTCGCCGTTGCCGACAACGTGTCTCTCGACCTGCTGTACCGCTACAGCGACTTCGGTTCGAAGGACTACACGCTCAGCGTCGGCGATTATTCGTACAGCCTGACCTCGCATGCGATCACTGCCGGCGTGAACGTCCGCTTCTGACGGCCGTCGGTTTCGGCTGATCGATCGGTCTATTTGACCCCGCCCCGGCTTTGGCCGAGGGCGGGGTTTGTTGTTGCGAGCATGCGCCACCTTTCGGGCCGGCGGCCATCTGAGCGTCGGGGAGGCGCCTAGGCATTTTACGACTGAGCCGTAACGGCCCGATGGTTGGGCCCGACCCAGGCGCCTTGGCTCCGGCGCCATCCCCGCGGGGCGCGGAGCAATGGGACCTCTCAGCCTCGACGCGTGCCACAGCATGCCACCAGGTTCCCGCCTGCGGGGAATGACCTCCGTGTGGGCTGAGCTGCGATGCTTCGCCCGATCGATCCGCCGCTTCGCGATTCTCCCGTGCCCCGGAACATTGCTGCATCTTGATGGTGAAACGCGCGGTCAGGGGCGTTGTCACCGTTCATTCACAACTGTTGCGCGTTTGCCCTTGTCAGATCGGCAAATCGGTCCCACCTTCGCGGTCATGTTCAACCAGCAAAAGGAGGTGGTCCAAGTGTCTCATCAGAAATCGTCGGTTTCGAAGGGTCTTGGAGTCTCCGTTAGTTCGGAGCAGCCTCTGGCCTGATCGAAGGCACCTCGCTTTTCGGGACGACCTTGTCGCCCTGAGGGCAATGACTGCTTCGAAAGCCACGAAATCGGAAAGGGTCGCCTCCGGGCGGCCCTTTCTTTTTGGCCGCGGCCTGCCTGTTCAAGCCCCGGCAGGCGGGGCTCATGTGCACGCCCTCGCCGCGCCGGGCGAAACTCTATTCGCGAGTTCGACTCTATACTTGGCAGTCGCCCAGCAACGCGCGGTTCTCAAACCATTCGTTAACCAAGTCCTGACGGTTACCGCGGCGTAAAGGAATTGTTTGCAACTTGGATTCGATTCATGCGGGCACGCAATCCGTTCCCTTCGTGTACCTTGGAGGCACATCATGAACCGTTTTTCTCTCTCTCTGCTGGCGGGCGCAGCCGTGCTGTCCATGGCTTCGGCTGCTTCGGCCGCTGACCTGCTGGTCCAGCAGCCGTCCATGCCGGGCTTTGTCGATATGGGCGGCGGCGGTGGCTGGGATGGCGCCTATGTCGGCGGCTTCGTCGGCTACGGCTTCGGCACCGCAACGCAGGACGCCGCCGACGTGCTCTTCCTGGTCGACGACGAACTCGACCTCTCCGGCTGGACCGTCGGCGCTACTCTCGGCGCCAATTTCACCGTCGCTCAAGGCTTCATCCTCGGCGCCGCCGGCGATATCGCCTGGGCTGGCATCGGCGGCTACGAGTCTGGCAACGGCGTCGATTTCGACGTCAACTGGACCGGCTCCTTCCGCGGCAAAGCGGGTTTCGATGGCGGCGCGTTCATGCCCTACCTGACCGCCGGCCTCGCTTTTGCGGGTGCCACCGGCAGCGACAACGGGGCCGATAGCACCCAGGTGCACTTCGGTTGGACCGCCGGCGCGGGTGTCGAGATTGCGGTTGCCGACCAGATCTCGCTGGACCTGCAGTACCGCTACAGCGACTACGGCACCGCCGAGTACGATCTGCCGGCTGACAATGCCGAACTCGACCTCAACACCCACGCCGTCACGGCCGGTGTGAACTTCAAGTTCTGAGCCAAAGCCGCCATACTCTGTTCGAAAGGGCCGCCTTGTGCGGCCCTTTCTCTATATCTGCCAATAGGTTCGGGTGCCGCATGTGTGGCGGCAAGGTGACACTCGCGGGTCTTCTGTGGGGCCGGACGCCTAATTCCTATCGCCTTGATCGTGATTTGGGGTTATCCGCCTCCGGACTTCTAGGAGACTCAGATGAATCGCTTTGTAATTGCTCTGCTTTCCGGCGTTGCCGGTCTCGCTCTCGTGTCGGGCGCCCAGGCGGCTGACCTGATCATCGACGAGCCCGCAGCGGGTGTGGTCGAAGTTGCCGGCGGCAACTGGGACGGCCTGTTCGTCGGCGCTTTCGTCGGCGGCCTCGGCGGCACCTTCGACATCGACGGCGCCCCGGTTGATTGGGATGTCAGCGGCTGGCTGGCCGGCGTGAACCTCGGCGCCAACTTCACCGTGGCCGATGGCATCGTGCTCGGCGTGGTGGGCGACGTTGCCTGGTCGAACGCTGAGAATGGCGATGATCCGTTCTCCATCGACTGGACCGGCTCGCTGCGCGGCCGTCTCGGCTTCGACGGCGGCTCGTTCCTGCCCTACCTGACCGCTGGTCTGGCGGTTGCTGGTGGCGAGATCGGCGACTTTAACGAGACCCATGTCGGATGGACCGTCGGTGCGGGCGTCGAGTTCGCCGTGGCCGATAACATCTCGGTCGACCTGCTGTACCGCTACTCGGACTACGGCACTGCCGATTACAACGGCGACGAGTTCGGCCTCACCGCTCACGCCGTCACCGTCGGCCTGAACTTCAAGTTCTAAGGCATTTGGGCTGGTCGCGCTTTTCGAACCGGAAAAGTCTGCAACTTTTCCTGAAAGCGCTCTAGGTCAATCAGCACAATCACGAACGGCCGTCCTTCGGGCGGCCGTTCTGTTTTTGCATTCGGGGCGCAACACGACTATGTAGCGGCCTTCCGCACCTTCGAGCCTCAAATGAACGCCCTGACCGCCACGGCGCCTGCCGCAAAACTGTTGCCCTACCAGTCGCGCCGGACTTTTGCGATCATCTCGCACCCGGACGCCGGTAAGACCACGCTCACCGAGAAGCTCCTGGCCTCGTCGGGCGCCATCCAGCAGGCGGGGCAGGTGCGGCACCGCGCCAACCAGCGCGCCACCCGCTCGGACTGGATGGACATCGAGCGGCAGCGCGGCATCTCGATCACCTCGTCGGTGATGACCTTCGAGCACCTGGGGCTGACCTTCAACCTGCTCGATACGCCCGGCCACTCGGATTTCTCCGAGGATACCTACCGCACGCTCACCGCGGTCGACGCAGCCATCATGGTGATCGACGTCGCCAAGGGCATCGAGGCGCAGACGCTGAAGCTGTTCGAGGTGTGCCGGCTGCGCGACATCCCGATCATCACCTTTGCCAACAAGGTGGATCGCGAGGGCAAGGACCCAGTCGAGATTCTCGATGAGATCGCCTCGACCCTGGCGCTCGATGTCTCGCCGGTGGTTTGGCCGCTCGGCGGCGGCGTCGACTTCAAGGGTATCGTCGATCTCACGGCGGGCGTGGTGAAGCGTCCGAACGGCGAGGTGTGGAAGACCTTTGCCGATGTCGAGGAGTTGAGCCGCGACAACGAGTTCGCCATGGATCCGGTGATCATGGCCAGCCTCGAGAATCTCGAGCTGGCGCGCGCCGGCTTCCCCGCCTTCGATCACGAGATCTATCTCGCCGGCCACCTGACGCCGGTGATCTTCGGTTCGGCGCTGAAGTCGGTCTCGGTGCCCGAGATGCTGGCGGCGCTCGGCGCCTGGGCGCCCGAGCCGCGGCCGCAGCCGGCCGAGCCCAAGCCGATCGAGCCGAATGATCCCAAGGTTTCGGGCTTCGTGTTCAAGGTGCAGGCCAACATGGACGCCAATCACCGCGACCGCATCGCCTTCGTGCGGCTGAGCTCGGGCACCTTCAAGCGCGGCATGCGGCTGAAGAATGTCCGCACCGGCAAGGACATGGCGGTATCGAACCCGATGTTCTTCTTCGGCCATGATCGTGAGCTGGCGGAAGAGGCGGTCGCCGGCGATATCGTCGGCATCCCCAACCACGGCGCGCTCAGCGTCGGCGACACCCTCACCGAGGGCGCCAACATCAAGGTGACGGGGATCCCGAACTTCGCGCCGGAAATCATCCGCCGCGTCCGCCTCACCGATCCGATGAAGGCCAAGCAACTGGCCAAGGCGTTGAGCGACCTGGCTGAAGAGGGCGTGGCGCAGATCTTCCGCCGCATGGTGGGCGCCGACTACATCGTCGGCGTGGTCGGCCAGCTGCAGCTCGAAGTGCTGCAGAGCCGCATCAATTCCGAATACAACGTGCCGATCAGCTTCGAGTCGATCAATTTCGAACTCGCCCGCTGGATCGTCTCCGAAGACAAGGCGGAGCTTGCCCGCTTCATCTCCACCAACAAGCTGGAGATGGCCGAGGACAAGTACGGCGACCCGGTCTACCTGGCACAATCCACCTGGTGGCTCGGCCGCGCCGAACGGGATTATCCGAAGGTGCAGTTCCTGACGACGAAGGAACGGCATTAGGGGCTTGGTCCGTCCCGTGCGGCGCCTCCGGGAAGCGAGAAGCACCGTGCCTCCGCGCACCCCCTCCGAGCTGCGCCAGGTCGCGTCGCTCCCAAGCTTCGCTTGCCTCCCCCGTCAAGGGGAAGGTGGCATCCAGTTCATGGCTGGATGGGATCACAAGCACCGGCGGGCACCCTCCCCTTGACGGGGAGGGATGGCGAGGGGTGTGCAGCGCGCGATGTCCGCGAGGGCCAACTATCTCGCCCACAGTCGCCACCGCCAAACCCTTCTGCCGCCTTGTGATCTCCATGATCGGACCCTATCTCCGCCGGGCGAGCGGGGAGGGGCTGATGAGGGGCGAGTGGGCATTGGTGGCGGCGCCGGTCCGCGCCATCTACGGCCGCTTCTGGCGGGAATCCCGGCTGGCGCTGGGCGGCATCGCGTTGATGGTGCTGCTCGCAGCGCTCGGCCAGGTGGCGACGCCGTACCTGTTTTCCCGGCTGATCGATTCGCTCAATACGAACCTGGTGCCGGCGGGCATCGTCATGGCGTTCGTCGTTTACGCGATCCTGCGCGGCGCTTCGAGCGCGGTGTCGCAGGCGACGCAGTACATGGCCTGGGGCGTGGCGCAGGGGCTCAACTTCATCGTCGGCACCAGCTTCTTCGAGCGCATTCTCAACAAGCGGGTGTCGTTCTTCATCGAGCACAATCCGGTGGAGATCCAGAAGGCGCGTTCCGAAGGCGAGCGTTCGTTGTTCATCTTCGTGCAACTGGGGATCATCGTCTTCCTGCCGGCGCTGCTCGGCATCGTCTTGGGCGTCGGCGTGCTCGGGGCAGCGATCAATCTCGAGATCGTCGTTATTGTTCTCGTTTATGGCGCGGCCTTCATCACCTTCACCTATTTCGCCAACCGCTGGACGCGGCCGTTCCTCGACAGGGCCATCGAGGCCGACCAGGAGAACGCGGCCTTTGTCGGCAACGCCATCAACGCCATGGAAACGCTGCGCTACTTCAACGGCGATAAGTGGATCGGCGATAATTTTGCGCGCAAAGCCGGCGAAGTGCGTGGCGCCTGGCGGCAATGGACCGTGCGCCACCTGAGCTATGCCTTCGGCTTCGGCGCGGCGCTCGCGGTGCAACTGGCGGTCACCTTCCTGCTGCTCATTCCGCGCTACGAGGCGGGCCAGCTCAGCGTCGGCGACATTGTCCTGATCAACACCCTGATGATCCAGCTGAACCAGCCATTCGAGATGATCGGCTCGGCCATCGACGACATCGTACGCGCCTATTCCGGATTTCTGCCCTTCGCCCGGATGTGGGCCGAACCCGAGGACCAGGACGCCACCGGCCGTCTGCCGGTCGGGCCGGGGCGGCTGGAGTTCGCTCATGTCGGCCATCGCTACGGCGAGACGCCGGTGGTCGAGGATGTGAGCTTCGTCGCCGAGCGCGGGCGGCTGACCTTCATCACCGGTCCGACCGGGGCCGGCAAGTCGACGCTGTTCAAGCTGGCGCTCAAAGCGCTGGAGCCGGAGCAGGGGAGCATCACGGTCGACGGCACTGATCTCTGCACCGTCGGCCGCGCCAGCTGGTATGCGGCGATCGGCGTGGTGCCGCAGGAGGTGATGCTGCTCAATGACACGCTGAGCGCCAACATCGTGCTCGGCCGCGAGCGCGATGCCGACAAGCTCGAACGCGCTACCCGGCTGGCCTCGATCCACAAGTTCATCACCGGCTTGCCCGAGGGGTTCGAGACTACGGTCGGCGAGCGCGGCCTTAAGCTTTCGGGGGGCGAGCGGCAGCGCATAGCCATTGCCCGAGCGCTCTACGACAACCCGGAGTTCCTGTTTCTCGACGAGGCCAGTTCCGCCCTCGACGAAGCGACCGAGGCGGCGATCATGGCGGAGCTGCGCGGCCTCAGCGGGGAGGCGACCATCATCGCCATCACCCACCGCAAGTCGGTCATCGCGGAGACCGACACCGTCATTCGCCTGAAAGCGAGGAAGCCGAGAGGCGAAAGAGCTTTGCAGGGCACACCCGGCCCGGCTATCTGAGGCACGTGAACAGGGGAGTGGACTCATGAACAGGCGCAAACTCGGCAAGACCGGCTACGAGGTTTCGGAGATCGGGCTCGGCACCTGGCAACTGGGCGAGAGCTTCGGTTCGCTCAACGACGAGACGGCGGCTGAAATCCTGAAGACGGCCCGCAGCGCCGAGGTGAATTTCTGGGACACCGCCGACGTCTATGGCGGTGGGCAGTCCGAGCGGCGGATCGGTGAGTTCAAGGACAAGAAGGGCGTGTTCCTCGCCACCAAGCTCGGGCGTAACGGCGAGATCTTCCCCAACAAGACCGGCTACACCAAGAAGAACATCAAGGAGAGCCTCGCCGGCTCCCTGAAGCGGCTCGACGTCGAGACGCTCGACCTGGCGCAGCTCCACACCATCCCCACCGAGGTGCTGCGTGACGGCGAAGTCTTCACCATCATGGATGATCTGCGCGATGCGGGGATGATGCGGCACTGGGGCGCCAGCGTCGAGAATGTCGAGGAAGCGCTGCTTGCGATGAAGTCGGATGGCTGCACGACGCTGCAGATCATCTTCAACCTGTTCCGGCAGGACTACATCACCGAGGTGTTCCCGACCGCTACAAAGCGCAATGTCGGTATCATCGTCCGTCTGCCGCTCGCCTCGGGCCTGCTCTCGGGCAAGTGGAACAGGGACACCAAGTTCGCCGCAACCGACCATCGCAACTTCAACGCCAATGGCGAGAAGTTCAACGTCGGGGAGACCTTCTCGGGCCTGCCCTTCGACAAGGGCGTCGGCTTCGCTGAGCAGTTGAAGCAGATGGTGCCCTCGGGCATCCCGCTCAGCCAGTTCGCGCTACGCTGGATTCTCGATCAACCCGCAGTGTCGACGATCATCGCCGGGGTGACGCGACCGGACCAGTTGCGCGCCAATGTCGATGCGACCAAGCGCGAGCCGGTGGAACCGGCTTTGGCCGAGGAACTGGCAGGCTGGTACCAGGAGAAGGTGCGGCCGGAGATCCGTGGGCGGATCTAGTAGCAAGGGCCGGAGCAGACGGCCCCCTCCCATCCTCCCCCATGAAGGGGGGGGGCCGCGCCGGCGTATCTGGCACGATCGAGCCACAAACTCGACTCTTCACCTCCCCCTTCATGGGGGAGGATGGGAGGGGGCCGTCTCTATCAGCCAACCAAGACCTCCCCATCCGCCTAGCCCCCCTTCCATCCACCGCCGCCGCTGCCTAAGTTAGCCGCACCCTCCCACCACCTGAGTACCCACATGTCCGAGCATCCCGCCTTCGAACTCGTCCGCGAGCAGCAGATCGGGGAGATCAGTTCGCTGGCCAGGCTCTATCGGCACAAGCAAACCGGGGCGGAGGTGCTGAGCCTCATCAACGACGATGAGAACAAGGTGTTCGGCGTGACGCTGAAGACCCCGCCGGAGGATTCGACCGGTGTGGCGCATATCCTCGAGCATTCGGTGCTGTGCGGTTCCCGCAAATATCCGGTGAAGAAGCCGTTCGTGGAACTGCTGAAGGGCTCGCTCCATACCTTCCTCAACGCCATGACCTTCTCCGACAAGACCGCCTATCCGGTGGCGTCGCAGAACCTCAAGGACTTCTACAACCTGGTCGATGTCTACCTCGACGCAGTGTACTTCCCGCTGATCAGCGAGGACACGTTCCGGCAGGAAGGCTGGCACTACGAGCTCGATTCCACCCAAGGGCCGATGGTCTACAAGGGCGTGGTGTTCAACGAGATGAAGGGCGCCTATTCCTCGGCCGCCGCGGTGCTGGGCAAGGTCAGCCAGCTGTCGCTCTATCCCGACACCACCTATGGGGTGAATTCGGGCGGCGACCCCAAGGCGATCCCCGACCTCACCTACGAATATTTCAAGAACTTCCATTCGAAGTACTATCACCCGTCCAACTCGCGCGTGGTGTTCTACGGCGATGACGATCCGGCGCAGCGCCTCGCCATCCTCGAGGGGTATTTCAGCCAGTTCGAGCGCATCGATCCCAAGGCCGAGATCGCTATCCAGCCACGCTGGAGCGCGCCGCGCTCGCTGCACGAGACTTACGCCGCCAGCGAAGCCGAGGCCGGCAAGAAGACCGCCATGGTGTCGGTCAACTGGATGCTCGACGAGATCACCGACCCCGAGCTGGCGCTGTCGCTCAACGTGCTCGAGTCCGTGCTGGTCGGCACGTCCGCAGCGCCGCTGCGGAAGGCGATGATCGATTCCGGGCTGGGCGAAGGGCTCACCGGTTCGGGCCTCGCCGATGGCATCCGCCAACCCTATTTTACCTTCGGGCTCAAGGGCATTGCGGATGATGCCGGCGACAAGGTCGAGCAGCTGATCATCTCGACGCTCGAGCAGCTCAGCGCTGAGGGGATCGACCCCAAGACCATCGAAGCAGCTGTCAACACCACCGAGTTCGGGCTCAGGGAAAACAACACCGGCTCGTTCCCGCGCGGCATCGCGCTGATGTTCCGCGCCATGGGCACCTGGCTCTATGGGGGCGACCCGCTGGAGCCGCTGAGCTTCGAAGCGCCGCTGGCGGCGCTCAAGGCCAAGTTGGCCGCCGGCGAGCCGGTGTTCGAAAGGCTGATCAAGACCCATATCCTCGACAACAAGCATCGTTCCACCGTGCTGCTCACCGCCGACCCGAACAAGGCGGCCGAGGAAGCCGCCGAGGAGCGGGCGCGGCTCGATGCGGCGCAGCAGGGGCTCGATGCGGCCGGCATCGCCGAGGTGGCCGAACAGACCCGCCACCTCAAGGCGTTGCAGAACGAGGTCGATCCACCCGAAGCGCTGGCCAGGATCCCCACGCTGACGCTCGAGGACCTGCCGCGCGCCAACAAGGCGATCCCCATCGCTAAGGAAGAGCTTGAAGGCGTCACACTGTTCAGCCACGACCTGCCCACCAGCGGCGTGGTCTATCTCGATCTCGGTTTCAACCTCACGGCGCTGCCGGGCCGGTTGTTGCCCTACCTGCCGCTGTTTACCCGCGCCCTGACCCAGACCGGCACCGGCAGCGAGGATTTCGTCTCGCTGACCCAGCGCATCGGCCGCACCACCGGCGGCGTCGGTGCCAGTCGCTGGACCTCGACCCGCCGCGATGGTTCGGGCACTGCCGCCTGGCTGTTCGTCCGCGGCAAGGCGACGCCCGATCATGTCGGCGACATGCTGTCGATCATGCACGACGTACTGACCGATGCGCGGCTCGATAACCGCGAGCGCATCCGCCAGATGGTGCTGGAATCGAAGGCCGGCTTCGAAAGCTCGCTGGCCGGCATGGGCAATGGCATCGTCTCGATGCGGGTACGCGCCGGGTTCAGCGAGGCCGACTGGCTCAACGAGAAGCTCGGCGGGGTCAGCCATTACTTCTTCCTCAAGGACCTCGCCGCTCAGATCGACGGCAACTGGCCGGCGGTGCAGGCGGCGCTCGAGGAAATCCGCACGCTGTTGATCGGCCGCACCGGGATGATCGTCAACGTCACCGCCGACAGCTTTGCCATTGCGGCGCTGAAGCCGGAGCTGGCGACGTTCATCGCGGCGCTGCCGACGGGCGCCGGTCCCTCAGCCGAAGGCTGGGGGTACGAGCCCGGTCCGCAGTCGGAGGGCCTCACCTTTCCGGGCCAGGTCAACTACGTGGCCAAGGGCGCCAACCTCAAGGCGCTCGGGTTCGAACCGACCGGCGGCACCGCCGTCGCCATCAAGCACCTCAACACCACGTATCTGTGGGACAAGGTGCGGGTGCAGGGCGGCGCCTATGGCGGCTCGTCGGGGCTCGATCCGTTCGCCGGTACCTTCGCCTTCACCTCGTATCGCGACCCCAACCTCGTCGACACCATCGATGTCTACGACAAGGCCTCGGCCTTCCTCAAAGACGGGGTAGGGGAGCAGGACCTGGTGCGCTCGGTGATCGGCGTCATCGGTTCGGTCGATACCTACCGGCTGCCCGACGCCAAGGGCTTCACCGCGCTGGTCTGGGAACTCACCGGCGACAGCGAGGATGCGCGGCAGAAGCGCCGCGACGAGATTCTCGGCGCCAGCAACCGCGACTTCAAGGCGCTGGCCGAGGCGCTGGATCAGGTCGCGCGCAGCGGCCAGGTGGTCGTGCTCGGCTCTGAGAAGGCGATCAAGGCCGCCAACGACGAGCGCGGGAATTTCCTCAAGGTGACGAAGGTTCTGTAGTCGTTCGGGGGAGTCAGTTTCTGACCCCAACTCCGATGTCATCCCAGCGAAAGCTGGGACCCAACTCGCCTCAGCGCAAGTGGATGCTTGGGTCCCTGCTTTCGCAGGGATGACATTCGGTGGTGGTGGCAAGCGGGTGCCTACGCAGGAGCAGCCGACTAGTCCTTGTACGCCCCACCCGGGTCGTCGGTCCCGAACATGTCGGTGCGGGCGACGGCAGCGTAATGATCGTCGTCGGTCTGCAGGTGCAGGGCGGAGAGGATCTTGCCGAGCATGTTCTGCTCGGCCTTGCCGGTATGCTGCTTGCTCAGTTCCACCAGGTAGGCGGAGGTCGCATCGAGCCGGCTCGCCATCAGCCAGGCGAGGCGAAACGTCATCGCCTGGTCCTGCTCGAGATACTTGCGCGCGTCCATGATGACACGGACAGTGGCATTGCCGTCGGCCCGCACCGTCGCACTGTTGCGTGTGCCGAGCACGACCGACATCTCGCCGACCACCGAGTTCGGCGACGAGATGCTGGCAATCGCTACCCCGTCGCGTTCAACCAGCAATTGCCCGCTTTCGAGCACAAATAGATCCCCGCCCTCACGGCCCTGCGCGATCAGTATTTCGCCGGGCGCCAGTACGCGCGTCGGCTGGGCTGCGGCCAGTTCGAGCAGGCTCTCCATTATCGGCTCCGTTGATTGTCAGCGCAGCCTATTCGGTCAAATGCAACCGGGATAGGGTTTCGCCGTTGATTTTCATACGTCGTTCCGGATTGGAGGAAGTACTTTAGTCCAATGGCTTCCCCGTTCCTCGATCGCGACCTCTACGTCCGACCCATCGGCGCCTATATCGATCCCCCGGTGCCCCGGGCCCGGGCGATCATCACCCATGGCCATGCCGATCACGCGCGCGCGGGTCACGGCGCCGTGCTGGCGACCCCCGACACCATCGCCATCATGAAGGCCCGCTACGGCGAGGACTCGGCGGGCCGGTTCCAGCCGCTCGAGTTCGATACGCCGCTGCTGGTGGATGACGTGACCATCACGCTGAAGCCGGCCGGCCACATCCTCGGCTCGGCACAGGTTCTGATGGAGCACCAGGGCCAGCGCATCGTCGTTACCGGCGACTACAAGCGATTGCCGGACCGGACGGCGCAGCCGTTCGAGCTCGCTGAGTGCGACCTGCTGGTGACCGAAGCGACGTTCGGCTTGCCAGTGTTCCAGCACCCCGATCCGCTCGACGAGATCGGCCGGCTGCTGCGCTCTGCTGCTGCCTTTCCAGATCGCGCCCATGTCATCGGCTGCTACGCGCTGGGCAAGGCGCAGCGGGTGATCGCGCTGTTGCGCGACGCCGGCTACGACGCGCCGATCTACCTGCACGGGGCGATGATCCGGCTCTGTGAACTCTACATCACCCGCGGCATCCCGCTCGGGGAACTGAAGCCGACGCTCGGCACCAGCAAGGCCGAGCTCGCCGGGCAGATCGTCATCGCGCCGCCCTCTGCCATCAAGGATCGCTGGAGCCGCCGGCTGCCCGATCCGGTGCTGGCCGTCGCCTCGGGCTGGATGAGCGTCAAGCAGCGGGCCCGGCAATCCGGCGTCGAGCTGCCGCTGGTGATCTCCGACCATGCCGACTGGAACGAGTTGCGCCAGACCATCGCCGAAACCCAGGCCGGCAAGGTCTGGGTGACGCATGGGCGCGAGGATGCGCTGGTCTATCACTGCCGGCAGCAGGGGCTCGAAGCCGAGCCGCTCAACATCCAGGCGTTCGAGGAGGGCGAAGAGGGCGAGCCCGATGCGCAGGGGGAGCTCGAAGAGTGAGGCGCTTCGCCCAACTGATGGAGCTCCTGGCGCTCACTCCGTCGCGCAACCGCAAGCTCGAGGCGCTGACGCAGTATTTTGCCGAGACGCCGGACCCGGATCGCGGCTTTGCGCTCGCCATCCTCACCGGCGCGCTCACCTTCAAGAACGTTAAGCCGGCGATCCTGCGCGATGTCGTGCTGGCCGAGGTCGATCCGCATCTGTTCGCGCTCAGCTACGATTATGTCGGCGATCTGGGAGAGACCATCGCGTTGATCTGGCCGCATCATGGCGGGATAGAGCCGCTGCCCTCGCTCTCGGACCTGGTCGAATTGTTCAACATGACCAGCAAGTCCGAGCTGCCGCGTCTTATCGGTTCGCTGCTGACGCGAGCCTCGATCAACGAGCGCTGGGCGCTGGTGAAGTTCGCCACCGGTGCGCTGCGCATCGGCGTCAATGCGCGATTGGCCAAGACCGCTTTGGCCGAAATGAGCGGCAAGGCGCTGCAGGAGATCGAGGAGGTGTGGAACGGCCTCACCGTGCCCTACACCGATCTGTTCGATTGGCTCAGCGGCAAGGCGGAGCGGCCGGATATCGATCACACCGCGCGCTTCCACCCGCTGATGCTCAGTAACCCGATCGATGAGGGCAAGGACCTCGAGAAGCTCGACCCCGCCGACTTCGTCGCCGAGTGGAAATGGGACGGCATCAGGGTGCAACTGATCGCGTCGAAGGGCAGGGTGTCGCTGTTCTCGCGCACCGGCGACGATATCGCCGCCGCCTTCCCTGACGTGACCGAAAGCGTCTTCGGCGATGCAGTGCTCGACGGCGAGCTGCTGGTCGGGGCGAAGTTCGAACCGCTGCCGTTCAACGACTTGCAGCAGCGGCTCAATCGCAAGGTCGCGACGGCCAGGCATCTTGCCGACTACCCCGGCTTCGTCCGCGTCTACGACATGCTGTTCGACGGCAACGAGGACATCCGGGCGCTCCCGTGGAGCGAGCGGCGGCAGCATCTCGAGAGGTGGTTCGAGGAGAACCCGCAGACCCGCCTCGACCTCTCCCCGGTGCTGAGCTATCGCGACTGGGACGATCTGGCCGAGATCCGCCGCCGCGGCGCTGCCGAGCAGGGGCACGAGGGGGTGATGGTGAAGCTGCGCAATGCGCCCTACGTGCCGGGACGTCCCAAGGGCCTGTGGTACAAGTGGAAGCGCGACCCGAACGTGGTGGACGCCATCCTGATGTACGCGCAGCGCGGCCACGGCAAGCGCTCGTCGTTCTATTCGGACTACACGTTCGGCGTCTGGAAGGGCAACGAGATCGTGCCGATCGGCAAAGCCTATTTCGGCTTTACCGACGAGGAACTGAAGCAGCTCGACAAATGGGTGCGCAACAATACCGTCGCCAGCTTCGGCCCGGTGCGGGAGGTCTCGAAGGAGCTGGTGTTCGAGGTGGCGTTCGACAGCGCGCAGCAATCGGGCCGGCACAAATCCGGCATCGCCCTTCGCTTCCCCCGCATCAACCGGATAAGGTGGGACAAGCCGGCCAGCGAGGCCGCAACGCTTGACGAAATGCAGGTCTTCTTGACCGCCACCTGAGGCTGGATATGTCGCTCGCCGCCATCGAGAGAAAGATCATCGCGCTCGAAGGCGAAATGCTCGCTGCGGTTACCCGCGAGGATTTCGAGACGGCGGCGCGGTTGCGCGATGAGATCGCGGCGATGAAGGGCGGCGCGGTCGTCCGCCAGCCGCCGCCAGGCGAGATGGGACTGGGCACGCAGGTCCCGGTGGTCGAGCCGCCGAAGGGCTGGAAGCGGCCGAAGAAGCCGGACTTGATGACCAATGTGAAGCCGCGGAAGCGGTAGCTACTTGTGGTAGTGGAAGCGGCACTGGGCGATCACGAGGTCGCCGTCGGTGACACGATAGACAAGTCGATGCTCCTCATCGATGCGGCGTGACCACCATCCCGAAAAGTCCTCGCGCAAGGCTTCCGGCTTGCCGATTCCGCTGTACGGCGAGCGAATGCAGTCCTCGATCAGGCGGTTGAGGCGTTTCAGAATGGCCCGGTCGTTCTGTGCCCAGTGCTGATAGTCCTCCCAGGCATCCTGGTCGAAGACGATCCTCACTCAATGAGCTTCCGGGCGGTACCGCCACCTGCGTCCAGCCGAGCGATCGCCTCTCGCAGCCGGCGCGCATTCTCGGGGCTCTTGAGCAAGTGCTGTGTCGCTTCCCAAGAGCCGAACTCCTCGAGCGACATCACGATCACTGCGGCCTTGCCGCCCGAGCGTGTGACGATCAGCGGTTCGCGATCGTTCTCGACGCGGTCGAGTTCGTTGGCGAGGTTTTTGCGGAAGTCGGTGGCATTGGTGGCACGCATGCGAATACTATACGCAATCACGTACAGAAATTCAACCTAAGCCCCGACCCGCTCGCCCGCCAGCTTCCGGATCTCCCTGAGCTCGCCGATCGTCGTTTCAAGATCGGCCTTCTGCCGCTCGAGCAGGTGCAGACGTTCATCCACCTTGGCGACCAGGAGCTTGGTCTGGGCGGTCTGCGATTGCGCGTCGTAGAGGCTCAGATAGTCCGAGATATCGCGCAGCGAGAAGCCCAGGCGCTTGCCGCGCAGGATCAGGATCAGCCGGGCGCGGTCGCGTCGGCGGAACACGCGGGTGCCGCCGACGCGCTCGGGGTTGAGCAGGCCCTTGGCCTCGTAGAAGCGGATGGCGCGGGTCGAGATGCCGAACTCCTGGCTGAGGTCGGCAATGGCGAACAGGTCGCGGTTTTCGGATTCAGGCCGGTTCATGCTTGTTCTTGCGCTGAGCGTATTCCTCGCGCAGCTCCTTCTTGCTCAGCTTGCCGATCAGGGTCTTGGGCAACTGGTCCTTGAAGATGATTTCCTTGGGCATCTCGATCTTGTTGAGCGTTTCGGCAAGGAATTTCTTGAGTTCAGCTTCGGTCGTCTGCTGCTCCGGTTTCAGTTTGACGAAGGCCACCGGCGCCTCGCCGCGATACTCGTCTGGCACGCCGATGACGTTGACCTCGTCTACCGCAGGGTGGTGCAGCATCGCTTCCTCGATGGTGCGCGGATAGACGTTGAAGCCGGAGCAGATGATCAGGTCCTTGATGCGATCGACGAGGAAGACGTAGCCATCGCTGTCGACATAACCGACGTCGCCGGTGCGCAGCCACCCGTCCATGAACGCATCTCTGGTCGCCTCGGGGTTGTTGTAATAGCCCAGCATCACCTGCGGGCCCTTCACCTGCAGCTCGCCGCGCTCGCCCAGCGGCACCGTTTCGCCGGTCTCGATATTGACGAAACGGATGTCGGTGCCGGGCAACGGCTGGCCGATCGACAACGGTTTGCTCGGCACACGCAGCGCCGCGCAGCACACCACCGGCGAGGCTTCAGTCAGCCCGTAGCCTTCGGCGAGCAGGGAGTTCGACACCTTGCTCCAGTTGTGGCGCACTTCGTCCGATAGCGGTGCGCCGCCCGAAACCGTCACCTCGACCGACACCAAGTGCGGTCTGGCCTTGTCGCCGGCCTTGGAGAGCGCCTGCACCAGGGTCGGCACTGCCGGCAGGATGTTGGCGCCGGTACGGCTCATCAGATCGAGGAAGGCCTTGAGCTCGAAGCGCGGCAGCATCACCACCTGGCCGCCCGCCGCCAGCGGCGTATTGAGGCAGGCCGTCATCGAGAAGATGTGGAAGAACGGCAGCACCGCGACGGTACGCGATGGCGACCTGAACAAGCCCAGCGCCCAGTGGTCGATCTGGCTGAGATTGGCCGCGATGTTGGCATGGCTCAGCATGGCGCCCTTGGGCAACCCGGTGGTGCCGCCGGTATATTGCTGCACGGCCACGTCCTTGGCGGCGTCGATCGGGACCGGAGCCGGGGTCAGCTTGCGGTCGATGAGCTTGTCGAAATGCACCACCTTGGCGGCGATGCGGCTTTTGTCCGGCTTGCTCAGGTCCTTGCCCTTGGCGACGCTGTAGAGCAGCTTCTTGAGGCCGGGCAGCGCATCGGGGAAATGGCAGACGATGAGCTTCTTGACGTGACCGGCGTCGACCAGTTCTTCGGCCTTCTCGAACAGGAGTTTCAGGTCGAGCGTCACCATCAGTTCGGCGCCGGAATTGCCGACGATGTGGCTCAGTTCCTTGACCGTGTAGAGCGGGTTGCAGTTGACCACGATGCCGCCGACCTTCAGCACGGCGTAATAAGCGATGACGTAGAACGGCGTATTGGGCAGCAGCAGCGCGACGCGCGTGCCTTTCCTGACCCCCAGTTCGCCCTGCAGCGCGCCGGCAAAGGCGTTGATCAGGCGGGCCAGTTCGCCGAAGCGGGTCTTCTTGCCTAGGAAATCCAGCGCATCGGCATCCGGGGTGCGCGCGCAGGTGGCGAGGACCGTCTCATGCACCGGTGTGGTGTCGATCGGCACATCCCAGGAAATGCCCGGGGGATAATGCTCGGTCCACGGGCGCGTGGCGCCCGCCGCGGTATTGGCCATCTTCTTCCTCCTCAGGCTTTTGGCGCCCGTTACCGTGAAATATCCCACCAATTGACGTTAGCGTCAAACCGGCGACGTAACCTTGTGAGCTATCCGGTTGCGGCGGGCAGGGAAGCGCGGTGGCCATTGCGACATGCAGTTAAGGTCCATTGGTTGACGTATACGTCAACCGTTGCTATTTTATGGTGATGGCGCCTGCCCGGGCAGTACAATCGGCAACAAGAATCGGACCGGGCGCGTTGTTGAGCGGGGGGCTCATCTCGCTTGTCGACGATGCGCCACGACCCTTGGTCGAGGAGAGATGTGCATGGTCTGGGCTCTGCTGATCCTGTCGATTGCCCTTTTCGCGGTGCTGGCGATGCGCCGTGCGCCGCTCTGGCAATGGGCGGTGGCGGCGCTGCTGATCGGGGTACTCACCCGCATCTCGACAGATAATGGTCTCTGGTTGATGACGGACCTGGTGGGCTGGGTCTTCGCCCTGCTGCCGGCAGTGATCCTCGGTCTGTTGTCCCTTGTGCCCGTCCGCAAGCTGGTCCTCTCCGGCCCGGCCTACGGCCTCGTCAAATCCATCCTGCCGCGCGTCAGCCGCACCGAGCAGGAGGCACTCGATGCCGGCACCGTCGGCTGGGACGCCGAGCTGTTCTCCGGGCGTCCGGACTGGAGCAAGCTGCTCGGGGTACGGAAGCCGACGCTTTCGACCGAAGAGCAGGCCTTCCTCGATGGGCCGTGCGAAAAAGTCTGCGCCATGATCGATGACTGGGACACGCGCAACAACCGCGCCGACATGCCTCCGGCGGTCTGGACCTATCTCAAGGAGCAGGGCTTTCTCGGCATGCTGATCGGCCGCGAGCACGGTGGCCTCGGCTTTTCGGCGCAGGCGCAGAGCCAGGTGGTTTCGAAAATCGCCTCGCGCTCGATCGCCGCCGGCATCACTGTGATGGTGCCCAACTCGCTCGGGCCGGGCGAGCTGCTCGAGAAATACGGCACCGAGGAACAGAAGAAGAAATATCTCAGCCGCCTCGCGAGGGGGCAGGAAGTCCCGTGCTTTGCGCTCACCGGCCCGCATGCGGGCTCCGATGCGGCGGGCATGCGCGATGTCGGCGTGGTCTGCTACGACATGTATGAGGGCAAGAAAACGCTGGGCGTGAAACTCAGCTGGGACAAGCGCTACATCACGCTGGCGCCGGTTGCGACGCTGCTCGGCCTCGCCTTCCACCTGCACGATCCCGAGCACCTGATCGGCGAGGTCGACAATATCGGCATTACGCTGGCGCTGGTCCCGGCCAAGCACAAGGGCGTCAAGATCGGCCGCCGCCATTATCCGGCGCGCTCGGCCTTCATGAACGGCCCGACGCAAGGCCGCAACGTCTTCATCCCGATGGATTTTCTGATCGGCGGCACCGAATATGCCGGGCAGGGCTGGCGCATGCTGATGGAGTGCCTCGCCACCGGCCGGGCCATCTCGCTGCCGGCCATCGGCACCGTCTCGATCAAGCACGCGCTGCGCGTCACCTCGGCCTATGCCCGCATCCGCCGGCAGTTCGGCATCCCGGTCGGCCTGATGGAGGGCGTGGCCGAGCCGCTGAGCCGTATGGTGCGCTTCGCCTACACTTACGAAGCGTCGCGCGGTCTCACCGCCTCAATGGTCGACGAGGGCCAGCGCCCTTCGGTGCTGTCGGCGCTGCTCAAGTACCGTACCACCGAGGCGATGCGGCTCGCCTTCAATGACGCCATGGACATCCATGGCGGCCGTGCCGTGCAGGATGGGCCCACCAACTACCTGTTCTCGGGTTACATGACGACGCCGGTGGCGATCACCGTCGAAGGCGCCAATATCCTGACCCGCACGCTGATCACCTTCGCGCAGGGGGCACTCCGGGCGCACCCGTATCTCTATGCCGAGATCTCGGCGGCGCAGAACAAGGACCGGAAGGCCGGCATCGCCGCTTTCGACAGCGCGTTCGCGGGCCATGCCAGCTTCATGCTGCGCAACATGGTCGGCAGTTTCCTCCACGCCATCAGCTTCGGGGCTTTCGCCTCGACCCCGGTCGATCACGAGATGGCGCGTTGGTACAAGCTGCTCAGCCGCTACAGCCAGAGCTTCGCGCTCTGCGGCGACTGGACGGTTGCCTTCCTCGGCGGCGACCTGAAGCGCAAGCAGCGGCTTTCGGGCCGCATGGCCGATATCCTCTCCGACCTTTACCTCTTCTCCTCGGTGCTGCGGCGCTATGAGGATGATGGGCGGCTCGCCGAGGATCGCCCGGTGGTCGAGGCGATCGCCCGCGACCTCTGCTATTCGCTCGAGCAGAGCTTTGCCGCGGTGTTCGCCAACTTCCCGAGCTTTGCGCTGAGGAACCTGATGCGGGTTCTGGTGTTCCCTCTCGGCCGCCACGCCAAGCCGGCTTCGGACCGCGAGACCTACCGGCTGGCCCGTTCGGTGATGCAGCCCGGCGCCTTCCGCGATCGGCTCACCAAGGGAACTTATGTCTCGATGGACCCCAAGGATCCGACCGGCGTACTGGAAGATGCACTGCTCAAGGTGACCGGTGCGGCCGAGATCGAAACCAAGTTCGTGCGCGCCATCAAGAAGGGCGTCGTCGAGCGCCGGCTCGATCGCGATGCGATCAGCGACGCGGTGGAGGCGGGCGTCCTGACCGAAGCCGAGGCCGCAACGCTCAGGCTCGCCGACCAGGCGACCGACCGGGTGATCAAGGTCGACGATTTCGATTTCGATGAACTCGGTTCCAAGCAATTGCGCCGCGAGCCGGCCGCCATCGACGCCGCAGCCGAGTAGAGACCCCGAAACGCTCTAGAGAACGAGGAGCCGGAAATGGCCCACCCGCAAATGCCGTCAAGCCGCGCCTGGAGCTTCGATCTCGATTTCGAGGGCATCGGCTGGCTCACCATCGATGTTCCCGATGCCCCGGTGAACACGCTGAGCCGCGAGACGCTGTCGGAGCTGGCGGGCATCGTCACGGCGCTCGAGCAACTGGCGGCATCGGGCGAACTCAAGGGCGTGGTGCTGCTGTCGGGCAAGGACTCCGGCTTCATCGCCGGCGCCGACGTCACCGAGTTCGACGACATGTCGGATCCCGGCGTGCTCAAGGCGGCGCTCGACCGGGCGCATGCGCTGTTCGACCGGATCGAAGCGCTGAAGGTGCCGGTGGTGGCTGGCATCCACGGCTTCTGCCTCGGTGGTGGGCTCGAGCTGGCGCTCAGCTGCCAATACCGGATCGCCGTCAATGACGACAAGACGCGCATCGGCTTCCCCGAGGTCGGTCTCGGCATCTTCCCGGGCTTCGGCGGTTCGGGCCGCTCGATCCGGCAGGCCGGACCGGTCGATGCGATGCAGATCATGCTGACCGGCAAGCTCCTGCGCGCCGGGCAGGCGCGGCGCATGGGGCTGGTCGACAAGCTTGTGCGCCACCGCGACACGCTGCGCTGGGAAGCGCGGAAGGCGGTGCTGCAGAACAAGAAGAGCAGCGAGGCGCCCTTCGCCAAGCGGGCCGCCGCTTTCGGTCCGGTGCGCGGCTATATCGCCAACAAGATGCGCGAAGAGGCCAGGAAGAAAGCCAACCCGGCGCACTTCCCGGCGCCCTATGCGCTGATCGACCTGTTCGAGGAACACGGCAACGACTGGCGCGCCATGATTGAGGGCGAGGCCGAGCGCTTCATCCCGCTGATGGAATCGCCGACCTCGAAGAACCTCCGCCGGGTGTTCTTCCTCTCCGAGGGCCTCAAGAAGCAGGGCGTGCGCGGCAACGACAAGCCGGTGTTCCGGCGCGTCCACGTGGTCGGCGCCGGCGTCATGGGTGGCGACATCGCCGCCTGGTGTGCGCTGCGCGGCATGGGCGTGACGCTGCAGGATCTCGACATGGAGCGCATCAAGCCGGCGCTCGAGCGGGCAAAGAAGCTGTTCAGCAAGCGCCTCCGTACCAAGACCGAGATCGACAACGCCGTCGCCCGGCTCGAGGCAGACGTCACCGGCAAGGGCATCGCCCGGGCCGACGTGATCATCGAGGCGGTGGTCGAAAAGCTCGAGATCAAACACAAGGTGTTCATCGACGCAGAGCTCAAAGCGAAGCCCGGAGCGATCCTCGCCACCAATACGTCCTCGATCGAGCTCGAGCGCATTGCCGAAGGGTTGACCAACCCGAGCCGGCTGGTCGGGCTGCACTTCTTCAACCCGGTGGCGCAGCTGCCGCTGGTCGAGGTGATCCGCTCGAGCTTCAACTCCGATGACGACATCGCCCGCGGCGCCAGCTTCGCGCTCGCCATCGGCAAATCACCGGTGGTGGTGAAATCGGCCCGCGGTTTCCTCGTCAACCGGGTGCTGATGCCCTACATGCTCGCCGCGGTGCAGCGGGTCGAGGGCGGGGCGAACAAGGAACAGATCGACGCTGCGGCCGTCGCCTTCGGCATGCCGATGGGTCCGATCGAGCTGATGGACACCGTCGGGCTCGATGTCGGCAAGTTCGTTGCCGAGGAGTTGGGCAGCCCGGTGTCGCCCGCCAGCGATTTCGCCCGGCTGATCGCCGAGAACAAGCTGGGCCGCAAGACCGGGCAGGGGTTCTACACCTGGACCAACGGCAAGGCAGTGAAGGGCGAGGTACCGCCGCATCCGGATCTGGCTGCGCTGGGCCGCGAGCTGGTGCAGCCGCTGGTCGATGCCACCGAAATCGCCGTGGCCGAGGGCGTCGTCGCCTCGGCCGACCTCGCCGATATCGGCGTCATCTATGGGACCGGTTTCGCGCCGTTCCTCGGAGGGCCGATGCAGGCCCGCAAGGACGGGAGAGCCTGAGATGGCCGAACTGCGCAAAGTCGCCATCGTGGGCTCGGCCCGCATTCCCTTCGCTCGTGCCTATACCGGCTATGCCGAGGAGGGAAACCTCTCGATGCTCGGGGCGGCGCTGGGTGGCCTCGTCGACAAGTACAACCTGAGGGGTGAGGCGATCGGCGAAGTCATGGCCGGCGCCGTGCTCAGCCACAGCCGCGATTTCAACCTTGCTCGCGAGGCGAGCCTCGATGCGGGCCTCTCACCCCGCACCCCCGGCACCAATGTGCAGATCGCCTGCGGCACCTCGCTGCAGGCGGCGCTGTCGCTGGGCGCCAAGATCGCTACCGGCGAGATCGACAGCGCCATCGCCGCCGGTTCCGACACGGTGTCTGACAGCCCGGTGGTGTTCGGGGACAAGTTCCAGCATCGCATGATCGAGCTCAGCCGGGCCCGCACCACCGGCGAGAAGTTCAAGGTGTTCAAAGGCTTCAACCTCGGCGAGCTGACCCCGATCGCGCCCTCGACGCAGGAGCCGCGTACCGGGTTGTCGATGGGCCAGCATTGCGAGCTGATGGCCCGGCAGTGGGAGATTTCGCGCGAGGAGCAGGATGCGCTGGCGCTGAAAAGCCACCAGAACGCTGCCCGCGCCTATGACGAAGGCTTCCACGACGACCTGATCGTGCCGTTCGCCGGGGTGCTGAAGGACAATAATGTCCGCGCCGACACCAGCCTCGAAAAGATGGCGACGATGAAGCCTGCCTTCGACAAGAGCTCCGGCAAGGGGACGCTCACTGCCGCCAATTCCACTCCGCTCACCGACGGCGCGGCTTCCGTGCTGCTGGCCAGCGAAGAGTGGGCTCGAGCCCGTGGGCTGCCGGTGCTCGCCTACCTCACCCTCGGCCAGGTGGCGGCCAACGACTTCGCCCATGGTGAGGGCCTGCTGATGGCGCCGACCATTGCCGCCTCGGAAATGCTGCGCCGCTCCAACCTCAGCTTTGCCGATATCGATCTGTTCGAAATCCACGAGGCCTTTGCCGCCCAGGTCCTGGCGACGCTCAAGGCGTGGCGCGACCCCGACTACAACCGCAATGTGCTCGGTCGCGAGATCCCGCTGGGCGAGATCGACCCCGACAAGATCAATACCAAGGGCTCGAGCCTCGCCTATGGCCACCCCTTCGCCGCCACCGGCGCCCGCATCCTCGGCCTTACCGCCAAGTTGCTCAACAGCTCCGAAAAGCAGCGCGCCCTGATCTCGGTCTGCACCGCCGGCGGCATGGGCGTCACCGCGCTGGTCGAGCGCGCGGCGTGAGAACTATCCACAGCCAAGTATAGTTTCGCACGCCTCGTGTAACACTTGACGCTTACGTCAATGTCCCGCTTGTCAGCGAAAACCTGATGCCATAGGGTCCGTACCCAATCCGGCGGTTCCGACCAGTCCGGCCAAAATGAGGCATGGCATGCTAATCGCCGGCCCACGTCAGGAAATGTCTTTCAAGGAGATGGGACAACAATGAAAATAACACAGGTCCTCAAAGCGGTGACGGCCGCCGGCGCGTTAGCGCTGATGATGTCGAGCGCGGCTCTCGCCGTGACGCTCAACCTGGGCAATGGCGGCGAGCCCGGCTCGCTCGACCCGCACAAGGTTTCGGGCGACTGGGAGAACCGCATCGTTTCCGAATATCTCGAAGGCCTCGTGACCGAGGATGCCCAGGCCAAGGCAGTCGCCGGCCAGGCGGAATCGTGGACCATCTCCGACGACGGCCTCGTCTATACCTTCAAGATCCGCGGCGATGCCGTGTGGTCGGACAACGTGCCGGTGACGGCGCAGAACTGGGTCGACGCCTTCCAGCGCCTGTTCGACCCCAAGACCGCGTCCGAGTACGCGTACCTGCAGTACCCGATCAAGAACTCGTCCAAGATCGCGGCCGGCGAGATCACCGATTTCAGCCAGCTCGGTGTGAAGGCCGTCGACGACAAGACGCTCGAGATCACGCTTGAAGCAGCAACGCCGTTCTTCCTCGATGCGCTCGCGCACTACACCGCCTTCCCGATCCGCAAGGACATCATCGAGAAGTTCGGCGACCAGTGGACGCAGCCCGAGAACATCGTCGGCAACGGCCCCTACAAGATCGTCGAGTGGGTTCCGGGCTCGTATCTGCGTGGCGTCAAGTCCGATACCTACTATGGCAAGGACAGCCTGAAGATCGATGAGATCCGCTGGGACAACACCGAGGACCTGACCGCGGCGCTGAACCGCTATCGCGCCGGTGAGCTCGATATCCTCACCGACTTCCCCGCCGACCAGTACAAGTTCCTGCAGGACAACTACCCGGGCCAGGCCCATGTGGCGCCGTTCCTGGGCATCTACTACTACGTGCTGAACCAGGAAAAGCCGCCGCTGGACAACATCAACATCCGCAAGGCCCTGTCGATCTCGGTGCTGCGTGATGTGATCGGTCCGGACGTGCTGGGCACCGGCGAACTGCCGGCCTATGGCTGGGTCCCGCCGGGTACCGGCAACTACGAAGGCACTCCCTATGCGCCGGATTGGGCCGAGATGCCCTATGACCAGCGCGTCGAGGAAGCCAAGAAGCTGATGGCCGAAGCCGGCTACGGCCCGGACAAGCCGCTGAAGCTGCAGCTGCGCTACAACACCAACGAGAACCACCAGCGCATCGCCGTGGCCATCTCCGACATGTGGAAGCAGATCGGCGTCGAAGTCGAACTGTTCAACGCCGAAACCGCCGTGCACTACGATGCGCTGCGTGCCGGTGACTACAATGTCGGCCGCGCCGGCTGGCTGCTCGACTATGATGATCCGTCCAACACCCTTGACCTGCTGAAGACCGGCACCAAGGGCAGCGACGGCACCATCAACTGGGGCAACAACTACGGCCGCTACTCGGATCCCAAGTTCGACGAGCTGATGACCGCAGCCTCGAGCGAGCTCGACCTGGTCAAGCGCGCCGGCCAGATGCACGAAGCCGAGCAGATCGCCATGGACGCCTTTGCGGCCATCCCGATCTACTGGTACGTGTCCAAGAACGTCGTCTCGCCCAAGATCACGGGCTTCGAAGACAACGCCAAGGACATTCACCGTGTCCGCTGGATGACTAAGTCGGAATAACCGGCTCAACAGGGACCGCGGGGCTTAACCCCGCGGTCCCAGATTGCATTTTGCCGCCGGCTTACGGCGTTGCCCCGCGGGCTGGCGGGAAAGGTCACACACAACATGTTCGGTTATGCGCTGAGGCGCGTGCTTACGGCTATTCCGATCGTGCTCATCACGATTACGGTTTGCTTCTTCATTTTGCGGCTGGCGCCCGGCGGTCCCTTCGACGGTGAACGCGCGCTGCCCCCCGACCAGCTGAAGAACCTGCGCGCCTACTACCATCTCGACGAACCGCTGATCATGCAGTTTTTCGGCTATATCGGCGGCGTGCTGCGCGGCGATTTCGGTCCTTCGATGGTGATGAAGGATTTCAACGTCTCGCGCCTCATCGGCATCGGGCTGCCTTTCACCCTGATGCTCGGCTTCTCAGCCTTCGTAGTGGGCACCATCGGCGGCATGGTCGCCGGCGCGGTTGCCGCGGTGAACCAGAACAAGTGGCCGGATTACCTGCTGGTCGCCATCGTTCTGGTCGGCATCATTATCCCGAACTTCCTGATGGCCAACCTGGTGCAGCTGTTCTTTGGCGTGTACCTCAAATGGCTGCCGGTCGGCGGCTACCAGCCCGGCTCGCTGATCCACCTGGTGCTGCCGATCTTCATCCTGGCGTTGCCGCATGGCGGGCGTGTCGCCCGGCTGGTGCGCGGCTCCATGATCGAGGTGTTGGGCACCAACTATGTGCGGACCGCCCGCTCCAAGGGCCTCGGCACGAGGCTGATCCTCGCCCGGCATGCGCTGAAGCCGGCGCTCCTGCCGGTGGTCTCCTATCTTGGCCCCGGCCTTTCCTACCTCCTCACCGGCTCGCTGGTGGTGGAGCAGGTGTTCTCGCTGCCGGGTATCGGCAAGTACTTCATTACCGCCGCGCTCAACCGTGATTACGGTCTCGTGCTCGGCACGACCATTCTCTACGTTTTCATCATCCTGGCGCTGAATCTGCTCGTCGATATCCTCTACGCCTGGCTCGATCCCAAGGTGAGGTACCGCTGATGGCCGGGATTACTGGCAAGGACGCGGCGCTGACCGCCTACGCCGACGCACTGGCGGCCGAAGCGCCCAAGGGGCGCTCGCTGACCCAGGATGCGCTCAGGCGCCTGTTCAACAACAAGGCCGCGCTGGTCTCGATCTTCGTCCTGATCGCCATCGTGCTGTTCGCACTGATCGGGCCGTATTTCCTGCCCTGGGCGTACGACAAGATCGACTGGGCCGGCATCCGCAAGCCACCCGACTGGGCCAAGGGCCACTATTTCGGCACCGACCAGAACGGCCGCGACATGCTGGCCCGCACGCTGCAGGGCACGCAGATGTCGCTGCTGGTGGCGGCCGTCGCCACCTTCGTTTCGGTGGTGATCGGCATCCTCTATGGCGCCATCGCCGGCTATTTCGGCGGCAAGGTCGACGCCATCATGATGCGCTTCGTCGATATCATGTACGCGCTGCCCTACATCCTGTTCGTGATTATCCTGGTGGTGATCTTCGGGCGCTCGCCGGTGCTGCTGTTCGTGGGCATCGGGTGCCTCGAATGGCTGACCATGGCGCGTATCGTCCGCGGGCAGACGCTGTCGATCAAGCAGCGCGAGTTCATCGAGGCGGCGAAGGCCGGTGGGGCAGGGCCCTTCACCATCATCTTCCGCCATATCGTACCCAACCTCACCGGTCCGGTGGTGATCTATGCGACGCTCACCATTCCCGAGATCATCATCACGGAGAGCTTCCTCTCCTATCTCGGCCTCGGTGTGCAGGAACCGCAGACCTCGCTCGGCACGCTGATCTCGTTCGGCGCTCCGGTTGCCGAGGCGCTGCCGTGGATGCTGTTCACCCCGGCCGCCATCCTCGTCACCATGCTGCTCTGCCTGTCGTATCTGGGCGACGGCCTGCGTGACGCGCTCGACCCCAAGGACCGATAGGCAAGGACCGATAGATATGGCCAATGTGCTTGTCGTCGACAATCTCGACGTAACCTTCGCGCTGCACCAATCCGAGGTGAAGGCGGTTTCCGACCTCGATTTCACCCTCGCCGAGGGTGAGACGCTCGCCGTGGTGGGCGAGAGCGGCTCCGGCAAGAGCCAAGCCTTCCTCTCCATCATGGGGCTGCTCGCCCGCAACGGCAAAGCCTCGGGCCGGGCCATGCTCGGCGATGTGAACCTCATCGGCATGGCGCCCGACCGGCTGGACAATTATCGCGGCAAGGATATCGCGATGATCTTCCAGGATCCGATGACCTCGCTGAACCCGACGCTCAGGGTCAAGACGCAACTCGCCGAAGTGCTGGTGCGCCACCAGGGCTATTCGGCCGAGAAAGCCCACCGCGCCGTCATCGAGATGCTCGAGCGGGTCGGCATTCCCGAACCGGTGAAGCGCGCCAATGCCTATCCGCACGAGCTCTCGGGCGGCATGCGGCAGCGCGTGATGATCGCCATGGCGCTGCTCTGCAAGCCCAAGGTGCTGATCGCGGACGAACCGACCACGGCGCTCGACGTGACCGTGCAGGCGCAGATGCTCGACCTGTTCAAGAACCTCACCAATGATTTCGGCACCGCGCTGGTGCTGATCACCCACGACCTGGGCGTGGTGGCCGGCGTCGCCGACCGGATGATGGTGATGTATGGCGGCCGCTGCATCGAGAAGGGGCCGACCGACACGCTGTTCTACGATCCGCGCCATCCCTACACGCTGGGGCTGCTGCATTCGACGCCGCATGTCGCCAAGCGCGCCAAGCGCCTCGATCCGATCCAGGGCTTGCCGCCCAGCCTCGAGCACCTGCCCAAGGGCTGCGCTTTCCACCCGCGCTGCGCTTTCCGCTTCGAGCGCTGCTTCGAAGAACGGCCGCCACTGCTGCCGGTCGAGGACGTGCGCGAAAAGGCCTGCTGGTACCAGGGCGAACTCAAGTATGAGGCGGTCGCATAATGCTCGATCGTACCGAAGACCTGTTGAAGATCGAGAACCTCTCGAAGAACTTCTCCATCTCCGCCGGACTGTTCGCCAAGCCCTTCCAGCTGCGCGCGCTGCAGGACATCAACTTCACCGTCAAGCGCGGCGAAACGCTCGGCATCGTGGGGGAGAGTGGTTGCGGCAAGTCGACCCTCGGCCGCTGCATCCTGCAGCTCCTTACCCCCGACGAGGGCCGCGTCCTGTGGCTGGGGCAAGACATCACCAAGCTGCCGGCCGAGGAAATGCGGAAGAAGCGCCGCGACCTGCAGATCATTTTCCAGGATCCGCTGGCCTCGCTCAACCCGCGTATGACGGTGGGCGAGATCATCGCCGATCCGCTCAGGACACTGATGCCCGAGATCGACGCCAAGGGCCGGCGCGAGCGGGTGCTGAGGACCATGGAGGCGGTGGGCCTCCTGCCGGAGATGATCAACCGCTATCCGCACGAATTCTCGGGCGGGCAGGCGCAGCGTATCGGCATCGCCCGGGCACTGATCAGCGAGCCCAAGCTGATCGTCTGCGACGAGCCGGTGTCGGCGCTCGATGTCTCGATTCAGGCGCAGATCCTCAACCTGCTCAGCGATCTCAAGGATGAGTTCGGGCTGACGCTGATCTTCATTTCGCACAACCTGAGCGTGGTGCGGCACGTTTCCGACCGCATTCTCGTGCTCTATCTCGGCCGGATCGTCGAACTCGCCGACGGCGACGACCTCTATGAGGATCCCAAGCACCCCTACACGCGGGCGCTGCTGACGGCGGTGCCGATCCCCGATCCGAAACGGGCGCGACAACGCACCATCGAGGGGCTGGTGGGGGAAATCCCCTCGCCGATCAACCAGCCCTCAGGCTGTACCTTCCGGACGCGGTGTCGCTATGCGGAAGAGCGTTGTGCCCAGGTCAGGCCGCCGCTCGAGACACTCGCCAACGGCCGGCGCGTCGCCTGCATCCGCTGGCAGGAGCTCGACCTCAAGCCGGGCGCTTGAACCGAAAGCGCCCTAGCCTCTCGAGCGGCGCTCGCCGCCCTTGTAGTCGGCGCGTTTGCGCCGGCGATCCGGCCCGACAAAGGCCTCGGCCTCGATGAAGGCGCGAGGGGCGGTCAGGATGGCGACGAGCCGGCTCTCGACGTGCTGGGTGGCGAAGGGCTTGCGCAGGAACTCGGTGACGCCGGCATCGCGCGCCGCGGCGATCTCGGTGGCATCGGGAGCGGCCGACATCATGATGACCGGGGTGTCGCGGTTCAGCCCTTCGGATGCGGCGCGCAGCGCCTTCACCATGGTGACGCCGTTCATCGGCGCCAGCACGTCGTTCATCATGATGGCGCCGAAGCGGTGGGTCTGCAGCAGCACGGCTGCGCCGTCGGAGCTCTGCACCTCATCGATGCGGCGTACCTTGAGGTGGCGCAGCATCTGGCCGATCAGCGCTCCCATGTGCGGCGAGGGATCGACCACGAGCACATCGAGCTTGGAAAAGCTGGGTTTCTGCATTCGGTGAGTGTCGCATTGGCGCCTTGCCGGCCGGTTAACCGCCATAGCCCGTAAAACCGGCGGAAGGGCGTTGACAGCAAGGGTTTTTGCCCTTAATCACGGCCCCAATTCGAGGGCGCGCGGCGCCTGTTTTTATTTCAGTTCCGAGGTTCGGCATGAAAGTCACCAATTCGCTCAAGGCTCTGATGGGTCGCCATCGCGCCAACAAGCTCGTGCGCCGCCGCGGCCGCGTGTACATCATCAACAAGGTGGACAAGCGCTACAAGGCCCGCCAGGGCTGAGCTGCTGCTCACGACTGATAGTTTGAAGGCCCGCGCAAGCGGGCCTTTTTGCTTTGGCCGTCCCTCCCTTTGGAGGGCACGTAACTCGCCTAACCACCAGCTGTCATCCCTGCGAAAGCAGGGACCCAACTCTCCACTGGCACGGGCTGAGAAATGGGTCCCTGCTTTCGCAGGGATGACACCGGGGAGGGGAGGTCTGCACCCCCCCGCCGATGTCTCTCTCGGTCGGCCCTGCCTACGCCGCAAACCCGGCGATGATCCTGAGCCACGAGCGGATGCCCTTGTGGAAGCTCGTGAGGTTGTACTTCTCGTTGGGCGAGTGGATGCGGTCGTCGTCGAGCGCGAAGCCGATCAGCAGCGTATCGAGCCCGAGAGTCTTCTTGAATTCGCCGGCTACCGGGATCGAGCCGCCCGAACCGATCAGCGCGGCCTCGTTGCCCCACTCGTCCTTCAGCGCGGCCGCGGCCTTGGCGACGAACGGACCGTCGGTCGGCACCGACACCGCCGGCGCGCCGCCGTGCTCGTGAAAGCTCGCCGTGGCGTCGGGCGGCAGCCGGTCGGTGACGTGCTTGCGGAACGCGGCCCGAATCTTCCTGGGGTCCATGCCGGAAACCAGCCGGAACGAAATCTTGGCGCTGGCCTTGGCCGGGATCACCGTCTTGAAGCCATCGCCGGTATAGCCGCCGGTGATGCCGTTGATCTCGCAGGTCGGGCGTGCGCGGGTCTGCTCGAGCACCGAGCGCCCCTGTTCGCCGGCCGGCGTGGTCAGCCCGGCCCCGCGCATGAAGGCCGCCTCGTCATAGGGCAGGCGCTTCCACTGCGCCGCGATCTCGGGCGGCAGCTCGGCGACATCGTCGTAAAAGCCTTCCAGCGCCACGCTGCCATCGGGGTTGCGCAGCGAGGCGATGATGTCGGCCAGCACCTGGATCGGATTGCGGGCAGCATTGCCGTACATGCCGGAATGGAGGTCATGGCTGGCACAGGTGATCACCACCTCTTCGCCGACCAGGCCGCGCAGCGAGGTGACGATGGCCGGCGTGTCGCGGTTCCACAGGTCGGTGTCGCAGACCAGTGCGATGTCGGCGCTGCCGAGCTCGGCCTTATTGGCCTCGAGGAAGCCTGGCAGGCTCTTGCCGCCCGACTCTTCCTCGCCCTCGAAGAACAGGGTCACCTTGATCGGCAGCGGCCCGTTCACCGCCTTCCAGGCGCGGCAGGCCTCGACGAAGGTCAGGAGTTGCCCCTTGTCGTCTGAGGTGCCGCGCCCGACGATGCGGGTCTCACCGTCCTCGCCCTTGACCAGCGTCGCGGTGAACGGGTCAGTGTGCCACAGATTGAGTGGGTCGACCGGCTGCACGTCGTAATGGGCGTAGAACAGCACATGCGGTCCATCAGCTGCCTGATCATGCGCCACCACCATCGGGTGTCCCGGCGTCGGGCGCACCGAAGCATCAAAGCCCAGCGCATTGAGGTCGGCCGCCAGCCAGTCCGCCGCCTTGTGCACCTCATCGGTATAGGCCGGGTCGGTGGAAATCGACTTGATGGCCACCAGCGTCTTCAGCCGCGCGACGCTGTCGTCGAGATGGGCGTCGGCATGGGCGAGGGCAGCGTCGAGGGCGGTGGACATCAGGGCAATCCGTTACTGAAAGCGAAAATCCCTCCCCCGGTCGGGGGAGGGATCGAGAAGGTACAGCCTAGGCAGTCAGGATCAAGAGGATCCAGCGCCGTCCTGGCGGACGAAGGCGATGCGCAGCATGTTGGTGGCGCCAGGCGTACCCAGCGGGATGCCGGCGGTGATGGCGATGCGGTCGCCCGGGCGCGCAAGGCCCTCGTTGTAGGCGATGACGCAGGCGCGATCGACCATGTCCTCAAGGTTCACCGCATCGGGCGATTCCACGCAGTGAATGCCCCAGACCACCGACAGGCGGCGGACTGTACGAAGGTTCGGCGACAGCGCGAGGATCGGCTTGCTGGGCCGCTCACGGGCCGCGCGGATAGCGGTCGAGCCGGACGAGGTGTAGGTGACGATGGCTGCCAGATCGAGCGTCTCGGCGACCTGGCGGGTCGCTGCGGAGATGGCGTCGGCGGCAGTCGCCTCGGGCTCGGCGGCCTGGGCACGGATGATGCCGCGATAGTTCGGATCGCCTTCGACCGCCACGGCGACCTTGTTCATCATGGCCACGGCTTCGACCGGGTACTGGCCCGAGGCGCTTTCGGCCGAGAGCATGACCGCGTCAGCACCTTCGAACACGGCGATCGACACGTCCGACACTTCGGCGCGGGTCGGCACCGGCGAGGTGATCATCGATTCCAGCATCTGGGTGGCGACCACCACGGGCTTGCCGTAGCGGCGGGCGATACGGATCATGCGCTTCTGCAGGCCAGGGACCTGCTCGAGCGGCATTTCCACCCCTAGGTCGCCGCGCGCCACCATGAAGGCATCGCAGAGCTTGATGATCTCTTCGAGCCGTTCCACCGCCTGCGGCTTCTCGATCTTGGCCATGACGCCGGCGCGGCCCTGGACGATCTTGCGGATGTCGATGATGTCTTCGGGGCGCTGCACGAAGCTGACGGCGATCCAGTCGGCTTCCGCCTCGAGCCCCTTCAGCAGATCGGCGTGGTCCTTCTCGGTCAGCGCGCCCATCGGCAGGAGCGTGTCGGGCAGGCTCACGCCCTTCTTGTCGCTTAGCTTGCCGCCGTAGATCACCTCGGTCTCGACCTGCCCGCCGCCGACCTTGGTGGCCCTCAGCTGGAGCTTGCCGTCATCGAGCAGCAGGCGATCGCCCACCGAGACGGACTCGAGGATTTCGGGGTGCGGCAGGAACACGCGCTCGGCAGTGCCCGGAGCTTCGGAACTGTCGAGGGTGAACCTGGCGCCTGCCACCAGTTGCACCGCGCCTTCGGCGAAGCGGCCGACGCGGAGCTTCGGCCCCTGCAGGTCGACCAGGATGCCGATCGGGTGGTGCAGCCGCGCCTCGACATTGCGGATATAGCCGACGGTCTGCTTCAGCAGCTCGTGGCTGGCGTGGCTCATGTTGATGCGGAAAACGTCCGCGCCGGCCCGCGCCAGCTTCTCGATCGTGGCTTCATCGTTGGACGCGGGGCCCAGGGTGGCGACGATCTTCACGCGTCTCAAGCGTCTCATTCGGAATCTGCACCTTCATCAGTAGGAGTGTCGCCGGCCGGCTGGTCGCCGCCGTCGCTAGGCAGGTCGCCCTCGAGTGGCACGGTTTCGCCGGTGGCGTCGGTGTCGCCGCCTACGACCTCGCCATCAGTCAGCTGCAACGTCCAGTCGCTGCGATTGTTGGTATCGACTTCGAAGAAGCCGGTGCGTTCGTAGCCGCGCGCCAGGCAATCCTCAACACCGAAGATGGTGAAGGTCTCGTCGCGGGTGCACATGAAGACGCTGCCGTCCCAGGCACCGCCGCTGACATCGTCGGCGGCGTACACATAGTAGTAGCGGCGGGCTTCGAGGTTGCCGCGGTAGATGGTGACGCAGTTATCGGGCTCGGCCACCCACCAGCCTTCGGATTGCCAGCCCTTCTCGGCGCGATAGCCGAAGGCCACGGATACCTTGTTGGCCGTCTCGTTGCAGACCCGGAAGCTGCCTTCGCCGGGTGCGGCGCTCTGGTCGGCCGGGGTTTGAGACTGCGCCTGCTGGGCCTGAGCTGAGGCAGCACTGAGCGGCGCGTCGGCACGCGGCAGGAAGATCCAGATGGTGATGGCTACGAACGCGGCGGCGAGCACACCAGCGATGGCCAGGATGTAGCGCAATGGACCGTCCGGGTTGGATTGCCTGAAATCGTTTGCAGCGCGCGAGGTGTTTGTGCTCAGCGCTCCGCCCGCTGTCAACCGGTAAACGCGGCTTTTGTCGGAATTACGAAACTGGCGGGCAAGCGATGTGGATTGATGTCCGAATAGGCTTGAACGGGCGTCGACGAACGGGTTGAACGGGGGCCGAAAGCAAAAGGAATTCGACTATGGCAACCGTCTCCCCCGATAGCGTCGCCCAGGACCAGATCAAGGCCTTCATCGAGCGCATCGAGCGGCTCGAGGAAGAGAAGGCCGCGATTGCCGGCGACATCAAGGAAGTCTACGCCGAGGCCAAGGGCAACGGCTTCGACACCAAGGTGCTGCGCAAGATCGTCTCGATCCGCAAACAGGACCATGCCGAGCGCATGGAGCAGGAAGCGCTGCTCGAGCTCTACCTCACCGCGCTGGGCATGGCGGCTGCACCGAGCGACGACGAGTAAGCGCCCGCGCCAGACGCAACGAGGGCCGCCCACCGGGCGGCCTTTGCTTTTTCCGGAGGCCGCCCTAGCTGGCCCTGCGGGTCTGTAACCCGACAAAGGTGGCGATCGGCGCCGGGTGGCCAAACAGGAAACCTTGGGCGGTCTCGCAGCCTTCGGAGCGGAGGAAGGTCAACTCCTCCTGCCGCTCGACCCCCTCGGCGACCACTGGGGTGCCGAGATAACGCCCGAGCTCGATGACTGCGTGGACGATCGCCGCCGATTGCGGGTTGCGATCGAAGGTCCGGACGAACGATTGGTCCAGCTTGATGCGCGAGAACGGGAACGCGCTGAGGTGGGTCAGCGACGAGTGGCCGGTGCCGAAGTCGTCGATCGCGACACCCACCCCCAGCGCGCGGACCTGCCGCAGCGTCGTCACCGCCCGCACCAGGTCTCGCACCAGCGCCGTCTCGGTCACCTCGATCTCCAGCCGAGCCGGCGACAGGCCCGTTTCGAGCAGCACCTCATGAATCTGCCGGGCGAAGGCCGGGTTGTGGATCTGCGCCGCCGAGACATTCACCGAAATGCCCAACGGCACTCGCCAGCCGGCGGCCTCCTCGCAGGCGGTCCGCAACACCCACTCGCCAATCCCGAGGATCAGCCCGTTCTCCTCGGCAATGGGGACGAAGACACCGGGCGGCACGTCGCCGCGCTCCGGATGGCGCCAGCGGATCAGCGCCTCGAACCCGGTGACGTCGCCCGAGGCGAGGTCGACCTGCGGCTGGTACGCCAGCTCTAATTGTCCCGCATCGGCCGCAGCCGCCAGGTCATTGGCGACCAGCCGCCGGTCGTGCAACTCATCGTTCATCGTCGCCTCGAACAGCCGGTAGGCGCCGCGCCCGTCCTGCTTGGCCCGGTAGAGCGCCATGTCGGCGGCCGACATCAGCTGCTCGGCGCTCTCGGCGTCACCGGGAAAGGAGGCAATGCCGATCGAAGCGGAGATCATGGCGTCCTCGGGGCTCTCGGCCACATCCAGCGCGAACGCCTGCAGCAGCCGCTGCGCCACACGATTGGCGGCTTCGAGGCTTTCGGTGGCGTTGAGGACCACGGCGAACTCGTCGCCGCTCAGCCGAGCGGGATAACCGATCTCTGCTACCTCCCGCTGCAGGATCAACCCGACCCGGCGCAGCAGCGCATCGCCCGCCGCATGGCCATAGAGGTCGTTCACCTCCTTGAACTTGTCGAGGTCGAGACACAGCACACTGCAGCTCCGCCCGTCGCCGCGGGCCCGCTCGATGGTCTCATTGAGCCGCTTGCCGAAGCTCACCCGGTTGGGCAGCCCGGTCAGCGCATCATGGTGGGCGAGGAAGCGGATGTGCTCCTCGGCCTGCTTGCGGACCGACACATCGCGGATGGCGATGGCGCGCTGCCGCACCCCCTGGAACTCGATCTCGTGGGCCACCGCCTCGACCGGGATGCTGCCGCCGGCAACCTTGAGCTCGGCGTCGATGGTGGCGTTGGGCGAGCGCTGGAGCGCCTCGCAAGCAGCGGCGTCGAGGAAGTCGAGCAGCGGCCGGCCGTTTGCGTCAGCATCCGAGCCCACGAGGTTCCTGAAGCTACGATTGGTCGCGGTGATAGCTCCTTGCCGCACGATGACGATGCCTTCGACGGCTGCGTCGGCCAGCTCGCGCATCCGTGCGCCTTCGGCACTGCGGCGCCGATCCCTGAGGTCGAGCAGGGTGCCGCCCATGGCGAGGCCGAGGATGATGGTCGAGGCGAGCGACAGCACCAGCCACAGCCAGGTCGGCGTGCCCTCGGCGACGATCGAATAACAATCGGCGAAGCCTGCGGCGCCCATGGCGGTGAAATGCATGGCGCAGATGGCGAGGGTGAGCAGAACCGGCGCACCCAGCCGGCCGCGCAGGGTCGAGGCTCGCGCCAGCCAGAGCGCCGCCGCGCCCAGCGCCATGCCGGTCAGGATCGACAGCGCGACGAGGTTGCCGTCCCAGACGATGGCGCCGCCGACAATCACTGCCGCCATGCCGGTGTAGTGCATGGCGGAAATACCGAGACCAACCACCGCGCCAGCGAGGATCGAGTCGCCGGCGGAGGTGCCGATGGCGGCAAACCAGAGCCCGCCGCCGACAATGGCGATGGCCAGCGATAGCGATGCCAGCGTCGTCGGCAGGTCGTAGCCGACGGCAACGCCGGGGTGAAACGCCAGCATGGCGACGAAGTGGGTGGCCCAGATGCCGAAGCCGACGGAAACCGCCGCGACGCCCAGCCACGCCAACTGCATCCCGCCGGCCGTCCGCCGGGCATGGTGCAGCAGCGATATTCCGGCGAATGACGACAGCGCGCACAGCAACGCCGCCACGACAACCAGTGCCATGTCGTGGTTGTTCAGCAATGTATTGACGACAGCCTGCAACAGGCGCCCCCGGAGACTTTAACGGCGGCGATAGTTCGCGCCGCCGATGAACAGACGATTACCCGCTACTGCGAACCAACATCGGGTTGTCGCATGGGTGAATCAGCCGTCTGGCGTGCTGCAGGTAGAACTGCGTAGGCGTGGCGGCCGTCCCCGTGCAGGGCTGGGCGGAACGGCCTGCTACCATAGACGTATGGAACGCCGGGGCGGCTCCGCTAGTTCTGCTGCGGGGCTTCTAGGAGCAGTTATGACGCAGCGCACGTTTGGGCCGGAGAAGCGCGACGGCCGATGGTATTTCTACGCCTATCTCGACGGACAGCAGGTCGAGTGGGGTCCGTATTCGAGTGAGGAATTTGCCAAGGGGGCCAAGGACGCGATCGAGCGTCGGCTCTCGGCGGAAGATCAGGCGCGTTCACCGCAACCGGCGGTGGCCCCAGCCAATGATGAGCCGAAAGAGCAGGGTGCTCCGGCCGAAGGTACCACTGCCGGTGGTTGACCGACCCCCACCCCTGTCCCTCCCCCTAGGAATGGGGAGGGAGACCAAGACACCAGCCTCGCAGTGAGCGTCTCCCTCCCCTTGTTTAGGGGGAGGGGACAGGGGGGCAGTCAACCACCGGCGTTGATGTTGCTTACGCCGCCGCCGGGGTCGGCTCGCCCAACGACAGCATCAGCCGGTTGGCCCAGTTGAAGAACGCCGCGCTCTGGATCAGGTCGGCGATCGCCAGGTCGTCGAGCCCGGCCTCCTTGAGGTCGGCGATCTGTTCGCCGCCGAAGGCCGAGGGCGTCTCCGTCAGGGCGACCGAGGCGGCGACCAGGGTGTTCCAGCGGTCGCCGAGATCGACTTCCACGCCGTCATCGAGCAGCCGCTGCACATCCTCGCCGCGCTTCGAATAGGTCGAGGCGAAACGGGCATGCACCGAAGCGCAGAAGATGCAGCCGTTGGAGCGCGAGGTCGCCGCGGCCGCGAGCTCGCGCTCGGCGCGGGGCAGGCCGGCGTCGGGGTTGTAGAAGATATCCTTGTCGGTGCGGGTGCGGGCGCCGAGGATGTCCGGATCGCGGGCAAGCAGCATGAAATAGGGCGACTTGGCGCGCGACGCCTCGGTCAGCCCTTCCCAGTGCCGGTCTGTCAACTCGGATTCGTCGAGCGGCTGCAGCCAGGGGGCCCAGCCGATCTGCTCCTGGGTGAAGACCACCGGGCGGTCGGCGAGGTCGTAGGTGATGGCTTTATCGGTCATTTCAGGCCTCAGGCTGCAGCGACGGGGCTGATCGGGGTGGTGGCGTAGGCGATGCTCGCGGCCTGCTGCGCTGCGGCGAGGGCCCTGAGCCCGATCACCACGCGGATCTGGAAGGCAAGGAACGCCACCAGTTGGCTCAGCGTCACGATATCGGTCGTCGACCAGCCGGCATTGAGCAGCTTCTGCAGCTTGTCGGGGCTCGCGTCGCGCGGGTGGAAGACGAGGAAGTGGGCGTGAGACAGCGCCGCGCCGAGCCGGCCGAGTACCTCGCGGTTTGCGGCGTCAGGCTGATATTCCAGGCCCGGCTTGTCTTCGGCGCTGAGGGGACCGGCGGGATAATGGCCATAGGGGCCGGCCGTCTCGCCGCGACGGATCTCAGCGCTGATGGCGCCGATCAGGCCGTTGCGGTCGTGGTGCCCCAATTGCTCCTTGTAGAATGCGGCGATCGCTTCGTCCCTGTGCAGCGCGGCGACGAAGTAGGCGATGGCGAACCGCTCTTCGAGCAGCACCGTGCCTGCATCAACGGGCGCAAACAGCGCCTCAAAACTCTTCTGCGCATTGTCGCGGGCGGTCGGCCGCCCATTGCGCACGGCATCCAGCGCGCTGCCGGGGAGCACGCCCACCAACTGGTCGATGACGTCCTTGCTCTTGTCACTCATGGTAATGTTCCTTTCGGGAGCTTCAGCGGACCACGCTCAGGCGCGGCGAATGCGGCTTGTCGGCCTTGGACCAGCCGAGGGAAGGCGCGACTTTTTCGGCGATCAGTTCGATCGAGCGCAGCACCAGCTCGTGCGGCGGATCGACCGAATGCACCTGGAAGACGATGTCGGTGACCCGCGGCAGCGTGGTGTCGCGGTGGAGGCTCTCCAGCACGTCGTCGACGGTGCCGACATGCGTGTCGGTGGTGGCGATCAGATCATTGAGATCGTCGCTTTCGAAGCGGTGGCCGCCCTTGGCGAGGCCGATGGCGGCTTTCTTCAGGCCAGCTGCGGCGTAGCGGCGCGCTTCCTCGCGGTTGTCGGCGACGAACAGGGTGCGCGAGGCGACGATGCGCGGCGCGATCTCGCGCGGCAGGTGCGCGAAATAGCCGTCGATGATCGGGTGCTGCAGGTCGGGTAGGCTCGCCTTAGGGTTGTCGGCCGGACGCGGCTGGGTGCGCGACAGCATCAGCCCGTCGCCGGCCTTGCCGGCTCGAATGCCGCCAGCCACCGAGAAGGTGGCCTGCCAGAAGCGCTCGAGCAGGTGCGGCGCCGCCGGGTAGAGCTTGACGTCGCCGGCGATGGGCGAACCGGAAAGCGCGGTGCGGAAGGTTGCGAGGTGCCGCTCATAGATGGCGGCCTTGTCCTTCACGTCATAGCCGAAGGCAGTGAACGAATCCGGGGTGCCGCCCGAGCCGGTGCCGAGCTCCAGCCGGCCACCCGACAACAGGTCGAGCACCGCCGCGTCTTCGGCGGCGCGGATGGCGTTCTCGAGCGGCAGAGTGATGATGCCGGTGCCGAGCCGGATGCGCGTGGTGCGCGACGCCACATAGGAAAGGAACACCAGCGGCGAGGGCAGGCCGCCCTCATCGCGGTGGAAATGGTGCTGGGCCACCCAGGCGCTGTCGAAGCCGTTGGCCTCCGCGTGGACGATCTGCGTCGCGGCATTGTGGTAACGCTCGCCGGCGCTGGTGTCGTCGAGCAAGCGGGTGAAGAAGCCGAGGCGCTTGGGGAGTGAAGTGTCAGACATTGGCGTGGCTCCGTTGGCCGGGAATGGCGTCGATCAGTTCGCGCGTGTAGGGGCTTTGCGGGTTGCGGAAGACCTCGGCGACCGGCCCCGTTTCCACCTGCCTGCCGTTCTGCAGCACCGACACGGTGTCGGAGATCTGCCGCACCACGGCGAGGTCATGCGAGACGAACAGGTAGGTGAGGCCGCGCTCGCGCTGCAGCTCGTCGAGGAGCTTGAGGATCTGTGCCTGGACCGTCACGTCGAGGGCGGACACCGCCTCGTCGAGCACCACCACCTCGGGGTCGAGCACCAGGGCCCGGGCGATGGCGACGCGCTGCCGTTGCCCGCCGGAGAGGGCGCGGGGCCGGCGTTGGCGCAGAGCTTCGGGCAATCCGACCCGTTCCAGCAGGACGTTGACCTTGTCGGCACGCGCCGTCGCGTCGAGGCGGCCGAAATTGCGCAGGGGTTCCTCGACGATCGAGAACACCGTCTGGCGCGGGTCGAGCGAGGAGAACGGGTTTTGGTAGACCAGTTGGATCTTCTGGCGGAACTGGCGCAGCGCATCGCCCTTCAGCGAGGCGATATCGGTGCCGGCAACGCTGATCCGCCCCGAGGTCGGTCGGCCGAAGCCGACGATGTCGCGCACGGTGGTGGTCTTGCCCGAGCCGGACTCGCCGACAATGGCGTGGGTGGTGCCACGGCGCACCGCGAACGAGATGTCGTCGACGGCGCGGAAATTCCTCCGTCCATTGATCTGGAAGTCGTGGACGAGGTTTTCGACCAGGATCGCATCCTCACTCGGTGTCATCTCGGCCGAAGAGCCGGGACCCAACTCTCCGCTGGCGCCTGTGGAGGCTTGGGTCCCTGCTTTCGCAGGGATGACAGCCGGTGGGTAAGGAGGCCTCGCAGCCCTGGTACCAGCCGACAGCGACGGAGCATCGGCGAGCAGCTGCCGGGCATAGGCGCTTTGCGGCGCCGCCAGCAGTTGGCGCGCCGCGCCGGCTTCCTGGATGCGGCCGCCCTGCAGCACGAAGATGCGGTCGGCCCGGTCGGCGGCGACGCCGAGATCGTGGGTGACCAGCAGCACCGCGGTGCCGGTGTCGCGGCGCAGCTCGTCGATCAGGTCGAGGATGCGGCGCTGCACGGTGACGTCGAGCGCGCTGGTCGGCTCGTCGGCAATGATCAGCTGCGGCTTCAGCGCAATGGCGATGGCGATCAGCACACGCTGCTTCATGCCGCCCGAGAGCTCGTGCGGGTACTGCCGGGCTCGGAGCTCGGGGTCGGACAGCCCGACGCGGGCCAAGAGTTCAATCACCCGCGCCGCGATCGCCTTGCTGTCGCGCTCGCCATGGATGCGGAGGATTTCGCCGACCTGTGCGCCAACCGTCTTCACTGGGTTCAGCGAACTGGTGGGGTCCTGCGGGATCAGGCTGATCTGGCGGCCGCGGATGGCGTCGAAGCGTTTGCCGGTCCAGTGGGCGATATCCTCGCCGTTGAGCCGGATGGCGCCATGCTCGATGCGGCCGTTCTCGGGCAACAGCCCGATCACCGCCTGGGCGGTGGTGGTCTTGCCCGAGCCGGATTCGCCGACCAGCGCCACGACCTCGCCCGGCTCGACCGTGAAGCTCACGTCGTGCGTCACGCGGGCATAGCGGTCGGCTTCCTTGTAGGCGACCGAGAGGTTCTCGACCGAGAGGAGGGGAGTGCTCATCGTCCGACCTTCCCCAGCGCCTGGCTGATGCGGTTGGCCGACAGCACCACCAGCACAACGACGAGGCCGGGGGCGGTGGTCAGCCACCAGGCGGTCGAGATGTAGTTGCGTCCCTCGGCGATCAGGAGGCCCCATTCCGGCGTCGGCGGCGGCGCGCCATAACCGAGAAAGCCGAGGGTGGAGATGGCGAGGATGGCGCCGCCGAACTGCAATGCAGCGAGGGCCAGTACCGAGGTCAGCGAGTTGGGCAGCACATGCCGCCACAGCACCGAGAGAAAGGTGCCGCCGCTGCCGAACGCCGCCTCGACATATTCCGAGCGCCGCACCCGCACCACTTCGGAGCGGGACAGGCGGGCGAAGCCGGCGACCGAGGTGATGCCTACGGCGATCGCGGCATTCACCGTGCCGAAGCCGAGGAGGATGATGATCGAGAGCATCAGCAACAGGCCCGGGATCGACAGCAGCACGTCGACGACGCGCATCACTGCCTCTTCGACCAACCCGCCGGTGGCACCGGCGAACAGCCCGAGCGTAGTGCCGACGACGAGGCCGACCAGCACGGCGACGAAGGCGCCGCTCAGCGAGTGCACCGCGCCGTAGACGATCCGGGCGAAGAGATCGCGGCCCAGCGCGTCGGTGCCGAGGATATGCAGCAGGGTCGGCGCCTTGAGCTTTTCGGCCGGCACGCCCTGCACCGGGTTGAAGCTGGTGAACAGCGACGGCGCGAGGGCGAACAGCACCACCAGCGCAACGATGCCCCAGGCCAGCACCAGGCTCGGCGAGACGCCACGCAGGCGCTGCAGCAGCGGGTTGCCCGAGGCGCGGCGCGGATTGGCGACGAGAATGTCTGTGGATCCGATGCTGGTCATGCTGGGGCACCCTTCAGGCGGCGGAGGCGAGGATCGAAAACCGGGTAGAGCAGGTCGACAGCGAGGTTCACCGCGACGAAGCAGAGGGCGGAGAACACCACGATCGCCTGGATCACCGAGGTGTCCTGGAAGCGCACCGAGCGTTCGGTCAGCCCGCCAATGCCGTTGAGGCCGAACACCGTCTCGGTGATCACCGCGCCGGCCAGCAGCTCGCCGAACAGGATGCCGGCAATGGTGAGGGTCGGCAGCAGCGCGTTCTTCACCACATGGCGCCACAGCACCCAGCTGGGCGAAGCACCCTTGGCGCGGGCGACGGCGACGAAGGGCTGGGTCGAGACCTCGTCGATATTGCGGATGAGGATTTGCGCCAGCGGCGCCGAGATCGGGATGGCGAGGGTGATCACCGGCAGGATCAGTCCTTCGAATTCGCCGGGGTTGATCACCGAGATCCACTTGAGCCGAAACGAGAAGATCTGGATCAGCATGATGCCGAGCCAGAACACCGGCAGCGACACGAACAGCGAGGGGATCGACTGGATGGCGGTGCGTAGCCAGGCAAAGGGCACCAGCGTTGCAAGGAAGGCGAGACCCAGCGCGATGATCACCGCGAGGGTGAAGCCGAGGCTGGCGAGCCGGGCCGTCGCCGGCAGGTTGGTCAGGAGCTCATGGGCCACCGGCACGCTGCCGACAACCGAGTAGCCGAAATTGCCGGTGAGGAAATTGCCCAAAGCCTGCAGGTATTGCTGCCAGAGCGGGCTATCGACGCCATAGGCGTCGCGGAGCGCGGCGATCTGTTCCGGGCCGAGGCCCAGTTCCGGGTTCTGGAACTTGATCAGGATCGCATCACCGGGCAGCGCCTGCAGTAAGAGGAACGAGGCGGTGAAGGCGATCCACAGGACGAGCAGCGCCTGCCCGATCCGGCCGATGATGTAGCGCGACATGGCGGCGCTCCAGAATGAGGGAAAGTCCCGGGCGTTGCCGCCCGGGAGCCAAATCGGTCAGCGGGTGAGCCAGACGTTGTAGAAGCTCGGGCGGCCCACCGCCTCGAAGCCTAGCCCGTGCACGTAGGGCGCAGTGGCGAAGGCCTGCGGCTCCTCGAAGAACGGGATGATGTAGGCTTGGTCGAGTACGTAGCCCTGGATCTCACCGGCAATGGCGAGGCGCTTGGCGCGGTCGGTCTCGGAGGCAAGACCCTCGAGCAGGCCGTTCAGCTTCTCGTCGACGAAGTTCTGGACCTTGTCGCTGGAGCCACCCTTCTGCAGCAGCCAGTCGCGGTTCTTGGGATAGAAGCCGGACTTGATCACATCAGGATCGGCGCGGCCGACCATCGCCACGGTGACCGGGGTCTTCAGCGGATCGAGCTGGTCGAGGGTGCGGCTGCCGGCGTCGCCGGCGAGCACGTTGAGCTTCACTCCGACCTGCGCCCATTGCTGGGCCACCAACTGCAGCACGCCTTCGTTCTGCGGCTGCGGCAGCGACACGTAGACGGTCAGGTCGAGCTTCTTGCCATCCTTTTCGAGGATGCCGTCGGCGCCGGGCGTCCAGCCGGCTTCGGCAAACAGCGCCTTGGCCTTCTCCTGGTCGAACACCAGCTTCGAGGATTCATCGACATAGCCGGCGGCATGCTGCGAGATCACCGAGGTCGCAACCGGATAGTTGGCCGAGAACAGCGTATCGACGATTTCCTGGCGATTGGTCGCCAGCGTCAGCGCCTGGCGGACCTTGAGGTCGGCGACCAACGGGTTGTCCGGACGGAAGGCGATCGAGTTGTTCACGCCGCGGGTATTGGGCGCAAAGATCTCGAAGCCGGCGTCATTCACCTGTGGCTCGTCATAGGCCTGGATCTGCCGGATGATGTCGGCCTGGCCGGAGAGCAGACCGCCGATGCGGACACTGTCTTCTGGAGTGATGAGGTACTTGATGCCGTCGAGCCAGGCGCGGCCCTGGTGCTCGAACTTCGCCGGACCCCAGTTGTAATCTTGGCGAACCTTGAGGTTCAGTTCCTTGCCGAGCGTTTCGCTCTCGACCACGAACGGGCCGGAGCCGACGATCTTGGTGGCGTCGCCGAGCTCGTCATAGGGCAAGGCCAGCGTCGCCGGCGAAACGATGCCGGAGCCGATCACCGAAGTGCCCTGCAGGAACCCCGGCGAGGGGGCCTTGAAGTGGAACTTGATGGTCAGGTCGTCGACGACCTCGGCGTGGTCGTAGTTGTTGATCACTTCCGACACCGGGTATTTCAGCTCTTTGTTGCCGAGCCCGAAGGTGTCGTAGTTCACCGCGACGGCTTTGGCGTCGAGCGGCGTGCCGTCCGAGAAGGTGATGCCGGGGCGGAGCTTGAAAGTGTACTCGGTGGCGGTGTCGTTGACCTCCCACGACTCGGCCAGCCACGGCTCGATCTCGAGCGTCTGGGGGTTCTGGTAGGTCAGCTTGTCGGTGATCTGGTTGAGCACGCCGCCGTTCGGATAAAACCCGCCGGCCGGGGGATAGAGGTTCGTATGGGCCTGTTGCTCGAGGTAGATCAGGGTGCCACCCTGAACCGGGGCATCCTGGGCAAAGCTGGGGGCGACGATGGTGCCGGCGAGCAGCAGGGCGGCGAGCGCTCCGAGCGTGCGGCGTCTGATTGATGTCACGGGTCCGATCCTTTCGGGTGCGAAACTGGGGTTCCGAGGCGTGCCCGGAAGGTGCCCAGATCGTAGCCCGATCGGCGGCTCACTCAATAATCCCTATGGGAATGATAGACTAAATAGGCGAAAGCCGGTGAGATTTGAATCACACGGTTTCGCCGGCGCGGAGAAAAGGCCCGCTAGCCCGCACTGAAACTGCCGTTCAACACACCAGTGAAGCAATCCAGCCGACTACTCGGCCGCAGCCCGATCGTCGTAGTCGGGCGCATCCGGATTGCCGGGGGCAGTCTCGGTGCCGAGATCGGGGAAGGCGACGATGCGCTGGTTGCGCAGGTCCATGCGCACCACCAGCAACCCACGTTCCTCGAAATAGGCGAGCAGGCGCCGGGCGCGGCCGGTGGAATGGGTGCCGTAGGCGCGGGCCAGCGCGGCATCGGAGGGGCAGGGCAGGGCTTCGAGCGCGGCCCGCGCCAGCACCAGGAAGACGCCCTGCACGTCATCGGCGAGCTGGGTCGAGAGCGACAGCGCCGTTTGCCAGGTCTCGGACTGCGCCGTCTCCTCGGCGACGCCGGCCCGCACCACGGCGAGCTTCCTCCGGAAGCCCGGCAGCGCCAGCGCTTCGCCGGGGACGCGCCGGATGCGGCAGCGGACAAGGAAATCCTGGTAGAGCACGGCGACCGAGCGATAGGCCGCATCGCGATCTTCGAGCAGTTCGCGGACCACGTCGTCGATGGCGCGGTCGCGCTCGGCGATGTCGACCGGCGGCTCGTCGGCACGTGGCTGCTGCGGCACCTGGGTGCGTACCAACTGGGCGAGGAGATCGTTGGTCGAGGGCGGTGGCGGCGGTGGGGGCCGGCGGACCGGGCGCACAGCTTCGGGAACCGGTGCAAAGATCAGGTCCCGAGCGTCGACGGAGGCTTCCGGCAGCGGCATCAGCTTGGGGCTCGAGGAGCGCGCCGAGGTTTCCACCGGTCCGATCACCATCGGCAGCGGGCGGCGTGACATGGCGGGGCCGAGCGCTACGAAATGGCCGCGGTTCAGGTCGCGGAACATCTCGGCCTGACGCCGCTCCATGCCGAGCAGGTCGGCGGCGCGGGCCATGTCGATATCGAGGAAGGTGCGGCCCATCAGGAAATTCGAGGCTTCGGCGGCGACGTTCTTGGCGAGCTTGGCCAGCCGCTGCGTGGCGATCACCCCGGCAAGGCCGCGTTTGCGGCCGCGGCACATCAGGTTGGTCATCGCACCGAGCGACAGCTTGCGCGCTTCGTCGGAGACTTCACCGGCAATGGCGGGGGCGAAGAGCTGCGCTTCATCGACCACCACCAGCATCGGGTACCAGTAATCGCGGTCGGCATCGAACAGGCCACCGAGGAAAGCGGCGGCGCAACGCATCTGCTGCTCGACATCCAGCCCCTCGAGGCTCAGCACCACCGAGACGCGGTGCTGGCGGACGCGGGCAGCTATGGTGGTGAGTTCGCTCTCGGACCGTGAGGCATCGACCACCAGGTGCCCGTACTTGTCGGCCAGGGTAACGAAATCGCCCTCGGGGTCGACGATGCATTGCTGCACCCAGGGGGCGCTCTGCTCGAGCAGGCGACGGAGCAGGTGAGACTTTCCGGAACCGGAATTGCCCTGCACCAGCAGGCGCGTGGCCAACAGTTCCTCGAGATCGAGCTTAGCCTCGGCGCCACCCTGCGCCACACCCATGTCGATCGCGACCTGCATGGGATGTGGTTAGCTGATTCTTGCGGGTAGGGTTGGTCCGCAACGAAGCTTAATCACCGGGCGTCATACCGGTGGCGCCGGTTTTGAGATGACCACGGTGCCCCCCTCACACACCGGATGTCATCCCTGCGAAAGCAGGGACCCAACTCTCAGCTGGCGCGGGCAGTGAAATGGGTCCCTGCTTTCGCAGGGATGACATCCGGTGGTTTGGCGATTCCGTGCCTTGGGCCAACGGCCAGCGGGTTCGAAAAGACTAAGCCTTCGTGGTCCGCGGCAAGGCGGCCGTGTCGATCCCCAGCGTGGTCAGCGCCGTCGCCACGATGCCGGCGCGGTCGAGCCCGGCTGCGGCATACATGTCGTTGACCCCGGCCTGTTCGGTGAACACGTCGGGGATCATCAGCGGGCGGAATTTCAACTTGCCGTCGAGCATGCCATGGTTGGCGAGGAAGGTTGCAACATGGCTGCCGAAGCCGCCAATGCCGCCTTCCTCGATGGTGATCAGCACCTCATGTTCCTTGGCCAGCCGGGCGAGCAGCGTCTCGTCCAAGGGCTTCAGGAACCGCATGTCGGCGATCGTCGGGTTCAGCCCATAGGCCATGAGCTTCTCACCGGCGGCGATCACTTCGCCGAGCCGGGTGCCGAAATTGACCAGCGCCACCGACTTGCCTTCGCGCAGGATCCGGCCCTTGCCGATTTCGAGCACCGTGCCGCGTGGCGGCAGCTCGACGCCGAGCCCATCGCCGCGCGGGTAGCGGAAGGCGATCGGGCCCTCGTCATAGGCGGCGGCGGTCGCCACCATGTGGCGCAGCTCGGCTTCGTCGCCGGCGGCCATCACCACCATGCCGGGGATGGCGCCGAGATAGGCGGCATCGTAGTTGCCGGCATGGGTCGGGCCGTCGGCGCCGACATAGCCGGCGCGATCGATGGCGAAACGGACCGGCAGGCCCTGCACCGCCACGTCATGGATCACCTGGTCGTAGGCGCGCTGCAGGAAGGTCGAGTAGATGGCGCAGAACGGCTTCAGCCCCTCGGTCGCCATGCCTGCGGCGAAGGTCACCGCGTGCTGCTCGGCAATGCCGACATCGAAGATACGGGTGGGGAACAGCTCGGCGAATTTATCGAGCCCGGTGCCGTTGGGCATCGCGGCAGTGATGGCGACGACGCGGTCGTCGGCCTTGGCCTCCTCGATCAGGCTCTGCGCGAACACCGAGGTATAGGACGGAGCGTTCGATTGCGGTTTGGTCTGCGCGCCGGTGATGACGTTGAACTTGTTGACGCCGTGGTACTTGTCGGCGGAACTCTCGGCCGGGCCGTAGCCCTTGCCCTTCTTGGTCACCACGTGAATGAGGATCGGACCGGACTCGGCGTCGCGCACGTTCTGCAGCACGTCGAGCAGGTCGTTGAGGTTATGGCCGTCGATCGGGCCGACATAAAAGAAGCCGAGTTCCTCGAACAGCGTGCCGCCGGTGAAGAACGAGCGGGCGAACTCCTCGGTCTTGCGCGCCGTCTCGTGGATGAGTTTGGGCATCTTCTCGGTGATCGACTTGGCGGTGTCGCGGAAGCCGCGATAGAACGGGCCGGAGACGAGCTTGGCGAGGTAGGAGCGCATCGCGCCGGTCGGCGGAGCGATCGACATGTCGTTATCGTTGAGGATGACGATCAGTCGGGCGTCCATGGCGCCGGCATTGTTCATCGCCTCATAGGCCATGCCGGCCGACATGGCGCCATCGCCGATCACCGCGATGACGTTGCGCTTCTCGCCCTTCAGCTCGGAGGCCACGGCCATGCCGAGGCCGGCGGAAATCGAGGTGGAGGAATGGCCGGCGCCGAACGGGTCGTATTTGCTCTCGGCGCGGCGGGTGAAGCCACTGAGCCCATCCTTCTGGCGCAGCGTGCGGATGCGGTCGCGGCGGCCGGTCAGCACCTTGTGCGGATAGGCCTGGTGGCCGACATCCCAGATCAGGCGGTCGTTGGGGGTATCGAAGGTGGCGTGGATGGCGACGGTCAGCTCGACCACGCCGAGCCCGGCGCCCAGGTGCCCACCGGTCACCGAGACGGCGTCGATCACTTCGGCGCGGAGTTCGTCGGCGACTTGGCGCAGCTCATCACGTGACAGGGATTTCAGGTCGGCTGGCGCCGATACGCGATCGAGCAGCGGTGTCTGCGGCTTGTCCAAAATACCGATCCTTCGCCGGAACGGGCCGGTCTCACACTGAGAGACTTAGAGGCTCGGGTTCGGCATTGCAACGCCTTGTGGGCGCGGCCTTTTAGCGTTCTGCGACGAGTTGCAAACCATCCGTCACGAAACGGTCATAGGCGGGAATTGCGGCGTTGTCGGGAAGGAAGCTGACGCGGCCGGTGAGCGGGCCGAGTTCGGTGCCCTTTTCGAGGTAACCCTCGGCTTCGGTCATCTCGGCCCAGAAGGCGGTGGTCATCGGCACCGGCTGCACCAGGGTGTCGTTGACGTGGTCAATCTCCGGCGCCACCAGGTCCATCGGCCTGAGCTCGATCGACTGGTTCGGCTGGCGGCTCAGCGCCAGATCGGCGAGGGCCTGCTGCATCGGTTCGGGAGCCGAGGTGTCGGTCAGCGAGTTGAAGGTCATGTCGAACATGCCCTTCAGCGTCGAGAAGGTCTCGGGGCCGCCGAGCGAGGCGGTCTGGACATTGCCCGAGCTCAGCAGCTGATCCCTGGTCGGCAGTTCCGGCACCACGGCGTTCTCGCGCTCGATGATCATCTTCAGCGCCTGTTCGGCGCCCGGATCGGGGCTGGTCGCGACATAGGCGGTGACCATCTCGTCGGCCTTGGGCGACATCAGCACGCGCGGTTTGGGCAGCGGCTGGTCGATGGCGGCGAGCGCCGCCACGGCGGTCTGGCCGTTCTCGCCGCCAAGCGGCGAACGGGTGGCGAGCTGGATGCGGGCGGATTTTGTGGCCGGGATCGGCGCGCCCACCGCTTCGAAGGCCTTGGTGTCGATACCAGGCGGCAGGGCGGCGACATTGATGCCGCCTTCGGATTTGGTGCGGAACACCGGCACCGGCGCCGCCACCTCGAAGGTCGGTACGACGCGCTGCGCCGGCTCTTCGGCGGAGGCCAGCATGATGGCGGCGCCGTCGCCGAGGGTGCGTGGGCGGAGCGCCGGGATCGGGGCAGCCTCGCCTGCATTGTCGGCCAGCATGATCGCCGGAGCGCTCTCGAAGATGGCGTCGCCATCGCAAGGCACGGTGCGGCATTTGGACCACTGGGCCTGAGCGTAGGCGCGGCCTTCGTTGGAAAGCGGCTTGCCGTCGGTGGGCAGATGCAGAGTCTTGCCGTCGGGGAAGACCTTCTTGAGCTGGGCGCGGGTCATGCGCGGCCAGGCGCGCACGTTGCCGGTATCCATGTGGACGAACGGGCTGCCCGAAGTGGGATAGAAGCCGACGCCGCCGACCTGGTGCTTCATCGCGGTTTCGCGCAGCTTGGACAGGTTCACCCCGGGGATGAACACGTCCATCGCCTTGCCACGCATGTGCTGGCTATTGTCGGCAACACCCGACGATTTCGCTGCCAGCATCTTGTTGGTCTTGGGCGACCGGTAGGACGAAACGATGTTGTAGGGCTGGCGGCCGCCGACTTCCTGGTACACTTCCCAAAGCAGATCGAAGAGGGCAGGGTCCATCTTCGTGGGTTCTTTGGTCCGCCAGTCGGCGAGGAAAATGTTGAGCTCGCGCAAGACCTTCTGGTCATACTGGCCGTTGCGCTTGAAGGTGAAGCTGCCGGTCTGGCCGGTATGGGTGTGGTGCAGGTAAAGCGTACGGTCGCCGCCGCCATTGGCAGCGCTCACCGGCGCGACGCTCGGCGGCAAAACGACGGTCAACGCCATCGTCGCGGCAAAAAACAGCCGCGGTAGAGTCCGCCATATCCCCAACAGTTTTCCCGACACGCCCCGAACGACCCGTTGCAACCCAATAGACGACAGAGCCTAGCGCCAGTTCGATGAGAATACATTAACGCTAACGCCCGGTAACCCAAGTGAGGCGGCTACCGTGCCGGTTTCTAGGCAGAAAATCCGGCTGAACCAAGGCCGAATTCCTAAGCACTCGTAAACGCTTGGCCTGTCACATTGCGGCGACGACATAACAGAAGGGCCGGCGCCTGGTGGCGCCGGCCCTCGTTTCTAGTCCCGAAACGCACCGATTGCTATTCGGCCAGCAGTTCTTTCAACCGCTGGTTCATGCCGTACACGTCGCCGTAGGAGCGGATGGTGCCGTCGGCATCGACGCGCAGGGTGAAGTAGGAGATGTGCACCGGGATCTTGGTGGTGAGGTTGAACCAGCGCTCGGTGTCGCCGAACGACGCGGTCAGCGTCTCGGCGCTGAGGCTCGGCTCGAGCTTCAAAAGCGCGTCAGCGAAATCCATCGGGTTCTCGACGCGCACGCAGCCGTGGCTATAGGCGCGGAACGAGCGCGAGAACAGCGACTTGGACGGCGTATCGTGCAGGTAGATGTCGTGCTGGTTGGGGAACAGGAACTTCACCCGCCCCAGCGCATTGCCGGCACCCGGGCGCTGCCGGATGTGGAACCTGTTGATGTTGGTCTGGGTCCAGTCGATGGCCGAGGCGTTGATCACCTTGCCGCCCGACAGCATTTCCATGTTCTGGCTGGCGAGGTAGCCCGGGTTGGCGATCAAATGCGGCTTGATCTCGTTGGTGGCGATCGAGGACGGCACGTTCCAGTACGGGTTGACGACGATATGCTCGATCTCGTCGTTGAACACCGCGGTCTGGTTCTTGGGCGTGCCCACCACGACGCGGGTGGTGTAGTGGACCTCGTCCTTGTTCATGATCCACAGGCGGAACTCGGGGATGTTCACCGTCACCTGGAAGTCGCCGTAGTCGTTCGGCTCCCAGCGCCAGCGCTCCATGTTGGCGACGATGTCTTCCTTGGTGGTGGCCGAGCCGCCATTCAGCGCCGCGATGGTCGCCGGCCCGATGACGCCGTCGCCATTGAGGCCGAGGCTTTCCTGGAAGGCCTGCACCGCCGCGACCAGCGGCTCGTCATAGTTGATGTCGACGGTCACCGCGGCGCCGGCGGTCTCCGGAATATCGGGCTCCGGCACATCGAGGCGCTGGCGCAGCAGCGTGACGCGCTCGTCCTGCATGCCGGGCTTCAGCAGCTTGCCCTCGGGAATGGTGATCGCGGCGTCCATCACGGCGCCGTCGTAGAACTTGGCGAGTGCCGCCTTCAGCCCGAGGAACTCCGGCTGGGTCGGCGACAGCGCCAGCAGCAGCTTGTCCGGCTCGCTGCTGTCGGCGAGCTTCACCAGCATCTCGGCTTCGTTGATGCGCTTGGGCGCGATGGTCCAGGTCTTGTTGACGTCGAGCGGCGAAATGCGGCCGCCGAAGGCATCCTGCGCGTAGCGGATCGCCGCTGTGGAGAAGGCAGTTTCGAGCGCGGCGAGCTTCATCGGATCAGTGCCGGCGGCGGCCACGTCGAGGTCGGCGGTCAGGTAGTCGGACGGGCGGAAGCCCTCGAGCTCGGAGTCCTTGAAAACCTGGATGATCTTTTCGGCATTGGGCGAGAAGGCGATGGAGCCATCATCCGCCTTGCTCAGCCACAGCGGCTCGAAATGGCGCGCGCCGTAGAAGAAATAGAGCTTCTGCGTCTGCTGGTAACTCCGGGTGCCCTTCTCTGCTGCCGCATAGGCGGAGGAGAGGCCGGCCTTGATGATCCGCGCCAGCTCGGTCTTGGGCGGCGCAATCACGATGCGGGTGGTTTCGATGCCGGCGACCGTGACGGTTTCCTGGGCAGAGGCTGCTTGCGTGAAGATCGCAAATGGCGATGCAAGCGCTACGGTGCCCGCCAACAACAAGGCCTTCAGCATAGTCATTAAGTACTCCGTGCCCGGCTCGGGGGCTGGCAAGGGGCGGCGCGACGGGGAGGATTCGGCACTCTTGCCCCAGATATGCATTTTGCTTAGCCCACAAATCTTAACGCTGACAATTCCTCGCGATTTTGTGAGTTCGGTCTGTGGACTTGGTGCAACTAACGCCTGCTCGCCCAAGGCAAATCTAGGCGGCGTCGCTCTCCAGGCCCTCGTCCAGACCGTACTCGCGGAGCTTGCGATAGAGCGTCGACCTGCCGATGCCGAGCGCCCGCGCCACCCGCGACATGCGGTAGCCGTAGTGGCGCAGCGCGAACACGATCAGTTCGCGCTCGACATCGGCGAGGGCGGCGACTTCGCCACTCTGGGCCATGAAGCGGTCGCTGACCGCTGTCCTGTCCACAACCTCGCGTAGAGAGGCGATAGCCTCATCGATGTGAACCGGGGCTGAAGGGCCAGGCGCCACCGAGGTCAGCCGCAGCGCCTCGGCGCGGCCGGTGCTCAAGGCGACGATCTGCGGGAAGTCGGCGCTTTCGAGGTAGGCCGCGTCGCTGAGCACCACGGCGCGGTACACCGCATTCTCCAACTGCCGGATGTTGCCCGGCCAATCGTAGTCGCGCAGCAGCTTGAGCGCCGGCTCGGAGATGCCGACGATGCGCTTGCCGGCTTCGGCGGCAAGGCGGGCGATGAAGTGGTTCACGAGGGTGGGCAGGTCTTCCATCCGGTCGCGCAGCGGCGGCACATAGAGCGGGAAGACATTGAGCCGGTAATAGAGATCTTCGCGGAAGGCGCCGGCCTTGGTCAGGTTGAGCAGCCGCCGGTTGGTCGCCGAGATGAGCCGCACATTGACCCGCACCGGCTTGTCGGCGCCCATGGGCTCGAACTCGCCGTCCTGGATCACCCGCAGCAGCTTGACCTGCGTTTCCATCGGCAACTCGCCGACCTCATCGAGGAAGATGGTGCCGCCATGCGCCTCGAGGAACTTGCCGGGGTGGTCGGCGACAGCGCCGCTGAAGGCGCCCTTCCGATGCCCGAACAGTGTCGACTCGATCAGGTTGGCGGGGATTGCCCCACAGTTGACGATGACGAAGGGCTTGCCGGCTCGATCACCCGAACCCTGGATCACCCGGGCGACGAGTTCCTTGCCGACGCCGGTCTCGCCTTCGATCAGCACCGGGATGGTGGATTTCGCCGCCTTGGCCGAGAGCGACAACACGCGATCCATGCTGGGCGCGCGGGTGACGATGTCGGTGAGGCTCATGCTGCCGCTCAGCCGGCTGCGATCGGTGCGCACCATGCTCTCGAGTTCGCCGAGCTTCAGGGCGTTCCTGAGCGACATGATGAGCCGCTCCGGGGCGACCGGCTTGACGAAGAAGTCAGCGGCGCCCTGGCGCATCGCGGTGACGACAGTATCGAGCGAGGAGTGGCCGGTCTGGACGATCACCGGGGTGGCAAGGCCATCGCGGCGCATTGCTTCCATCACCGCCATGCCATCGAGATCGGGCATTACCAGATCGAGGACCATGGCTCCGATGCCGGGATCGGCGTGGAGCAGTTCGAGGGCCTGTCTACCGCTGGTGGCCGTAACGGCAGAGAACCCGGCCCGGTTGGCGACCTCGGAAGTGAGCCTGAGCTGCACCAGGTCGTCATCGACTATCAGAACGCGCGTCATGGTCCTCCAAGGACTTTGTAGTTGCACGCTTCGCCCGCATGCGAATCGCGCTGTGCCGTTTTGGAGCAGCATGTGAGGGGTGGGTTAAGAGGCGATTAAGCCCGAGCAAACCGCCTTCGGCTTCCCATCCGCAGGCCCTCTGGATAAGGTCGCGCCCGCTTTGAGACTGAGGTGATGAATTGCTAAAGATCGAAATGACGCGCGCGCCGGAAGCCACAGCCCAGCGGGGGCACAACCAGCTCGGCAACATGCCGACCTGGAACCTCGACGATCTCTATGCCGGCAACGACTCGCCCGCGCTGAAGGCGGATCTCGCCGCGGCGCAGGCCGATGCCAAGAGTTTTGAGGCCGACTACAAGGGCAAGCTCGAGGGGCTGGCGAAGGCCGGTAAGCTCATCGATGCGATCAAGCGCTACGAAGCGCTTGGCGATCTCAGCGGCAAGCTCGGCTCCTACGCGTTCCTGCAATATGTGCGGAACACCCAGGACCCGGACAAGGTGAAGTTCCTCGGCGATCTCAGCCAGGCGCTCACCGATCTCTCCACCGGGCTCATCTTCTTCGGGCTCGAGCTCAACCGCATCGATGAAGCCGTGCTCGAGGCAGCGCTCGAGGGCAACCCCGAGCTCGGCCGCTACCGCCCCTGGTTCACTGAGTTGAGGAAAGCCAAGCCCTACCAGCTCGAGGACAAGATCGAAGAGCTGTTCCACGAGAAATCGGTGACCGGCGCCAGCGCCTGGAACCGGCTGTTCGACGAGACCATGGCCGCCCTCAAGTTCAATGTCGACGGCGAGGAGCTGAACCTCGAATCGACGCTCAACTACCTCTCCGACAAGGACGAGCTGAAGCGCGAAGCGGCGTTCAATGGCCTGTCGAAGACGCTGCACGGCAACGAGAAGCTGTTCACCCACATCACCAACGTGCTCGCCAAGGACAAGGAAATCGCCGACCGCTGGCACGGCTTCAAGGATATCGCCGACAGCCGCCACCTCGAGAACTCGGTGGAACGCGAAGTGGTCGACGCGCTGCAGACCGCGGTGCGCGCCGCCTATCCGCGGCTCAGCCACCGCTACTACGCCATGAAGGCGAAGTGGTTCGGCAAGACACAGCTCAATGCCTGGGACCGCAACGCGCCGCTGCCGACCAGCGACGACCGCATCTACGACTGGCCGACCGCGAGGGACACGGTGATGGAGGCCTACAGCGCCTTCTCGCCGAAGCTGGCCGAGATCGCCGAGCCGTTTTTCGAGAAGGGCTGGATCGATGCGCCGACCAAGGACGGCAAATCACCGGGCGCCTTCGCGCACCCGACCGTGCCCTCGGCGCATCCCTACCTGATGCTCAACTACCTCGGTAAATCACGCGACGTGATGACGCTGGCGCATGAGCTGGGTCATGGCGTGCACCAGGTGCTGGCCGGCCCGCAGGGGGCGCTGATGGCGCCGACGCCGCTGACGCTGGCCGAAACCGCCTCGGTGTTCGGCGAGATGCTGACCTTCCGCTCGATGCTGAAGAAAACCACCGACCCGACGCAGCGCTTTGCGATGCTGTCGAGCAAGGTCGAGGACATGCTCAACACCGTGGTCCGGCAGATCGCCTTCTACACCTTCGAGCGCGAGGTCCACACCCGGCGCAAACAGGGTGAGCTGACTACGGCCGATCTCAATCAGATCTGGCTCGATGTCGGCGCCGAGAGCCTCGGGCCGGCGATCAAGCTCAACGAAGGCTACGACATCTTCTGGGCCTATATCCCGCACTTCATCCATTCGCCGTTCTATGTCTACGCCTATGCCTTCGGCGATTGCCTGGTGAACTCGCTCTACGCGCAGTACGAGAAATCCAGCGACGGGTTTGCCGAGCGCTATTTCGAGTTGCTGAAAGCCGGTGGCTCCAAGCATCACTCCGAACTGCTGGCGCCGTTCGGCCTCGACGCCCGCGACCCGGGCTTCTGGTCGCTGGGGTTGGGGATGATCGAACGGCTGATCAACGAGCTGGAAGCGACGCAGCCAGCCTGAGGCTGCTACGGCGGGCGGCTTGGCAATTGGTCCAGCGTGGCGAACCGCCGCGCTGTGCTTGTGCGGCACTGCCGCGCGAAGTATGAGAGGCTGAGTGGGGCGGTCTGATCTTCGGCGTTCGCGGTGCTGTCGCGGCGTGATGGTCCGGGGGTCGGTGTCCCGAGAGACGATCAATGGACTGAGGACCTGATGGCCAAGAAACCCGCCGCCGCTGCTACGCACGAACTGCCGCCCGCCATGGACTACGCCCAGCATGAGGCGACCTATGCCGGCTTCATCACTTTTGTGAAGTGGGGCATCGTGGCGATGGTGTTCGTCGTCCTGTCGCTCTACGCCTTCATCGAGGCGCACCAGCCGATCATCGGGGCGTTGCTGCTGCTGGCCATTCCAGTGCTCATCATCGGTGTGATGGTGATGGGATCCCGCCGCAGCTGACGGCGGGATTTTTCTATGCGGTGACCGACACGGTCGGCGACTGACGCTCTGGAGACTTCCATGAAGATTGCAGTGTTGCGGGAACGCGCCGAAGGGGAGACGCGTGTCGCGGCGACGCCCGAGACGGTCACCAAGCTGATCGGGCTGGGCGCCGATGTCGCCATCGAGGCGGGGGCAGGTGAACTGGCCCGCTTCCCCGACAAGGACTATGCCGCCGCGGGCGCCAGCGTCGGCTCGGCCGCTGCGGCGATCAAGGGCGCCGACATCGTCCTTACCGTGCGCCGTCCGGCCGCCGCCAGCCTTGCCGGCGCAGCCGTCGGCGCGCTGGTGATCGGCGCGATGGATCCATACGGCAACGAGGCCGAGATTGCCGGGCTGGCCAAGGCCGGCGTCACTGCTGTCGCCATGGAGTTCATGCCGCGCATCACCCGCGCCCAGGTGATGGATATCCTCTCGAGCCAGGCCAACCTTGCCGGCTACCAGGCGGTGATCGATGCCGCCGGCGCGTTCGACCGCGCCATGCCGATGATGATGACCGCCGCCGGCACGGTTCGCCCGGCCAAGGTGTTCGTCATGGGCGCCGGCGTTGCCGGGCTGCAGGCCATCGCTACCGCCAAGCGCCTCGGTGCAGTGGTCACCGCCACCGACGTGCGCGCCGCTGCCGGCGAGCAGGTGGAATCGCTCGGCGCCAAGTTCATCATGACCGATGCGCTGAAGGATGCCTCGGGCACCGGCGGCTATGCGCGCGAGCTGACCAAGGACGAGCAGGCGGCCCAGGCCGAGCTGGTCGCCGGCCACATCGCCAAGCAGGATATCGTCATCACCACGGCGCTGATCCCCGGCCGCCCGGCACCCAAGCTGGTGACCAAGGCGATGGTCGAATCGATGGCGCCGGGTTCGGTGCTGGTCGATCTCGCGGCCGAGCGCGGCGGCAATATCGAACTGACGCAGCCCGGCAAGACCATCACCACGGCTAACGGCGCGACCATCATCGGCTTCACCAATGTCGCCGGCCGGCTCGCCACCTCGGCCAGCCAGCTCTACTCCCGCAACCTCGTCTCGTTCCTCGAAACGCTGGTCGACAAGAAAGAGAAGGTGCTGGCGGTGAACTGGGACGACGAGCTGGTGAAAGCCACCGTGCTCACCCGCGACGGCGCCATTGTGCATCCCAACATCAAGGTCGACGCCGCCCCGGTCGCGGCAACGCCCGCGGCTGCAAAGGCAGCCGAGCCCAAGAAGGCTGCGGCTCCGAAGGCCGAGGCCGCACCCGCAAAGGCCGCTGCTGTGGCCAAACCGGTCGGCGGCAAGGTGAAGAAGGCTGCACCGATCGTCGCTCCGGTCGCCAAGGCTGCCGCGCCCGAGAAGGCAGCTGCACCCAAGAAGGCTGCGGCCAAGCCCGTGGCCACCAAGCCTGCGACCGCCAAGGCGGCCAAGCCTGCCGCAAAGCCCTCGACCGCCAAGGGGAAGAAGTAAATGGAACAGACCGCTGCCCATACCGCGGATGCCATCACCGCGGCGGTCAGCGCCGCCACCGGTGGCGCCATCGACCCGTTCGTCTTCCGCCTGTCGATCTTCGTTCTCGCCATCGCGGTGGGGTACTACGTGGTGTGGAGCGTCACCCCGGCGCTGCATACGCCGCTGATGAGCGTCACCAACGCCATTTCCTCGGTGATCGTGGTGGGGGCGCTGCTCGCAGTTGGCGTACCGCTCGCCGCCGACAGCAACTGGGTGTCGAAACTCTTCGGCTTCCTCGCGCTGGTGCTCGCCAGCGTCAACATCTTCGGCGGCTTCCTTGTCACCCAGCGCATGCTGGCAATGTACAAGAAGAAGGAAGCGCCGGCCGGCAAGGCGGGTAAACACTGATGTTCAAGCGTCTCTTCGCCGCCATAGCGGTCTTCGCCGTTCTTGCCACGCCGATCTTTGCCGCCGAGTTCACCGACGAGCAGCTCGAAGGCCTCGCGGCCCGCATCGAGAGCTTCGACGCGGCAATGAAGGCCAGCGACATGTCCCAGGTGATGGACGTCGTGCCGCCCAAGGTGCTCGACAAGATCGCCGCCAATTTCAACGTCACCACCGAGCAGCTGATCGAAGCGACGCAGCAGCAGATGGACCAGGTGATGAAGGACGTAGAGATCGTTTCCTTCGGCATGGACCTCGACGCGGCCGAGTTTCTCGAAACCGCCGACGGCACCCCCTATGCGCTGATCCCGACCGAGACCGTGATGGATCTGGGCGAGGCCGGCGGCAAGGTGAAGGCGAGCTCGTCGACGCTCGGCCTGTTCGACGAAGAGGCCTGGTACCTGGTGCGCGTCGAAGATGCGCAGCAGGTCGCGATCCTCAAGGAAGTCTACCCCGCCTTTGCCGATGTGGAGTTCCCCGCCGGCAGCATGGAGCCCGTCACGGAATGATCGACGCCAGTTTCGCCGCCGTTCTCTATCTCGTCTCGGGCGTCCTCTTCATCCTGGCGCTGCGCGGGCTCTCGAGCCCGGCCACGTCACGGCAGGGCAATACCTTCGGCATGGTCGGCATGGCCATCGCCATCGTCACCACGCTGCTGGTGGCCGGTGTTTCCGACTGGCTGAGCTGGGTGCTGATCATCGGCGGCCTTGCCATCGGTGGCGGTATCGGCGCCGTGCTGGCGCGCAAGGTCAAGATGACCGACATGCCGCAACTGGTCGCCGCCTTCCACTCGCTGGTCGGTCTCGCCGCGGTGTTCGCCGCGGCTGCGGCGCTCTATGCGCCCGAGGCCTTCGGCATCGGCACCGTGGGCTACATCCACGCCCAGGCGCTGATCGAGATGAGCCTCGGCGTTGCCATCGGCGCCTTCACCTTCACCGGCTCGGTCATCGCCTTCGCCAAGCTCAACGGCAACATGAGCGGCAAGCCGATCATCCTGCCGTTCCGCCACATCATCCACATCGCGCTCGGCCTGTTGCTGCTGGTGCTGATCTGGGCCTTCGCGGTCACCGTCGACCCGCTGTGGTTCTGGGCCATCACCGTCGTGGCGCTGGTGCTGGGCGGGCTGATGATCATCCCGATTGGCGGCGCCGACATGCCGGTGGTCGTCTCGATGCTCAACTCCTATTCGGGCTGGGCGGCGGCAGGCATCGGCTTCACGCTGGGCAATACCGCGCTGATCATCACCGGGGCGCTGGTCGGCTCGTCCGGCGCCATCCTCAGCTACATCATGTGCAAGGCGATGAACCGCAGCTTCATCTCGGTGATCCTGGGCGGTTTCGGCGGCGACAGCGCCGCCGCCGGCTCGGGCGAAGAGGAGACGCGGCCGGTCAAGCAGGGCTCGTCCGACGACGCGGCCTTCATGATGAAGAATGCCGGCAAGGTCATCATCGTCCCCGGCTACGGCATGGCCGTGGCCCAGGCCCAGCATGCGCTGCGCGAAATGGCGGACCTGCTCAAGGCCGAGGGCGTCGAGGTGAAGTACGCCATCCACCCGGTGGCCGGCCGTATGCCGGGCCACATGAACGTGCTACTCGCCGAAGCGAACGTGCCGTATGACGAAGTGTTCGAGCTCGAGGACATCAATTCCGAGTTCGCGCAGACCGATGTCGCCTTCGTCATCGGCGCCAACGACGTCACCAACCCGGCGGCCAAGACCGACAAGACTTCGCCGATCTACGGCATGCCGGTGCTGAACGTCGAAGACGCCGGCACGGTGCTGTTCATCAAGCGCGGCATGGCGGCGGGCTATGCCGGTGTGCAGAACGAGCTGTTCTTCCGCGACAACACCATGATGCTGTTCGGCGACGCCAAGAAGGTCACCGAAGATATCGTCAAGGCACTGGGGCACTGACAGCCCGCGCGTCTATTGAATTCTGCTGACTTGCTTCCGTCAGCGCCGATACTGAACTAGAGTCGCCCTGAGGGCGGCTCTTTTCATTTTCAGGACTTGCGAGATCAATCTCCCAGCTGCCCGTGGGGATAGTCATGGCAAGAAAACCTGTGTCGAAACCTGCGGCCGAGCCGATCAAGCGGCAGGCGATCGTTGTCGTTCACGGCCAGGGCCAGCAGCGGCCGATGGGCACGATCCGCGATTTCGTCGCGGCCCTGTGGGCGTCCAATCCCGATGTGACGCCGGATCCGCCCTACAGCAAGGACAACACCTGGATCGTGCCCGACAGCAAGAGTGGGCTCTACGAAATGCAGCGGATCACCACGCCGCCGCATGACGAGGGTCGCCGCACCGATTTCTTCGAGCTCTACTATGCCGACCTGTTGGCCGACACGCCGCTCCGCAACCTCTGGCGCTGGCTCGAGCGCCTGTTCTGGATCAGCCCGCTGCAGGTGCCCAGGCGAATGTATGGCCCGTGGCTGGCGTTCTGGTTGCTCTGCCTCGCTGCCATGGCGATGACGCTCTGGGTCATCCTCGAAATCCCGCAACTGCTGCAGGCAAACTGGCTGGCGCCGTTCCAGGACCGTAACCGGGTCGATGCACTGATCGGCCTCGCGATCATTGCCATCGCCGTGCTGACGCTGGTGGTGCCGAAGTTCTTTCCGGCCACGGCGCAGGCAAAATCGATCCCGCGTGGCGCTATCCTCCTCGCGTTGATCGTCGGTGTCGGCTTCATCTCGTGGCAGACGCCGGTGATCGTTGCCGCCCTGATCATGGGTGTGGTGCTCTACCTGTTCACCAACGACCTGCTGCCGCTGTTCGGCGATGCCGCCAGCTACCTGAGCGCGCAGACCGAGACGGTGCGCAGCCGCCAGGCCCTGCGGGAGCGCGGCCTGTCGCTGCTCAAGGCCCTCCACGACGATACCGACTACGACCGCATCGTGGTGGTGGCCCACTCGCTGGGGACGGTCCTCGCCTATGACCTGCTGCAACTGCTCTGGCACAGCGTCGGGCCCACCAAGGACAACCCGCCGGAGGCCGACGCCGTCACCGCCATCGAAGCGGTGGAGAGCTTCGCCAGCAAACCCGTGGCCGAGTGGACGCCTGCCGATGTCGATACCTACCAGAACCTGCAATGGGCAGCGTTCTCGGCGCTACGTCGGCAGAAGCCGGCCGACCCTCCGGCTGACGGCAAGCCGGCAGGGTCGTCGGGCTGGAAGGTCAGCGATTTCGTCACGCTCGGCTCACCGCTCGCCAATGCCCAGTTCCTCGTCACCGAGGGGCTCGAGGACTTCGAGCGGATGAAGCATGAGCGGGTGCTGCCGATCTCGCCGCCCGAGCCGCGCGGCGATGCGGAAGGCTTCATCTATGAGGAGAACGGCCGGATGGTGACACACCATGCCGCAGTGTTCTCCACGGTGCGCTGGACCAACATCTACGACGAGTTCGATCCCCGCTGGTTCCTCAGCGGCGACGTCATTTCCGGCGCGATTGCCCAACTGTTCGGGCCCGGTATCAAGGATATCAACGTGCCCATCCTCGACAATGGCAAGCGAAGGTTCAGCCACAATCTCTACTGGGTCGATACACGATCGGAGCCGGCGCGCCGGCAGGTTGCGCTCGGTCCCGGAGGGGACGCACACAAGGTCCGGGCGGAAGCTGCGGCCCCGCAGATCCAGCAGCTTCGCGATGCGGTCGGGATGAGCCGCAACTAGCTGATGCTCGCGTCACCACGCGGCGGGGCTGGTGAAATATCGTGCCGGCGCGATCACCTATTGACCTCAACTTCACTTGAGGTCGTATCCAGTCTGCCTTCCCAGCAAAGGGCTCGGCAGTCATGGATCTCACGTTCAATATCCTCCTCATCATTCATCTCGCGGCCTTCGGGCTCGCCATTACCACCACCATCGCGGCGCCGCTGATCGGCAGCCGCATCGCCGCGGCTCCGCCAGAGGCACGGCCGTTGCTCGGCGGCATCGGCAAACGCCTCAGCATCAACGCCCGCATCGCCTTCGGCCTGCTGCTGATCACCGGCGTCGCCATGGTCTATGTCCGCTATGGCGGGTTCGAAGGGCAGAGCGTCTGGTTCTTCATCAAGATGGGGCTGGTGGTCGTGGTGCTGATCGCCATGATCATCGGCATCCTCGCCAAGCCGGGCACCATCAGCCCGCAGGTGATGGGCTGGATCACCCGGCTCGCCATGGCCGGCATCGTCATCAGTGCGGTGATGGCGTTCAACTAGCGTATCGCGCAGTCGAGCCGCACCCAAGGTCCGGCCCTCGACGTACCCACCGGGTCATTCCCGCGAAAGCGGGAACCCCTGTTTTCTTGCCTGTCGCACCATCGCAAACGGAGATCCCCGCTTTTCGCGGGGATGACACCGCAGATGGGGCAACTCATCGGTGAAATGCTCACAGGCGCGGATAGGCAGGTTGGCGGATGCAGGTTACCTCGGTGTGCGTTCTTGCGCCGCCGGGGTTGTGCAGCCATGTGTGGCCGGTTCAGCCAATGAGGACCACCGTGCCGCGCACCGTCAAGATCGACCTGTTCACCGATACCGTCTGCCCGTGGTGTCTCGTTGGCTCGGCACGGCTCGACCAGGCGATCGCCGCATTGCCGGATAACGTGGTGGTCGAGGTGGAGAACCACCCGTTCTATCTCGATCCCAACACGCCCGAGGAAGGCGTGGTGGTCGCCGACATGCTGCGCGAGAAGTATGGCCGCGACCCCAAGGAGATGTGGGCACGCGTCGAGGGCGAGGCGAAGAAGACCGGTATCGACCTCGATCTCAGCCAGCAGCCGCGCTCGTTCCCGACCCGCAAGGGCCACACGCTGGTGCGCCTCGCCAAGGCCAAGGGCACCCAGCATGCGCTGGCCAATGCCATCGCCTGGGGCTATTTCATGGATCACCAGCTGATCAATGACGACGAGGTGCTGGCCGGCATCGCCGCGCAGCACGGCTTCACCCATGCCGAGGCGCTCGATGCCGTGCGCGACCCGCGCGAGCTGGCGATCACCCACGAACTGGCGGTCGCCGCGGCGCAGCAGGGCATCCAGGGCGTGCCGTTCTTCGTGTTCGACAACAAGTTCGCGGTTTCCGGCTGCCAGCCGGCGGAAGTGTTCGAGCGGGCCTTCGAATTCGCGCTCGATCCCGAGAAGATGCAGGCAGCCCAGGGCTGACATCGCTTCGTCGTCATGGCATGCCCTTGCCGAACGGAGGGCATGAGATGAAGCGGCTGAGACGGATCGCCATCGGGGTCGGCATCGTCGCCGTGCTGGCCTACGGGCTGGTGCTGGGCGCCATGTACTTCTTCCAGCGCGATTTCCAGTATGATCGCGGCGGGCAGCTGCTGGCGCTGAGCGAGACCAGGCTCGCGCAGGCGGAGCTGGTGAGCATTCCCAGCGCCGATGGCTCCTACATCGCCGGCTGGTATCAGCCGCCGGCTGCCGGAAAGCCGCTGATTGTCTATTTCCGCGGTAACGCCCAGAGTTTTTCGCGCGAGCATGAGCGCTATGAAGCGTTCGTCGCCGACGGCTATGGCTTTCTCGCCTTCGACTATCGTGGTTTTCCCGGTTCGCCCGGCGAGGTGAGCGAGGCGAACATCCTCGCTGACGGCCTCGCGGCCTATGACTGGGCGGCCGCCAAGGGATTTCCGATCGTCCTGTGGGGGCGCTCGCTCGGCTCGGGGCCGGCCACCTATGTGGCGAGCCTCCGGGAGGCTGACGCGCTGCTGCTGGAAACGCCGTTCGACTCGGCCGTTTCGGTCGCCGCCGACCGCTACTGGTTCCTGCCGGTCGGGCTGCTGATGTCTGACCAGTTTCCGGTGGACCAGTGGATCAGGGATGTGACCGAGCCGGTCTACGTCGCGCACGGCACCGCCGACCGTACCATCGGGGTCAGCCATGGCGAGCGGGTCCATGCGCTGGCGCCGAACCCGGACGAGCTCTGGATCGAGCCGGGGGCAGGGCACAGCGATATGTGGGCGCGCGGGATCTGGGACAGGGCGAAGGCGTTTTTCGCGCGGGCTGAAGCTACGGCTCAGTAGCCGCGCGGCTTGCACATGCTGACCCCCACCCCTGTCCCCTCCCCGCAAGGGGGAGGGAGACCCTCACACCGGCATCGCAGCATGCGTCTCCCTCCCCCTTGCGGGGAGGGATCAAGGGCGGGGGCAGCCCGCACCGGCCCAAAAACGAAAACGCCGGCCCCTCAGGGACCGGCGTTCAATTTCAGCGCGGTGCGCCGGCTCAGTACAGGGTCAGGCCCGAGAAGGCGACCGAGTAGTTGAGGCCGGTCTGGCCCTGGATCGACCACGGCTGCAGGGCGAAGCCCTTGCGCGAGCCGCCGATCAGCCAGTTGCCGCCGAGGCCGACGCCGAGCGTGGCTTCAGCCGAACCGCCGACATAGGTGCCGGCCAGCGAGCCCTTGCCGTACTTGGTGTTGGAAGCCGAGAACACCAGCCAGACGATCTCGGTGCGGCCGGTGACGCCGATGTCGATACCGAGCTTCTTGATGTTGCCTTGGTAGCGCTCGGTCTTGTAGCCGTCGCGCTTGAAGCGGCAGGTCATGTCCTTGGACGAGCCGATGATGAAACCGACGCCGGCTTCGACGGAGCAGCTGAGTACGCCGACCTTGACCTGGGTGGCGGCCTGGGCAGCGCCGGCGGTCATGAGCATGACGGCAGCAGCGGCCGCGGCGATGAACTTCTTCATGTTGGAGTCCCCAATGTTTGACGCGTTTGTAGTCGATCCTCAGGTGGATCGGGAGTCTATCCGTTGCCGCCAACGGCACAAGGCCTCTTCCGGTTGCGCACAAACTGCACAACTATGAGCGAATTCTGGCGGTACGTAACAAAAACGCCGCCCTTGTGAGGCGGCGTTCCTGAACCAAATCTGAACGCCTCTTACGGGCGTGCCGGACGCGCTGCCGCAGCAGGGGCGGGCAGGCCGCCTTCACGCTGGGCGCGCTTGCGAGCCAGCTTGCGGGCGCGGCGCACGGCCTCGGCCTTCTGGCGAGCCTTCTTCTCGGACGGCTTCTCGTAGTAGTTGCGAAGCTTCATCTCGCGGAAGACGCCTTCGCGCTGGAGCTTCTTCTTCAGTGCGCGCAGCGCCTGGTCAACATTGTTATCGCGAACAACTACTTGCAAGCGCAACCGCCCTTCGAAATCCGTCAGAACTGTTTGAGGTGAACGCCCCAAAGGAGCGCCGACCGGCTGAACCGGTCATTCGTGGGCGGCTATATAGGCCAATCGAAACGGCTTGTCCACACCGGCAAGCGTCCGAAATCGCTCATTTTGCGCGCTTTTTCACCGCAATCCGGTTGATGTGACCCATTTTCCGGCCGCGGCGCGACTCGGCCTTACCGTAGGCATGCGGCTGGATGCTGGGGCCAAGCCGTTCAGGAATCGCAGTGATTTCGTCGCCGATCAGGTTCTCCATCACCACATCGGCCATGCGGCTGGGGTCGCCCAGCGGCCAGTTGACCACGGCGCGGATATGCTGCTCGAACTGGTCGGTAATGGCCACGGCCTCGGTCCAGTGGCCGGAATTGTGCACGCGCGGCGCGATCTCGTTGACCAGGAGCTTGCCGCCCGGCAGCACGAAGAACTCGACCCCGAGCACCCCGACATAGTCGAGCGCCGTGGCGATCTCAGCGGCGATCTCGACCGCCTTCTTCGCGGTCTTCGAGCTGATGTCGGCGGGCACCGTGCTGGTCTTGAGGATATGGTCGCGGTGGACGTTCTCGGCGGGATCGAACGCGGCGACTTCGCCGAGCGCATTGCGCGCCACCACCACCGAGATCTCCTTGTCGAATTCGATGAAGCCTTCCAGCACCAGCGGTTTGGGCGACAGCAGCTCCCAGGCGAGGGCCGCGTCTTCCATGTTGTGGACGATGCGCTGGCCCTTGCCGTCGTAACCGAGGCGGGTGGTCTTCAGCACCGCAGGCGCGCCGATCTCCTCGAGTTCAGCCTCGAGCCGGTCGAGATCGGTGATCGCCGCGAACGGCGCCACTGGGATGCGGTTGATGGTGAGGAAGGCCTTCTCGGCCAGCCGGTCCTGCGATACGGCCAGCGCATTGGCGCCGGGGCGCAGCGGCTTCAAATTGGCGAGGAAGGCGGCGGTCTTGGCCGGAACGTTCTCGAACTCGTAGGTGACGACGTCGACGCCGGCGGCAAAAGTCGCGAGCGCGGCTTCGTCGTCATAGGCAGCGACGGTCTTCAGCGGTGTCACGTCGAAGGCCGGGCTATCGGGATCCGGGCAGTAGATGTGGGTCTTCATCCCCAGCCGTGCGGCGGCGAGCGCCAGCATCCGGCCGAGCTGGCCGCCCCCGAGGATACCGATGGTGCTGCCCTGCGGCAGCGGCGAGGCGTCAAACATCGTCGGATGGAAACTCAGGGATGGAAGCGGTCTGGTCGGCGCGGAAATCATCGAGCGCCGAAGCGATTTCAGGATCGGAGAGCGCCAGGATCGCGGCGGCCAAGAGGGCCGCGTTGATGGCGCCGGCGCGGCCGATGGCGAGGGTGCCCACCGGAATGCCGGGCGGCATCTGCACGATCGAGAGGAGGCTGTCCTCACCGCCGAGTGCCGCCGTCTGCGCCGGCACCCCGAGCACGGGAAGGGGGGTCAGCGCGGCCACCATGCCGGGCAGATGCGCGGCGCCGCCGGCCGAGGCGATGATCACCTGAAAGCCCTCGGCCTTGGCGCCCTTGGCGAATTCGTACATCCGGTCGGGGGTGCGATGCGCCGAGATGATGCGCGCTTCGTAGTCGATCTTCAGCGCGTCGAGCGTCTCGGCGGCGTGGCGCAGGTTCGGCCAGTCGGACTGGCTGCCCATGATGATGGCGACGGGTGGCGAGGTCGGCACTTAGGTCCCCCGGAAGGCGCGGCTCATGCCTGGTTTATCGCGCAGTCGAACCGCAAAAGTCTGCAGCTTTTGCTGACCACGCTCGCGACGTTTGTCGCGCAGTCGAACCGCAAAAGTCTGCAACCTTTGCTGACCACGCTCGCGACGTTTGTCGCGCGGTCGAACTACAAAAGTCTGCAACTTTTGCTGACCACGCTCCACGTTTCACCCTTAGGCAAGAGCCCCGCCGAGTGCAAGCGGGCAGCCCTCGTCCTTTGTGGTCAGGCGGCGGTCGGCGGCCGGTCCAGCGTACAGGCCAGCGCATCGAGAGCGCTGCGATCGGCCAGCTCGATCGAGCCTTCCGGCAGCCCGAGGATGCGATCGATGACCGTGCCCAGATACTCCATCTTGTCGAGCAGGCGCTGCGACAGCCGCTCGAAATGCAGCCGGTCGCGGGTCTGGTAGAGCTCGACGATCAACTCCCGGTTCGAGGTCATCAGGTGCATGATGGTCTCGGCGGCGCCTTGCGGATCCGGTGTATCGAAGGTCTGCTCGGCAACGCCCTCGACGATGATGCGCGTCAGGATCGGCTGCACCACTTCGGTAACGGCGCGCTGGGTGCGCTCGAACAGCTGCAGGTTCTCGGCCCGGAACATCGGCTCGAACGTGGCGCGCAGTTCTGCCGCGGTCTCGGTCTTGTGGCGGCGCATGGTGCCGAGAAAGCCGGCGAGCTTTGAAAACGCATCGAGCGTCGGGTCGGAGAGTTCCGCTTCGGTCAGCGCAGCGGTCTGGCGCGCATAGCGGCAGGCGAGGGCCTCGACCAGGTCCTCCTTCGATTCGAAGTGGTGGTAGAACGCCCCCTTCGACACGCCGACGGCGGCGATGATCTGGCTGACCGAGGTCGAGTCGTAGCCGTTGCGGGCGAATAGTCGCTGCGCGGCGTCGAGGATTTCATCGCGCCGTGCAGGGGCGCTCTTCACAATTCGAGGAAACGGCATTCCGCCCTCCCAAGGACAGTTGCACGCGTCAAAATCAAGGACCGACCAGCGGTCGGTCACGCTGTGTAGCATGCTCGGCGAGGAAAGTGGAGAGCGGCGCGCCGACGCAGGTCGCAAGTCTTGAGTGGTGTGCTTTCCAACCGGGACAGTCTGCGGCCTCCCGCAGCGCTCGCTCAGGCGATGATGTCGGGAAGCAGGATGTTCTCGAGCTGCACGATCCGATCCTTCAGCGTCAGCTTACGCTTCTTCATACGCTGAATCAGCATCTGATCGGAGTAGCCGGAGGATGACAGGGTGTGGATGGCGGCGTCGAGGTCGGCATGTTCCTGGCGTTTTGCAGCCAGTTCCAGACCCAGCGCGGCTTCTTGTTCCTTGGTAAGCGGCAGCATCGCAGCGGTTGACGAGGTCCCTCAGCGAGGCGAAATGCCCGTGCCGAAAGGGTTAGCCGATCGGTCGGCGATTTGCACCTGATTTTGCACCGGCGGGGAGGTGTTGCAGTCTTGCACATCGACAGGGCGTGAAATTTTTGTGACGATCAGTGCGTCGAAAAGCTGGAGAGGAGTTGTCATGACGACTGAAGGCCACGTCGAATCGCTCGAGCGGCGTCACCGGGAATTGGACCGGAAGATCGAGGATGAAATGAGCCACCCCAGCCACGATGATTTGTACGTCGCGGCACTTAAGCGGAAGAAACTGGAGATCAAGGACGAGCTGGCGCGAATGCTCAGCGAGGCCTGAGGAAACAAACAGAATCCCATGCAGTTGAGGGCCACGGCAAGCGCCGCGGCCTTTTTTGTTGGGCGGCGTCACCTGCCACCCTCAAACTCGATGTCTAGCGGAAATCGTTGATCTCGAACCAGTAGCCGTTGGGGTCCTGGACGAACACGGCCCGCATGCCGTCGGGCCGGGTGTTCACCGCGCCCGGGTTGCCCTGCATATCCGAAAATGGCGTGCCCAGCGCCCGCAGATGCGTGAGCACGGCCTCGAAATCCGGAGCGGAAAGCGCGAAGTGCGTGCGCTTTTCCACATGGGTGCGGCTTATGTCGCCGGCCTGGATATGGAAGCGCTGGCTGTTGCCGAACTCGAACCAGCGGATATGGGTGCCGCCCATCGGGTCGGGCACTTCGCGGATCTGCAGCACCTCGGTGAGGAACTTCGCCGTCTCGTCGAGGTCGCGCACCAGCAGCGCAATATGGTCGAGGCGATAGTCGATGCTCATCTTTATTGCTCTTGTTGCGCCTCAGGCGACAGCGGCAGGGAAGAACACCCCAGCCGCGCCATCGTAAATCAGTTTCAGCGACAGCAAAAACACCAGCCAATACGTAAGCTGGTAGAAGCGTATCACCGAGATGCGCCGCACCAGCCAGACGCCGATCATCACCCCGACCACGGCCAGCGGTGCGAGGATCGCGGCGTGGGTGAGGTTGGCGACGTTGAGCTGGCCGAGGAAGAAATACGGCACCAGCTTGGCGGTATTGACGATAGCGAAGAAGAACGCCGTGGTGCCCGAATAGATCACCGGCGTCAGCCGCTGCGGCAGCACGTAGATCTGGAACGGCGGGCCGCCGGTGTGACTGATGAAGCTGGTAAAGCCGGCAAAGCCGCCCCAGAACGCGCCCCAGGGCTTCGACGGCGGCAGCCCCTCGAGCTTCTTCCTGATCGGCAGCAGGGCATCGAGGATGAACAGCAGCGTGATGATGCCGATGAACAGCAGCACCATGGCGTCGCTGACAAAGCTCCACAATGCCCAGCCGACCAGCGTGCCCACCATGGCGCCGGGCAGCATGATCTTGAGGATGCGCCAGTCGGCATCCTTGCGGTAGGTCCAGATGGCGATGGCGTCCATCACCAGCAGTAGCGGCAGCAGCATGCCCGCGGCATCACGCGCCGGCATCACGAGCGACATCATGGGGACGGCGACCATGCCGAGGCTGCCCACCAGCCCGGATTTGCTCAAGGCGACGATGAAGACCGCGAGGATTGCGACGGTCCAGAAATAGAGATCGGGCATGGGGAAGGGGGCGACCGGTGGGAAGAAAGACTGGCCGCTACTCGGATGCCCGCGGCGCCTTGTTGTCAATATCGCCTTGGGCAGAATGCCCCGGTTCTGGCTGCTGTTCGCGGTCGGCCTTCATCACTGCGTCGAGCATTTCGGTGGAGCGACGGACGAAGCCGATATAGGCGGTCTGGTCGTGGCGGACGGCGTAGCTCTCGTGCAGCATGCGCCTATCGTGCTGTTCGAACGCCTCGGCGACGCGGTGGGCCTCCGCCTTGTCACGGCCGAGCGCGAGCAGCGCTTCTTCGCCCAGCTTGATCGCGGCGCGGAAGGTTTCACGCTCGATCACCTGCACCCCGAGCGCCATCAAGTCATGGGCATGCGAGCGGTCGACGGCGCGGGCCGCGATGATGATGTCGGGGTAATTGCGACGGATCAGCTCGGCGATGCCGAGGATACGCTCACCACCGGCCACGGCGATGACGATCATTCGGGCCTTGTCGGCGCCTGCCGCACGCAGGATTTCGATCCGCCCGCCGTCGCCATAGAACACCTTGACGCCGAAGCGCTTGACCAGCTCGATCTGTGCCGGATCGTCGTCGATCAGCGTCATCTCAAAGCCCTGGGCGCGCAGCAGCCGGGTGACGATCTGGCCGAAGCGGCCATAGCCGAGGACGATCACTCGGTCATTCGGGTGGGGCACGTCCGGGCCCGGCGGCAGGTCGGCCTGGGCATCGCCGTTGCGGTTGAGCCGCGGCGCCCAGAGCCGGTCATAGAGAAAGATCAGGAACGGCGTCGCCGCCATCGAGAGCGCCACCACCACGGTCAGCAGCTCCACCTCGGGCCCCGAGAGGTTCCCAGCCGTGCGGGCGAACTGCAGGACAACGAACGCGAACTCGCCGGCCTGGCTGAGCAGCACGGCGAGCAACAGCCGCTCGGCAACGTGCATCTTGAAAAAGGTCGCCAGGACGAACAGCACCAGCATCTTGAGGCCGATCAGCGCCACCACCAGCGCCAGCACCAGCAGCGGGTTCTCGATCACCACATTGAAGGCGATCGACATCCCCACGGTGATGAAGAACAGCCCGAGCAGCAGACCCTTGAATGGCTGCAGGTTGCTCTCGAGCTCGTGCCGGTACTCGCTGTCGGCCAGCAGCACTCCGCCGAAGAACGCCCCCAGCGCCGGCGACAGCCCGAAACTCTCGGTGACCAGCGCGGCGCCGATCACCAGCGCCAGCGCGAAAGCGGTGAACGCCTCGGGCACGCGCGTCCGGGCGAGCCAGCTCATCAGCGGCCGGATGACGAAGCGCGAACCGAACAGCGCTGCGACAAACGCGCCGACCACCACCAGGGCAATCCACCAGTCGATCGGGTCGTCGACCGCCTCGAGCACGTTCTCGCCGATCGCCTCGATGGGCGAGCCACCCATAGCGCTGAGCAATGGGATGATGGCGAGGATCGGGATCACCGCCACGTCCTGCACCAGGAGGATGGCCAGAGAGGCACGACCGGTGTCGGTCTTGGTGATGTTGCGCTGATCCACCGACTGCATGGCGATGGCGGTGGAGCTCATGGCCAGCGCCAGGCCGACGACGACGGCATCGACCCAGACGAAGCCGATCAGCCGCGCCAGCACCGCGACGACGACAGTGGTCGCCGCCATCTGGGTGAGGCCAAGGCCGAACACCTTGTTGCGCATGCGCCAGAGTTCGCTGCCATCGACCTCAAGGCCGATCAGGAACAGCATCATGACGATGCCGAACTCGGCGATCTGGTGGATGAGGTCGGTGTCGGAGACCAGCGCCAGCCCAAAGGGGCCGATCAGCACACCGGCGGCGAGGTAACCGAGGATGGTGCCGAGCCCGGCCCACTTGAACAGCGGGACGAGCAATACCGTTGCGGCGAGAAGAACAAAGATTGCGAGCAGCAGGTTGATTTCCATCTCTGCTGCCCGTGCGCCTTACTCTTCGGAATCGCCCTTGAGCGACTTCAGCTTGGCGAACACCGAATCGGCGTCGAGCTCTTCCTCGCGCTCGGGGCGACGTTCGACGCCCTCCTCGTCTTCGGCATGGTCCATGCCGGCACGGCCGTGGGCGCCGGCCAGCGCTTCCTCCGCGGTCAGCAGCATGGTGCCCTGTTCGGCAATATCGCCCGGCGCGGCGCCCTTGGATGCACGGCTCACTTCCAGATCGAGGTCGATCTGACTGGCAAGGCCGAGCGTCACCGGGTCCATCGGGGTGATGTTGGCGTTGTTCCAGTGCGTGCCCTCGCGGACCGCATCGATGGTCGACTTGGTGGTGCCGACCAGACGCATGATCTGCGCGTCCTTCATCTCGGGGTGGTTGCGCAGCAGCCACTTGATGGCGTTCGGGCGTTCGTTGCGGCGCGAGATCGGCGTATAGCGCGGACCCTTGCGCTTGGGCGCGGCGACCCGGACCTTGGGATCCGAGATCTTCATGCGATAGTTCGGGTCGGCCTCGGCCTTCTCTATCTCCTCGCGGGTCAGCTGGCCGTTCTGCAACGGGTTGACGCCCATGATGCCGGTGGCCACGTCGCCGTCGGCGACGCCCTGCACTTCAAGCGGGTGCAACCCGCAAAAGGCGGCGATCTGCTCGAACGAGAGCGCAGTGTTGTCGACCAGCCAGACGGCGGTTGCCTTGGGCATCAGTAGGGGCGTGGCCATGATAAATCTCTCCTTGAGGCGCGGCCGGGTTCTTCCGGTCCGCCCCGCCTCGTGGTTCATCCTGAGGGGGAATAATGCGCCTATATACCTGCGGGTTCAGGCCGATTCAATCGGATTGTCGCTATCGTAAGCAGTCTCGCCCCATGGCGTGACGAGGATCAGCTTGCCGTAATTGCCGGGTTGCTCCAGTTCGACATGGCCACGAGCCGCCTCGGCGAGCGGCAACGCCCGGATCCGCGGGCGGACGATGCGGCCGTCGGCCAGCGCCGGCCAGGCCGATTTTGCGAGGCTTCGCGCGATCGCCGCCTTCACCTCGCGGGTCTGTGGTCGCAGCGTCGAACCCGACAGCGTCAGCTGCTTCATCAGGATCAGGCTGGCATTGATCTCGGATTTCGGCCCGGCCAGCGTCGAGACGATGACGATATGGCCGAAGCGGGCCGAGGCGCGGATGTTCCTTTCCAGCGCATCGCCACCGACGATGTCGACGATGCGGTCGGCGCCTTTACCCCCGGTGATCGACAGCGTCCGGGCGACGAAATCCTCGCTCGCGCGGTCGATGGTTTCGGTGGCGCCGAGCGTGCGGGCATAAGCCGCCTTCTCGGGCCCCGAGACGATGGCGATCGGATTGGCGCCGTGCAGTCGGGCGATCTGGATGGCCGCCCCGCCGATACCGCCGGCCGCGCCGTGGATCAGCACATGCATCCCCGGCGCCAGCCCGGCCCGCATGACCAGCGTCTGCTCGATGGTGAAGAAGGTTTCCGGCAGCGCAGCGCCCGACAGCATCGACCAGCCGGTGGGGACCGGCAGCACCTGGCCTGATGGCACCGCGACATACTCGGCGTAGCCCCCGCCATGGGTCAGCGCCACCACCTGGTCACCCAGCGACCAGCCGCGGACGCCCCGGCCTATGGCCGCGATCTCGCCGCCGACCTCGAGACCGGGCAGGGGCGAGGCATCGGGCGGCGGGTTGTAGGTGCCGCGGCGCTGGCCGAGATCGGGCGCGTTGAGCCCGGCCGCGGCGACGCGGATCAGTACCTCGCCGGGGCCGGGCTGCGGCACCGGCAGTCGCACCGGCTGTAGCACCTCGGGACCACCGAACTCGGTGATGGAAATGGCAGTCATTTCGGCGGGGATCGGCATGGCCATTAGCTAGGACCATGCGACCCGCGCTGGCAATCAGCCAATCGTCCGGGGACGTCGCAGTCGACGCTCCGGGGGACGTCGGAGTCGACGCCCTGGGGCGTCAGGGTTGCACGCCTCGGCAGGAGGTCTAAAATTCGGAAAAACCCAAGCCGGGAGAAGCTCATGTTCGACGACGACGCAGTCAAGAAGCCCAGGGGACACGAGGTCGGCATGCTGATCGACACGATGTCGGTAGAGGAGCTTGAGGAGCGGATCGGCCTCCTCAAAGCCGAGATCGCTCGCCTCGAGCAGGCGATCGCGGCGCGGAACAAGACCCGCTCGGAGGCGGAATCGCTGTTCAAGCTGTGAGGCGCCGACGGCGCCGCGCTGGTGACGGAATGGCAAGGTTAAGAAAGCGAGTCTCGTTAACCTCGAATTAACACATCGCCGTTAACTTAAATCGTATCCAGTTCGCTGGATTTTGCAGAGTGGTTTCTCCCTCTGTTTGACGCCTCCCTGTTAACTTTCGAGAGCCGTTTCGACGGCTCTTTTCTTTTATGCGGTTCCCATCGGTCCGTTAAGCCAACGGCAAGGGAGGCGGGCGCACAACCGGGTATCCGGCAGCAGGCGCCGGTCGCAAATTTCCGTTACCCGGGCGGCAGCAGCGTGGACGACAGCAGGCAGAAACAGAAGCCGGTGGCCATCGGGCCGCGTATCGTCGCGTCCGGTGGGTTCGACATGCTCTACCGCGAGGGCATGGTGTTGATCGAACAGGTCGCCTCCTATCTCGACGGCGACGGTCGCACCGAGAGCCGCGGCCTGCCGCGCGAAGCTTCGTTTCTTTACGCTTCCGAGAGCATGCGCCTCACCACCAGACTGATGCAGCTCGCCTCTTGGCTGCTGCTGCAGCGCGCAGTCAATGAGGGCGAACTCACCGCCGAGAATGCCCGCACCGAAAAGGAGAAGGTCCGCTTCTCCGCCACCCCGGCCGATCGTGGCGGCCCGGGCTACAGCGACCTGCCGGATCGGCTCAGGGAGTTTATCGCCAAGGGCGACCGGCTATTCGATCGGGTGCAGCAGTTCGACAAGCTCGAGCGCGGCGGCGTGCCGGAATATGCCCCGAGCGCCGAAGGCGGTATTGCCGACCAGCTGGCGCGGCTCAAGGCAGCATTCGGCCGGTTGAAGGAATAGGTCGGCAGCCTTACCATCGGTCGAGTAGACCGGGTGGAACAATGACCGAGACATTGACGGGTGGGTGCCTTTGCGGGGCCGTGCGTTACACCTACCAGGGTGAGGTCGGCGCCGCCGGCTATTGCCATTGCGAGGATTGCCGACGCATTTCGGGCAGCGCCTTCGGCGTCAGCGTGCGAGTTGCCGCCGCTGGGTTCAGCGTCAGCAAGGGCATCCCGAAGAGCTTCGTCAAACAGGGCGACAGCGGCCGGCCGGTGGCGCGCTTCTTTTGCGGCGATTGCGGCTCGCCGCTCTACACCCTGCCGCCGCTGCACCCAGACGTGGTGTTCATCAAGGCCGGCAGCCTCGATGATCCCAGTGTAGTGAGGCCCAATCGCCAGGCCTGGACGCGCTCGCGCGTCGATTGGGCCGAGATCGATCCGTCGATCACGGCGTATGAGACGAACCGGGTTTGAGGGGATGCGCGGGCTGCTAGTTGGGTCCCTGCTTTCGCAGGGATGACATCGAGTTTGAGGCACTGCCTGGTGGTGAGTTGCGCCGGTGGGGCGTCCGCCCAAGCCGTTGATATTACTCCAAACAACAAAAAACCCGGCGCAATGGCCGGGCTTTTGCATTCGTCGGTACCGTCAGGCTTAGAAGCCGAGGCCCTTGAACTTGTCCTTGAAGCGGGTGACGCGGCCGCCGCGGTCCATCAGGTTGCCCTGCACGCCCGTCCAGGCCGGGTGCGTGGTCGGGTCGATGTCGAGCTGCAGCGTGTCGCCTTCCTTGCCGTAGGTCGAACGGGTCTGGTAGGTCGTGCCGTTGGTCATCGCCACGGTGATCAGGTGGTAGTCGGGATGGATGTCGTTCTTCATGGCGCTGCCTCAAATCAAACGGGCGCCACGGCGCCCGGACGAAACGATTAATACGGATTGGCCGGGTTCATAGAGAAAATCCCGGCCCTCTGCAAGCGAAAGCCGCGCTTTGTCGCGGGGCTGGCAATTCGGTTGCGGCGCGGGCGCCACCTGCCTATATCGAGGGCACTTTGAAAAGTACTATGCGCAGCACCACCGGGGCGGCCCCGACCGGCAAGCTCGGCAGCAAGGGCGAGGCCCTCAAGGCCGGGCAGCGGGACATCAAGCCGATCCGCCGGCTGATGCCGTTCGTGCTGCGTTATCCCTGGCGCCTGACCTTCACCATCGGTTTCCTGCTGGTTTCGACCCTGTCGTCGCTGGTGATTCCGTCGCTGGCCGGCAAGATCATCGACAAGGGCTTCGTCGAGCAGAACCTGTCGATGGTCGGCCAGTACGGCATGATCGCCATCGGAGTGGCGCTGGTGATGGCGCTGGCCAGCGCCGGCCGCTTCTACTTCATCTCGGTGCTCGGTGAGCGCGTGCTCACGGACCTGCGCCGCAAGGTGTTCGATCACCTTTTGACCCTCGACTCGGCGTTCTTCGACCTGCACCGGGTGGGTGAACTCACCTCGCGGCTCAACGGCGATGTGGCAACGATCCGCGGTGCCATCGGCACCAGCCTCTCGATCATGCTGCGCGGCGCGGTGACGCTGATCGGCGCGGTGACGCTGATGTTCCTTACCAGCCCGTATTTGGCGCTCACCATCGTCATCGTCGGGCCGGCGATTCTCATTCCGGTGATGCTCTACGCGCGCCGGCTGCGCCGGATGTCGCGCCGCACCCAGGATGCGCTGGCCGATATGTCGGCGATGGCCACCGAAGCGCTGGGCGCCAGCAAGACCATCAAGAGCTTCGTGCAGGAACCCGAGCAGTCGCGGCTCTATGGCTCGCGTGCCGAGGAATCGTTCGAGGCCGAAGTCAGCCGGGTAGGGGCGCGCGCCGCACTGCTCGGCGGGCTGCTGTTCCTTTCCACCGCGGCGTTGGTGGTACTGGTCTGGTGGGGCGCCAACGCGGTGTTCACCGGCGTCGTCACCGTTGGCGAGCTGGCGCAGTTCATGATTTACGCGCTGATGGCCAGCAACGCGCTGACCAATCTCTCCGAGATCATGGGCCTGCTGCACACCGTCTCGGGCGCCACCGAACGACTGGTCGAGATTCTCGACACCGAGCCGGCAATCCAGCCGCCGGCCAACCCGCAGGCCCTGCCGGTGCCGCCGCTCGGCACCGTCGCATTCGAGAATGTCGGCTTTGCCTATGAGACCCGCGACAGCGAAGCGGTGATCTCCGAATTGAGCTTTGCCATCGCGCATGGCGAGACGGTGGCGCTGGTTGGCGCATCGGGCGCCGGCAAGTCGACGTTGTTCGCGCTGGTGCAGCGCTTCTATGATGTCACCGCAGGACGCATCCTGGTCGACGGCATCGATGTACGTGATGTCGAGCCCGAGCAGCTCCGCCGCCGCTTCGCCTATGTCGAGCAGGAGCCGACGATCTTTGCCGGCACCATCGCCGACAACATCCGCTTCGGCCGGCCCGAAGCGACGTTCGCCGAGATCGAGGCCGCCGCCAGGGCGGCGCTGGTGCACGACTATGTCAGCGAGCTCAGCAATGGCTACGATTCGATCGTGGGCGAGCGCGGCGTGATGCTGTCGGGCGGCCAGAAGCAGCGGCTGGCGATCGCACGGGCCCTGCTCAAGGATGCGCCGATCCTGTTGCTGGACGAAGCCACCTCGGCCCTCGACGCCGAGAGTGAGCGGCTGGTGCAACTGGCGCTGGAGCGCCTGATGACCGGCCGCACCACGCTGGTGATCGCCCACCGCCTCGCCACCATCCGCGACGCCGACCGTATCCTGGTGCTCGAAAAGGGCCGCCTGATCGACCAGGGGACGCACGACCAGCTGGTGCGGAAGGGCGGCAAGTACGCCGAACTGGCGAAGCTGCAATTCCGCGCCGAGCTGCAGCGCGAAGTGGCGGAATAATCAGCCGGGTTGGCGCGACAGCGTGTTGCGATTGGCGGCGCGCAACTGACCGGGCGCGATGTTGCGGATACGCTTGAAGGCCTTGGCGAAGGCGAACTCATTCTCATAGCCCACCCGCGGGGCCACGGCGGCGATGCGGTGTCCCTGTTCGAGCAAGCCTGCCGCGACCGTCATCCGCCAGCGGGTGACGTAGCTGAGCGGTGCTTCGCCGACTGCCTCGGCGAAGCGCCGTGCGAACACGGCGCGCGACAGCTTTGCCCTGCTGGCCAGCGCGGCGACCGTCCAGGGATGCGCCGGATCATCGTGGATGGCGCGCAATGCGGGCGCTACCTGCGGATTTTGTAGCGCACCGAACCAGCTGGACGACTGCGAGCGGCGCTGCTCTTCGAGCCAGGTGCGAAGCGTGTAGACAAAGATCAGGTCGACCAGCCGGTCGACGACCATTGCAGTACCCGAACCCCGACTTTCCGCTTCAGCGGCGAGCAGCGCGATGGCGGCTTCGAGGCCGGTCCCGCGGGTCTGGCTGCCGGTGAGGTGCACGAGGCTGGGCAGGCCGCGCAGCAGGGGGTTGGTCCCTGCAGCCGAGAAGGAATAGGAGCCACAGAGCAGCACCGTGGCCGCGCCGTCGGTGCCATCAGGGAACTCGACCGCCTCGCCCGGAGCGAGGCCGGCGAGGAGGCTCTCGAACTCGACGGCAGGAGTGTGTGGTGTATCGCCCAGCGTGTGGCCGGAGCCGTGCGGGAACAGCACGATATCGCCAGGCCCCAGGGCGACCGGGGTGTCACTGCCATCGACGCGGGCCCAGCAATGGCCGCTGACCACAACATGGAAACCGGCCCGGTGGCTGGTTTGTCCGGCATGCAGGGCCCACGGCGCACGCAACTCGTTGCGTGAGGAGAGGACGCTGCCCAGGTGCACCGCGTCCAGCACCTCGCTCAGCACATCGGCCCGTGAATCGAGACGTTTGAACATGATATCGAGTGTTTTACCCATCGAGGAGCTCGGCTGCGATCCGTATGTGATGGCGCAGTCAAGGTCAAGGAAAGCACAAATGACACGCTCTGTTCTGGTTCTCGGTGCCACCGGCAAATCCGGCCGCCGTCTCGTCCCGTTGCTCAGGGAGCAGGAGGTGAAAGTCCGGGCGGCGAGCCGCCGCGGTATTGCCGGTATGGCCTATTTCGATTGGGACAAGCCCGAGACCTATGACGCCGCCCTGGCGGGTATCGACGCCGTCTATCTGACGCCGCCGGAGCTGGTGGTTGATCCGACGGGGCACACCGGGCCGTTTCTTGCCGCCGCCGCTCGGGCCGGTGTCGGGCGGGTCGTCGCCGTGACCTCGATGGGGGTGACGTTTCCCAACGAAGGGCCGGGGACGGGACGATATGAGCTCGAGCAGCAGGTGATGGCTTCCGGTCTCGAATGGACCATCCTCAGGCCGTCGGGCTTCAACCAGAACTTCTCGGAGGATTTCTTTCTCCCCGGCATCCTCGGGGCCGACATGGTCGCGACAGCTACCGGCGACGGCGCCGTCGGCTTCGTCGATGCCGAGGATATCGCCGCCGTGGCGGCGGTTGCGCTGCTCGACGAGGGGCACACGGGCGAGATCTATGACGTGACGGGCCCCGAGGCGATGAGCTTTGCCGATGCGGCAGCGATCATTGGCCAGGCCGCCGGGCGGAGCATCGCGCACCGCAAGATCACGGGTGAAGAGTTCACCCAGATTCTGGTGGGGGCGGGGTTGGCGCCGGACTACGCGGCGATCGTCGTCGGCAACCAGCTGGCAATCCGAGACGGGTTGGGCTCGGCGATCAGCGATACGGTCCCGGGCCTTACCGGTCGGCCGGCGCGGACCTTCACTGATTATGCCGCGAAGGCGGCGCCGACTTGGGCGCGGCCTATTCCGTCAGCTTAAACTCGATACGGCGGTTGCGACGGTAGGCCTCGTCGCTGTCGCCGGGATCGATCGGCGAGAACTCGCCGAAGCCGGCAGGGACCAGCCGGTTGGCCGGGACGCCCTGGGTGATCAGGTACTTCGCCACCGCAATGGCACGGGCGGCCGAGAGCTCCCAGTTCGAGGGGAATTCGGGGGTGTTGATCGGCCGCTTGTCTGTGTGCCCGTCGATGCGCAGCACCCAGTTCACATCATCAGGGATCTGCGCCTGCAATTCCTTGATTGCGCTGCCGAGCTTGGCCAGCTCGGTCTGGCCTTCGGGCGAGATCGCCGCCTCGCCGGCGTCGAACAGCACCTCGGACTGGAACACGAAGCGGTCGCCCACCACGCGCACGTCGGCCCGGCCTTCCAGCACCTGGCGCAGCTTGCCGAAGAAATCCGAGCGATAGCGGCTCAGATCCTGCACGCGCTGCGCCAGCGCCAGGTTCAGCCGGCGGCCGAGATCGGCGATCTGGGTGCGGTTCTCGGTGTCGGTGGCTTCGGACGCCTGCAGCGCCTGCTCGAGCGCGGCGAGCTGGGTACGGAGGGCAGCGAGCTGCTGGTTGAGCAGCGCCACCTGGGCCGCCGCCTCGCGCGACAGATCGGTCTGCGCCGAAAGATCGGATTCCAGCTGAGCAATGGTTGCGTCCTTGCCGTCGCTGCCGTTGCCCAGGCCGGCGAGCTGAGCCGCCATCTGGTCGCGCTCGGCGGTGGCGCTGCTCAGCGTGGCAGTAAGCGTCGCGATAGTGGATTCGAGGTCGCTCGAGTTGACCTTTTCGAGCTGCAGCAGCTCGGTCAGCTCGGCGATCTGGGCGTTGAGCCGGCTCATCGCCGTGTCCTTGCCGCTGATCTCCTGGCCGAGGAAGAACTGGCTCAGCATGAACAGCGAGAGCAGGAAGATGATGACCAGCAACAGGCTCGACAGGGCGTCGACGAAGCCCGGCCAGTAGTTGGTGACCTGCGAGCGGCGGGAGCGGGTGGAACTGGCCATCAGTTCGGCCGCCGGTCGGATTCACCCTCGCGCAGCATGGCTTCCATCAGTTCGCGCAGCTTCTTGTTGGTTTCGCCCTGCTGGATGATGTGGCCGCGCAGGTCCTCCTGCTCGGCCTTGATATGCTTGACCAGCCCATCGATGCCGCGGGCCAGTTCGGCCATGGCGCGAATGGCGTTCTGCGACGAGCCGGAGTTCTGCAGGGTCGAGCCGAACTGCGCCAGCATCGCCGACATCTCATCGCCGGAGACGCCGAGGCCGGTGGCCTGCATCTGGGTGACGGGGTGGTCGAGCTCGGTCATCGAGGTCATCCAGTCCTCGAGGTCGGTGTAGAAGGCGTTCTGCGCCTGGCTGGCCTGCAGGTCGAGGAAGCCGAGGATCAGCGAGCCGGAGAGGCCGAGCAGCGAGGCCGAGAACGCCGTGCCCATGCCGCCGAGCGGGGCGGCGAGGCCTTCCTTGAGGTTCGAGAACAGCGTTGCGGTATCGCCCGCCGTGGCGTCCAGCGCCTGGATGGTCGAGGCGACGTGGGTCACGGTTTCGAGCAGGCCGTAAAAAGTGCCGAGCAGGCCGAGAAAGACCAGGAGGCCCGTCAGGTAGCGCGAGGTATCCTTGGCCTCATCGAGGCGGTTGCCGACGGAATCGAGGATCGAGCGCATCGACGAGGGCGTGATCACTGCTTCGCCGAGCCGGTCGCGCAACAGGTTGGCCACCGGAGCGAGCAGCCGCGGCTGGGTGGCGGGCATGCGGCCTTCCTGCAGGGCGTTCACCCAGTTGATCTCGGGGAATAGCCGGATCACCTGGCGGAAGCTCAGGATGATGCCGATGAAAAGCGTCAGCAGAATCAGCGAGTTGATGAAGGGATTGGCCCAGAAGAAGATCAGCAGCTGGTTGGCGAGGATGGCGGCAACCAGCGCCACCAGCACCAGGAAAATGACGATCTTGACCAGATAGACCGCGGGGCTCGCCAGGCGATACGGGTCGTAAGTCTGCGACATGTCGCGGCCCCATGCTCGATGAAATCGGCCTGACAATAGTGCGCTTCGGCGAATCCGCGCAACGGTCGGCGGCCCGCCATGCGGGTTAACCCCATGAAATCCCGACAATGCGACTGGAGGGTGACGGGATGCAGAGCGATAGAGATGGCCCCCTCCCCGGCTTCCCCCATGATGGGGGAGGTGAAGAAAGGCAGCGGCCGGCGCACGATCAAGCCAAAAACTCGGTGCGGCACCTCCCCCTTCATGGGGGAGGATGGGAGGGGGCCGTCTGCCAGCCGACTTCTTGAGGTGGCTAGTTGACGGCTTTGACGATCTTCAGCAGCTGGCCCTGGATCGTCTCGTTGCCGGCGATCACCTGGCCGTTCCAGACCGAGCCGGTGGTGCCGGCATAGTCGCTGATGGCGCCGCCGGCTTCGCGGACCATCAGCGCGCCGGGCGCCACGTCCCAGGGGGCGAGGCCGGCTTCCCAATAGCCGTCGAAGCGGCCGGCGGCCAGCCAGGCGAGATCGGTCGAGGCCGAGCCGGTGCGGCGGATGCCGGAGACAGCCGGAACGACCTGCGCCATCTGCTTCAATTGCAGCACGTCGAGCGCGCGGCCGCGCGAGTTGATGCCGGTGACGACGACGGCGTCGGCGAGGTGCTTGCGGTTGGCGACGCGCAGGCGCTTGCGATCATTCAGCCAGGCGCCGCCGCCCTTTTCGGCGGTGAACAGTTCTTCCATCGCCGGATTGTAGATCACCGAGGCGACGATCTCGTTGTTGCGTTCGAGCGCAATGGCGCAGGCGAACATCGGGATGCCGTGGAGGAAATTGGTGGTGCCGTCGAGCGGGTCGACGATCCAGCGGTGCTGGCCATCGGTGCCCTTCACCTCGGTGCCCTCCTCGCCGAGGAAGGAGTAGGTCGGGCGGGCCTTCTGCAACTCGTTGAAGACAATCTCTTCGGCGCGCTTGTCGGCGTTGGAGACGAAATCGGCCGGGCCCTTCACCGAGACCTGCAGGTTCTCGACCTCGCCGAAATCCTTGGCAAGCGAGCGGCCGGCTTTGGTAGCGGCCTGGACCATGACGTTGAGAAGCGCCGAGCGCATGGGGAAAACTCCGCGCGAGAAACCGGAAACGTGGGAAGGGCCGCTATGTGCCCGAGAACGCTTGCAAGTGCAAGGTTGCTGTCGTCTCGTCGGCAAAACACACCGTGCCACCCCGGCTGTCGCCGGGATAACGTCGAGCGTTGGGTCAGTTCGCCGGTGGCGCCGACACATCCGTTGCAGAGGGTTGGGCGGTGTTCGCCGCGACCTTGGTCGGCGGCAGCGACGGCCAGAAGCGGGCGCGCTCCTCGGCGCGGGTCAACTGGTCGGGCTTGATCGTGGCCAGCAGCTTGTCGAGCTGCGGGTCCTTCAGCCCCTGCCGCCGCGCCAGGGCGCGGTACATCGCAGCGTCCTCGAGATTGGCGGTCACGCCTTCGCCGGCGGCCAGCAGCTTGGCGTAGCGGTTCTGTGCCACCGGGTTGCCGCCGTCGGCAGCGCGCGCGTACCAACTGGCGGCGGCGGCACGATCTACCGGCACGCCTTTGCCGAGATAGAGGATGGTGGCGTATTCGACCTGCGCCGCGGCCAGTCCGTCTTCGGCGGCGAGGCGGAACTGCTCGGCCGCCGCCTTGGCATCGGGGGCTATGCCGGCGCCTTCGGCCAGCATGCCGGCATAGTCGTAGCGGGCTTCGGTGATGCCGGAATTGGCGGCTTCGCCAATCAGCTCGGCGGCCTTGGTGAGGCTCGGCTCGGCATAGACGCCTTCGACATGCAGCAGCCCCAGATTGTATTTGGCTGCCATGTTGCCGGCGTCGGCGGCGGTCTTGAACAGTTCGGCGGCGCGCTTGCGATCCTTGGCGACGCCGGTGCCCTGTTGGTACAGCATGCCGAGTTCGAAGGTGGCGAGCGCATCGCCATGTGCGCTGGCCATGCCGTACCAGCTGGCGGCGGCGGCAAAATCTTCCGGCACGCCAAGGCCCTTGGCGTAGATCTCGGCAATCAGCGTCTGTGCGTGCGCATCACCCTTTTCGGCGCGCGGCAGCGCCAGCCCGAGCGCGGTGAGGAAGAAGCCGCGTTGGTAGGCGCCATAGGCCGGGTCGACCTTCTCGCCGAAGACAGAATCGCTGATGGTCAGGGCGTCCGGAGCCGGCTGGCGCAGGAATTCCTCCGGCACCGGCCCGATCGGCAGGTCCTCCATGCCCAGATTGTCGGGGAACTGCATGTCCTTGGGACGCAGGTCCTCGAAATCGGTGCGGCCGGTTTGCGCCAGCGCCGGCAGCGCCAGGCCGGCAAGCAGCAGCGCGAAGCCGAGGCGGCGCATCATTTCGTCGGCTCCGGCAGCGTCAGCGGCAGGCCGATGAATTCGCAGTCGCCGGCATCGTAGTTGGCGGGGCCCGCTTCAGGGTCTGACAGCACGCTGGGGATCTCCATGGTCTCGGCCCACCACTGCGCCATTTCGCGCTCGGGGGCGGATATGGAACCGGAAAGCGGCCCAAATAGGATGTAGTCGACCCCCGCCTCGCCTTTCAGCATGGCGTCGTCGCGCGAGTGGATGTCGCCGGCCCCGACGATCATTTTCGGCTTCAGCGCGGCGATCGCTTCCCGCACCGCCGTGATGCCGCCGGGCACGTGGAGGCCATCGGCGCCAAGCAGGCGCACCAGTCCGGGCTCACCCTCGACCAGCACCGCCGCGCCCTTTGCCTGGGCCAGCGGCACGATGCGCTTGGCGAGGTCCTTGTAGGCGTTCTCGGCCAAGGTGCCGCGCGGCAGCAGCAGGGCGGCGACATCGTCGCGCTCCAGCGTGGCGGTCAGCGCCGCAACGAGCTGGTCGGACGGAGTATCGGTGGGTGCAATGAGGAAGATTTCGGCTGACATGGCGGTGTTATAGCGGCCCCACCGCCGATGTGGAGCCGGATTCTGGCCTGAGCGGGGCAAGGGGTTACCGAGCCGAAAAGAAAAGGGGCGCCGAGGCGCCCCTAGTCGTCGGGAAGTCAAATCCGGAGGTCAGGCCGCAAGATCGAGCTCGGGCTTGTACTGGCCGAGGGACGCAAGCGCGTTCATCCTGGCGCGGTGGGTGAAGGCCTGCTGCGCTGCCCGAACGTTCTGTTCCTCGCCGTTCCAGGTGACCAGCGCCGACGTCTGCAGCGCCCGGCCATATGAGAAGGTGAGGGCCCAGGGCAGGCCGCCAAGCTGGTTCATCGCCGACAGATGCGCGGTCGCTTCTTCATCGGACTGGCCGCCCGACAGGAAGGCGATGCCCGGCACGGCGGCCGGCACGAAACGGCGGAGCGTCTCGACGGTGCGTTGGGCCACTTCCTCGGTGCTGACGCGATCGCGCGAGCGAAGGCCCGGGGTCACCATGTTGGGCTTCAGCAGCATGCCCGAGAGGTCGACGCCGGCGAGGCGCAATTCCTTGAACACCGCCTCGAGCGTTTCGCCGGTCACATCCTCGCAGCGCTGGATCGAGTGATCGCCCGGCTCGCCATCGGCCAGCACTTCCGGCTCGACCACCGGCACGATGCCGGCTTCCTGGCAATACATGGCGTAGCGGGCCAGCGCATGGGCGTTGGCGCGGATGCCGTTGCGGGAGGGGGCGTAGGAGGTGATGGCAATGACGCCTCGCCACTTGGCGAAGCCAGCGCCGAGCTTGGCGTAATGGGCTAGCCGCTGGCGCAGCCCATCGAGCCCTTCGGTGATCTTTTCGTCCTTGCTGCCGGGCATCGGCAGCGCGCCGCGATCGACCTTGATGCCGGGGATCACATCGGTGGCGGTGAACAGGTCGCGGAAGGGTGTGCCGTCCTTGGCCTTCTGCTCCAGCGTCTCCTCGGTGAGGATGACGCCCGAGATGTAGTCGGTCATCGCGTCGGTGGAGCGGAACAGCATCTCGCGATAGTCGCGGCGGGTTTCCAGCGTCACCGGCAGGCCGATCAGCGCGAAGCGCTTGGCGATGGTGCCTTCGGATTCGTCAGCGGCAAGGATGCCCTTGCCGCTGGCGACGAGCTTTTTGGCGATTGCATTGAGCGAGGCCATGGGAGGGAGGGTCTCCGTTTGTGCAATGGAGACACAATGCCAGACCCGCCCGCGCAGTTCGATTGGACGTTCAGGTATTAGACGTTCGTCATCAGACGAAAGAGGGGATCAGCGCTTCAGCGCCTCGACGCCGGGAAGGGGTTTGCCTTCCATCCACTCGAGGAAGGCGCCGCCGGCAGTGGAGACATAGGTGAACTGGTCCTTCACCCCGGCATGGGCGAGGGCCGAGACGGTGTCGCCGCCACCCGCCACCGAGACCACCTTGCCGGCCTTGGTGCGCGCCGCGACATATTGCGCGATCTCGACCGTGCCGTGATCGAAGGGCTGCAGCTCGAAGGCGCCGAGCGGGCCGTTCCAGACGACGGTCTTGGCCTCATCGATGGCGCCCTTGATGCGCTCGATCGAGCCCGGGCCGACATCGAGGATCATGCCTTCGGGATCCATCGAATCGACGCCATAGAAGCGGTGCGGCGCGTTGGCCTCGAAGTGCCAGGCGACCGTGGCGTCGATGGGCAGGATAATGGCGCAATGCGCCGCGTCCGCCTTGTCGCGGATATCGTTGGCGGTTTCCGCCAGATCCTTCTCGGCCAGCGACTTGCCGACGCCCAGCCCCCCGGCATGCAGGAAGGTGTTGGCCATGGCGCCGCCGATCACCAGCCCGTCGACCTTGTTGATCAGGTTGCCGAGCAGGTCGAGCTTGGTCGAGACCTTGGCGCCACCGACAATGGCGATTACCGGCCGCTCCGGCGCGCCCAGCCCCTGCTCGAGCGCCTTGAGCTCAGCCTCCATGGCGCGGCCGGCGGCCGAGGGCAGCAGGTGGGCGATCGCTTCAGTGGAGGCATGGGCGCGGTGCGCAGCGGAGAAGGCATCGTTGACGAAGATGTCGCCGAGTTCCGCCATGCGGGCCGCCAGCGCCGGATCGTTCTCCTCTTCGCCCGGATGGAAGCGGGTGTTCTCCAGCACGAGGATCGAGCCCGGAGGCGCCTCGTCGATCGCCTGCTTGGCCTTCGTCACATCGGTCCAGTCGGTGGCGATAAAGCCCACCGGGTGGCCGGTCTCGTCGGCGACGGCGGGCACCACCAGCTCGAGTGAGAATTCCGGGTCGACCTTGCCCTTGGGGCGGCCGAAATGGCTGAGGATGATCGCCTTGCCGTCGACCTTGATGATTTCGCGGATAGTCGGCACCAGCCGCTCGATGCGGGTGGCGTCCGTTACCTTGCCGTCGGCGACCGGCACGTTGAGGTCGGCACGCACCAGCACGCGCTTTCCCGAAAGGTCGAAATCGTCGAGGGTCTTGAAAGCCGGCATGGCACGCATCCGCTGCTAGGGAGAGGTGCCGCTGCTATAGCAAGGATTGCAGCAAGGGCAACAGCGGAGGTCAGAGGCCGACGAGACCCGCGAGGGTGCCCGACAGCGCGAACAGCAGCGCGCCGATGCCGATATGGCGCAGCGCAAAGTAGAGGTTGGTGTTGAAGGTGAAGCGGGCAAAGCCCTCGCTCGGCCAGTGCCGCGGCCCGATGCGGCGGCGCAACGCCCGATCGGCCAGCACCACATAGAGCCCGAAGGCCGCCAGCGGAATCAGGAACCAGGTGGCGTCGTGGCGGGCGCCCAGAGCGAGGCTCCCCACGACATTGGCGACGACGAGAAGCCGTTCGATATCACGCACCGGCCGATCTCCGGATCAGGGATCAACTGGTCATGGACAATAGCGCGCCGACATAACGCTTTGGCGACGAAGAGATTAACGGTGGATGACGGTCGCATGCAAAGGGGCGCTCCGCAGGAGCGCCCCTTGAGTTTACCAGCCCCGTCGTTGATCAGGGGTTCTCGCCGCCGAAACCGCCGAATGTCTCGAGGAAACCGTTCGTGCCCTGCACCGGACGGAGCGAAGCACCGCTGCGGTCGCGATCGAGCAGTGAGTCCTCGCCGAGTGCGAAACGAGCGCCCACCAGGAAGCGGTGACTGCCGATCGTGGCGTCATCGCTCATCGGTGCGTCGACCGAGGTGGTCGAGTAGTCGTATTTCGCGAACAGCGAGATGGGGAGCGAGTCGAGCTTGTATTCGACACCGGCGCCGATGGTTACGGTGTCAAACGTCGCCGACGCGATCTCAAAATCCAGCGTGTCGAAGCCGGCGCGAGCTTCGATCCGCAGGTTGGGCGTAAGGAAGTAGCGGACTTCGGCGTTGGCGAACCAGCCATTGAGGCCGATCGACATAGAACCGTTGCCGTAGTCGAGCTGCTGCATGCCGGCTTGGCCGTACAGTGTCAGGTTGTCGAAGTACACTTGGGCTTCGCCGCCGACGTAGGCGCGGTCGATGGTGCCTACGCTCGCCGAGTTGTAGCTTACGTCGTCGCGGCCGATCTGCACGAAACCACCGACGAGGAACTTGTCGGACTCGCGGTAAAAGCCGTGCAGCGCCCCATCGAAGCTGTTCGTCGTAATGTCGTCGCCCGAGTCCTCGAGCGTGCGCGAGGTAAACTGGACGTCGCCCTGAACGCCGAGCACCGGGGTGAGCATGATCGCGCCACTGAGCAGCGCTTCAAGGGCATAGCCATCGAGGTTGAAGGTGCTGCTCCCGGCGTCGATCTCCGTCCCCGCTGGCCCGGCGCCAATCGAGATGAAGCCCGTGGGATCGGCCAGGGCTGGAGTAGCAAGGGGGGCCGTAAACAGAAGCGCGGCGCCAAGCGCAACGGCCTGGTTCTTCATTATGGTTCTCCGACGTGATCGCAGATGCATGCTGCACGAGGCTGGCGTCCGCGCCGATCCCCAGGATCAGCCTTGGCAATGAATCAGACGTGCAGCGCTTATGCGTTGGCGTCGTATCGGCAACAAGTGCAGCGGTGCCACAAACGTGGCCAAATCGTTGAAATTACAATCGTTCTGGTTGAGCAATTATTATCCGATCACCCGCCCGAACAGCGTCGGATAGTCCACCACGAAACCGTCCTCGTCCACCGTCAGGACCCGCTCGAAGCTGCCATCGGCAGCCTGGTAGCGGTAGTGGGTGGGATCGAGCCGGGTATAGATCTGGCCGTCACGGAACGGCTCGAGGCTGTCGAGCGGCACCCATGCCATGACGAACTGCTGCGGCACGCCATCGGCAAACTTCGCCCGGCGGATCGGCAGGGTGTTGGTGAAGGGCGTACCGGAGATGTCGATATCGACACAACCCTCAAGGTCCGGGGCGCGTTGGCCGTTCACCTTCCAGTCGCCAAGCCCGTTCGAGAGCAGGCGCAGCACGCGGCCATCCTGCAGGCGGAGGGTGAGAGAACGGAAGGTCCAGTCGGCGGCAAGCTGGATGTCGTACTGGGCGCCGCAGGCAAAGCCCTCGAATGCGCCGATCAGTACGCTGCGAACATTGATGCCGTCGGAATTCTCCCAGACACGGCAGTGTTCGAGCCCGACCTCACCGACTGGCTGCCAGCGGAGGTCGAGCTCGAGAGGCAATTTAGAGCGTCTTGGCGAACACGGCCGTCATGTCGGCCATGCGGTTCGAGAAGCCCCACTCGTTGTCGTACCAACCCATGATGTTGACGAAGTTGTCGCCAATCACCTTGGTCTGGTCGAGCAGGATCGTGCACGAATGCGGATCGTGGTTGAGATCGCTCGACACCAGCGGGTGGGTGGTGAAGGTCATGATGCCCTTGAGCGGGCCGTTGGCGGCGGCGATCAGCGCGTCGTTGACTTCCTGCGGCGTGGTGTTGCGCTTGGCGAGGAACTTCAGATCGACCAGCGAGACGTTGGGGGTCGGCACGCGGACCGAGATACCGTCCAGCTTGCCCTTCAGCTCGGGCAGCACCAGACCGATCGCCTTGGCGGCGCCGGTCGAGGTCGGGATCTGGCTCAGCGCCGCGGCGCGGCCGCGGTAGAGGTCCTTGTGCATGGTGTCGAGCGTCGGCTGGTCGCCGGTGTAGCTGTGCACCGTGGTCATCATGCCCTTCTCGATGCCGACCAGGTCGTTCATGATCTTGGCCATCGGGGCGAGGCAGTTGGTGGTGCACGAGCCGTTCGAGATCACCACGTGCTCCTTGCCGAGCAGGGCGTGGTTGATGCCGTAGACGACGGTCAGGTCGGCGTTCTCGGCCGGGGCCGAGACGATCACCTTCTTGGCGCCGGCGGCGAGGTGCGCAGCGGCCTTGTCGCGGCTGGTGAAGATGCCGGTGCACTCGAGCACGATCTCGACACCCAGCTCCTTGTGCGGCAGCTGTGCCGGATCCTTGACCGCGGTCACCTTGAACTTCTGGTTGCCGGCGGTGATCACATCGCCTTCGACCTTCACTTCATAGGGGAAACGACCGTGCACGCTGTCATAGCGCAGCAGATGGGCGTTGGTTTCGACCGGACCGAGATCGTTGACGGCGACGACCTCGATGTCGTTGCGGCCGCTTTCGACGATGGCGCGCAGGATGTTGCGACCGATGCGGCCAAAGCCATTGATTGCGACGCGTACAGCCATGATGGCTCCTTCAGGGACTTCTAAGGGAGGAGAGAAGAAGAGCGCGGTTCTTACAACTGCGCCATGACAGCTTCAACTATGGCTTTCGCCGTAATGCCAAAGTGCTCATAGAGCTGCTCGGCCGGCGCGCTGGCGCCGAACGAGTGCATGCCGATGAAGCGGCCCTTGTCGCCGAGCAGCTTCAGCCAGCTCATCTCGATGCCGGCTTCGATCGCCACCTTGGCCTTGGGCTTGCCGATGACGCTGTCGCGGTATTCCTGCGACTGGGCATAGAACAGCTCCTGGCTCGGCACCGACACGACCTTGGCCGAAATGCCTTGCGCCTTCAGCAGCTCCAGGCTCTGGACGGCGATAGTGACTTCCGAGCCGGTGGCGAAGATCACCGCGTCGGCGTCCTTGTCGCCGGCGATGACATAGGCGCCCTTGGCCGACGGGTTGCCGGCGACGGTCTCGGTGCGCAGCGCCGGCAGGTTCTGGCGGCTGAGCGCCAGGATCGAGGGCTTTTCCGCCTCGATGGCGAGCTGCCAGCATTCGAGCGTTTCGACCGCATCGGCCGGCCGGAAGACCAGTAGGCCGGGGATGGCGCGCAGCGTCGACAGATGCTCGACCGGCTGGTGGGTCGGGCCGTCTTCACCCAGCCCGATCGAGTCATGGGTCATCACGTAGATGACTTTCTGTTCCATGATGGCCGAGAGGCGGATGGCCGGGCGGGCATAGTCGGTGAACACCAGGAAGGTGCCGCCATAGGGGATCAGGCCCTTATGCAGCGCGATGCCGTTCATCGCCGCCGCCATCTCGTGCTCACGGATGCCGTAGCGCATGTAGCGGCCGGCGCGGTCCGTGGCGGTGAAAGGCAGGGTCTCGGGCGTGTTGGTGAGGTTCGAGCCGGTGAGGTCGGCCGAGCCGCCGATGGTTTCGGGCAGCACCTTGTTGATCACCTCGAGCGCCATCTGGCTCGACTTGCGCGTGGCGACCTTCGGCTTGTCGGCCACGAGCTTGGCCTTGAACGTCTCGATGGTCTCGTTCCAGTTCGCCGGCAGCTTACCGGCGATGCGGCGCTCGAACTCGGCGCGCAGTTCGGGCTTGGCTGCAGCGAGACGGCCTTCCCAATCGCCGCGGGCGTTTTCGGAACGGGTGCCGGCGGCGCGCCAGGCATTGAGCGTGTGGCTCGGGATTTCGAACGCCGGGTAGTCGATGCCGAGCTGCTGCTTGGCTCCGGCGAGCTCGGCCGCGCCGAGCGGCGAGCCGTGCACGCCGTGCGAATCCGCCTTGGTCGGGGCGCCGAAGCCGATGATGGTCTTGGCGGCGATCAGGGTCGGCTTGTCCTTGGACTTCTTGGCGTCGAGCAGGGCCTTTTCGACCTGGGCCTGGTCGAGGCCGTCGATCTCGATGGTGTTCCAGCCGCAGGCCTTGAAGCGGGCGATCTGATCGGTCGAGTCGGCGTTCGAGACGCGGCCGTCGATGGTGATGTTGTTGTTGTCCCAGATCACCACGAGCTTGTTGAGCTTCAGGTGCCCGGCGAGCGAGATCGCTTCCTGGCTCACGCCTTCCATCAGGCAGCCGTCACCGGCGATCACCCAGGTATAGTGGTCGACGAGGTCGGAGCCGAACTCGGCGGCGAGCTTGGCTTCGGCGACGGCGAAGCCGACCGAGTTGGCGATGCCCTGGCCGAGGGGGCCCGTGGTGGTCTCGATGCCCGGGGCGAAGTGATATTCCGGATGGCCGGCGGTTTTCGAGCCGAGCTGGCGGAACTGCTTCAGCTGATCGATCGTCATGTCCTCGTAGCCGAGGAGATACAGCGAGGCGTAGAGCAGCATGGAGCCGTGGCCGGCCGACAGGATGAAGCGATCGCGATCGGCCCACCAGGGGTTCTTCGGATCGAACTTCATCACCTTGGTGAACAGCACCGTGGCGATGTCGGCCACGCCCATCGGCAGGCCGGGATGACCGGAATTGGCTTTCTCCACCGCATCCATGGCGAGGGAACGGATGGCGTTGGCCATCTCATTGGCTTGGGCGGAGTTGGTCATCAGGGTGCTCTCGGCTAAGGGACAGAAGCCCGGAAATCCGGGCGCCTCGAACCCTCCTGCCGAGGCGGGTTGACGCTTAGCAGGTTCCTTTGACCTGTCAATGTCGCCTCCCGGAGGGGGGCGTTGCCACGCCGCGCCAGCTTTGCGCTATAGTGCCAAGCGGAATCGCCCTTTTTCGCGATGGGGGTCGGGATGGCCGAGCAGCACTCCGAGGATGGATACGAAGCCGCCGCCAGCCGGCTGGACAAGGCGTTCGCACGGCTCGAGGCGAGCGTGCGCAGCCTCAATGGCCGGGTGCGGGCGCATAGCCGGATCGAATCCGACACGCAGAAGCTGGTGGGCGAGCGGCAGCGCCTGGCGCAGGAACTCGATAAGGTCAGCGCCAAGGCCAAGCGGTTGGACGACAGCTCGGCGGAAGTGGCGCGGCGCCTCGTCGTCGCCATGGAGTCGGTGCGCGAAGTGCTGGCCCAAGACGGCTCCAAACAAGGATAGCTGAGATGCCCGAGGTCAATGTCGATATCAATGGCCGCAAATACCGCATGGCCTGCGAAGAGGGCCAGGAGCAGCACCTGCTCGGTCTTGCCGACCGCTTTAACCAGCATATCGACCAGTTCAAGGGCACGTTCGGCGAGATCGGCGACAACCGGCTGACGGTGATGGCCGGCATCGCCGTGCTCGACGAACTGGCCGAGGCCGAGCGCCGCATTATCGAGCTGAAGCAGGATGTCGCCAACCTCACCCAGGTGGGCGAGGCGCTGACCCACGAGGCCGAGGAACTGGAGCGGCGGTTCGCCAAGCGGCTCAACGAAGCGGCGCGCAAGATCGAAGCGATCTCGAGCGCCATCGACGACACCGGCGCCGCAGCGGGCGCTTAGCTAGTTCTTCCTGACGATGCAGGAGCCGCCGGCGGCCTGCAGTTTCGCGCAGAGCGCATCGGCGTCGCCGCGGTTGTCGCGGCCGATCATGGCGTAGTGCCTGAGCCGCGGCCCGAAATTGGGGTTGCGAGCCATCAGCAGCATCAGCTTCTCGCTGCCCAGCACCTTGGGGTAGCTCGCCTGCACTCGTTCGAAGCGGCGGATAACCACGCCCTGCGAAAAGTTCTGTGCCAGGAGCACGCCCCAGGGCTTCCATTCGCTCGGCACCCGGTCGAGGCTCGGCACCCGCTCCACCTCCGCCATCTTCACACAGGCGTCGATGAATGGCTCGTCCTTGCCGATGGCGTAGTCGACTTCGGGCGGCACCTCCGCCAGCCAGGCATCCGGATCGCGGCCGGTGACGATCTCGACGTAGAAGCGGGTCTCGGCCGGCAGGTAGCTGCCACCCTTCACATAGCCCGATGCTCGCCCCTCGCCGCCATTATAGGCGACGGCGGCCAGACCGAGGTTGCCGAACTTGTCGGTGAGAAAGCGCAGGTACTCGGCCGATTTCGCCAGCGCCTCGCTGGGGTCGAAGGCGTTGCGGAGCCCGCGGATACGCGCCGTCGAAGGGATGAACTGCGCGATCCCCTGCGCTCCGGCGGTGCTGAGCGCGAACGGATCGAACCGGCTCTCCTGCCAGATCAGTCGAGCGAAATACCCGACCGGTAACTGTTCGCGCCAGGCAAACAGCTGGATCGCGCCACAGGTATCGCGAAAGAATTGCTCCTGCCGGATGCATACCGCCGTCCAGGCCGGCGCGGCGGGATCGGCAGCATAGCAGGAACGGGGTTTGGCAGGTTCGGCATCGCTTTCGACAGCCGGGACGGCGCAGCTCAAGGCCGCGATCGCCAATGCCACACCGAGGCTGATCAGGTGTCTGCAGCGCATCGGGGGAAACTAGGACGTGATGCCGGGTATCGGCAAGCGCGGCCAAAGGAGCTTGGCCATGGCCCCATCAACATCTCGCTGCCGGACAAGTTGAAGCAATGGGTTGAGGAGGAGGTTACAACGGGACGCTACGCCAATGCGAACGATCTGGTGCGCGATTTCATTAGAGAGCGGCGAGAGAAGTCGGCTGCCATCGCTCGGCTGCAGCGTGAAATAGACAAAGGAATTGCCAGCGGCATTAGCTCGCGGCGGCTATGGTTCCGGGCGTCGCGTCATCGGCGACCACGCGATTTCGGCCGGCCGATTTCGCAGCGTAAAGGCGGCGATCGGCCCGCGCCAGCACAGCCTCCTGTTGGCCCGCTTCGGTGGCGGCGAGGCCGATGCTCACCGTCACGACGAGACCGGGCGCGAGCCGGGACCAATCATAGTCCTCGATCTCGCGACGCACCGCATCGCAGACCGCGTGGTGATCCCTGTCATTGCCGGTGAACAGCAGGGCGAATTCCTCGCCGCCCAGCCGTGCCGCCAGCGTCGCCGGCGCGGCATCCAGCAGGCGCGATACCTGGCGGAGAACGTCGTCGCCGAGCATATGCGAATGGTTGTCGTTGATTGCCTTGAAGCGGTCGATATCGACAATGGCAATGCTGTGAGGCTGTCCCTCTACCGCCTGCAATTGCTGCTCCAGGGCACGGCGATTGGCGATGCCGGTCAGCGGATCGCGCAGCACCTCGACAGCCAGCCGCTGGGCCTCGGCGCGGTGGTGCTGGCTTTCGAGATGGATCTCCGCCGCTTGCGCCCGCCGCCGCGCCTGCTCGCCTTCATTGCGGCGGTAGGTGTCGTGGTAGCGTTTGAAGTAACGCAGCGCCGCCGTCATGTCGCCGTCCCGTTCGGCGATCTCGGCGAGGCGCTTGAGGCTGTTCATCTGATGGTCGGTATGCCCGGTCGTTTCGGCCAGTTCATAGGCTTGGGCGCACATCCGCCTGGCGCCCACAAGGTCGCCCTCGCGCATCCGCAACTCGCCATCGGTATAGAGCTGGTGCGCAGTCTCGCGCACGCCGGGTGTGCCGGGAGTGGTCGGCCACTGGGCCAGGAGGGCGCGCGCCATGGCAAGATGCCCCTGCAAGCCGAGATATTCGGCCGTGTTGGTGAGCGCGAGCCGCAGCATCCAGCCATCGCCGCAGCGCCGCGCCGCATCGATCGCCGCGGTCCCGAAGTCCACGGCGAGGTCACGCTGGGCAGTCGCGCCACTGCTGTCGCCCTCCCGTTCCCGCTGGTCTCCGAGGTCGGCCAGGGCGTAGGCGAGATTGCTGAGGAACAACGACAGCGAGGATTCGTCTCCGATCTCGGTGGCGACCTTTACGGCCCAGCGGAAATGCTGCTCGGCCAGATCGGGGTGCTGGGAGTAGAGCAGCGCCATTCCCTTGGTGTTGAGGGCATGGGCGAGCGTCAGCGGCTTGCCGTCCGACTCCGCCAGCGCCACCGCCGCATCGGCTTCGAGATAGGCCTCGTCCGTCAGCCCGACCTCCAGCAGAAGCCAGGCGCCCAGCGAGCGCGCCGCCGCGCGGCGATCCTCATCACCCAGGTCTTCGGCCAGCCGGCGGGCCTGTACGGCAGCGGCCAGCCCGTCGTTCGCCTCGCCCAGTTGCAGGCTGTGCCAGCCGACCCGCAGCAGCGCCGCGAGGCGGGTGGCGGGGTCGGTGGAGACCTCGGCCACCTGCCGCGCGATGGCCAGCGCAGCAGCCGGCTCGCCGGCGCGGCCGAGACGGCGCGCCTGTGCCAGCTGGGAGTCCGGGCTCGGCGGTTGCGTGGCGATCGGTCGTCTCCTTCCAGCCCCAAGCTAGTCGGCAGGCGTTACCGTGCAGTTGTCGCGGTTATCGGTGTTGTGCGCATCGGCCTCAGCCGCTGAACCGCCCCGGTTCCCAATTCGCCAGTACCGCCTGCTGCAGGTCGATCTCTTCCATGATTTCGCGCAGCACCTCGTCGTCGAGCTTGCGCTCGTCGCGGGCGGCGACCAGCGCGGTGCGGCGGGCCTCCAGCACGGCGCGGCCCAGCTCGAGCACCATGGAGTCGTGCTCGGTATGCGACTGGCGCTCGGCGGCGTCTTCGACGCTGGCGCGCTTCAGCATCTGCTCGGCGGCGGCGCGGGCTTTCGGATCGGTCTGGCCATCGCGGAAGGTGGTGATGGCGGCGCGGCCGGCGGCGTCGGCGATGTCGCGGGCGATGGCGTGCTGGCTGGCGCGATACTTGTCTTCAGCCGGGTCGGAGATGCCGAGCACGCCGATCAGCCAGGGGAGAGTCAGGCCCTGCACCAGCAGCGTGCCGATCGTCACCGCGAAGGCGACGAACTGGATGAGGTCGCGGCCGGGGAAAGCGTCGCCCGAGAGCGTCACCAGCGGAATACCGGCGGCGGCGGCGAGGGTGACCACGCCGCGCATGCCGGTCCACGAGATCACCAGGTTCTCCTGCCAGCTGAACGGCTCGGGGACATCGTATCCGCCCTGTCGCAGCACCTCCCGGCGACGCTCGAAGCGACCGTCACGCCGGCCGAACCGTCGCGGCGGTTTCTCGCCCGCCTCCATGCGGGCAATGGACTCGCGCACCCGGCGGGTCTGCCAGCGTGAGACGAAACCGGTGCCGAACACCCAGCCGATGCGGACGAGGATCACTGCCACGAGGACGATCAGCGACAGTCCGAGCAGTTCGATCAGGCTGAAGCCGGTGGCCGTCGCCTCCTCGATGACGAACCTCATCTGCAGGCCGATATAGGCGAAGACGAAGGCCTCGAGCAGCGCATCGGCGGTGCGCCAGAACTGGCGCTCCTGGATGCGGGCGGCATAGCCAGCTTCGGTGGAATTGTGCCCCAGCGAAAAACCGGCGGCGACCACCGAGAGAACACCTGACGCCCCCACTTCTTCGGCCACGAGGTAGGCGGCGAACGGCACCAGCACGGAGAGCACGGTGACCAGCGAGGCGTTGCTCATGCGCAGCCGGGTGCGGTGGACGATGGCGCCGATCACCATGCCGATGACGATGCCGACGGCCACGGCGTAGATGAAGTAGAAAAAGCCGTTGTCGATGAACAGATGGCGGCCGGTTACCGTCGCCGTGGCGAAGGCGAACAGGGTCAGCGCCGCGGCGTCGTTGATCAGGCTCTCGCCCTTCAGCACGGTCATCATCCGGCTGGGGAGCCCGAGCTTGCGGCCGACCGCGACGGCGGTCACCGCGTCCGGTGGCGAGACGACGGCGGCAAGCACCGTCGCCACGGCCAGCGTCATGCCGGGAATGATCGAGGCCGATACCGCGCCCACCACCGAGGTGGTCACCAGCACCAGGATCACCCCCAGGTTGATGATCGAGGGCAGCCGCCGGATGAAGCTGATGAACGAGAACTCGGTTGCGGCCGAATAGAGCAGGGGCGGCAGCACCACGGTGAGGATGATCTCGGGCTCAAGCTCCAGCCGCGGCAGGCCAGGGATGAACGAAGCGGCGAGGCCGACCAGCGCCAGCAGCAGCGGCGCCTGGATGTTGCGCCGTTCCGCAAAGATGGTGACCGCAATGGCTGCGATCATCACCAGGAGGATCTGTGAAACCATGCGCTGCCCCGTGCCCGACGTCCCAGTGATATAGGGCAGGATCGCGTTTCGTTGAATCGCACTCCCGCCCTAAATTTTCGTTTGGTCGCGAGATCGAACCGGAAAAGTCTGCAACTTTTCCTGATCTCGCTCCGCGCGGGACGTGGAAAAGGAAAGAAGCGCTTGGCGTTGGTGGCAGAGGGACCCTATATTGGCGGTGCTGCCCGGTGCGTGTTGGATCTTATTTCCCTGGGGCCGTACTGATCCTAAAGGGAGCTGTACCTGACCGGACCCGTGGGTTCGGACATACGGCGCCCACCTACGTAAGTAGGTTCCCAGGATCTGTATCCCACGGCCAGGGCGGCACCTGAATTCCTCGGTATTCCGAGTTGCGGGATCGAACCGCAAGAGCCTGCAATTTTTCCGGATCCCGCTTCCAGAAAGCCCGATGAGCGACGCAAAGATCGAAGAGGCGAAAGCGGCGCTGCGCGCTGTGGCGCACAAGAAGCGGGCTGCTTTCCACCCGTCGCTGCGCAGCGACGCCGCCAAGGCGGCCGCCGAGCATTTCTTTGAAGGCGTGCCGCTCAACAAGGGCGAAGTGGTCGCCGGCTACTGGCCGATCCGTGACGAGATGGATGTGAAATCCGTGGTGGCCCGGCTGATGGATGCCGGCCAGCCGGTCTGCCTGCCGGTGGTGCTGGGCGACGAGCAACCGCTCGAATTGCGGATCTGGGAAGATGGCGCTCCGCTCTACGAAGCGGGCTTCGGCACGCTGGCGCCGCCTGAGGAGGCGCCGCGCGCTCAACCCGATGTCATCATCATGCCGCTGCTTGGCTTCGACAAGCATGGCACCCGGCTCGGCTATGGCGGCGGTTACTATGACCGCACTTTGGCGACGCTCAGCAAACGCCCCCGCCTGATCGGCTTCGCCTTCGCGCTGCAGGAGGTGGATCTGATCCCGCGCGAGGCGCACGATGTGCCGCTCGATGCCATCGTCACCGAGCATGGCGTGCGCAACTTCGACAAAAAGGCGCCGGTTACGTGAGAGTATTGTTCCTGGGCGACGTGGTCGGCAAAGCCGGCCGCGATGCCGTTTCCGACCGCCTCGCCGGGCTGGTCGACAAGCACAAGTTCGATTTCGTGGTGATCAACGGCGAGAACGCCAGCCATGGGCGCGGCCTCACCGAGGGGCATTTTACCGAAATCAAGGCGGCGGGCGCCGATGTGGTGACGCTGGGCGACCATGCCTTCGACCAGCGCGACACGCTCACCTACATCGCTCGCGAACCGACGCTGCTCAGGCCGATCAACCTGGCGCCCGGCACGCCGGGGCGCGGCGCCAACCTCTACGAGAGCCGCGCCGGGCACCGCGTGCTGGTGATCAATGCGCAGGGCCGGGTGTTCATGGACCCGGTCGATGATCCGTTCCGAGCGGTGGAGACGGCCGTCGCCGCGTGTCCGCTGGGCGAGCAGGCCGACGCGATCATCCTCGATTTCCATACCGAGGCGACCTCGGAAATCCAGGCGATGGGGCATTTCCTCGATGGCAAGGTCAGCCTTGTCGTCGGCACCCACACGCACATTCCCACCTCCGACCACCGTATCCTCAAGGGCGGCACGGCGCTGATGGCGGATGCCGGCATGTGCGGCGACTACGACTCGGTGATCGGAGTCGAGGTCGACGAGCCACTCAACCGCTTCCTCACCGGCATCGCCACCGGCCGCTTCACCCCGGCCGAAGGCGAGGCGACGCTGAGCGGTATCGCGATCGAGACCGATCCGAGGACCGGTCTCGTCGCCAAGCTGTCGCCGCTCAGGGTCGGTGGCTCGCTGGCCCAGGTCGAGCCGGCGTTCTGACCGTTACGGCACCTTGGACGGGTCGATCTGCGGTACCGATCCCTGTTCCTCCACAGCTGGCCCGGTCTCTCCGGTCTCAACCTTGGTGAAGGTGCACTTCTGGCCGCTCGGCAAGTGGCCGTAGAAGTCGCCTCGCTCATTGGAATAGGGCAGCGGCAACTTGAACACCTCGCCGGGGAGCCAGTCCTTCTTGAGCTCATAGGTCATCCATTCGCCTGACGGCAGGACGAAGACGATCTTGGTACCCTTCGGTATCGTCACGTTTCCACTGTTCTGGAGCCCAATGTAGAGCTGCGCCGGCTCCACGGAATTGTTCCAGTTCACCGCACATTTGAACTCCACCTTGCCGGCGAGATACCAGGGGGTGTCCTCCGCCGGCTGCGGCAACTGCTTGCTGTCCCGCTCTGGCTTGAGCTTGATGGAGCAGGCCGCAATGGCATCGACGCCGCCGATATCGATAGCGATGTCCATTGCTTGGCCGGGGTACCAGTCGGCGGTTACCTTGTATTGCTTCTGGATGCCACCCGGCTGCACATAGACGGTGACTATGGTGCCGGCCGGGATCAGCTTGCCGGTATCGTTCGTCACCAGCACCCCGACGATCTCATCGTCATCCCAAGTCAACTTGCACAGCATCCCAGGCGAGCCCTTGGGCAGCCGGCCAGGCTGCGCCGGGTTGGCGCGCTCCTCGGAGCTGTCCTTCTCCTTCTGTTCGATCGTCGGCCGATCCGGTTCGGTCGGCCGCGTATCCCGTGTCTGACTGAAGGCCGGCGTCGCGCCGGCCACCACTACCGCGGCCATCAAGGCCAGCGAAAATCTCTTAAATGCGTCCATCTCAGGCTCTTCCTGCTGGCGGCCCCAATGCCGCGCTGATGGACAGGGATAGGGTCTCAGGGCTGAATGTGTGCTGATATCCGCATTTATCGCGGGTTCATGTTATAAAACCCGCCAATACCACGGATAATGTTGTGCCTGTGGTCATCGTCGAGCCGACCGAAGCGTTACGCGTCACGCGCACTTTATTTTCCGCCCCGCCGCCCCTATAACCGCCCACCACCATTGCCACACATGCCAGAAACAGGGGTGACCGCATGGCCGGCCATTCACACGCCAAGAACATCATGCACCGCAAGGGCAAGTCCGACGCGGCTCGCTCGAAGGTGTTTTCGAAACTCGCCCGTGAAATCACCGTCGCCGCCAAGCTCGGCATGCCCGATCCGGCGTTCAACGCGCGCCTGCGCCTCGCGGTGCAGAACGCTCGCGCCCAGTCGATGCCGCGCGACAATATCGAGCGCGCCATCAAGAAGGCAGCGGGCAATGACGGCGAGAACTACGAAGAGATCCGCTACGAGGGCTATGGCCCGGGCGGCGTCGCCGTTATCGTCGAGGCGCTGACCGACAACCGCAACCGCACCGCTTCGAACGTGCGCTCGACCTTCTCCAAGAACGGCGGCGCGCTCGGCGAAACCAACTCGGTCGGCTTCATGTTCGATCGCGTCGGCGAGATCTTCTACCCGGCCACCGCCGGTTCGGAAGACAAGGTGATGGAAGCGGCCATCGAGGCCGGCGCCGATGACGTCGAAAGCGACGAAGACGGCCACTGGATCTACACCTCGTTCGAACAGCTGAACGAAGTGGCGGCGGCGCTCGAGAAGGTGCTGGGCGAAGCGGAATCGGCCAAGTTCATCTTCAAGCCGCAGAACGAAGTGCCGGTCGACGCGGAAAAGGGTGCGACGCTGCTCAAGCTGATCGGCATCCTCGAAGAGGACGACGACGTGCAGAACGTCTACAGCAACTTCGATATTTCCGACGAAGACATGGCGAAGATCGACGCCGCCTAAGAGCGGCTTCGACTTCGAGATCGACGCCGCCTAAGGGCGGCTTGGTTTGACAAATTCGGGCCCGGGCAATAGTTCGGGCTCGTTACGCCGAAAAAACGTAGGCCGGTTAAGGTGAGTCCGGCCCTCCCGCGAGGGAGATTGTCCCGCCGCTAGACCAGGATTGGTCGCGAGATCGAACCGGAAAAGTCTGCAACTTTTTCCTGATCTCGCTCTAGAGGCGAAGGACCCACGGCAAGCCGACGAGCGTCCGATCCCGGGCGCCCGCTGCTTGTTGGGATATGGGTCGATGCAATCACTGCCAGCTACATGCCCTCATGCCGCGTGCGTCACGGAGCCGGTCGCTCGACCGTTCCACCACGCTCATCAGGACATCACCATGCAGTTCAATCACGCTAATTTCGCCGTCGCCGATGTGCGCGCGGCTGCCGAGTTCTTCACCCGGCATTTCGATTTCGCCATTGTCGGAGAAGCCCACGACAACTTCGTCGTCCTTGTGGGCGAGGGCGGCTTCGTCCTCAACTTCATGGCGACCGGCAAGGCCGAGACCAGCTATCACAAGAACTTCCACGTCGGCTTCTTCGTCGGCAGCGTTGCCGAGGTCCAGCTGAAGCATGCCGAACTCGTCGCTGCCGACTGCGATCCAGGTGACGTGCAGCAGTTCAGCCGCGGCGGTGCCCGAACGACGACGTTCTACTGCCCGGCACCCGGTGGCTTCCTCGTCGAGGTGGCCACCACCGCGACGGATCAAGCGGCAGCGGCCGGCAGCGTTTCGTAGTGCGCGATGGACGTGACTGCGATGCAGTTGCGTCCATTCTGCTTGGCCGCATAGAGCTGCTGGTCGGCCAGCCGGAACAGTTCTGCGAAGGGCAGGTAGCGATCGTACACAGCGCCGCCGACGCTCACCGTCAGCTGGTGTGGCTTGCCTTCGGGCGCGAACGCGGCCCCGTGCACCGCGCGCCGCAGGCGCTCGGCGACTGCTTCGGCAATCAGCAGGGTGGTGCCGGGCAGGTACACCGCGAACTCTTCCCCACCGATCCGCCCGATGAGGTCGGCGGAGCGCAGCACGGCGCGGATCGAGGTGGCGATCAGCCGCAACGCGGCGTCACCCTGCTCATGGCCATAGGTATCGTTGATCGCCTTGAAGTTGTCGGCGTCGATCACCAGAAGCGTGCCGCGCATGCCGTCTTCAGCGAATCGCGCATCTGCCAGGGCTTCCTCGACCGCGCGGGTGAAGGCGCCCCGGTTCAGCAGATCGGTCAGCGCATCGGTTGCTGCGTAACGGCGCAGCAGCTCATGGGTAATCGCCAGTTCGCGCAGCTTGCTCAGCAGGAAGAACAGGATCGGGCCGGCGAGGCCGAGCGGCACCAGCACGTCGAGCATGATCGACCAGCGCAGGTCATCGGGGGCGAGGCTGTGGAAGTTGAACGAGTCCACGAACAGCGAGACGGCAATGCAGCCGGCAGCACCAAGTGCGGTCCAGAGGAAGACGCGGCCCCATCCGGTGGGTGAAAAATCCAAGACTCGCGTCCCTTCAGCACTTCTGCGCAGAGGGCCGGAACAGTAGGCGGGGCGAGTTGAAATCGCCTCAAGCCACCGGATTGGATTTTATCTTTCGCCGCCTATCTATCGGCGCCGACCTGTCGTCTTGGGGCTGCGGTCAGCGGATCGCGGCGCTCATTGCCGCAAGGTCGGCATCGCCGGCATTGCGTCCGAGTTCGACGCGGTTGCGTCCGCCGTGCTTGGCTTCATAGAGGCGGCGGTCGGCGATCCGGAACAGCTCCGAGAAACCGGAGTCGCCGGCGCAGACGGCGCCGCCGATGCTGACCGAAAGCCGCTGCACCATGCCCTCCGAAGTCACGAACAGGGCGTTCACCGCCGCGCGGATGCGCTCGGCGGCGCCGCTGGCGACGTCGTGCCCGGCATCCCTCAGGAACACGCCGAATTCCTCGCCGCCGATGCGGCCGACCAGATCGCCGTCACGCACGCTGTCGCGGATGGCGCCGGCGATCAGCTGCAGCACCTCGTCACCGCGCTCGTGGCCGAAGCGGTCATTGACGGTCTTGAAGTGGTCGGCATCGATGACCAGCAGCGTGCCGTAGCCATCGGTCTGGCCGAGGCTCGAGCTGACCCGCGAGGTGAAGGCGCGGCGGTTGAGGCAATCGGTCAACCAGTCGGTGGAGGCGAGCAATTCCAATCTGCGGTTGGCATCGCGCAACTGCGCCGAGCGTACCTGCAGGAACAGCAGGACCGGGCCACCCAGCGCGGTGGGCATGGCGAGGGCCAGCACGGTGCCGACGGTGTTCATCCCCTGGTTGAGGGACATCATGACGAGATTGGACATGACCCATGACCCGACGGTAGACGCGACCAGGATCAGGGCCGTGCGCTGCCAGGCGATGCGCCATTCGGAACGTGGCAGTGCATGGGTCTTCATTTCCGTGTCCCCCGGAGCGAGTGCCCCCGCTTAAGGGACGAATGCTTGAATGCTGATTAATTCGCTCATGCGGATCGCAGCTAAATCGGTGCAGTGTTTCTGTTTCGTTCACAAAGCACTTGGTAGGGTCCGGCTCCTGACCTAAAGCTTCGAAATGGCTGAAACAGTGCGAATCATCGGGATCGATCCGGGGCTGCGGCGCTGCGGCTGGGGCATCATCGAGAGCAACGGCAACCGGCTGAGCTTCATCGCCTGCGGGACGATTACGCCGCCGGTGGACGGGATATTGGCCGACCGGCTGGTGGCGCTGCATCGCGGCATCACGGCGGTGCTCGACGAGTATGCACCCGAGGAGGCGGCGGTGGAGGAAACCTTCGTTTCCGCCGGCGCGCGCTCGGCGCTGCAACTGGGGCAGGCGCGCGGCGTGGTGCTGATGACGCCGGCTCTGCGTGGGCTGCCGGTCGGCGAGTACGCCGCCAACCTGGTCAAGAAATCGGTGGTCGGCACCGGCCACGCCGAGAAGGCGCAGATCCAGATGATGATCAAGATCCTGCTCCCCACGGCATCATTCAAGGGCGCCGATGCGGCCGACGCGCTGGCCATCGCGGTCTGTCACGCCCACCATCGCGCCATCCGCAAGCTGAGTGTTCCTGCATGATCGGCAAACTCAAGGGCATGGTCGACGGCTTCGGCGACGACTTTGCGCATCTCGACGTCAACGGCGTGGTCTACGAAGTGTTCTGCTCGGCCAAGACGCTGGCGGCGCTGCCGCAGGTCGGCCACGCGGCGGTGGTCCATACCGAGATGATCGTCCGTGAGGACATGATCCGGCTCTACGGCTTCTTCACCGAGGCCGAGAAAGCCTGGTTCACCACGCTGATGACGGTGCAGGGCGTGGGTAGCCGCGTGGCGCTTGCCATCCTTTCCGTCCTCACCCCATCGGAGCTCGCCAGCGCTATCGCGCTGCAGGACAAGGCAATGGTCGGCCGCGCCAACGGCGTCGGCCCCAAGCTGGCGGTCCGCATCGTCACCGAGCTCAAGGGCAAGGCGCCGGCGGGAGCAATCGATGCCGGCGTGCTGGGCCTGCAGGCGGCGCTGGGCGAAGGGGTCGCCGCAGGCAATGTCGCCGACGCGGTCTCGGCACTCACCAACCTCGGCTATTCGAGCGCGCAGGCATCAGCCGCCGTGGCGCGGGTCGTCGGCCGAGAGGGCGATGACGTGCCGACGGACAAACTGATCCGGCTGGGGCTCCGGGAGCTCAGTTCGTGATTGGCGGCGCAGGACCGCGGGACCGCCTGATTGGCATCTTCGTCCTGTTCGCCATGCTGCTGGTGACGGGGCCTACCATTCTGAACTTCATCGATTTGGTGATCCATGGTCCCACGGCTTCGGCGCTGTCCTATCTATTCCCAAGCTCGGTGCTTTACGCGTTCTGGTGCCTTGCTGTTCTTCTGCGTTCGGCGGTTCGGGCACCGATTGGCCTATGGGAGCACCTCATCCTGCTGCCGCTGAGCGTGGCAGTGTTGATCGGGACAGTCTCAGTCTCGTGGGGCTGGTTCGATTGGTTGCCATCAGGCCCTTCGTTTAAACGGGACGGGCTTCGCTTCTTCGAACTGGTAACCACCTTTCCCTGGCTGGCCATTCAGTACATAGCGATAATGGTCATCGGCTCGCGGGTCGGGACGCGAGACAAGATATGAACGCCAGCCTGAACCCCCCGCCTATGGGTTAGTAACATGCCTTCTGCCATCGAGAATCTTGAGACGCTCATACTCCCGAAGGTGGACCCTCTGGTGATCCCCGACGCGGTAATGCTTGTCGCAAACGAACTAGGGCTGACCGTCACGCTTACCTGCAGGGATGCGCCGGAACAGTATGAGATCACGAAAGGTGGTGCGCCATGCGGCTACATCCGGGTGCGGTGGGGCGGAATGTCTGTTAGCTACCCTGACGCAGGTGACGAAGACCTGTTTGCCGGCCCCGTCGACGGCTTCGGCGGCTTCACCGACCACGAGCGGGAAGCTAAGCTGCTCCTGGCTCTGGGCCTCATCGCGGCGCGGATGCTGAAGCTTTGACCGACCTCACCTCGGCCCAGGCCGGTCGCGATGACCCGCTCGACGTTTCGCTGCGACCCTCCGGCTTCTCCGAGTTCATCGGGCAGGCCGAGGCGCGGGCCAATCTCGAGGTGTTCATCCAGGCCGCCAAACAGCGCGGCACGGCGCTCGATCACGTGCTGTTCGTCGGCCCGCCGGGGCTGGGCAAGACGACGCTGGCGCAGATCGTGGCGCGCGAACTCGGGGTCGGGTTCCGCGCGACCTCGGGGCCGGTGATCGCCAAGGCCGGCGATCTAGCGGCACTGCTCACCAATCTCGAAGAACGCGACGTGCTGTTCATCGACGAGATCCACCGGCTCAACCCGGCGATCGAGGAAGTGCTCTATCCGGCGATGGAGGACTATCAGCTCGACCTGATCATCGGCGAGGGCCCGGCGGCCCGTTCGGTGCGCATCGACCTCGCGAAGTTCACATTGGTCGGCGCCACGACCCGGGCGGGGCTGTTGACCACGCCGCTGCGCGACCGCTTCGGCATTCCGATCCGGCTGAATTTCTACACGCCCGAAGAGCTGGTGAAGATCGTCGAGCGCGGCGCCCGCCTGCTCGGCATCGGCATGGCGCCGGATGGGGCGATGGAAGTCGCCCGCCGCTCGCGCGGCACACCGCGCATCGCCGGCCGGCTGCTCCGCCGGGTCACCGATTTCGCGCTGGTCGATGGCGCCAAGGAGATTACCCGCTCGGTCGCCGACAAGGCGCTGCTGCGGCTCGACGTCGATGCGCGCGGGCTCGACCAACTCGACCGACGCTACCTCAAGGTGATCGCCGATTTCTACGGCGGCGGCCCGGTGGGGATCGAGACCATCGCCGCGGCGCTGTCGGAACCGCGCGACGCGCTCGAGGAAATCGTCGAGCCCTACCTGATCCAGCAGGGCTTCATCCAGCGCACGCCGCGTGGCCGCATGCTGACCGCGCTGGCGTTCCAGCATATGGGCATCAGCGTGCCGCAGGGCTTTGTCGGCATGCAGGGCAGCCTGTTCGAGGAGCCGGGCGAGGAGTGAGCCGCCGGATGATCTCGTTCGACCACGGCACGACGCGGTTCCAGTTCCGCGCTGCGGCGATCATCCGTCGCGAGGGACATGTGCTGATACACCGAGCGACTACCGAGGACTCTTGGGCGCTTCCCGGTGGGCGGGTCGAGATGGGCGAGATCAGTTCCGAGGCGCTGGCGCGCGAGCTCGAGGAGGAACTGGGCGTCGTAGGGAAGATCGGCCCCCTCGCCATCGTGATGGAGGACCTGTTCCGCTATGACGGCCGGGTGATCCACGAGATGGGGTTCTACTACCCGGCTGAGATTCCGCCGAGCTTTCCGTTTTCGACCGATGCGGTCTGCCACCAGGTCGCCGACGGCGGTGCAACGCTCGAGTTCAGATGGGTCCGCAATGATGCGAAGACCCTGGCAGCGATGCCGCTGTTCCCGGTGGAGCTGCGCGGCGGCATGATAGAGCTGGAGCCGCATCCGATCCATGTCGTCGTGAACGAGCTATGACCAGCAGCCATTTCACCGCCCGCGTCTACTACGAAGACACCGACTTTTCCGGCAATGTCTATCATGCGGCGTACCTGCATTTCTTCGAGCGGGCCCGGACCGAGTTCCTCAGGGAACGCGGCGTGCATCACTCGGAACTGGTGAAGGACGGCATCGCCTTCGCCGTGCGCAGCATGAGCATCGACTTCAAGGCGGCGGCGCATATCGACGACCTGCTCGAGGTGACGACCGAGGTCGCCTCGCTCACCGCGGCGCGGCTCAACCTGGTGCAGTCAATCAGCCTCGCTGGCGTCGAGATCACCCGGGCCGCGGTGCAGGTGGTGGCAATCAAGACCAGCGGCGGGGTAGCCCGGATGCCCCGCGAACTGGTGGATCTGCTTAAGGCGTAACAAAGGGCCGCCAGCGAACCAGCGACCCCAAGGATTGGCGTCAGACTGACGTCCTACATCGCAGCGGGCTTTACCTGTCCGCGGATTTCGCCATCCGGGAACTTTGCCGTGTGCAGATTGAAGTACCAGGAGCCGCCCTGCAGCTGGGTGGCCTGTTCGTCGGTCAACGTGGCGTTGCCGTTAATCGGGCTGGCCAGCGGGTCGGCAAGCGGCACGACCGGAGCGGCATTGGCGTCCTCGGCAGCCGGGCCGTGGAAGTGAGCGCCGGTAGCATCCCCGCTCAGGCCGTCATAGGTGACGGTCCAGGTGAAGACCTTGGAGTCGGTATCAAACGTCGCTTCCACCTTGCCCGTCGCGGTCGAATCCGTCGGCGGCACTTCGGCAGCGCCGGTCAGCTCTGCGCTGAACTTCAACTGCTCGGCGAACGCCGGCATGGCCGAAAATGCCAGGATGGCGGCAGAGGCGAGCAGCGTGCTCTTCAGGTTGAGATGCATGGGGATCTCCCTTTCGTTGTTTGTGCTTGTTGTGGGACGACCGCGAACCCCCAGAACGGGCGGCCTGGGGATGAACGCATTACCAACCGTAGGGTTGCGCTGCGCCGATCTGCCGCGATCACACAAACGCGAGGAATCGCTTTGTTAACACTTGCTTGACCATAAGTAAGGCAGTGCACCAGCAGCGCTGCCAAAGGTCCGGAAAACCGGGCTTTTCTCTTAAATTTGACAAATTTGAACCGCATCGACCCGACGATCAGGTTTCGGTCGTCGGGGCCGGACTGAGAAGGACCCTTACATGGAAGCCATGGATGCAGTCGGCACGGTCGCTCCGCATGCCGACCTCTCAATCTGGGCACTGTTCTGGCAGGCGGACCTCGTCGTCAAGACGGTGATGATCGGGCTGCTCGCCGCCTCGGTCTGGTGCTGGGCGATCATCGTCGACAAGTCCATGCTGTATGCGCGCGCCAAGAACGAGATGAACCGCTTCGAGCGGGTGTTCTGGTCGGGCCAGTCGCTCGAGGAACTTTACCAGCAGATGAGCGAGAAGCCCTCGATGGGGCTGGGCGCGGTGTTCGTCGCGGCGATGAAGGAGTGGAAGCGCAGTCACGAACAGAACGCATCCTCGTTCGTCGGCGTGCAGGGTCGTCTCGACAAGGTGCTGGACGTGGCGATCAGCCGCGAGAGTGAGAACCTCGAGAAGCGCCTCGGTTTCCTCGCTACTGTCGGCTCGGCCTCGCCCTTCATTGGCCTCTTTGGCACGGTATGGGGCATCATGAACGCATTTACGGCCATCTCGGCCGCATCGAGCACCAATCTCAGCGTGGTCGCCGGGCCGATCGCCGAAGCGCTGTTTGCCACCGCACTTGGCCTGCTCGCCGCTATCCCGGCGGTTATCGCCTACAACAAGCTCTCGGGTGACGCGAACAAGCTGATCGGCCGGCTCGAAGGCTTTGCCGACGAGTTCTCCACCATCCTCAGCCGGCAGCTCGAAGCGCGGGGTGCTCGCTGATGGCAATGGCAGTATCCAGCGGCGGTGGCGGCGGACGCCGTCGTGGCCGGCGGCGTGGCGGCGGTTCCAAGCCGATGAGCGAGATCAACGTCACGCCGATGGTCGACGTGATGCTGGTGCTGTTGATCATCTTCATGGTGGCGGCGCCGCTGATGACGGTCGGCGTGCCGATCGAGCTGCCGCAGACGCAGGCCAAGCAGCTCAACACCGAGCAGAAGCCGATCACCGTCTCGGTTACCAACGAAGGCGCGATCTTTCTCGGCGACAATCCGGTGACGCTCGAGGATCTGGCCGCGCAGGTTGCCGCGGTGGCCGTCAACGGCACCGAGGACCGGATCTATGTGCGCGGCGATCTGGCGGCGAACTACGGCTCGGTGATGCAGGTGATGGGCGCGTTGTCGGGCGCCGGCTACGCCAAGATCGGGCTCATCACGGAACAGGCCGCGCAGCAACAGGACCAGTGAGCTGATGCGCACCGGGTTCACGGTTTCCACCATCGGGCATGTCGGGCTGATCGTTCTCGCGGTCGTCGGCATCGGCATGGGACGACCAATGGATCCGGAGCCGGTAGAGTCGATCGCCGTCGACCTGATCTCGGTTACCGACTTCGCCAATATCCGCATGGGTACGCTCGACAGCACGGTGGTCGAGACCGAGGCGCCGTCGATCGTCGAGGCGGAAAAGCCGGCGGAGCTGGCGCAGCCGACCGGCAACACCCAGGAAGACCAGCCGACCCCGATGGACAATCCGGATCCGACCCCGGCGCCCACCGAGCAGACCGCTCCGGCGCCCGAGGCGGCGGCCGAACCGGTGGTTGAGCCCGAACCGGAAGTGGCGCCGACCCCAGCGCCGCGCCCGGTGGTCGAGCCGCAACCTGAGCCGGTCCCCGAGCCGGTCGAAGAGCCGACCCCGGCCGAACCGACGCCGGTAGCTACACCCGAAGCCCCCAATCCGGCGGAGAGTGCGCCAAAGCCGCGGACGCACACCGCTTCGCTCGAGCAGAAGCGTGCCGAGTTCAAGAAGCAGCAGCAGGCCGAAAAGCAGAAGCAGGCCGACGAAAAGGCCAAGGCCGAAGCTGACAAGAAGAAGGCCGAGGAAGAAAAGAAACGCAAGGCCGCCGAGGAGAAGAAGCGGATCGAGCAGGCAAAGGCCGACGAGGCCACCAAGCTCGCCGATGAAGTCGCCAACCTCATCAACAACGAGGAATCGCGCGGCGCCACCACCGGTGCGGGCGGCGAGCCGACGCTCGGTCGGGAGGATGGCCGCTCGGCGACGCTCAGCCAGTCCGAGATCGGTGCGCTGGTGGCCCAGATTCGCGCCTGCATCACCTTGCCGGCCGGCGCCGAGGATGCCGATGCGCGCGCCGAGTTCACATTCTCGATCGGTGCCGACGGTATGGTCAGCGGCCGCCCGCAGATGATGAGCACGCCGAGCAGCCAGATCGAAGATGCCTATGCCCGGGCGGTGTCGCGCGCGCTGCAGCGTTGCGGCCCGTTCACCGTGGCAGCCGGGCAGGACGTGCGAGCCCAGTTTGCAGCGCGGGAGTTCTGAGTGACCCCGACGCCCGAGAAAGATGGAGACGTAAGATGACCCTGATCACCCGGCGCAACGCGCTCAAACTCGGCCTTGCGGGCGGCGCGCTGGCGCTTGCCACCCCGTCGCAGGCGCTGGTCGAGATCGTCGTCACCGGCGGCAACTTCACGCCGCTGCCGATCGCCATTCCGGATTTCGCCTCATCCGACCCGGCCTTTGGCGCCGAGATCGCGCAGATCGTGCGCGACAACCTCAAGCGCTCCGGGCTCTTCGTCCCGCTCGATCCCGCTTCGCTGCCGATCCGCGTCGGCGACGTCACCAACGAGCCGGACTTTGCCGCCTGGCGCGCCGCCACCGTCGATGCGCTGGTGATGGGCTCGGTGGAGCGCGGAGCGGAGGTCGCTTCGCAGGTGCGCGTCTGGGATACCCAGGCTTCGGCCCAGGTGGTCGGCAAGTCGTACAAGACCGATGCGCAGAACTATCGCCGCATCGCCCACATCGTCTCCGACGCGATCTATGCCTCGCTGTCGGGCGGCACCGGCTATTTCGATACCCGCATCCTCTACGTCGCCGAGAGCGGCCCCAAGGCCAATCGCGTGAAGCGCCTCGCCATCATGGACCAGGACGGCTTCAACGTGCAGTACCTGAGCTCGGGCAAGGCGCTGACCCTGTCGCCGCGGCTGTCGCCCGATGGCGGCACGGTGACCTTTACCTCGTACGAGGACGGTAACCCGCAGGTGTACGTCGCCGGCCTCGGCGGTTCGTCGAGGAAGCTGATCGAGGGCGCGCCGATGTCGTTCGCCCCGCGCTTCTCGCCCGATGGCGGTACCGTGGTGTTCTCGGTCTCCAACGGCGGCACCACCAATATCTACGCGGCCGGCGCCGGTGGCGGCAACCCGACCCAGCTGACCAGCGGCGCGGCCATCGATACCTCGCCCTGCTACTCGCCGGATGGTTCGCGCATCGTGTTCGAGAGCGACCGGGGCGGCAGCCCGCAGCTCTACATCATGGGTGCCGGCGGCGGTGGCGCGCAGCGCATCTCCTATGGCGAAGGCAGCTATTCCACCCCGGTCTGGTCGCCGGCCGGCGACCTCATCGCCTATACCAGGCAGTCGGGCGGGCAGTTTCACATCGGCATCATGAAGCCCGATGGCTCGGGCGAAAGGATCCTTTCGTCCTCCGGCCAGGTGCAGGAAGGCCCGACCTGGGCGCCGAACAGCCGCGTCATCGCCTTCTTCCGCGATCCGGGTGGCGATGCCGGCCCGAGCCTCCACTCGATCGACATCTGGGGCCGGAACGAGCTCAACCTCAAGACCGAGAGTTTTGCGTCCGACCCCGCATGGTCGCCGCTCAGGGGGTAAAGGCTTCGATTTAGAGAGGGCCGTGCGGGAAGAGTACCCCCCACCCTGTCCCTCCCCCACAAGGGGGGAGGAGACGCTCACACCGATGCCAGTGTTTTGGTCTCCTCCCCCCTTGTGGGGGAGGGACAGGGTGGGGGTGCTCTTCCCGCGCCGGTCTATCGGTGAAAGCCGCTCACCATTCCGTGTCTTCACGGCAACATCACGGAAAAGCCCGGATTCCGGCCACATTGGCGCCCGAATGACCAACAATTAACCAAGCACGACAACCCCGCCTTAAGATTACCAACGGTAAAAAAGGCGTCTCAAATCCTTCCGATTAGGAGTCAACCCGGATGCGTTCAGTAACGCCCCTTCTCGCCGTGCTGCGTGCTGCCGCGCTGGTGGTTCTCGTGGTCGCCGTGGCGGCCTGTTCGCGCAATGGCGCCGGCGGTACCGGCGTCGGCAATCTCGGGCCCGGCGGCGGCGCTCCCGGCAGCCAGCAGGAATTCCTGGTGAGCGTCGGCGACCGCGTGTTCTTCGAGACCGACTCCTCGAACCTCACCCCGACCGCCATCGCCACGCTGGATAAGCAGGCGGCCTGGCTCAACCAGTACCGCAACTACCGCATCCTGATCGAAGGCCATGCCGACGAGCGCGGCACCCGCGAGTACAACATCGCGCTCGGCGCCCGCCGCGGCTCGATCGTGGTGAATTACCTGGTGTCGAAGGGCGTCGACCAGCGCCGCATCACCACCAAGTCGTTCGGCAAGGAACGTCCTGTGGCCATCTGCAACGATATCTCGTGCTGGTCACAAAACCGCCGTGCTGTGACGGTGGTACAGTAGGCGTCGAACGGGCTTCGGGGCGGAGGCCGCGGCCACGCGGTGTCTCGCGCGTAATCCCCGAAGCTTTATCGACTGGAGGCATAAGCGCCGGGCGCCGCGTAATTGGGCCCGGCGCTTTCTTTTTGTCGAAATCCTGCGCTAATCCAAGCTGGTGCGGTCGACGGCCGCTCGTGACCCACTGGACCCCTCCCGGACCCGACGGAGCTTTGATGGTGAAACTGCCCCCAATTCGTGGATCGGCCTACCGACCCGCGATCTATGCCGCCCTGCTGGCCTCGGCGCTGACCGCGCCCGCGCTTGCCGCAAGCAGCCCGCTGCCGGCAAATGCGCTGATGCCACCCAAGGCGATCGCCGAGACGCGCATCCATGTGGCGCAGAACCAGCAGTCGAGCGCCCAATTGCTGGTGCGCATCCAGGAGCTCGAGGACCTGATCCGCACGCTGACCGGGCGCGTCGAGGGGCTGGAGTTCCAGCTCACGCAGATGCAGACGCAGCTCGCCAAGCAGGCTGAGGACAATGAGTTCCGCTTCCAGGAACTGGAAGGCGGTGCTGGGGGAAAACCACAGGCGGCAGCGCCAACTGACGGCGTGACGCCGTCCGATACGCTGCCGCAGACCTCGGCCCAACAGACTCCGGCGCAACAGCCTCCGGCCCAGCAGACTCCCGCACCCGAGGCTCCCGCCGTCGCGGCAACCCCCGAGGCGCCGGCGGCGGCCGCGCCGATGGATGATCTGCCCCTGGCGGATCTCAACGGCGAACCGATGGACGCCCTCGGCGACTCCGCCGATCCGCTGCTCAAGGGCGGCATCGACCAGCTCGGCACCATCAGCGGAGAAGATCCGCTCGGCAGCCGCCCGCTCGACCTGTCGCTCGGCGGGGGCGGAGAAATCTCGAGCGGTGACGCCAAGGCCCAGTACGATGCGGGCTACGACGCCATGACCCGCGGCGACTATGCCTTTGCTTCCGACCAGTTCCAGCAGTTCGTCGCACTCTATCCCGACGATCCGCAGACGCCCGACGCCATCAATTGGCTGGGCGAAGCGCTGATCCAGCAGGGCCAGTTCACCGATGCGGCGCAGGTGCTGGCCGACGGCTATACCAAGCACAAGGATAGCAAGCGCGCCCCGGACATGATGCTGAAGCTCGGCGTGGCGCTGATCGGCGCCGACCAGGTGGATGTGGGGTGCCGCACCTTCTACACGCTCAAGCAGCGTTACCCGCAACTCAGCCCGGCGTTCACGCAACGCCTCGATGAGGAAGCGCAGAAGGCGAAATGCCCGGTGAGCTGATCGACAGCGAGGCGATCTTTGCCCCGCTCGCCGAATTCCGGCGCGTCGGGCTTGCCGTTTCCGGCGGGCCCGACAGTCTGGCGCTGATGCTGCTGGCGTCCGAGTTCGCTGCCCGGCATGGGGCGCACGACCGCTTCACCGTCTACTCGGTCGATCATGGCCTGAGGCCCGAGGCGGCAGGGGAGGTGGCTTACGTCACCGAGGCGGCTCGCCGGCTTGGCTTTGCTGCCCGCGCCCTCCGCTGGCAGGGAGCGAAGCCGGCGACCGGCATCCAGCAGGCGGCCCGCACCGCACGCTATGGACTGATTGCTGACGCCATGGCGGCCGATGGCACACAAATCCTCGTCACCGCGCATCACCTTGCCGACCAGGCCGAGACGGTGCTGATGCGACTGGCGCATGGCAGCGGCGTCGAAGGGCTGCGTGGCATGGACTATCTCGCCGAGATCGACGGGCTGGTCGTGGCGCGGCCGCTGCTTGGGGTCGATCCGGCGGATCTGGCGAACCTGGTTGCCGCGTCCGATCTGTTGCCGGCGCGCGATCCCAGCAACTTCGATACCGACTACGAGCGGGTCCGTTGGCGCCAGATGCTGCCGCAACTGGCGGCGCTCGGGCTCGACGCGCGCCGGCTGTCGCGATTTGCCGACCGGATGCGCGATGCCGACCAGGCGCTTGCCACAGCGGCGGTGATGGTCGCGACAGGTGCCGATCCGGCGACCGGCTCCAGCACGATCACGCATGCCGAGCTGGTCCAACTGCCGCGCGCGGTGGCGGTCCGGGCGGTGGCCAACCTGCTCGACCGGGTGGGGGGCAGGCAGAAGCCACATGATCTCGCGCCGGTCGAAGCCCTGACCGATCGATTGCGGATGGAGCCAGCCCTGAAGCGGACAAGTTTGCATGGTTGTCTCATCGGCAGCGACGGCGTGACCATCACCGTCGCGCGGGAGGCTGGCCGGCAGGCCGCGCGTCAATCCCGCGTGAGGTCCGATAGCTCCGTGACACGGAATTAACCGGAAAAGCGCAAGCGCTCTCGACTTTTCGGCCAAACCGCCGCACCAGTTTCGGCCCGCCGATACCTTGTAAGGCCCAGGAGCGAGGCCTACATTCGCTCCAACTCTCCGGCGTCTCCCGTGCCGGACTTCAGGACAGGATTGATGAACGTCAATTTCCGGAATTTCGCCATCTGGCTGGTAATTCTGTTCATGCTGATGGGCCTGTTTCAGGTCTTTCAGTCGTCGACCCGCTCCATAGCGACGACGGACAAGAGCTATAGCCAGTTCGTCTCCGACGTCGATGCAGGCAGCGTCCAGTCGGTGACCATCACCAACGACGTGGTTTCGGGCGTGCTGAACAACGGCACCAAGTTCGAGACGGTGTTGCCGCCGCAGGGCTCCGACATCATCTCGAGGCTCGAGCAGCGCGGCGTGCAGATCACCGCGCAGCAGCCGGAGTCGAGCCCGTTCTGGGGCATGCTGCTGACCTCGTGGCTGCCGTTCCTCGTCATCATCGGCGTGTGGTTCTTCTTCATCCGGCAGATGCAGGGTGGCGGCCGTGGCGGCGCCATGGGCTTCGGCAAGAGCCGCGCCAAGCTGCTGACCGAGACGCAGGGCAAGATCACCTTCGAGGACGTCGCCGGTGTCGACGAGGCCAAGCAGGACCTCGAGGAGATCGTCGAGTTCCTGCGCGATCCGGGCAAGTTCCAGCGCCTGGGCGGCAAGATCCCGCGCGGCGTGCTGCTGGTCGGCCCGCCGGGTACCGGTAAGACGCTCATTGCGCGCGCCGTCGCCGGCGAAGCCAATGTGCCGTTCTTCACCATCTCGGGTTCGGACTTCGTGGAAATGTTCGTCGGCGTGGGCGCTTCGCGTGTCCGCGACATGTTCGAGCAGGCCAAGAAGAACGCCCCGTGCATCATCTTCATCGACGAAATCGACGCTGTCGGCCGTCACCGTGGCGCAGGCCTGGGCGGTGGTAACGACGAGCGCGAGCAGACGCTGAACCAGCTGCTGGTCGAGATGGACGGCTTCGAGGCGAACGAGGGCATCATCCTCATCGCCGCGACCAACCGCCCCGACGTGCTGGATCCGGCGCTGCTGCGTCCGGGTCGCTTCGACCGCCAGGTCGTGGTGCCGAACCCGGATGTGCAGGGGCGCGAGAAGATCCTCAAGGTGCACGTGCGCAAGGTGCCGCTGGCCCCTGACGTGGACCTCAAGGTGCTGGCCCGCGGGACCCCCGGTTTCTCCGGCGCCGATCTGATGAACCTTGTCAACGAGGGCGCCTTGCTGGCGGCTCGCCGCAACAAGCGCTTCGTCACGATGAGCGAGTTCGAGGATGCCAAGGACAAGCTGATGATGGGCGCCGAGCGCCGCACCCTCAGCCTGACCGAGGAAGACAAGAAGCTCACCGCCTATCACGAAGCCGGGCACGCGCTGCTCGCCATCAAGATGGACGCGTCCGATCCGATCCATAAGGCCACCATCATCCCGCGCGGTCGCGCCCTGGGCATGGTGATGCGTCTGCCGGAGCGCGATCAGGTGTCGCTGACCCGCCGCAAGGCCTATGCCGACCTCGCCGTCGCCATGGGTGGCCGCGTCGCCGAAGAGGAAATCTTCGGCTACGAGAAGGTGACCTCGGGTGCTTCCGCCGACATCAAGATGGCAACGGGCCTGGCGCGCGCCATGGCCACCGAATGGGGCATGTCCGACAAGCTCGGCCCGCTGCTCTATGGCGATGCGCAGGACGAGGTGTTCCTCGGCCGTTCGATGATGCAGCGCAACACGCATATGTCGGACGAGACCCAGCAGGTGGTTGACGCCGAGGTGAAGCGCTTCGTCGACGAAGGCTATCAGACGGCGCAGAAGGTGATCCGCGACAACATCGACGATCTCCACACCATCGCCCAGGCGCTGATTGAGTTCGAGACGCTGACCGGCGACGAGATCCGCGGCCTGATGGAAGGCAAGACACCGCTCCGTCCGTCCGACACCGATCCGCCGGTGAAGTCGACCGGTGTGCCGACTGCCGGCAAGTCGGGCAAGAAGCGCCCCGACGCCGAGCCGGGCGCCGCGCCCGAGCCGCAACCGGGCAGCTGACGTCTCCCAAAATCCACACCAGGGCCGCCCTTCGGGGCGGCCCTTTTGTTTGTGGTTGTTTCCCGGTTGTGTTTCGGGCGCGGCTGCCCCAAACCGCTCCGGCCACCTGGAGCATCTCACCGTTTCGCAGAAGCGACGAACGCTCCGGGTCTTTCGATTTGCGCTCCAGGAGCACCTCGCTTGAAGCAGCCCAAAAAGCACGCCGACCTCGATCTGTTCGCCCGCATGCTGAAGGTGTTCGCCGATACGCCGTGGTTGCACTATGGGCTGTGGCTCGAGGGCGAGACGCCGAGCTTCCCCAGAGTCCGGCAGGCGCAGGAGCGCTATGTCGACAAGCTCCTGGCGCTGCTGCCGCCGGCGCCGGCGAGTATTCTCGATATCGGCGGGGGTACCGGCGCCATGGCAGGCCGGCTGGCTTCGCTCGGCTATACGGTTGAAATGCTGACCCCCAGCGAGGTGCAGGTCGGCATCGCGCGGGAAGCGCTCAATGGCGCCGCTACGGTGCACCTGTCACGGCTCGAGGATTTTGCGCCGGGCAAGCGCTTCGACGTCTGCCTGTTTTCCGAGAGCTACCAGTATATCCCGCTCGATGCGTCCTTCGCCAAGCTGGGCGAGTTGCTGGCGCCGGGGGGGCGGGTGGTGATCGCCGACTGCTTCCGTTCCGAGGGCTTTGAGGGGGGCCGGGCGATCGGTGGCGGGCACCGCTACAGCGCGTTCCTCGAGGCGGTCGAGCGATCCGACTTCGCCATCACCAGCAATGAGGATGTCACGGCGCTCGCCGCACCCTCGATCGAGATCGACCGCATGCTCTATCGCGACGTGCTGTCGCCGGTGGTGACCCAGCTTGGCGGCCTGCTGGAAGATAGGCGACCCGCTATCCATTGGCTGGCACGGCGCGCTTACGGCCTGTTCGTCAGCCCCAGGGAACGTCAGCGCATCTCCGAGCGGCTAACGGCAGAGTACCGTACGCCCGAGCTGTTCCTCGCCAACAACACCTATCGGTTCATGACGCTGGCACGCAGGGCGGGCTGAATCTGCGGCGGGCCGGCAACATCTGTCGGCAATCGGCCGCGCAGCCTAACATCCGCCGGGATCGGCCGGTTAACGAAACGGCACCAATCTATTTCGTATGCTTGGGGCTCGGCGCTAGATTGGCGCTACCCAATCGAGGGCTTCTCATGGCGCGCAGATATTTCGGCACGGACGGCATTCGCGGGCTGGCGAACGGCGAGAAACTGACGCCCGAGCTGGCCATGAAGGTCGGCATGGCGGCCGGCGTCAAGTTCGTCAACGGCGACCACCGAAACCGCGTCGTCATCGGCAAGGATACGCGCCGCTCCGGATACATGATCGAGAGCGCGCTGACTGCCGGCTTCACTGCCGTCGGGATGGACGTCTACCTGCTCGGCCCGATGCCGACGCCGGCCGTCGCCATGCTGACCCGCTCGCTGCGGGCCGACCTCGGGGTGATGATCTCGGCTTCGCATAACCCGTTCGACGACAACGGCATCAAGCTGTTCCGGCACGACGGCTACAAGCTCTCCGACGCGCTCGAGGACGATATCGAGCAGTTGATGGATTCCAACATGCTGGGGCAGCTGAGCGTCGGTCGCGATATCGGCCGCGCGCATCGCGACGAGGCGGCCCAGACCCGCTACATCGAGTATGCCAAGCGCACCATGCCCAAGGGCGTCGACCTCACGGGCCTGCGCGTGGTGCTCGATTGCGCCAATGGCGCGGCCTACAAGGTGGCGCCGACGGCGCTGTGGGAGCTGGGCGCCGAAGTGTTCGTCATCGGCAACGAGCCCGATGGCTTCAACATCAACGACAAGGTCGGCTCCACCGCCCCCGAAGCGCTGATCGCCAAGGTGAAGGAGCTGCGCGCCGATATCGGCATCGCGCTCGATGGCGACGCCGATCGGGTGATCATCGTCGATGAAAAAGGCGAGATCGTCGATGGCGACCAGTTCATGGCGGTCATCGCGCAATCCTGGCACGCCCGCGGCGAGCTCAAGGGCGGCGGGCTTGTGGCCACGGTGATGAGCAATCTCGGGCTCGAGCGGTATCTGGGCGGCATCGGGCTCAGCCTCGAGCGCACCCAGGTGGGCGATCGCTATGTGCTCGAAGCGATGCGCGCCAAAGGCTTCAATGTCGGCGGCGAGCAGAGTGGCCACATCATCCTTTCCGACTTCACCACCACGGGCGATGGCCTCATCGCCGGGCTGCAGCTGCTCGCCGTGGCCAAGCAGGCGGGACGCGCGGTGTCCGAGATCTGCAAGCGTTTCGACAAGGTGCCGCAGCTCTTGCAGTCGGTGCGCTACAAAGAGGGCAAGCCGCTGGAGCACAAGCTGGTGCAGCAGGCGATCAAGGAAAGCCAGGCGCGCCTGGGCGACACTGGCCGCCTGGTCATTCGCCCCTCCGGCACCGAGCCGGTGATCCGGGTGATGGCCGAGAGCGACGACGAGGGGCTGGTCCTCGCCGTCGTCAGCGAGATCGCCGCGACGATCAAGAAGGTCGCTTAAGGGCGGTCCGCCGCAAGCAGACGGCCCCCTCCCATCCTCCCCCATAAAGGGGGAGGTGCCGCATCCAGTACTGGGCACGATCAAGGCCAGAGCCTTGACTCTCACCTCCCCCTTTGTGGGGGAGGACGGGAGGGGGCCGTCTCCATCAGTCTGCCCCCCTCAAGTAACCGCGTGCCCAAGACAAGACTTCGTTAACACATCTCCTTCACCCGATATTAGGGTTATCCGTTAGGGTTAAGTGGGTTTTAAGAAAAGGCAGGCAAGGTGGGGCCACTCGACTGGTGTCGTCGTGGCAACAAGGACCCTGCAATATGCGTAGATATCTTGCCTCAGCGGCTGCGGTAGGAACCGCCCTGCTGCTCGCCGGCCCCGTGATGGCGGCCGATATGCCTGAATATCCCGAGATCCCCGAAGTCGATTACGATATCGGCGGCTCGTTCTACCTGCGCGGCTCGGCCGCACTGAACATTCACTGGGCGCCCGAAGTCGTGCATCCGTGGCTCGATGAGACCCATGAGATCGTCGACTACGGTTATGGCTATAGCTGGGGCGCCGGCTTCGGGTATGAGACCGGCACCGGTCTGCGCTTCGACGGCACGATCGACTCGGTTGAGACCAAGGGCCTGAAGATCACCAAGCCCGCTCCCGCTCCGGACGCCGGCGACTACACGCTGATGCTGCGTTCGACCGTGGCGCTTGCCAACGTCTACTACGACTTCGGTCTCGGCGGCGACTTCTCCTACTCTTCGGGCGCCGGCGGCGCCTTCGGCTATGTTGGCGCCGGCGCCGGTCTGGCCTGGAACCACGCCGAGATCAACTCGCCGCTCGGCGTGCCTCAGCCGGTGCCAACCGGCGGCAATGTCAGCGCCGCGGCGGCTGTCATGGTCGGTGTGGGTTACGACATGGGCAACTGGGTGGCCGATGTCGGCTATCGTGGCCTCTACATCAACCAGATCAACAACGCGCCGACCGATCCGGAGTCCGACAGCTACTACGAGATCGACAATAACTGGATCCACGAGTTGCGCGGCACGGTCCGCTACCGCTTCAACTAAGCAGCCGTTGGACGACACCAGTCCGACCGGAACGGCGCCCAGAAGGGCGCCGTTCTTGTTTACGACTACCAGGAGTAGTTCACACCGGCACGGCCGCCGGCAGTACCGCGGCCAAGGCCGACACCCACGGCGCCAGTGATGGTCAAGCCGTCGGTCGCGACGATGGCGCCGCCGACACCGATGGCGCTTTCTCCGTTGAATGTGCCGAAATTGACGGCGGCGCCGAAGGTCTTGCCCGTATCGACCGTGGCGGTCGGCAAGGCAAGGCTCAGCGCCACACCCTCGTTGGCGTCCCGCACCTGCTCGAGCATTTCGCTCTCGCCATTGATGGTACCGTACGGACTTTGTTTCTTGGTTTCACCGGTGTTCGCGTTGTAGCAAGTCTCGGTGACGGGGATGTAGAACCATCCCGTCCCGTACACGTCACAGACCCGAACATATTCCGGGGCAGCGTAGGTGGAGGAAGAACAAAAAATGACCGCGGAGGCCGCGGCGGCAAGCAGTATGCGCATGGTGATTTGCCCCAAATTGACGGCGCAATTATCACTGGCGATTCTGCAGGCGCAAGCCAAAGTAACGATGCAACTTGTTACTTTCAGCTGCGGTTTTTTGCCTGGCCGTCGACCGACTCGGTGTCAATCGCTAGAACGAGCGACATGAATCCTCCCGCCATCACCATAGAAGACCGCACGCTCGCCCGCGCCGATGTCACCGCCCTCGTGGGTGACGATCCGGTCCGCCTCCTCGGCTGCAATCTCGATGAAACCAAGCTCGCCGATCTCGATCTCACCGGCTGGGTGTTCGAGCGTTGCAGCTTGGTGCGCACCGATTTCGGCAAGGCCGAGCTGGAGCTTGCCCGCTTCCTCAACTGCCGCGGCGCCTTCGCGCTGTTCCGCGGCGCCAATCTCGAGGATGCGGCGTTTCGTTCGTCCGACTTCAACAATGCCAGCTTTCGCGGCGCCACGCTGTCGTCGGCCTCGTTCGAGGATTGCAAGCTCACCGGCTGCGACATGGCGGAGGCCAAGTCGATGGACGTGCGGTTCACCAATACCTTGCTGGTCTCGGCCAAGCTCCCAGGCTTCAATTTCCGCAAGGAGACGCTGGTCGGCGTCGACTTCAGCTCCGCCGATCTCGCCAGATGCGACTTCCGCGAGGCAAGCTTCGAGAACTGTTCGATCCGCGAAGCCAATATCGAGGAGGCGCGGTTCCAGGATGCGGACCTGCGTGGCGCCGACCTGGGCGGTCTCTCGATCCTCGCGCAGGCCGGCCGCTTCAAGGGTGCTGTGGTCTCGGCGGCGCAGGCGGAACTGATCCTCAGCCAGACCGGGCTCAAGGTGCGGGCGCGGTAAGTGCCCATGGTTTGCGAACACCCACCGGTGTCATCCCCCGCGAATGCGGGGACCCAGTGAGATGCTTCAGCCTCCATTTGCCAGGCGATATCCCACCAGGTTCCCGACTTCGCGGGAATGACGCCGGCGGGTGTGGCACGACACGGACTCAAGCGGCCGGCGCTGCAGCCTCGTCGCTCGCCAGCTGAAACCGCTCGAACCGGCCCAGTTCATCCTCGAGCATGGCCTTGTGCTCGGCGGCGTTGCCCTTGCCCACCCAGTGCCAGGCCTGGATCAATACCTTGCCGGCGGCACGGTCGGTCTTGAGGTCGAGGGCCGCGACGATCTCGTCGCCGGCCAGCACCGGCAGGGTGAAGTAGCCGAACTTGCGCTTGGCCTTGGGCACATAGGCCTCGAACACATGGTCGTAGCCGAAGAACAGGCTGGTGCGCCGGCGCTGGATGGCCAGCGGGTCGAACGGCGAGAGGATGTGCACCAGCGGCGGGCCCTTGGGCTCCGGCGTTTCCAGCGCTTCGGGTGTTGCATAGTGGAGCGTCGGATCATCGCCGACGGTCACCGGCAGCAGCGCCTTCTTCCGTCGCCTGGTCTCGATCAGCTTGGCCAGTTCGGGCGTAAAGCGGAGCTTGGGGTGCATCACCGATGGGCCGCTGATCAGCCCCTGCGAGGTCAGCGCCCGATCGAGCAGGTAGGTATCGATCTGCCTCGATGTCGCCGCCTTGGGCAGCTTGCCGAAGTGCCGCGTCATCAGCTCGTAGGTCTTCACCATGCCGATGCGTTCGGAAATGGTCAGCTCGCCCGAAAAGAAGCCGTATTGCAGCACGCGCTTAGATGGCTTGCGACTGCCCCACGGATGGTCCTTTTCCACCAGCTCGTCGGTGTCGATATCGCGGATCGAGATGGCGCCGTCCTTCCGGATCTGGCGCAGCAGCTTTTTCAGATCGTTGGGGTCGGCATCGGCATACCAGCGCATCGGCTCGCTGCGATGCTGCTTCATCTCGTCGATGTAGAACGGCAAATCACGCACCGGCACATAGGCCAGGGCGTGCGTCCAGTACTCGAACACCGATTTGTCGACCGACTGCGCCTGCGCCAGGTCGCTGCGCCGATAGTTGGGGATGCGGGTGAACAGGATGTGGTGGTGGGCGCGCTCGATGACGTTGATGGTGTCGATCTGCACATAGCCCAGTTGCTCCACCGCCTGGCGGGTCGCCTCGGGGCCGGCGCCGAACGGTTCGCGTTCATCGAGCCGCTGGGCGTGCAGCCAGATCCGACGGGCGTGGGGCAGGGTGAGGTTGAGCGGTTTCTTCATGCTGACAAGCCTAGCGCATCATCCTGCCAGCGCGTGTCAGGGTTTCATTTCTTCCACATCGCCAAGAGCCCCGCGCCGACATCGATGCGCGCCGTCCCTGGCGCAAGGCCGCTGATCGCGGCCGGCTTCACCGCCGGCCAGAACATGTCGTCGAACAGCGGCAGCATGGCTTTGGTGATGAAGCGGCTGCGCTGGGCGTAGACATGCTTGTCGCCATAGGGAGTCTGCTGGTGCACGTAGAAGCGCTGCGGCACCATCAGGTGCAGCTCGTCCCGGGCCCGGGTCATCGCCACGTAAAGCAGCCGACGCTCCTCTTCCAGCTCGTGGGTCGAGCCGGTGCCGAGGTCTGACGGGATGGCGCCGTCGACGACGTTCAGCACATGGACGTTCTTCCATTCCTGCCCCTTGGCCGAATGGATGGTCGAGAGGATCAGAAAATCCTCGTCGAGCAGCGGCACGCCGGCCTGGTCCGAGGTGGCATCGGGCGGATCGAGCGTCAGCTCGGTGATGAAGCGCTCGCGGCTCGGGTAGCCGGCGGCGATCTGCTCCAGCTGGTAGAGGTCTTCCTTCCGAACTTCGGCATCCTCGTACACTGCTTCCATCAGCGGCTCGTACCACATGCGGGCCCTGAGCAGTTCGGCCGGCCAGCCGCCACCGCCCTTGCCCAGATGCTCGACCACTTCGAGCAGCGCCGGCCAGGCTTCGGAGCCGCGCGGCGGGGGAGCGGTATTCAGCAATTCGACCAGCGGGTCGGGGCTCTCGGCCATGCGGTCGAGCACCTTGCCCGCGGCGCCCGGTCCGATACCCGGCAGCAGCTGCAGCACGCGGAAGCCGGCAACGCGGTCGCGCGGGTTATCGACGAAGCGCAGCAGCGCCAGCATGTCCTTGACGTGGGCGCTGTCGAGGAACTTCAGCCCGCCATACTTGACGAACGGGATGTTGCGCCGCGTCAGTTCGATCTCGAGCTCGGCCGAGTGCGAGGAGGTGCGGAACAGCACCGCCTGCTGCTTCAGCGCCGTGCCGCCCTCGCGGCAGGTCAGCACGCTCTCGACCACGTAACGGGCCTGGCTCGGCTCATCCTTTACCGTCACCAGCCGCGGCTTTTCGGTGGCCTGCCGCTCGGTCCAGAGGTTCTTGGTGAAGCGCTCCTTGCTCTCCGAGATCACCGCGTTGGCGGCCTCGAGGATCGGCTGGGTGGAGCGATAGTTGCGGTCGAGCGTCACCATCCGTGCCGGCGGGGTGAAGGCGCCGGGGAAATCAAGGATGTTGCGCACCGTCGCGGCGCGGAACGAGTAGATCGACTGCGCGTCGTCGCCGACGACCGTCAGCCCGTCTCCATCAGGCTTCAGGGCCAAAAGGATCGAGGCCTGCAGCCGGTTGGTATCCTGGTACTCGTCGACCAGCACGTGGTCGAAGCGCCCGCCGAGATCCTCGGCAATCGTTGGCTCGCGCATCATGGCGGCCCAGTAGAGCAGCAGGTCGTCGTAATCGAGCACCTGCTGGCGTTGCTTTGACTCAACATAGGCGGCGAACAGCTCGCGCAGCTGTGGGCCCCACATGGCGACCCAGGGGAAAGCTTCCTTCAGCACCGCGTCGAGGTCGTCCTGCGCGTTGACCACGCGCGAATAGATGGCGAGGCAGGTGCCTTTGGTCGGGAAGCGTTTCTTGGCTTCGGAGAACCCCATCTCGTGCCGGATGATGTTGATCAGGTCGCCGGAATCCTCGCGATCGTGGATCGAGAAGCCCGGCGTCAGGCCGATCTGCTCGGCATGCTCGCGCAGCAGCCGCGCGCCAATGCCGTGGAAGGTGCCGGCCCAGCTCAACGCATCGGTAATCACGCCGGATTTGGCGCCCATCACCTGCGCCACCAGCCGCTCCACCCGGCGCTGCATTTCGCTGGCGGCGCGGCGCGAGAAGGTCATCAACAGGATACGGCGCGGATCGGCGCCGTTGACGATCAGGTGCGCCACGCGGTGCGCCAGGGTGTTGGTCTTGCCCGATCCTGCCCCGGCAATCACCAGCAGCGGCCCACCCAGATGCTCCGCTGCCTGCCGCTGCTCGGGGTTCAGCTTGTCGAGATAGTGGGGGGCTAAGGCAGTCTGCACGCGAATCGATCCGGCTGGAGGTCCGGATCAGGAAGCATCATTCTCGCTTTGTTCGCAATTCACGGGATCGAGGCGCCGGCGGTCTGAGCCGACGCCTCCATGGTCCAATCGTCACTGCGCTGCAGCTTCGATCACTTTGGCGACGTCCTCGGCCTTCGAGATGAGGCCGGAATGGCTGGCCTTGATCTCGGTGACCGTGGCGCCGATGCGGCCGGCGAAGAAGCGCTGCGCGTCGGGGGGCAGCACCAGGTCTTCGGCGGTCACGACGTAGAAGTTCGGCTTGTCGTGCCAGGCGGCGACCTCGGCCACGGCGTCGAAGTTGGCCGGGTTCGAGGGGAGCTGTGTCGCTGCACTGGCCTCGGCCTCCGCCACCGGCAGGTCGCCGGCGAACAGGGCGGGGTACTGGGCCGGGTCGAAGATCAGCCCACCCTCGACGTTCGGGCGGATCGCCTTGACGCCTTCGCTCGGTGCGCCACCCGACAGCAGCTTGGTCAGAGTTTCGCCCTTGTCCGGCGCGAAGGCCGAGACATAGACCAGCGACTTGACCTTGGCGTCAGCCCCGGCTTCCCCGATCACCACACCACCCCAGGAATGGCCGACCAGCACGGTCGGGCCGTCCTGGGCGTCGAGTGCTGCCATGGTGGCGGCGACGTCGTCGGCGAGCGAGGTGAGCGGATTGGCGACCTGGGTCACCTTGTAGCCCTTGGCCGAAAGGATGGCGGCGACCTTGTCCCAGCTCGATGCATCGGCGAAGGCGCCGTGGACGAGGACGACATTCCTGGCAGGCTCCTGGGCGAGAGCGGCGCCACCAGCACCGACAGCGGCGGCGCTGAACACGACGGCGGACAGAAGGGACTTCATTTTCATCTCCATATGTTGAGGCGAGGCTGGACGATCGGCAAAGTCGATTTGCCGCTGGCTGGCGCCGCGCTTGTAAAAACCGGATCTTGCGTTTCGCCCGAGGATTGTTGAAGTTCCTCGCCAAGCGATGCCGTAGAGATAGAGGTGAGGGCCGTGAACGACCATGATCGCGCCTCCGGAGTTCATGCTCTGGAATCCGAAGGCAGCTTCCCGATGATGGCGTCGCGCGTCGACCTGTTGTCGCAGGTGCTGACGCTGATCCGGCTGCGCGGCGAGCTGATCTTCTCAAGCGAGCTCACGGCGCCCTGGGCGCTGCAGTTCGAGGCCGGCTCGGCCTATTTCCATGTGGTGTCGGAAGGCACGATGGAGGTGCGGGCCAGCGACGGCCGGCGGATCACCGCTGCGGCGGGTGACCTGATCGTCCTGCCGCAGGGCAGCGGCCACAGCATCGGCGTCGATGGCGCGACGCCCGTGCCGATCCGCGAGGTGCTGGAGGCACAGATGCGGGAGCAACTCGCCATCCGCCTTGGCGGCAATGGGGCCATGACCCAGCTTATCACCGGGGCGTTCCGCTTCGAGGGCGACAACATGCCGACCATGCTCGCCGTGCTCCCCTCGCTGATCCACATCTCGAAGGCATTGCGCAGCGAGGAGGAGGCCTGGGTCGAGGGGATCGCGCATTTCCTCCTCGCCGAGGCCAGGGTGCCGCATCCCGGCTCGTCGCTGATGATCTCGCGGCTGATCGACGTGCTGGTGATCCGTGCCATGCGCACCTGGGTGCGCACCGCACCGCCGGAAAAGCGCGGCTGGCTGGGCGCGCTGGCCGATGTGCGGATCAGCCGGGCGCTGAAAGCCATCCATGACGAGCCGTTCCGCCGCCGCACCGTAGCCGAGCTTGCCGGCATTGCCGGGATGTCGCGCTCGAGCTTTGCCGAACGTTTTGCGACGTTGATCGGCGCGGCGCCGCTGCACTACCAGACGCGCTGGCGGTTGCTGCTGGCCAATGAGATGCTGAAGGGGCCCGACACGCGGGTGAGCGAGGTCGGGCGGCGGGTCGGCTACGACTCCGACGCCGCGTTCAGCCGGGCGTTCAAAGCGCAGTTCGGCTACCCGCCGGCGCAGGCCATGCGTGGTGGGTTCGCCGGTTCGCCGTGACAACCATCGGTTGCCAGCCGACCTTTGTGTTCCTATTTTGGGTACACATGGGATCCGCTCGATGAACACACGCTTTGCCGTCGCCACGCACATCGTGACCTTTCTCGCCTATCAGGACGGCCGGCCCGCGACGTCCGAGCTCATTGCCGCAAGCGTGAACACCAATCCAACCTTCATCCGGCGCCTGTTGACGCAGCTTCAGAGGGCGGGCCTCACCGCGTCGCAACTGGGCGCCGGCGGTGGCGCGTTGCTGGCGCATCCGGCGAACACGATCAGCCTGCTGGATGTCTACCGAGCGATCGACGAGGAGCAGCAGGTGTTTGCCCTGCATGACACTCCCAACCCGCAGTGCCCGGTTGGCCGCAACATCGATGCGGTGCTGAAGGGCCGCATGCTGGAGGCGGAGCGCGCGCTGCAGGCACAGCTGGCGAAGACCACGATAGCCGACCTCGCCGCCGATATCGCCGAGCGCAACAAGGTCGCCTGACGCGAAGGCACGCCCGTCGAGCCGGACCTCTTTACAATCATGTGTATCCGGATTAGATACCATTATGTGTAACCGATCTGGATACAGAATATGACGAACCTGGACCTCGCAGCGATCACTCTGGCGACGTTGATCACCTCGTCGGCAGTGCTGCCGGCCACACCCTTATTTGCACAGGAGCCAGCCATGAGCACTCAGGAGCAGCAGGTCGTCGACCTGCTCAAGGCCATCGAAACCGGCGCCGCCGGCCCGGTCGCCGTCATCAATCCCGAGCACTACACGCAGCACAATCTGGGGGCGGCCGACGGGCTCGCCGGCTTCGGCGCGCTGCTGGCCGCGCTCCCGCCGAACTCGGCCAAGGTCAACACCGTTCGCGTGTTTGAGGATGGGGAGTATGTCTTCGCCCATACCGAGTACGAGTTCTTCGGCCCCAAGATCGGCTTCGATATCTTCCGCTTCGAGAACGGCAAGATCGTCGAGCATTGGGACAACCTGCAGGAGACGGCGCCTGCCAACCCGAGTGGCAACAGCATGATCGACGGCGCGGCCACCGCCAGCGACCTCGATCAGACCGAAGCCAACAAGGCGCTGGTGGCGCAGTTCGTCGACGACATCCTCGTCAATGGAAGGTTGGAGAAGCTCGCCGGCTACTTCGATGGCGACAGCTACATCCAGCACAACCCGCAGATTGCCAATGGCCTGTCGGGTCTGGGCGCCGCGCTCGAGGCGATGGCCAAGGCCGGCATCACCATGAAATACGACAAGGTGCACAAGGTGCTCGGCGAGGGGAACTTCGTGCTCGTCGTCAGCGAGGGCAGCTTCGGCGGCAAGCCGACCGCCTTCTACGATCTGTTCCGCGCCGAGAACGGCAAGATCGCCGAACACTGGGACACGCTCGAAACCATCCCGCCGCAGGGCGAGTGGAAGAACCAGAACGGTAAGTTCGGTTTCTGAATGTAGGGCGCCTCGGCGCCCTACGCCTCTTGGCCGTGGCGGCAGAGGTTGTTCAGCCCGAACGATCCTCGGAGCGACCGAGCTCGCGCTGCCTGAGGATGAACGCCACGCCCTCGGTATAGCGGTCATGCAATTTGGCGAAGCGGGTGAGCGTGTCCTTGGGAACGCCGATCTCGATCAGCTCCTCGTGCATGTCCTTGAGGCGCTCTTCCATCTCCTCCATGCCGACGATCAGGCGTTCTATCTGTTCCTCCGTCAGTCGAACCAGTGTTGCCATCACTGCCTCCTTCAAGGCGCCGCGGGTTCAGTCTACCTCTTCCTGGCTCTGCGCGCCGCATTCTCGGTGAGCCGCGCCTTGACCAGCCTGGTCACCAGCGCGTCCGGCAGCGGCGTGTCGGGCGTGAAGCGCACCGTGCCCTTGGACGTGTCGAGCTCGGCCAGCTCGGCCGCATGGGCCTCCATCACCGCGGGGCTCTGCACGTAGAAAGCGCAATGGGTTTTGGCGGCGCCGAACGACACCAGCGCGCCATCCTGTCGAAAGGCCGGAATGCCGTAGCCGACATATTCCTCGGCCTCAGGCGCTGCTGCAATGATCACCTCTCGCAGGTGTTCCAACGCCTGCCGCTGCGCCGCGGGCAGGGCAGCGAGGAACCTGCGCGTGGTCTCGGGCATCGGCGCGGGCATGGTCGTCTCCTCTCGCACCATAGCCTCGCACGGCCCCACCGCTCTGTCAGCACTCTCCGTTGATTGCTGCTATACTATTGAAATCGTTAAACTATTCGTGCAACTCTGTTGTCATGCGGGCGGCTTCGCCTCATGTTCATCCGGTCGCCCGCCCATCGGAGGTGCCTGATGTCGCTCACCAGCCCGGACGCCGATACTGAAGGTTTCGGCCTCACAACCGCGCAGATCATCTATCGCGTGCCCGATCACCTCGAGCTGCTGCAGGATTTCGTCTGGCAGCAATACGACGTGTTCCCCCAGTTCCCCAGCCTCAGAAAGTTCCTGGCGTTCTGGGAGGAGAAAATCGAGGGACCGTTGCACTCGGTGACCGTGGCGCACGCACGACTGATCCACCCGGTGGAACTGCGCACCCTCAAGGGCGCGCGGCTCCATTAGGCGTTGTCAGGGGCTAGCTGTTGGTCGTGTCGTCGACCTCCTCGAGAGTGTCGTCCCCGTAACACTCGTCGTAGCCGTCGAGCTGGATCTCTTTGACGCGGACCGGACACGGATCGTAGTTGCCGCTGCCGGCCGCGCCGAGCGCCTTGGTCTCCGGCGCGACATTGCTGGGCAGGCAGTTGGCGGCGTGGATGTCCGGAGCGGTGATCAGCACACCGGCGCAGTCGATGAAATGCTGCAGCGGGTCGACGCTTTGCGGCGTCACCGTCTGCGAGTTGGCGGACGATGCGAGCAACAGCAGGCCGCCGGCGGCCAGCGTTGCGATGGTTCCGATGCGGATGCGGTGGGTGAGTTGGGTCGATACTGGAGGCATGCGAAGTCTCCTTCGTACGATTACGCCCCCAACTCAACTAGATCAGTTTGCCGATGCGGCCGCAACACAGTAAAACACGGATGTCGATCACATCGTCCAGCCGCCTGTACCCTCGATCAACTGTCGATAGAGCAGCAGCGCGGAAAGGCAATGCTGGGTCGAATCCACCCGTGACCGCAGCACGTAGGCGCCGTTCCGGAAAGCGCCGGCCAGGGTTTTCAGCTTGGCGTCCTCGTAATACTGACCTGGCCCGAACTCCAGCCGCGTGCTGTCGCCAGCCAGTTGCAGGCTCAGGTTGTGCGGTAGGTCCGTTTCGATACGCGCCCGCAGCGTCGCCGAGAGATCGGGGGCGCCATGTCGCCCGAGCGCCGCGGCCGCGGCGATCACCCCCTCCAGCGCTGCGCAGGTATTGGTCCCGCTGTCGGCTGAGGGCATGAGAGTCTCGACATAGTTGCCGGCGAACCGCTCGAGGAAGTCGCGATAGCGGTCTTCGCCGGTGGTTGCGAGCCGCTGCGCCGCAGCCATCATGCCCCAATGCGCGAACATCCGGTCGGGCGTGACGAGGTACCTGGCCATGACGCCGGTTTCGAGCCGCTCGAGCACTGCCGCGAGCCCGGCGGCATCGGGCGCGAGGTCGATGTAGTGCGCGAGCGCCAGCCAGGTTTCACCGGTGGCGTAGGAGTCGGCGGTGGTTTCGCCCGGTATCTGCGCGATGCCGCCATCGGGGAGCTGTTGCGCGGCGAGGCCACGGAACCAGGCCTCGCGCAGGTCCGGGCGGAAGCCGGACCCAATGGCGCGGCTATGGAACAGCTCGGCCAGCAGGGCAAGCGCCGCGGCTCCGGCGCGTCCCCCGGCCAGCGTGCCGTCTTCGGACGGCAGCAATCCGTCGCCGACGGCGATGGACTCGGCCTCATAGTAGGCGATGGTGCGCGCCGACGGCTCGGCGAAGCCGGGTTTGCCGGAGAGGAAATAGAACTGGTTGAGGATGAAGCCGGCGCCGGCCTGGCGGACGATGTTGTCGTCCGGGGTGAAGTGCGAGCGCAGGAAATCGAACTCGTAGAAGAAGCGCCCCTCGGCGGTTTCGGTCGCCACCAGGTAGCGCGCCGCGGCTTCGGCACGGCGTTCGACCTCCGCCTGCCCGAGGATTGGATCGGTGGCGAGAGCAGTGCGGGCGAGCCCAAGCACGAGCAGCAGCGCCAAGCCGGCACGGCGGATGGCCATGAGCCCCTCCCAGGTCCGTCCCTCGCAACATAGCGCCGCGCAAGGGAGTAGCGCTAGGCCGCCTGTTGTGCGCGTTCGGCCAAGTAGAGGCGCCAGGGTTCGGACTCGACGAAGACCCAGTCCGGAATCGGGCCGCGGCCGGACGGCAATGCCCTCAGTTGCTCGACCAGCAGCAGCGCATCGGCGGTCTTGGCGCGCACCCGCGCCGCGCGGTAGCGGTCGGCAAACGATGGATCGAGCCCGGCGCCGGCAACGATCGCCTCGACGGTGCGGTCGGCAAAGTAGATGTCACTGGCTGAGAGGCGCAGCGCGATCGCCTCGGCGGGCGTCACGCCCATGGCAGCGATGGTCGCCTCGGCATCGACCAGCGGTTCGCTCAGCGGCAGGAAGTCGAGCTCGGCCGGGGCGTGAGCGAGGCAGACATCGCCGTCCTCGGTACGCGCGCCGCTCGCATAGCTCCGAGCGATCGGTCCTACCGGCACCATGCCATAGGGCGCGCACTCGGCTGCTCGCAGCGCCCCGATCGAGGCGGCGCCCAGCACCGGAATGCCTTGCTTGAGTGCGAACAGGATCTCCTTGTGCCAGACCGAGGGCACGAAGCCGAACACCCCGTCGACCAGCCCGATGGCCTCGGCGCCATCCAGCACGGCGCGATACAGGTCGCCCTTCCTGACCGGCGGGCGGACATCGAGTCCGCTGCGATCGTAGTCTTGCCCGGAGAGCGACGGGCCGGCGAACAGGACTTTCACAGGAACCCCAGCATGGCGGCAGTGGCGCGCGAACCGGGGCGCCAGTTGGAATTGGTCAGCCGGTCTTCGAGACCGGGCACATAGATCTTGGCTACCCGGATGCCGAACGGTTCGCCGCCGAGCGGGATGACGACGATGCGATGGAGGCCTGCCCTGGCGAGCCCGGCCTGAAGTGCGCCGATCAATACGTCCTCGCCGCTGTCGGCCATGAGGCCCATGGGCGCCGGCCGCGTGGCAGGCGTCGCTTCGGTCAGCACCGCGATGGAACGGCCGAGTTGCTGGTCATACTCGCCTTCGACAATATCGTCGCGCGCCCCGGCAATATTGGTGATGCGCGTCTGCGCCGCCTCGACGATGGCGCGCCGCGCCGCAACCGCCGCAACGGGGTGGCAACTGGCGCCAGTGGTCAGGTCGAAATGCTTGTCGGCGCCATCGGCGGGAAACAAAGCCGCATAGATCACCGGCACGCCGATATTGTTGGTCAGATCGAACAGCCGCAGCCGGAAGCCGGCACGGGCGATCTTGTCGACCAGCGCGTCGACCGCCGCATCGCCGAATGCTGCGGGGGAGACGGCCGTGGCCTGGGCGGCGGCATCGGGCTTATAGCTCCACAGGCACACCGCATCGCGCTCGACCACCTCGCATAAACCATGCAGCAGCGCGCCGGAGAGGCGCGTTCCGGCAGCGATGCCATTGGTCGACTGTGACAGGCCGATGAGGTCGCGAGGCGGCGTGCCCAGCACCACCGCGTCATAGGGCACGAGCACCGGCGCGCCGGTGGTCAGGGCAAACCCCTCGACCCAGCGAATCGGCATGCTTTCGTCGATCACCGCGCCGCGCGGCAGCAGGTGCGTTACGTCGAGCAGCTCGAGGCCACGGGCCTGCGCCTCGGCGATGCTGAGGGTTCGTTGTGGTGTGTCAGGCGCTTCCGCGATGGCGTATTCAGCCGCCTCCATCACCGCCGAGAGCTGGGCCGAGATGTCGTCGACGCCCTTGCCCTGATGGGTGGCGAGCGTCGCTGAGTTAGGCCGGATGGCGGCATAGCAGGGGATGCCGATGCGGTCGAGCCCGGTCTGGCGGGCCAGCCGGGTGATGCCGAGTCCGGCGAAGTGCAACGACAAATCCCGCAGCAGGGCCGCGGGATTGCGCGTGCCGCCTGGAGCCGTATCGGCTGCCGGGCGGAGCTGGGCTCTGAAATTCAAGACTTACTTGGAGTTGTAGAACCAGGCGCCGCTGCCATCGGCGCGATTGCCGGCTGCCACCGCGATGTTAATACCGTCGACAATGGCGTTGCCCGACTGCAGTGCGGAGCGAACGTTGGCCGGGACCACGGTGTCCTGGTCAACCGGGGTCACAGTCATCAGCTGGGTGTCGACGACCAGCAGCTGCTCAGAGTCTTTCTGTCCAATAATGACGTAACGCATTGGTATTTCTCCTTGTCGGCCTACTTGAAACCGGCCTTATGCAATGCGTCTATATACAGATCGACATCAGAGGGATCGCGCTGAGGCACTCGGGATAGCCAACGAGCAGTTGTGAAATCCGGTTGCAATCTAAGCGCTTGCAACCGATAGCGGCGGGCAAGTTCCATTTGCCCCGCCATCGCGGCGGCGGCGGCCATCAAGCGATAGGCCGGTTCCGGATTGCGCATCTGGCTCAGGTTGGCCAGCGCCTCGTCAAAGCGCCCGCGGAAGAAGTTGATGCCACCCAGCGTCCACAGGTACTCGTCGGGAGGGATCGGGTTGAGCCGCATGGCGGCTTCGATCTTTTCCTGGGCTTCGCGATGGTTGGAGTTGTGGGCAAGGGTATCTGCGAAGTCGGCGAGAATGTCGGCGTGGTTCGGCGCGAGTTCGGCCGCTGTCGACATATGGGCGAGGGCTTGATCGAGGTCGCGATCGAATAGTGCGACGCGGCCAAGCTCCCGATATGCCGTGCCGTCATTGGGATCGATCGATACGGCGCGTTCGGCATGCAGCTTTGCCTTGTCGAGCAGCGCCTTGTCCGAGCCGGACCGGAGCACCCACTCCACCACATAGGAGCGGGCCAGCGCGCTCTCGATCGTGGCCTGTTCCGGCTCGATGTCGCGGGCGATGCGCAGCGATTTGCGGCCGCGCCGCACCTTCGGCAGGTCGAACGTCCTGAGGTTCTGCCGTCCGGCGAGGTAGTGCGAGTAGGCATTGGCGTCGCGCAGCGTGCGCTCGCGCTGCAGCTCCGCGGATTCGATGGATTCGGCGAGGGCGCGCGCCACCCCGTTGGTGAAGTCCCAGTAGCGTTCCGGGGCGGTCAGCGCCGAGAAGGCGAATTTATCGGCCCAGACGATCTCACGGCCGGCAGCGCGCACCAGGCGGATTGCGAGCGACAGCCCGTCGCCGGCAAAATGCGGGGCGATGCGGCTTTCCACCGCGTAATCGATCTGGTGCGCCCGCACCTCGTCCAAAGCGGTGAACGGGTCGAGCTGCCACGCCGTATGCGGCGCGATCACCGACAGGGACTTGAGGCGTGACAGTCCGATGGTCACATCTTCGACCAGCGCCGGCGCCAGGTGCTTGGGAATGCTCGCCTGCTTGAAATCCTGTAGCGGCGGCAGCAGCACCACACGGGGTACAAAGCTCACCCGCGCCCTGTCCTCGTCGGCCATGGGCCGGCGCCGCTCGATGGTGCGCGGCTGGGCGGGGGTCGCTTCGTCGTCGTGGTCGAACAACTCGGCGGTTTCCGCCGCCGGTTCCATGCCGAGCCCGTGGCGCAGCCGGTTGCGGAAGGCCGCGAATGCCGCCCGCGCACCGCTTTCATTGTTCTCTGAGCGGAACAGCTCGATCGTGGCGCGACACACCACGTCCGAATAGGGCAGGCGCTCGGCGAGGCGGAACAGCGCCGAGTGGGCGCCGCGACCACCGATGCGCAAAGCTGCTTCGGTCGCCTGGGTGGAGAACTGATTCTCGATGCGGGTGCGCTCGAGCGCCAGCCACTGATCGAACTCGCTGCCCACCCCGCCGACGCCGGCCAGCAACTCGCCGCGATAGAGGCTGATCAGCCGTTCGAGCTCGGGCGCATCCTCGACGCTGCGGACGCGGCCGATCTCGCGCAGGTCGAGCACTACATCACGGTTAAGTTCGATTTCCGTGGCGTCGGCATCGAATAGGTCGAACCCGTATCTGCCTTCGAGTTCACGCGTATGCAGCAGGGTCTGTCGCAGATTGGTCATTGCCTGTTCTGCGGTGCTGCTTTCCCAGGTCCGCTCCGCCAAAGCCGACCGTCGCGCCCGGTTGGAAAAGTCCAGATACAGCACAGCTGCAAGGGCATAGGCCTTTTGGCGCAGCTTTACTGCCGAACCGTCCGCCAAGCGGAGGACCGGGGTCCCCAAAAGCTGCAGGGTGACCGTTTCACGCATAGAAGTGATCGGCATTGCTCAGTTGATCCGTCGAAATTGGTGGAAGTTTACTTGACGAAGTAAAGGGCAAAGCGTAGCCACGTAACGGCTAGATAACGCATTGAAGTAAGCTACCCAAGCGTGATGCGCTAGCACAATAACTGCGAGGAGGCGCGGAGGGTGGGCCGCAGTGTCCCGCATATAGGACCCGAAACCTAGGCAACAATATCGAGGGACGAATGGAATCAGGAACATCGAACTTGGCTGCAGCAGCAATCGCGGACGCTAGAGGTTCCCAACTGATCGAACTGAGCGCCGACATCGTCAGCGCCTATGTGAGTCACAACGCACTGAGCGCCAGCGACATTCCCAAGTTGATCGCAACCGTGCATGCCACGCTGAGTGGTCTGGGCGGTGCGCCCGAGCCGGAAGCAGTCGTGGAGCTGAGGCCTGCAGTTCCGGTGAAGAAATCGATTACACCGGACTATTTGATCTGTCTCGAGGACGGCAAGAAGTTCAAGTCGCTGAAGCGCCATCTTCGGACCGAATACGACATGTCGCCGGAAGAATACCGCGCGAAATGGGGTCTTCCGGTGGATTATCCGATGGTGGCGCCGACCTACTCGGAAGCGCGCTCGCGTCTCGCCAAGACCATTGGTCTCGGACGCAAGCCCAAATCGACAGCCACCCGCGGGCGCGCCAAGGTCGTTTCCTGACATCACCGGCGGCAAGCTAAACCAAACCGGCGCTCACTGCGCCGGTTTTTTGTCCTATGGATGCACCTGATCGCAGACCCGGCCGTGATCGGCAGGGCGGGATGGTGGCTCAAAAACTGCCCCCTCCGCTTGGTGGGGGAGGGAGCAGTAGGACACAGGACCCGAATTTCCTATGCGACCGGCATGGTAATCCGATGTTCGTGATGCTGGCGTTATGCGCCATGTCAGCAAAATATCAGCCAGCAGCCCTCAGCGTTCGATGCAGATTGCTACGCCCTGACCACCGCCGATGCATAGCGTCGCGAGGCCGCGCCGGGCGTTGCGCCGCCGCATCTCGTGCAGCAGCGTCACCACGACGCGGCACCCCGAGGCGCCGATCGGATGGCCGAGCGCGGTGGCGCCGCCGTTGACGTTGACCCGCTCGAGATCCCAGTCCATCGCCCTGATCACGGCGAGCGCCTGTGCGGCGAAGGCCTCGTTGAGCTCGATCAGGTCGAACTCGGCCGACCGCCAGCCGGCCTTGTCGAGCGCCCGCTGCGCCGCCGTCGCAGCACCCAGCCCCATCTCCATCGGCTCCAGCGCCGCCGAGGCGCAGGAGACGATGCGGCCAAGCGACGTCAATCCGAGCTGACCCGCCTTCGCCTCGGAGGCCAGCAGCACCGCCGCAGCGCCATCATTGAGGCTGGCCGCGTTGCCGGCGGTCACCGTGCCACCGGCGTCGAAGGCCGGTTTCAACCTGGCCAGCGCGGCCAGCGTCGTGTCGGCGCGCGGTTGTTCATCGGCGGCGACGCGGCGCGTCTCGCGTCGCTCGGTGACACTTACCGGCACGATCTCGCTGTCGAAGCGGCCGGCCGCAGCGGCGGCGACCGCCTTCTGGTGTGAGGCCAAGGCGAAGCTGTCCTGAGCGTCGCGCGAGATGTCGAATTTCTGCGCCAGCCCCTCGGCGGTAATCCCCATGGCGACGTGGTTGAAGGCGTCGACCAGCCCGTCGACCATGATGCTGTCGGTGGCGGTGATATCGCCGAGCTTGGTGGCGCGGCGCCCCGCCAACAGATGCGGCGCCTGCGTCATGCTCTCCTGCCCGCCGGCGACGACCAGTTGGGCATCACCCGCCCCGATCGCCTGCGCGCCGAGGTGGATCGCCTTCAGTCCCGAGCCGCAGACCTTGTTGACGCTGAAGGCCGGCACGCCGATCGGCAACCCGCCGCCGATCGCCGCCTGCCGCGCCGGGTTCATGCCCGCGCCTGCAGTCAGCACCTGGCCGATGATCGCCTCGTCGACGATGGCCGGGTCGACGCCGCTATCGGCCAGGACCTGCCGGATGGCCGCGGCCCCCAGCACCGCCGAGCTGAGCTCGGCGAAAGCGCCGCCGAAGCGGCCGATTGGCGTACGGCGGGCCGCGACGATGTGAACGGGGGTGGTCATGTGGTGAGCTCCGCGAGGTTCTCGAACAGTTTCAGCGCTTCCGGGTTGGCGAGCCCCTCGACATTGCGGACCGGCCGACCATGCACCACGTCGCGCACCGCCAGTTCGGTCAGCTTGCCCGATCGGGTGCGCGGCAGGTCGGCTACCGCGATCACCTTGGCCGGCACATGGCGCGGGCTGGCGCCGCTGCGGATGGTCGAGCGGATCCTGAGCCTGAGGGCCTCGTCGAGCGCTGCCCCGGGCGCCAGCTTGATGAACAGCACCACGCGGGTGTCGTTTTCCCACTGCTGGCCGATGCAGAGTGCGCTGTCGATTTCGGGCAGTTCCTCAACCACGGCATAGATCTCGGCGGTGCCGATACGCACGCCGCCCGGGTTGAGCGTCGCATCGGAGCGGCCATGGATCATGATGCCGTGATGCGCCGTCCATTCGGCATAATCGCCGTGCGCCCAGACGCCGTCGAAACGCGAGAAATAGGCGGCGCGGTAGCGCGAGCCGTCCGGATCGTTCCAGAAGCCGATCGGCATCGACGGAAACGGCGCCCGGCACACCAGTTCGCCCTTGCCCTCGCGCATCGGTTGCCCGTCCTCGTCGAACACATCGACCGCCAGCCCCAGGCCCGGCGCCTGGATTTCGCCGCGCCACACCGGCAGCGTCGGCACGCCGAGCACGAAGCTCGAGACGATGTCGGTGCCGCCCGAGATCGAGGCGAGGTGCACGTCGCCCTTTATGTTGCTGTAGACATAGTCGAAGCAATCCGCCGCCAGCGGCGAGCCGGTGGAAAGGATGGCGCGTACCGATTTGAGGTCATGCGTCTCGATCGGCTTCAACGCGAGCTTGCGCACCGAGTCGAGGTAGCGCGCCGAGGTGCCGAACAGGGTGAAGCGCTCGGCCTCGGCATAGTCGAACAGCTGCGTCGGCTCGGGATGGAATGGCGAGCCGTCGTAGAGGCAGAGCGTCGCCCCGCAGCCCAGCGCCGAGGCCAGCCAGTTCCACATCATCCAGCCGCAGGTGGTGAAGTAGAAGACCCGGTCGCCCTCGTGCACGTCGCAGTGCAGCCGGTGTTCCTTCAAATGCTGCAACAGCGTGCCGCCGGCCGAGTGGACGATGCATTTTGGCTTGCCGGTGGTGCCGGACGAGAACAGGATGAACAGCGGGTGGCTGAATGGCAGCCGCGCGAAGCGTACCGGTTCGACGGAGAAGGGCGCGAGGAACGCCTCCATCGTCACCGCACCGTCGATGCGTCCGGCGCTCTGTGCAGCGCGGCCGAGCACGTCGATCACCACCGTTCGCGCCGGCGCCAGCGCTCCGGCCACCTCGGCAATGGTGGCGCCGATATCGATCAGCTTGCCATTGTAGTGGTAGCCGTCGACCGTCACGAACAGCTTTGGCGCAATCTGGCTGAAGCGGTCGAGCACACCGCGCGGCCCGAAATCGGGGGAGCACGATGACCACACCGCGCCGATCGAGGCGGTCGCCAGCATCATCGCCACCGTCTCGGGCAGGTTGGGCAGCATCCCCGCCACGCGATCGCCCGCGCCGATGCCGAGCCCCAACAGGGCCTGCTGCAGGCGCGACACCGTCTGGCGGAGCTCATCCCAGCTCCAGCGCCGGCGCGCCCCCGCCTCGTCGCGGAAGACGATGGCATCGGTCGGCCCATCGCGCCGTAACAGGTTCTCGGCGAAGTTCAGCGTCGCATCGGGCAGGAACCGTGCACCGGGCATCAGTTCGCCATCGATGACCAGCCGTTCGCCCTTATCGCCGATCACGCCGCAGAAATCCCACACTGCGCTCCAGAACGCGCCGCGCTCGGCGATCGACCAGCGGTGCAGCCCCCAGTAATCGTCGGGCGCGCAGCCGTGGCTGGCGCTGGTCAGTTCAGTGAACTGCCATAGCAAGGTGGCGCGCTGGCGCGCCGGATCCATCTGCCAGAGAATTTCACCCTCCCGTTTTGAGGCGACGCTATTGCTTGTGCCGTCTCGACAAGGAGTCGTATTTCTACTGCATGCACCCTCTCCCTCCCAGTCTTGGCAAGGTCGACCCCGGTACGGCAGGCTTCGGCTACTCGCTCGCCGATATTCCGGTACCCATCGTGTTCGCCGCCCACCGCATCATCAGGGACTGCAACGCCCCATTCGCGGCGCTGTTCGGCTATGACCGCGCCGAGATGCTCGGCGCCAGTTTCCGGCAGCTCTACCAGGATGTCGGCGATTTCGTCCGGGTGGGCGAATTGTGGCGCAGTCACCTCGCCGCGGGCGCCATCTACTTCGACGAGCGGGTGATGCGGCGCAAGGATGGCAGCACGCTGTGGTGCCGCGTGCATGGCCGCTCCAACACGCCGGACGATCCGTTCGCCGAGGCGATCTACTGCTTCGAGCCGATGCAGCGCGGCATCCTGCCGACCGAGCACGTGCTCACCGGCCGGCAGCGCCAGATTCTCATGCTGGTGGCGCAGGGTCGCACCAGCGGCGAGATCGCGGCCGAGCTCAAGTTGTCGCGACGGACGGTCGAGGCGCATCGCGCCAGGCTGATGAAGACCATCGGGGTGCGCAACGGCGCCGAACTGATGGCGTGGTTCAACGAAAGGGAAGGGTGATGACAGAGCAGAAGACGGCGCTGGTGACCGGCGCATTGGGAGGCATCGGCTCGGCCATCGCGGCACGGCTCGCAGCGGACGGGTTCCGTATTGCCTGGCATGACATCGTCGAGCGCAGCGCCGACGACTATTTCCGCGCTGACCTGATGCAATCGGGGGCGGGCGAGCAACTGGTTGCCGACGTCATCGCTCGCTACGGCCGGCTCGACGTGCTGGTCAACAATGCCGGGGCGCAGAAGGTCTCGCCGGTCGCCGAGTTCGCCCGCGCCGACTGGGATCTCGTCCGGACCCTCAGCCTCGATGCCTCGTTCGAATGCATCAAGGCGGCGGTGCCCGGCATGGTGTTGCGCGGCTGGGGCCGCATCATCAACATCGCCTCGGCGCATGGGCTGATCGCCTCGCCGTTCAAATCCGCCTATACCGCCGCCAAGCACGGTCTTGTCGGCCTGACCAAGAGCGTGGCGCTGGAAGTCGCCGAAGCCGGCGTTACCGCCAACGCCATCTGCCCCGGCTATGTCCGCACCCCGCTGGTGGAAAAGCAGATCGACGACCAGATGAAGGTGCACAACCTCGGCCGTGAGGCGGTGATCCGTGACATCATGCTCGCCTCGCAACCCACCCGCCGCTTCGTCGAAGCCGAGGAAATCGCTGGCCTGGCCTCGTATCTCGCCAGCGACGCAGCACGGTCGATTACCGGGACGACGATTGCGATCGATGGCGGGTGGACGGCGCGGTAGGCGACCTGCCGGTTGCGGTCAGGCGGCGGGGATGACCACGCCGGCATAGCCGCGTGCCGAGATGCCGGTACACAGTCCATGCCACTCGCACCCGACACATGCGGCGCGGGTGCGGCCGGCGGCGAAGGCTTCGCGCATCTGGTGCAGCAGGGCCGGCTCGAGAACGAGCGAGTCGCCAAGCCGCGGTGGTGTCGCCAGCAGATCGCCGAGGTTGCGCAGGGCCAACCGGTCACGTTCGATGACGCTGTCGCGGTGGCAATGCGGTTCGGCATCATCCAGCAGCGGGGCGCAGATATCGTCCGGCCCCGCCACGATCAGCACGTCTTCGCCATCGCCGATACGGGCGGCGATGGCGTCGTAATTGGCGATGAACGCCGCGCTGTAGCCCTTGCCCACATAGGTCAGCAGGCAGAGCAGGTGATGCGGGCGCAACCGGATGGTCATCAGGCGGTGCGGGTCTTGCTGCGGGCCAGCAGCGCCAGCAGTGCGGCGCCGAGCGCCGATTTCAGCACGCCGCCGACGATGAACGGCGCGACGCCGCTGGTCCATGCTACCGCGGCGCCGAACAGGGTGGCGAGCCAGGCAGCGCCGAGCCCGAGGCAGAGCGCGTTGCCGAGCAGCATGCCGAAGAAGGCCAGCACCGGGCGGCGGCCGTTCCAGCTGCGTTCCGCCAGCCAGCCGACAGCAGCGCCGGCAACGGGGAAGGCGAACAGGTAGCCGGCGGTCGGGCCGACGAAGTGATGCGCCCCGGCGGCGCCGCCCGACAACACCGGCAGGCCGATGGCCGCCTCGGCGAGCCAGGCGATGATGGTGATGGCGCCGAGCCGCCAGCCATAGAGCGCGCCGACCAGCACCACGGCGAAGGTCTGCATGTTCACCGGCACCGGCACCATCGGCACTTCGACATAGGACGAGAGGGTCAGGAACAGCGTGCCCAGCACCACCGCTCCGACCCGCCAGGCGAGCGGACGGCTTTGCAGGTCGAGCGGGCTGAAGGCGGGCGTCAGAGAGGCGGCACTAGACACGAGGAGGCTCCTTGCGAGAAATTATAGATAATCTGCGTTATCTATCGCTAAAGGAGTCCACAGCCGCGCGGGATTTGCAAGAGGGCTAAAGTCGAGCCGTCGCTGGAACCTTGCGCAGGGCCGGTTTGCGGGGCTCCTGGCCACTCGAGCGGATATGGCGCGCCAGCACCGTAGCGGCGGTTTCGATCTGTCCATCACGCAGCGCGGCGAGGATCGCCATGTGGTCGCGATCGGTCGGCGCCTCCCACTCGGCCCGCCAGCCCGAGAACAGGAAACGGGCGCTGGCGCTATGCAGGTCGTCGATGGTCTTGAGTAGCCGCGGCATGCCGCAGGGCGTGATGATCAACCGGTGGAAGGCCCGGTTCGCCTCCTCCCAGGTCTGCACATCGCTGGCTTTGTCGCCGGCTTTGCTGACGGCCTCGGCCTGGTCGAGCATCGCCTTGGTGAGGTGCGGGCCGGCCTGGCGCAACGCCAGCACTTCGAGCGCGGCGCGCATCTCGGCGACCTCGCGCACCTCGTCGAGGCTGAAGCCGGCAACCCGCACGCCGCGGCGCGGCTCGCTGACCACCAGCCCCTGCGCTTCCAGCAGCCGGAACGCCTCGCGCACCGGCACGTGGCTGGCGCCGAACTCCTCGGCGATGTGGTCCTGCCGCAGGCGGGCGCCCGCCTCGATGTCGCCGGCAATGATCCGCTCGGCCAGCGCGCGGCTGATCCGGACGGAAACGGGGTCGTCTTTGGCTGTGGTCATGATTTTATAGATAAGTTATCGGTCTGCCGATGGCTACCGCCGTGAGCTGGCAGAGATCGACCGGGCCCGCCCGTGCGCCACTGCCTGGGCGGCTCCTGTGCCAAGGCCACCGCTGCTGCTGCGGTCAGGACGCGGCCGAGGATCCGCCGGCCGCCAAACGCATCAGGTCGGTGTCGAAGTTCACGTCGGCCGCCGATTGCTCGGCCTGCGCGGCGTTGCCGGCGAACTGGTGCTGGTAGCCGTCCCAGGCGGCGTTGGTGATGGCGCGAGCGACGCCCGAGGCAACGAACTGGGTAAGTTCGGTGGCGGCGCGATCGATGCGCTTGCCCAGGTCCGGCGCCCCCCAATCCTCGGGCGCGGCGAAGATCGAGGTGGGGACCGGGACGGCGCGGAGGAAGGCAAAGAGCGGGCGCATCTGTTCGTCGGCGACCATGGCGTGGCGGGCGGTGCCCGCGGTCGCCGCAAGGATCACCGGCTTGGCAATCAGCAGGTCGTTGTCGACGAGGTCGATGAAGGATTTGAACAGTCCGCTCATCCCGGCCTTGTAGACCGGTGTTGCAGCGATGATGGCGTCGGCGCCGGCGAGGGTGTCGATCGCCGCTTGCAGCTTGTCGCCCGGAAAACCGGCGACGATGGCCTTGGCGATGTCGATCGCCAGCGGCGCGAGGTCGATGATGGCGAGCGAGGTGCTGAGGCCCGCTCCCGACAGGCGGTCGAGGCTCCGCTGGGCGATGCGGTCGACGAGCATGCGGGTCGAGGAAGGGTCGCTGACGCCGGCATTGATGACGACCAGCCGCGCCGGCTGATCGGGGGTGGGGAACGGTTTGGTCATCTAGGCCTCGCGGGTTGACGGCGGCACCGCGAGCAGTTGCTCGCACAGGTCGCGCAATTGGGTGAGCTGCTGGTCGCTGAGGCGACAGGTCATCGCCTCGGCGACATGCCGGCCATGTCTGGCGCCGACGCGTTTCTGCAGGTGCGTACCGGCCCTGGACAGGCTGAGGATGCTGGCGCGGGCATCCTCCGGGTCAGCCTGACGGTCGATCAGGCCACGCGCCTCGAGCCGCGACACCGACCGGGACAAGCCCGCCTGGCTGATGAGGATGTCCTTGCCGAGCTCGGACATCCTCAGGCCGGCCCTGGCGCCCGAGAGCGCGTAGAGCACGCCGTAATCGGTGGGCACGAGGTCGCCCCAGGCGTCGCCGGCGTGGAGCTCGGCCGCGATGGTCATCTGGGCGCGGAACAGCGCTTCCCAAGCCTCATTCGCCAATCTGGTGTCGCTGGCCATGGTTCAGCCCACCAGCGGCAGCTTGGCGACGAGCTCAGGGGCGGTGTCCTGGTACGGACGGGCGCCGGTGAGATTGTCGCCGCGGTTGGGGTTGGGCGTCGGCTGCCGCGCCGGGGCGTCGCTGTACCTGGCCTTGACCAGGCTCTGGTGCGTCGGCGCCTCGGCAGCGCCGGGCGAGCGCCGCGCGGCCATCTCCTTGCGCAGCACCGGCACCACTTCAGTGCCGAGCAGTTCCACCTGCTCCAGCGCCGCCTCGAGCGGCAACCCCATGGCGTCGACCACCCAGAGCTGGCGCTGGTAATCGCCGAATTCCTCGCGGAAGCTCAGCGTCTTGTCGATGATCTCCTGCGGGCTGCCGACGCTCAGCGGCGTATTCTTCGCATATTCCTCGAGGCCATAGCTCGAGCCGTAGATCGGGTTGCCCTCGAAGAACGGCCGGAAACGTTCGTAGGCGTCCTGCGAGTTCCTGGCGATGAAGGCGTGCCCGCCCAGCCCGACAATGGCCTGCTCCTTGCTGCCATGGCCATAGTGCTCGAAGCGCTCACGATAGAAGTTGACCAGCGGCAGGAAGTGAAAGTTCGGCGCCAGGACATTGTTGGCGAAATAGCCATTGCCGTAATAGGCCGCCTGCTCGGCGATCTCGGGGGTGCGGATCGAGCCGTGCCAGACGAAGGGCGGCACATCATCGAGCGGTCGCGGGATGGCGGTAAAACCCTGCAGCGGCGTGCGAGACTTGCCCTGCCAGTCGACCACGTCTTCGCGCCACAGCCGGTGCAAGAGGTTGTAGTTCTCGAGCGCCAGCGCCACGCCGTTGCGGATGTCCTGGCCGAACCAGGGGTAGACCGGCACAGTGTTGCCGCGGCCCAGCATCAGGTCGACCCGGCCTTTGGCCAGGTGCTGCAGCATGGCGTAATCCTCGGCGATCTTCACCGGGTCGTTGGTGGTGATCAGCGTCACCGAGGTCGAAAGGATGATACGCTGCGTCAGCGCCGCGATGTGGGCGAGCAGGGTGGTGGGCGAGGACGAGAAGAAGGGCGGGTTGTGATGCTCGCCAATGGCGAAGACATCGAGCCCAACCTGGTCGGCGCGCTGCGCGATGCGCCCGATGGCGTCGATCCGCTCGGCCTCGCTGGGGGTGGTGCCGGTCAGCGGATTGCGAGTGACGTCGCTGACCGAAAAGATGCCGAACTGCATGATGTGCCTCCTAAGGCTGCTTCTGTCGCATATATATGCTTGCGCATGCATCTATCAAGATGGCGTCGGATTGGTGTTGCCGCCTCCGACTTTTGGACGCTTGACGCGCCGCCACGATGAGGAGTATCTGCCCGTCCCAGGACACCTCACCCTAACGTGAGGCTTTCGACCTGGGAGGGTCGCCATGGCTGATTTGCCCCTGACTGCGCCGGCAGTGAAACCGGTAAACCCCAATTTTTCGTCGGGTCCCTGCGCCAAACGTCCTGGCTGGACGGTGGATGTGCTCGCCAACGCCCTGGTTGGCCGCTCGCACCGCGCCAAGCCCGCCAAGCAGCGCATCGAGAAGGCCATTGCGCTGACGCGTGAGCTGCTCGAGGTCCCTGACGACTACCTGATCGGCATCGTTCCCGCTTCCGATACCGGCGCCGTCGAGATGGCGCTGTGGTCGATGCTCGGCGCCCGCGGCGTCGACATGCTGGCTTGGGAATCGTTCGGCGAGGGCTGGGTCACCGACGTCCAGAAGCAGCTAAAGCTCGACAATGTGCGGGTGCTGAAGGCGCCGTATGGCGAGCTGCCGGACCTCTCGACCGTCAACTTCGACAATGACGTGGTCTTCACCTGGAACGGCACCACCTCGGGCGTCCGCGTACCGAACGCCGACTGGATCCCCGCCGACCGCAAGGGCCTCACCATCTGCGACGCGACCTCTGCCGCGTTTGCGCAGAACCTCGATTTTTCGAAGCTCGATGTGGTGACCTTCTCGTGGCAGAAGGCGCTGGGTGGCGAAGCGGCGCATGGCGTGCTGATCCTTTCGCCGCGCGCCGTCGAGCGGCTCGAGACCTATAAGCCGGCCTGGCCGCTGCCCAAGATCTTCCGCATGACCAAGGGCGGCAAGCTCATGGCCGATATCTTCGAGGGCGCCACCATCAACACCGTGTCGATGCTGTGCATCGAGGACGCGGTGGATGCGATGGAGTGGGGCAAGACCGTCGGCGGGCTCAAGGGCATGCAGGCGCGTGCCGATGCCAACGCCAAGGTGCTGGCCGACTGGGTCGCCAAATCCGACTGGGCCGCGTTCCTCGCCAAGAACGAAGCCGAGCGATCGAACACCTCGATCTGCCTCGTGATCAAGGACCCAGCGATCACCGCGCTGGCCGATGATGCGCAGGCGGCGTTCGCCAAGGCGATCGTCTCGCGGCTCGACAAGGCCGGCGTCGCCTATGACATCGGCGGCTACCGCGATGCCCCGACGGGGCTGCGCATCTGGGCCGGCTCGACGGTCGACACTGCGAACCTCGCGGCGCTGACCCCGTGGCTCGACTACGCCTTCGCCGCCGAGAAGGCCGCGCTGGCACAGGCTGCCGCCTAAGCTTCGATGCTTCAGCCGCCCCACCGGGGGCGGCTTCTTTCCCACAGTTTCATGCGGTCACAGGTTCAAATCCCGGACCCGCAACCAACACGGAGGGCGACATGCCCAAGGTTCTCGTTTCGGACAAGCTGTCGAAGACTGCGGTCCAGATCTTCAAGGACAACAATATCGACGTCGATTACCTGCCCGATCTCGGCAAGGACAAGGACAAGCTGTTCGAGGTGATCGGCCAGTATGACGGCCTCGCCATCCGCTCGGCCACCAAGGTGACCGACAAGATCCTCAGCGCCGCCAAGAATTTGAAGGTGATTGGCCGCGCCGGCATCGGCGTCGACAATGTCGATATTCCGGCCGCCACCAAGGCCGGCATCATCGTGATGAACACCCCGTTCGGCAACTCGATCACCACCGCCGAGCACGCCATCTCGCTGATGCTGTCGCTGGCCCGGCAGATCCCCGAGGCCGACGCATCGACCAAGGCGTCGAAGTGGGAGAAGAACCGCTTCATGGGCGTCGAGGTCACCAACAAGACGCTCGGCCTGATCGGCGCCGGCAATATCGGCTCGATCGTTGCCGACCGGGCGCAGGGCCTCAAGATGAAGGTGGTGGCGTTCGATCCGTTCCTGACGCCGGAGCGCGCGCAGGCCATCGGGGTCGAGAAGGTCGAGCTCGACGAGCTCTTGAAGCGAGCCGATTTCATCACGCTGCACACGCCGCTGATCGATGCGACCCGCAACATCATCAATGCCGACGCCATCGCCAAGATGAAGGACGGCGTGCGCATCATCAACTGCGCCCGTGGCGGCCTCGTCGATGAAGCGGCGCTCTACGAGGCGCTGAAGTCGGGCAAGGTGGCAGGCGCGGCGTTCGACGTGTTCGTCGAGGAGCCGGCGCAGAACAACCCGCTGTTCGAACTCGCCAACTTCATCGCCACGCCGCACCTGGGCGCCTCGACCACCGAGGCGCAGGAGAACGTCGCGCTGCAGGTGGCCGAGCAGATCTCGGCCTATCTCAACACCGGCGAGATCACCAACGCGCTGAACTTCCCCTCGATCTCGGCCGAGGAAGCACCGCGGCTGACCCCGTGGGTGAAGCTCGCCGAAGCGCTCGGCTCGTTCGCCGGCCAGCTGACCGAGACTTCGATCAAGGGCATCCGCATCGAGTATGAGGGCAATGTCGCCGGGCTCAACACCAAGCCGATGACCGCCGCGGCGATCAACGGCGTCTTGAAGCCGCAGGTGGCCGAGGTGAACATGGTCTCGGCGCCGCAGATCGCCAAGGACCGCGGCATCAATGTCGAGATCATCACCCGCGACCAGCAGGGGGCGTATGAAGGCTATATCCGCCTCACCGTGATCACCGAGCGGCAGGAGCGCGGCATCGCCGGCACCATCTTTGCCAATGGCAAGTCGCGCATCATCCAGGTCAAGGGCATCAACATGGATGCCGAGCTTACCCCGTCGATGCTCTACGTCACCAACGAGGACAAGCCGGGCCATATCGGCCGGCTCGGCACGCTCCTCGGCAACCTCGGCATCAACATCGCCAACTTCAACCTCGGCCGCGCCGAGGTGGGGGGCGACGCGATTGCGCTCTTGTCGATCGACGGCGAGGTCACAGCGGAGCAGCTCAAGGAAATCGCCGGGTTGCCGGGTGTGCGCCAGGCCAAGGCGGTGGCGTTCAACTAAGCCGCAGGGTTGTAAGCAGATGGAAAGGCCGGGCAATGCCCGGCCTTTTTTGGTCTTCACGGGCCGATACCCTCCCTCCCCCTTGAGGGGAGGGATTGAGGGTGGGGGTGGTGCAGTCAGCATCGTACCCGCCTCACCACCCCCACCCCCCGCCCCTCCCCTCAAGGGGGAGGGGAGCAGGCCGGTGGTTCACTCCATGGTTCAGCGCAGTGGCCGAAAGAACTTTTGCAAATCCCCGGCCAGCAGTGCCGGCTCTTCCATCGCCGGGAAGTGCCCACCCTCCTTGAACTCGCTCCAGTGGCCGATCTGCTGCTGCGGGTCGAACAGCGGGCGGACCAGGTCGCTGGTGTTGAACACGGCGACGCCGCGTGGGGTGGCGCTGGGCGGGGCCCAGCCCATGGCCTTGAAGGCTTCCCACAGCGCGTTGGCCGACGCAGAACCGCCGCCGCCGTACCAATAGAGGCTCACATTGGTGAGGAACTGGTCGATATCGACCGCCGCTTCGATGGTCGCCTTGTTCGGGTTGGTCCAGGCCTCAAACTTTTCAGCGATCCAGGCGAGCTGGCCGATCGGCGAGTCGTTGAGCGCATAGCCGAGCGTCTTGGGCCGGGTCGACTGGATGGCGATGTAGCCGTTGCGATCGGCGACCTTGGCGAGGAGGGCACCCGCGCGCTCTTTCTGCTCGGCGGTGAGCGCCGGGTTCTGAGACAGGTCGCCGCCCATGAACGAGGCGACGGCGATGACGCTGTCGAGGTCGGTGCCGAGGTGGAGGCCAATGGCGCGGCCGTTGGTCAGCACGTCGAGCTGGGCTGCGACGTCGGAGCCCATATCGGTGCCGTGCACGGCGAAGCGCTCATAGCCGAACTGGTTCAGCAGCCCGGCGATAGCGGCCGCGGTCTTCTTGGCAGTCCAGCCGGGCTGGCGCGGCGCGGGGGAGAGGCCGAAACCGGGGGCGGTCGGGATCACCAAGTGGAAGGCGTCTTTCGCGTCCGCCGGGTTGGTCAGCGGCTCGACCAGTTTCAGGTATTCGATCCCCGAACTCGGCCAGCCATGGCAGAGCACCAGCGGCATGGCGTCGGCGTGTCTGGAGCGGATGTGGAAGGCGTGCACATGCTCGCCTTCGAACTCGAGCATCACCTGCTCGTAGCGGTTGAGCTCAGCCTCCTGGGCGCGCCAGTCGAAGGCGGCCCAGCGCTCGGCCAGCCGCCGGAGGTAGCCGCCCGGGATGCCGCGCTCCCAGCTATCGGGAGCCACTTCCACCGGCCAACGAGCGCCCTTCAGGCGGCTCTTCAGGTCGGCGATATCGGCGTCGGCAATGGCGAGCTTGAACGGCTTGGCGGTGGTCATGGCGGTCTCTCCTCGGGCTGCGGAATGGGCGATGGCCGTGAACGCCGGCACCAGTGCTGCGGCGATGGCGGACTTGATGAGGGATCGACGGGTCAGGGGCATTTTCGGGTCGTCCTCGCTGTTTCGGCGCCGGTCTCGCCGGCCCCGGAACAATGCGCCGGCGCTGCTGACAGAGCCTGTCAGCAGCGCCGGTTGTCCGCCGTGACGTACGAGTCAGGCGAGGGCGCGAGGCCGGCCGAGGCCGATCCATTGCAAGGCGGCGAGCGCCGCGACGGCAACGGCCTGGGCGATGACGAAGGCCACGCCCAGCAGGGTCAGCGGAAACGTGCCGGCCAGCAGGACGATGACGCTGCCGACGACCCATGCGGCATTGATGAGGACGATCAGCATCACGGCGCCGCGCGGCGTCTCCCGCTGCATTCCGGCCCAGCCGACGAACGCGGCGTAGGCGACGAGGAACAGGCCGAGCGGCAGGGTGGCGGTTGCGGGCAGGCCGGTGAGATCGGCGAGGAGGCTGCCGCCGATGGCAAGCAGGGCGCCGGTGGCAGCCGTCGCAGCGGCGTCGGCAACGAGGGCAAGGCGGATGAGGTTCATTTCGGTTTCTCCGTCGGGGTTCGTCAGGTGACGGCGACACATTTCTACCTCCCGCCTCCTCGTCTCAACTAACGCAGAGGTAATTGAACCGGTGACGCGACCGGGTAGGGTCGGGGGCATGACACACGCACAAGCCACGGCCTCCGACCGTTCCATCGGCGACTATATCCGCGACTGGCGGCAGCACCGCCGCTTCAGCCAGCTCGCCCTGGCGCTGGAGATCGAGCTCAGCCAGAAGCACCTGAGTTTCATTGAAAGCGGGCGCTCGGTGCCGAGCCGCGAAGTGGTGCTGCGCATCGCTTCCGGGCTCGGGGTGCCCTTGCGCATTCGCAACCTGATGCTGCTCGCGGCGGGTTACGCCCCGGTCTACCCGGAGCGGCGGCTCGATCATCCGGATCTGGCGCCGGCGCGGGCGGCGGTCGACCTGGTGCTCAAGGCTTACGAGCCGTATCTGGCCATAGCCGTCGATCGCGGCTGGAACCTGGTATCGGCGAATGCCGCGGCGGCGCCGTTCCTGGCGCAGGTGCAGAATCCAGAGCTTCTGCAGGAGCCGATCAACGTGCTGCGCCTCAGTCTCCGCCAGGACGGGTTGGGGCGGCTGATCGTCAATTACGACGAATGGGCCCGCGACATCCTGCGCCGGGTGGCGGCGCAGCTCGAAGCGAGCGGCGATCCCGCCATCGCCGAGCTTTTGGAAGAGCTGCGCGGCATTTCCGGCATCGCTCCCGGCTATGAAGGGCGCGACGAGCATGGCGGGGTGTTCGTGCCGATGAAGATGCGCTTCGGCGACGCCGTCGCCAGCTTCATTTCCACCACCACGGTATTCGGCACCCCCACCGAGATTACGCTCAGCGAACTGGTGATCGAGGCGTTCTTGCCGGCGGATGCGGAGACGGTGGCGCTGCTCGCGGCGGTGGTGGGGTAGGGGTGGCATTGAAGCTGTGGCTCCACCCCCTCCCGGCCTCCCCCATCAAGGGGGAGGTGTCGGGCCGGTGAATTGGGCTCGATCGTGCCACACACACTGAACGGCACCTCCCCCCTTGTGGGGGAGGTTGGGAGGGGGGAGCCACACGCACCGGTGTCTATCTCTACCCCTGCTTCCACCCATACCAGACGATCGGATCACCAAAAATCGGGTGGAGTTCGTCTCGCAGCTGCGTGAGTCCGTGCTTCTCGTAGAACCGGCGAGCGGGCGCGTTGCCGGGGCGGGTGAACAGGGTGAACCCATCAGGCATCTGCGCCTTGGCTGCATCGAGCAGCAGCTGGCCGAGACCGAGCCCCCGAGCCTCGGGGTGCATGAACAACTGGTCGAGGATGGCAGGTGCCGGTTTGACGGCAAGGAAGCCGACGATTTCCGCGCCAGCCTCAGCCACCGTCACCTGCCAGCCCGCATCGATCTCGATATCCACCCGCTCCCGCAGCCGCGCGAGGCTCGGCAACTGCGCCGGGCCGACCCCGGGCAAGCCGGCGCTGGCGTGCCAGATGGCGGCGATCGAGTCGTAGTCGGCTTGTGTTGCCGGACGGAGCAGGATCCCGGTCATGCGCTGCGCCGGGCGGAGTATTCCGCCAGCACCAGGCCGGCGGCGACGAGGATCGCGGCGACGATGTGGAACAGCTGCAGTGCTTCGCCCAGCACGATCACCGAGCCGACCGTGCCGAACAGCGGGATCAGGTTGACGAACAGGCTGGCGCGATTGGAGCCGATCAGCTCGACGCCGCGGACATAGAGCATCTGCGAGATTACCGAAGGAAAGATCACGGTATAGGCGGCGATCAGCCAACCCTGCATATCGATGGCAGCGAGGTTGGACGGGAGGCTGGCGGTGCCGTTGCCCAGCGTCGCCTGATAGGCGAGCGAGGCGAGGATCGCGCCGGCGCAGGTGGCCGCGAGGAAGCTGGTCCAGTGGGTCGGCGGGCGCCAGCGCAGCGCGATCGAATAGATGGCGTAGGCGAAGCAGGCGAGGATCACCAGCAGGTCGCCGAGGTTCACTTCCAGCGTCAGGATACGCGGGAGGTCGCCGTGGGTGGCGATGATGGCGACGCCGAGGATGGTGACCAGCACGCCGAGCAGTTGCAGGCCGCGCACCCGGGTGCGGAACAGCGCGAAGTTGAGGATGATGACGAAGATATTGACCGCCACCTGCTCGAGCGAGGTGTTGACCCCCGAGGTGTAATAGGCGGCGACATAGACCAGGACGTTGAAGGTGGCAAAGCCCACCGCGCCGTAGAACAGATAGAGCCACCACTTGGCCCGGATCACCGGCCAATCGCGTTTGAGCGGCTCGATGGCGAAGGGCAGTACCAAGAGCAGCGCGCCGGTCCAGCGCAGGATCATCAGCGAATGCGCGTCGATATGGCCGACGGCGAGCTTGCCGGCGACGACATTGCCACCCCAGAACAGCGTGGTGAGGATGAGGATCAGATAGGGGCGATCCATCAGGGCGTGGAACGCGCGGTTGCCGGTCGCGGCAGAGGAATTGGTCATCGGGGCCGTGTGGTTCGAGCATCGGCCGCTACCTCGAAAGGTGGCGGCCGAAGGAGGCGCGAACATAGAGTGCTTCCAGGAAAAGTTGCAGACTTTTCCGGTTCGGAAGCGCGACAAACAAGACGTGAGGCTTGGCGCGTCGCGCCAGCCCGTCAGGCCGCCGGTGGGATATTCTGGTTGAGCCGGAACAGGTTTTCCGGATCGTACTTGGCCTTGATCTGGCGCAGCCGGTCCCAGGTCGAGCCGGGATAGGCGGCGCGGAGGCCCTCGCCACCCTCGAGGCCGAGGAAGTTGACATAGGCGACGGCGTTCGTCTTGCTCACCGTGTCGAGGGCGCTGGTCGCCCAGCGGTCGAAATGGGCTGTGACCTCGGCGCCGCCCTCATACATGGCGAGGAACGCTACCATGACCTTGCTCTTCCGATGCGCAAACGCCGTGGCGTCGGTGGCGATGCGCGAATAGGCGCCGCCGAGCACGCGAACCTGGCCCATCTTCATCGGCGACGGGCAGGCTTCCAGCGCCGCCAGCATCCTGGCCGCGTCCTCGACGCTGAAACGGTCGACGAAGCGCGAACGGCACGAGACGGCCGGGCGCATCTCGGGCGGTGGGTCCATGGCGTACATGGCGGAGTAGGGCGCCGGCCCGACGAGATCGGCGATCGGCGTGGCGATGGCGCGGAACGGCGCCAGCGCCTGGGTCGCGGCGTCGGGCGTGCCGGAGAACGCCATCATGCCGATCAGTGCCAGCGTACCGTGGAACTCGGGCCGCACGAACGGTACCGGCGGGATCGGCATCACCAGGGCGATGGTCGAGAGCGCGTCCGGCGCGGCATCGGCGAGCTCGGCGAATTTCGCGATGTTCTCTGCGGTGGCGGGCAGCACCAGTGGGCCGCCCACGAAGGACGGCAGCGGGTTCAGCTTGAACTTCAGCCGCGTCACCACGCCGAAATTGCCGCCGCCGCCGCGCAACGCCCAGAACAGGTCCGGGTGGTGGTCGGCGTCGGCGACGAGGATATCGCCGGCCGCCGTCACCAGTTCGGCCGCCAGCAGCGAGTCGATGGTGAGGCCGTGCTTGCGCACCATGTAGCCGATGCCGCCGCCCAGCGTCAGGCCGCCAATGCCGACCGTGCCGGAATCGCCGAAGCCGACGATCAGCCCGTGCTGCTCGACGGCACGGGTGACTTCGCCGGAGCTGAGGCCGGTGCCGGCCCACACGGTGCTGGTCTCGCGGTCGATCTCGATGCTGTTGAGATCGCGCAGGTCGATGACCAGGCCACCCTCGGTGCCGCTATGGCCACCGACGCTGTGGCCGCCGCTGCGCACCGCCAGTTCGAGATCGGTGGCGCGGGCGAAGTTGATCACTGCCGCCACGTCCGAGACGTTGGCGACACGGATCACCGCCGCCGGGCGCCGGTCGAAATTGCCGAGGGCGACGCTGCGCACCTGGTCGTAAGCCGCATCGCGGGCCGAAATCACCCGACCGCGCAGGCTCGAGGCCAGCATGTCGATCTGGTCTTCGAGCGGAAAGCGTTTGTCCATTCCCTGAGTTCTCGCTGAGAGGGTTAAGTTGGAGCGCGGGCCTCTAGGCGTGGCGATTTGAACGGCAAATGAATGTGCCGCTCAGCGCCGGATCAGGAATGGGTTGGGGGCGGAAAGCTGCCGGCCTCTCCATGATCCTCCCCCGCGTGGCGGGGGAGGATTAGCGGAGAGGCCGGCGAGCGGCCTCAGGCGGGCGGGATGTTCTGGTTGAGCCGGAACAGGTTCTCCGGGTCGTAGGCCCGCTTCACCTGTCTCAGCCGGTCCCAGGTGTCGCCGGGATAGGCGGCGCGGACGCGGGCCGGGCCCTCGTCGGCGACGAAGTTCACATAGGCGCCGTCATCGCCCTGGTTCAACGCCTTGGCGAAATCGGCGGCCCAGGCTTGCTTCTCCGGCTTGTCCGCCTCGCCGTCGTAGAACGCCGCCACATTGACCATGATCGGGCTCTTGCGGTGGGCGTAGGCGGTGGCCGCGGGGGCAACGCGGCCGAGCGCGCCACCGAGCACGCGAATCTGGCAGACCCTGAGGCTTGCGTCGGATTCCTCCAGATAGCCGAGAATGGTCTCGGCCTCCGGGGTGCCGATGCGATCGACCAGGAGGTTCAGCGCCGCCGCTGTCGGGTGATAGTCGGGATCCTCGGGCGGATACATGCTGGCATAGGGGCCGGGCTTGACGAAATCGGCGAGCGGGGCGCCGAGCGCCCGGAACGGCGCCAGCGCCTTTTCCGCTGCGTCCGGCTCGCCGGCGAAGGCGAGCATGGCGAGGATCACCATCTTGCCGTGCTGCTCGGCCGGCAGGAACGGCATCGGCGGGGCCGGCATGACGTTGGCGATGCTCGAGAGCTCCTCGGGCGCCGCCTTGGCGGCTGCGACGAACCCGGCGATGGTGCTGGCGGTGGCCGGCAGCACCAGCATGCCGCCGGTGAAGGCGGGGAGCGGGTGGAGCTGGAACTTCAGCCGGGTGACCACGCCGAAATTGCCGCCGCCACCGCGCAGCGCCCAGAACAGTTCGGGGTGATTGGCGGCGTCGGCCAGCAGTTGCTGGCCGTTGGCGGTGACCAGTTCGACCGCGAGCAGCGAGTCGATCGAGAGGCCGTGCTTCCTCGCCAGATAACCCACGCCACCGCCCAGCGTGATGCCGCTGATGCCGACAGTGCCGGCATCGCCGAAGCCGACGATCAGCTGGTGCGGGGCAAGGGCTTCGGTCAGTTCCATGGCGGTGACGCCGGCGCCCACCCAGACGGTGCGGTTGGTAGCGTCGATGTCGACGCCCTTGAGATCGCGGACATCGATGACGAGGCCGCCATGGGTGGTCGAGTGGCCGGCCCCGCTATGGCCGCCGCTGCGGATGGCGAGCTCGAGGCCGTTGTCGCGGGCATAGACGATGGCGGCGGCAGTGTCGGCGGCATCGGCGACACGGACGATCTGTGCGGGGCGCTTGTCGTAGCCGCCATACATGACGGTGCGGGCCTTGTCGTAGTCGGAATCAGTTGCTGTGATCACCCGGCCGGCAGAGCCGGCGGGCAGGCGGAAGGCATTCGCGGCAGTCGAGAGGGGCATAACCTTGTCCTCAGGTTCTCGGGTTGGCGCGCTGGGTTGCGGTAACATGGGTGTGACTATCCGTGATTGCTAGAGTGAGAGATCGTCTCGTTGCATCGGATCCCGCGCCGCCCCTGGTCTCGCTTCTTCCTGGGGGTGCGACGTGACGGGATTTGTCATCTGAGAAGGACTGCTCTAAAGGACATCCGCAACTACCTCGGACTTCCCCAGGGGAAGCCGCGCGGGTCAGCTTGCAGCGAAACGTAACTGATCTCTGCGGTCCGCCGGCAGCACGCCCGGCCGGGCTGCCGCTTCCTGAGGGGCAATAAGCGCATGGCAAACGTGATCGTCGTCGGCAGCCAGTGGGGTGACGAGGGCAAGGGCAAGATCGTCGACTGGCTTTCGGAGCGCGCCGACGTCGTCGTGCGCTACCAGGGCGGTCACAATGCCGGTCATACGCTGGTCATCGACGGCACCAGCTACAAGCTGGCGCTGCTGCCCTCGGGCGTGGTGCGCGGCAAGCTGAGCGTCATCGGCAATGGCGTGGTGGTCGATCCGCACCACTTTGTCGCCGAGGTCGAGAAGATCGGCGCCCAAGGCATCGAGATCACCCCGGAAGTGCTGAAGATCGCCGACAATGCGCCGCTGATCCTGAGCCTCCATCGTGAGCTCGACGCAGTGCGCGAGAGCGGCAATTCCGGTTTGAAGATCGGCACCACCCGCCGCGGCATCGGCCCGGCCTACGAGGACAAGGTCGGCCGGCGCGCCATCCGCGTCTGCGATCTCGCCGAGCCCGAAACGCTGATGCCCAAGATCGAGCGGCTGCTGGCGCACCACAATGCGCTGCGCCGCGGCATGGGGCTGGCCGAGCTTTCCGCCCAGTCGCTCTACAACGAGCTGACCGAAGTCGCCGGCAAGATCCTGCCCTATGTCGACCAGGTCTGGCGCCTGCTCGACGAGAAGCGCCGCGCCGGCGCGCGCATCCTGTTCGAGGGGGCGCAGGGCGCGCTGCTCGACAACGACCACGGCACCTATCCGTTCGTCACCTCGTCGAACACCGTGGCGGGCCAGGCCTCGGCCGGCTCGGGCCTCGGGCCGACGGCGATCGGCTATGTGCTGGGGATCACCAAGGCCTACACCACCCGCGTCGGCGAGGGACCGTTTCCGTGCGAGCTCGATGACGAGATCGGCCGGCACCTCTCCAGCGTCGGCCGCGAAGTCGGCGTCAACACCGGGCGGCCGCGCCGCTGCGGCTGGTTCGACGCGGTGCTGGTGCGTCAGACGGTGAGAACTTCGGGGATAAACGGCATTGCACTGACGAAACTGGATGTTCTTGACGGCCTCAAAGAGCTCAAAGTGTGTGTGGGCTATGAGCTCAATGGTCAAAAAATTGACTACTTGCCTGCCTCAATGGGAGCACAAGCTGCTGTTAAGCCGATTTACGAGACCCTCGAGGGGTGGTCGGAAACAACGGCAGGGGCGAGAAGCTGGTCTGAACTCCCGGCCCAGGCGGTGAAGTACGTCAGGTACATCGAAGAGCTGATCGGGGCGCCGGTCGCCATGCTCTCCACCAGCCCGGAAAGGCTGGACACCATACTGGTTCAGGACCCGTTCCAAGATTGAGTTTTTTTCGGTAGAACAGGCCCCCTAAATTACGGATGTCGCTTAGCCAATGGCGGACTACAAAGAGCTGTTACGTAGGGCGGTAGAAGCTCTGCCGGAGAATAACGGCGCCGCGCGACGCGCGGTCTACGAGAAGGCGCGCGCCGCGCTGGTCGGGCAGTTGCGCGCCATCAATCCGCCGCTGGCCGCTCGCGACATTACCGCACACCGCCTGCAGCTCGAGGATTGCATCCGCCAGGTCGAGCAGGAAGCCAGCGAGGCGGTGATTGCCGGTCTCGGTTCGGGCAAGGAAGACAATCCGCCGCCGCCGCCGGTATATTTCGAGCCGCCGGCCAAGAAGGCCCCGGCGGCTGTCGCCAAGCCGGTCGCCAAGCCCGTGCAGCAGAACGGCAAGGAGCCGCCAAGGCCGCTGCCGCCCGGCGGGTCGATCGAAGAGATCATCGCTGCCGCCAATGCCGAGCAGACCGAAGGTTCCGACCGGTCGCGTTCGATCGTCCGTCCAGACGCCAAGCCGATGGGCAAGCCCGTCCCCAAGCTCGTGCCTTCGACGCAGCGCCAGCAGCCGCAGCTCGCCGCCCCGGTGCCCTCCGACGAGGACGAGGATGACGGCGAGGAGTTGCAGCAGCGCCCAGCGCCGATCCGTTCGCCCATTCCGGCCAAGTCGCCGACCGGCCGCTCGCCGCTGCCCTCGATCGTGGCGCGCGCCGAAGCGGCCAAGAGCCGCACCGGCAATGCCGCGTTCGGCGCGCCGATCGGTGGCGCTGCCCGCGGTCCGGTGCTCGAGCCGCGCCGCGAATTGCCGGCGCCCCGCCTCGAGCCCGCCGGCCGCAACGGCCAGGCCGCGGCCCGCCAGATGTCCGAGCCGGTGGCGCTGTTCAACGATCCGCCGATCGCCGCCGCCATGTCGGCGGTGCGCGAGGTTGAGGTGGAAGCGCCGCCTGCCGATCCGCAGGGGGCGATCGATCGCGCCATTGCGACGCTCGACCGCGAAGCGCGTGGCGATACCGAGTTCGAGGAGCCGATCGGCAACGGCGTGCCGTATCGCGCCTTCGAGGATGACGAGGCCGACGAGCCACCAGCGCGCCAGAACGGCTTCGCGCCGTCGATTCTGAAGGCCGATGCGCGGCCGCAGCGGGAAGGCAAGGCCGCCAAGGCCAGCGCCTTTGCCCGCGACGCCCGCGAACCGCGCGCCAAGAAGCAACGCGATGCCGAGTCGAATTTCCCGCGTGCCCGCGCTGAGGATGAACGTCGCGGTCTCGGGGCTGTCACCATCTTCCTGATCGTGTTTGCCGTGCTGCTGATCGGCGCCGGCGGCGCCGGCTTCTGGGCCTGGCGCGAAGGCTTCATCGATCTCGACCAGATGTTCGGGCGCGGCGCGCCGGCAACGCAGCAGTCTGAGATCACCTCGCCGACGCCGACCGAAACCGCCACCGATACTCCGGCCACCGGCCCGGGTAACACGGCTACGCCCGCCGAGAGCGATACGCCGACGGCCGAGCTGGGCACGGAAGATCGCCTCGGCACCGACACGGCTGCCGCGCCGGCGGAACTGAGCCGGCTCGTCCCGGCAGCACCGGAAGATCGCCTCGGCACCGACCAGCAGACGGCGGCAACCGATGCGACGCAGGCTGCGGCCTCGGTCGATCCGGCCAGCCTTGCCGGCAGCCAGTCGCTGCTGCTCGAAGCCTCGGACAGCGGCACCACCGGCGCCGTGCCGTTCTCGGGTACGGTCGAATGGAGCAAGGGCACCGACGAGATGGGCCTGCCGACGCTGATCGGCAAGGCGAACATCCCGGCGCGCAACCTTGCCGTCGACGTGCTGATCCGCAAGAATTCCGACGCGAGCCTGCCGGCCAGCCACCTGATGGAAGTCAATTTCCGGGTGACCGACAGCTTTATCGGCGGCTCGATCGCGGGCCTGCCGGGTGTGCTGCTGAAGAACGAGGAACTGGTGCAGGGCACGCCCCTGGTCGGCGCCTCGGCCCGCGTCGTCGGCAACTCGTTCCTGTTCGCGCTCAGCGCCTCGCCGGCCGATATCACCGCCAACAGCAGCCTCCTCACCTCACGCAAGTGGATGGACCTGGCGCTGATCTACGCCACCGGCAAGCGGGCGATCATCACGCTCGAAAAGGACGCCGCGGCCGAGACGATGTTCACCGAAGTGGTGGGCGAGTGGACCAAGTCGGTCGCTGCTGCGAACTGATCGGCTGAGAAAGAACCATCGAGACGCCCGGACCTCAGGTCCGGGCGTTTTGCTTTTCGGGAGCGCCGAGGCCGGCTACAGCCGCTTCAACACCCGCGCCGGAACGCCCGCTGCAATGGTGCTCGCCGGCACGTCCCGGCTGACCACCGCTCCAGCCGCGATCACCGCGTTGTCGCCGACGGTCACGCCGGGGAGGATCGTCGCGGCGGCGCCGATCCAGACATTGTTGCCGATGGTGATGGGCTTCTTGACGATACCATTCCGCCGCTGCGTGGGGTCGGTGGGGTGGCCGGCGGAAACGAGGTTCACCTTCGGTCCGATCATCACGTCGTCGCCAATGCTGATGCCGCCCATGTCCATGAAGTGGCAGCCCTGGTTGATGAAGACGTTGTTGCCGACGGTGATGTTGAGGCCGCAATCGGTGGAGAAGGGCGGGATGATCATGAAGCGCTCGCCCACCGGTTTGCCGATCAACTCGCTGAAAGCGGTGCAGAGCCCGTCGAGGTCATCAAAGCCGATGTCGCTCAACCGGGCGCTCAGCCGTACGGCGCGTTTGAGGTTCTCGAACATCTGCCGCCCCTCGGACGAGCGGGCGGGGTTGGCTTCGGTCATGGCAGAGCATCCGGAGAGAATCGGGGTGGTAGTGTAGCTCGGGTCCGGGGCTCGGGTGAGCTTCCGCAGAGAGTATCGCGGCACCGCCTTCGCTCGGGGAGGGGCTGGGGGTGGGGGTGGTGAGGCGGGCTCGGTGCTGACTGCGCCACCCCCTCCCTCAATCCCTCCCCTCAAGGGGGAGGGAGGCGATCGCCCACGAGATTTGTGCCGAGGAGACGCCTCAGCCCTTGAACAGCATGCCGTCGCGCAGCTGGTAGCGCCGCGTCGCCAGCGCTTCGACGTCGTCGACATGGTGGCTGACCAGCAGAGTGATCCACCGGTGCCGCTCGGTCAGCGATTTCACCAGCGTGCGGATGGTGCCGCGCGTGTCGTCGTCGAGGGCGGAGAACGGTTCGTCGAGCAGCAGCACCGGCCGGTCGCGCAGCAGGGTGCGGGCCAAAGCCACGCGCTGCTTCTCGCCGCCCGAGAGGGTGTCGGCGCGCTGTTTCAGCACGCCGGGGAGGCCGACCTCGGTCAGGGCTGCCACGATCTTCTGCTGTCGGTCGACGGCACCGCGGGGCAGGCCGAGTTCGAGGTTCTGATAAGCGCTGAGGTGCTCGAACAGGGTTTCGGACTGGAACAGGATGGAAATCGGCCGTTGCTCGGGCGGCCATGGCAGCAGGTCCTGGCCGTCGAGCATCAAGCGGCCGGCCGAGGGCACGAGGAAGCCGGCGATCAGGTCGAGCAAGGTCGATTTGCCGGCGCCCGACTGACCGCTGACGGCGGTGATCTCACCCGGGTTCGCCACGAAGCTCAGGTCGAACTGGCGGGTCGCGCCGGGGTGGGTGAAGCGCAAATGTTCAGCTTCGAGCATCGGTGAGCTTTCCAAGCAGTTTTGGCAGCAGCACGAAGGCGGCGATGGTGATCACGAGCATCAGCGCGGCGATGGCGGCGGCGTCGTTGCTGCGATAGGCGCCGAGCGCCCGGTACATGAGCAGCGGCAGGGTGGCGAAATCCTCGGTGCCGAACAGCGCGATGACGCCCAGATCGCCGAGCGAGAAACAGAAGCTCAGCGCCAGGACGACGCCGGCTTCGCGCCCGATCAGCGGCCACTCGACCGCCGCGAACTGCCGCCAGCCGCTGAGGCCCAGCGAGCGGATCAGCCGGCCACGCCGTTCGGCAATGGCGTCGAGCGGCGGCGCCAGCGTTGCCAGGGCGAAGGGCAAGGAGAGCAGCGCGTTGGCGAGCAGCACCACCACCGGGGCGGCAGCCTCCGGCAGCATCCCGGCATTGCGCACGAGGAGGAAGGCACCGAGCGACAACACCACGGCCGGCACGGCGAGATAGGCATAGGCCGGCGCGCCGATGCCGACGCGGAGCAGCGGGATGCCCGAGGCAGCGCGGCCCATGCCGATGCCGAGCGCCAACAGCAGCGTCAGGATGGCGGAGCCCGAGCCGAGCAGGAGGCTGGTGCCGAGCGCCTTCCAGAAGCTCGCGCGGCTCGCCACGTCCAGGATGCCGGGGCCGATGCCGTCGATGAGGATGGCGAGCAGCGGTAGCGCGAAGCCGACGATGCCGAAAACGAGCACGGTCCATTGCGCCATCCGCGCCACCGCGCCGTCGCGCCAGCGCGGCGGGGTCGAGCCGCCGGTGCTGGCGGATATGGGGGCGAAGGCGGAGGCGGCGATGATGATGGCCGAGCAGATGCCGATCTGCACCAGCGCCAGGGTGACGGCGCCGCGGAGGTCGAAGTCGAGGCGGACGGCCGCATAGATCGCCACTTCCAGCGTCTGGTTGGCCGGGCCGCCGCCGAGCAGCAGCACGATGGGGAAACTGGTGAAGGCGAGGAGGAAGATGATGGCGGCGAGGCCGGGCAGCGTGGTGCGCAGCATCGGCCAGTCGATGACGCGGAAGCGCTGCCAGGCGCTGAGCCCAAGGCTCTGGCCGGTCTTCAGGCGCCTTTCCGGAATGGCGTCGAGCCGGGCGAGAAGGATGCGGGCGGCGAACGAGGCATCGAGAATGACATGGGCGGCGAGAATGCCGCCGAGGCCGAACAGCTGCACCTCGAGCGGCTGGCCGGTTACGGCCAGCGAGAGCTGGTTGACCCAGCCGGCGCGGCCCCAGACCGCCAGCAGGCCGAAGGCGACGATCAGCCCGGGGGTGACGATGGCGGAGGCGAACAGCCCGACGATCAGGTCGCGGCCAATGAAGCGCAGGCGGTTCAGGGCCCAGGCGAGCGCCGTGCCGACGAGCAGCGACAGCACCGTGGTGAGCCCGGCCTGGATGCTGGTCATCAACACCAGGTGCCAGACATCGATGCTCGATTGGCGTGACGGCTCGCCCGCCGCAGTGGCGAGGATCGCCAGCAGCACCAGCGCCACCAGCGCGGCGATGGCCGCCGCGATGCCCGCCCCGGCGATCAGCCGGAGCGGGCGATGGGGCAGGACCTGGTTACTGGAGCGCGGCGAGAGCAGCATCAACCCAGGCACGGCCATTGGCGGCAAGCGCGGCTTCGTCGATCGGCAGCACCTTTTCGGGCGGCTTACCGAAGGCCGCTGGCAGGTCGTCGCCGATGTCGATCACTGGGTACATCCAGTTGGTGGTCGGGATCACCTTCTGCGCTTCGGCGGTGACGAGATAGGCGAGGAAGGCCTTGCCGAGTTCCACCTGCTTGGCGGTCTTCAGCAGCCCTGCGACCTCGACCTGCGGCACGAAGCCTTCGGTGAACGGGGCGTAGGCGTACTTGCCGTCGTTCTCAGCAACAGCGTGATAGGCGGGCGAGGTGGTGTAGCTCAGCACCATGTCGGCCTGGCCATCGAGGAACAGGCCATAGGCTTCCGACCAACCGCGCGTCATGGTCAGGACGTGCGGCTTCAAACCCTTCCAGATTTCCGGCGCGCGGTCGCCATAGGCCGCCTGCACCCACAGGACGTTGCCGAGCCCGGGCGTCGACGAACGCGGATCCTCGATGACGATCTTGAAGCTCGCGGGCAGCGCAATGAGCTCTTCGAACGAGGTCGGCGGGTTCGGCGTCTTCTCCTTGTTGTAGACGAAGGCGAAGTAGCCGTAGTCGAACGGCACGAACTCGGCGTCGCTCCACGGCAGGGACAGACCCTCGAGGGTCAGCCCGTGCGGCGCGAACAGCCCGGTGGCGCGGGCTTCGCCGGAGGTGGCGGTGTCGAGGCCGACGACCAGGTCGGCCTTGGTCGAGGCGCCCTCGAGCTGCACCTTGCGCAGCGTCGAGATGGCGTCCTCGGAGGTAGTGAACTGCACCGTGCAGCCGCAGGTCTTCTCGAACCCGGCCTTCAGCGCCGGGCCGGGGCCCCATTCGGCCGCGAAACTGTCATAGGTGTAGACGTTGAGCGTGGGCTTGTCCTCGGCGAGGACTGGCAGGGCGGTGGCGCAGATGACTGCCGCCAACGCGAAGTGTGCGAACGAGCGCATATATCGTTCCCTTCGGTTGCGGCCATGTGAATGAAGGGGACGTCAATGGATCGGACGCTTTCGCGCCCTTGCCATCTCGAACTTCCTCCGCCAGCATGACCTGGTTCAGGTTCAATGGGTAACTCTCAGCTCCGGAAGATCCGGAACACCCCAGCGAGACAGCTGACAGATAGACAGAGTTTTCCCTCCGTGCAAGCGCGTGCCCCCCAGACTTCCGTTGCGGTCTTTGACGACCTGATGGTCATCGTCGGCGGCGGAACGGTCGATTTCGACCTGCTCCGCGAGCTTTATGCCTCGGGCGGCCACCTGGTCGGAGCCGATGGCGGCGCCGACCAGATCGTCGAGGCTGGCCTCAAGCCAGAGCTGATCATCGGTGATTTCGATTCACTGAAGAACCCGCATTCCTGGCTGGGCAAGACCCGGCTGATGCAGATCGGCGAGCAGGAAACCACCGATTTCGAGAAGTCGCTCTATTCGACGCGCGCCCCGGTGACGGTGGCGCTGGGGATGACCGGGCGCCGCTTCGATCACACGCTGGCGGCGCTCGATGCGGTGACCAAATATGCGGCAAAGCGCAAGATCGTCCTGGTCGACGAAGAGGATGTGGCGCTGCCGCTGACCAAGGCGTTTTCGTTCACAGTCGATCCAGGCGAGCGCGTCTCGATCCATCCCCTGGCGCCGGTGACGTTCTGGGGTTCGGAAGGGCTGAAATACCCACTCGATGCGGTGAAGCTCGCACCGGGAATACGGACGGGAACCTCGAACGAGGCACTGACCGGGCCGTTCCGGATCGTACCGGAGGAAGGCGTGCATGCGCCGTACCTCTTGATCCTGCCGCGGAAGTATCTGGCGCAGCTGATTGCGAAGCTGCTGCTGGAGAAGCGCTGACTGAAGCAGACGACCCCCTCCCATCCTCCCCCATAATGGGGGAGGTGCCGCATCGAGTTTCAGGCACTATCGGGCCACACGCTCGACCCTTCACCTCCCCCTTCATGGGGGAGGCCGGGAGGGGGCCGTCTCTATCGGTCGAAATTCCCCGCTCCGGCGAAATTCCGCCCAAATCCCCGCTACATGTCGCGGTCTTTAAGAGCTTGGGGCCATTCGTGAAAGTTCTGATTGCAGCAGTATTGCTGAGCCTTGCCGCGGTGTCGGCGAGCCGGGCGGAAGTCGTGTGCACATTGATCGTCGACGCTCAGAGCGGCGCGGTGCGGCTGCAGGAGGGCGGCGGTTGCGACACGCCGACCTCGCCGGCCTCGACCTTCAAGGTGCCGCTGGCGGTGATGGGGTTCGATGCGGGCATCCTGACCGGCGCGGACGAGCCGGCCTGGCCGTACAAAGCCGAGTATGACGCCAACCGCGCGGACTGGAAGGTGACCACCACGCCCACCACGTGGCTGCGCGATTCGGTGCTGTGGTATTCTCGCGTATTGGTGGCAGAGATGGGTGCCGAGCGCTTCGGCAAATACGTTGCCGATTTCGACTATGGCAATGCCGACATCTCGGGCGATCCGGGCAAGAACAACAGCCTGCTGCGTTCGTGGATCAACTCGTCGCTGCTGATCACGCCGGAAGAGCAGGTGCGGTTCGTGCGGCGGCTACTGGTGGGCGAGCTGCCGGCGACGGCGGCGGCGCAGGCCGCGGTGGTCGCCATCATGCCGAGCTTCAAGGCCGGCAAGTGGACCGTCTCGGGCAAGACCGGCACCTATTACGAGCGCAACGCCGATGGCACGTTCAACTCGCGCCGGCAGACCGGCTGGTTCGTCGGCTGGGCCGAACGCGATGGCGAGCGGCTGGCCTTCGCCTACCTGATCCGCGAGAACAAGAAGAGCTCGACCGGGGCAGGGACGCGCGCCCGTGATGCGCTGCTGGCGCGCTTCGCCAAGTGGGGCAAGGGCGAGTTCGCCTGGGCCCAGCAACCGCGTCCGGCGGTGGTGCCGGTGATCGGGCCGCCGCAGAACGGTTGATTGACTCCGAAGTACCCCACCCACGGTGTCACCCCGGCGCAGGCCGGGGCCCATCCTGAGGTGGCGCGGATACGCGCTCGAACCGAAGTATCTCAGGATGGATCCCGGCCTGCGCCGGGATGACACCGAGTGTGTGGGACGCTGATCTGGCAAACGAAAAGGGCCGCCCACTGGGCGGCCCTTTCTCATTCAGTGATCAAAGCCCTCAGAGGCTGGCTTCGCGCGACTTGGCGTGGGCTGCCTTCTGCACGGCTTCCTGCACCTTCTCGAAGGCGCGGACTTCGATCTGCCGGATGCGCTCGCGGCTGACATTGTATTCCTGCGCCAGCTCTTCGAGCGTCGCCGGCTCGTCACGCAGGCGGCGGGCCTGGAAGATGGCCTTCTCGCGCTCGTTAAGGTCGCTCATCGCGTTGGTGAGCAGGCCCATGCGCTCGGAGAATTCCTCGGTCTCGCCGAGGGTGGTCTCCTGGTCCGGCGTATCGTCGACCAGCCAGTCCTGCCACTCCGAGGCGCCCTCGTCGGCGCGCATCGGCGCGTTGAGCGAAGCATCGCCCGAGAGGCGCTGGTTCATCGACACGACGTCGCTTTCAGTGACGTGCAGGGTCGTCGCGATCTGCTTGATCTGGTCGGGGTGGAGGTTGCCGTCATCGAGGGCGGCGATCTGCCCCTTGATCTTGCGCAGGTTGAAGAACAGCCGCTTCTGCGCCGCAGTGGTGCCGATCTTGACCAGCGACCACGAACGCAGCACGTATTCCTGAATGGCGGCGCGGATCCACCACATCGCGTAGGTCGCGAGGCGGAAGCCCTTTTCAGGCTCGAAGCGCTTCACCGCATGCATCAGGCCGACATTGCCTTCCGAGATCACCTCAGAGATAGGCAGGCCATAGCCGCGATAGCCCATGGCGATCTTGGCCACGAGACGCAGATGCGACGTGATGAGCTTCTGGGCGGAACCGGGATCCTGATGCTCCTTGTAGCGCTTGGCGAGCATGTATTCCTCGTCAGGCTCAAGCATCGGAAACTTACGAATTTCCTGGAGATAGCGGCTGAGTCCACCCTCAGCCGAGAGAATTGGCAAATTGGTCTGGGCCATGATGCACCCTCGTCTTTCCCCCGTAGTCACGGGCAGATACGCAGCCGTGTCCAGTCCGGCACACGGCTGACTGTCAGAGATATATAGGTCGAAAATCGGTCTTGATAAGACCCACCGACCCTGCATGAAAACGTTGGTAGACCCCGAAGGTTGCGTGAACCTTGCAGGGGGGCTTTTGGGCCGCCACTCCCCTTTGGCGCTCACCTTGTGGGCACCGTGTGCTCCACCTACTCGGTGTCATCCCTGCGAAAGCAGGGACCCATCTATCCGTCGGCGCAGGTGGCGCGTTGGGTCCCTGCTTTCGCAGGGATGACATCCGGTGGAGAGGCGAGGCAGTGAGTCAACTCGTGCACACCGCAGCAGCCTCCCCAGCACCCTACCGCGCAAACGCCCGATCGAACGGCTCGATCGCCGCTTCCAGCGCCTCCAGGTCGGGCGGCAGCGGCGCTTCGAACTGCATTTCCTCGCCGCTCACCGGGTGTTCGAAGCCGAGTTCGGCGGCGTGCAGCGCCTGCCGGCCCAGCGCCGCGACAGCGGCTTTCGCTGCATCTGGTAGCCGGTTGACCTTGGTGGCAAAGCCCGGGCCATAGACCATGTCGGCGACCAGCGGGTGGCCGATATGGGCCATGTGGACGCGGATCTGATGGGTGCGGCCCGTTTCGAGCTCGCAGCGGATGCGGGTGATGTCCCAACCCTCGTCGCCGAAGCGAGCCTCGACCCAGTAGTGAGTGATGGCCTCGCGGCCATCCTGGCGCACCGCCTGCTTCAGCCGGTTGGCCGGGTCGCGGCCGAGCGGCGCTTCGACGGTGCCCGAGGCCTGTTGGGTGCGGCCCCAGCAATAGGCCATGTAGGCGCGGTGCAGCGGACCGGTGCGGCCGTGATCGGCAAACTGCGCGGCGAGGTGGTTATGCGCCTGCTCGGTCTTGGCGGCGACCATGACGCCGGACGTATCCTTGTCGAGGCGGTGGACGATCCCCGGGCGCTTCACCCCGCCAATGCCCTTGAGGCTGTCGCCGCAATGGTAGAGCAGCGCATTGACCAGCGTGCCGGTGTAGTTGCCGGGGGCAGGGTGGACCACCATGCCGACCGGCTTGTTGATGACGATCAACTGGTCGTCCTCGTAGAGGATATCGAGTGGGATGTTTTCGGGGGTCGGCTCCGCCTCGATCGGCTCGGGTGCAACGAGCGTGACTTCTTCGCCGTCGCGCAGCTTGTATTTGGGCTCTGTGACAGCTCGCCCATTGATCGCGACGCTTCCGGCCAGTATCAGGTCCTTGATCCGGTTGCGCGAGAAGACCGGTACGGCACGGGCGAGCGCGGCATCCAGCCGGCTGCCGGCGTCGGCGGCATCGACCAGCAACTGCCACTCCTGTTCCTCGCCGGAAATATCCTGCATGAGCGATCCTCAAGACAAACCCGAAACCACCCCGGAACTGACACCGGAAGCCAAGACCGTACTGGCCCGGGCGCGCAAATCCTTCATGGTGTCGATGGGGCTACTGGTGGTGGGCCTTATCGCCATCGGCGGCGCACTTGTCTACCGCGCATCGCAGAGCGACAGCAAAGCCGGCAGCGACTACGTGATCGCGGCGCTGAAGATTCCGGCCGGCGGCGAGGTGGTTTCGGCGGTTGCGGCCGACGGCCGGGTGACCGTCACCTACAAGCTCGGGCCGATCACCAGCGTGCGCATTTTCGACGGCAAGTCGGGCGAGATGATCCGCGAAGTGCCGGTGGTCAGCGAGTAGGTCGCGGCCTGAGGTCAGCAAGTCGCTTGCGGAACGGGACCAAGATACCCCTATTCGCTCCCCCAACTCGATGTCATCCCAGCGAAAGCTGGGACCCATCTATCCACCTGCGCCAGCTGCGAGTTGGGTCCCAGCTTTCGCTGGGATGACACCCGGAGGGGAGGCGAGGTCGTACCTTGCTCGATCAGCCGGGCCAAAAGCTTCAGTTGCCGTCCTGCAATTCCCGCAGCGCCTTCAACCGGTCGGAGACGGCCTGCCCTTCCGGGGCGCCGCCTTTCCTCGCCCTTGGGCCCTTGACCGGGGCGGCTTCGGCTTCTTCGGCGTCGACGAATTTCTGCATGCGAGAGGCGAGGCTCTCCTCCTCGTCGATCGGGCCATTGCCTTCCAGCGCATAGACCAGGTGGCTGACGTCCGAAGCGATGTCGTTGAGGCGCTCGCGCAGGTGCGACTGCTCGATGCGGTCGCTGTCCCAGTCGGCCATCACGGTGTCTTCGACGCTTGCCACCTTGGCGCGCAGCTTTTCCATTTCTTCTTCGAGGCCAAGTTTTTCGGCCAGCAGCATGTCGCGCTTTTCTTCGCCGTCGCCGACCAGCTTGCTGGTCTCGGCGAGGAGGGTCGAGACGCGGCTTTCGGCGTCGGCGATGCGGGCTTCGGCCTCGGCGAGATCGGACTGGGCGTCGCTCACCACGTCGTCTCGCTTGGCGAGTTTTTCACGCAGGTCCGTCGCCGCGGCGCGCGCGTCGGCGCCGCTCTTGTCGGAGTTCTCGAGGCTTTCGATCAGCGTGCGGTTCTGCGTTTCGAGAAATTCCGAGCGCTTCTTTTCGATCTCGAGGTACTGCAGCAGCTCATCGATATCGGTGTTGTAGTTGCCGCTCAGCGCCTTGCCTTCGATGGCGAAGGCACGCGGGGCGCTGCCGCGCAGGGTTTCGCGGGCAGCGTCGAGCTGGCTGGATTTCTCGCCCAGTTCCCGGTCGCGCATGCGCAGTTTCTGCGCGAGGTCGGCGCCTTCCTTTTCCAGTTCGAGGATGCGGCGGCGGGCTTCAGCCTCACGTTCCTCGAGCTCGCGTACCACCTGCAGGTGGCTGTCGCGCTCGCCCTTGATGCCGCCGAGCTCGTTCTTCTTGCGATTGATGTCGCGGAGCTGGTCGGAGAGGCGCCGGCGCAGCGCCTCGACGTTCATCTCGAGGCGCCTGGTGGACAAGGCGAATTCGGCGCGCAGCTGGTCCTTGTCGGCGCGGAACTCGGCCATGGTCATGGGCGTCGCCGCTTCGATGCGCTTCTTGGTGAGGCGGACGGCGCGGCGCCAGACCGCAGGCATGATGATCAGCGCCAACAGCCCGGCCACGAGCAGGCCGAGCACGAAGTACATGATGTTTTCTATGACCATAACTCAACTCCGCCACCGGCAACTGCCCGGTCCCGGGTGTTCGCGCCCGTTACGTTGGCAGCAATGGCCGCCCCCGGCTATCGCTGTCAGGCCGTAACCTTACCGGAAGACGGGGACGCGGTCACGATGAGCCTAGCAGGAAAGCTCGAGCGGCCTCTGAGCTTTGCGCTGCTGCGATGAACGGCGATTGAATGGACTCTTAGCGGTTTTCTGCGCTTCAGAAGGGATTCCAGGTCGGTTCCTGGGTGAACTTCAGGTAGCCGACATTGACGCCGAGGCGCGCCCCGACGCCGGAGCGGATCGGCACCATCACCACGTCGCCATACTTGATCACGGTCATGCCGAGCCCTCCGATGACATAGGCGGAGCCATCGACACCGGGGTAGCGGCCGTAGACGTCGGAGACGGAGTTCAGGTTGTAGACCAGCATCATCACCTTGGAACCGTCGCCGCCGAAGTCGAGGCCGACGGTGGGGCCCTGCCAGAACAGCGAATGCTCGCCCTGGTTGCGGGTGTACATGGTGCCTTCGCCGTAGCGGGCGCCGGCGAAGATGGCGCCGCCGGCTTCCTCGCCGAGGATATAGGCATTGGGCAGCCCGAACTGGCTGACGGCGCGCTCGACCAACGAGGCGAGGCCCTGGGCGACAGAGCCGAAGAACTGGTGGCCGGTATCGACCAGCTCGTCGCCGGAGAAGGTATCGGAGAGCGAACCTTGCTCCTGCGCCTGGCTGAAGGTCGGCGTCAGCACCAGCGTGGCCGCGGTCAGTGCGACGAAGGCGGCAAGAATGAGGTAGACCATGCGATCGAGCATGAGGGCACTCCGGAGGGGCTTAGTTCGAGCGGCAGGCCATTTACGCGGTACTTACCATGACGACGCTAGGTTCGGCGCATCCGGCTTGCCTGAGGGTGTGCTCAAGCTAGGCGTTCATGGCGGCAATGATGCGGCAAAAGCGTAAACAAAACTTAACCATAACCCGGCTTCTTGTAGCGCTATGGTTGACCCTTGGGCTTCTACTTAGTGCCCCGGTAAGCGCCGCTGCACTGGTCACCGCCATCGTCACCGACCCGCTGACCGGGGTGGCGCTCGAGGGCTATGATCCGGTGAGCTATTTCACCGAACCCGAGCCGATCCAGGGCGTCGCCGACTTCGAATACCAGTGGGGCGGGGTGCCGTGGTACTTTGCCTCGGCGGCAAACCGCGACGTGTTCATGCGCAACCCCGAGATCTACGCCCCGCAGTTCGGCGGGCACTGCGTCACCAGCCTCGCCCGGGGCTATCTCTCCGATGGCAAGCCGCGGCTCTACGTTATCTCCGGGATGAAGCTCTACCTGTTCTACTCGGTGGCCAACCGCGAGGCGTTCTTCAAGAGCGAGGAGGCCTCGCTCGTCGAAGCCAATAGCGGCTGGGCCAAGCTCTCCGGCACGCTGACTGGCGAAGAGGGCAGCGTCGCGGACGCTGTGGGCAAGGCGGCGGACGTAGTGCCGGCGGAGGCGGAGGCCGAGGCGGCGCACTGATGCGGGGACGAGCGCTGCAGCGCAGGCTGCCGTCAGGCAGGGGCCAGTCGTACCTCGCGTATCGTGCCACCACCGACGACTCGCGACCCCTCACTGATCGTGAACTCTGCCCCAGGCTGGAGTTGGCCCTCGAAGAACTCGGGGAGAAGCAGCGTGAACCAGACCTCTGCCCGTCCGCCTGGCTCGAGCAAGTCAGCCCCCTCGATGGTCTCGAGGAAGAGGCTCGTGCTGCGATCGATCGAGCCGAGCTGGAACTGCGGGCGATAGGTGCCGCCGGGCAGTACATTGGACCGCCGTCCTCCGTCTTCGGCGCCGAGCAGATGCAAGTCAGCCCGAAAGCGCGGGAACAGTGTCTGGCGGTCCAGCATCTCATGTCCCTTCGTGCAGCGCCGCCCTCTAGGGTCTGCGGGCCCTTGCGGTTAGGCTACGCCAAAATGATTCGACGGCAAGGACCCACAGAATGGCGGATTTCATCGAGCTCAAGGCGACCGACCTCGCGGCGATGCTGTGTTCTCGGGTCTGCCATGACCTGATCAACCCGGTAGGGGCGATCGGCAATGGGCTCGAAGTGCTGGCCGACCCGACGCAGACGGCGATGGCCGACGGCGCGCAGGAACTGATCGCCAATGCCGCCAAGCAGGCGCGGGCGAAGCTCGAATTCGCGCGGCTGGCCTACGGCGCGTCGTCGACGGCGGGCACGGATTTCGATACGCGCGAGTGCGAGCGAGTGGCGCGGATCTATTTCGAGATCGAAAAGGCCGACCTCGACTGGCAGGTGCCGCTAATCCTCTTGCCCAAGCACAAGGCCAAGCTGTTCATGAACATGCTGCTGATCGCTGCGATGGCGGTACCGCGCGGCGGCGTGGTGACGGCCAGGATCGAAGGCGCCGCCGGCGCCGAAGTGTTCACCCTGACGTCGAAATCGGATCCCGAGAAGCGGCAGAAGACGCTGATGCCATCGGGCGCCGAAGGGCTGTTGTCCGGATCGCCCGAGGGCGGTGTCGACGCCCGTGGCATCCAGCCGTTCTATACCGGCATCCTGGCGCGGATGACCGACATGGATCTGAAGATCGGCATCGAGAACGACGTGTTCGAGTTCTCCGCGACGCCCAAGGCGGTCGCGGCCGCTGCCTGATCCCTCGCGAAGTTGCTGCCCTCGGCTGCGCAAGTTTTGTGCAGGTGCGCTACTGAACCATTTCACGCCGCTCGAGCAGGCAAGCCCGGCGTTGCTGCAAAAACTTGCCGATGCGGAGAAGGGTTCAAGTTTCGCTAACCATTCATACGCAGATTTGCAGGATAGTGTGGGCGAGCGACAAACGTCGGTCGGTCTCGCGTCCGGAGTGATTTCGGGCATGGGCCGAAGCGATCGCGGGTCGTGCCGGTGGATGGGAACGGCGCCTCAAAGGGCTTTCCACGTCCGCCGAGTTGGGAGAAACGCGTCATGAAATCCTGCCTCGTGGTCGATGATTCCAGCGTGGTGCGCAAAGTTGCGCGCCGCATTCTGGAGGATCTCGACTATATCGTGGACGAGGCGGAGGACGGGCAGGAAGCCTTCGACAAGTGCCGCCAGGAAATGCCGGACGCCATCCTGCTCGACTGGCAGATGCCGGTCATGAGCGGGTTAGAATTCCTGAAGCTGCTGCGCGGCTATGTCGGCGGGCACACGCCGCGCGTGGTCTACATGGTAACCGAGAACGATATCGGGCAGATCGCGCTGGCGCTGAAGGCCGGGGTCGACGACTACATGATGAAGCCGTTCGACCGCGACCATCTCGAGGGCAAGTTCACCGTATCGGCCGCCGAGCGCGCCAGCGTCGCCTGACGCCGGCCAGGCCTCAGGCCTCTTCCGCCCATTCCTCGCTGATGAACTGCTTGGACGAGTTAAGCCGCGGGAACGAGATTGCCGGCACCGGCAGACCCAGGAAGGCGCACAGCGGCTCCCAACCTTCGCTCACATCGAAAGTCAGCAGGCGCGTGCCGGGAATACTGGCCTGCACTTCGGCTACATGGGCATTGAACAGCGTCGTGGCGTAGGCCCGCTCGAACATCCGCCCATCGAAGACGCCATCAACGATCAGCTTGTGGGCCATGTTGGCAACGCCGTTGGCATGCGGATCGTCGTAGCTGCCGCGGCCGGCCATGAACTTGGCGATAGTCGCTTCGACACTGTCGAACCACTCATCGGCGTCGCGCACCGTTAGGATTACCTTGGCCTCGGGGTAGTGGGCGGCGAGCTCGCGCCAGTAACGGGCCCCGGGCCAATCGACCTGGGCGCGATAGCCGCGGAACAGTGCGTCCCAGTCGGGGCGCGCCCCGTCGGCCAGCGCCTGCCAGCCGGGCAGTTGCTCCGGATGGTCGCGGACCTCGAACATGTGGTGCGCTGGTCCAAGGCCCAGGTGCTCCAGCGCGACCTTCAGCGAGTTGGTGCCGGTGCGTCCGAAGCCCGGACCGATGATATCAAGTGCCATCTTTCGTCCCCTCGTGATGCGTTCTGTCAGGCGTGGCGCGGAGCGCCGATGCGCTCGGGCGCGGTGCGGTGGTTGCGGCGGAGCAGCGCAATGAGGGCCGGCAGCCAAGCCGGCACGATGATGTTCAGGGTATGTCTGGCGTAGTAGTCATTCTCGTCGGTCGGCGTCAGCAGGCGGCGTCCGGTGGCGATGGCCGGTCGGGCCAGCGCATCGGTGGCGGCGGCAAGAAGCATGTCCATTTCGACCCTCTTCAGTTGGCGCCGGGCGGCGCTGTGAGGACAAATCTGGCCGATCGGCGTGCTTTGGGTCCTTAGGCAGTTCCAAATGAGTTGCTAAATCGGCCCTGTCAGGTGAGACCGGCTTTTCTCAGGCCCTCAATGATGAGCGCGAAGCGGCCGTCGGAGCGCTGCGCCACGGTTTCGACGCCGGCGATGGACGTGTACGGGGCAAAGTTCTTGAGGCGCGCCAGTGTCGCTTGGGCCTCGTCCAGCCGACCAAGATGGGCATAGGCGGCGGTCTGGATCCAGTACGTCGGGGGCCAATCCATCAGGGTGGCGCGGGAGCGGTCGAGCCAGACGAGCGCGCCTTCGAAATCGTGCATGAAGAAGCGGGCGAAGCCTATGCCGGCGAGGCTTTCGGAGGCCTCGGGCGCGCCCGGGCTGAGGGTGTAGGCGCGCCTGTAGCAGGCTTCGGCCTTGGCCGGGTCGCCGGCCAGCATGTTGCAGATACCGCCCAGCACCTGAACGATGACATTGTGCGGGTTGGCGGCGAGCGCCCGGTCGGCCATAGCGAGGCCCTCAGCGCGCATGTTGCCGATGGCAAGCAGCGAGTGGCTGCAGATGGCCAGCACCAACGGGTCGTCGTCGCCATACTGCAATGCCAACCGCGCCAGCTCGAGGCAACGAGCGACGCCGGCCGTGTCAAGCGCGGTGAGTGCTACCGTGCCGTGGCGAGCGAGGCTCCATGAGGCATAGGCAAGGGCGGCGGCGTAGTCCGGCTGCAGCGATACGGCGTGCTCAAGGTGGCCTAGCGCCGTCAGGTAGTCGGCCGGATTGCGGGAGCTGAAAAAGGGCAGTGCACGCAGAAAGTGGTCATAGGCCTGCGGGTCGTCGGGCCAGCGGCGACGGGTGCGTTCGATCTCGGCCCGGCGGATCTGCGGTTCGACGAGGCCGACGACGGACTCGGTGATCTTGTCCTGGAACTCGAAGATCTGGCCCATCTCGCCATCGAAGCTCGAGGCCCACAGGTGCGTGCCGGTGGAGGCGTCGATCAATTGCACGGTGACGCGGACCCGCTCGCCTGAGAGACGGACACTGCCTTCGAGCAGATAGCGGACGCCGAGCTCGCGGGCGACCTGGCGCACGTCGGTGGTGCGGTTGCGGTAGGCGAAGGACGAGTAGCGCGAGACGACGGCGAAGGACTTGAAGCGGCTGAGGGCGGTGATCAGGTCCTCGACGAGGCCATCGGCGAAGTAATCGCGCGATGCATCGCCGCTGAGGTTGACGAAGGGCAGCACGGCGACACTGGGCTTGCCGCCGGCGTCGGTGGGGGGCGCTTCGGCGGGGCCGGGCGCGGGGCCGCGGACCAGCCGGTAGCCGACGCGCGGTACCGTAACGATCCACTCCTCGCCGCCCGGCCGGGAGCCGAGCTCTTTGCGCAACGCGGCGATCTGAACGGTGATGTTGCCTTCCTCGACGGTGACGCCGGGCCAGACCCGCTCGAGAATTTCGGCCTTGGTGACGATCTCGCCCTGCGCCTCAAGCATCGTCTCGAGCATCATCAGCGCCCGCGGGCCGAGCGCCACGGGTTGGCCGTCGCGCCGCAATTCGCGGCCCGGGGTCAGTACAAATGGGCCGAACCGATGTTGTGCCTCGTCCATGGCGGATGTTGTACATCGAACGGCTGTTGTTTCGTAGGGCAGGCGCGACGAGAAACAAACAACCCGGCGAACGACCCATGAGATGACTTCCAATGATGGTGCCGGCCCAAGGCTGGATACATGTGGGTCAGGCGGCGACGTTGGCGAGCATGCGGCGGATGATCAGCTTGTGGAACGGCAGGACGCCGGCGAGATAAAGCCGGCCACCGAGATTGTGCGGGTGCACCCAGGTGGAGATCGCAGCGAGGGGCTGGGGCCCGGCGGTTTTCATGACGGAGACGCGGAAATCGAGATGGTGATCGTCCTCGCCAAGGATCGCCTCGTTGGGTGACAGCTCCTCGAGCCGGAAGAAACTAACATAGTCGCCGACCCCTGGATCCGGATTAGCGGGTGGCAGATTGGCGCCGGTCTTGAGGCCGAGCGGCGAGACCAGCCCATTGCGCAGCCAGAGCAACCCGTTGACCCAGCCGGGCATGACGGTCAGCTGTTCTACCAGTTGCAGTGGCGTGAGGCTGGGATCGGCGAGCGGGACGGCATAGGCGTCGACGAAATCACCGGGGCCGATGCGTTGGCGCAAGAGGCTGGTGAGCGGCAACTGAAATGGACGAGCGCGCATGAGCATAATGTGCGCACGCCCATCGCGGCGCGCGATGCGACATCGGCGCGCGGGCTAGCTGGCGCCATATCGGTCTCGCCATTCGGCGCAGGTCGCGATGCTACCAGCGCCCCCTCAGGCCGACATTGGCGTTGAGGCTATAGCTGTCGCCGGGAGAACCGAGCCCGGTGCGGAACGAAGCCTCGCCATAGAGCGAATACGCGTCGTCGCCCCAGTTGTAGCTGCCACCCACGCCCAGCCCGCCAGAAAGCTGGTCGCGGCTTGCTGTCAGTGCGGTGCCACCGACAGCGACGCCAGTGGTGTTGTCGAGCTGGTAGTAGAGGTTGGCGATGCCGTAGAAATGGGTGCGCGACAGCCCATCATCGGCCTGTTTCGCATCCTCGTGGTCGATTGAAATGCCCAGTCGGCCATAGAGCCCGCCGCCATCGGTCAGGCCGACCACCGTGCCGAAGGCGTCGGTGAAATCAGCGAAGGCGACCTCGCTATAGACGATCTGGCCCTGTGGCGTCACCGACCAGCCGTCGCCCAGGTTGATCTGGCTACCCGCCTCGAGGCTGAGGGCGTAGCCGAAGCCATCATTGCCCGCGACGAGGTCAAGCCCGGCAGTACTGGACCTCAGCGTGCTGTCGAACCACTGCAATTGGGCGACACCGTCGAGGTAGAAGCCGCTGGCATCGTACCAGGTCAGCGTGCCGCCGATGCCGAAGCCGGAGGTCGTGATGTCGCCGTTGCCGAACAGCGAGGAGACATCGGCGCCGACAGTGCCGTAGCTCAGGTAGGCGCCGCCGATCAGCGCGCCTCGCTCGCCTTGCTGAACAACCCCGTCGAGCCCAGCCTGCAGCCGCCAGAGGCTGGCGTCGTAGTCGGTTCCGCCGGACGTGGTGTCCAGCTCCTCGTGCGCATAGGTGCCCTCGAGGCGCGCCCACATACCGCCGGCTTCGACCTGCCGGTCGCCCAGTTCGATGATGCCGGCGGTGCTGTCGCTGCCACCCCAGGAGCGGTTACCGACACGCTGCTGCAGCGTACCGAGCTGGTTGAGCATGGCCAGCACCTGCGGGTAGCTCTCATAGAGCGGCACGCCCGCCTGATAGAGGGGGTCGGGCCCATCTGGGAGCAGGGTCGAGCGCAGGTACCAATCGCCATCGTTCGGGCTGCTGGTGCTGCCCTGATAGAGCCGGTAGGCGTAAGCGCCGCCGACCACGGCTTGGTCACCCTCGAACACGTAGTCGCCCAGCAGCGCGAAGCTGGCGCTCGAGGTCCCCGCGACATCGATGATCCGGATACCCTCGACCGTCTGCGCACCGGTGCCGCCGACATTGGTGACCCGGATGCTGCCGGTGCCGGTGGTGTTGCCGCCGACATCGATCCGGTCGGTGAGCGAATTGTCGTTGCCCAGCGCCGTGTTGATGAGGATGACGCCGGCGTCGCCCTGATAGTTGCCGGTGATGGTGAGCACAGTGCCTGGAGCGCCGCCAAGGCTGACGGTGCCGGCATTCTGCAGCGAGGCGATCGTCTGGTCGAAACCCTGCAGCGCCAGCGTGGCGCCGGCCGCCACGTGATGGTCGGATGCGGCGCTGAACGTGTTGGTGACGCCGGCGGCAAGCGTGCCGGCGGTGACGAAGGTCGATCCCTGATAGGTGTTGGGGCCAGTCACGGTCAGCTTGCCCAGCCCCTGCTTGGTCAGCGCGCCATCGCCCGACATGCCGCTCTCGGCCACCACGTTGAGACCATTGGAATCGAGGAACATCCCCTCGCCAATGAGGACGAATTGACCGGGATCGAAGCCGTGAATCAGCGATGCCGCATTGTCGGTAGCGCGCAGGGTGCCGTTGTCGAAGGTCGCGGTGCCGGTGCCGAGGCCTGGGGCCAACTCCCCGGTCGCAAGCGTGCCGCCGGTATCGACGAGCAGGTCGCCGGTAATGCCGGGATCCGGGCTGGCGTTACCGGTCACGCCCAGAAACACGTTCTTGGCGGAGACGAGACCGCCATCGCTGATGGTCAGGGCGCCGTCGCCCACGCCCGCGTCCGAGATCCAAATCGAACGCGCGCCGACCTCGAGGCTGCCGGAAACCTCGAGGGCCGAGCCGGAGCCGGTCACCAGCATGGTGGCGTTGCCATTCCGGCCGATGCTGGCGATACCGGCCTTGATGACGGCTCCATCCGACAGCGTCACATCGACATTGTTGGTCGCGCCACCGGCAGCGAAGTAGCCAGCGTCCCAGACCGTGCCCTCGCCGTCCACCACGACCGTGATGTCGGCCGCGTTGGTTGTGCCGGCATCCTCGCCCAATGTGACGCTTCCCGTGGTAATCACGTGCGCGCCGTCGGTGACCATGACGGTGGTGTCGTCGTCGCGTCCAGCTGCGAAATGAGTCGACTTCACGGTCGTTCCGTCGCCGGTGACCGTCAGGATGCCCGCCTGCATGTCGAGCAGGCCGTGGGGCTGCGGATTGGCGGGATTATCGCTGATGGTGAGCTGGGCGCCACTCGAGACGGTCAGCCCGCCATTGGTCGATCCCAGGATAGTAAAGTTGGTGTAACTGCCGGCATCCCAGACCGTGCCGGCCCCATGCAGCGTGAGGGTGTGGCCGCCGTCGGTGTAGATTTGCAACGAGTCCGGATCGATCGCCTCAGTCAGGCCCGTGTCGTTGATCGTGATGTCGTTGAGCAGCGTGATGTCGGCGTTGTCCGGATCGGTGCTGGCGTCGGTGACTGCGTCCTCGAACTCAGTAGCGGTGCTGACCGTGAAGCTGGCTGCCGACGCTGCAGGCACCGCGCCTGCAAGGGCCCCCGCCAGCACCAGAACCGCGGTGCTGACTCTCGGCAACGCGCCGGCTTTCCAGGTGTCACGAGATGACAGGGCGTGGCAGGGACTGACGGTCTTGGCGTCGCACACGGTTTCAAACAACATGCAACTCCTGAAAAGTACAAATCAGTATCGAGCGTGGAAGCATCGCTGCGAATTCTTCGCGATGCAATGGCACATTCTGCCACTTCCTTTCGCGCCGCGCGCGCTCCGTGGGACACAAGCGTCCGCACGTTGAGGCAGGTCAGCCCCTGGCTCGGCGCCGACCGGAACGGGGCGCGGTGAAGGCATCCGATGCGCCCTAGCTGGCGCGTGCAAGCGCCATGCGAACCCAGCGCAGGTCTTCGGCGAGCGTGCGGCCGGCCGGCTTCTCCTCCGGCCCGGCATCACCACGCAAGGCGAGGAAGGCGACGGCGGCGGCGGCGTTGAGCAGGCGGACGCGGCTGACGTCGATCGGCTGTCCGCCGGCGGCCTCGTAGGCTGTCACGGCGGCGGTGAACAGCGCTTCATCCTCGGTATCGAGCAACAGGTAGCGGAAGTCGTAATGCCGGTCGGTCAGCGATGCCTCGTCGTAATCGAACACGCCGACGACTGTGGCGTCGGAGGTCACCACCATGTTGTGGAAGCCGAAGTCGGTATGCGCGAGCACCCGGTGGGTGATCTCCAGCTCCGTCGTCTCGCTGCGGGCCAGGACCGTCAGAGCGCGATCGATCAGCTCGCGATCGCCGGTGACGCGCGGCAGGTCGGCCGCCACCTGCGGCAACGGCGATGGCCAGCTCGGGCGCGACAGCAGCCAGTCGCCGAGCTCTACCGAGGGGATGCTGAGGTGTTGGTTGGCCAGCAAGCGGCCGAGACTGTTGCCCAGTTGGGTGGCGAAGCGTCGATCGTCGCGAACCTGGCGGTAGGTGGCGAACGGGTCGGCCGTTCCCGGGACTTCTGAGCGCAACTGCCAGCCCGCAGCTGCGCGGTGAGTTAGGCGCGGGGCGCGGAAGCTGCAGTGGCGCTCGATGAGGACGAGAGCACGAGCCTCGCGGGCGAGGCGCTGCTGGCCGTGCGGATCGGTCGGGAACCAGGCGATACGGTGGCCAGGGAGGCGGACCGCGAAGCGATTGTCGCGCACCAGAAGCGCGATCTCGGCCGGATCGATGGTGACGCCGATACTCGCCAATGCCGCTGCGACGGCAGCCGGGTGCGGCGCAATCCACTCGATATCGCTCATGGCCGGAGGGTGCCATTGGCCAGCCGGCGCCTCAAGGTCTGTCGGTTGCAGGCTGGTCCGGGGGCGCCCTGATCCCCGCCGCCGGTGGTTGACCGACCCCACCCTTGATCCCTCCTATGTTTAGGGAGAGGGGACAGGGGTGGGGGGCAACCCGCACCGCCGGAGCATCTCAACGTTTGAAGGCGCTCAAATAGCGAAAACCCCGCACCTTCTGGTACGGGGTTCCCCAGGTCTGCCGCAACGCAGGACTGAATGAGTTAGGCGACGCTCGATTCCGCGAAGCCTTCGTTCTCGTCGGGCTCGCGCAGCACGTAGCCGCGACCCCAGACGGTCTCGATGTAGTTCTTGCCACCGGTGGCGACGGAGAGCTTCTTCCTGAGCTTGCAGATGAAGACGTCGATGATCTTCAGCTCGGGCTCGTCCATGCCGCCATAGAGGTGGTTGAGGAACATTTCCTTGGTGAGGGTGGTGCCCTTGCGGAGCGAGAGCAGCTCCAGCATCTGGTATTCCTTGCCGGTCAGGTGCACGCGGGCCGACTGCACTTCGACGGTCTTGGTGTCGAGGTTCACGGTCAGGTCGCCGGTGGAAATGACCGACTGAGCGTGGCCCTTGGAACGGCGGACAATCGCATGGATGCGGGCAACCAGCTCATCCTTGTGGAACGGCTTGGTCATGTAGTCGTCGGCGCCGAAGCCGAGGCCACGCACCTTGTCTTCGATGCCGGCGAGACCAGACAGGATCAGGATCGGGGTCTGCACCTTGGCCACGCGCAGGGTGCGCAGCACTTCGTAGCCCGACATGTCGGGAAGGTTCAGATCGAGCAGGATGATGTCGTAGTCGTAGAGTTTGCCTAGGTCGACGCCCTCTTCACCGAGGTCCGTCGTGTATACGTTGAAACTCTCTGATTTGAGCATCAGCTCGATGCTCTGCGCTGTCGCGCTGTCGTCCTCGATCAAGAGTACACGCATGCCGTCAATCCCCTTAAACCGTTCCCTGCTGGAACCATGGATGAGGCGCCTTGCGCGTTCACCCTTAACCGAACCCTACTGGATATGACCCAAACCTAAGCGCAATTAGTTAACAAAGTTTAATTCTGATCCGCAAGATGCAATGGGTCTCCCGTTAGTGATATGTTAAGTCGTTGAAAATGCTATAGAAATCGCGTCTAATCGACTTAAGAAACTAGGTTAAGAAAGCCCTTCAATCGACTCTGCTGACTCAAGGATTCAGGGCCTTGGAGGGCTCGGAAAGCGGCGTGCGGCACGCCAGTCGGATGTCGGGGTAGGAGGCCATGGTTAACGCTTTTTGCTTAACGTTCGGTTACCGTGGGGATCGAGCGATTCGGGTACCGTGAAAGAGGCCGATGCAGTCCCTGAGAGCCGCAATTGACGCCATCGAAGACGTGGAAGTCTTCGGGCGCGTCAAAACCGTGCAGGGCCTGCTCATCGAAGTGGTCGGGCCGGTGCGCGAGCTGCGCGTCGGCGGGCGCGTCGAAATCGAAACCACCAATGGCGGCGTGCTGGGGGCCGAGATCATCGGTTTCCGCGATGGCCATGCGCTGTGCCTGCCGTTCGGGGCGCTGAACGGCGTGCGGCTCGGCTGCCGGGCGCTGTTCAAGAGCCATGACGGGGCGGTGCAGCCCTCCGAGCACTGGTTGGGGCGGGTGATCAACGCCGATGGCGAGCCGATCGACGGCAAGGGGCCGCTGCTGCCGGGCGCCACGCCTTATCCACTGCGGCAGGTGCCGTTGCCGGCGCATGAGCGCATGCGGGTGGGCGATCCGCTCGACATGGGGGTGCGCACGCTGAACACCTTCACCACCATGTGCGAAGGCCAGCGCATGGGCATCTTCGCCGGTTCGGGCGTCGGCAAGTCTGTGTTGATGAGTATGCTGGCACGCAACGCCCAGGTCGACGTGGCGGTGATCGGGCTGATCGGCGAGCGCGGCCGCGAAGTGCAGGAATTCGTCACCGACTATCTGGGCGAGGTCGGTATCCAGCAGGCGGTGGTGGTGGTCGCGACCTCCGACGAGGCGGCGCTGATGCGGCGGCAGGCGGCCTACCTGACGCTGACGCTCAGCGAATATTTCCGCGACCAGGGCAAGCGCGTGCTCTGCATGATGGACAGCCTCACCCGCTTCGCCCAGGCGCAGCGCGAGATCGGCCTTGCCATTGGCGAGCCGCCGACCGCCAAGGGCTATCCGCCGACGGTTTTCACCGAACTCCCGAGGCTGCTCGAAAGAGCCGGTCCGGGCCTCGCTGAATCGGGCTCCATTACAGGTCTATTTACCGTTTTGGTGGAAGGTGACGATCACAATGAGCCCATTGCGGACGCCGTTCGCGGCATTCTCGATGGGCACATCGTGATGGAGCGCTCGATCGCCGAGCGGGGACGCTATCCGGCGGTCAATGTGCTCCGGTCTATCTCGCGAACCATGCCTGGGTGCGTGCCGGCCAATGTGCGGCCCACCCTGCAGAAGGCGCGGGAACTCATGTCGACATTTGCCGACATGGAGGAACTGATCCGGCTGGGGGCATACCGGAAGGGATCGGATCCAGGCGTGGACCGTGCCATCGCGATCAACCCGGCGCTGGAGGCGTTTTTGAGCCAGCAGCGGGAAGAGCGCACCTCGATTGCCGACGGCTATGTCATGCTGGAAGCAATCCTGGACAAGGTGGGCGAGCAAACCGCGTCAGTGAAGTGAATGACTTGAGGTGTAAGGAGTACAAGTCATGAAGTCGCGCAGCGAGAGCCTGATCCGGCTTAAGAAGTTTCAGGTCGACGAGAAGCGCCGCCAGGTTACGCAGATCGAGATGATGATTGCCGATTTCGAGCGGATGGCCGCCGAACTCGACCAGCAGATCGAAATCGAGCAGCAGAAAACCGGCATCTCGGATATCGCGCATTTCGCCTATTCTACCTTCGCCAAGGCGGCGATCGCCCGCAGGGACAACCTGCTGGCCTCGGCCAACGACATGAAGGGCAATCTCGAGGCGGCGCAGGATGCGCTGGCGGAGGCAGTGGAAGACCTCAAGAAGGTCGAGCTGCTGGACCAGCGCGAGCATGGCCGCGAGACTGCGGCGGAAGCCAAGTCCGAGCAGGCGGAATACGACGAGATCGGCCGACTACGGCACATCCGCCGCTGAGGTAGTTCGCCGCTAGGAATGAAAAAGGCCCGCTGGAGCGGGCCTTTCGTGCTTGCGACAGTGGATGCTACTGCAGAGCGTCGGTCTTCAGCAGCTGGGCGTCGCGCTCGGCCTCCCAGGTGTCCTTATCATAGGCCACGGCCTTGTCGAGCTGGTCGCGCGTCACGTTGAGGAACAGGAACTTGTCGCCGTTCGCATTGGTGGCGAAGCGCAGGTTCTCCACCGCAACTGCCACTGGCTTGGTGCCGATACCGAGGAAGCCGCCGAAATCGATGATCACGGCGTCTACGGCCTTGCCATCGGCGCCGAGGATCACATCGCCGATGGCGCCGAGGTGTTCGTCACCCGGGCCATAGGCATTGGTTCCGATCAGTTCTTCGGCGGTCAGCGGCGCATCGGTCAGCGTGGCGCGGTCGATCGGGCCGGCCGCGGTGGCTGCGGGATCAGCCGGAGCCATGGCGTCAGCGGACTTGTCGGCCGGTGCGGCCTTATCCGCCGGAGCGGTCGCCGCTGGGGCGTTGGCGTCGGCTGCCGGCGCTGTCGTATCCGCCGGAGCGGCGTCAGCAGCATCATCGGTGGTCTCGAAGTTCGGGGCGGTCTCCAGTGCTTCCTTGGTGGTCGCCAGCACGAAGCGCTCGCTGCCGTCTTCGGCGGTAACCCACTCGAGCTCGGCATAGTTCACGGCGACGTTCTTTTCGCCGATGCCGAGGAAGCCGCCAACGCCGATGACCACAGCGGCGACTTCGCCGCCTTCACCGATCACCAGGTTGTTGACGTCCCCGATATGCTCGGCGTCTGCCGCGCTTGAGGAGTAGACCTGCTTGCCGATGATCTCGGTGGCGAGGTTATCCTTGTCGGTGACGGTGTAGCCGGAGGCGAGGATGGAGGTGTCGAGCGGTTCGGCCGGCGCAGCTTCGGTGGTGGCGGGAGCCTCGGCAGCCGGAGCTTCGGTTGCCGGCGCAGCGGCATCCTGTGCCATGGCGCCCGCGGTGAGCAGGGCAATGGCGGCTGTGGTGGTCATAAGGGTACGGAACATTTAAGGTTCTCTCGTTCGTGGGTTCATGAACAAGGCCGTGCGGCACATCGCTTGGCTGTGGCGTGCCGCACGGCCCGATGCAGACACAACGTCACGATGACGCGAGTGTTCCGGTCCCCGGGAAATCAAACGAGACGAACATTCCGGCCTGGCCGATGCGAGCTTCAACCAATGTCCGATAGGCCAGGCCTGTGGCTCGGGTAGCTTGGCGCTCCAATTCCGAGAAGAGGTATTGCCGTGGCTGAGTTCCGGGTCGATCCGCTGGTATGGGGCCATGGGCCGAGACAGTTCGAGGTGTTCTTCGAGCCGACCTGCCCCTACTCGAGCAAGGCCTTCGGCAAGCTCGAGCAACTGCTGGCGGAGGTGGGCGAGGACAAGCTGACGGTGAAGATCCGGCTTCACTCGCAGCCCTGGCACATGTTCTCGCCCGTCATTGTGCGGGCGATCTACGCCGCTGCGAGCCTGCCCGAGGGCAAGGCGGCAGCGCGGCAGGTGATGCGGGCGGTGTATGATCATCGCGAAGAGTTCGAGTTCGAGCGGCACGCCACCGGGCCGAACCGCGACGCGACGCCGAACGACCTGATCCGGCGGATCGAAGGCTATACGGGGCTGAAGCTGATGGAGGCGTTCGACGAGCCACAGCTCGACAAATCCACCCGCTGGGATGCGCGCTATGCCCGGCAGAACGGCATCCACGTATCGCCGAGCTTCATGATCGACGGGATCGTCCAGGCGGACATGAGCAGCGGCGACGAGGTTTCGGCCTGGGCGAAGCGGCTGGCTTAGGCGGGGAGGCGCAGCGTCTTCAGCCCACCACGGACGTCATTCCCGCCTTCGCGGGGATGACGTCCGTGGTGGGCGACCCTTGAGCAAAATCAAAGGCCGGCCCCGTTTTCCGAGGTCCGGCCTTCCACGCCTCCCAGCGTCTCGTCGGGGCGAGGCGCCCCACGTCCAGCAAGCTAGCGGAGAATTGACGGCGGCGCGCGGTTTGCCGGGTTAACCGGTAAAGATTGAGTTAATCGAGTAAGGACTCAGTAAGTCTTCATCTTGAGGTGGAGGATGCCCGAGCCATCGTCGAACGGCTCGCCGAAGGCGACGAAACCGAGCTTTTCGTAGACGGCGAGCTTGTCGTGCTGGGCGGTGAGATAGAAGCGGGTCTCGCCTTTGTCGCGCGACAGGTCCATGGCGTGGCGGAGCAGCCGGGTCGAGATGCCCTGGCCGCGCCAGAGCTGCGCAACGACCACCCGGCCTAGCTTCACGTGCTCCGGGGCTGAGATGATGCGCAGCGTGCCGACGACATTGCCGGCGGCAATCGCCACCAGATGCGTGGCGGTAAGGTCGTCGGCGTCGAATTCCTCAGCCTCGGGGATCTGCTGCTCGATGACGAAGACCTCGCGGCGCAACGCGAAGGCGGCGTTGGCGAGGGTGGAGAACACCGGAACGGTGAGAAGCGTGATGTCGTGCATGCCGGATAGAGATCACATCGGCGCCGACCGCTCCAGCCTCAGGTGCGGGGCAGTTCTGCCGGGCCGCTGGGAACGTTGATCGGGATCGGGCCGGCAGCGCTGGGGACGGTCCACTGCACGGCGCCGGCGTCATGCACCAGCCGGGCGACAAAGCCCAACTTGGCGATCACCTCGGGCGTCAGGACGAACGGGTAGGCGTCGTGCTGGCCGACGGCCCGGTTGAGGTTGTTCATCAGCGAGGCGAGCGGGATCCAGTTGTCGATCAGCTCGTCGATGTCGGGATTGGCATAGGGGTCGTAGTCGAGCCGGGCGGTCAGCTCGCCGGTCCGGTCGACGCCGGGCCGGAGGTTGAGGCCGAAGGAGGCCGCCATCTCGGTGGTGTCCACCAAATGTAGGTAATGCGCGAAGGTCTCGGCGAAATCCTCCCAGGGATGCGAGGTGGCATAGGCCGAGATGTAGTGCTGCTGCCAGCCGGCGGGGGCGCCGTTGGCGTAATGCGCCGCGAGTGCGCCCTCGTAGTCGGCGCTCTCGTCGCCGAACAGGGCGCGGAACTCCTCATGCGCCGGGCGGCCACTGACCAGCAAATCCCAGTAATAGTGGCCGATCTCGTGGCGGAAATGGCCGAGCAAGGTACGGTAGGGTTCGTTGAACTGGGTGCGGCGGTATTCGCGGGCGGCGTCGTCGGCCTCCTTCAGCGCCAGGGTGATGATGCCGCTGTCATGCCCGGTCAGCACCGGGGAGCGCGAAACCTCCTCGTTGAGGAACTGGAAGCTCAGGCCGTGCACCGGGTCCTCATTGCGGGTGGCGAGCGGCAGATGCAGCCGCAGTAGCGAGTAGATCAGCCGCTTCTTGGCCCGCTCGATCACCTGCCAACGGCCCAGATCGACCGGGTTCTGGATATCGGGGATCAGCCCGTTGTGGCGGCAGGCGAGGCAGTAGGGATCGGCGCCTGGTGCATGCAGCAGCAGCCAGTTGCAGGCGCCATGCGCGGCATTGGCGCAGTAGACGAAAGAGCGGTTGAAGAAGGCCGGCGCCATCCAGATGCCGGGGCCGCCATCGAGCGAGAACAGGTTGTTGGTGAGCGGGCCATAGCCGAGCGCACGGCCGCAGCGCTCGCAGCGGGTGTTCTCGAAGTAGAGCAGGTGACCGCAATGGTCGCAGTGGAAGAGCTTCATGGCAGCGGCACTCCTGGTCGCCACCTAGCAATGCACGGAGCGCGGCGCGGTTGCGAGCGCGTCGTTCTGCATGCTCCGTTAACGCACCGTGGCGAAAATGCCGGCCTGCCCGGAGACCAACGGATCATGCTGCCCGAGACCTGGCTGCGCCACGCGAGCCGCCCCATCGTCATTGCCGTGTTTACGGCGACGGCCTTGGTCGCGCTGTGGCTCACGTGGCTCGCATTTTTCGGCACGGCCGTCCTGCCGCCCAATGTCGGCGCGCCGGAACCACCCGGCGCGATCGGCGATCTCGCGACCTACCGACGCATCGTCGAGGCGATGCGGGGCGGGGAGGGCTATTATGAAGCGGCCCATGCGGCATTGCTCGAAGGCGGCTACGGCACCCTGTCGGTGTTCAACTGGCGCACCCCGCTCAATGCGTGGCTGCTGGCGGCGTTGCCCTCGTTGAACTGGGGGTTGGCGCTCGGCGTCGGCCTTGCGGTTGTCGCCACCCTGCTTGCCTATCGGCTGGTCCGCGACAGCGCCGGCCCGCTGTTTGCCGGCGTCGGCCTGCTGGCCCTCCTGGTATCGCTGGCCAATCTGGGCAGTGCCGACGCGATGCTCTTTTCCGACATCACGGCAGGCACGTTGATCCTGCTTTCGGTGGTCGCCTATGGCTTGCGATTGGCGTGGCCGGGCTTCGTCGCCGGCGCGCTGGCGCTGTTCCTGCGCGAACTGGCCGGAGTGTATGTCGTGGTCTGCCTCGTGCTCGCCATCCGGCAGCGGCGCTGGGCCGAAGTGGGGGGCTGGCTTGTGGTGCTTGCCGCCTATGCGGGGTATTTCCTGTGGCACGCGCAGATGGTGGCGGCGCAGCTCGGGCCGTTGGATCGGGCTTATCCCGATAGCTGGCTGGCCTTTGGCGGCGGTGCGTTCCTGCTTGCCACCGGCGCCTTCAACGGATTGGTGAAGTTGCTGCCGCTCTGGGTGACGGTGCTGGTGCTGCCGCTCGGTTTGCTCGGCCTCACGGCGCGGCCTGCGGGCCTCCGCGCCGCCGCAACCGCCTTCGCCTATGCCGCACTCTTCCTCGTCGCCGGCAAGAGCTACAACAGCTATTGGGGCGCCCTCTACACTCCGCTGCTGATGCTCGGCCTGCCATGGGCGGCGGCGGCGATCCGCGATGGCTTGGCCGTTCTCAGACGCTCCCGATCGTCTTCAGTCGCACCCGCGGGTGTACCTCGTTCTGGCTCATCACCACCGTCTGCGGGCGGAAGCGTTCGATGATGGCGCGGACATGCGGGCGGATGCCGGGGGAGGTGATGAGGACGGGGATTTCGCCCATCTGGGCGGCGTTCTCAAACCCCTGCTGGATGCCGACGATGAACTGCTGCAGGCGCGATGGGGCCATGGCGAGGTGACGGTCGTTGCCGTCGCCGACCAGCGCCTCGGCGAAATCGCGCTCCCATTGCGGCGACAGGGTGAGCAGCGGCAGGTTGCCGTCCGGCCCCAGATTGGCGGCGCAGAGCTGGCGCGCCAGGCGCGAGCGCACATGCTCGGCGATGGTCTGGGCGGTGCGGCCCGGGCCGGCGATTTCGGCGATGCCTTCGAGGATCGTGGGAAGATCGCGAATGGATATCCGCTCGATGAGCAGGGTCTGCAACACGCGCTGCACGCCCGAGACCGAGATCTGGCTGGGGATGATGTCCTCGACCAGCTTCTGCTGGTCCTTCGACAGGCCGGCCAGCAGCGACTGCACGTTGGCGTAGCTAAGCAGATCCGAGACGTTGGCCTTCAGCACTTCGGTGAGGTGCGTCGAGATGACCGTCGAGGGGTCGATGATCGAGTAGCCGCGCAGTTCCGCTTCGTCGCGCAGCGCCGGCTCGATCCAGGTGGCGGGCAGGCCGAAGGTCGGCTCGGTGGTGTGGACGCCGGGCAGGTTGATCTCCCGGCCCATCGGATCCATCACCATCAGCTGGTGCGCGAAGATCTGGCCGCGACCGGCATCGACCTCCTTGATCTTGACCTTATAGTCGTTCGGCTCGAGCTGCATGTTGTCGAGGATGCGGACCGGCGGCATGATGAAGCCGAGCTCGGTGGCGAGCTGCCGGCGTAGCGCCTTGATCTGCTCGGTGAGCCGATCGGTGCCGGTATCGTCTTCCTTGACCAGTGAGAGCAGGCCGTAGCCGAGTTCGAGCTTCAGCTCGTCGATCTTGAGGCTGTCCGAAATTGGCGCCTCTTGCGACAGCGGGCTGCCGCCAGCCTGGGCCTGCTCCATCGCCGCCTCGACGATGGCGCGATCGGCGGTCGCGGTTTTCTTCTTGCCCGACTTGAAGGCGAGCCAGCCGCAGCCGGCGGCGAGCGCCAGGAACGGGATGATCGGCATGCCGGGCAGCAGCGCCAGCGCGCCGATGACGGCGGCCGACATGCCCAGCGCCTTGGGATAGCCGGTGAACTGGGCGACCAGCGCCTTGTCGGCCGAGCCGGTGACGCCGGCCTTGGAGACCAGGAGGCCCGCGGCGGTCGAGACGATCAGCGCCGGGATCTGGCTGACGAGGCCGTCGCCGACGGTGAGCAGGGTGTAGTTGTGGCCGGCTTCGGCGAAGCTCAGCCCCTCCTGCAGCATGCCGATGACCAGACCGGCGATGATGTTGATGAAGGTGATGAGCAGGCCGGCGATGGCGTCGCCGCGCACGAATTTCGAGGCGCCGTCCATGTTGCCGAAGAAAGCGCTTTCGGCCTCGAGGTTTTCGCGGCGCTTGCGCGCGGTGGTCTCGTCGATCAGGCCGGCCGAGAGGTCGGCGTCGATCGCCATCTGCTTGCCGGGCATGGCGTCGAGGTTGAAGCGCGCCGCGACTTCGGCGATGCGGCCCGAGCCCTTGGTGATGACGATGAAGTTGACGATGATCAGGATGGCGAAAACGACGACGCCGATGACGAAGTTGCCCCGCATGACGAAATTGCCGAACGCCTCGATGACGTGACCGGCGGCATCGGTGCCGTTATGGCCCTCGGCGAGGATCAGGCGGGTGGTGGCGAGGTTCAGCGCCAAGCGCAACATGGCGGCGATCAGCAGCACCGTGGGAAAGGCCGAGAACTCGAGCGGCGTCTGGATGAACAGCGCCGTCATCAGGATCAGCACCGAAAAGACGATCGAGATGGCCAGCAGCAAGTCGAGCAGCAGCGGCGGCAGCGGTACGATGAGGACGACGATGATCCCCATGATGCCGATGGCGAGCCCGATATCGGTCGTACCGAACGACTTCCACAGCCCATGGATCGAGAAGGTCGGCAGCTTCAGGCCGGAGGGGCCGGGGGCGGAGAGATCAGCCACGGGTGTTTCCTGAAGTCAGAGCGTGGGGCACCCCCCTCCCGGCCTCCCCCACAAGGGGGGAGGTGAAGAGTCGGGGTTGTGGCTCGCTCGTGCCGAATGCTCGATGCGGCACCTCCCCCCTTGTGGGGGAGGATGGGAGGGGGGAGGGCACCAAGCGATGCCGCCTCACGCTGCCGAGTTCCGCTGTTCACCGGGGCCCGGCACCGCGAGGCCCTCATCGGCGTATTGGTTGAGCTTGTTGCGCAGCGTGCGGATCGAGATACCGAGGATGTTGGCGGCGTGCGTGCGGTTCCCCAACACGTGGTCGAGGGTATCGAGGATCAGGTCGCGCTCGACGTCGGCGACGGTGCGGCCGACCATGGCGCGCGAGATGGTCTCGGCGGTCTGGGCGGCCTGCGTCGCCACCGAGGCCATGGCGACGACCTCGCTGAGGCCGGTGCCATCGGGCATCGAGATGGCGTCGGGGCCGATGATCTCGCCGCCCGACAGCAGCACCGCGCGGTGGAGGGTATTTTCGAGTTCGCGCACGTTGCCCGGCCAGGGGGCGCGCAGCAGCGCATCGCGGGCTTCGGCCGAGAGCACGCGGCGGCCGAGGCCGTTGGCCTTGGCGTATTTGGCGACGAAGTGTTCGGCCAGTGCCGCGGTATCGCCGGGGCGTTCACGCAAAGCCGGGAGTTTCAGGTTCACCACGTTGAGGCGGAACAGCAGGTCTTCGCGGAAGCTGCCGTCCTTCACCGCTTCGTTGAGGTTGCGGTTGGAGGTGGCGATGATGCGGATATCGACGGGCACGGGTTTGGTGCCGCCGACGCGGTCGATCAGCCGTTCCTGGATGGCGCGGAGGAGCTTGGCCTGCAAACGCACGTCCATTTCACTGATTTCGTCGAGCAGCAGCGTGCCGCCCGAGGCTTCCTCGAACTTGCCGATACGGCGGGCGACGGCGCCGGTGAAGGCGCCCTTCTCGTGGCCGAACAGTTCGCTCTCGAGCAGCGCCTCGGGGATGGCGGCGCAGTTGATCGAGATGAAGGCGCGGGAGGCGCGCTTCGAACGCGAGTGGAGGTATTTCGCCATTACCTCCTTGCCGGTGCCGCTCTCGCCGGTGATCAGCACCGAGGCCTCGGACGGGGCGACCTGCTCGGCGAGCTTCACCACGCGCGCCATCACCGGGTCGCGATAGAGGAAATCCGAGGATTCGCGGGCGACCGCGGCGATGACGGCGGCGATCAGCTCGGCGTCGGGCGGCAGCGGGATATATTCCTTGGCGCCGGCGCGGATGGCGTTCACCGCGGCAGCGGCGTTGCTCTCGGTGCCGCAGGCGACCACCGGGATGACGATGCGCTCGCCATCGAGCCCGGCGATCAGCCCGGCAATATCCATCATCACATCGACCAGCAGCAGGTCGGCGCCGCGGCCGGCACGCAGCGACGCGAGCGCGATCTCGATGGAGGGGGCATGAGCCACCTTGGCGCCGCCATCCATGGCGAGCTTGGTGGCGGTGGTGAGCTGGCCTTCGAGAGCGCCGACGATAAGAAGCCGCATGGTCAGGCTGCCTTGATGATTTCGGTCATGGTGACGCCGAGACGGTTCTCGACGAGGACGATTTCGCCGCGGGCGACGAGGCGGTCATTGACGTAGATTTCGACGGCCTCGCCGACCTGGCGGTCGAGCTCGACCACGGTGCCGACATCCATCTTGAGCAGGCTCGCCACCGGCACCTTGGCGCGGCCGAGCACCACCGAGATGCGGACGGGAACGTCGAATACGGCCTCGAGGTCGGCGGCGGTCTTTTCGCCGGGCGGGGTGTAACCCTCGCGGCCGGGAGCGGCCATCTCCTCGAAGGTGACCCCGGTGTCGCCGGTGCTCATTGCTCGGTCTCCTCGTTAAGTCGGATGCCGCGTGCGGCGAAGTACTGGCTGATGCGGGCGTCGATCTCGGCGCTGAGCTTCCTGATATCGCGGACCACGCCGCCATCAGCCCACTCGATGCGGGCATCGCCGATGGCGATATCGGGGTCGCCGAGAACGACCAGCCGGCCAGTGAAGCCGGAGGTGGTCATCTTGCCTGTGGCGATGTCGCGTACGGCGTCGGCAAGCGCCGGATCGCAGCGGATGACGAGGTGCGGCACGCCATCGAGCGTTGCCATGCACTCGGCCACCAGTTGCTCGATCTCGGCGGTCGGTTCGCGGGCAATGAGGCCGCCGGCGAGTTTCCTCGCGATCGACAGCGACAGCTCGACGCCTTCGGCGATGGCTTGCTTCCTGGCATCGTCCATGCTGGCCGCCATGGCGGCAACGCGCACGGCGAGGGATTCGGCGGCGGCGGCTTCGGCCTTGGCGGCTTTGGCGACGGCCGTGCGCTCGCCTTCGGCGAGGCCGGCCTCGCGGCCCTCGCGGCGGGCTTCCTCGAGCAGGGCGGCCATCGCCGTCTCGGTGACCAGCGAGTTGCGCTCCTGGCGTCGGCCGAGGTCGAGGTCGAAGGTGAATTTGGCGGGCGCGGTGCTCATCAGCCGATCATTTCCTCATCGGCCTTGCCCTTGGTGATGACGATCTCGCCCTTTGCTGAGAGGTCCTTGGCGGTGGCGACCATGCGGCCCTGCGCCTCGTCGACGTCCTTGAGACGGACCGGACCCATGGCTTCCATGTCGTCCTTCAGCATCTTGCCGGCGCGGGCGGACATGTTGGCGAAGAACACCTCTTTGACCGTGTCGTTGGCGCCCTTCAGCGCCAGGCCCAGCTCCTTCTTGTCCATCTTCTGCACCAGCGTCTGGATGGCCGAAGGCTCGAGCCGGGCCAGATCCTCGAAGGTGAACATCAGCGCCTTGATGCGGTCGGCGCCGTCGCGGTCGCGTTCTTCGAGCGTGGTGATGAAGCGCGCCTCGGTCTGGCGGTCGAACGAGTTGAAGATCTCGGCCATCTGCTCGTGGCTGTCGCGGCGCTTGGTGTGGCTGAGGGTCGACATGAACTCGGTGCGCAGCGTCGTCTCGATCTTTTCGAGGATTTCCTTCTGCACCGGATCGAGCGCCAGCATGCGCTGCACCACTTCCATCGCCAGCTCCTCGGGCAGGGCGGCGAGCACCTTGCCGGAATGGTCGGTAGCGATCTTCGAAAGCACCACGGCGATGGTCTGCGGGTACTCGTTCTTCAGGTAGCTGGCGAGAATATCCTCCTGAACGTTGCTCAGCTTTTCCCACATGTTGCGGCCGGCGGGACCGCGGATTTCTTCCATGATCGAGTCGACCCGATCCTGCGGCAAAAAGCTCAGCAGCAGCCGTTCGGTGGTGTCGGAGTTGCCGGCGATGGTGCCGTTGGACGAGACGCGGGTAACGAACTCGATGAGCAGCGAATCCAGCATATCCGGGGTGATCGGCCCGAGCTTGACCATGGCGCGCGACAGCTGGCGGATTTCCATCTCGTCGAGCTCTTCGAGGATCGGCTTGCCGAAATCCGGACCGAGCGCCAAGAGCAGCACGGCGGCCTTCTCGTCGCCGGAGAGGGCGCGCTGATTGGCGTTAGCGCCGACGACCAACTGCTTGCTCAGCACCTGGTCGGTGGTCTGGTCGAGTGCGGCGGCTGCGGCGGCCATCTAGTTCGTCCTCATGTGGCGCTCGCCAGCCAGTCGCGCACGATCAGCGCGGCCTGCTTGGGGTTTTCGTCGACCAGTTCGCCGACCGTCTTCAAGGTATTGGCCTGGGTTTCGCCCATCGCCTTGGCGCTGTTCATCCAGGCGGGAACGCGCGCCTTGCGCGGCTGCTCGTCTTCCTCGACGTAGTCGCCGTTGAGGTTGGGGAGCGTGGAGACGATGGCGTTGGAGCCGAAATCCCCCGGGCCGTGATGGGCCTGACCGCCGCCGAGCTCGGCGCTGGCGGGGAGGGCCAGGGTCTTCCCCTCGGGGGCCAGCACGCGCTTCAGCAGCGGGCGAAGCACGAAGAACACCAGCGCCAGCGCGATCAACAGGGTCACCGCCATCTCGGCGCCGTTCATCAGGTCGTCGCGGGTGAAGTCGAGCAGGCCCGGCTCGCTGGTGCCGGCAGCGGCGAGTTCCGGGCGGTCGGCGAATTGCAGGTTGGCGACCTGCACCTGGTCGCCGCGGGTATCGGAGAAGCCGACGGCGGATTTCACCAGCGCGGTGATCTGGTCGATCTCGGCCTGGGCGCGCGGGGTATAGACCGAGTTGCCTGTGGCATCGGCGACATAGGTACCGTCGACCACCACGGCGATCGACAGCCGCTTGATGCCGCCGGCTTCGGTGAGCGCCGTCTCGGTGACCTTGGAGATCTCGAAATTGGTGGTCTCTTCGGTGGTCGAGCCCTGCTCCATGGTCGAGGTGCCGCTGCCCGAATTGGCCGAGGCGCCGGGCAACTCGTTGGAGACGCTGACCTGGCCGCTGTCGCCGTTCTGCGCGGTGTTGGAGAGGTCGCGGGTCTGGGTGGAGCGGATCACCTGGCCGTTCGGGTCGAACGTCTCAGAGGTCTTGCTCAGCCGGTTGAGATCGAGTTCGGCCGAAACCTGTACCCGGGCGCGGCCGGAGCCGACGATGTTGGCGAGCAGGTCCTCGACGCGGCTGCGCAGGCGATTCTCGACATTGAGGGTGCGCTCCTCGGTCTCGCCGGCGATGACGTCCTCGGGGCCGTTGCCGGCGCCGGAGGCGAGCAGGCGCCCGGTATCGTCGACCACCGAGACGCGGGCCGGGGTCAGTCCCTCGATGGCGGAGGCGGCGAGATGCTGGATGGCGCGGATCTCACCGGCCGAGAGCTCGCCGCGCACCGACAGCACGATCGAGGCGGTGGGGTCCTTCTGCTCGCGGCTGAACAGGGCGCGTTCGGGCAGGACGAGATGGACGCGGGCGCTCTTGATGCGGGCCAGCGAGGAGATGGTGCGGGCGAGCTCGCCTTCGAGCGCCCGGACATTGTTGATGTTCTGGACGAAGCTGGTGGCGCCGAGCGTCGACTGCTGGTCGAAGATCTCGTAGCCGACCTGGCCACGGGTGGGCAGGCCATCCTGCGCCAGCGACATGCGAATCTGAGTGATCTGGTCGCGCGGCACCAATATGGTGTCGCCTTCACCGCGGATCTCGTAGTTGACGTTCTGGGTCTGCAGTTCGGTGACGATGGCCGCCGAATCCTCGAACGAGAGGCCGGAATAGAGCGGGGCCAGCGGTGGCGTCGAGGCGCGCATGATGAGGAAGGCAAAGAACCCCAGCATCAGCACGGCGATAACGGCCATGGCGGCGACGCGCGCCAAACCGAGGCGGTTGAAGAACTGCAGCAACCCGTCCACGCGGACCGTACCCTTGTTATTCTTGGGTGCGCGCAAACGCACCGAGCCCATAGGCAAAAATTACCCAGTGGATGGTAAACAAGTGATTAACCGGCAGTTGCAGAATGCAAAAAGCGGCAGGCTTTGCCGGGTGAGGGTTAAGGAGACGTGAGCATGGGAACGCTGAGCATCCTCGGTCGGATGACCTCGATCAATGTGCGCAAGGTCATGTGGACCTGCGACCTGATCGGCATCGGCTATGAGGTCGAGATCTGGGGGATGCCGCATCGCGACCCCAAAGCGCCGGAATTCCTCAAGCTCAACCCCAACGCGCAGGTGCCGGTCATCATCGATGACGGGTTCGTCCTGTGGGAGAGCAACGCCATCATGCGCTACCTGTCGGAGTCGCGGCGCAGCGGGCTCTGGCCGGTGGCCGTGCAGGAGAGAGCCCTGGTCGACCAGTGGCTCACCTGGCAGGTGGCCGAGCTCAACGCGCAGTGGGGATATGCGGTCTATGCGCTGATGCGCAAGAACCCCGCCTATACCGACGAGCAGCGCATCGCCGATTCGATCCGCAACTGGACGGCAAGGATGCAGATCCTCGAGGCGCAGCTCGCGGCGGGCGGAGGCTTTGCCGCCAATGGCAGGCTGTCAATTGCCGATATCGGCCTCGCGGTCTCGACGCACCGCTGGTTCTCGACCCCGTTCGATAAGCCCGAACTGCCCGCGGTTGCGGCGCACTACCAGATGCTGAAGGCGACTGCCGAAGGGCAGAAATACATGAGCGCCGACACGCCGTGACGCGGCTCAAGATCCTCGGTCGGGTGAGCTCGAGCAATGTCCGCAAGGTTCTGTGGACGGCCGACCTCTGCGGCATCGACTATGAGCACGAGATCTGGGGCATGCCGCATCGCGACCCCAGGGTGCCGGAGTTCCTGAAACTCAACCCGAACGCCACGGTGCCGGTGATCGTCGACGATGGGTTCGTCATGTGGGAGAGCAGCGCGATCATGCGTTATCTCGCGCAGAAATGCGGCAGCGAACTGTGGCCCGAGGAGGTGCGGGAGCGGGCCTTGGTCGACCAGTGGCTCACCTGGCAGGCGACCGAACTCCTGCCGTCATGGCTCTATGCAGTGACGGCATTCCTCGCCAAAAACCCGGCCTTTAGCGACCCCGCGCGGATCGCGCATTCGGTCGACCAGTGGACCGCCAAAATGCGGATGCTGGAAGCGCGGCTCGCCAAGGGCGGCGGTTATGTCGCCAACCGGCGGCTCAGCCTCGCGGACCTGGCGCTGGCGCTGTCTTCGCACCGCTGGTTCTCGACGCCGTTCGACCGGCCGGAGTTGCCGGCGGTGGTGGAGCACTACCAGCGGCTGAAGGCAACTGAGGCCGGGCGGAAGTATCTGGGCGAGGCGACGCCCTAGAGTGTGTCACTGAAGCGCCGGTGTGGGCTGACCCCCACCCTTGATCTCTCCCCGCAAGGGGAGGGAGACGCAAATTGCGATGTCAGTGCGAGGGTCTCCCTCCCCCTTGCTGTTTAGTCCGGGTACATCGCTTACAGGTGTTCGGAGACATAGCTGACAGGTTTGTGCAGGCTTGGTCGTTCCATTG
>NZ_JBXAPX010000007.1:0-362922 GCF_058806655.1 Devosia sp. GW821-FHT12F11
TGACCCCGTTTGCGGCTCTCGCCGGCGGCGTCGGTGGAAGCAGTCGCTTCCGAATTCCTTAGAGAACAGAAACCTACTTCCGGTTGCCCGGCAGCAGCTCTGCCCTTTCAGTATTCGCTGATCAGTGGGAGCAGCAAGTGCTCGGCGTCGTCAGCGAGGCGGGTTGTATTCGAGACGTTTTCGTCTGTCAACACCCCAATTTCCAACTTTCGGAAGGTCCGAACTTTGAAACCTGAAACCGCCAATTTCTTAGCTATTTCAGAGGCTTGCTTCAGTCTTTGGCGTCGTTTCCGCCGCCGCGGTCTTCAGCGATGGGCGGGTTATAGGGGCGACCCCTTTGAGGTGTCAACAGCCCAAAATGACGAATCTGACATTTTCCGCGGACACCCGTCCGCCGAGCCGTCCAATCCGTCTGCGCGGATATATAGCACGCACGCGCGAGGACTGTCATCTGGTGTTCGCAATCCACGAGTTCAAGGCCCCCCGAGGGATGTCCTGGCCCTGTGGAAATCTCCCCGGAGCAGGAATCGGCGTGCGCCTTCCCGCTTCCCATCGCCGGCGCAGATGCCTCGCGCGGTGACCTGACCGGTGCACATCCCCTCCCCGCGGCTCCCCTACACCGGCCGAGGCCTAGTTTTGCCGCATTGTCACCCCACCAAGGCGACGGCCAGTGACCAGTGAGTTGACTCGCGCCTGAGCGCGCGGCACTGCTTCTGGCCAGGGGTAAGGTGCTTCGGCGCCAGGCAGCAGGCGAACAGGGTTGAACCCAGCACAACGCAATCGCACCGCCGCGCTTCTCAAGGCGAGCGGCTTCGAGGACGGTCCGGCCCTTACGGTGCAATCCACCGACGGCGAGATACCGCACGGCCGCGAACTGAGTTTCGCTTGGCTGACCGGCACGGTGATGACCGGGCTCACCTCGGTGCTGCTGATGGGTGCGGCGCTCTATGTGTCGTTCGAAGGCCAGGACACTTTCTCCACCGCCTATGAGGCGCTGCAGCTGATCACCAAGGCCGAGGAGACCGCGGTCGACTCGCAGGTGAAGGGCGATCGCGTGCGCCCGGTGGCCAAGACCCGGTCCGAGCTCGAGATTGTCGAGGCCTCGATCCGCGAGACCGTCGACGGCCGGTCGCTGATCAGCAAGAAGCCGTTCGTGCGGGTCCGCGCGACGCTGGCCACCGCCGCGACCGCGCTCTCCAACGATATTCCCGATTACGATCCGGTGGCGATGATCGACGCCAGCCAGCCGGTGGTCGCCGATGGCGACGACGTCGCCAATCCCGAGATCTACGGCGCCGAAGTCGAAGGCGAAGTGCAGATCAAGACTGCCGCCCTGCCCGCCAGCTTCGTTCCGGCCCCGGCCATCTCCGACAAGAGTGCTTCCGACTTTGTGCGCGCCACGGTGGAGAACCTGTTCGCCGAAGGCGGCGGCGAGGGCGAGGTCGCACTCGCCTACGCGCAGCCCGACACCGGCGTGCGGGACCTCGGCGTGGTGACCGATGGCGGCCTCTCGGGTGTCGCCGAGAATGTGTCGATCCTGCCCAAGACCAAGCTGGCCGAAGATGCCGGGCTGGGCCGCTCCGAGCGCGTGGTCACCGTTCGCGAAACCGGCTCGCTGAAGGAGCCGCTGCTCAAGAACGGCTTCGACGCGCAGACCTACGACATGATCTCGGCAACGCTGAAGAACGTGCTGTCATCGGCAAACGTACCGGGTGGGGCGCGCCTGCGCATCCTGATGGGGCCGGCGCGCAATTCGCAGACCCTGATCCCGCACCGGCTCAGCATCTACTTCCCCGACCCCAAGACCGGCGAGATCAAGCATGCCGCGACCGCCGCGCTGACCGACCGCGGCAGCTATGTGCTCGGCCTCGAGCCGCCCAAGATCGAGTTCCCGGAAGAAGACACCGAGGAAATCAACGTCAACAACCTGCCCTCCGTCTACCGCTCGATCTGGGAAACGGCGCGCAAGCACGATATCGACGACGCGATCACCTCGCGTATCGTCGCCATGTTCGCCTACGATATCGACCTCACCAAGCGCATCAGCGCCGGCGACTCGATCGAAATTCTCGAGACCGAGAAAGATGCCAGTGGTCACCAGGACCTGCTCTATGTGGCGCTGAAGCTCGGCACCACGACGCGCGAGCTGTTCCGCTTCCGCACCGACGACGGCACTGTGGATTTCTACGATCCGGACGGCGAGACCGGAAAGCGTTTCCTCACCCGCCGGCCGCTGCAGGGCGGCGGGCGCCTCGCCAGCCGTTTCGGCAATCGCGTGCATCCGATCTTCAAGTCGCGCCGCATGCATACCGGCGTCGACCTCGCCTCCAAGACCGGCACGCCGATCTACGCCTCCGGCGACGGTGTGGTCGAGAAGGCTGGATGGGTCTCCGGCTATGGCAAGAAGGTCGAGATCAAGCACGTGAACGGCTTCGAAACCGGCTACGGCCACATGAGCCGCATTGCCGATGGCATGAAGCCGGGGGCGCGCGTACGCCAGGGCCAGATCATCGGCTATGTCGGCTCGACCGGTAACTCCACCGGCCCGCATCTGCATTTCGAGATCAAGGTCAACGGCCGCTTCGTCGACCCCCTCAGCGTGAAGCTGCCGCGCGACAAGTCGCTATCGGCCCAGTACGAGGGCAATTTCGAGCAGACCATCGCGCAGATCCGCGACCTGATGAAGCGCGACGCCGCCCCGATGACGGTTGCGGCGCTGAACTAGCACCGCCTTCCCACAGACAGGGACGTCATTCCCGCGCCCGCGGGAATGTCCGCTTCTGAGCAGGCTGACGCAACGGAGCCCGCTGTCGCGAGGGGGTGACCGGGCGGTCGTAGCGCCTACCGGGCTTTCTTTCGCAGCTTGTTCTCCTGGGTGAACCAGGCGATCACCGCCGACAGCAGCGCGAGGCCCGCATTGCTGTAGGCGATGGCGGCGAAGGCGGCGTTATTGGCACCCTGCCGTGCCGTTTCCGCATCGCCGGCGAGCGGCGCGTCGGGCTGCATGCCGAAGAACAGCGACAGCTCGGCAAAGCCGCCGAGCGAGCGCTCGAACACGAAGGCCGCGACGCCGCCCATCAGCGCCACGGCCAGCAGGCCCGCAACGCGCGCCACCGCATTGTTGACGCCCGAGGCGAGCCCGGTGTCGCGATCTTCGACCGAGGTCATCACCGCGGTCGAGAGTGGCGAGACCACCGCACTCATTCCCAGCCCCATCAGGATGGTGAGCGGCAACACGCCCAGCCAGACATTCTGCAGCGGCGCCAGCAAGCCGAGCAGCGCAAAGGCGATGGCGACGATCACCGCGCCCAGCGTGATCATCGGGCCTGGTCCGACCTTGTCGGACAGCCGGCCGGCATAGGGCGACAGCACGGTGAGCGCGATGCCGAACGGCAGGAAGGCGATCGACACTTCCGCAGCGGTGACGCCCCAGCCGCCGATCAGCGTCATCGGCAGGAAGAAGGTGACGGCCGAGAGCGCGAAATAGAGTGCGAAGGTCATGCCCTGCGCGCCGGAAAAGGCGACGTTCTTGAAGTGGTAGAGCGGCAGCATCGGCGCCTTGCTGCGCGCTTCCCACCACAGAAAACCGACCAGCGCCACGAGGCCGATGCCGCAATAGGCAAGCACATGGCTCAGCACCGGCGCATTACCGCCGGTGCCGGTGAGCCCGAGCGCGATCAGCAGCAGCGCCACGGTGATCAGCGCCCCGCCGACCAGGTCGAGCCGCCGGCCCGCCTCGGGCTGGTCGGCCGGCACCTTGAGGAACAGCAACGCCAGCGCGATACCGCCGAGCGGCAGGTTGATGGCGAACACCAGCCGCCAGCTCCAGTCGCCCATGGTGGTGAGCACGAACCCGCCGACCACCGGTCCCAGAATCGTGGTGAGTGATGAGAATGCCGACCACAGTCCGATCGCCTTGCCGCGCTCCTCGCGTGGATAGGCCTTGGCAATGATGGCGAGACTGCCCGGCACCATTAGTGCCGCGCCGAGCCCCTGCACCGCACGGGCAATGATCAGGAAGGTGGGGTTGGGCGCCACGGCGCAAACCAGCGACGCGGCGACGAACAGCACGATGCCGAGCGCGAAGACGTTCCGCAGCCCGAACCGATCCCCCGCCGCGCCGCCGATCAGCAGCAGCGAGGCGAGGAACAGCATGTAGGCGTTGGAGATCCACTGCGCGTCGGCGAGGCTGGCGCCGAGATCGGCGCGGATCGCCGGGGTGGCGATCGACAGCACCGAGCCGTCGATAAAGCCCATCGAGGACGCCAGGATCGCCGCAACCAGCACGTAGATCCGGTTCTCGGCCGGACAGAAGGTTGCCGGTGCGGCACTCGATTTGACGTCGTTCATCCCCGGCTCCTCGAAGCGCTTGCGGGCGGAGCCTACGCCTTCTCGATCCACACCGCGAGTTCGTTGCCACCGGGCTCGCGGAAGTGAAAGCGCCGTCCACCGGGGAAGTCGAACGCCGGCTTGGTGATCACCCCACCGGCATCGAGCACCTCGCGCTCGGCCAGTTCCAGATCCTCGGTACGGATCACCGCCAAAGGCTTCTCGGTCCGCCCGTCGCCCGCGTCGATGCCCGCGTCGATGCCTGCATCATTGATCGCCTCGTAGGACGGGCCGTAACTGGTGAAGCTCCAGCCGAAGGCGTCGGCGAAGAAACGGTGACTCTGCTGCGTGCTGCTGGAGGGAAATTCGAGGTAGTCGATCTGGTAGCGCTGCTTCATCTTCATGACTCCCGTTGTTCTCTTTTTGTTCCTATCGCATCCCGGATGTGCAGGCAATCACCCAGCCTCGGAACTTACTGCGGCTGCCGCTCGATCATCTCGAGCAGCACCGGGTAGACCAGCTCGGTGCGGGCGCCCGGCATGCGTGGATCGACCAGGTCGTGCGGCAAGCGGTCGGAGCGCGGCAGCACCTCGAGATCGACGACCCTGCCCCTGGCGCGCCACGCCGTCACCAGTTGGCGCGCCAGCGCGTTGTTGACGGCGAAATCGGCGTCGTTCAGCAGCATACCGAGCCCGCCAGCCTGCGGCGCCGTTCGCTGCGCGGCGCCCTCGAGCACCTCCCCCAGCCGCATGAACTGCGCCAGCGCGTGCGTGGGGATGCGCGGATAGGAATGCTCCATCCCCGGCGCCCCCTCCGGCTCGAGCGGGTTCCATACGAGCATCATGTTGGGCATGCTGAGCAGCAGGTTGGCGGCGGCGCGGTTGGCCCAGGGCGGCACGAAATGCGGTCCGAGAAACGGCGAGACAGCGACGGTGTGCGCCACATCGGCCCGGTACTGCGCCGCCCAGGCGGTCATCGCGCCGCCCGCCGACACGCCGATGACGGTAACCTCGTCGCCCAGCCCGCGCGCCAGGTCGATCGCCGCGTCGGTACTGGCGACCATCTGTTCGGCGCTGAGCGTCGTCAGCGCCAGCGTCATCTGGTCCGCCTCGCCGTGACCAGGCCAGCGCGGCACGTAGACATTGTAGCCACGCTCGTAGAGCCGGCGCGCCAGCTCGTCCGCCTGCAGCGGGCAATTGGTGAGGCCATGCAGGTACACCACCGCCTTGGCCACCCGAGCACCATGCGTCAGAAGCCGCGAGCCGCAGTCCGGATGCAGCGGCAGTTTCGCCTCCTCCGCCGCGATCGCCGAGAACACTGCCACTGCGGCCTCGTAATCCGTTGCCGGCTGGGTCATCGGGCGGTTCTCGGTGAGCGCGCCGGCATCGAGCGGCAGTTGCGACAGCCAGGCGAAGCCGCCCCCGAGCAGCAGCACGGTGGCCGCCAGCACGATCGCGCCCGCCTTCAGCACCCACGGCACCGGCTGCCACGCCGGCGCCGGCGGATAGGCGCGCCGCAGCACCAGCGCCGCGATCACCCCGACGCCGGCCATGATCACCATAGCGACGAAGCCGGTGGTGAGAATGGTCAGCGCGGCGAGCTCGAGGATGCCGAAGCTGCGTGCGCCCAGGGTCGCGGCATCGACCGGCTGGCCCTGGCCGAAATCGGCGATCGCCAGCACCACCGGATAAGAGCAGAGCCCGATCAGTGCACCGGCGAAGGCGCCGCGCGCCAGCGACAACCGGCGCGGCCAACCGATGATCAGCCACCAGACGATTGCCGCCACGACGAAGGTGCCGAGGAAAGGCGCCACCCAGCCGGTATCGGCCTGCAATACGCCGGCGGGGCCGGCGACACCGAGCCCGGTTACCGGAGCGGCAGCGATCGCGCCGATCCCGAGGATGGCGCCGGCAACCGGAGTCCACCACCAGTTGCCGATGCCGCTCATTTGCTCACTGCCGATTGGTCGGCGATGCGGGCGAAGCGCTCGACCATCGCCGCCTTGAGGTCGGCGATCCGCGGATCGTCCCAGCCCGGCGGCTCGATCAGCGCCCGCCAGGCGTCGATGTAATCGGCTGGCGCGTAGTCGTGGCCATGCCCCGGCGGCGGCTCGAGCGCCAGCGCCATGTCCATGCCCAGCTGCAGGAAGGTGACGACCGGATACCAGTTGAGGATCGGCGAGACGTCGGGTCCGCGTTCGCCCTTCAGCCAGTCGGGCTCGCGATGCAGCGAGGCGTAGCTGAAGAACACGATCGGGTCGCTGGCATGCTGCAGGAAAGCGATGCGCATCGGCCCCCACGGCACCCCGGGGACATCGAGACCGCCGCCCTGGTTGGTGAAACGGATGGTGGTCTGGTTGCCGAATTTCGGCAGCCATTCGGGCGTGCCGGCCTGCCGGTTGTTGGTGGCCCAGCGCCAGATGCCGCTGGTAAAGGGCGGGCCGACCCACAGCGCCCCCTGGAACGGATCCTGCAGCACATCGAAGAACTGCGTCGAGGCCTGCGAGGCGTGGGCGCCGAGGCTGAGGCCGTTGAGATAGAGTTTTGGCCGATTGTCGTGCGGCAGCCTGGTCCAGTAGCCATAGACCACGTTGAACAGCGCTTGCGCCGCTTCGGTGCCGTATTCCGGCTCGACCACCAGCGATAGCGGGCTCAACAGGTACGAGTATTGCAGCGATACCGAAGCGACGTCGCCTGCCATCAGATATTCGAGCGTATCCATGCCGGCCGGATCGACCCAGCCGGTGCCGACCGGCGTCACGATCAGCAGCACCGAGCGATCGAAGGCGCCGATCCGCAGCATCTCGTCGAGCGCCAGCTGCGCCCGCGCCTCGGTGGTTTCGGCTGAACGCAGCCCGACCGAAACCCGCAGTGGCTCGAGCGCCGGACGGCCGATCACCGCCTCGATTTCGGCCTTGGTCGGGCCGGAATCGGCATAGATCCGCCCGTCGCGCCCGATCGTGCTCCAATCGATCAGCGACTGCGCGCTGCCCGATCTGAGCGGGTCGGTAGGCGGAGTGCCGAACTGGCCGGCGACGCCATCGAGCCTGAGGAAGAACGCATCGGCGACGCGCAGCGCCCCACGCATCAGCACGCCGTTGAACAGCGTCGTCGCGATAATGCCGACCACCACGAGGCTCCCGACCAGGGCGACGCGGCGCGGCACGTAGCGCACCAGCCAGCGCGAGAAGAAGCCGACCCCATAGGCGAGGAACTTGCCGGTGTAGATGAGGATGGCGGCCGGCAGCAGCGCGATCAACAGGATCCAGACGGGGAGGCCCGCTTCGACCGGCTGCATGCCCATGATCTCGCGGACGGAATTCTGCCAGCCGGTGGTCTGATAGAGGCAGGCCGCCATCAGCAGGAGGCAGCCGAGGGTCACGGCGATCTTCAGCCAGTGTGTGTATTTCGACACCGGGAGCTTGAGGCCCATGTAGCTCCACAGCCACTCGAGGGCGACGCCGATACCGTAGCCGATGCCGAAGGCGCAGCCCGACAGCAGCCCCTGGATCAGCGCTTCACGCGGCAACAGCGAGGGCGTCAGCGCCAGCGAAAACAGGATCGAGCCGACCACCAGCCCCATCTCGGAGAAGCCGTCGAGGAGCCGTTTCAGCCACGCCGGTACCTGCACGTTTGTCCTCCAGCCGCTACTCATGGCCATTGAGTTTGTCGTGGCGCTGCCGCCAACCGACCAATACTGGGTTCGCAATTTAGCACGATTGCCGGTGACCGCTCAGAGCACCGGGCCGAGCATTGCCACCGTATTGTTCCAGATGCGGCGTGTCCCGCCCCACGCCTCTACCTCGGGGGCATGCACCAATATGGATGCCTCGATATAGCTCTGCTGGCGCTGCCGCAGCGCCGCGGTGAGCGGTTTGTCGGAGATCAGCATGTTGTTTTCGAAGTTCAGCTCGAAACTGCGCCGATCCATGTTGGCCGAGCCGATCAGCGCCAGCTCGCCATCGACCGTGATGGTCTTCGAATGGAGCAGCCCGCCCTGGTATTCGCGGATGATCACGCCGGCCTCGAGCAACTCGGCATAGTAGCTGTGGCTGGCGGCGGCCACGACCCAGGAATCGTTGCGCTCGGGCACGATGAAGGTGGTCTCGACGCCGCGATAGGCACTGGCGCACAGCGCCGCCTGGATGGTTTCGTCGGGCACATAGTAGGGCGTGGTGATCACCAGCTCGCGTCGCGCCGCGTTCATCACCGAAACGAAGATTTCCGGCATGGCCGAGGGCCGGACGATCGCCCCCGTGCCGATCACCTGGGCGACGAACCCCGACTGCTGTGCTGGCATCGGCCGTTGCAGCAGCTCGGTCAGATCGTCCTCGCCATGGCCCATCCAGTCTGACGCGAACAGGTGCTGGTTCTGCCGGGCGATCGGCCCTTCGATCCGCACCATCACATCGACCCACGGCGCAAACTTCGCCTTGGGCGCGAACGCCGCATCGGCGCAGTTCTGGCTGCCGCAATAGGTGATGGCATTGTCGATGACCACGATCTTCCTATGATTGCGCATGTCGAGCCGGCCCCAGAGCGCCCCGATCAGCGGGTTGCCGATCGGCATGGCGCGGGCGAGCTGCACGCCGGCGGCCCGCATGGCGCGCCAATGCTCGGAACGAATCATGCTGCGCGAGCCGACATCGTCGGCCATCGCCCGGCAGGCGACACCGCGCAGCGCCGCACGCTGCAGCGCCGCGACGATCTTCAGCCCGTTGCTGTCGGGCAGCCAGATGTAGAACAACAGGTGCACATGGTCGGTGGCGGCGTCGATATCGGCGACCATGGCATCGATCGCCGCATCCGAGCTCCCGAGCAGTTGTGCCCGATTGCCGGCAACCGGCGGATAACCGCTGACCGAAGTGCCGGCGCGAAACAGCGGCAAGGTGCCCTCCCGCAGTTGCGCCTCCACGCCGGGGGTACCTAACGGTGGCGGCAGGATTTCGAAGGCCTTGCGGAGGCGGGCGGTACGGGTGCGCCCGATATTGGTTTCGCCCACCAGCACATAGGCGATCATCCCGATCAGCGGCGCGATGACGATGATCATCACCCAGGCGAGGCGCGACACCGGTTCGCGATAGGGCCGCAGCAAGGCGCGACCGACGAAGAACAGCTGCAGCCCGATTTCGAGCCCCAGCAGCAGCCACGCGACCGTCGCTCCCTCCATGCCCTCTCCTCCACGCCGGGTACGAGCCCGACAATTGCCGGCGCGCCATGGGAACGTCGACTGTTCGGCCGCGCGAGTCGACTAAAATCATCGCCAATCAACATCGGCCAAGTTTAGATGCAGATAGCGATACTGCAGTCGCTGTAGTCCCGTCCGCGATGCGAGGTCGACCAAAGCAATGAGCGAGCAAGATCGTCGGGCACCACCCCCGCGCCACGGCTGGTGGGCCGTCATTGCCGGCTTGGCCTTTGCGCTCGTCGCGCTGCTGTCGGTGCCGCTATCCGGGGTTGCGATCACCGAACTCGTCGCCAGCCTGCGCGGCAGCGTCAGCTGGCTGACGCTGTTCATCGGCGTCGGGTTGACCGGCACATTGTTCTGGTGGCTGCTGCTGATCCGGCCGCGCCGCTACACCCTGTTGCGCGGCGCCGCCACCGGCGTGCTGGTGGCATTCTTCTCCTATCCCGCAGTGCTGACGCTGGCCGACCTGCTGCGCCGCGGCAGCCTCGATCCCGACACCTATGCCAGCCGGGGCAACAACGTCCTGCTGCGCACCATCATCACCCAGCTGACCACCGGCTTTGCCTCGACCCTGGCACTCGCCCTCGTCGGCATCGTGCTGGTGCTGGTGCTGCACCGCCGGCAACCCGACACCGTTCCGCAGCGCGATCGCCTGGGGTTCTGGCGCACTGTCCCCAGGCTGGCGGCGAGCCTCGCGCTGCTTCTGGTGGTCGCGCTGGTCGGCGCCTTTGCCGTGCTGACGCTGCTGCCGCTCGATACCGCGAGCCTCAGGGCGAACGCCGCCGCGAGCACGCCGGCCGCCAGCTACGACGAGGCGTTGGCCAAGATCGCAGCAGTGCGCGCCGAGGAAGCCAAGCTCCCGCTCAACCCGCGCTGCCTCTCCAACCTCCTGACCCATGGCAAGAAGGTCGAACGCGTCGTAGTGTTCTTCCACGGCCTCACCAACTGCCCGGCGCAAGCCGAGCAACTGGGCGCCAAGCTGTTCGCGCTCGGCTACAACGTCTACCTGCCGCGCATCCCGCAGCATGGCGATGCCGATCAGATGAGCCTGGTGCTCGCCGATCTCACCGCCGAACAGCTGATTGCCGTCGGCAACGAGGCAACCGACATCGCCCAGGGTCTCGGCGACGAAGTGGTGATCACCGGGCTGTCGGCCGGGGGCATCATTGCCGGATGGATCGGCCAGCATCGCACCGACGCCGACCAGTCGATCGCCATCGCGCCGTTCCTCAGCCCCAACCTGGTGCCCGGCTGGGCCAACCACGCGGCGACCGCACTGCTGCTCAACGCGCCCAACGCCATGGTGTGGTGGGACCCGGCGACCCGCGACAACCCGCCGGGCATGACCTATGCCTATCCGCGCTATGCCACGCACGGCCTGGCGCAGGCGCTCCGCCTCAGCATCGCACTGATGGATACGGCTGCCGCGAAGGCCCCGCTATCCCCTGGGCTGAGTGTGCTGATCAACGAAGCCGACGATGCGGTTAGCATGGCCAAGATCGAGGAGTTGGTGCTGCATTGGCAGGACCACGGCGCCAAGGTGAACGTCGTGCGGTTGCCGCTGGCGCTCGAACTGGGGCACGACCTGATCGACCCGCACCAGCCGACCGGCGATCCGGATTTCGTCTACCAGGTGATCCTCGACATGATGAACGGGGCGACGCCGGCGATTCCGGAGAGCACCCAATAAGAAAAGGGCCGGTCCTTGGACCGGCCCTTCTGACTTACGCTGCGGCGTCGATGCCCGGCGCTTCGGCGCCGCTGCTGCCGAGGCGCAATCCGCCCTCGCCGGCATCGATCACCACGCTCTGGCCGTCGGTAACCCGGCCGGCGAGAATTTCCTCGGCCAGCTTGTCCTGCACCTCACGCTGGATCACCCGCTTCAGCGGGCGGGCGCCATAGGCGGGGTCGTACCCCTCATTGGCCAGCCACTCGCGTGCCGCATCGGTGAGCTCGAGCGAGATGTCGCGCTCCTTGAGCAGCCCACGCAGGCGGCCGAGCTGGATATCGACGATCGCACCCATATGGTCGCGCTGCAGCCGGTGGAAGACGATGATGTCGTCGATCCGGTTGAGGAATTCCGGCCGGAACGAGGCCTTCACCACATCCAGCACCTTGCCGCGCACCAGTTCGACCGATTCGCCGTCCCGGAGGTTGACCAGATATTCCGACCCCAGGTTGGAGGTCATGATGATCAGCGTGTTGCGGAAGTCGACCGTCCGTCCCTGCCCGTCCGTCAGCCGCCCGTCATCGAGCACCTGCAGCAGGACGTTGAAGACATCAGGATGCGCCTTCTCGATCTCGTCGAACAACACGACCTGGTAGGGCCGGCGACGCACCGCCTCGGTCAGCACTCCACCTTCGTCGTAACCGACATAGCCCGGAGGGGCGCCGATCAGCCGGGCAACCGAGTGCTTTTCCATGAACTCGCTCATGTCGAGCCGCACCAGCGCATGTTCGTCATCGAACAGGAACTGCGCGAGGCTCTTGGTGAGCTCGGTCTTGCCGACGCCGGTTGGCCCGAGGAACATGAACGAGCCGATCGGCCGGTTCGGATCCTGCAGGCCCGCCCGAGCGCGCCGCACCGCCTTGGCCACGGCCTCGACTGCCTCGGCCTGGCCGATGACCCGCTTGCCGAGTTCGGCTTCCATGCCGAGCAGCTTCTCGCGCTCGCCTTCGAGCATGCGATCCACCGGGATGCCCGTCCACCGGCTGACGACGCCGGCAATATGGCTCGGCGTCACCACTTCCTCGACCATCGGGTTGTCGGGCTTGCCGTCACCGTTCGGATCGTCGGCCGACTTGATGCGCTTTTCGAGATCGGGAATGACGCCATAGGCCAGTTCGCCCGCTTTCGCGAGGTTACCGGTGCGCTGCGCCAGTTCGAGATCGGTGCGCGCCTTGTCGAGCTCTTCCTTGAGCTTCTGGCTTCCCTGCATGCGCTCCTTCTCGGCCTGCCAGCGCGCCGTCAGCGCATTGGCCTGCTCTTCGAGGTCGGCAAGTTCCTGCTCGAGGCGGCCGAGTCGGGTCTTGGAGCCCTCGTCGGTCTCCTTCTTCAGCGCCTCGCGCTCGATCTTGAGCTGCATGATGCGGCGGTCGAGCTCGTCGAGCTCTTCGGGCTTCGATTCGGCTGCCATGCGCAGCCGCGCCGCCGCCTCGTCGATCAGGTCGATCGCCTTGTCGGGCAGGAAGCGGTCGGCAATGTAGCGCTTCGACAGGGTCGAGGCGGCAACGATGGCCGAATCCGAGATTCGGATGCCGTGGTGCAGCTCGTACTTTTCCTTGAGGCCGCGCAGGATCGAGATCGTATCCTCGACCGTCGGCTCATCGACGAATACCGGCTGGAAACGACGGGCCAGAGCCGCGTCCTTTTCGACGTGCTTGCGATATTCATCGAGCGTCGTCGCGCCGACGCAGTGGAGCTCACCGCGGGCGAGAGCCGGCTTCAACAGGTTCGACGCATCCATGGCGCCGTCAGTTTTGCCGGCGCCGACCAGCGTATGCATCTCGTCGATGAACAGGATAATCTTCCCATCGGCCGACGAAATCTCGTTGAGCACGGCCTTCAGCCGCTCCTCGAACTCGCCGCGATACTTCGCGCCGGCGATCAGCGCGCCCATGTCGAGCGACAGCAGCGACTTGTTCTTCAACGATTCCGGCACGTCGCCATTGACGATACGGATGGCGAGGCCTTCGACAATGGCGGTCTTGCCGACGCCGGGCTCGCCGATCAGCACCGGGTTGTTCTTGGTGCGACGGCTCAGCACCTGCACAGTGCGGCGAATCTCCTCGTCACGGCCGATCACCGGATCGATCTTGCCCTCGCGGGCCGCCTCGGTGAGGTCGCGGGCGTATTTCTTCAGCGCGTCGTAGCTGTTCTCGGCCGAAGCGGAGTCGGCGGTGCGCCCCTTGCGGATCTCGTTGATCGCCTCATTCAGCCCCTGCGGCGTGACGCCGGCCGAAGCGAGGATCTTGCCCGCATCGGTATCCTTCTCGACCGTCAGGGCGAGCAGCAGCCGCTCGACCGTGACGAAGGAATCACCGGCCTTCTGCGCGGCGCTCTCGGCGGTCTCGAAGACACGCGCGAGCTCGCGGCTCAGATAGAGCTGGCCGGCATCGCCGGACACCTTCGGAATTTTCTTGAGGGCAGCCTCGGTCTCGGCCCGCGCGATCCGCGCATCGCCGCCCGCCTTGCTGATCAGCCCTGCGGCCATCCCCTCATCGTCGTCGAGCAGCACCTTCAACAGGTGGATCGGTGCGAACTGCTGGTGACCTTGGCCGAGCGCCAGCTGCTGTGCATTCTGGATGAAGCCGCGCGCGCGCTCGGTGTACTTTTCGATATTCATTCAACTCTCCTCGTCTGGCACGTCGGATCGCCCTGCATGAGGCACGTATCCAACGCCTGAAGCGTTGATTTGGCTCAAACGAAACCGTCAGGGCGGTCGATCGAACCAGATCAGGACCGGATGCCCGCTCGGCGGCGCTACCCTGTCCCGACGCTGATATGGGGTGCCTCAGGCAAAACAAAAGGCCGGGATTGCTCCCGGCCTCATGGTTTTTTCCAAGGCGCTTTTCGGCTTACTCAGCCGGGGTGTTTCCGGCCGTGAGGAAGGCCGGCAGCTCGCCGACATCGGGCTGCGGCGCGCCGGCGGGATCGGCCCCACCTTCACCACCCTGCCCGCGCGACCGACGACGCGGCCGGCGATCGCGGCGACGCGGCTCGCCTTCGCCCTGCGGCGCCTCGCCTTCGGCCGTGGCCTGCGGTGCGGCGGCAGCGGTCTCGACCACTGCCATCACCACCGGCTCGCTGCCGGGGATGGGCTGCTGCTGCGGCTGCTGCTGGTCGTGCTGCTGCGGCGGCTGCTGGTTGAACTGGCGCGGCTCCGGCGACGCGAACCGATCGTTGATCGGCGCGAAATCGTCGTCGTAATCGTCCTCTTCAGCCTGCTGACCGAACTGGTCGCGCTGCTGATTCTGCGGCTGAGCGGCCGAGAGGATGCGGAAATAGTGCTCTGCGTGCTGCAGGTAGTTCTCTGCCATGACGCTGTCGCCGGAGGACTGCGCATCGCGGGCGAGCTGCAGGTATTTCTCGGCGATGTGCGAGGCGTTGCCGCGCACTTTCACGTCCGGGCCGTTGCTCTCGTAGTTGCGGCTCAACGGGTTGCCGTGTTTGCGGCCACCATTGTTGTTCCGACCACGGGAGCGGTTCTTGTTGTTCTGTTGGTTGTTAGGTCTCATCGTCTCTTTTCAAGCCTTGGAAAAGAATACTGAAGGCAACATGGGGACATCGGCACCGGGGGCCGCAGGCGCAATATCCAGCGCGGGCGGTCTCGTTCCAGCAGTGCCTGAGCTATCGCGTGTTGAACCACTTTTTGCTCATCAAGGCGTCTCGGTTCCTCGTCCGAGAATCGAACACTGCCAAATGCAGCTTCGCCGATGAGCGGGTGGCCGTCACCTTGGCGCGATCTCGACCACGCCGTTGACAGCACCTGGAACCTATCTGGTTCGCCCTGCCTTTCCAAGCACAAAATATGGGCGGCCCTAACGGATACTCAAGAGGCGGAGTTGAGACGGGCCACCACCATGCGATCGAGCCCCGCCAGATCGGGCACCACTTCGACCTCGGCAAAGCCGGCGCCAACCAGGATATCGCTGACCGTGTGGCCCTGGCTGGAACCGATCTCGAGCAACAGCACACCCTCGGCTTTGAGGAACAAACCGGCCTCGGCGGCGATCGCCCGGTACGCCGCCAGCCCATCCGGCCCGCCATCGAGCGCCAGCCGCGGATCGTGTTCGCGTACTTCCGGCATCAGCCCTGATATCACCGCGCTCTCGATATAGGGCGGGTTCGAAGTGATGAGGTCGAAGCGTTCGCCCGGCTCCAGCGGATCGAACCACGAGCCCTTGAGCGTGGTGAAGCGGCTGCCCACGCCATGGCGGTTGGCATTGAAGCGCGCCATCTCCAGCGCCTCGGCCGAGAGGTCGACAGCCACCGCGGTGACATCGGAATACTCGGTCAGCAGCGAAATCGGGATGCAGCCGGTGCCGGTGCCGAGGTCAAGGATGCGCGGCCTGTCGAGCGCCCCGATCACCTCGAGCCCGCGCTCGACCAGCAGTTCGGTCTCCGGCCGCGGCACCAGGGTCGCCGCGTTGAGCTTGAAACTCAGCCCCCAGAACTCCTTCTCGCCGAGGATGCGCACCACCGGCTCGCCCTTGAGGCGGCGCGCGGCAAAGGCCTCGAGCGTCTTCAGCTGCTTTGCCGGAACGTCCTCGCGCTCGCGATTGACCAGCTCCAGCCGGTCCATCTCGAAGGCCGCTTCGGCGAACAGCCGGGCATCCAGTTCCGCCGTGTCGATGCCGGCCTTCCGGAACAGGTCGCGTATCCCCCGCCATGCTGCGCCCACGCTGAGTGTCAGGAAATCCCCTCCATGGCGGCGAGCTGCGCCGCCTGGTTTTCGGTGATCAGCGCCGAGATCAGCTCTTCCAGCGCATCGCCGGCAATCACCTTGTCGAGCTTGTAGAGCGTCAGGTTGATCCGGTGATCGGTCACCCGTCCCTGCGGGAAATTATACGTCCGGATGCGTTCCGAACGATCGCCCGAACCCACCTGCTCCTTGCGCGCTTCCGACCGCGCCGTGTCGCGAGCGTTGCGCTGCTCTTCATAGAGCCGCGCCTGCAACACCTTCATGGCGGTGGCGCGGTTCTGGTGCTGGCTCTTCTGGCTGGCCGTCACCACGATGCCCGACGGCAGATGGGTGATGCGCACCGCCGAGTCGGTGGTGTTGACGTGCTGACCGCCGGCACCGGACGAGCGCATGGTGTCGATGCGGATGTCCTCAGCCTTGATGTCGATATCGATCTCTTCGACCTCGGGCAGCACCGCGACGGTTGCCGCGGACGTGTGGATGCGGCCCTGCGTTTCCGTCGCCGGGACGCGCTGCACCCGATGCACCCCGCTCTCGTATTTCAGTTTGGCGTAGACGCCCTTGCCGGTGATGTTGGCCACCACTTCCTTGTAGCCGCCGACTTCGCCCGGGCTCTCCTCCAGGAGCGTGAACTTCCAGCCCTGCAGGTCCGCATAGCGCTGGTACATCCTGAGCAGATCGCCGGCGAACAGCGCCGCTTCATCGCCGCCGGTACCGCCGCGCACTTCTAGGATGACGCTTTTCTCGTCGGCGGCATCCTTGGGCAGCAGCAGGATGCGGATCTCGGCCACCGCCTGCTCGATCCTGGGCTTCAGCTCGCCGATCTCGGCGGCAGCCATCTCGGCCATTTCCTTGTCGCCCGACCCCGCCAGCTCCTCGGCCGATTCGAGGTCGGCGAGCAGCTTCTGGTAGGCCTGGATCGGCCGCACCACCGGCTCGAGCTCGGCATATTCCTTGCTCAGTTTGACGAACTGCTCGGCCGACGGGCCGGACGACAAAGCCGCCTCGATCGAATCAAAGCGCTTGGTCAGCCCGTCGAGCTTGTCCTGCGGAAGCGTAGCCATGAAAACCTAGATCACCAGCCCCTGCCGGCCGGCCCAGTCGAGCAGCAGCTCGCGGATACTGGGGCCATGGGCCCCTTCGAGCAGGGCGGCGGAGATGGAATTGCGAATGGGCGTGAGTTCGGTGCCGAGGATCATCTCCTTGATCGGACCGATAGACGGCGGGCTCATCGAGAGCTTGGTCATGCCGATCGAGAGCAGCGCTAACGCCTCGACGGTGCGGCCGGCAAGCTCGCCGCACATGGTCAGCGGCACGTTGTAGCGCCTTGCCATGTCGACGATGTGCTTGAGCGCTCGTAGCCGCGGCAGCGCAATCGGATCATACGACTTGGCGACGCGCTTGTTGCCGCGGTCGGCGGCGGTGAGGAACATCACCAGGTCGTTGGAACCGATCGAGACGAAATCCGCCTCGGGCAGCACCTGGTCGAGCTCCCAGAGCAACGACGGCACCTCGATCATGGCGCCCAGTTCGAGCTTGCTCGGCACCGTCTGGCCGGCATGCTTCATGCGCTCGAGTTCCTTGTTGACCACCAGCCGGGTCTGCCGGAACTCCCAGGCATCGGTGACCATGGGCACGAGGATCTTCATCGGCCCGCCATTGGCGGCCTGCAGCAGCGCCCGGATCTGGATGCGCAGCAGCCCCTGCCGGTCAAGCGCCAGGCGCAGTGAGCGGAACCCCATTGCCGGGTTCTCTTCCGCCTCGTAGCGCAGATACGGGATTACCTTGTCGCCGCCGATATCGAGCAGGCGGAAAACGATCGGCTTGCCTTCGGTGAGCCGGATCGCCTCGGCATAGAGTTCGACCTGCTCCTTCAATCGGGGCAGGCGCGAGGCGATCATGAATTGCAGTTCGGTGCGGAACAGCCCGACGCCCGAGGCACCGGTATCCTGCAGCATCGGCAGGTCGGCAACGATACCTGAATTGTGGAGCAGCGTGATCTCGTGGCCATCCCTGGTGATGGCCGGCTTGTCCTTGAGCTCGAGGTAATGCGCCCGGCGCTTGGCCCCCAGCCGCACCTTGTCGACATAGACCTGGATCATGTCCGGGGTCGGCCGCAGGTAGACCGTGCCCTGCAGACCATCCACGATGATGTCGTCGCCCGTCTCCGACATCGAGACGATGTTCTCGGCCTGCCCGACCGCCACCAGTCCCAACGACTTGGCGACGATCGCCACATGTGAGATGGCGGCACCCTCCTCCAGCACCACCGCCCTGAGCCGCGTGCGGTCGTATTCGAGCAGGTCCGCCGGCCCCATGTTGCGGGCAACCAGGATCGCGTTCTCGGGCAGGTCCTTCTTGCCGGTCGCGCCATCGCCGGTCAGGACGCGCAGCAGCCGGTTGGCGAGATCGTCGAGGTCGTGCAGCCGATCCTTGATGTAGGGGTCGGTCGACCGCATCATCCGGGCTCGGGTGTCGTTCTGCACCCGCTCCACCGCCGCCTCGGCGGTGAGGCCGTTATTGATCGCCTCGGTCAGCCGATCGACCCAACCGCGATCATTGGCGAACATCCGGTAGCTCTCGAGGATCTCGCGATGATCCGAGAACGACTGCATGTCGCCATGGCTGAGCATCTGGTCGATCGAGAGCCGCATCCGGTCGAGCGCATCCGACAGGCGCTTCAGTTCGACCTCGGTATCCTCGGCGACGAAGTTAGTGACGACGACGCGCGGGTCGTGCAGCACGACCTTGCCCAGCGCCACGCCGTCGGTGAAGCCGTTGCCCTCGAAGCTGCGCGGGCGCCTGAGATCGATATCCTGGCCCGGCTTGATCAGCGCGTCGAAATCGGCGGTCGACATCATCTCGGCGAGCAAGGTCGCCGTGGTCAGCATCGCCTCGATCTCGTCTTCGCCATAGGCATGCGAATCGCGGTTCTGCACCACCAGTACGCCCAGCGTCTGGCCGGCGCGCAGCACCGGCACGCCGAGGAAAGCCTGGAACGGATCCTCGCCGGTTTCCGGCCGATAGGCGAAGGCGGGGTGCGCCGGAGCGTTGTCGAGGCTGAGCGGCTCGGCCTGTGCCGCGATCAGGCCGACGAGGCCTTCGCCGAGACGCAGCGTCGTCATGTGCACAGCGGTGGCGGCGAGGCCGCGGGTGGCGAACAGTTCGAGCGCGCCGTCGTCGCGCAGCACGTAGAACGAACAGACGTCCGCGTGCATATTGTCGGCGATAAGACTGACGATCTTGTCGAGCCGAGCCTGCGAAGCCAGCGGCTCCGCCATGGTTTCGCGCAATTGCCTCAGGAGCACGCGCGGCCCGCTGATCGCTATGGCCATGATTCCCGCCCGGCGGCCCGGCGCCGCCCTATCGCCAGCGGCGCCGTGACCGGGGGTCTAGGCGTCTCAGGCGTCCTGCTTGTCCAACCCGTAATACGTATGGAGCGCGCGAACCGCAAGTTCGGCATACTCGTCATCGATCAGCACTGAGGTCTTGATTTCCGAGGTGGTGATCAACTGGATGTTGATCGACTTGTCGGCCAGCGCCTTGAACATCGAGGCGGCAACGCCCGCATGGTTGCGCATGCCCACCCCCACGACCGAAACCTTGGCGCCGCCCTTGGCGCTGGTGAGCGTGCGATACTCGAAGCGCCCGGCCTCGCCGGCGGCCTTCAGCGCCTTGACCGCCTTGTCGTGCTCGGCATCGGGCACGGTGAAGGTGATGTCGGTGGTGGAGCCGTCCTCGGAGACGTTCTGGACGATCATGTCGACGACAATGGATTCGTCCGAGAGCGCGCCGAAGATCGCCGCGGCGACGCCCGGCCGGTCCTTGACGTCGCGCAGCGTGATCTTGGATTCGGCCCGTGCCAGGGTGACGCCCGAAACGATCTGCTTTTCCATGATCTCTTCCTCATCGCATACGATTGTGCCGGGAACCCCCGGCGTGCCGTCCGGCGCGATCTGCGGCGCATTCGGATCGTCGAAAGTGGAGCGGACGGTGAGGCGCACCTTATGCGCCATCGCCATCTCGACCGAGCGGATCATCAGCACCTTGGCGCCGAGCGAGGCCATTTCCAGCATTTCCTCGAACGAGATCTTGGAAAGTCGCTTGGCCTTGGGGGTGATGCGCGGGTCGGTGGTGTAGACGCCATCGACATCGGTGTAGATGTCGCAGCGATCGGCCTTCACCGCAGCGGCGACAGCCACCGCACTGGTATCGGAACCGCCGCGGCCCAGCGTCGTGACCCGGCCCGACGGGGCAACGCCCTGGAAGCCGGTGATCACAGGCACCACGCCATCGGCAAAGCGCCTTTCGAGTTCGGTCGGATCGATCTCGACGATGCGGGCCGCGCCATGCGCGTCGTCGGTCTTGATCGGCACCTGCCAGCCCTGGAACGAGCGCGACGGGATGCCCATCTCGCTCAGCACCACCGCCATCAGCCCGGCCGTTACCTGCTCGCCGGATGCGACCACGGCATCGTACTCGCGCGCATCGTGCAGTTTCGACGCCTCGTTGACCCAGCCGACCAGCTCGTTGGTCTTGCCCGACATGGCCGAGACCACTACGGCGACCTGGTTGCCGGCGTCGACTTCACGCTTCACATGCAGCGCCGCCTGACGGATGCGCTCGACCGAGGCGACCGAGGTGCCGCCGAACTTGACTACGATACGGCCCAAGGCCCCTACCCCGACTGTTGCCCGGCTGAACCCGCCGGTACGCTCAGAATTCGGCCGGGGACATGCCACAAACAGCCGGGGTTATCAACAGGAGGAACGGACGCAGGGGACATGCCCGATGCCCGGTGCCAGATCCCCCTTGCAGCAACATCCGCGCGCCGCCACGTCGCGCGTCGATGCGACCGCGCTTCCTCTTGCGCCGGTAGCCCGCGGGGCGGATAACCCTTCCCATGACCGACACCACCATCAATCCCGACGAAATCGCCAAGTTTGCCGCCATGGCCGACGAGTGGTGGGACCCCAAGGGCAAGTTCAAGCCGCTGCACAAATTCAACCCGGTGCGGCTGGGCTATGTGCGCGACAAGGTGATCGCGCATTTCGGCAAGGACAGCACGGTGCGCCGGCCGCTCGAGGGCGTGCGCATCCTCGATATCGGTTGTGGCGGCGGGCTGTTGAGCGAACCATTGGCCCGGCTCGGCGCGACGATGGTGGGGATCGATGCCGGCGAAAAGAACATCCGCATCGCGCAACTGCACGCCCGGCAGTCGGGGCTCGAGATCGACTATCGCGCCGTGACCGCGGAGGCGCTCGATGCCTCGGGCGAGCGGTTCGACGTGGTGCTGAACATGGAAGTGGTGGAGCACGTCGACAATGTGCCGCTTTACATGAAGAGCTGCGCGAGCCTGGTAAAACCCGGCGGGCTGATGTTCACCGCCACCATCAACCGCACACCGCGTGCCTACGCGCTGGCGATCGTCGGGGCGGAATATGTGCTGGGCTGGCTGCCCAGGGGCACCCACGATTTCTCAAAGTTCCTGACGCCGGACGAGATCTCGGCGCTCTGTGTCCGCAATGGCCTGAGAGTCATCGACAAGACCGGCGTGGTGTTCCATCCGCTGGCCGACGAATGGCGGCCGAGCCGCGATCTGGGCGTCAACTACATGGTGCTGGCGGCAAAGCCCGCCTGAAGCACCAGTCAGCCGATGACAAGCGTTTCGCGACCGAAGGCCAGGGTGATGGTACCGCGGATCGGGTGGCCCGCCAGGTCTTCATCCCAATAAAGGAACCAGCGGCCGGCGCCGTAGCTGCGGTCGAGCGCGTCTTCGATGGCAACATCGAACGGCTTCAGCGCCTTCAGTGCTGCCGAGGCGGCATCGCTCATCACGGCGCGGATGGCGCCGCCGGTGGCGGTGGCCGCAGGGGTCAGGGTGGAATGGTGCATTCTATCCTCCTTCGTGGCGCCCTCGGGCGCCGTCTGTGGAGGTCAATCTGCGTCGGCGGGCTTGAACCCTGACTGAACGGCGCATGTCAGGCGCCATTCAGCAGATTGGATTGCATCGATCAGCGCTGGTTGAGCGCCGCAAAGTCCTCGTCGCTGAGCTGGATTGCCGCGGCGGCGGTGTTCTCTTCAAGGTGCCTTACCTTGCCGGTGCCGGGGATCGGCAGCATCACCGGCGAGCGCTTCAGCGCCCAGGCCAGGGCGATCTGGCTCGGTGTTGCTCCATGCTTTTTGGCGATCGCCTGCTCCACGGTGCCGGGTCCTCGCTCGCCGCCGAGCGGCGCCCACGGAATGAAACCGATGCCGTTGGCCTCGCAATAGTCGAGCACCGCATCGCTGCCACGCGCCGTCGGGTTGTAGCGGTTCTGCACCGTGGCGACCGGGAAGAACCGTCGGGCCGCCTCGATTTCCTCGATCGTCACTTCGCTAAGGCCGGCATGGCGCACCAGGCCATCGGATATGAAGCCGGCAATGGCGTCGAACTGCTCGTCGCGTGGGATCGTCGGGTCGATCCGGTGCAATTGCCATAGGTCGAGCCGCTCCAGCTTGAGCCGACGCAGGCTCATCAGCACGCCCTGTTTGAGGAATTCCGGCCGGCCGAGGATCGGCCACGAGCCGGGCCCGTGCCGGGTGAGGCCGGACTTGGTGGCGATGATGGTACCCCCGGCATATGGCGCCAGCTCTTCGCCGATCAGTTGCTCGCTGACATAGGGGCCATAGCTTTCGGCAGTGTCGATGAAATTGATGCCGAGCTCGGGCACCCGTCGTAGCGTGCGTCGCGCTTCCTCGGGATCCTCCGGTTCGCCCCAGATACCGGGGCCGGTGATACGCATGGCGCCGAAGCCGAGACGATTGACGATGAGGTCGCCGCCAATGGCGAACGTGCCCGAAAGGGCCGCGTCGGGAGTAGACATTTGGGAAATCTCCGGAGGAGTCTGCTGGGAGGAGGACCGGCAGACTGCATCCATCGGCTATTGCCGATCAATCCTGCCCTTAGGAGCAGTTGACGGTCAGTTCGCCTCGTCCGGCACGTGCGGCAGCGGCAGGAAATCGACGCCGTCGTCGATCAGTTCCGCCACTTCGTCACGGGTCGCTTCGCCGTAGATGCCGCGTGGGTCGGCTTCCTTGAAGTGGATCTTGCGGGCTTCCTCGGCGAACTTGTCGCCGACATAGTCGGCCTCGCTGGTCACCTTCTTGCGCATCACGCGCAGCATTTCGCGAATCTCGGCCTGCTGCGGATGCCCGCTCGACAGCGACAGCTTGTCGGAGTTCATCCGCGACACCGCCGGCGCCATCAGCGCCTTGTCCACCTTCACCGAATTGCACACCGGACAGGTGACTATGCCCCGAGCCGCCTGCTCGTCATAGGCCTCGGCGCTTTTGAACCAGGCGTCGAATTTGTGGGATCTGTCACAGATGAGCGAATAGCTGATCACGCCGATACGTCCTCTCGGGCGAATAGGGTGGGGCCCGAAGCGTCGAGGGTTAGCGAAAACCGTCGTGCGTTGGCAAGCGCCGGAACCTTGCCGCGGGCGTCATCCACTGTTGATAGCTCGATATCGGCGATGGCGATACCGGGACCATCGCCGCCGAGCTCGGCCACCACCCTGCCCCAGGGGTCGATGATCATCGAGTGGCCCCAGGTGGAGCGGCCGTTCTGGTGCGTGCCGGCCTGCGCCGCGGCGATCACCCACGAGCCGGTCTCGATGGCGCGGGCCCGCAGCAGCACTTCCCAATGCGCCTCACCGGTCGGCACGGTGAATGCGGCGGGCACCGAGATCACCTTGGCCCCGGCTTCCGCCAAAGCCCGATGCAGCGCCGGGAAGCGCACATCGTAGCAGATGGTCATGCCGAGCGGGAAGCCAGGCGCATCGGTCACCACGGCGGCGTCGCCACCGGCATAGGTCTCGCTCTCGCGATAATTCCTGAGGCCGGGGAGCGTCGCGTCGAACAGGTGAATCTTGTCATAGGTCGCAGCGATCGAGCCGTCGGGGCGGAACAGCACCGAGCGGTTGGCGAAGCGCCCATCCGGCAGGGCCACGGCGAGCGAGCCGAGATGGAGGCTCACGCCGAGCCGTTTCGCGATATCACCAGTCCGGGCAATCGCCGGGTTATTCTCCCAAGGCCCGGCGACGGCTTTCAGCCCGTCGCGGTTCTCGGCGAACACCACCGAGACTTCCGGCGACAGCAGATAGGTCGCGCCCTGCCCCGCCGCCTCGCCGGCCAACTGCTCGAGCTGGTCGAGATTGGGGCCAGGCTGGGTGCCGGAGTTCATCTGGAGAGCGGCGACGCGCATCAAGCAGTCCTAGTTCGCAAGCAGCGGGTCGAGCTGGCCGCGCCGGTCGAGCGCCGCCATGTCGTCATAGCCGCCGACATGGGTCTCGCCCACGAAGATCTGCGGCACGGTGCGGCGGCCATTGGCGCGCTGCACCATAGCCATGCGCACATCGGGATCATCGGCATCGACCTCCTCGTAGCTCACGCCCTTTTCGTCCAGCAGTGACTTGGCTGCATGGCAATAGGGGCACCACTGGGTCGTATAGATTTCTACCTTCTTCATCTCGCCTACAAAAACGCTGGGGTTTGTTGAGTTCTATATGGGGAGTTCTGCGCCTGTCACAACGCGTGCGAACGAGATCACATCGATTTTGATCACCCCGGCCCGCTTCAGCTCACGGGTGATGGCTTTGACGGTCGAACCGGTGGTGATGACGTCGTCGACCAGCACCACGCCGCGCCCTTTGAGCCGGCGCAGCGCTTCGGGATGCGCGGTGAAGGCGCCGGCGACGTTGCGTTGGCGCGCATCATGTGAAAGCCCGACCTGCTGCCGGGTGCGGCGGCTGCGGGCGACGAGCCCGGTGTCGACACAAAGGCCAGTGAGCCGGGCCAGCGCCCGGGCCAGTTCGGTCGATTGGTTGTAGCGGCGCTCGAACTGGCGCCAGCGATAGAGCGGCACCGGCACGAGGACCGGACCTTCCGCCCAGAACTCTGCCCCGGCAGGGTGCATCAGCCGGGCGCAGAACCCGGCCAGTTCCGGCCGGTCGCCATATTTGAGCCGGCTGACGATAGCGCGCGCCACCTCGTTGTAGAGCACCGCCGACCGCGCCCGATCGAAGGGCGGCGGATCGGCAATGGCTTCGGCCGAGCGGGCCTCGGGGCCGATCGAGATCTCGAACGGCAGGCCCAGCACCGGGCACCAGGGCCGGGTAATCGGCCGAAGACCGGCGAAGCAGCGCGGACAAAGCGCGGCATGTGCGGCTGTCGGCGCGCCGCAATCGAGGCAGGTCGGCGGATAGACCAGATCGAGCAATGCGGCCCCCAGCCGAGCCATGGCCGCCGATCCCGCTTTGACTTTGCCCTGCCCCAATTCCATAACGCCGCAGTCTAAAGCGGGAACCGGAGAAGTTGCGAGACCTTTCCGGCTCGATCCTGTGACCAAACCGAACTCGAACTCAGTGCGGATCGACGAATGGCCCTGCCCCCGAAGGTTTTCGACCGCACGCTGATCGCCGAGCACCTGTCGCGGCGTCCGGCCGAACCGGACGATTTCGTCACCCAGCTGGCGCTCGATGACCTGGCCTCGCGGCTCATTACCGTGGCGCGCGATTTCGAGCAGGCACTGATCATGGCGCCGGACGGCGCGCGGCTACCCCTGATGGGCCGTTCGGCCAGCGGCGCCTTCGCCTTCGAGCGCGTCTCGACGGTACTCGGCTCGCCCGATGCGCCGCTGGTCGATCCCGAGGCGCTGCTGCTGCCACGCCAGGGCTATGACCTGATCGTCTCGCTGTTCGACCTGCAGGTGATCAACGACGTGCCGGGCTTCCTCTCCCGCATCCGCGCTCACCTCAGGCCCGACGGACTGATGATCGCCGCGGCGCTCGGCGGCGACAGCCTGACCGAGCTGCGCCAGGCATTCCTGCGCGCCGACGCCGAAACCTCGGGTGGCGCCTTCGCCCGGGTTGCGCCGTTCATCCCGCTGGCCGATGCCGGCGGCCTGCTGCAGCGCTCGGGCTATGCCCTGCCGGTCACCGACCTCGAGACCTACCCGATCCGCTATGGCGACCTGTTGCGGCTGATGCGCGAACTCAAGGGGCTCGGGGCGCAGAACCCGCTGGCCGACCGACCGGGTCGCATGGCGACCAGGACGCTGATCGCCGCGGCCAACGCCGCCTATGCCGAGCTTGCGGGCGACCCGGACGGCCGGGTGCGGGCAACGCTGGAGATCATCTGGCTCAGCGGCTGGGCCCCGCACGAGAACCAGCAAAAGCCGCTGCGACCGGGCAGCGCCACGGTGCGGCTCAAGGACGTGCTGGGGAAAGGCTAGCGAGCGCTTTCAGCAAGAGTTGCAGACGTTTCCGGCTTGAAAGCGCGACCAGGATCAATAGACGTGCTACGCCCTAGATGTCGTTGATGTTGTCGAGCTGTTCGATGGTGCGGCCCGACACGTAGTCGAACATCGAAATCACGCTGTCGCCGGTCAGGGTCATGGCGACGAGCGCGCCAATCGCGACCAGCCCGGCAATCAGACCATACTCGATCGCCGTCGCGCCGCTGTCATCGGCGACGAAGCGTCTGATCTGACACCAAACACCCCTCATCGCCCACCCTCAGAGCAGATCGCAGAGCGGAGCGATCAGCGGTTCGTCGGCCGGTGGCATCGGGTAATCGCGCAGCTGCTGCGGGCGCACCCATTTCAGGGCGGCGTGTTCGCGAGCCTGCGGCACTCCTTGCCACTTTCGGCACACGTAAAGTGGCATCAGAAGATGAAAGCTTTCGTAAGAGTGAGACGCAAAGCTTAACGGAGCAAGGCACGCCGTCTGGGTGGAAATACCGAGTTCTTCTTCCAGTTCGCGGATCAATGCCGCCTCTGGACTTTCACCCGGCTCGAGCTTGCCGCCGGGGAACTCCCATAGTCCCGCCAATTGCTTACCTTCCGGACGCTGGGCGATGAGCACCCGCCGGTCGGCATCGATCAGCGCGCAGGCCACGACGAGCTGGATCTTCACCCGCGGCCCCAATCCGGCGCGCGCCGGTAGATGTAGGGGTACACTTCGCCGAAGCCGAGCGAACTGTAAAGGTTGAGCGCCGGAGCATTGCTAGCGAGGACCTGGATGGCCGAATGGGTGGCGCCCTTCGAGCGCACCCAGTTGAGTGCGGCACCCATCACCGCCCGGCCATAGCCCATGCCGCGGGCATTGGGGTGAGTCACCACATTGAGGTAGATGCCGATGCCGCTCGCTACCGCCGCCAGCGCCGCCGCCACCGGCAGGCCGGCCTTGTGGTAGACCAGCACACCGCGCGCCTCGCAGGCGATATGACCCAGAATTTCCCCCAGCACATCGATGGTCGGCTGGTCGTATCCCGACATCTGCGCTTGTGCCCTGATCCATTGCGGATCGGTCGGCTCGAAATAGCGGGCCTGGAAATCGAGTGGGAAATCCTCGTCCGGCATTTCCATCGCCATGACCAGGCTCGGCTCGAATTCCTCCCACAACAGGCCATCGAGCACCTCGACGATCTCCGGCGCGGTGAGCGGGGTCACACGGAACACCGGCGGGATGCGGTGGCGCTTGGACAGTTCCGCCAGCCGTATCAGCCGCAACTCGGCATAGCCGCCGTCGCTCGGATCGAGGCAATGGATCGAGTTGGCGCGCTTGGTATAGCCCTGCGCATAGCGCCACAGCCACAGCCCATCCTGCGCCTGCCGCAGCGCCGGCCATGCCGTAAGAGTGGCGCCTTCGATCTGACTGACGCTGAGTGGGACCATCAGGACCTGTAATCGCCGTTGATGGTGATGTAGCCGTGCGTCAGGTCGCAGGTGTAGACCGTCGCCGTACCGGCACCGAGGCCCAGTCCGACGCGCACTTCGATCCCTTCATTCTTCATGTAGGCGCTGGTTGCTGCCTCGCTATAGGCGGGGTCGCGCTCGCCCTGGGTCGCGACGCGGATATCGCCGAAGCTGATCTCGAGCTTGTCGCGATCGGCGGGCTCGCCGGCCTTGCCCACCGCCATGACGATGCGGCCCCAGTTGGCGTCCTCTCCGGCAATCGCGGTCTTGACCAGCGGCGAGTTGGCGATCGACTGGGCAATGCGGAACGCGCTCTTGTCGCTTGTCGCGCCCTCGACGGTGACGGTCACCATCTTGGTCGCCCCCTCGCCGTCGCGCACCACGTGAATCGCCAGTTCGTGCAGCACGTCGGCCAGCGCTTCGGCGAACACTTCGGCGCGGGGGTCGGTGGCGGAACCGATCGGCGCGATGCCAGCCTTGCCGGTGGCGAACACCAGGCAGGTATCGGACGTCGAGGTGTCGCTGTCGACGGTGACGGCGTTGAAGCTCGTGTCGATCGCCGGCTGCAGCAGGCCCTGCAATACGCCCGCCGCGATCGGCGCGTCGGTGAATACGAAGCTCAGCATTGTCGCCATGTCGGGCGCGATCATTCCCGAACCCTTGGCGATGCCCGAGATCACCACCGGCACGCCGTCGAACTCGACGGTGGCGGTCGCCACCTTGGCGAAGGTATCGGTGGTCATGATTGCCTTGGCGGCGTCCATCCACGGACCGGGCGCCAGACGGGTGGCCATCTCGGAGGTGACGCCGGCGAATTTCTGCGCATCGAGCGGCTCGCCGATGACGCCGGTGGAGGCAAGGAAGATCTCATCGGGCGCAACGCCCAGCGCCTTCGAAACGATATCGGCCGAGAGGGAGACCGAGGCCTTGCCCTTCTGGCCGGTAAAGGCGTTGGCGTTGCCCGAATTGACCAGCAGCGCGCGGGCCTTGCCGCCGCCGAGATTCTGCCGGCACCAATCGACGGCCGCCGAAGGACACTTCGAACGGGTCAGGACGCCCGCGACAACAGTTCCCTCGTCCATCGAGACGAGCAGAACGTCAGTGCGATTCTTGTATTTGATCCCGGCCTCGGCCGTCGCGAACCGAACGCCCGCGACATCCGGCAGTTCCGGGTAAGTCTTGGGGGCGAGGGGAGAAACGGGATGGGCCATGTTGCGTCCTATGCGGCGACAATAGGCCCATCCGTTTGCCTCAAGCCTTGCTGTGAAGCAAGTCGTTCATTTGTTGAGAGCGCTTTCAGCAAAGGCTGCAGACTTCGTCTTTGAAAACGCCTCAACTCAGGCCAACCGCCCGGTGGCGATGAACCGGCCGAAGCGCGACTGGATGGTCGGGATGATGAAATACACCATGGCGACCACCATCAGCGGCGCGACAACGAAGTTGCGCTCCCACACCGGCCAGCCCTCGGTGAACGGTGCCACCAGGTAGATGATTCCGGTGATGACCGGGTAAACCGCAATGAGCACCAGCAGGGCCATGCGCGTGCGGGCCGCCAGCGTCGGAGTGGCTGGCTTGGCGGGAGCGGCGGTTGCTGTGGCGGCGGTCGAAGATTGAATGGACATTTCCAAACCCCATATAAACGGTACGGCTCGTTACATAACGAAACGGAACGTAACGTTCAAGTGGATGGGTTGGGCTTTTTCGTGTATCCCAGCCATGCATCCCAGGAGTGCTTTCAGGAAAAAGTGCAGACTTTTCCGGTTCGAAAGCGCGACCACATTTAAGTCAGGGCATCAGAGAACCATGTCCAGCATCGAGAGCCAGCCGCGCAGATCCATCGGAGCCGCCCGCAACCCGGACAGCCACGAGGCGATCCTCGCCGCCGCCGAGGACATCTTCTGCGAGGCCGGTTACGCCGGCTTTTCGATCGAAGCCGTGGCGCGGCGCGCCCGCGCCGGCAAGCCCACCATTTACCGTTGGTGGCCCTCCAAGGCGCACCTGCTGCTCGACGTCTATACGCGGCTCAAGAGCTCGCGCATGCCTGACCCCGATACCGGCACGCTCGAAGGCGACATCCGCGCCTTCCTGACCGAGCTGGTACGCTTCTGGGCCGGCAATACCGGCGGGGTCTATAAGTCGCTGATCGCCGAAGCGCAGGCCGACCCCAAGGCGGCCGAGGCGCTGCAGGCCTATTCGATCGAGCGCACCAAGCACACCGCCGGTATGTTCGAGCGCGCCAAGGCGCGCGGCGAGATGCGCGCCGATGCCGACAGCCTCGCCGCCTCGGACCTGATGTCGGCCTATGCCTGGAAGCTGCTGCTGACCGACCGGCTCGCCGACCAGGCCGACATCATCGACAAGGTCACCTCGATCCTGGTTCGCGGCCTCGCCAAATAACAGAACCCCGGCCGAGGCCGGGGCTCCGATTGGTTCGCGGTTCGCGGCGCGAGACTTACGGCGCCGTGCCGGCGGCGCCTTCGGCGGCCGGTTCGGCCTGCTTCTTGACCGCTGCGGCGAGCGCTTCGTCGGGGATATCGAGCTTGGCGTCCTTCTTCAGCGCCGCGACCGACTCGTCGAACGCCTTGAACATCACCTGCTGGCCGAGCTGCTGCTGCACCTGCTCGATCGGCGGCGGCGAGCTCATGCGCTTCTCCTCAACCTTGATGATGTGCCAGCCGAACTGGCTCTGCACCGGATCGGAAATCTTGCCCGGCTCGAGCGTGAAGGCCACGGCCTCGAACTCCGGCACCATCATGCCTTTGGAAAAGAAGCCGAGATCGCCGCCGTTCTGCTTGCCGGACGGGTCGGTGGTCTTTTCCATGGCCAGCACTTCGAACGGCTTGCCGCCATCGAGCTCGGCCTTGACCGCCTTGGCCTCCTCTTCGGTGGCGACGAGGATGTGGCGCGCGTGCACTTCTTCGACCGGCTTGAAGTCCTTCACCAGTTGGTCGTAGGCCGCCTTCACCGATTCCTCGGTCACCGACGTGGCGACCTTCTGGGTGAAGTAGTCGCGGCGCAGCGAGCGCTCTTCGAGATACTGCAGGCGGCGCTTGAACAGGTCGGTATCGGCCATGCCGGCAGCTTTGGCCGCCTTGGCCATCACTTTCATGTCAATCAGCACGGTGACGAGGAAAGCGCGGCGCTCCTCGGGCGGCACCTGCTGCAGTTCCTGCTGCAGGTCTTCGGCGGCAAACGCCAGATCTGCCTCGGTAATCGTCTGGTCGCCGATGGTCGCCACCACAGTTTCCGGCGCTGCGGGAGCGGCTGCGGCCGGGGCGGCAGCGTCCTGCGCGAGGGCGACGACGGGGGCGAAGCCGAGCGCCGTGCCAACCAGCAGGGCACCGGCCAGGGTCTTCAGAACTTTATGGAAACCCCGCGGGGCATGGACATTCATTGGGAATTCTCCTCGGATGGCGCAGAGCCCCCGGCCCGCGGCCGGGGAGGTTTGGCCCATTTGCGTTCCGTTGACAAGCAAAACACCCGCTCTTACATGTCGCACCACTTCAAAGAGTGTTGACGGGTGAGGACCCGCCGCCTGCCGGATGAGATGAAGCGCTTAGCGCCACCCGGCCCTGAACAATCAAAGGACGACACGAATGGTACTGGCTGCAATCGCCAAGGCGATCTTCGGTTCGGCGAACGATCGGCAGGTGAAGAAGTACCTCCCGAGGGTCGCCGCGATCAACGCGCTGGAGCCTGAGTTCGAGAAGCTCACCGACGCGCAGCTGCAGGCCAAGACCCAGGAGTTCCGCGACCAGCTCGCGGCCGGCAAGAGCCTCGACGATATTCTCGAGCCCGCCTTCGCCACCGTTCGCGAAGCCAGTAAGCGCGTGCTCGGCATGCGCCACTTCGACGTGCAGCTGATCGGCGGCATGGTGCTCAACAACCGCTCCATCGCCGAAATGAAGACCGGTGAAGGCAAGACCCTGGTGGCGACGCTGGCGGTTTACCTCAACGCGCTGCCCGGCAAGGGCGTGCACCTCGTCACCGTCAACGACTACCTGGTGCGCCGCGACCTCAACTGGATGGGCCAGATCTACCGCTTCCTCGGGCTCACCACCGGCATTATCGTTCACGGTCTCGACGATGCCGAGCGCAAGGCCAGCTACGCCGCCGACATCACCTACGGCACCAATAACGAGTTCGGCTTCGACTACCTGCGCGACAACATGAAATACAGCCGCGACCAGATGGTGCAGCGCGGCCACGAATACGCCATCGTCGACGAAGTGGACTCGATCCTCATCGACGAGGCGCGCACCCCGCTGATCATTTCCGGCCCCTCGGCCGACCGCTCATCGCTTTACGAAATGGCCGACACGCTGATCCCGCTGCTCGGCGAGGGCGATTTCGAGATCGACGAGAAGCAGCGCTCCGCCACCTTCACTGACGCCGGCATCGAAAAGCTCGAGGCCGCTCTGGTGGAGAACGGCCAGCTCAAGGGCGAGAACCTCTACGACATCGAGAACGTGGCGCTGGTGCACCACCTCAACTCGGCGCTGCGCGCCCACAAGATGTTCCAGCGCGAGAAGGACTACATCGTCCGCAACGACGAAGTGGTGATCATCGACGAGTTCACCGGCCGCATGATGCCGGGCCGCCGCTACTCGGAAGGCCTGCACCAGGCGCTGGAAGCCAAGGAACACGTCAGGATCCAGGCCGAGAACCAGACGCTGGCCTCGATCACCTTCCAGAACTACTTCCGCCTCTACAAGAAGCTGGCCGGCATGACCGGTACGGCAGCCACCGAGGCCGAGGAGTTCGGCGACATCTACGGCCTGACCGTCACCTCGATCCCGACCAATGTCCCCGTCAAGCGCAAGGACGAGGACGACGCCATCTTCCGCACCGCGGCGGAAAAGTTCGACGAGATCGCCAACCTGATCGTTGATGCGCGCGGCCGGGGCCAGCCGATCCTCGTGGGCACCACCTCGATCGAGAAATCCGAGATGCTGGCGGAGATCCTCCGCGGCAAGGGCATCAAGGACATCGCCGTACTGAACGCCCGCCACCACGAGCAGGAAGCCCAGATCGTCGCCGATGCCGGCGTTTCCGGCGCCGTCACCATCGCCACCAACATGGCCGGCCGCGGCACCGACATCCAGCTCGGCGGCAACCTCGAGATGCGTATCGAGAAGGAAGCCGCGGGCCTCGAAGGCGCCGAGCGCGAGGCCAAGATCGCCGAGATCAAGCGCACTATCGCCGAGGACAAGGCCAAGGTGCTGGCCGCCGGCGGCCTCTACATCATCGGCACCGAGCGGCATGAAAGCCGCCGCATCGACAATCAGCTGCGCGGCCGCGCCGGTCGCCAGGGCGACCCGGGCCATTCGAAGTTCTTCCTGAGCTTGCAGGATGATCTGATGCGCATCTTCCCGGTCGAATCGATGGATTCGATGCTGAGTAAGCTTGGGCTCGAACAGGGCGAGTCGATTACCCACCCCTGGGTCACCAAGGCCATCGAACGGGCCCAGGCCCGCGTCGAAGCGCGCAACTTCGATATCCGCAAGAACATCCTCAAGTACGACGACGTGATGAACGATCAGCGCAAGGCGATCTTCACCGAACGCCTCGAACTGATGGATAGCGAGGACGTCGCCGAGACCGTCAACGAGATGCGCCACCAGGTGGTGGACGACATCATTTCGAAGGCCATCCCGGAGCGCTCCTACCCTGAGCAATGGCAGGTCGAGCAACTGGTCGCAGCCGGCAAGACCTACCTCAATGTCGACCTGCCGGTTGAGGCCTGGACGCACGAGGAAGGCATCGACGTCGAAATCGTGCGTGAGCGCATCATCAAGATCGCCGACGAGTTCGCTGCGGCCAAGGTGGCCCGCTACTCGCCCGACATCATGCGCCAGGTCGAGAAATCGATCCTCTTGCAGTCGATCGATGGGCTGTGGCGCGAGCACCTCGTCACCCTCGACCACCTCAGCAAGGTGGTCGGCTGGCGTGGTCTCGCCCAGCGCGACCCGCTGAACGAGTACAAGCGCGAAGCCTTCGAGCTGTTCGAGCAGTTGCTGGCGAGCCTGCGCGAGCTGGTGACCACCCAGCTCAGCCACGTCGAAATCCAGATGCGCCAGCCCACTCCCCCAATGCCGAATTTCGACGGGCTGGACGAAATCCACATCGACCCGACCACCGGCGAGAACGACGCCGAGGACGACATCACCGGCACTATGCCCCGCGCGCTCGGGCCCGCTCCGTCGCTGGCGGCCTTTGCCGCCGCAGGCGCTGCCGCCGGTGCCGACGTGATCGAGGCGGATCCGGCGCTCAGGCCCATCGACCCCAAGCTGCTGGTAGGCGTGTCGCGCAATGCCCCCTGCCCCTGCGGCTCGGGCAAGAAATTCAAGCACTGCCACGGCGCCTTCTGACACGTCACAGCCCTGATACCCCAACCGGCCGGTTCCGCCACGGGACCGGCCGGTTCCTTTTTGGTTCGGAGCGCCTGAATGTCAGACCGCAGCTGCGTCGTGCTTCGGACGTCGCACCGCCCGCACTGTGCTGCTGTTATTGCCGCCGCAATAGAACCGATCGCGCCCGTCGGATTCGAGCCCGGAAACGCCTTTGCCGGGCGGCATATCGAGCTGTTCGAGCACTTCGCCCGATTGCGGATCGACGCGCCTGATCTCGCTCTGCCCATCCTCCAGCGTCGCATGCCAGAGTTCGCCCTCGACCCAGGTCACCCCGGTGACGAAGCGGTTGGAGTTGATGGCGCGGAGTACGGCGCCGGTCTCGGGATCGACCTCAAGGATCTGCTTGCCGCGATACTGCCCGACCCAGAGCGAGCCCTCGGCCCAGGCGAGACCGGAGCCGCCGCCGGGCGACGGAATGGTCTTGACCACCTGCCCGCTGCGCGGATCGATCTTCTGGATCACGTCTTCGGCCAGTTGGTAGAGGTGCTCGCCGTCGAACGTGGTGCCGGCATGCGCCGCGACATCGATGCTGCGCACCGCTTCGCCGCTCTCGGGATCGAAGGCATTGATCCGGTCGCCCGAGGCGAACCACACATTGGTGCCGTCGAAAGTGACGCCTGCCACCGAGTCTACCCCGGGGAACGGGCCATACTCGCGAACAATCTCGGCATGCGCATGCTTCATCGGACTGACCTCTCGCTGAACTGTGTCGCCTGAACCTCTAGTCGCCCGGCAGCGGACCCGGGAGTAACAAAGCCGTCGGGAAACCCGGCACCGGCGCAGTGATCCAGCGCAGCGCCCGCCCGCGACCGAACGACTGCACCTTGCCGGCCTCAGCCAGCTGCTCCAGCGCCCGCTGCACGGTGCGCGGGCTGGTGCCGAGCGCCAGGGCGAGCGCCGAACTCGCCCACGCCTCGCCGTCCGCCAAGAGCGCCAACACCCCGGCATGCTGATCTTCCACCGGCGGCGCCAGCACCACAACCTCGCGCGCTGCGACGGGGGCCAGCGTGAAACCGGCCATCGTGGCGTTGATCTCGGCGATCCCGACCAACTCGGAGCGCAACCGCCCCATTTCCACCCGCAGCCGGGCCCGGTGCGATTCGTCCGCCTCCTTGCCGCGGAACGCCTCGGCGACCAGCCGGGCTCGCGACACGTCTTTGGGCCACGCCGCAGCCAGCGCGCGCAGCAGCGCAAACAGCACCGGACGCGTCGCCAGGTGAACGACGGCCCCCGCCTGTCGGACCACGTTGCGGGTCGCGTCGACCACCAGGGCGCCCGACGCCAGCACCTGCTCGACGCCGGCCAGAGTAAGGGCCCGCTCGCCGCCGCTGCCAATCAGCCGCGCTGCCGGCTCGTTCAGTACCCCGGCATCGGCCTCGATCTCGGCCGCCAGCGAATGGATGCCAGCTTGTCGCGCCGCCGCCAGCGCTCGCTCGAATGCCAGGCGCGCCGGCCCGGTCTGGACCCGCCGCACGGCGATGCCGGCGGTCACCAGTTGGTGCACCGCAACGCTCGACGGCGGCAGTTGCGACAAGTCCTGTCGTGCGAGAATTCGCTCGGCCTCGTCCACCCGCCCGATCAGCAGCAGCCGGCGCGCCGCGAGATTGGCGGCATGGGCGGCGTTGGCGCGGTCGCCCTGCGCCTCCAGCACGCGCTGCGCTGTTTCCAGCGCTTCGGGTTGCCAGGAGAGGTCGCGCGACACCAGCGCGATCTCCGCCTCGGCCACCACGCAGCGCGCCCGCGCCACTGCCTCACGGGCATGAAACGCCTTGCCGGCCGCCTTGAGCAGCGCCTTGGCCCGATCGAGATCGCCCAGCTGCGCCATGGCGATACCGCGCAACGCCAGCGCCGGCGCGTCGTCGCGCAGCGCCACGCGCTTCAGCGCGCCAAGCGGATCTCCGGCCCCGAGCGCCCGCGCTGCGGCGGTGATCAGCGAGTCCATTCAAATCCCGTCACACTTGTCACTCTCACCCCGATCTCCGCCGCGCCTAGGTTCCGTTCACCGACGAGGAACGCAACCCCTCCAACACCGGGAGATCAGTCATGACCACCCTCGAACTCTATGAAATCGCGGCAGACAAGTCCCGCCAAGTCAGCGTCATCGGTGGCCTTCTCAAACTGGCCGTCCGCCTCGCCACCTGGCGAGCCCGCCGCAACACCATCCTCAAGCTCGCTACCCTCGACGCCTTCCAGCTCGCCGATATCGGTCTCGAGCGCACCGATGTCGAGGACGCCCTCGACGGCGACGCCCGTCGCCTCTGGGCCCGCATCCACCAGCGAAATGCCGGCTGACCCAACTCACCAGGAGAACTGTAATGACCGACAAGAACTACACCACCTCGATCACCGTCAAAGAGAGCCCCGAGGCTGTCTTCGCCGCCATCAACAACGTGCGCGGCTGGTGGTCGAGCGATGTCGAAGGCAAGACTGGCGCCATCGGCGACGTTTGGCACTACCACGCCCCCGAGCTCCACCGCTGCACCCTCAAGGTGATCGAGTCCGTGCCGGGCAAGCACGTCGCCTGGCGGGTGCTGGACAACGATTTCAGCTTCATCGCCGACAAGACCGAGTGGGTCGGCACCACTATCGACTTCGCTATCGAGCCGGTCGGAGAGGGCGCCCGGCTGACCTTCACCCATATCGGTCTGCTGCCCGACCACGAGTGCTACGACGTCTGCCACGACGCCTGGGGCACCTATATCCGCGGCAGCCTGAAGAACCTCATCACCTCAGGCAGCGGCCAGCCCAATGTCGGCGCGGCGATCACGGCCAATGCCCCCAGCATCGTCAATCGAGGAAACCACACCATGACCAATGACAGCTTCACGACCGCGTTTACGGTAGACCAGAGCCCCGAAGCGGCCTTCGCCGCCATCATCGATCCACGCTCCTGGTGGAGCGGCGAGTTCGAGGGGGGCACCAGGAAGCTCGGCGACGTGTTCAGCTACCGCTACCAGGACTTCCACTATTCGAAGCAGGTCGTGACCGAGCTGGTCCCCAACAAGCGGGTCGCCTGGCAGGTGGTCGAGGGCACGTTGAGCTTTGTCGCGGACAAGACCGAGTGGGTCGGCACCACCATCATCTTCGACATCGGCAGCAAGGACGGCAAGACCGAGGTGGTCTTCACCCATGAAGGCATCGCCCCGGCCGTCGAGTGCTACGACACCTGCTCGGACGCCTGGACCTCGCTGATCCAGGGCAGCCTCAAGCAGCTGATCCAGAGCGGCAAGACCGAGCTGATCGAACTGGCAGCACCGGCGGTCTGAGAAAGTAGTTAACGGGCGGGCTGAACCTCAGGCTCACCTTCCCCACCGGCTGTCATCCCAGCGAAAGCTGGGACCCAACTCTCCCCTCGCGCGGGGCGTGAGATGGATCCCCGCCTTCGCGGGGATGACACCGAGTGGGATACAAAGATCCGTGCAGTCCTATCCTGTAGCGAACTACGGCGCATCTACCACCGGTCGCCGCGGCCGCCGCTCGCTCCAGGCGAGCACCAGCCCCGCGGCGATCACCAGCGCGGCGCCGAGGAACACCACTTCAGCCGGCTGTTCGCCCCAGAACAGGAAGCCGAAGACGAAGCTCCAGATCAGCGCGAAATACTCCACCGTGCCGAGCACACTCGCCGGCACCAGCCTCGCGGCTTCCACCAGCACATACTGCGCCGTGCCGCCGACGATGCCGATGGCGACCACGATGGCGATCTCAAGCGGGTCCATGCCGGTCCAGAACGGGATCGAGGCCAACCCCATCACCAGCGTGTAGAACAGGTTGAGCGAGAAGATCAGCACCAGCGAGCTCTCGGATTTCGAGATGGTGCGCATCAGGATCATCGCCACCGACCAGAAGAACGCCGCTCCCAGCACCATCAGCGCCGGAATGCCGAACGTCAGCCCGGCCGGATTGCAGGCGATCAGTACGCCGAAAAAGCCGATGGCCGAGGCCCCGACCCGCGCCAGGGTCAGTTGCTCCTTGAGGAAGATCACCGCCAGGATGATCGTCAGCACCGGCGCGAAATAGTAAAGCGTCGTCATCTCGGCGAGCTGCAGCTCCCGCCCGGCCGAGTAGTACATGCACCAGGCCGCCAGAGTCAGGATGGCGCGCAGCAGCAGCATCGGCTTGTTGCCCGACTGGATCAGTTCCAGCACCAGCTTCCGCCTGCCGATGACGAGGCAGATGATGGCGATGACGAGGCTACGCACGAACAGGATCTGCACCACCGGCAGCGCATGGATCACCCCCTTCACCAGCGCATCGTGCACCGAGAACAGTGTGTAGGCGAAAATGCCCAGCGCCATGCCCTTGAGCGAGGCCGACTGATGCGCGGAGGTGGCGGCAGATGAGGACACGGCGGACTCGGATGGAGAGCAGGGCGAACGCCCGGAGTTAGGTCTATCAGATGCCGATGGAAGTTAAACTTCCCCTCACCCGGCGCTGGGCGCCACCCCGCGGCGAGGGCTTCGCCCTCGTCCGCTGACCTCAAGGGGCGAGGGAGGGCAGAGGCAAGGTCGGTGCCACATCGTCCCTCTCCCCTTGAGGGAGAGGGTGCCCGAAGGGCGGGTGAGGGGAAGGTCAGGTGCAGGTCACCCGCATTTCGGCAAAGCCGGCTTCGTCGGCCGAGAACACCATCACCGAGCAACTGGTGCCCGCAATAGTGCCGAAGCCGGTCTCCACCACCTGGCCGACGCCATCGATGGTGACCGTGTCGGCAGTGATCAGGCCAGTCTTCACCACCGCCTTCGACTGACAGATCGGGTAGCTCTCGCCCGGCGTCACCATGAAGCGGGTGCCGAGCGGGATGCAATCGGTGGTGGGAAGGCTCGGGTCGACTTCGGCGGTCGCCGTGCCGGTGTCCGCCGCACCCGGCAGAGCGGCCGGGGCTGCTGCGGCAGCAGCCTGTTGCGCCGTCCACTCGCCCTCGAGCTTCACCATTCGGTCCTGCAGCGCCAGCAGGCCTGCAGCAGTGCCGTCGTCGACAGGTGCCGCAGCAGCCTGAGCACTCTTGGCGAGCTCATCCACCGAGCTGCGCAAAGCCACTACCGCCTCGGTCACCGCCTTGGTCTTGGCGTCGGTATTGAGCTGCACGGCGACAGCCCCGGCCAGCGCCACCAAGCCGACGATGGCGGCGAGAAATGGGATCAGCCGGTCGATCAGGACCAGGCGGCGATAACGGCGCATTCCGGCCCCTCCGCGTCTGCGCCGAAGCGATACTCGCCCCGGCAGGCTGCAACCTTGGGCGGGGTGCCCGCCGCCTCGAACAGGTCGTAGCCGGCCTTGAGATTACGCCAGAACGGCGCCCAGGTGTTACCACCCTCGGCGGCCAGCGCCATGGCCGTCATGCGGAACGGGAAGACATGCACGTCGATGGCGTCCTGACCATCGTTCAGCGCAGCTTCGACCACCGCATAGACCTCGTCGACGCCGGCATCGGTAATGGCGTAGCAGCCGATCGAGGAGCAGCCGCCATGCACCATCAGGGCCGAGCCGGTGCGGCCCAGCTGCCGGTCGAAGGCGTTGGGGAAGCCGAGGTTGAAGCTCAGATGATGGCGCGAGTTGGGGTTCAGCTGGCTCTGCGCCACCCGGTAGAAGCCCTCCGGTGACTGCTTGTCGCCTTCCTTGAGCTTGGGCCCGAGATCGCCCGAGAATTTGCAGATGTCGTAGTCGCGGAACAGCGCATAGCGCCCGTCGGCGCGCTGCAGCCACAGCTCCAGCTTGTGCTCGCGCTTGAAGATGCGGACATGCGCCCTGTCGCCGAGCGAAAACCCGGCGGCCGTCAGCTCGGCAACGAACTGTGTGCGGTCATAGACGCGCTCGGTGGCGATGTCGCGATCTCCCGTTCGTTCGGTGAGCAGGAAGCGCCCAACCAGCACGCCTGCGAAGAGCAGAACCCCCATCGCGATGGCCATGCCAAGATGGGAGCGACGGGACCGCATCGCAAGGTGACCGTCTAGAGCGAGATCAGGAAAGGTTGCAGACCTTTCCGGTTCGATCTCGCGACCACGAAACAGGCTTGAACGGGAGGGCGATTCAACGAAGCGCGCTCCTGTTCTAGGCTCGATGCAGGCGCGGCAACGGAATGGGCGCCACCTTGCTCGGGTCGATCACCCCGGCCTCGCCGCCGCCGCCAAACATGCCGCCGAAGAAGCTGCCGATCGCCTCGCCACGCGCCTTCGCCGCGGCCTTCTCGTCGGCCGCCTTCTGGGCTTCGGCCGCTGCTTTGGCGGCCTTGTCCGCGAGGTTGGCGACTTCCTGCGCCATCGCCGCCTCGTCGGCGGCGGCCTTGGCCTTTACGGTCTCAGGCACGTTCTGCGCCACCGTCACCGGGCAACTGCCCAGCGCGTCGAGCGCCGTGCCGCCCGGCACGTCGAACACGTATTCCTTGTTGCAGACATCCCAGGAGACCGGCGCCTTCGAGATCTCGAAGCGATCGTAGCCTTCCTTGATATCCTTCCAGAAGCTCATGTTCGGGTTGTCGGCATGCTTGGCAAGGTTCTGCGCCGACATGCGGAACGGATAGATCTGCAGCTGGAACGAGGCGTTGCCGCCTTTGAAGCTCTCGCGTGCCAGCGCGTAGATCTCGGCGATCGACTCGTCGGTCATCGAATAGCAGCCGCGCGACGAGCAATCGCCATGCACCATCAGGTCCGAACCGGTGCGCCCGTAGGCGCGGTCGAACTTGTTGGGAAAGCCGGTGTTGAAGGCGAGGTAGTAGTTCGAGTTCGGGTTCATCAGGCCGGGGGTGACCGTGTAGAAGCCCTCGGGCGACTGGCGGTCGCCTTCCTTGATCTTGGGGCCGAGCACACCTGACCAGGCGCAGATCTCATAGCTTTTGAACAGTTTGTAGCTGCCGTTGGCCGTCTGCTTCCAGACCTCGAGCTCCGAGCTTTCCTTGAAGATGCGGACCATCATCGCGGCGCCCGGCGACGAGCCTAGGCTCGCCAGCTTGCTGACGGTTTCCTGCTTCAAGGGCGCCATCGCCTTGGCATTGCCCGGCTTCAGTCCGCCGCAACCAGCCAGCAGCGCGGCCACGCTGACGGCGGCGCCAACGAGAAGGATGGAACGGAGCGTTCTGCCCAAGTCAGCTACCCGAGAATGCTTGTCTGCCCGAACAATCGGGTTACGAGCGGACGGTTACCATGTGGTAAGCCGGCATGGTTAACGGCCCGTTTACCATTGGCTTCATGCCCGCTGCTTCGGCGCCGATCAACCCAAATTGGTGCCGATGGCGAGGAATTTGTCACGCCTGTGTTCCCGGACCTCCAGTCGTCCCCGTGTGCCCGGGAAGTCGGTCAGGAACTGGGTGATCGCCTTGGCCGTCGAGGCCATCACCTCTGCGTGATGGCGGTGCGCGCCACCGGCCGGCTCCGGGATGATCCCGTCGATCACCCCGAGCCCCAGCAAGTCGGGCGCGGTGATTTTCTGCGCCGCCGCCATGTCGGGAGCACGGGCCGCATCGCGGAACAGGATCGCGGCGCCCGGCTCGGGCGAAATCACCGAGTAAATGGCGTTCTCGAGCATCAGCACGCGATTGGCCGTGGCAATGGCGATAGCGCCGCCCGACCCGCCCTCACCGATGATGATGGCGAGGTTGGGAATACCAAGCTCGAGGCAGCGCTCGGTCGAGCGCGCGATCGCCTCGGCCTGCCCGCGCTCTTCGGCGCCGATGCCCGGATAGGCGCCGGCGGTATCGACGAACGACACCAGCGGGATGTCGAAACGGTCGGCCATATCCATGATGCGCACGGCCTTGCGGTAGCCCTCAGGCCGCGCCATACCGAAATTGTGCTTCAGGCGGCTCTCGGTGTTGGAGCCCTTCTCCTGCCCCAGGATCGCCACCGGCTGCCCGTTGAAGCGGCCAAAGCCGGCCTGCAGCGCCGGGTCTTCGGCGAATTTGCGGTCACCGGCGAGCGGCGTCCACTCTGATATCAGCGACTTGATGTAGTCGGAAAAGTGCGGGCGCTGCGGGTGGCGCGCCACCTGGGTCTTCTGCCAGGGCGTCAGCTTCTTGTAGATATCGACCAGCGCCTCGTCGGCACGGGCCGACAGGCGGGTCACCTCTTCATCGATGGACACGGCCTGATCGGACGTGGCGAGGGATTTGAGCTCGGCGATCTTGCCTTCGAGATCGGCGACCGGCTTTTCGAAATCGAGATAGGACTGCATCCAACCCGCCAGATAAGGGACAGGGCGTCAACTCGCGCCCCAAAGTGGCCGGAAAGTGGCGATGCGACCCGGTTGAGTCAAGCGCCGTGCCTCGACTTGGTGAAGCTGCAGGCCGCCATTCCACCGCTCTGTCATGCCCCGTTAACCAATGCATGACGCATTCATGACAACGCTGGAGCGGAACGACCGGAACCACCCTTCGACCATGACGACCTATGCCCTGGTAAGCGTCGGCTGCCCGCATTGCAGCGGCCAGTTCCTCGAAAACGCCAAGCTGATACGCCCCGACGGCGGCGCCTGGTGTCCGCATTGCGAAAAACTGTTCACGCTGGACGCCACCGATCAGGCGACCCGCCGCACCCTCGCCGACGCCAAGGCGGCGCGCCGTCGCCGCAAGGAGCGGCTCACCGAATTGCGCGCCACCTGGATGGATGTCCCTGCTGCACCGCCCAAACCGATGCTCCTCAGCGATGTGCTCGAAGCGCTCGATGGCTTGCTCGACCGGCTCGACGGCCTCACCCACAAACGCTCCTGAAGCCTACTGGCCAGTAATCCGGTAGACCAAGGTAAACCACACCTCGCGCGCCAGCATCGGCAACTGCGTGCCCAGCGTCTGGTAGCGGGTCGTCGGCGTTGCCGCTGGCGACGCATCTATCCCCAGATCCCGCGCCATCGTGACGGCGCGCCTGAGATGCAGCGGATCGCTTACCACCAGGACCCTTGCCAACTGATGCTGGGCAAGAATCGGCGCGGCGAAGTCGATGTTCTGCTTGGTGGTCCGCGACTGTGTTTCGACCAGGATCGCTTCCGCCGGAACGCCGGCAGCCAACGCCCACACGCGGCCAGCCTCGGCCTCACCGACTGCATCGTACGGGTTCTTGCCACCGGTCATGACAAGCGCTCGTACCTTCCCCGCCCGATAGAGCTCAACGGCATACCTGAGCCGCTCCTCGAACACCGGCGTCGGCCGATCCCCCGCTACCGCGGCGCCGAGCACCAGTGCCGCATCGGCGGTCCCGGTGTCACTGTGTGTGTCGTAGTTCCAGATGTCGAAGGCAACCCACGCCGCCAGCAGCACGAGCGCCACCGAGACGAAGCCGAGAGCACGCACTACAAACCGCAGCTCTCAACCCTCCGCCAGCGGATGGTGTGCTTCGACCAGCGACTTCAGCTTCTCATCCAGCACGTGGGTATAGATCTGGGTGGTCGAGATGTCGGAGTGCCCGAGCAGCGTCTGCACCACCCTGAGGTCGGCACCGCCTGCCAGCAAATGGCTGGCAAAGGCGTGGCGCAGCACGTGCGGTGAGACGCGGGCCGTGGAAATCCCCGCTCGCCCGGCCAGTCCCTTGAGCTCACGCGCAAATACCTGCCGGCTGAGATGCCCGCTCTCGCCGCCGGCCGGAAACAGCCACGCGCCGGGCTCGAGCCGCGTCAGATAGGCTTTCACCGCATCGCGCGCCCGGTCGGTGAGCGGTACGATCCGCTCCTTGCCGCCCTTGCCACGCACGGTGAGAAAGCTGGCATCGCGCATCACCGCGGCCCGCTTCAGCTCCACCAGCTCCGAGACGCGCATGCCGGTGGCATACAGCAGCTCGAGCAGCAGGTAGAGCCGCCCAGCCATGGCGCGCTTGGCGTCGCTCGCGTCGGGCGCCTCGATTTCGGCTTCTGCCATGCTCAGCAGCCGGTCGATCTCGGCGATCGACAGCACCTTGGGCAGGCTTCGGCGCGCCTTGGGTGAAGCGATGATTCGCGTCGGATCGTCGCCACGCACCGCATCGGCGGCAAGGAACTTGTGGAACTGCCGGATCGCCGAGAGCTTTCGCGCACTCGACGAGGCAGCGATCCCCTCGGCGTCGAGGAAGGCGAGGTATTCCGTCACCTGTTCGCGCCCGGCCGCAGTCGGTCCGGTGCCGCGGCGCGCCAGGAACCCGCAATAGTCGCCAAGGTCGCGGCGATAGGCGTCGATGGTGTTCTTGGCCGCGCCGCGCTCGGCGCTCATCATCTCGAGGAACGCATCGACCAGGTGGCCGCTGCTCATTCGACCCCCTGCTGCCGCGTCACCACTTCGCCGTCTTCGGCCGGAGCGTCAGTGGCAGGCTCCACCGACAGGGCCGGCTCTTCGGTGGCGGGCGGTGTCGCAGCCGGGGCTTCAGGCTGACGCGTGGTATTGATCTCACGCCGCACCAGCGGATCACGCTGTGCCGAGGGCACCAGATCGCGGGCCGGGATGCGGATGGTCACCTCCTTGTCGCGTGGCTGGACGATGGCGACCAGCGCGACCATGGCCCCAAAGCCGAGCCCGACCAGGACCAGCAGGATGACGATCAGACGAATGAGAGTCGGCATGGCAATCCGCTTTTGTCACGCTACGGACCAGTCTCCCCTGTTTGCCGGATGCGATCAAGGGTGCGCTAACCATAGTCGTCCGACCATAGCGGGCATTGACTTTATGCCGCCCTAACGGTTCAAACCGCGCGAACAGGGAAATGCGATGTCACGCGACGGCACGACCACCCGCGACGACCGGCGCGAGGATCTGCAGCGGCTCCTCGGGCACCGCCCGATCGTCTTGATCGGCATGATGGGCGCCGGCAAGACCACAGTCGGCCGCCGCCTTGCTGCCCGCCTCGGCCGCCACTTCGTCGACAGCGACGAGGAGGTGGAGAAGGCTGCCGGCATGACCATCGAAGACATCTTCCGCACTCATGGCGAGGCCGATTTCCGCGCCGGGGAAGTGAAGGTGATCGCCCGGCTGCTGAAGGATCGCAACATCGTGCTCGGCACCGGCGGCGGCGCCTTCATCAACCCCGAAACGCGGGCACTGGTGAAGGAAGCGGCGATCTCCGTGTGGATCAAGGCCGATTTCGAGTTGCTGTTCCAGCGCGTCTCGCGCCGCTCCAACCGGCCGCTGCTGAAAACCGCCAATCCGCGCGAAACGCTGCAGAAGCTGATCGAGGTGCGCTATCCGGTCTATGCCGAAGCCGACGTCACTATCGTCTCGCGCGACGTGCCACAGGACCAGGTGGCAAGCGAAGTGATCGACGCCGTACTGGCGCACCTGAGCAACGAGACGCCCAATGACTGAGCCGACCACCGTCCACGTGCCGCTGGGCGAACGCGCCTACGACATCCTGATCGGCAACGGCCTGATCGACAACGCCGGCGCCCTGCTCAAGGCCAGGTTTCCCGGCCGCCGCTTCGGCATCGTCACCGACACCGAAGTCGCCATCGCCCAGTTGCCGCGGCTCACCGCCTCGCTCGACGCAGCCGAAGTCAGCTACGCCACCGTAGTGCTGCCCAACGGCGAAAGCACCAAGTCCTTCGCCCGGCTGGGCGAAGTGGTCGAGGCGATCCTTGCAGCGCGGCTGGAGCGCGGCGACCTGATCATCGCGCTGGGTGGCGGCGTCATCGGCGATCTCGCCGGCTTCGCGGCGGCGATCGCCCGGCGCGGCATGGATTTCGTGCAGGTGCCGACCTCGCTTCTGGCGCAGGTCGATAGTTCCGTCGGCGGCAAGACCGGCATCAACTCGCCACATGGCAAGAATCTGATCGGCGCCTTTCACCAGCCTAAACTGGTGCTGGCCGACCTCGATGCGCTCGACACTTTGCCGCGACGGCAGCTCGCCGCCGGCTATGCCGAAGTGGTGAAGTACGGGCTGATCGACGACGAGCCGTTCTATTTCTGGCTCGAGGACAACCGCCGCGAGATCTTTGCCGGCAACGCCGCGCTGCGCGCGGAAATGGTGGCGCGCTGTTGCGCCGCCAAGACCCGTTTCGTGCTCGCCGACGAGAAGGAGACCGGGGTCCGCGCCCTGCTCAATCTCGGCCACACCTTCGGCCACGCGCTCGAATCGGCCACCGGCTATTCCGATCGGCTGCTGCATGGCGAGGGCGTCGCCATCGGCATGGTGCTGGCGCATGGCTTTTCGGCGAGGCTCGGCCTCGCCCCCAGCCAGGATACCGGCCGCATCGCCCAGCACCTGAGCGCCGCCGGCCTGCCAACGCACATCAACGATATTCCTGGCGAACTGCCTGACACCGACTACCTGATGAACGCCATCGCCCAGGACAAGAAGGTGGTGCGTGGCGCCCTCACCTTCATCCTGACCCACGGCATCGGCCGGGCCTTCATCGAGAAGAATGTCGACCCGGCCGCCGTGCACGCCTATCTCGAAGAGGTCAGGACGGCTCGATAGGCGGCCCGAACCAGGTGGCCAGCGCTTCGGCCAGCCCCTGCCCGGCGGCGTCTCCGACCCACGCCACATAGCCGTCGGGGCGGATCAGCACGGCTTCAGGTGCACTGACCACTCCGAGGCCCGGCAGCTCCCACCTACCGTCATACGCCGCATCGACCAGTTGCACGCGATCCGCCCACCGCGAGATGTCGAGGGCGCCCGGTGTGCTGAGGTTGAGCAGCACCGGCCGCGCCGCGTGCAGCAGTGCGGAGGCCCTCTTCGGGCCGTTGGCCGTGGCAAGATCGAGATCGGGCATACGGCGCCCGAGCAGCGGATGCCCCTCGCCGAGATCGTAGCGGATCCCGAGCCCGGTCAGGTCGGCGGCCACACGCCGGCGCGGCCCCTCCATCTCCAGCAACTCCACCATGGTCTCGCGCAGCGCTCTTGTGCGGTCATCCTCACGCCGTAGCGCCACCGCGGCCATGGTGTAGCGCAGCACCTTGGCGCCGACCGGGTGCCGTTCGGCATGGTAGCTGTCGAGCAGGCTCTCGGGCGATGTCTCCTTGATCACCTGCGCCAGCTTCCAGCCGAGGTTCACCGCGTCCTGTACGCCGGTCTGCAAGCCCATGCCGCCATCGGGCGGGTGGATATGCGCCGCGTCGCCCGCCACCAGCACCCGCCCCTGACGATAGGTCGCCGCCTGCCGCGCCGCGTCGGTGAAGCGGGTGATCGCGGTCGGGCTGTGGATCCCGTAGTCGGTGCCGTAGACGCCGATCAGCGCCTCCTGCACCTCGGCTAGCGTCGGCTCGCCGGTCTTGCCCACCTCCCGCTCGGTCACCAGCACGCGGACGGGACCGCTTCTGGCGAAGATGATCTGGCCATCGCGGATTTCGTATTCGGCCCGGCCGATCGAGTGGATTCCCGTGGCATCCCGGCGAATGCCCAATTCCGCTGGTTCCTCTGCCAGCTCCGCTTCGGCGATCAGGTTGCTGGTGGTGGGGGCCGAGCCGGGGAAGGCGATCCCGGCTGCCTTGCGGACAAGGCTGCGCCCGCCGTCGCAGCCGACGAGATACTGCGCCCGCAGCAGGCCGCCGTCGCTGAGCCTGACGTCGACACCGGCCTCGTCCTGCGCGAGGCCGGTCACCTCGATGCCGCGATAGATCAGCACGCCGAACGCGTCGACCCAGCCGCCGAGGATCCGCTCGACGTGGTTCTGCCACAGGCCCAGGGTGTAGGGGTAGCGCGTCGGGAAGCCACCGAGGTCGAGCCGTACGCCGGCAAACCCCACCGCCTGCGCCACCTGCCCCTCGGCGAGAAAACGGTCGGCAATGCCGCGCTGCTCGAAGATTTCGAGGGTGCGCGGGTGGAGCCCGCCGGCGCGTGAGCCGACAACCTCCTGGCTGGAGCGTCGCTCGACGATCGCCACGTCGACGCCGGCGAGCGCCAGCTCTCCGGCCAGCATCAGCCCGGTCGGGCCGCCGCCGGCGATGACCACCTGATGTTCGGACTTGCGCATCTTTGTCTCCGTTCTGAGGGACGAGGACACGCCTTTTACGGGATGGCCGGGGTCTTGAAGCAAGCCCCTCGTGCGTTACATATCAGTATGGGCGGCAGAGGAATCGCGCCGAGATCGCGCTTCGCCACCCCTCCCCGACATGTATTCTGCCCACCTGAACGCGCGCGGCGCGGGGCGCCGATTCGTGCCTGCCGCGTCAAAGCACCGCCGAGGGGGAAACCATGTCCGATCGCCGCCCGCTGCTCGTCATCGACGGTGACTCGTTCGCCCACCGCGCCTACCACGCACTGCCCAAGACGGTGCGCCGCAAGGGAGATCGCGGCGGCGGCGCCATTGTCGGTTTCACCAACTACCTGATCCGGCTTCACGAGGCCGAGCAGCCTCGCGCCGTGGTGGTCGGCTGGGATACGCTGGCCGAACCCAACTGGCGGGCGCTGGAATTTGCCCCCTATCAGGGCGGCCGCATCTTCGAGGACGAGATCGTCGAGCAGCTCGAGGTGTTGCCTCAGATCGTCACCGCCTGCGGCTTCGTCTTCGGCAAGGCCGGACGCTTCGAGGCCGATGATTTCCTCGCCACCGCCGTGGCGATGGAGGAGCAGGCCGGCGGCACCGCGCTGGTCGCCACCAGTGATCGCGACGCCTACCAGCTGGCCTCGGACCGAACCACCATCCTCGCGCCGATCAAAGGCGGTGAGATCGCCCGCATCGACCCCGCCGGGGTGCGTGAGCGCTACAAGGTGGAGCCCCGCCAGGTGCCCGATTTCATCGCGCTGCGCGGTGACCCCTCCGACAAGATTCCCGGCGCCAAGGGCGTCGGCGAGGCGACCGCGGCGAGCCTGCTGCAGCGCTATCCGGACCTCGAAGCGATGATCGCCGACAACCGCTTCCCCACCCAGGCCGACGACCTCCGGCTCTATAAGCGCATCGCCACCATGGTAACGGATGCGCCGCTGCCACCGATCCCGGACGCCAAGCCGACCTGGGGCGCGGCCGCAGCCCTCGCCCGCGACTGGGAACTGAACAACCTCGCCGACCGGCTGCAGCAGCTCGCCGACCGGACCTAGGGCCCGACGGTCACCACGACGCGCCGATTGGCGCCGGCTTCGCCAAACTCGGTGGTCTCACCGCGGCCCACCGACTCTTCGGAGCTGAAGCTCAGTTTCCTGCCCTTGACGAACTCGAGCACCGCGTCAGCCCGCGCCTGCGATACCGCAAGATTGATCTCTGGCTCGCCTCCGGGGCTGGAATATCCCGCCACGCTGAGCTTGCAGTTATCGACCGAGACATCCTTGAAGAAGCCGATGAGCTCCTGCGCCGTCTTCTCGGTTACGTCAGCTTCGCCGTTGGCGAAGTCCGTCAGGACGATCGTTGCATCTGTCGCACAGGTGGGCTCGGGCGGCACGTCGGCTGCCGCTGTTTCCTCAACCGGCGGCGCCTCCGCCACCGGCGATGCTGCAGCGGCCGGCGGCGCCTCTTCCGCAGCCGGTGCCTCCTGCTCGGCCGGGGCCAGAGCAGTCGATGTCGTCGCCTCTGCCTCGGTGACGCCGCCGGCAAGCCAACCGCCATCGGGAGCGGGGAAGCTCGCGGCCGCATTCCAGGCCAAAATCAGGGCGCCGTCCGCGGTCATGTAGATTTCCTTGGCTTCCCCGTCGGCGGTGGCAATCGTCGCCGCGGCCACGTCGGCGACAACGCCGTCGATCGACACACCCAGAATGTAGAGCGTCGTGTCGGCGCCCGTATCATCCGTGGAGTCGTTGATCAGATAGACCTTGACCACCGAGCCAGCCCGCAGCAGTCCATCTGGGATCGTGAAGGTCCGATCAGACGCGATGGCGTTCAGGTCGGTACGCTCGCGCGGCGCTGCACCGTCAGGCGCCCGCAGCGTGCCGGTACCGATGAGCATGCCGTCAACAGTCACCACATATGCCGGCGGGCCCAGCGGACCAGCCTCGCCGACCAGTCGCAAAGCGACTTCATCGGCTGACGCGACACCACCACCGCCCAGCACGGCTGCAAGCAGACAAATACCACCCAGACGCATCCGCGCCCTCCTGTCTGTACGCCGCACCGATACTATTGCGCATACAGCAGAGCACGACAACAGCGTGTCAGGCGTCCGGACCCGGTCCTTGCGGCATGCCCACTCCGATCAGGGCGCGACCGAGATCACCACCCGGCGGTTGGCGTAGAACGTGTCGCCGAACTGTTCGGTGGCGCCGGCGCCGGTGGCCGAGACCTTCTCGAACTTCAGCCCGGCCTGCTTGAGGTAGGCGAGCACGTTCTGCGCCCGCTCGATGGCGAACAGTGCGTTGGTGGCGTGGTTGCCGGCACGGCTCGAATAGCCGGTGACCAGCACCTTGCACTTCTGCTCGCCGATATCGGCGACGATCTGGTCGAGCCGCTCCATCAGCTTGGGGGTCAGGTCGTTTGAACTCTCGTTGAAGCCGACGACGTTATAGAGCTCGTCGCGGTTGCAGCCCGCGCTGGCCGTGGCCGGCGCCGATGAGGCGAGGCTCGCGGTTGCCACTGGTTTGTCACCCTCGCTTGCCTCGGGCAGCTTCAGCGCCGTCACCGCCGCAGGCGCCTTCACGGCCGGAGCCGCCGCCGGCTCCTCAGCGACCGCCGCGACCTCCGTCGTCACCGGCTCCGCCGCCGGCTGTACCACGGCAATAGTGGCGTCGGGCAACGGCCACCCCCCGGTCGGGGCGCGCGACACGCCCTCGACATTACCGTCCTTCAACACCAGGAACTCGCCCAGCAGTTCATTCTCGGTATTGGCCGACGTGCCCTGCGTCGAGAGCCCCGATACCGTTACAGCGCGGCCATTCACCGCCACGGCGGCGAGATAGAGGTTGCGGTCGCGGTTCGAGCCGTCGCCGCCATAGGCCTCGTTGACCAGCCGCACCCGGACCTCGCCGCCCGGTTTGAACAAATCCTCGGGGATATCGAACGCGAAACTCTGCACATACGGGGTCTTGTCGGTGGCATCGGCGAAGCGTCCGGCGGTGGCGGTATCGATGGCAGCGTTCACCGCTCCCTCGCCCAGCACCTTGCCGTCGAACGTCACCTCGAACTTCGGCGGCCCATCATAGGCCTCACCGCCGATGATCAGCTGCAAGTTGCTGCCCGCCGCCAAGGCACCCGGCACTGCGCATAGCGCAAAGGCGGTCGCGAGGACCGCCGTCTTCAAAGTGGACATGTCGCCCTCCAGTCTGTCTGCAGACATGAGTGCTAGGCAACGCCTTGGGCGATAGTTCGGAGACAAAGCGGCAGCCTGCCATGGCTTCGCCCGGCTTTGGCCGCAAAGCGGCGCACCGGTTGCAGCAAGCCGTCGCGGCTCCCATATGTGCCGCATCCAATCCGATCAGGAACGATCAGGCTGTGGGGGCGACCACCTCGACGGCCAACGCATGGACACCGGCTTTCAGTTCGGCCTCGAGCGCCTCCATCACGGCACGATGTTGTGCGAGGCGTGACTGGCCTGTGAACAAGGGAGAGGCGATCCGGACGCGGAAATGCGTCTCGCCGCCCTCGCGATAACCACCGTGCCCCCTATGTTTCTCGCTCTCGTCGATCACTTCAAGATGGGTCGGCGTGAATTTGACCGAAAGTTTTTCTGCAATCGTGTCTCGAACGGACATATGGATACCGGTTCAGTTTGAGGCGTGGCCGAGGCCCCGTAACTAGGATTGATGAAGCTGGATTCCAAGTATTTTGACCGCATCCGGATCCGATCTCGGCACCCGGAACCCGAAGCGCAGCCCGAAGTGCCGGCCTGCGGATGGGAGGGCTGCGACCAGCCTGGGCTCTACAAGGCGCCCAAGGGCAACCGGGCTATCGGCCAGTACCACCATTTCTGCCTCGAGCACGTGCGCCACTATAATCAGGTGTTCAACTTCTTCGCCGGCATGAAGCCCGAGGAGATGGAGAACCACCTGCACGCCGAGAAGGAAACCGACGGCCGCCCGAGCTGGGGGTTCGGCGCCAAGCCGGGCGCCGGCACTGGTCCGCGCATGCCGCGCGGCGCCCCGCGCGACCCGACCGCAAAACGCGTCAACGACCCGTTCGGGGTGTTTGCCCGCTATGCTCGGCACCAGCAGCGCGCTCCGGCCGAAGAGCGGGTGAAGCCGCTGCACGAGCAGGACCGCCGCTCGCTCGAGACCTTGGGCTTCAAGGGCTACGCCAAGGCCGAGCAGATCAAGGCTGCGTACAAGGCGCTGGTGAAAGTACACCATCCCGATGCCAATGGTGGCGACAAGAGTTCCGAGGACCGGCTGCGCGCCATCATCGCCGCCTACTCCCACCTCAAGTCCAAGGGCTTCGTCGGGCGCTGAAACCGATGTCCGACGACTTCGGTCGGATGAATCTTTGTTATGGCGGTATTTGCGCCGCCAATGGATGCCGGCAAGTGCCCGCCGGCCCGGCACAATGGGGCCCCCGCCCGACTGTCGCCCGATTGTCGCGCGGCCCTACCGCGCCGCAGCCGATGCTGCTATAGAGCCCGGCAACCGCCAAGGCAGCCGTCTTGACCTATTTCCTTCCGCGAGCCTCGTGAAATGCCTGAATTCTCCAATCTGCCGAACAAGCAATATTCCGTCCGCGAAACCTTTGGCATCGACAGCGACATGAAGGTCATGGGCTATGCGGAAACCGATCCGCATGTGCCGCCGCTGGATCCGGACTATCTGTTCGACCGCAACACCACCCTGGCCATCCTTGCGGGCTTCGCCTTCAACCGCCGCGTCATGGTGCAGGGCTACCACGGCACCGGCAAGTCGACCCATATCGAGCAGGTCGCGGCGCGGCTGAACTGGCCGCTGGTCCGCGTCAACCTCGACGCGCACGTGTCGCGCATCGATCTGGTCGGCAAGGACGCCATCGTTTTGAAGGACGGCAAGCAGATCACCGAGTTCCGTGACGGCATCCTGCCCTGGGCCGTGCAGAACAACATCGCGCTGGTCTTCGACGAATACGATGCGGGCCGCCCGGACGTGATGTTCGTGATCCAGCGCGTCCTGGAAACCCAGGGCCGCCTGACGCTGCTCGACCAGAACCGCGTCATCACCCCGCACCCGGCCTTCCGGCTGTTCGCGACGACCAACACCATTGGTCTGGGCGATACTTCCGGCCTCTATCACGGCACCCAGCAGATCAACCAGGGCCAGATGGACCGCTGGTCGATCGTCACCACGCTCAACTACCTGCCGCACGACAAGGAAGTCGGGATCGTCCTGGCCAAGGCCAAGACCTATACCGGCGAGAAGGGCAAGAAGACCGTCAACAACATGGTCCGGCTGGCCGACCTCACCCGCCAGGCCTTCATCAACGGCGACCTGTCGACGGTGATGAGCCCGCGTACGGTGATCACCTGGGCCGAGAACGCCGAGATCTTCGGCGATGTTGGTTTCGCCTTCCGGCTGACCTTCCTCAACAAGTGCGACGAGCTCGAGCGCCCTGTGGTGGCCGAGTTCTACCAGCGCGTGTTCGGCGAAGACCTGCCGGAATCGGCTGCCAACCTGGCGGTGACTGCCTGAAGCGCTTGCGGGAAGAGTTGCCGACTTTTCCGGTTCGAAAGCGCGACAAAATCAAAGACTTGGAGCGTTTCGACGTTTCATTGAAACGGTGAAGCGCTTTAGCCGGAGGCCATTGTGGCCCAGAATATCTACGACGACGCGAAATTCCTCGCCGGGTACAGCGAATTCCCCCGCTCGCGGGATGGCCTCGAGGCCACCAGCGAGTGGCCGGCGTTGCGCGCACTGCTGCCTGATATTGCCGGCAAGCGCGTCGTCGACCTGGGCTGCGGCTTCGGCCAGTTGAGCCGCTGGCTCGGCGACGCGGGCGCGCGTTCCGTCCTCGGCATCGACCTCAGCGAGAAGATGCTGGCGCGGGCAGTGGTGGAAACCAGCAATCCGACCGTAACCTATCTGCGCGCCAACCTCGACGAGCTGGTACTCGAGCCACAAAGCGCCGACCTGGTCGTCAGCTCCATGGCGCTGCACTATGTCGAGGATTTCGGCCGCATCGCCGAAATGCTGTTCGACGCGCTCGCGCCGGGCGGGCAACTGGTGTTTTCGGTCGAGCACCCGATCTATGCCGCCCGCGCCGAACCCGAATGGGTTACTGCCGCCGACGGGCGCCAGGCCTTCGCCGTCGCCGACTACCTGATCGAGGGCCGCCGCGTCACCAACTGGATCGTCGACGGCATCGTGAAGTTTCACCGCACCATCGGCACCATGTTGAATATCCTCGTCGGCGCGGGCTTCACATATCGTGCCGTCGACGAGTGGAAACCGTCGGACGAACAGTTCGCCGCCCACCCTGAGTGGCGCGCCACCGAACTGACCCGGCCGATGTTCCTGCTGATGTCCCTGACCAAGCCTGCCCAACGAGAACACTGATGGCCCCTCCGCCGCGCTCCAAGCAGAACAAGCCCGACACCACCGCTCCGTTCAAATCGGCGATGGGCGCCGCGGTGCGCGCCATTGGCGGCAAACGCGACCTCGAGGTGAGCTTCTCGGCCGATCGTCCCATCCTCACCGCCGACAAGGCGCGGCTCGCCAACCTGCCGCGCCTGCCGACGCTGCGCGACATCGCCATTGCCCGTGGGCAGGGCGACGCCATGGCCATGCGGCTCGCCAGCCATGATCCCGAAACGCACCGCAAGCGCGCCCCGGCCGAGCCGGAAGCCCGCGCCGCCTATGATGCGCTGGAGCAGGCTCGCGTCGAGGCGCTGGGCTGCATCCGCATGCCCGGCATGACCGGCAATATCCACGAGATGCTGGAAGACCGGCTGTTCCGCCAGAACTTTGCCGAAGTCAGCGACAAGGCCGACGCCCCGCTCGCCGAGGCGCTGGGCCTGATCCTTCGCGAACGCGTCGCCGGCGTCGCCATCCCGCCCTCGGGCAATGCCATCGTCGAGCTGTGGAAGAAGGAAATCGAGGAGCGCGCCGGCAACTCGCTGACGACGCTCCTCACCAGGTTCGAGGACCAGGAGCTGTTCAGCCGCGCCACCCGGCAGCTGCTGCGCGACCTGAGCCTCGTGCCCGACAGCGATCTCGACGACGGCGAGAGCGACGATTCCGAACAGGGTGACGATCAGGAGCCGGAGCGCGGCCAGGACGACGAGAAGAACCCCGAGCAGGGCGAGGGGGAGAGCGAGGACGCCGAGGCCGACGAGGACCAGACCCCCGGCCAATCCGAGCAGGAAGGTGAAGTCGAAGGCGCGGAGATGGATTTCTCCGAGACCGACGAGGACGACAGCTCGGAATCGGGCGAGGATCAGCCCAATCCGCCGCCGCCCGGCGCCAACGCCAAAGAATTCCAGAACGTCTTCAACTACAAGATCTTCACCCAGAAGTTCGACGAGGTGGTGCGGGCGCCCGACCTCTGCCCGCCCGAGGAGCTGGACCAGTTGCGCGCGCTGCTCGACAAGCAGCTCGAGAACCTGGCCGGCGCCGTGGCGCGGCTTGCCAACAAGCTGCAGCGGCGGCTCATGGCACAGCAGAATCGCAGCTGGGAATTCGACCTCGAGGAAGGCCTGCTCGACACGGCGCGCCTCACCCGCGTGGTCACTGACCCGCTGCAGGCCCTGAGCTTCAAGGTCGAGCGCGACACCGATTTCCGCGACACCGTGGTCACGCTCCTGCTCGACAATTCCGGCTCGATGCGCGGCCGTCCCATCACCATTGCGGCGATCTGCGGCGACATCCTCGCCCGCACGCTGGAGCGCTGCGGCGTGAAGGTCGAGATCCTCGGCTTCACCACCCGCGCCTGGAAGGGCGGCAAGAGCCGCGAGGCCTGGCTGGAGGCGGGGCGTCCGCCCAATCCGGGCCGCGTCAACGACATCCGCCACATCATCTACAAGGCAGCCGACGAGCCCTGGCGGCATGCCCGGCGTAACCTCGGGCTGATGATGCGCGAGGGGCTGCTCAAGGAAAATATCGACGGCGAAGCCCTGCAATGGGCGCACAAGCGCCTGCTCGCCCGGTCCGAAAATCGCCGCATCCTGATGGTGATCTCCGACGGCGCGCCGGTCGACGACTCGACCCAGAGCGTCAACGCAGGCAACTATCTCGAGGCCCACTTGCGTCAGGTGATCGAAGACATCGAGACCCGCTCCGCCGTGCAGTTGGTGGCGGTCGGCATCGGCCACGACGTCACGCGCTACTATCGGCGCGCCGTGACGCTGCTCGATGCCGAGGAACTGGCGGGAGCCCTGACTGACGAGCTCGCCTCGCTGTTCGACGAAGAGCCGCCCGGCGCCTTCCGCAAGAGCCGTTACGGATGACCGCAGGGCGGCGTGCATCGCGTCTCGCCGGAGCGGCACTGCTGATCGCGAGCGCAGGCGCCGCACTGCTGGTCGCAGGTGGGCTGGGAGTCCGGGCCGACGAGGAGACGGTCACGTCGGTGCCCATCTCGAGCTTCATGTCAGCGGGCATCGGCCAGCGCGTGCAGGGTCTTGTCTGGCGTGGCGGCATCGAGATGCAGAGCCAGACCGACACTTTCGGCGGCCTCTCGGGCCTCGGCTTCACCGGTCCGGATGGGCGGCTGGTGATGGTCTCGGACCGCGGCAATTTCGTCTCCGGCCAACTGCTCTATGACGAGGCCGGACGGCCGATGGGGCTGATCGGCGTCAAGGTCGAACCGATCCAGAATTCCAAGGGCAAGGAACTGCCGCGTGCCTACTCGCGCGATGCCGAGGCGCTGGCGGTGATCGAGCGCGATGGCAAGCCGAGCGCGGTGCGCGTCGGCTTCGAGAACCTCACCCGGGTCGCCGACTTCACGCTGGTCGACGGCGTGCCGCAGGGCGCCGCCCGCGAGGTCAACATCCCCAGATGGCTGACCGACACGCGCACCAACGAGACGCTGGAGGCCGTCTGCATCGCCCCCGCCAACTCCCCCATTGCCGGCTCCACCCTGCTGCTCACCGAGGGCATCATCGACGATGACGGCCAGCACTCGGCCTATCTGCTCGGCCAGAACGACAAAGGGCCGCTGAGCTATATTTCCGGCGACGGCACCAACCCCACCGACTGCGCCTTCATGCCCAATGGCGACCTCCTGGTGCTGGAACGCGGTATTGCGCTGCTCGCCTTCCAGATGCGGCTGGTCCGCATCCCGGCGGCCGAAGTGAAGGCCGGCGCCCACCTGAAGGGCGAACAGCTGCTGCACGCCGCGGGCGGCGATATCGACAACATGGAAGCCCTCGCCGTCCACAGCGCCCCCGATGGCACCACCCGCATCACCCTGGTGTCGGACAACAACTTCAACGACTGGGAACGCAACCTGCTGCTGGAATTCAGCCTGCCCGATTGAAGAGGACGAGGCATGTCGGCGAAGCATGTGCTTGAGGCCTACACCGACCGCATCAACCGCCAGGACTTCGACCTCCTGACCGAGCTCATCGCGCCCGACGCGACGTTCTGGTTCACCAACGGCACCCATAGCGGCATCGCGGCGATCCGTGCGGCGTTCGAGGCGACCTGGCGGGCGATGGGGCCTAGCGAGCACTACTGGCTCGATGAGCTCGAATGGATCGCCGAAGGCGACAGCGCCGCAGCCTGCATCTACCGCTTCAACTGGGAAACTGTCGCCGACGGCAAGCCGATCTCGGGTTCCGGGCGCGGCACCACGGTGCTCAAACGCGCGGGCGACCGCTGGTGGATCGCCCACGAGCACCTGAGCCGCTGGCCGGGCCAGGTCGTAGATGGCTAGGCTGCGTGGGGCGGGACCGGTTGTCTCGGTCTTACCCCACCCACCGGCTGTCATCCCGTAGGTGGGGTGATCGCAAAGGATCAACTCGGCGACAGCGCGCCCCAAACACGCGCCGATCCGTGATGCTCTACGCGGCAGCCTTGACCGGCGACAGCGGCATCAGCTTGCCCATCAGCATCCGGTAGGGCGCCAGCAGCAGCAGCGCGGCGAGGAACTTCACCAGGAAGTCGCCGGCCGCCAGCGAGACCCACAGTGGCACCTCGGCTCCGAGGCTGAGGAACGGCGCCGGGAAGCCGAGCGAACCATCCTGTGCCCCATAGATCCCGTCGACAAAGCCGAAGGCCGGCGAGAAGGCGATGGAAAAGAAGATCGCCGTATCGAGCAGCGAGCCGAACAGCGACCCGGCGAGCGGCGGCAGGAACCAGTTCTTGCTGGCCCTCAGCCGCGAGAACACCGAGATATCGAGCAATTGCCCGATGAGGAACGCTGTCACCGATGCGGTGGCGATGCGCGCCGTGGTCGCGGGAGCCCCTCCGGCATTCCACGGCAGCGGGTTGAAGCTCAGGTAGAATGACAGCGCCACCGCCACGACGAAGCCGAAAACCACTACCAGACGGGCGCGCGCCGCGCCGTCATAGCGGTTGGTGAGGTCGGTGACGAGGAAGGCGAAGGGGTAAGTGAAGGCTCCCCAGGTGAGGAGATCCTTGAGGTTGATCGGGCCGAGCGTCGCCTCGACCGGGTAGAGCACGAGAATGTTGGACGCGGTGACGACCACGACCATCGCGGCAATAGCCGCGACAAAGCGAGCGAGCATATCCTGCACCTCTATGTAACCCGCTGGCCGGCATCAGACCGGGGCGGTGGGGTTGGAGCTTCCGCTCCGATGGGTCTTCTAGTCGCGATGTCATTCCCGCGAAAGCGGGAACCTCTGTTTTGGTGCCTCATGCACTATCGCAAAACGGAGATCCCCGCTTTCGCGGGGATGACAGCGGTGGTGGACAGCAAGCTGACCGCAAAACAAACCGCGCGCCCCTTTCGGGACGCGCGGCGAAACTGAAGGGGCGAAGCTTACGCGGTCGCGAGAGCGGCGCGGACTTCCTTCTTCACCGACAGCGCGACGGGCGACAGCTCGGCGTCGTCTGCCTTGAGCAGGAACGCATCGAGGCCACCGCGGTGCTCGACGGTACGCAGCGCGTTCGCCGAGATACGCAGCTTGACCGTGCGGCCGAGCGTGTCCGACAGCAGCGAGACGTTGAGGAGGTTGGGGAGGAAGCGGCGACGGGTACGGTTGAGCGCATGGCTCACCTTGTTCCCGGTCATCACGCCCTTACCGGTGAGTTCGCAGCGGCGAGCCATTGGAGTATCCTGTCAAAAGGCCCTCGGCGGGGGACTATCCCCTCGCAACGGGCTGGAGTCTGTTCTTGATTGCGGACGCTCCCATAGAGAACTGAGCTCCTCCCGTCAAGCTTGTGAACGCCGAATGCCTTGCCAGCCCGAGCCTCGCTCGGCATTTTGGCAGCAATATTGATTCGCTGCCTGGTGACGTCGCGTCGCCGCTTGGCGACGCCGCCAGAGGTCCGTTCCCGTGTTGAACGCCGGTTTCCGCCAGACGATGCGATTGGCCGCACGACTTGCCAGTTTAGGATTGATGCTGCTGGCCCTGCCCGCCGCTGCGGCCGAGATCAAGGCGCGCGCCGAGTATATGGTGACCATGGGCGGCACCCATATCGCCAATGTCCGCATCAATCTGACCGATAACGGCTCGGCCTATTCGCTGGTACTCGACGCCAAGATCACCGGGCTGGCACAGCTGGTGGCAAGCGGCACCGCCAAGGCTACCTCGACCGGGACCTCCACCGACAAGGGCCTGAGGGCGCAGAAGTTCGACATCCTGACCCGTGCCGGCGGCGAGGATTTCACCGCGGCCGTCACCTATGCCGGCGGCACCGTGGATACGTTCAAGGTCGCCCCGCCGATCGTCAACAATATCGACCGCGTGGCAATTGAGCGGAAGCACCTCACCACTGCCAACGACATGCTGGCGCCGTTCGTCCTGAAGGGCGCGGCGCTCGACCAGCAGTTGTGCAACCGGCAGATGCCGATCTTCACCGGTGTCGAGCGCTTCAACCTGAGCCTCAAATATATCAAGGACGACACCGCGACGTCGAAGCGCACCGGCTACCAGGGGCCGCTGGTGCTGTGCTCGATGCACTACACCCCGATTTCCGGGCACTATACCAACAACGAGATCACCACCTATCTCGCCAAAAACGAGCGCATCCTCGTCTGGTACGCGCCGCTCAAGGCAACCGGCTACTACATTCCCTACCGGGCGCTGGTGACCACCGAAGCCGGTGACCTTTCGGTGGTGCTGACCGAACTCGCCGAATAGCCACGCCGCCCGCGGAGCGCTTTCAGGAAAAGTTGCAGACTTTTCCGGTTCGAAAGCGCGACCAAATCGAAGACCCAGGCGATGAACGTCAGCTAAACCCTTGCCTCAGCACGCGTTCAAGCGCGCGACGGCATTTTCTCCTCCAAGGCTCGCGCCAAGGAGGAATTGAAGACTATCGTGAAACTCGGCATCGCCGCTCTCGCCACTACGGTCGCGCTCGCTGGCGCCGCCAGTGCCCTCGACCTGAAGATCGCCACCCCCGGCCCGGGCAAGCTCGTGCCGACCAGCATCCAGCTCGGCATCATCTCGCCGCCCAACAACATCTGCCCGGGCAATGGCAAGCTGACCGCCTGGGTCGAGACCAACAAGCCCGGCACCATCAACATCCTCGTGGTGAAGAAGGGCGGCGCCGTCGGCGGTCCCTATTCCGTCACCACGGTCAAAGGCGCCAACGGCATCGTCATGGGCAGCTACACCCAGAACCTGGTGATCAACAACCCGGTCGACGCCGAATACCGCGTCGTCGTCGCCGGCACGCCGATCCAGAGCAACTGGGTCCCGCTCGTCGCCGAGTGCTGATCCCGCGGTCAGCAGAGCTGATCCCGCGGTCAGCGGAGCTGATCCCGCGGTCAGCGGAGCTGATCCGCCCCGACTTCCGCGCCCCGGACCACCGGCAACAGACCCGTGGTCCCTCGTGCCGGCACGCCTCCAAGCGGGGTTGCCGGCCGGGCGGCGGAAATCATGGTTAACCGGACGTTACCAAAATCCGCGTGTCATTCCGGGACGGTCAACGGCTATTTTGCCAACGCGGCAGCGTGAGCAGCCACTGTTCAGGCACCCAAGCCGTGAAGCCGATAAAATTCTTTGCGGGCAAAGGCTTTACGCCTCGTTCACACTTGACCGATTCGAGCCCCGAACCGCCCGAAATTAACCCCTTGGAAACCTTCCTGAACGCGATTTCCGGGGATTGCGCCCAGTGCCACAGGAAAGCCGTGGCGCTAGCGGGTCGCTGACCAAACCACCCACCATATGCTGTAGTGAACAAACACGGATTTCCGAGTCGCAACCGATTCCTTTCCGGTTTGTTCTTCGTTTGTACCAATGGTTAATGCCGACCCGGGTGCTGCCGCTCTTTTGTTTCGCGACGAGACACTCGTTTGTTGGCTTTCGATCACCTAAATAGGGCGCGATGACTCCCGCTTCCGCCTCCTCGCTCAAGGCGATCCTTGGGCCCACCAACACCGGCAAGACCTTCTTTGCCATCGAACGGATGCTGGCGCACCGCTCGGGGATGATCGGCCTGCCCCTGCGGCTGCTGGCCCGCGAGGTCTACCACAAGGTGGTCGACCGGATCGGCGCCCAGCACGTGGCGCTGGTCACCGGCGAGGAGCGGATCGTTCCGGCGAAGCCCCGCTACTGGGTGTGCACGGTCGAGGCCATGCCGCTCGACGTGCCGGTCGAATGCATCGCCATCGACGAAATCCAGGTGGCGACCGATTTCGATCGCGGCCACGTCTTCACCAATCGCCTGCTGCATGCACGCGGCATCAGCGAAACCCTGCTGCTCGGCGCCGCCACCATGACGCCGCTGATCCGCGCCCTGCTGCCGGACGCCGAGATCATCCAGCGCCCGCGCTTTTCGGAGTTGCTCTACGCCGGTTCGAAGAAGATCTCCCGCCAGCCCAAGCGCTCGGCCATCGTCGCCTTCTCGGCCACCCAGGTCTACGCCATCGCCGAGCTGATCCGGCGCGAGCGCGGTGGCGCCGCCGTGGTGATGGGGGCACTGTCGCCCCGCACCCGCAACGCCCAGGTCGACCTGTACCAGAACGGCGATGTCGATTTCCTCGTCGCCACCGATGCCATCGGCATGGGCCTCAACCTCGACGTGCACCACGTCGCCTTTGCCGACGACCACAAGTTCGACGGCCACCAGAGCCGGCAGCTGACCCCGGCCGAGTTCGGCCAGATCGCCGGCCGCGCCGGCCGCCACATGCACAACGGCACCTTCGGGGTCACCGGCCACGCCCCCGATTTCGACGAGGAACTGGTCAAGCGCCTCGAGACCCACGATTTCGAGCCGATCCGGGTGGTGCAATGGCGCAACGCCGAGCTGGATTTCGCTTCGATCGAGGACCTGCGACATAGCCTCGATCAGACGCCCACGCTCAGGGGCCTGACCCGCGTCCCCATCGCCACCGACCAGCATGCGCTGGAGTTCGTCGCCCGCAACGAGGCCGGCGTCGCGGCGAAAGGCGAGGCGGCGGTGCGGCTGTTGTGGGAGTGCTGCGGCATCCCGGACTACCGCGATATCTCGCCGGCCCAGCATGGCGAGATCATCACCCGCATCTATCTCGACCTCACCCGCCACCGCCATGTCGATGCCGACTGGATTGCCGAGCAGGTGCGGTTCTGCGACAATGTGACAGGCGACATTGATACGCTTTCCAATCGGATCAAGCAGATCCGGACATGGACCTTTGTCGCCAACCGCAAGAACTGGCTTGAAGACCCCGCATATTGGCGCGAAAAGACCCGGGACATTGAAGATCGACTGAGCGACGCCCTGCACGAGCGTCTCACTCAACGTTTCGTCGATCGTCGCACTTCGGTGCTTATGCGCCACCTGAGAGACAAGCATATGGTATCGCCTGAAATTAACGACCGCGGCGAGGTGAGCCTCGAAGGCCACCTGATTGGCTCCATCGAGGGCTTCCGCTTCACCTTGGCCCGGTCGGAAGGTGGCGATGCCAAGGGCGTAGCGGCGGCCGCCGCGCAGGTCGTGGCGCCTGAAATCGCCAAACGCGCCGAGCGTGTCGCCGGCGCGCCTAACGAAGAACTGGTGCTCGCCACCGACGGCTATGTGCGCTGGCGCGGCCAGGTGATCGCCAATCTGGTCGAGGGCGAACAGCTGTTCACCCCGCGCCTCATCATCCTTGCCGATGAGAGCCTCACCGGCCCCGATCTCGAGCGCGTGCAGGACCGGCTGAACCTGTGGCTCCGCCACCTGGTCAACACCCAGCTCGAAAGCGTGCTGTCGCTCGAAGCGCCGGCCGATCTCGAGGGCGCCGCCCGCGGCGTCGCCTATCGGCTGTACGAGAACCTCGGCATCCTGCCGCGCAGCGCCGTGGCCGAAGAGGTCAAGGGTCTCGACCAGGACGTGCGCGGCAAGCTGCGCAAGCTCGGCGTCAAGTTCGGCGCCTACCATATCTACGTGCCGCAGAGCCTGAAGCCGGCGCCGCGCGAGCTGGCGCTGATCCTCTATGCGCTGAAGCACGGCGGCGTCCGCCAGCCCGGCGTCGCCGAGCTGCCGCAGATCGTGCTGTCGGGCCGCACCTCGTTCCTCATCGACCCCGAAGTGAACGTGAAGCTCTATGAGCTCGCCGGCTTCAAGGTCGCCGGGCGCCGCGCCGTGCGCGTCGATATCCTCGAGCGGCTCGCCGATATCATCCGGCCGCTGATCGCGCTGAACCCGGTGACTCACCAGGGCGAGCTGCCTCCGGGCGCTGCCGAAGGCAATGGCTTCCGCGTCACCGTCGAGATGACCTCGCTGCTCGGTACCGCCGGCGAGGACTTTGCCTCGATCCTCAACTCGCTCGGCTACCGCGTCCGCCGCACCCCCAAGGTCGCGGCAGCGCCGATGGCGGAGACGACTGAGACCACCGAAACGATCGAGACCATCGAGACCATCGAGACAACAGAGACCGTGACGACCGCCGCGCCGGCCGATCCCGCGGTTGCCGATGCCGTCGACGCAGTGCTCAACGCTGCGGCCGCCGAGGCGGTCGAGGGCGCGGCCCCGGCGGTCGAAACTGCCGTGGCGGTCGAGGCAGAGGCCGCTGCCATCGAAACCGCCACCACGGATCTGGGTGCACCGGCGCCGGCCGAGGCGGACAAGCCGGCCGAGCCCGAGTTCGACGAGGTCTGGTTCCCCGCTGGTCGCCGCCCCGACAATCCGCGCCACGGCGGTGCCCGCAGCCGCGGCCCGCGTGTCGAGGGGGCGGAAGGCGCCGCCGAGGCGGAAAAGTCCGAGCGTCCGCAGCGCAATTTCCGTCGCCCCGACCGTCCGGAAGGCGGCGACAAGGGCGACGCCAAACCCAGCCGCCCGCGCTTCGAGGGTCGCCGCGACGGCCAGCGCCAAGGGGCCGGCAACAGCAATGGCGGCGGCAAGCCGTTCGAGAACAAGGGCGGCAAGCCCGGTGGCAAGCGCTTCGACAAGCCGCGCGAGGACTGGAAGGAACACCGTCCGCGCGAAGACCGGAAGCCGCCGGTGCTCGATCCGAACTCGCCCTGGGCTGCGCTCGCCGCCCTGCGGAACCCCAAGTCGGAATAGCGGCGCTTGGAGAAGCAGCGGCTCGACAAGTGGCTGTTCTTCTCGCGCGCAGTGAAATCCCGCACTTTGGCGCAGAAGCTGATCGAGACCGGCTCCGTCAGGGTCAATTCCGAACGCACTGACCGGTCCGACCACAAGGTCGGGCCGGGCGACGTTCTCACCATGACGGTGCATACCCGGCTGCTGGTCTGGCGCATCCTCGATCCCGGCGCCCGCCGCGGCCCCGCCCCCGAAGCTGCCCTGCTCTACGAGGACCTCTCACCGCCCCCGGTGCCCCGCGAAGCCGCCCCACCGAGCCACGCTGAGCGCGACGCCGGCAGCGGGCGGCCGACCAAGAAGGAACGCCGCGACACCGACCGATTGCGCGACGACGAGGACTGAACGGTTCGACGCCCATCGTTCACTTTGCCGTTACGGTCGCCGGTTTCGGTTGCGCGCTCTCTCGGCCACAATTGCTCGGCCGCAGTTGCCGACCCGCACGCCTCGACGCACAGGCACGGCAGCGCTCCTGAGATAGCGAGGATAACCATGCCGGCAGGAAAGCCGATGCGTCGAAAGCCTGACCGCCCTGTCCCTTGCGGCGTGGGAGAAAAAGGGCTAGCACGGCCCGAGGCGTAAGGCTTGCTGCGTGCGCCCGGCTGAAAGACCCAGCGGCCCTAGAAACTTGAGCAGGAACGCTCGCGAAGAATGACCTACATCGTCACGGACAACTGCATTAAGTGCAAGTACATGGACTGCGTCGAGGTTTGTCCCGTCGACTGCTTCTATGAAGGCGAGAACATGCTCGTCATCCACCCCGACGAGTGCATCGATTGCGGCGTCTGCGAGCCCGAATGCCCGGCCGAGGCGATCAAGCCCGATACCGAGGGTGGTCTCGACAAGTGGCTGGAGATCAACAGCAAATACGCCTCCGCCTGGCCCAACATCACCGAGAAGCGCGACGCTCCGGCCGATGCCAAGGAGTGGGACGGGGTCGAGGGCAAGTTCGAGAAATACTTCTCCGAAGCCCCCGGCGAGGGCGACTGAGCTTCGCCCGGCGGGGGCACCCGGCCTGTTTGAGCAGAGCGATCAAGCCCCGGTTTGTCGCGCATTTGCCATAGCGATGAACGGGTTGGGCCCGGAAGCTGAACGGCTCCCGGCGGTCTTGATTCGCAACTTTTGATTTTGCTGAAATTTTGTGCTACGCTCCTCAAACGAATGGAGCTTGCCCGTCATCCAATGCGTGCCTTCGGGCACCCTTTTTTTTGACACCAGCAATAATGGGGGCGCAGTCATCCGGTCGCGCGGACCGGAAGAGTGCGCAAAGGGTTTTGCTTATCTGTTCGGACGGGCGAACGAGCAACAACAGGACGGCCTCTCCGCGAAGAGCTGTCCGGCGGCGGCGTTAATAGGAGTATCCTCTATGGTCACCAAGAAGCCTCAGCAGCGGCTTGGATTCAAGACGGGCGAGTACATCGTCTATCCGGCGCATGGCGTCGGCCTCATCACCTCGATCGAGGAACAGGAGGTCGCGGGGCTGACCCTCGAGCTGTTCGTCATCTCGTTCGAGCAGGATAAACTGACCCTTCGTGTTCCCGTCGCCAAGATCAAGTCGGTCGGCATGCGCAAGCTCGCCGAAGAGGAAGAGGTCAAGAAGGCGCTGGAGACCGTCACCGGTCGCGCCCGCGTCAAGCGCACCATGTGGTCGCGCCGCGCCCAGGAATACGAAGCCAAGATCAATTCCGGCGACCTGATCGCCATCTCGGAAGTGGTGCGCGACCTGTTCCGCTCCGACGACCAGCCCGAGCAGTCCTACTCGGAACGCCAGCTGTTCGAGCAGGCGATGGACCGCATGAGCCGTGAGGTTTCGGCCGTCAACAAGCTGACCCTCACCGAGGCTGTGCAGCTGATCGAGAAGAACCTCGCCAAGTCGCCGCGCCGCGGTCCGAAATCGGACGCCGCCGACGCCGAGGAAGCCGCGTAAGTTCACGTCATGTGACGCATCGGGGCCGGTCGCAAGACCGGCCCTTTCTGTTTCTGCCCGTGGCCACCGGGGCACGGCCTCGTGACGCCGAGGCGCAACCGCGGCAGGGTGGCGCTGCCCCAATGATTGATTCCATGACCGCCAGACCTCGACAGATCTTCATCGCCGCCGCCGTGCTGGCCGGCCCTGATGGCCGTATCCTCCTCGTGCGCAAGCGCGGCACCGGCGTGTTCATGCAGCCGGGCGGCAAGATCGAGCCGGGCGAAGCGCCATTGGGGGCACTGCAGCGCGAGGTGCACGAGGAACTGGGTATCGCCATCGATCCAGCTTCCGCCCGCTATCTCGGCCGGTTCTCGGCCCCCGCCGCCCATGAGACGGACGCCACCGTGGTGGCAGAAGCCTTCTGGCTCGACATCCAGTCGACTCCGACGCCACAAGCCGAGATCGAGGAAACCCGCTGGGTCGACCCTGCCGAGCCCGGTCAGCTCGAGCTGGCGGCCCTGTCGCGCCACCACATCCTGCCGGCCTACCTCCGCAACCGCTGAACCTTACTTCGGAACCGGCCAGAACGCCCGGACGCGTTGCTGGTAGGCCAGGAAGCGGTCGCCGCGGGTACGCAGCATGTGGGTTTCGAGCGGCGGGATGCCCGAGACGTGCACCAGCAACCAGTACATCATCGCCGGCGCCAGCAGCGTCAGCCAGCCCAAGGGATAGGCGAGGCTGACACCGATCGGTACATAGGCCAGCCAGTGCAGCCACTCGAAGAAGTAGTTCGGGTGCCGGCTGAGCGACCACAACCCGACATCGCAAACCCGGTCGGCATCAGCCCGATCGGCCTTGAACGCCCTCAGTTGCGCGTCGCTGACCGCCTCGCCGGTGATCGCGAGCAGCGCGATGACGACGCCAAGCATGTCGCCGAGGCCCAGCGGCGCGGGATTGCCGGCTGCCGCGAGCGCCGCGACCACCAGCACCAACGCCGCCACGGCCTGGACCTGGAGAAACACGAACAACTGGCTGCGATAACGCTCACCCCAGCCGCGGCGCAATTCTGCGTAGCGCGGATCGTCGCCGCCGATGAGGGTGCGGCGGGCGATGTGGGTGCCAAGACGCAATGCCCATAGCGCCAGCAGCGCCATCACCAGCAGCGTACGTTCGCTCATCATCCCGGCCGCGGACCACCACACGGCGACGACACCAACCAGCCCGGTGCCATAGCTCCAGAACGTATCAGCCCAGCCGGACCGGCCCGAACTGACGACCACCCACCAGGCCAGCGCCATTATCGATGACAGCAACACCGCCGCGATCACGATCGTGGTGCCGCTGATCATTTGACCTGCTCCGGCACGCGCCGCTCGGAGACCCTCACCGTCCCCGAGGCAATCCGCTGCCGCGCCGGCGACCAGTGAAAGAACGGCACGCCCTTGGCGATGAGCTTCAGGGCTTCCCAGTGGATGCCGGCGACCACCTTGAGCGTCATCAGCGGGTAGCCGGCAAAAGCCCGCCACAGCGCCCGATTCGACAGCTCTTCGCGCCGCCCGGTGAAGCTGGCGGTGAGCAGCAGCCCCTCGGCATCATCCTCAAGGATCGAGACACCGACGCGCTCCTTCGGAGCGGTCATGCGGAAACGATAGGTGCAATCCATCGGCATGAACGGCGAGACGAAGAACTGCTTCTTCGTCGCATGCCGCACCACCCGCCCATCGCCGCCGGCCGGCAGCGCATAGGTGTGGCGCTCGCCGTGCGTGTTGTGCACCTCGTAAAGGATGCCGGCGAGGGATCCGTCCTGGCGATGGCAGAAGTAGACGCTCAACGGGTTGAACACGAAACCGAAGAGGCGCGGATAGCAGAGCAGCTCGATCCGGCCGCCATCATAGCCGATCCCGGCCTCGGCCAGTCGCGCTGCCGCCCACGCCTTGAGCGGCAGCTGCCCATCGCCATGATCGGACTGCCGGAAGCTGATCACCCCGGGGCGCTCGATGCCGAGCAGGGCGAACCGGCCGGCAAGCGTCTCGAGCTCATCGAGGTCGAGCAGCAGGCAGAACACCTTGTAGCCGAGGCTGTGCCGCTTCGGCCTGAGCCGGGTGTGCGCGACCTCGCCGCGATACAGCGCCGACCTCATTGCACCGCTTCCAGCACCGTCGGCGCCGCAGCGATGCGGCTGTGCTGCGCGGCCCAGGGCGGGCTGATGCCGAACTGGCTGGCTACCGCCAGGCCCGATTGCAGCGCGTCCTCGTGGAAGCCGTAGCCGAAATAGCTGCCGCAGAACCAGGTATTGCGCACCCCCTGCAGCCGCCACAGCTGGTCCTGTGCCGCCAGCGCTGCGTGGTCGAACAGCGGGTGGGCGTATTCGAAGCTGCGGACGACGCTCTCGGACCGCGGCTGCCGCGACGGGTTCAGGGTCAGGAACAGCTGCCGGCGGGTGCGCAGCGACTGCAGGTGGTTCATCCAGTAGCTGACGCAGAGCGGCCGGTCGGTTCCTGCATCGTCCGAGCCGATATAGTTCCAGCTGGCCCATACTGACCGCCGCCGCGGCATCAGCGCGGGGTCGTCATGCAGCACCGCGACATTGGGGGTATAGCGAAAGGCGCCGAGCACTGCCTGCTCGTCGTCGGAGGCGGCCGCGAGCAACCCCAGGGCCTGGTCGGCATGAGCGCCGATCACGACGTCGGTGAACACTTCGCGCCCGCCCGCCGCATCTTCGACAATCACCAGGCCAGCTTGCCGGCTGACCCGCGTCGCGCCCGGGCGGCGTTGCATCGCGGTGCCGATATCGGCCATCAGCGCCTCGACATAGCTACGACTGCCGCCAAGCACGGTGCGCCATTGCGGCCGGTTGGTGACCTGCAGCAAGCCGTGGCTGGTAAAGAAGCGGAGGAACGAGCGCATCGGGTAGTGCCGCATCTGCTCCGAGGTGGTCGACCAGATCGCCGCGCACATCGGCAGCACGTGTTCCTCGACCAGCGCCGGCGACCAGCCGCCGCGATCAAGGAACTCACCCAGCGAAACCGCCTCCATGGCGCTCTCGTCGAGGCCGCGCGTCACTTCGTAGAACTTCACGATATCGGCGATCATCCGCCAGAAGCGCGGGTTGACGATGTTACGCTTCTGCCCGAACAGCCCGGACGGCCGGCTGGAATATTCGACCCGGCCATCGCCTACCGACACGCCCAGCGACATGTCTGAGTCGACGCTTGCCACCTGCAGGTGTTCGAGCAGTGCTGTGAAATTGGGGTAGTTGTCGGGATTATAGACGATGAAGCCGGTATCAACGGCGATCGGCCCCTCCGGGCACTCGACATCGACAGTGTTGGCGTGCCCGCCAAGCCAGCCATTGGCTTCGTACAGCACCACCTCGTGCCGCCGGCTTAGCAGCCAGGCGGCTGACAGCCCGGCAATACCCGCGCCAATGATTGCGATGCGCCGTCCCGACGCCCGTGCCTGGTCTTGTTGGAGATATCGCACCTGAATTTCCCATCTGCTGCCGATGGGAGCAACTACGGGTCGCGCACGGGAATTGTTTCAGCCGCGGCAAAAAACTCTGGCGGGCGAAACAGTTGGGCATTCCGGCCCGTTACTTACGGCTCAGTTCCAGGGGAGATCGCCGCATGCCGCCCTTCGTCGTCGCCTATGCCGGAGCCGCCATCACCATGCTGGCACTCGATGCGATCTGGCTCACCACCATGGTGCCACGCATCTACCAGCCGCAGTTGGGTGCCCTCCTCGCAGAGCGGCCCAACCTCGCGGTGGCGGGGGTGTTCTACCTGCTCTACCTGGTCGGCGTGGTGGTCTTCGCCATCCTGCCGGCGCTCGAGGCGCGCAGCTGGGTGACCGCACTGGGCTTCGGCGCCCTGCTCGGCCTCGTCGCCTATGGCACCTACGACTTCACCAACCTCTCGACCCTGCGCAACTGGCCGCTGAGCCTCAGCCTGGTCGACGTCGCCTGGGGCACCGCGCTCACCGCGGTCACGGCACTGGGCGGTTACTGGGCGGTGCGCTGGCTGGTGCCGGGCTGAGGCGCACCTCACAGATGGACCGAACGGCCAACGGTGTCATCGAGTGACCGCCGATACGCGGTTGCGGTGCCACAGAAATCACCCCACGCACGACGTCGGTGGGAAGACCAGACCGAGGCTAGCCACTGGACTAGAAACGGCCCTTCGCAGCAAACGACCTGCGCTTACTCGACGGTGACGATCTTGTACTTCTGCCCGGCGACCAGCGTGTCGCCCGGGTAGAGGTTGTTGAGGATATAGAACAGGTCGGTACCGCGGCTGAGCCCGCTCATCCGGCGCGCCAGTGAGTCGGCGGTGTCGACGCTGCCGGCAGTGACGGTGCGGACCACCAGCTTCTTGACCTGGCCGAGGTCCTTGGCGGTCGCCGCCCGGAAGCTCTTCAGCGTCGCCTCGGCCGCCTTGGTGAAGGCCGGGCTATCGAACTTGGCAGCGAAGATGAAGCGGTAGACCCGCCCGTCATGGCGCACCACCGCAACGCGGAAATTCCACTGCGGGGTGACCGCGACGCCGGTCGCCATCTCGAAACCGTTGGCGCTCTCGCGCTTCACCGTCGTGGGCTGCAGCCCGGCGATCCAGCCGGACTTCAGATAGTCCTCGAGCCCCATCGACGCCGGCACCTCGGCGCTGTCGAAGCGTACCGCCTCGCCCTCGCCGGCAACGCCCACCACGGCGCCCTTCGAGATCTGCAGCGTGTAGTTCTGCGGCACCTCGAAGGTGAACTTCAGCGTCGGATTGATATAGCGGCGGCCGACCACCGCACCCTGCGCCGGGCTGTCGCCGAAGGCGAGGCCTTCGATGCCGGCCATGTAGCCGTCGCGCGCCGTTTCGCCCAGGCCCGGGGCGCCGAAGAAGGCGCGCGCCGTCTCGATCGCCTTCTGGATGCGATCGGGAGTCGAGGGGTGCGAGGAAAGGAAGTCGCCTTCCTGGTCTGCATCGCCGGCCGAGAAATGCGCGAACCGGCCCATGGCGCCGAGGAAGCGTGCCGCGGCGTGCGGATCGTAACCGGCGCGGCCGGAGGTCAGGATCCCCTCCTTGTCGGCCGCCAGCTCCTGTTGCTGGCTGAACGCCGCAAGCGACATCTTCGAGCGGTTCGACGCCTGGTCGGTGGCCGTATCGGCGCCGAACACGCCCGACACCACCTTGTCGACGATCTCGTTGGTACGGGCCCTGTTGGTGCGGGCGCGGGCATGCTTCAGCGTCACGTGCGCGATCTCGTGCGACAGCACGGCCGCGATCTCCGATGTATCGGAGGCGAGCGCCAGGATGCCGCGGGTGACATAGACATAGCCGCCCGGCAGCGCGAAGGCGTTGACCTCGGCGGTGTCCAGGATGGTGACGGTGAACTTCTGGTTCGGCTGGTCGGCCGCCGCAAGCAGCCGCCCGACGATCCGCGCGATCATGATCTCGGCCTGACGGTCCGAATAGATGCCGCCATAGGAGGCGACGATGCGCGGGTGCTCGCGCGCTCCGATCGCGTCCTCCTCCGGATCGTCGGAAGCAACGATCGGCGCGTTCTGTCCCTCGGTGCGGGTCGTCGTGACGCCAGGCAGGCTCGAGCAGGCAGCAAGCACTGCGAGGAGTGCTGCTGCGAGCGGGGCGCCGAGCGCCGTGATCATCGAACGCGACTTCATGGAGCGAGGAGAACCTCTATCTGCTCTGGATGGGTGACTTCGACGCGCGGGCCATCGACGTCATCCACCCAGCCTCTGATCCGCACGAGGGCACCCTCGAGCTTGAGGGGGTCGAGGCCGGAGCGCGCAAAGAGCTGGACCGCCGACCGCTCGAGCACGGCGGTGAAGTCCTCTTTCCACGATCGGCCGAAATTCAGGTAGATGCGCCCCTGCGCCTCATCGGCGAGAAGCACTCGACCCTCCACCAGCTCGTAGTGACCCAGGCGCCCGGCCAGTTCAACCGGCCGGTCCGCCCGCCGCACGAGATAGTAGGGATCGGCCCAGATGCCAAGCTTCATCAGCCGCGCCGAGCCTTCGGCAACCAGCAACTGTGGCAGACATGCACGATTATCGGGGAACGAGTAGACCCGCGCCCAGCCGTCGGCGATCATCCGCTGCTGCACCCAGAGCTCGGGCGTGCCGATAACGAAGAGCTGCCCCAGCGTCCGGCCGTGCCGGTCGACCTGCTCGCCGCCATGGCGCACCGCAACCCGTTTGCCGAGCGTCAGCGCTTGCAGCGCCAGCCGCGCCTCCTCGGCTTTCGGCCACGTCTCGAAATCCTCGCGCCCCAGGGGCAGCTTGGGCGCTTGTGTACCGATCAGCCGGACCACGACGCCGGTATCGAGCACCACCGTGTCGCCATCGGTCACCGACATGACGGTGCCCTTGGGGCCGTCGACCAGCCCGTCACAGCCCATGGCAAGGGCGCTCAACGGCATGGCGACGAACACCGCAGCCGCAGCAAATCTGAGCACATTGAAGACAAGCAAGTTTGGCCCCATCCGACGACATGGCAAACTGCACGAAATTGCGGCGAAATTCTTCCATCTCGTGGCCGCACCACGACGAATGTTGCAACCCGGCCACTTCGCCCTGGAACTGCTGCCAGGGCAAACCGCAGACCTTGCCGGTTCGACGGCGTGACCGTTCAACGACTTGCAGCGTGCCCCGTTTCAACGAAACGGCCACGTGCTTTAGGATCACGCCGATTCTGCTGCCGGATCCCTGACCGATGCTCGCCGAACTCTTCGTCTATGCTGCGAGCTATCGCGGAACGCCGCCGGCGTTCCGCCTGCATCTGAGCGAGGCGGTGGGCCTGTGGGCCCGCGGCCAGCGCCAGACCCGCGCCTGGGCCCCGCATCTCGCCAACTCCCGCGGCCTGATCGACACCACCATCGACGACTTGGCCTCGCGCCGCACCGTAGTGGTGCTCGGCTCGGGTCCGCTGTTCGACGTGCCGGTCGAGTCGCTCTGCCGCACCTTCAAGCGGGTGATCCTCGTCGACCGCATCCACCTCTCGACCATCGGCCGGCGGGTCGACCGCTATCCCAATGTCGAGCGCCACTGGCATGACCTGTCGACGGCGAGCAATCCTGGCGCCCTCGACTTCCTCGAGGCGATCGACGATCTCGACTGGGTGATTTCGCTGAGCCTCGTCAGCCAGCTGGCGCGCGCCGCTCCCGGGGCAGAGCGCCGGGTGGTCGACGGCCATCTCGACAAGCTCGCGGCGCTCCCCTGCCCGGCCACGCTGGTAACCGATCTCGACTACCGCGTGTTCAACCGGCACGGCGTGATGCTCGACACTGCCGACCTGCTGCATGGCCGGCCGGTGCCGCGCAGCGGCCTGCGCTGGAAATGGGAAGTGGCGCCCTTCGGCGAGGAAGGCCGCCACACCCGTCGTGTGCATTCGATGGCGGCGTGGCCCGACTGGCGCCACGCCTGACCTCTCTGCTGGCTCAGACCAGGCGCGCGTCCAGCGTTACCTTGATGGCGCCGAGCGCCCGCGACACCGGGCACTCGGCCTTGGCCTTCTCGGCCAGTTCCTGGAACTTCGCCGCATCGATCCCCGGCACCTTGCCCTCGACTGTCAGCGCACTGCCGACAATACCGGTACCGGGAATCAGCTCGACCGCCGCGGTGACCCTGAGGTTCTCGGCGGTGGTGCCGTTGGCGGCGAGGAAGGCGCTGAACTGCATGGCAAAGCAGCCCGAATGCGCCGCCGCGATCAGCTCCTCCGGGTTGGTGCCGGATTGGCCGCTTTCGTCGACGAAGCGTCCCTTGAAGGTGTAGGGCAGGCCCGCGAAAGCGCCGCTCAGCACATCGAGCGTGCCGGTCCCCTCCTGCAACGTTCCCTTCCAGTTGGCGGTGGCAGTACGCTTCATCAGAAAACTCCATTGGTTTCGATAATTGGCGGGCGCGAGACTAGCGCTTTCGCGACCCCGCTTGCCAGCCCGGCCAGGCCCCCCAGCGGCCGCAGCAACGGGTCCCTGTTGCAGCGGGGTTCAGGCCGGCGCCAGCGCCGATATTGCCGCTGGCAAGGGCTGGGTAACCATCCGCCTCTATCCTCAGCCGCGAGTGATCGAGAGTGCCATGCGTAAATCCCCCGTGCCTGCCCTGCTGACCGTTCTGTTGCTGACCTTCGTCCTTGCCGGCTGCTCGTCATTGGGCGGCCTCACCAAGGACAAGCAGCCGCTTTCCGCCCGTACGGTCAGTGTGCTCGCCGCGCTCGACACCACGCCGGCCGCGCCGATGCTGGTGCGCGTCTTCAAGGAGAGCTCGGAGCTCGAGGTCTGGAAGCCCGACAGCCGCGGCAGCTACCGCCTGTTCAAGACCTACGCCATCTGCAAATGGTCCGGGGAGCTGGGGCCCAAGGTCAAGGAAGGCGACTACCAGTCGCCCGAAGGTTTCTATGAAGTGACGCCGGGGATGATGAATCCCAAATCCAGCTACTACCTCTCGTTCAACACCGGCTTCCCCAACCGGCTCGACCGCGCCCAGGGCCGCACCGGCAGCAACCTGATGATCCATGGCGACTGCAAATCGGTCGGCTGCTACGCCATGACCGATGAGCAGATGAAGGAAATCTACGCTCTGGCGCGCGAGAGCTTTGCCGGCGGCAATCCGAGCTTCAAGCTGGAGCTTTATCCGTTCCGGATGACCGAGGCCAACCTGACCCGGCACGCCGCCAACCCCAACATCGCGTTCTGGCGCAACCTCAAGCAGGGTTACGACGTACTGGCCCAGACGCAGCGGCCGGCGACGGTCGGTACCTGCGGCGGCCGCTATGTCTTCAGTGCCGGTTCCGCCGACCTGCCTAACGACCCGCTGGGCACCTGCCCGGCCGACGCTGCTGCCCCGACCACTGCCGACCTCGCCGTCGCCGCCGGCAATCCGGCGTTCTCGTAAGGCGGTCGCCAGCGCCGCGGCGAGGGCGAGCGATCACGCCACGCCGCCAGTTGAGTTCGCCCTGGCCGGTATTGACCCGCTCGGCGCCGGCGGCGGGCGTCTCGATCGTTATCGCCCCTCTATACTCATCTGCTCAGGTGCGGGCGGATCGACTGACCTGTCTGCAGTCGACATTTTGCTTTACCCCGGCCCGCGCCCGGCAAATAGTGTCGACCGCTGCAGCCACATAGAGTGATGATTGCGAGCGGGCTTTCGACACAATCGCGCTGCGGACTGCCGATCGGGGGGAGAACATGTCGGGTAATAGGAAGTTGGGGCGTGCTGCCGTGGCGGCCGCACGTGTGGGGATGTTTGTGCTGCTTGGCGGCACTGTTGCCCAGGCAAGTGATGAGCTGTTGAACGGCTTTTTTGCTGCCAATCCCTCTGGGTGCTTCAACGGCACCGGCGTGCTCTACGTCTGTAAGGACAAGCAATGCACGTCTCGCACCTACAAGGATACCGGCGCCCTTTCGCCGATGACGGTATCCACCGACACCATCATTGCCAAAGCGGGCGGCACCAGCAGCAACGGCATCGTGCGGGAGGCCGGAGACATTACGTTGCGCTATCAGTCCTACGGCGCGGACTATCTCAAGATCGTTCGGCCCGCGGGCCAGATGCTGGTCACCACCTATCTGGCCAAGACCGACCGGCAGGGCCAGATCGTTCTTCCGCTCATTGCCGATAAGCAGGCCAAGGACCCCTCTGCGAAGTCCGAAGCGCTCTCTCGTTGCCTCAACTACGAGGAGCACCTGGAGGAGATTTCCGGCCTGCCTGACGAGATCACCAAGATCGAAACTTACGTGGCGCCGGGCCTTCCTTTGGAGTTCGCCTACACAGATCCCGAAGCCTCAGAAGGGGCGGGGCCGATCGATGTGCCGGTCTACTTCTCGGCTCCCAAGAAGGACGCCTACATCGGCGAGGTCGTTCCGCTCCCCCACACCGGTCCTGACTATCCGGATCTCATGGTTTTGTGGACGATCTCGCCAGGTCTTCCCGTTCCAATTCAGGTCCTCGCATACGACCCGAAGTTGGCTGCCTATATAGACACGTCCCAAGACGCCTTTGTGGGGGATCGCCCCTTCACCGATGGTCCGCATGACGTCGCTTTGGGAGCGTTCGTCGACGGCAGACCAAGCGTTTACATACTCAACGGCGGGCAGGACAATCGTAAGGCCACTGGCGCAATCGACAACCTGCTGGTTCTGAACGACGAGGGGAAGCTTGAGGACTACGGCCGTCTGCTGACGCAGAGGCGGGGCTGGGGCGAGGGCTTGAGTGCCGGGGTGGTTGGCCCAAACGGCGAGATCGGCATTTATGCGGCCAAGATCCACAGTGCGCAGGACGGGCCGACGCAGTATCGGCAGGTCACATCAGACGGGCTGGTTGATAGGTCCAAGTGGGTGCCGAAGGACTTCCGATACGATGGCCTCGCCGCGCTGGTGGATGTCAATCAGGATCAGCTGGCCGACCTTATGACGGGCAGCAAGAAAGGCCTATTGTTCCTCAACCCTGGCGATGGAAATTTCAGCAAGGGCGAGAAAATCGCACTACCGAAGCCATCTGTGCCCTCTGCATGGAGCCCTGTGACCAAAAGTACGGAGCGTCCTGCGATTGCGAGTATCTCGGGCATCTCGGCCGAACAGAGCACAGGCAATGACCTTCTCATGGTGAGCACTCCCTTCTACAAGGGCTATTCGCTCCAATACCTGAAGAACGACGGTACGGGCCACTTTACCCACGAGACCGCTACGTACCTGCCGGGCGCGGACACAGTCTATGTCAGCAAGAGCAAAGCCAATTACGTCTGGATGCGTCGGGCCTGGGCATTCGAGGCGGAGAACGGCGTGCCGGACATCATCGCCAGGTCGGCGTCGGGTTTTGAGATTCCGTCCCGGGTGTTCCTGAACGAGGGCGGCATCTTCCATGAAGCCCTGTCCGTCTCAGGCCATGACATCGTGAACGTGATGCATATGGCGGGCAAGCCGGTGCTCATCCTGTCCAACTCGCAGACGGTCTCGTTCCTGGCCTACCCCGCGTTGCGTGCGGAGGATTGAGCACGACCCAACCGGATGGCATCATCGCAGTCAGCGTCGCGCGGGTGGTTCCCCCGAAGCGTTGCATTTGCTATGTCGCAACCCAGTGACCCCGTAGCTCAGCAGGATAGAGCGCAGGATTCCTAATCCTGAGGCCGCGCGTTCGAATCGCGCCGGGGTCACCAGTTGCATGAGGCCATGCCGGACTTCCCCGGCCGTAGAAGGAGGACCGACCATGAACCTCAAGGGATATCCCGCCCTCGTCCGCATCGCGCTCGCCGGAGCGCTTGCCGCCGGTCTTACCGCCTGCTCGATGGGCGGTGGCGGCGGCCAGCTGTCGCCGGGCCTGTCGGCGCCGATGAACCAGCCGGGCGCCAAGCTCAACCGCGTCGAGGCACTGTTCCTGCTCAACGATTTCCGCCGGGCCCAGGGCGCCGCCGACGTACGTGGCGACACCGTGCTCGACAACACCGCCCAGTCGCTCGCCACCGCCTATGCCAAGACCGGCGCGCAGCCGGCCCTGCCGGCGGGTGCTGTGGCGATGCGGCTCAGTGCCGGCTACACCACCTTCGCCGAGGCGTTCTCGGGCTGGCGCGCCGTGCCGGCCGATGCCGCGGCGATCGCCGACTTCACCGCCAAGCGCGCCGGCCTCGGCGTCGCCTACGAGCCGAACTCGTCGCACGGCGTCTATTGGGTGCTGGTGCTTGACGACTGAGATCGAGATCATCGACTGCCGCGGGGTGAAATGCCCGCTGCCCGTGCTGAAGATGGAAAAGCGCCTGTCGCAGCTGCCGGCAGGCGCTTCGTTCATCGTGCTCGCCACCGACCCGATGGCCAAGGTCGATATTCCGCTCTACTGCCGGCAGAACGGCCATGCCTGTGAAGTCAGCAGCGAGGCCGAGGTGATGCGCTTTGCCATCGTGAAGGCGGCTGACTGAAGCGGACGGCCCCCTCCCATCCTCCCCCATGAAGGGGGAGGTGAAGAGTCGAGGCTGTGTCGAGAGGGTGCCAAACACTGGATGGGGCACCTCCCCCTTCATGGGGGAGGATGGGAGGGGGCCGTCTCTATCAGTCTTCGACCGATGCGACCGCCGCCGGGGCCCAGGTTGGGCGCGGCCGTGGCAGCGGCACGTCGTCGACCAGAACCCCGAGGTCGGTCGCTGCGTAGGTTACGCCGTCGATCTCGTCGGTCAGGTAGCTCGGATGGCCCTTGAGGCCCATCGGGAACGCCGCCTCGCGCTCTTTGACATAGGCCTTGGCTTCCTTGCCGCAGATCTGCGAGCGCATGTTGACCGGCGGCTCGTCGATGTTGCTGAGCTGCACGACATTCTTGCCGGTGCCGTTCACTGCCCCGGAGAGGCCGCGCAGGAACAGTTCGGCCGTCATCTCGTTGCGCTCGCGCGCCGATGAGCCGCCCAGCACCACCGCCAGCATCGAGCGGCCGCCGCGTTCGACCGTCGCGACGATATTGAGGCCCGACGCACAGACATAACCGGTCTTCATGCCGGTGGTGCCGGCGAAATGCTCGAGCAACCCATTGTTCGATTCGAGCTTGGCCTTGCCCAGCTTCACCGCTTCGGTGCCGAACATCGGCAGGTATTGGGGGAAGTCGCGGCGGAGGATCAGCGCGAGGATGGCAAGATCGCGCGCCGAGGTTACCTGGCCTTCGTTGTGCAGCCCATGCGGATTGACGAAATGCGTGGCGCTGAGCCCCATCGCCGAAGCCATGCCGTTCATCTCCTCGACGAAGGCCGGCACCGAGCCCGAAACCGTCTCGGCAATGGCGACGGCCATGTCGTTGGCCGACTTCACCACGAGAATGTAGAGCGCATCCTTCATGGTGACCGAGGCGCCGACCTTGAGGCCCGATTTGCTCGGCGCCTGGTTCCAGGCGTTCTTGGACACCTTCACCTTGGTATCGAGGCTGACCGTGCCGGCCTTGATGGCGGCGAACGCCACATAGGCGGTCATCAGCTTGGTGAGCGACGCCGGATGCCACGGCACGCCCGCGTCCTCGGCATAGAGGACCTCGAAGGTGTTCGCGTCGACCAGCAGCCGTGGGTTGGCCCAGGTAGGCGTCGTGCCGAGGGTGGCGAGGATGACCAACAGGCTGGCGGCTATGCGCCGGCGAAGATGCGCGAGCAAGGCGCCTCCAGATCAGGTAGTCAGTGGGGTTGGCAGCGTTCTAGCAACGCGGCCTGCGTCGCTCAACCGCCGTCGGTTGCCGCTCAAATGATTTTGAAGCACCGCGGTTCCTTCTAGGTTAAGTCGGGCAGATTGAGGGCGCTCGACCAACGGTGGAACAGCGTCCGGCGCGGCTCCGGCATTGCCGCCTCCAGCACCTCAAGTGCGTTAATGCCGTCGATGCGGAAGCTGCGGAAATCGTGCCTGAGCGTGCACCAGGCGACCAGCGTCTGATAGCCCTCGAAATAGCCGAGCGCCACCGGATAGACCGTCCGCTCGCTCAAGGCGCCGCTCTTGTCGCGATAACCGAGCCAGACCTGCTTTTCCTCGCGCAGCGCCCGGCGCAGCCGACCCAGCGGGTTGGCCTCGTCGACCGTGCGCGGTGGAATGACGAACAGCCCCACCGAGAGCATGTCGTCGCGCCGCGCCTTGGGCAGCACTGCCTCGATCTTGCTCGCGGCATCGCGCGCCGTCGCCGCCATCTCGCCGTCGGGGCCGTAGATCAGCCCACGCAGGCCAAGCACCAGCGCCTCGATCTCCTCATCGGTGAACATCAGCGGCGGCAGGAAGTGCTCGGCGCGCAGCTGGAAGCCGACCCCGGCCTCGCCGTCGATCGCCGCCCCCATCGATTTGAGCGTCTCGATGTCGCGATAGACCGAGCGCAGCGACACGCCCATCTCCTCGGCCAGCACCGCCCCGGTCACCGGACGGCGGCGGCGGCGCAACGCCTGCATCAGGCTGAGCAACCGTTCCGAGCGCTTGGCCATCAGCCGTGCATCGCTGCTGACAAAATCGGGTGCCGGGCGCGGTTAGCCTTCTCGCATCGAAATTGAAGGAGAGACCAAATGACCACCATTCTCACCATCCTGACCGAAGGCTTCGCCGACTGGGAGACCGCCCTGCTCAACGCCGTGGCGCACAGCTTCTACAAGGTGGAAACCAAGTACGCGACCCCCGGCGGCAAGCCGGTGACCTCGTCGGGCAACATGACGGTCACTCCCGAACTGGCGCTCGAGGCGATCGACGTGGCCGATTATGACGCGATCATCGTCTGCGGCGGCACCATCTGGCAGTCGCCCGAAGCGCCCGACATGGCGCCGCTGCTGAACGCTGCCAAGCAACAGGGCAAGCTCATCGGCTTGATCTGCGACGGCACAGTGGCCGGCGCCAAAGCCGGGTTGCTCGACGGCATTCGCCACACCAGCAATGGCGACGGCTATCTCGATTTCACCGGCTATCAGGGCAAAGCGCTCTATCGCGACACCCCGGCCGCCGTGACCGACGGCCGCGTCGTCACCGCCGGCGGCACCTCGCCGGTAAGCTTCATGGCCGCCGTGATGGATGGCCTCGGGCTAGCCGACGAGAACCTCGACTTCTATGTCGGCATGCACGCGGCGCAGTTCAGCAAGGCGGCTTGAGGCGCGGGGGCCGGCGCTAGCTGACCCCCACCCCTGTCCCGCCCTTCATGCCAAATCCGTCCACCATGTCTCCGAACACCCGTCCACCATCTCCCCGGTCTATACAGGATCAAGGGTGGGGTCAGCCCTCGCCGGCCTCGCGAATCAGTCACACCGGCAGCAGCAACCGGTCCTGCCGCACCACCTCCGCCGACAACCCGGCATCGGCAGCATGCCGGGCCACCCGGATCACATACCGCCCCGGCTCCACCAGCCAGTGCTGCGCTTCGGTGCGGTAGTAAGCGAAAGCCCGGTCATCGAGCTCCAGCGTCACCCGCTGCCGCTCGCCCGGCGCCAGATGCAGCTTCTCGAAAGCCTTCAGCTCCTTGGCCGGCCGCGACACCATCGCATCCGGCGCCGACACGTAGACCTGCACCACTTCCGAGCCGGCGCGCCGGCCGGTATTCTCGACCGTGACCGAGACGCTCGCACTGCCATCCGCTTCGAAGCCCGAAGCGTCGAGTTCAAGCTCCGACACCGCAAAGCTGGTGTAGCCAAGTCCGAAGCCGAACGGGAACAGCGGGGCGATGCCATGGCGATCGTAGTGGCGATAGCCGATGAACACCCCCTCTTCGTAGCGCACCTTGCCGTCGAGGCCGGGATAGATTTCGCGATCCTGCGAGTTGGTGGGGTTATCGGCCCACTTGACCGGAAAGCTCTGCGGCAGCCGGCCGCCCGGCTCGGCCGCGCCGGTCAGCACGTCAGCGATGGCGTTGCCCGCCTCCTGCCCCGGATACCAGGCCTCGAGCACCGCGGCGACGTCACCGAGCCACGGCATTTCCACCGGCCCGCCGGTCTGCAGCACCACCACGGTGCGCGGGTTCACCGCCGCAACCGCGGCGATCAGCTCGTCCTGCCGGCCGGGCAAGACGATCGAATCGAGGTCGCTGCCCTCTGTGTCCCACTCGCCGTTGCGCCCGACGAATACCACCGCCACCTCGGCGTCACGCGCCGCTGCGACCGCTTCGGCGATCGCCGCGTCGCCAAGCGGCAGGCCGATGCCGGCGGCGAAGGCCGCGAGCCCCAGCGTCGCGAACGGCTTGGTGGCGAACTCGATCACCACTTCGTAGCTGCGGCCGGCTTCGAGATCGATCGTGCCGACGACCTCGTCGCAGCCTTCCTCAAAGAAGGTGCGGCCTTTGCGCCAGTTCGTCCACGCATCGGCCACCAGCTTGCCGTCGACCAGCACCCGCGAAAAACCGGCGCTGTAGATGCCGACGCGATGTTCGCCGCTCGCCTCCGGGGTGAACCGGCCGGTGAGCCTGGCCGAGAAATGCAGTGGATCGACCTTGCCGCCACCGACTCGCCCGATCCAGAACGCCTGCGCCTCTTCCAGCGTCTCGTTGAACACCGGCATGCCGGCGAGAGTCTCGTTGGCGAAATACTCAGCCGTGAAGCCGCCGCGCAGCAGCGGCTCGAAACGGTGGTTGGTCGCACCCGCCGCATAGCTGAGGCGTTCTTCGCCCAAGGCCGCGACCAGACCATCCCACGGCGACACCCGATAGTGCGGGTTGAGCTGCGCGCTGCCGCCGCCCATGATCTGCGCCACTTTGGCGTTCGGCCCGATCACCGCGATCTTGCCCGACCCGCTCAATGGCAGCAGTTCGCCCGCATTCTTCAGCAGCACCGCGCCTTCCGCGCCGGCGCGACGGATCAGCGCCCGGTGCTCGGCGCGATCGTCGGCCCGCTCCACCCACTCGCTGTGATCGTCCAGCGCCCCGGTCCGCTCCATCAGCCGCAGCACGTCGAGCACCCGGGTCCGCAGCGTTTCGCGGCTGACCTCGCCGGCCTCCACCGCCGCCACCAGCTTCTCGCCACGGTCGCGTGCAGGCCCCGGCATTTCGACGTCGAGCCCGGCATTGACGGTCGGCGCGGTCGAGTGCGAGCCGAACCAGTCCGACATCACCACGCCGTCATAGTGCCATTCCCTGCGCAGCACCTGGTCGAGCAGCCAGGGGTTCTCGCTGGTGAAGGTGCCGTTGAGCTTGTTGTAGGAGCTCATGATGCCCCAGGCGCCGGCGCGTTTCACCGCCCACTCGAACGGCACGAGGTAAAGCTCGCGCAGCGCCCGCTCATCGATCTCGGAGCTGATGGTGGTGCGCTCGATTTCGGATTCGTTGCCGGCAAAATGCTTGATCGTTGCCGAAACGCCCTGCCCCTGCAGCCCTTCGATATAGCCGACCGCCAAGCTGGCGGTGAGGATCGGGTCCTCCGAGTAGCACTCGAAGTTGCGCCCGTTGCTGACCGAGCGATGGAGGTTCACCGTCGGGGCGAGGCTCACATGCGCCCCCTTCGATTTCACCTCCTCGGCCAAAGCCGTGCCGACCTCGGTAAGCAGCCGGACGTTCCAGCTGGCGCCGAGCGCGATCCCCACCGGGAACGCCGCCGACTTGACCCCGCCGATCAGCGAGCCGCCGCCACGCGCCCCGTTCGGCCCGTCGGTGACGCGGAGCTTGCCGACGCCGAGCCGATCGATCGCCGGCAGCGACCAGAAATCCTCGCCCGATAACAGGCTCACCTGCTCCTCGAGCGTCATCCGGTCGACCAGTTCCTCGATCCGCCCCATCGTCATTCCTCTCTCGTTGAACGTTCTACGCTCCCCTAGAGCATTTCACCATTTCAAGGCAACGCCCACAGACGAGGAGCACCCCTAGTCACAAGGAGTAACCGTGTCTATATTTGTGACTAAGAAGCGCTCTGGGGAAAGTTGCAGACTTTTCCGGTTCGAGAGCGCGACAGGATCAAGAGTTCTTGCCCGTTGGAGGCACCATGAAACCCATTCCCGGCAGGAGCGAGACCTGCAACGCCATGGCCGACATCCTCAATCGCATCGGCGATAAGTGGAGCGTCATGATCGTCGGTTATCTCGGCAAGAAGACCATGCGCTTCAACGAGCTGCGCCACACCATCGGCGGCATCTCGCAGCGCATGCTGACCCTGACGCTGCGTAACCTCGAGCGCGACGGCCTCGTCACCCGTACGGTGTACCCGGAGATCCCGCCGCGGGTTGAGTACCAGCTGACGCCACTCGGCCAGAGCCTGCAGGAGCCGATCAGCGCCCTCTGGGCCTGGGCGGAAGAGCACCAGGGCGAGGTGCAGAGCGCCCGGCTCGAATATGACGGGCTGCACGAAGACACGGCCGATCAGCATCCGCCGGAGCGGCGCTACGCCGGCGCCGCCAGGTGACGAGCCGGGTCGCAACCCGATCCAGCCTTGCTGACGATCTGAGCGCCATCGGCCTCGCCGATGGCGATGCCGTGCTGGTGCATGCGGCGCTGCGCCAGGTCGGCAAGATCGTCGGCGGCCCAGACGCCATCATCGATGCGCTGCGCGACGTGATCGGTCCGGCCGGCACCATCCTCGGCTATTGCGACTGGCAGCTCGAAGACGAGCTGCGCGACGACCCCTCGATGCGTCCCCACATCGCCGCCTTCGACCCCGAGCGCTCGCGCTCCACCCGCGACAATGGCTTTTGGCCCGAGGCGCTGCGTACCACGCCCGGCGCGCGGCGCAGCGGCAGCCCCGGCGCCTCGATGGCGGCGCTTGGCGGCGAGGCCGAATGGTTCACCGCCGACCACGCGCTCGACTATGGCTATGGCCCGCAATCGCCGCTCGGCAAACTGGTCGAAGCCGAGGGCAAGGTGCTGATGCTGGGCGCCCCGCTCGACACCATGACGCTGCTGCATCATGCCGAGCACCTCGCCGATTTTCCCAACAAGCGCATCCTGCGCTATGAGGCCCCGATCCTCGTTGATGGTGAAACCGTCTGGCGCTGGTTCGAAGAATTCGACACCTCGGAGCCGCCGGACGGGTTGCCCGATGACTATTTCGCCACCATCGTCGAAGCATTCCTCGCCACTGGCCGCGGCAAGCGGGGCACGGTCGGCGAGGCGAGCTCGGTGCTCGTCCCCGCCGCCGCGATGGTGGCGTTCGGCGTCGACTGGCTCGAGCTCTGGGGCAAGACGCTCTGAGCCTTGTCTGCTGACCTGCGGTTCTTCACCTCCGCACCGCCGTCATTCCCGCGAAGGCGGGAACCTGGTGCGATGCTGCCACGCCCAGCGTTGTGGAGACATCGCACTGGATCCCCGCCTACGCGGGGATGACATCTGTGGTTGGGCTCGGCTAGCGCTTCGCCACCCAGGCGCCGCTATCGCCATAGCGCTTGCCCGAGAACTTCTCCGCCGCCAGCAATTCGCCGAGCGTTTTCAGCTCCTCCGCCGAGAGCGCAATGTCCGCTGCGGCGACATTCTGTTCGAGATGCGTGATCCGCCGTGCGCCGGGAATCGGCACGATGAAATCGCCCTGGTGAATCACCCAGGCGAGCGCCAGCTGTGCCGCCGTCACGCCCTTTGCCGCCGCCATTTCCTCGAGCAGTTGCACCAGCCGGGCATTGGCCGCCATGTTCTCCTCGCTGAAGCGCGGCAGGCTGCGCCGGAAGTCGGTGGCGCCGAGATCTTCCGGCTTCTGGATTGTGCCGGTGAGGAAGCCGCGGCCGAGCGGGCTGAACGGCACGAAACCGATCCCGAGCTCACGGCAGGTGTCGAGGATGTCGCCCTCGGGGTCGCGGGTCCACAGCGAGTATTCGCTCTGCAGCGCCGCGATCGGATGCACGGCATGGGCCCGGCGGAGGGTATCGGCGCTGGTTTCGGAGAGCCCGAGCGCCCGGACTTTGCCCTCCCGCACCAACTCGGACATGGCGCCCACCGTGTCCTCGATTGGCACCTGAGGGTCGACGCGGTGCAGGTAGAACAGGTCGATCGCTTCGACGCCCAGCCGCTTGAGCGACGCCTCGGCCACTTCCCGGGCATGCTCGGGCCGCCCGTCGACGCCTGCCATGGCGCTGATGTCCGACTTGCTGGGGTCGATCTTGAACCCGAACTTGGTGGCGATCACCACCTTGTCGCCAAACGGCTTCAGCGCCTTGCCGACGAGAATCTCGTTGGCGAACGGCCCATAGACCTCGGCGGTGTCGAAGAACGTGACACCCAGTTCCACCGCGCGATGCAGCGTGCGGACGGCATCGGCTTCGTCCTGGCCGCCATAGGCGTGGCTCATCGCCATGCAGCCCAGTCCGACGGTCGAAACGGTCAGCGGACCGAGGGTTCGCGTCGCCAAGCGGCTACCGGCGGGCGGCTGCCCGCCTGACGGTTGCCGGTCGTTTGCGGCGTTCTGGGAGTGCGTCATACTCGTTCATCCTCTTCGATATGCCGGCATAGCCGGCGATCTTGGCGTCGAGGACAAGGAGGCTCTCGGAGAGTTCGGCCAGTTGGACCCGCACCTTCTCGCGATGCCGCTCCAGGAGTTCGCGACGCGCCGCCTCGGTTGCCGGCCCCTGGTCACGCAGCGCTGCATAATGCAGCATCTCCCGGATCGGCATCCCGGTCGCCTTGAGGCGGCCGAGAAACTCGATCCAGCGGAGGATCGACGCGTCGTAATCGCGCTGGCCCGATTGGTCCCGGTCGGCATAGGGCAACAGCCCGATCCGCTCGTAATAGCGGATCGTATGGGCGGTAAGTCCCGAACGCTCGACCAACTGACCGATCTTCATCTCTACCTTCCTTGCCACGACGAGAGACGAGGCTAGGAGTTCGAGCGCACTCTAAGTCAAGCGGTGATTTTCCAGCAGGCCAGCGCGCTGGCGTTCTAGGCGTTGAAACCGCTGTCGACGAGGATCGAGGTGCCGGTGATGCTCCGCCCGCCGGGGCCGGCGAGGTGCACCACCGCCGCCGCGATATCCTCGGCGGCGCCGAACCGGCCGAGCGCATTGAGCCCCATCTGCGAAGGTGCCATCGGCCCGTCCGCCGGGTTCATGTCGGTATCGGTCGAACCGGGATCGACAGTGTTGATGGTGATCCCCAGCGGCCCCAGTTCGCGCGCCAGCGCCCGAGTCATGCCGCCCAATGCCGATTTGCTGGTGACATAGAGGCTGAGCCCCGGCCCTGCGACGCGGGTTGCCATATTGGTGCCGATCGAAATGATCCGCCCACCCTCGGTCATGTGCTTCACTGCCGCCTGCGTGGCGAAGAACGGCGCCCGGGCATGGATCGAGAACAGCCGATCGAAGTTCTCGACGGTCACCTCGCCGAACGGCCCACCGGTGCCGACACCGGCATTGTTGACGAGGATATCGATGCGCCCCAGTTCTCGGGCGGTGCGGTCGACGGCGGCCATCACCGCATCGGGGTCGGCCGAATCCACCTGCATGGCGATGGCCCGCCGGCCGAGCGCCGTGACTTCAGCCGCGATCTCGCCGGCCTTCTCGCCATTGCGCTCGAAGGTAAAGGCAACGTCGGCACCAGCTTTGGCCAGCGCCAGCACGGTGGCCGCGCCGATGCCGCGGCTGCCGCCAGTGACAAGGGCCACGCGGCCGGAAAGTTCGAGGTCAGTCATATCGGATCTCCATTTTCTACCGATCGGTACACAATTGGCTATGACGGTTGCGATCCAGCGTCAAGGATTTTATACTGATCGGTAGACAATCACCCGGAAACCCGATTTTGGCAGGCCGTCCCCGAGAGTTCGATCGCGATCTGGCCCTGGACCGGGCGATGCGCCTGTTCTGGGAGCGCGGCTATGAGGGCACCTCGGTCAGCGACCTGACCGACGCGCTCGGCGTCGGCAAACCGAGCCTTTACGCCGCCTTCGGCTCGAAGGAGCAGCTGTTCTACGAGGCGCTCGACCTTTACGTGCGCACCTACGGGCCAACCCTGGGGGACGTACCCACGGCGCGCGGCGCCATCGAGTCCTTGCTGCGATCCAATGCCGAGACCTACACCGACCCGAACATTCCCTCAGGCTGCATGATCGTGCTGGCCGCTGCCGTCGGGCCGCCGCAGAACGCCGAAGTCCGGGCGCATCTGGCAATGCTGCGCAACGCCTCGACCGGCTCGTTCGCGGCGCGGATCAGGAAGGGGATGGTGGACGGCGATGTGCCCCGGGGCGCCGACGCCGAGGCCATGGCGCAGTTCTACACCACGGTGCTGAACGGGCTCGCCCTGCAGGCGAGAGACGGCGCCGGCGGCGCCGCCCTGGAGCGTGTCATCGACGGCGCCATGGCCGCCTGGGATGTTCTGGCCGGAGCGACCAGGACCGTGGCGCCCTAGCGGGCATCGACCTTTGCCCCACCCACTGTGTGGGGTAATTTGAGTGCCCTCAACTTGGTCTGCCCCTCCCAGGAAACCAGACGCCCTAGACCAGCGCGGTGATTTCCTTCTTCCGCCACCAGCCGAGATAGTAGGTGGCCTGGAAGGTGAGCAGCGCCGTAAAGCTGAGGCAGTAGCCCCACCACACGCCTTCGAGCCCGAAGAAGTGGCTGAGCGTCAGCGCCGCCGGCACTTCGACCAGGATGATCGCAGCCAGCGACAGCGCCATCGGGATCCACACGTCGCCCGAAGCGCGCATCACCGCCGAGAACACCGAGCCCCAGCCGAACACCAGGCAGCTCCACAACACGATGTGCAGCAGCCGCTCGGCGACCTGCACCACCGCTTCGTCGGTGATGAACAGCCGCACCAGGTGCTGCGAGAACAGGTAGGCGATCAGCACCAGCGCGCCGGTGACGATGAGGTTCATCAACAGCGCCGTGCGCGTCACCTTCTCCACCTCGTCGAAGCGCCGCGCCCCGATCGCCTGAGCGGCGAAGATCGAGGCGGCGATGCCGATCGACATGGCGGGGAACTGCACATAGCTCAGCACCTGGTTGACCGCGCCATAGGCCGCCGTGGCGTCCGAGCCGAAGCGGTTGACGATGCCGACGATGACGATGGCCGAGATCGACGACACGACCATGGCGACGCCGGCCGGGATGCCGAGCTTGAGGATCAAGCCGAGCAGCTGGAAATCGACCTTCAGATGCCGGATCAGCTCGGCATCGGGCGCCATCGGGCTCTTCTTGTAGTTGAGGTAGAAGAACAGGAAGATCAGCACCACGACGAAGCCGGCGATGAACGCCACCGCCGCGGCCAGCACGCCGATCTGCGGCAGGCCGAACCAGCCCTGGATCAGCGCCGGCGTCACGAACAGACCCACCCCGATCGAAAACACCAGCGTCAGCAACGGCGTCACCGTGTCTCCGACGCCGCGCAGCGTCGAGGTGATGATCAGGAACAGGAAGAACCCGGGCATGCCGATCAAGACGATCCGGCCATAGGCCGTCGCTTCGGCGACGATGTCGGCGGGGGCCCCGAGCAGCTCCATCAGGTTCTGCGCGAACAAGCCGCCAAACACCGCAACGACCAGCCCCATCAAAAAGCCCACGGTCAGCGTCGTGCCGGTGACCTGCTTGATCTTCAAGAGGTTCTTGGCGCCCCACGCCTGCCCGATCAGGATCGCCGCGCCCGAGGCGAGGCCGATCACGAACGAGATGAGGAAGATCATGATCGGGAAGAACACCGAGACGGCGGCCAATGCCTCCACCCCGATCATTTGCCCGATATAGATGTTGTTGATGGTGCCCGACAGCGACTGCAGGATGTTGCTGAGCATCAGCGGCACGAGGAAGACGAGGAACCGCTGCCAGAGCGGCCTAGAGAGATTGTTCATCGAGGGAACTCCGAAACCCGTAAATTATGCGACGGCGTTGGGCCCCAAATGACCAGCGGCCGGTCGAGCCGACGGGGTCGCGAGGCGGGCCACTTCACATCTCAGCTGAAGATGCAGGCGGGTCGGAGCACGATGGGGTATGAACGCACGGCCGGTTCTCTAGACCCGCCCCGTCCGCCGGTCAACGTCCGGGCGCGCTTACCTGCCATATCGGTCTCTCCCGATCAGCGGGCGAATAGCTGCGATCAGCAACTCTCATCACCCAGGCCCGCCACCTCGTGTAGTCTCCCGCCCATGACCAGACCCATCGCCATCGTCACCGGAGCCGGCCAGGGCATTGGCGCCGCCATCGCCCGCGAGCTCGCCGCCCGCGATTACCAGCTGGTGCTGTTCGCCCGCACGGAACAGGTGGAGGCGATTGCCGCCGATCTCTCGGCCACCTCGGTGCGCGGCTCGCTCACCGAGCCCGCCGACCTGCAGCGCCTCGTCGACACCACCATCACGACGCATGGCCGCATCGACGCCGTGGTCAACAATGCCGGCCATGTCCCCACCGGCGATATCGGCGGCATGGCCGACGACGACTGGCAGCACGGCTTCGACATGATCGTATTGAACCCGGTCCGCCTGATGCGGCTGGTGACGCCGCACTTCCTTGCGGCCGGCAAGGGTGCTGCCGTGAACATCTCGAGCTTTGCCGGCAAGTCGCCCGACCTCGCAATGCCGATGTCATCGGCGTTGCGCCCGGCATTGCAGGCCTGGACCAAGCTCTATGCCGACCGCTATGGCGCCGAAGGCATCCGCATGAACGCCGTGCTGCCGGGCTTTCTCGACAATTACGACACCGTCGAAACCCGCCGCCAGAAGATCCCCGTCGGCCGCTACGGCGAGCTGCAGGAACTGGCGAAGGTGGTGGCCTTCCTCCTCTCCGACGACGCCTCCTATGTCACCGGCCAGAGCCTCCTCGTCGATGGCGGCATGACCCGTGCGATCTGACCTGCAATCGGGCTCTCGATCATTGCGGTGAATGGGGTCGATCACCAGATGTCATCGCGCCACCGCACCAACCTGATGTAGCGTCCCCACCCATGCATGCCCCTGCCCCCCATAGCGGACCCGCGCAGTTCTGGCTCGGCGTCCGGATGTTCCTGCCCGTCGCCGTCTCCATCGCCGCCTATGGCGTGGTCTGGGGCGTGCTCGCCGGCCAGGCGGGGCTGAGCGTGATCGAAGTGGCGCTGATGAGCGGCCTGGTGTTTGCCGGCGCCAGCCAGTTCGTGGCGCTCGACATGTGGACGCCGGGAGACCTGCCGGTGCTGTCGATCGTCATCGCCGCCGGCATTGTCAACCTGCGCATGCTGCTGATGTCGGCGACGCTTCGACCGCTGGTCGGCCACCTGTCGCTGCCCAGGCAGCTGGGCGCCATGTTCTTCGTCTCCGACGAGCAATGGGCGATGACCATGGCCGAGGTCAGAAAGGGCACAGGCAGCGTCGCCTTCCTGCTCGGCACCGGGGTCCTCAGCTGGCTCGCCTGGATGGGCTCGACGCTTTGCGGCCGGGTGCTCGGCGCCTTCATCGACGATCCTACCAGGTATGGGCTCGATTTCGCTTTCACCGCCACCTTCCTCGCCCTGCTGCTCGGCATGTGGCGCGGCCGCGGCGACCTGGTGCCGTGGATCGTCGGCGCGCTCGCCGCCATCCTCACCTCGAAGCTGATCGAAGGGAACTGGTACATCATCGTCGGCGGTCTCGTCGGCAGCTTTGCCGGCGCACTGGCCGAAACCATCAGGGAGCGCCGCCATGTCGCTTGAGGCGCTGATCGCCATCCTCGGCATGGCCGCGGTGACCTTTGCCATCCGTGCCGGCGGCCTGCTGCTCGCCAACCGGCTGCCCACCACCGGCTTCGTTGCCAGTTGGATGAAGCACGTCCCGGGCGCCGTGCTGGCGGCGCTGGTCGCCCCGGCTATACTCGCCGGCGGTGCTGCCGAAGCCGTCGCCGCTACCGTCACCGCACTGATCTATATCGTCAGCCGGAACCTGTTTGCCGCCATGCTCGGCGGCGTGCTGGCGGTCTACCTCGCCCGCCTGGCGCTGGGCGCGTAGGGGCGCATCAGGGAACACGGCCGGCTCCTTGCTCGTTGTAGTTCCAGCAAGGAGGGTCATATGCAGACCATCATCGGACAGTTCGACAGCTACGAGCATGCCGCCGCCGCCGTGCATGCGCTGCACGAGGCCGGCATCGCCCATACCGACATCAGCTTCGTCGCCAACACCCCGCCCGACTTTGAACCCGACGAGGTGGGCGAAGGCGCCACCACCGGCGCCGAAGTCGGCGCCGGTCTGGGCGCCGCCGGGGGCCTCTTGGCCGGTCTCGGCATCATTTCCATCCCGGGCCTCGGTCCGGTGGTCGCCGCCGGCTGGCTGTTCGCTACCGCCATCGGCGCCTTCGCCGGGGCCGGCGTGGGCGCTGCAACCGGCGGCCTGATCGGCGCCTTCACCAGCGCCGGCGTTCCCGAAACCGAGGCCAAGGTGCTCGCCGAACGGCTCGAACGAGGCGGCGCCATCGTCAGCGCCCGCGTCGATGAAGCCCATGCCGGCCCCGCCGCGGCGATCCTGAGGCACGCCGAGGGCATCGAAGCGGTGCCGCACGGCGAAGAGATCGAAACCGCAGCCCAAGAGATCCCCGACGAAGACCTGCCGCCGCCGCGCCGCGACACCGACTACCCCTTCGTTCCGCCGATCGTCTAGCGGCGGCGGGGTTGCGCCACTACCGGCGCGATGCTACGGGCTTTCCCCGCGCCCCTGTGGTGGAATTGGTAGACGCAGCGGACTCAAAATCCGCCGCCGCGAGGCATGTCGGTTCGAGTCCGACCGGGGGCACCAATCATCCTGACTGATCGAGCTGAAGCACCGCCACAACGCGAGGCGTCGCTTGGCGCGCCGTTGAGGGGTTGTGTTGCAGAGCGAGGTCGCCCACCTTGACGACACGTCAGCATTGCGTCGCGAGGGAAACATGGCAGGAACGATCAGGCTCGGCACGGCCGGCTGGGTGTTCGAGGCCTGGCGCAAGAGCTACTACCCCGACGGGCTGAAGCAGAAGGACGAGCTCGCCTATTCGAGCGCCCGGCTCGGCAATATCGAGATCAACGCAACCTTCTATTCGCACCAGAAGGCCGCGAGCTTCGAGAACTGGGCCGGCCAGACCCCGGACGATTTCGTCTTCACTGTGAAGGGCCACCAGTTGGTGACCCACATCAAGCGGCTGAAGGACGTCGAGATCCCGCTCGCCAACTTCTTTGCCTCCGGCGTGATGGCGCTGGGCAACAAGCTCGGGCCGTTCTGCTGGCAACTGCCCGGGAACAGCAAGTACGACCCTGAACGGATGGAGGCGTTCCTCGCGTTGCTGCCGCAGACGCCGGAAGCGCTGGTCGCTCTGGCCGAAAAGACCGACTACGGCAAGAATCCGCCTCATCTCGACGCCGCCGGCATCACTCGCGTCCGCCATGCCATCGAAGTGCGGCACGAGAGTTTCGCCGATCCACGCTTCATCGCGCAGTTGCGGGCCCACAACGTCGCCCTCGTCGTCGCCGATACCGCAGAGTGGTCCTACATCGACCAGACCGCCGATTTCTCCTATGCCCGACTGCAAGGCGCCCCGGGCAAGCAGAGCTATTCGGTTGCCGAGCGCGATGTCCGCGCCGGCTGGCTGAAGGCCTGGGCCGAAGGCAGGCCGGTTGCCGATACGCCCTATGTCACGGCTGCCGAAGCGAGCCCACCGCCGCGCGATGTGTTCGCCTTCTTCGTCTCCACCGACAAGGAACATGCGCCCGACAATGCGCGCGCCGTCATGGCACAGCTCGGCCTCAGCGGACCGGGCGGCGAGTGACGATCTCGTGAGCGGGCTTAAGTTGACTCGGAGCCCGCGCCCGAGAATATGGCGCGCATCCGAATAGGAGCGTCATCGTGACCACCAGCCTCACTGCCGACCGTCCCCGCCTGCTCGCGACGATCGCGTTCGTCCTCGGCCTCGCGACCATTGCCGGCGCCTGGGGCTCGCAGCTGTTCGGCGGGCTGGTGCCGTGCGAACTCTGCCTCGAGCAGCGCATGCCCTACTATTGGGGGCTGCCGCTGCTGGCGCTGGTGCTGATCCTGTGGCACCGGCTGCCGCGTGCCGTCTGGTATGTCGGGATCGTCCTGGTGCTCTTGACCTTCGTGTGGTCGACCTATCTCGCCGGCTATCACGCCGGGGTCGAATACGGCTTCTGGCCCGGCCCCACCGCCTGCACTGGCACCGGCGTCGATGTCAGCTTCTCCGACCTCACCAATATCAACGCCGCCCGTGTCGTGCCCTGCGACAAGATCCAGTTCAGCCTGTTCGGCGTAACGCTGGCCGGCGCCAACACGCTGATCTCGGCAGCGATCGTCCTGCTGCTCGGCACGGTTCTGCTCAAGGGCCGGAAGGCGTGAAGCTTTCCGCTACTGGGTGAGAAAGGCCGTCGCCACCTCGGTGAGGAGCGGCGACTGGATCAGGTTGTAGTGCGTGGTGCCCGGGAGGATGGCAAGCTGGCTGGCCGGACGCTGGGAGCCGTCGAACCCGGCGTCGCGCTGGCCGCCACCGAGCAGCTTCCAGAACGCCACCATGTGCTCGGGCCGGATCGAATCCGCGTCCGCGAAGACCAGCAGCGTCGGGGCCGTCATCGTCTTGATCCCCTTGGTCCAGTCGTACTCGGGCTCGTTCATTTCGCCGGACTTGCGAAACACTCGCTCCCAGTCGACGTTGGGATAGAGCTCTCCGAGCGGTGAACTGGCGAGCTGCTGTCCGTACTCCGCCGCATGGGCCGGCAATTGCCGGAAGGCCTCGCGGACTTCGGGATAGTCGTCGTCGGTGCGGTAATCTACCGAGACCGAAATCAGCTTTTCGACCAGCTCCGGGTGCCGGAACGCCACCTGCAGCGCGACGCCCGCGCCGAGCGAATAGCCCATGAAGCGCGCCTTGCCGATGCCGAGGTACTGCAGCACGGCCGCAACGTCGTCGGCCATCAGCTCGGTGGACCAAGGCTCGTCACCGTCCTTGCTGAAGCCGTGGCCGCGCATGTGAATGGCGATCACCTTGTGCGTCTTCGCCATCGCGGCGAGCGGCGTGCCGAACGTCTGGGACGGGTCGACGCCGCCATGCAGCAGCACCAGCGGCGGACCGTCGCCGTGGATCTCGTAGTAGATTTCGGCGCCGCCGACCGGGACCTTGCCCGTGCTTAAGGGGGTGCTCATCGGATCGTCTCCTGTGGTTTGGGCAATGACGGGCGCTGCGACGAGCGCCGCAGCGACAAAGGCGAGGATCACGAGGGCGCGCCTCAGCATGATAGTCCTCCTCAAATCAGTACGCTGCGAGGTGCCGCTCGAGCTTGTCGAAAGCCTGGTTGGTGCCCTCGAAGAAACCGCCCTCGATCGCGACGGCGAGATCCGCGGCGCTGTCGAACTCGGCGCGCATGGTGAAGATCGTTTCGTTGCCGAGCGCTTCGAACGTAAGGGTCGCAAGATAGGTCGGCGGCGGATTAGCCACTTCGGGCGGGCGCCACGGCCGGTAGACGATGCGTTCTGGCGCCAGGATTTCGACGAACTGGTAGCGCACCGGATGCTCGCTGCCGCCGGGCCGCCGCATGGTGACGTGCCACTCGCCGCCGGCACGGAACTCGAGCCTCGTGATAGTGGAGGTGAAATGTTCCGGGCCCCACCATTGGGCGAGCAGGTCCGGATCCTCGAAGGTGCGCCAGACCAGCTCGCGCGGCGCCTTGAGGCGGCGGCTGATGACGAACTCGCGCTGTGCGAGCGGGCCCGAAGCTGTGTCACGGTTCATGGCGCGCCTCAGTTCTTCTTGGCCGTTGCATCGGTCGCCTGCAGCCGCTCGAGCAGCCCGTCGAGCCGGTTGAGGCTCGTATCCCAGAACCTCGAGAACTCCTCGATCCAGCCGACGGCCTCGCGCAGCGGCTGCGCCTCGAGCCGGCAAGGCCGGAGCTGGGCATTGCGGCCGCGGCTGATCAGGCCCGCGCCTTCGAGCACCTTGAGGTGCTTGCAGATCGCCGGAATGCTCATCTCGAACGGCGCGGCAAGCTCCTTGACCGACGCCTCCCCATCCATCAGCCGCATCAGGATGGCGCGGCGGGTGGGATCGGCGATGGCCGACAGGGTGAGGCTGAGCTGGTCCGGTTGCACATCCGCTCCTAACCGATCGGTTAGCTAACTAATCGGTTAGATACAGTGAGGCAGGAGTGAGTGTCAACCATGCTCGCGTGCCCATCGCGGACGTCGCCGCGCTGGTCTCGGCGGCGTTCGCCCTGATGCTCGGCACAGCGCTGGCAAGGGGCCGGAACGCCTAGTCTTCGGGGAAAAGGAGCGGCTCGTGGTCGCGGGCATGATGAAGTACGTGCAGCACCTCCACCCGATCTCCGACGACGCGATAGAAAATGTTGTAGGAACCGACGACCCGCCGTCGTATTCCGCTCGCCTCGTGGCTAGGCAACAGAGCGTAGCGCAAGGCCCTGTCACCGAGCTCTGCTGAGGAGAGACGAAGTTTCCGAACTATCCGGAGGGCCAGTGCCGGACTTTCCTCGCGCAGGTATCCGGCGATCTCACGAAAGACGGCGCGCGCCCTAGCCGTGACGGCGACGCGATACTGGCTGGTCGGCATCGGTCATCGCCTGCAATTCGCCTTCGATCTCGTCGAAGACCTCGTCCAACGAATGGACACGCCCCGCCTCTGCGTCCGCGAGCCCACGAGCCAGCGCCGCATCAAGCCGCCGGAGCGCCGCCTCGCGCTCCTGCACCAGGCGAACGCCTTCGCGCAGCACTTCGCTCTTGGAGTTGTAGCGGCCGTTCTTGACCAGGTCCTCGACCACGGCCTCGAGGTTCGGCCCCAGATCTGCGCTGATTGCCATATCGGCCTCCGTCGGTACCCTACCAATAATAGTTATTGGCGCTACCGGCGTCCAGCCTTACGGCTCCAGTTCGATGTCCCAGTAGAGGTAATCGAGCCAGCTGGTGTGCAGGTGGTTGGGCGGGAAGGCCCGGCCGTTATTGTGCAGGTCATGCACGGTCGGCTGGAACGGCTCCTGCATCGGGAACATCTTGATCTCGCGCGGCAGCCGGTTGGCTTTCCTGAGATTGCACGGCGCGCAGGCCGCGACGACGTTTTCCCAGGTGGTGCGCCCACCCTTGGAACGCGGGATCACGTGATCGAAAGTCAGCTCGTCCCGGGCGCCGCAATACTGGCACTGGAATTTGTCGCGCAGGAACACGTTGAAGCGGGTGAAGGCAGGGTGCCGCGCCGGCCGCACATAATCCTTGAGCGAGACGACGCTGGGCAGCAGCATCTCGAAGCTCGGCGACTTGATCACCCGGTCGTAGTTGGAGACCACATGCACCCGATCAAGACAGATCGCCTTGATCGCGTCCTGCCAGGACCAAAGCGACAAGGGGTAGTAGCTGAGTGGCCTGTAATCGGCATTCAGCACCAGAGCAGGGCTATTCTCAAGCGACACATGTACTGTCACTTGTCGCCCCCCGAACGGGAATCGCGGCCAGTCATGATCAGCAATATTCTATGCCGACTGTGACACCCCTGTGAAGCGCGATTCGATCAGTCGATTCAGGCGTTTTGCGCCAGCATGAAGGAGGTGGCGAAATCGAGCCCGTCCGGCGCAATGCCATGCGCCGTGCCCGACGAAATGTGCAGCGAGACATCGAATCCGGCGGCCGCCAGCTCGGTCGCCGCCTGCCGGCTGAGCCCTGGATCGACCACCTGGTCGAGATCGCCGTGGATCAGCGCCACCGGCGCTTTGTCCAGCGCCGGGAACCCTTCGGCAGGAACGAAGGCGCCGGAGAACGCCACGATGCCCTTGACCGGCCGCGGCAGCGCCGTGCCGACATGCAGCGCCATCATCGCCCCCTGCGAGAAGCCGATAAGGAAGGTGTCCGCCGGCTTGATGTCGGTCTGCGTCCAGAGGTCGGTGAGAAACTCGATGATGATGGGCGCCGCATTCTTGGCGCCTTCGATGCGGCCGGCGATCCGATCCACCGCCAACGGAAACCACTCGAAGCCGAACGGGTTGCCGGCGCACGGCGTCGGCGCGTTCGGCGCAATGAACAATGCATCGGGCAGCAACGGCCCCCAATGGTGACCGAGCCCGATCAGGTCGCTGCCGTCGGCGCCATAGCCGTGCAGCAGGATCACTGCCTGCTTGGGGGCGCCACCGCTCTTGGGCGGCAGCATCGGGCCGGAGAGCTTGGCCATCAGATCGATAATCCTTCCTTGTTGCGCACGGCGCGATAGTAGCGCCACAGCAGCAATGCGGCAGTGGAGCGGTAGGGCGACCAGCGCCGCGCCATCTCGATCAAGTCCTTCACCAACGGCTTGCCGTCAAGCCCGAACGCCCACTCGGCCGCCCGCTGCAATGCGACATCGCCGGCCGGAAAGATGTCCGGATGGGCTGCCGAGAACATCAGGTAGATCTCGGCGGTCCAGGGGCCGATACCCTTGAGTTTGGTCAGCGCGGCGATCGCCTCGTCGGCCGGCAATTCAGCGAGACGTGCGAAGTCGACACTCCCCGCCGCGATCGCCTCAGCCAGCCCGCGCAGGGTCCGGTACTTGCCGCCCGATTGCCCGGCGCCGCGCACGGCCTCCTCGCTGAGCTTCAGATAGCCGATCGGATCAAGCGCGCCTTCGAGCCGGGCGAAGCGCGACCAGATCGCATCGGCGCTGGCAGTTGACACCTGCTGCCCAGTGACGATCCGCGCCAGCCCCTCAAAGCCGCCCGGCGAGCGGCGGATTTCGAATGTGCCGGCGCGCTCGGCAACGCCTCCGAGGCGCGGATCGAGCTCAATCAGGGCGCCAAGCTGGCGTTGCAGCGCCTCTGGCGTGTCGAGACGGTCTGTCAAAGAAATATCCTTACGTGCTAGCACTTTGTCATGCTCAGACCCGTCCTCCGCTTCGCCCCGAGCCCCAATGGCTTGCTGCATCTGGGGCACGCCTATTCGGCGCTGTTCACCTCGGTATGGGCCGAGGCGCTGGGTGGCCGGTTCCTCCTGCGCATCGAAGACACCGACATAACCCGAAGCAAGCCGGAATTCACCGAAGCGATCTTCGAGGACCTCGCCTGGCTCGGCCTCACCTGGGAACAGCCGGTACTGCGGCAGTCCGACCGCTTCGCCGTCTACGCGGCTGCGGCGGACCGGCTGAAAGCCCGCGACCTGCTTTATCCCTGCTTCTGTTCGCGTACCGAGTTGGCCACCCAGTCGAGCGGCACCGACCCCGACGGTGCGCCGCTCTATCCCGGCACCTGCCGGCATCTGTCTCGCGCCGAGGTGAAGCAGCGCTTTGCCGAAGGGCGCGCGGCAAACTGGCGGCTCAAGACCGACGACGCCATGGCGCTCACCGGCGTGCTGACCTACAGCGTCGCCGGCCCCACTCCCGCGGATCGACCGCAGATCCGCTATGCCCGGCCGGAGCGCTGGGGCGATGTGGTGCTGCAGCGCAAGGGCACGCCGACCAGCTATCACCTGAGCGTGGTGATCGACGACGATGCGCAGGGCGTCACCCATGTCACCCGTGGCCGCGACATGGAGCCCTCGACCGATATCCACGTGCTCCTGCAGATGCTGCTCGGCCTCACCTCGCCGCTCTACACCTTCCACAAGCTGATCCTCGATGAGGCGGGCAAAAAGCTCAGCAAATCGAAAGGCTCCACATCGCTGCGGAGCCTTCGTGACGCGGGTCGGACGGCGGAGGAGATTCGCAAGGAACTGGGGTTCTGACCGCTTAGCCGGTGCGAGCTGACCCCACCCCTGATCCCTCCTCGCAAGGGGGAGGGGACGGGGTTGGGGTCCACAGCCACCAGCCTCTGCAAACTACGCCGCCAGCTTCTCCGCCGCAAAGAACGGCGCCACCGTCGCCGCCACCGCCGCATCGAACGGCGTCGCAAAGTCCGGGCCGAGGATGGCGTCGAGCCGCGTGTCCTTGAGCTCCATCGGGTTCTCCCACAGGTAGCTCATCTTGCTGACCGCCCGCATCAGCGGGTCGACCAGGCCCACGACGTTGAACAGCACGCGCGGGAACGTGCCGACCTTGAGCTTCACCGGCGCCGCGGCCACGGCGGCGGCGGCCATCTGTTCGGGTGTCACATAGTTGCCGGCAAAGTGGAAGTTCTCGAAGGCGCCGAACTCCTTGCGGTGCCAGGCGAGCTTCTCGAAGGCCCGGCCGACATCCGGCAGATAAGCCCAGGAGTGGCCGACGCCGGGCACGCCCATCATCGCGAACTTGCCCTTCCTGGCCTCGCGCAGCATGGCGAGGTCGAACCAGTCGAACGAGCTTTCCGGCCCGTAGAAGTCCCCGGCGCGAAGGATAATCGCCTGGATGTCGCCGCGCTTCGCCGCCGCTTCGTACAGCGCCTCGACCCGCACCCGGATCTCGCCGCGCGGCGTTTGCGGATGCTGCTTGAGCTCCGGCGTCACCGTCCGGTCACCGGCCGCATAGTTATAGATATTGCCGGGGAACAGCAGCGTCTTGCCGCTCTGGCCGAGCGCCGCGATCACCCGCTGGTTCTGCGCTTCCATCCGGCCCTGATCCCACTGGTGGTAGGGCAGGTTCAGCGCGTTGACCACCACCTCGGTATCGCCGATCGCCGCACGCATCGCTTCCACATCCTCGGCGTCGCCCTTGATGAAGCGCACCCCCGCTATCGGCTGCTTGTTGGACCGCCCAAAGCCGGCGACGTCCCACCCGGCGGCGACGAATGCCCTCGCGATATGGTGGCCGACATGGCCGTTGATGCCGATGACGAGGACTTTCTGCGCGTTCATTTGCTTGCTCCTTGCTGGTGAGGAGGAAGGTAGGTGCAACATCAGCGTTGATGAATTGGACAAGATCGTACCCTTGCCATACAGAATTGAATGGCAGGAGATGCTTGAACCATGCCCGATCCCGACTGGTCGCTGTGGCGCAGCTTTGGCGCCGTCGTCGAACACGGCTCGCTCTCGGCCGCCGCCCGCGCCCTCGGCCTGAGCCAGCCGACGCTGGGCCGTCACGTCGAGGCGTTGGAGCAGGCATTGGGGATGAGCCTGTTCGAGCGGACGCTCAACGGCTTCCACGCCACCGATACGGCGCTAAAGCTCTACGAGCCGGTGCTCGCGGCGCAGCAGGCGCTGGCCGAAGCGACGCTGATCGCCGAGGGGGCGAGCGCTGCGCTCACCGGCTCGGTCCGCATCACCTCGAGCACCGTGATGTGCCACTATGTCTTGCCGCCCTTCCTCCTCGACCTGCGTCAGAGCTTCCCGCAGGTAGCGATCGAGCTGGTGCCATCGGATTCGGCCGAGAACCTGCTGTTACGCGAGGCCGATATCGCCGTCCGCATGTTCCGCCCCACCCAGCTCGAACTGATCACCAAGAAGCTCGGCGAAAGCCCGATCGTCACCTGCGCCCACGAAAGCTACATCCTGAGGCGCGGTCGGCCGGAACGGCCCGAGCAACTGGTCGAACACGACCTGATCGGCTTCGATCGCTCCGAACTGCTGATCGGCGCCGCCCGGCGCATGGGGTTCGAACTGAAGCGCAGCGATTTCATCGTCCGCACCGACAGCCAGACCAATGCCTGGGAGCTGATCAAGGCCGGCCTCGGGGTCGGCTTCGCGCAGCAGCTGCTGGTGGCAGAGACGCGCGGCATGGTGCCGCTGCTGCCGGATTTCCGCCCGCCGCCGCTGGAAGTGTGGTTGACCACGCATCGCGAACTGTTCACCAGCCGTCGCATTCGTGCCATCTATGACCGACTGGGCGAGGGCCTCAGCCGCTTCCTCGCGAGGACATTATGAACATCACCGGCATCATCACCATCGTCGCGCTCGGCGCGGTCGCCATCATCCTGTTCATGGGCTTGTGGAACATGTTCCGCGGCGGCGACCCCAATTTGAGCCAGAAGCTGATGCGCGCCCGCGTCATCGCCCAGGCCGTGGCCATCGTGGTGATCCTGGGCGCGCTCTACTTCTTCGGGCGGGGGAGCTGACCGAAAGCGCTTCGCGCGCCACGACCGCTGAGCTAGTTTCGTCGCCACTGACTCGCGACGGGACGACATGGTCAAGCTCAACAAGATCTACACCAAGACCGGCGACGACGGCACCACCGGGCTGGTCCGCGGTCCGCGCCGCTCCAAGGCTGATCTGCGTATCGAGTGCTTCGGCACCGTCGACGAAGCCAACAGCTTCATCGGCATGGCGCGGCTCCATACCGCCGCGATGCCCAAGCTCGACCGGCTGCTCGCCCGCGTCCAGAATGACCTGTTCGACCTCGGCTCCGACCTTGCCACTCCCGGCGCTGATCCGGCCGGCGCCGCGCCCTCATTGCGCATCACCGCGCAGCAGGCCGAGTGGATCGAAGAGCAGATCGACCACTACAACGAGGCGCTGAAGCCGCTGACCAGCTTCGTTCTCCCCGGCGGCACGCCGCTGGCGGTGGCGCTGCATCTGGCCCGCACCGTCACCCGTCGGGCCGAACGGCTGGTGGTCGAGCTGATCGCCGCCGAACCCGACGTCAACAATGCCGTGCTGGTCTATCTCAACCGGCTGTCGGACCTGATGTTCGTCATGGCGCGGGTGGCCAATTCCAACGGCGACAGCGACGTGCTGTGGACGCCCGGCAAGTTCGGCCACGACCAGGGGCAATCGCGCGGCTGATGTTCATCCCGCTGCACGATCGCAACCCGGTCCGGCACATCAGGTTCCCCTATGTCACCTACGCCATAATCGGGCTGAACGTCCTCGTATTCCTGATCCAGCTGGCGCATGGCAGCGGGATCAGCTTCGACGAGTTCGCGCTGAGCTACGCCGCCGTACCCGCCTACTTCCTGCAAGCCGGGGCGCCGGACCGGCTGGCCTACCTGCCCGACGGCCTGACACTCCTCACCTACGCGTTCTTCCACGCCGACTGGCTGCACCTGGGCAGCAACATGCTGTTCCTCTGGGTGTTCGGCGACAATATCGAGGACGCGCTGGGGCATGTGAAGTTCGCCGCCTTCTATCTCGCCTGCGCCGCGCTGTCTGGGCTGGTCTACATCCTCTTCGCCATGGGCACCTACACCTGGCTGATCGGCGCTTCGGGCGCCGTGGCGGGGGTGATGGGCGCCTATATCGTCCTCTACCCGCATGCCAGGGTCTATGTGCTGCTTGGGCTCACCATCCCGATCCCGTTGCCACTACCGGCGCTCTGGATGCTCGGCGCCTGGGCGGCGGTGCAGCTGTTCTACCTCGTCTTCGGCGACGCCAGCCCGGTCGCCTGGTCCGCCCATGTCGGCGGGCTGATCGTCGGGGCGGCCCTCTGCGTGCCGCTGAAACGTCGCGACGTGGCGCTGTTCGGCGGCCGCTGATCGGTAAACCATTGATTCACGATCGCACCAATCCGGCACAGGCCCGAGAAGGTTTCGTTTACGCCCCGGTCATAAAACCCCGGGGATGGACATGGATCTGACATCGCAGCTGCTTGCCGCACGTTCCCAGGGGACGCAGCATTCGATCGCCATCGCCGTGCTGAAGAAGTCGCACGAGATGGAAATGTCGCTGATCCAGATGGTCGATAGCGTGGCGCGCTCCGCTCCACCGCCCGGCCAGGGGACCAAGGTCGACAAGATCGCCTGACCAGCCGGAGGGGTGTGATGAACCTCGACACGTCGATCTATCGCATGGCCTTCCGCGAGGCCGACACCCTCGGCGTCGCGCAGGTGCTCGTCGCCAAGAAGCGCGCCGACCTCGAACACCAGATGCTGCTCAAGCAGATCAACGAAGGCTCCGCCTCCACTGGCGCCGACCTCGAGCGGGCGCTCACCGACATGGAGCAGCGCTCCGACGCGTTCGTCGGTCGCATCATCGACCGCATCGCCTGAACGGCTGTTCAGCTCTCCACCTCCCAGGGCTTTGTCCCTGAACCCCATCTGAACGGACGGGGCGCAGCCGCCCATGATTCGGCAAACTCCGCGCTTGCGGGGAGCTGTCCCATCGGGGCAGAAGCAACCGCCTTCAGCGGGGGGACGCTGAACAGGAGACTGGCCCCATGAGCAAGACGGGCTACGAGAAGATGGTATCGGGCGAGCTCTATGAAGGGCCGGACTGGGACCTGATCGAGCTGCAGGTCGAAGCGAGGAAAAAACTCGACCGCCTCAACGCCGTCCCCAACTGGGACATGGCCAACCGCACCGCGATGTTCCGCGACCAGCTCGGCAGCTTCGGCGACAGTTTCGTCCTGAGCCCCGTCACCTGGGAATACGGCAAGCACATCCATATCGGCGAGGGTGTGTTCATCAACTTCGAATGCGTGTTCCTCGACGGCGCCGAAGTCCGCATCGGCGACGGCACCGCCATTGCGCCGCGGGTGATGTTCCTGACCGCCGGCCACCCGGTCGATCCGCACGAGCGCGAGCGCCGCGATCCCAAGACCGGCAAGCTGATCGGCGCCCAGTGCATCAACAAGCCGATCAGCATCGGCAAGCACTGCTGGATCGGCGCCGGCACCATCATCGTCGGCGGCGTCAGCATCGGCGACGGCACCACCATCGGCGCCGGCAGCGTCGTCACCCGCGACATCCCCGCCGGCGTGCTGGCCGCGGGTAACCCCTGCCGGGTGATCCGCAAAGCCGACGCCAAGCCGATGCGGCAGGCGGCGAACGCGGCTTAACTCAGCGCGCTTTCACCAGAAACGCCTCAACCTCGGCGCGCGATGGCGCGCCGAGCCGGCCGCCGAACCGCGTGCACTTGATCGCCGCGGCGGCCGAAGCAAAGGCGATGACGTTGCGCATCGGCCAGCCCTCGAGCAGCCCGACCGCGAACCCGGCATGGAACACATCACCCGCCGCCAGCGTATCGATCGCTTCGATTTTCGGTGCGGGCGAATGGCGGATCCCGCCGCCCTCGCTCCACCAGCAGCCATCGGCGCCGGCCGTGACCGCGACGAAGCCGCCATGGCTGACCGCAAGCCACCCGGCCGCCTGCTCCGGGGCGTCCGCCCCGGTCACCAGCTTTGCCGCGCTCTCCGAGGCCACCACATGCGACGCCAGCGGCAACAAGCCGTCGAGCACCTCGCGCGCCGCCATGTCGGCATCGAGGATACCAGGGATACCGGCTGCCTTCGCCGCCGCCAGCGCCAGCGCCGCCGCGCCCGGCCAGCGCACGTCGGTCATCACCGCATCGATGCCACCAAGGTCAGGGGCGGCCTCCGGCGGCGCCATCAGCGTCGGATCGTAGCGCGGCACGATCATCGTACTGCCGCTGCGATCCATGAAGATCGATGAAAAGCCCGAGCGCGAACCAGCTACGCGCCGCACCCGCGAACAGTCGACGCCTTCGCCCGAGATCTGCTGCACCAGCCGGTCGCCCGTCGCATCGTGGCCGGCCGAGGCCCAGAGCGCGGCCTTGCCACCGAGCCGCACGATGCTCGCCGCCTGGGCCGCCGCCATGCCTTCGGCGACCTCGACCGCATCGAGCGGAATGACTTTGCCCGGCCCATCCGGCAGGCGATCCAGCCGGAAAATCGTGTCCATGGTCAGGGCACCGACGCAGAGGATGCGGCGCATGGGGTCAGGTTCCGATCAGCGCGTCGATGACGTTGTGACCGTCGGGCGAATCCCACTCGGCCGGTCCCTGCAGCACTGCGAGCTCGCAGCCCTTCTCGTCAAGCAGCAGCGTCGCCGGCAGCCCGATCGCCACCGCCTGCTGCTGCAGCCGCTTGAACGCATCGAAGGTCGAATCCGCGAAGAGCGGCAGGTTCTGCAGCCCTTCGTCAGCCAGGAATTTCTTCGCCTTCTCGAGCCCGCTCTCGCCGACATCGAGATTGATCGGCAGCACCATGAACTGCTCCGAATTGTACTTGGTCGCGATGGCATCGAGCGCGGGCATTTCCTCGCGGCACGGCACGCACCAACTGGCCCAGAAATTCACCAGCAGCTTCTTGCCGGCAAAGTTGCCGATCGTGGTTGGCGCGCCCGCTGCGTCCTTGAACGACATGTCGGCATAGCCGCGCCCTTCGCCGGTGCCGTTGAGCGCTGCCAGCATGCCGATCGCCGCGGCATCGATCTTCTGCCCTTTCACCACCTGCGGATCGCACTGTGTCGCCTGCGCCGGCATAAAGTTGCCAATGACGAGGGTAAGGACTAGTGCTACCGCCGCACTGATCAGGGCGACGAGCAGCACCCGCCTGGGGCGCAATCTCCGGGTCGGGGCGGGGCTTTGGTCGGTCATAGTGCTACCGTTGGAGTTGAGATGAGCAATCGCATGTGGGGCGGCCGTTTTGCGACCGGGCCCGACGCCATCATGGAAGAGATCAACGCCTCCATCGGCTTCGATCAGCGGCTCTACAAGCAGGACATCGCCGGCTCTATCGCACACGCCACCATGCTGGCGGAAGTGGGCATCCTGACCCAGGCGGATCGCGACGCGATCATCACCGGCCTAAAGACCGTGCTCGACGAGATCGAGACAAACAAGTTCACGTTCTCGCGTTCGCTCGAAGACATTCACATGAATGTCGAGAGCCGGCTGAAGGAGGTGATCGGCGACGCCGCCGGGCGCCTCCACACCGCCCGCTCGCGCAACGACCAGGTGGCAACCGATTTCCGCCTCTATGTCCGCGACGCCATCGACACGCTGCTGGTGCAGGTGAAGACCCTGCAGCTGGCGCTGGTGAAACGGGCCGAGGAAGAAGTCGCCACCATCATGCCCGGCTTCACCCACCTGCAGAACGCCCAGCCGGTGACCTTCGGCCACCACCTGCTCGCCTATGTGGAAATGCTCGGCCGCGACTACGGCCGCTTCGAAGATGCGCGCAAGCGCCTCAACGAAAGCCCTCTTGGCTCGGCCGCGCTGGCCGGTACCCCCTACCCGATCGACCGCGACATGACCGCCAAGGCGCTCGGCTTCGATCGCCCCACTGCCAACTCGCTCGACGCCGTTTCCGATCGTGACTTCATCCTCGAAACGCTCAGCGCCGCCAGCCTCTGCGCCATGCACCTCAGTCGCTTCGCCGAGGAACTGGTGATCTGGTCCTCGTCGCAGTTCGGCTTCGTCAAGCTCAGCGACAAGTTCACCACCGGCTCGTCGATCATGCCGCAGAAGCGCAACCCCGATGCCGCCGAGCTGATCCGCGCCAAGGTGGGCCGCATCATGGGCGCGCTGACCAGCCTGCTGATCGTCATGAAGGGCCTGCCGCTCGCCTATTCCAAGGACATGCAGGAAGACAAGGAAGTCGCCTTCGACGCGCTGGATAGTCTGTCACTGTCGCTCGCCGCGATGACCGGCATGGTCGAGGATCTGAAGGCCAACCGCGACAAGATGCGCGCCTCGGCCAATGCCGGCTTCTCCACCGCCACCGATATCGCCGACTGGCTGGTCAAACAGGCCAATATCCCGTTCCGCGAGGCCCACCACATCACCGGGCAGATCGTGGCGCTGGCCGAGCAGAAGGGCATGACCCTCGATGGCCTCACCATTGAGGACTTCAAGTTCATCGACCACCGCATCGACAGCCGCATCCACAAGGTGCTGAGCGTCGAGAGCTCGGTTGCCGCCCGCAAGAGCTATGGCGGCACCGCGCCGGAAAACGTCGCGTTGCAGGCCGCCCGCTGGAAGGAACTCCTGACCGGCGTGAAATCCGAACCGGTCAGCGTGAAGAAATCCGGCGGTCACGGCGACGGCGGGGTGGAGTAGGCTCCGGCGATGCCGCGCAAGCCCCGCCCCCTGCACCTCACTGCCGACCATGTCGCCCGCATCCCGGTGATCGAGGATCCGGGGCAGCCGAACTACCCCGGTATCCGCCCGGCGACCGATGCCGACTACGATGCTGAGGTTGCACGCATCATGGATACGGCGCCCGAAGGCGATTTCTGGATCTTTGCCTTAAGCTCGCTGATCTGGAACCCGGCCACCGAGTTCGACCAGCAGCGCATCGCCGTCGCCAGCGGCTGGCACCGCAACTTCTGCTTGTTCGACCAGCGGTATAGAGGCAACCCCAAACAGCCGGGCCTGATGCTCTGCCTCGATCGGGGCGGCAGTTGCCGCAGCGTCGCCTATCGCATCCCCGCTGGGACCATCAAAGCCAACATGGACAAGCTGGTGCGCCGCGAGATGAGCATGGTGCCCAATGCCTTCCCCGGACGCTGGATCAAGGTCACGACCGCCGAGGGCCCGCTCACCGCCCTCGCATTCGCTATCAACCGCAAAAGCACCCGCTATATCGGTGGTCTTACCTTGGCGGAGCGTGCCGACCGGCTGGCGCAGGCCCACGGCTGGAAGGGCTCGATGGCCGAGTATGTGCTTTCGACCGTGACGAAGCTTGAGGAGTACGGCATCCACGACCGGAACCTCTGGGCCATCCAGAAGCTGGTGGCGGAACGGATCGAGCATCACTGGCCGGCACAGGCCTAGCCCGATGGCGACGGGTGCCATCATCATCCCCAATCGGCCCCATCAATAACTCCAGCTTCCGCTGCCCAGCGTTTTCGCCTAGAGCTTCGCCCGGATTTCGTAGGGGCGCAGGACCTTGGTGCATCACTTCCAGTATCGCGACGACCGGCTGTTCGCCGAGGAGGTCGACCTCACCGCCCTCGCCGGTAAGGTGGGCACGCCGTTTTACGTCTATTCGGCCGCGACGCTGCGCCGCCACGTGCAGGTGATGCGCGATGCCTTCAAGGGTATCGACACGCTGGTCGCGTACGCCATGAAGGCCAACTCCAACCAGGCGGTGATCAAGCTCATCGCCAAGGAAGGCGCCGGCGCCGACGTGGTGTCGGGCGGCGAACTCGAGCGCGCCATTGCCGCCGGAGTGCCGGCCAACCGCATCGTTTTCTCCGGCGTCGGCAAGACCTTCGCCGAGATGCGCCGGGCGCTCGAAGTCGGGATCAAGTGCTTCAATCTGGAGAGCGAGCCGGAGCTCGAGCGGCTGAGCGACGTCGCCGTCTCCATGGGCATGACAGCACCGGTCTCGGTGCGCATCAACCCCGACGTCGATGCCGGCACGCACAAGAAGATTTCGACCGGCAAGGCCGAGAACAAGTTCGGCATCCCGTTCGCGCGGGCCCGCGAGGTCTATGCCCGCATCGCGGCGCTGCCCGGGGTGCGCGCCGTCGGCGTCGACATGCATATCGGCAGCCAGATCACCGACATGACGCCGTTCGACAACGCCTTCGCGCTGCTCGCCGAACTGGTGCGCGACCTCAAGGCCGCCGGGCACGATATCCGCCACGCCGATGTCGGCGGCGGCCTCGGCATCCCCTATCACCACGACGAGGACGCCCCGCCGGCGCCGCCCGCCTATGCGGAGATCGTCAGGAAGCATATCGGTCCGCTCGGCGTGTCGCTGGTGCTGGAGCCCGGCCGGCTGATCGTCGGCAATGCCGGCATCCTCGTCACCAAGGTCGAGTACGTGAAGGAAGGCGGCAAGACCTTCGTCATCGTCGACGCGGCGATGAACGACCTGATCCGCCCCACCCTCTACGAGGCGCATCACGACATCCAGCCGGTGGTGCATTCCAACCTGGCGCAGATCACCGCCGACGTGGTTGGCCCGGTCTGCGAGACCGGCGATTTCATCGCCCAGGATAGGAAGATGGAAGGCGTAAAGGAAGGCGACCTGCTCGCCGTGATGTCGGCCGGCGCCTATGGCGCGGTGATGGCCTCGACCTACAACTCGCGCCCGCTGGTGCCCGAAGTGCTGGTCGACGGCGACAAGTGGCACGTCATCCGCCCACGCAAGTCGATCGCCGAACTGATCGCCCTGGACAGCGTGCCGGACTGGGTGTGATCAGCCGCCGAGGCGGTTCAACCGGAACGTCGGCGATCGAGATACCGGTCGGGATGTTCCACTCACCTCGCCTCCCCACGGGTGTCATCCCAGCGAAAGCTGGGACCCAACTATCGGCTGGTGCAGACGGTGAAATGGGTCCCTGCTTTCGCAGGGATGACATCGCGTTGGCGGAGCAACCAATGCCCCAAAACGTGAAGCAACCTACACCAGCCACGCCGCCAGCACCGGCGCCAGCACCGAGGTCAGCACTGCGTTGAGCCCCATGGCGATGCCGGCAAAGGTGCCGGCCACCGGGTCGACCGCGAAGGCGCGCGCCGTGCCGATGCCGTGCGAGGCGAGCCCCACCGAAAAGCCGCGCGCCGCGTAGTCGGTGATCTTCAAGGCGTTCATGATCGGCGTCACCAGCACCGCGCCGGTGACCCCGGTCAGCACCACCAGCACGGCGGTGAGCGAGGGTGAGCCGCCGATCTGCTCGGCAATGCCCATGGCGACACCCGCCGTCACCGATTTCGGCACCAGCGCAAGCAGCACGTCCGGCGGCAGCCCGAACAGCCGGCCCAGGAGCACCACCGAGACGATCGCCGTCACCGAACCCGCCAGCAGCGCGCCGAGCAGCGGCAACAGGTTCTCCATCACGATCTTGCGGTTGGTTACCAGCGGCACGGCGATGGCGACGATCGCCGGCCCGAGCAGGAAATGCACGAACTGCGCACCTTCGAAATAGCGCCCATAGGGTGTGCCGGTAGCCAGCAGCACCGCGCCGACCGCGATGATCGACAGCAGCACCGGATTGACCAGCGGGTTGCGGCCCGATTTCAGCGCCAGCCAGTCCGCCCCGACCCAGACGCACAGCGTCACTGTCAGCCACAGCAGCGGCGTCGAGCTGAGATAGACCCAAAGCGCAAACGGATCGTTCATGGCCGCCTCCCCGTCCAGCGTTTCACGGCAAGGAACGCCCCGACCGTCGCCAGCATGGTGAGCACCGCCGAAATGATCAGCGTCAGGACGATCCCCACGCCATAGTCGCCGAGCAGCCCCAGTTGCTGCACGACGCCGACCCCGGTCGGCACGAACAACAGCCCCAGCCCGCCGACGAGGAAGGTGGTGACCTTGTCGAGCAGCGTGCCCTTGAGATCCGGTCGGCGCTGCACCCACACCAGCAGCACGATGGCGAGGAGGATCAGCCCGACCACCGGGCCGGGCATCGGCAGAGCCAGCGAGCGCGCCAGGATTTCGCCGCCGAGCTGACAGGCGAGCAGCAATGCGAGAATGGCAATCATGCCTGGACTATCGAACCGGATTCCGGCCCATGCAAGCTGCTGACAGCCCCTGTCAGTACGCCTCGGTTAGGTTATGCGTATCCAAGGAGGCGCTGATGACGAACACCCTGACCGACCGCCAGCTCAACCGCGCCACCCTCGCCCGCCAGATGCTGCTCGAGCGCAGCGACATCTCGATCACCGAGACCATTGCCTGGCTGCTCGGCATGCAGGCGCAGCAGACCCACGATCCCTATATCGGCCTGTGGTCCCGATTGAACGGCTTCACCCACGAAGCCCTGACAGCGCTGATCATCGACCGCGCCCTGGCTCGTGCCACCACCATGCGCGGCACGCTGCACCTCCACACCACCGACGACCTGATCGGCATCCGTGCCCTGGTGCAGCCATTTCTGCGGTCGGTTTGGCAGAGCAATTTCCGGAAGCGATTCGGCGACAATGACGAAGCCCAGGTTCTCGCGCTGGCGCGAGAACTGCTCGATGCCGAGCCGATGACGGCCGGCCAGCTCGGCAAGCGCCTCGCCGAGCGCTTCCCCACCGCCGAGCCGCTGGCGATGACCATGCTGCTGCAAACCTCGGATGCGCTGATCCAGATTCCGCCAACCCGCATCTGGGGCTCCGGCCATGCACCGCTGCTGACCCGCATCGGCAACTGGCTGCCGGCGCCCTATGAGCGCCCGATCGCCCGCGAAACCCTGGTCCGCCGTTACCTCGCGGCCTATGGCCCGGCCAGCGTCGCCGACATGCAGAGCTGGTCGCGGCTCACCAAGCTGAGCGAGGTGTTCGAGGCGCTCCGACCCGAGCTGGTCAGCTTCATCGCCCCCGACGGCCGGGAACTGTTCGACCTGCCAGACGCACCGCGCCCCGATGCCGATACGCCCGCGCCGATCCGCTTCATGCCGTTGTTCGAAAATGCCTTCCTCGGCTACGACAACCGCAGCCGCGTGCTCGCCGAAGACGACGAGAAACGCGGCGACTTCCTGCACGACGCGAAGCCGTCGGTGCTGGTCGACGGCATCATCTCCGCCGCCTGGGCGATCGACAACAAGAAGGGCGCAGCGGTGCTCACCGTCACGCCCTACCACCAGCTCAGGAAAAAGGACGTCGCCGAGATCGAGCGCGAGGGCCTGAAGTTCCTGCGCTTCATGGAGGAGAAGGCCGAGACGTTCGACGTCCGCGTGCAGGAGGTGCCAGCCTGAGACTCGCCGGTGTCCGACACCTCGATGGTTCGGCTCAAGAGCCCCGCTCCCCTGAGGGGAGAGGGTAGTGCAGCAAGGACCGCGAGGTCGGTAGCGGAACTAGGGTGAGGGGTTCAGCTTCGCAGCGAGCGCGTATTGCACCGCTTCACCCCTCATCCGGCGCTTCGCGCCACCTCCCGGCGAGGGCTACGCCCTCGTCCGGTTCCCCTGAGGGGAGAAGCGACCGGGGGATGACGTTGGGACTATGGGCCCCGCCTTCACCCCATCATCGCCTGACGTGCCAAAGAGATAATCTCCGGCGGCCGGCCGGCAAGGGCGTCGTCCACCTTTTCCAGCACCTGCGCCAGCGTGAAGGGTTTCGGGATCACGTCATAGATCAGTTGGTCGAGGCCGTGCGCGCGTTCGCGCTGGTCGGCAAAGCCGGTCATCAGCATGATGGTGACCTCGGGCCAGGCCGAGGCGACGTTGAGCGCCAGCGCGATGCCATCCATGACGGGCATCTTGATGTCGGAGAGCAACAGGTCGAAGCGCCCCTGCTCGTCCTGCATGACCTCGGCGGCGAGCCCGCCATCCTCGGCTTCCACCACATCGTGGCCCATGTGAGCGAGGGCGCGCGAGACGAACGCCCGCACTCCATCATCGTCTTCGGCAAGCAGAATTCTGGCCATCAGTGTACCGTCTCTTCAATAATTTCCTTGGTCGCCACGGGCGGTATCGCCGCGACGTTCTGCCGGCTCGAGGCAAAGCCCAGCCGCAGCTGCGTCGCGCCCTTGGGCGGCGACGCCAGTTCGGCGGAAAAGGCCACGGCCTCGCCCGGCTCGACATCGGGAGCCGGCGGCATGACGCTCCACTGGTAGAGCGGCGCGCCTTGCGCATCGAGGAGGCTCACCACCACCGGCGGCACCACGACGCGGCGCGCTTCGACGCCGTGGATGGTGGCGGTGACGCTGATCACGTCGCTGTCGCCGCGCCGGCTCATCACCGTCGAAACGTCCGAAAATTCCAGGCCGACGACGTTCACGCCCATGCCGAGGGCCGAATAGACCCCCGCCATCGAAGGCGCCAGCTTGACGATCTCGGTGCGAAACAGCAGCCCACCGGCCACCACGGCCACCAGCAGGCAGACCGCACCGATGCGGATCACCCGGAACAGCTTCGCCGCCGGCAGCCGGCGCGCCACCGCGCGCTGCCGTTTCTCCAGTTTGCCGTTGGCCGCGCGTTCGGCCGCCGTGGGCTTTGCTGCAGGTTCGGGAGCCGGTGTCTGCTCTGCCGTTTTCGGGGCGATGGCGGCTTTGATCTCGGCGATCGAGCGCACCACTTCGGGCGGCGGCGCTCCATCAGGCATCACCCCGCGCAGCGAAGCGGGGATTTCGGCGATGCCGGTGCGATGTTCGATCGCCTTGAACTCGCGGTCGAGCGCCTCTTCCTCGGTCGGGGTGAACAGCTTGTCGTCGTCGGGCGGCGCCATCTGCGCTTCCGCCATCCAGGCCTTGCCGCAATGCGCGCAGCTGACCTGTCGGCCGCGCGGCCCGAGCGTTTCGGGCGGCACCTGGTAGCGCGTGCCGCAATGGGGGCAGGCGATGACGACCGTCGCTGGCTGGGGTGAACGCATGGGCGAAAGCTAGCGGCGCCGGGTTAAGTTTCCTCAAACCCGAACGTCGAAACTGCCGCAGCCGAGGCGTTGGCCGACCAAGATTTGGGCTGAATTATGGGTGAGAACCCCGCCCCGGCGGGATGCCGCTGTTATGATGCCTCACAACTGATTCGGAGCGGATGGCCCGGTGATCGAGTTCTCCAATGTCGGCCTGCGCTATGGGCAGGGGCCTGAGATCCTCCGCGATCTCAATTTCCGCATCGAACCCGGCACGTTCCATTTTCTCACCGGCCCTTCCGGCTCGGGCAAGACCTCGCTGCTGAAGCTGCTGCTGCTGTCGCTGCGGCCAACCCGCGGACGGGTCACCCTGTTCGGCAAGGATACCTCCTCGCTCGATCAGGATGCGCTCCTGCAGATGCGCCGCCATATCGGCATCGTGTTCCAGGAATTCCGCCTGCTCGACCACCTCACCACCTTCGAGAACGTGGCGCTGCCGCTGCGCGTGCTCGGTGAACCCGAGGCGAGCTACCGCGCCAATGTCACCGAGCTGCTCGAATGGGTCGGCCTCGGCCAGCGCCTCGATGCGCTGCCGGCGGTGCTGTCGGGCGGCGAGAAACAGCGCGCCGCCATCGCCCGCGCGGTGATCGGCCGTCCCGACATCCTCCTCGCGGACGAGCCGACCGGCAACGTCGACCCCGAGCTGTCGCTACGGCTGGTGCGGCTGTTCGCCGAACTCAACAAGATGGGAACCACCATCATCCTCGCAACGCACGAACTGCCGCTGCTCGATGCCTTCCCCTTTCCGCGCATGATCCTCAACGAGGGGGAGATCGTCTTTGCCGATTGAGCTGAAGCTCCCCCGCTTCGCCGGGATCGAGAATCGCGAGCGCGCTGCCGCCATCGTGCCGGAACGCTCGGTGGCCGGCCGCACCCTGGTGCTGCTGATCGCCATCATGACGTTCCTGTCGGGCGTGACGCTGGGCGGCGTCGTGCTGGTGCAGAAATCCGCCATCGCCTGGTCCTCCGATGTCGGCCGCGAAATGACCATCCAGATCCGCCCGGTCGAGGGCGAGGTGATGGACTCGAACCTGCGCACCGCGGTGGCGCTGGCGGAAGCCACGCCCGGCGTCGCCTCAGCCCGCGCCCTGAGCCTCGAAGAGAGCCAGAAGCTGCTGGAGCCCTGGCTCGGCGCCGGCCTCGACCTTACCGCCATCGACATCCCTCGCCTCGTCGTCGTGCAGCTCGCCGACCCGGCCGAAGCCGATGTGGAAAAGCTGCAGCGCGACCTCGCTGCCGTGAAAGGCGCGAGCCTCGATACCCACGCCGCCTGGCGGCAGCAGCTCAACGTCATGGCCGGCACCATTGTCGCCTCGGGCCTGCTGGTGCTGGCGCTGATCGTGGTCGCCACCGTGCTCGCCATCATCTTCGCGACGCGCGGCACCATGGCGTCGAACCGCGAGATCGTCGACGTGCTGCACTTCATCGGCGCCTCGAACAGTTTCATCGCCGGCGAGTTCCAGGGCCGGTTCCTGACCATCGGCTTCCGTGGCGGGATCGTTGGCGGGCTCGCGGCACTGCTATTCTTCCTGCTGGTCGGCGTCGCCGCCGGCTCGATGGTGCCGCAGGAGGCCGGCCAGCAACTGGGCATCCTGTTCGGTCGCTTCGCGCTGGGCATCGACGGCATGTTCGGCATCCTCGCCGTGGTGCCGGTGATCGCCGCTCTGACCGCCATCACCTCGCGCATGACGGTGCGCCGCTTCCTGCAGAAGACGTCGTAGAGCATCGGGGCTCGACCCCCTCATCCGGCGCTACGCGCCACCTCCGGGCGAGGGCTACGCCCTCGTCCCGCGACCCCGACGGGGGGAAGAATGCGCTGTGGCTCGATCGGGGCACCGTTCCCGCGGTGAAGGCTGATTAGCCTTCACCGGACCCCGTCGGGGAGAGGGTGGATCGGCCGAAGGCCGAGACGGGTGAGGGGTGAGCCGGTAATTCCGCCTTGCGGCCACTGCGTTGCGCAGGCACCCTCCGGCGCAAAACGGGGAGGATCAACTTTGCTCGGCCAGGCGTTGCGCTCGCTGCTGTTCTACGCGGTGTTCTATCTGCAGACCGTAGTGCTGGCGATCGTCGTCGGCATCAGCGCAATCTGGGGCCGCACGCGGTTTGGCTGGACGCTGGCGCTCTACTGGATCCACTCGCACATCCTGGCATTGCGGCTCATCGCCGGCATCAAGACCGACGTCGAGGGAATCGAGAACATTCCCGATGGTCCCTGCATCATTGCCAGTAAGCACATGAGCGACTGGGACATCTTCGCACTTCTGCCCGGGGCGCGGCGCCCCGCCTTCATTGCCAAGAAGGAGCTGATGGACATCCCGTTCTTCGGCCAGGCGGCAATGGCCTTCGACACCATCCGCGTAGATCGCTCGAAAGGCGGCGACGCCATCCCGCTGATGCTCTCCGACGCCCGCCGCTCGCTCGCCAACGGCGCCCGCATCATCATCTTCCCCGAGGGGACGCGGAAGGCGCCGCTCGAGCCCTACGACTATCGCTACGGCGTGGTCCGGCTCTACCAGGGCCTGAACATCCCAGTGGTGCCGGTGGCGCTCAACTCCGGCCTGTTCTGGGGCCGCAACAGCCTGCTGCTCTGGCCCGGCACCGCCCGCGCCAGGTTTCTCCCCGCCATCCCGCCGGGCCTGCCGGTCGAGGAATTTCGCGGCCGCCTGATCGCGGCGATCGAGGGGGAAACCAACAAGCTGATCCTCGAGGCCTATGATGAGGGGCTCGACCGCCCGATCAGTCCCGAGCTGCGCGATCGGCTCGAGAAGCTGAAGCAAGGGATAGCGCCCGGCCCGCTTCAGACCACTACATCTTGACGGAATCAACGACGCAGCCCATAGGTGTAGACGTCACGCAGGGCGGTGCTTGACATTTAGCTCAAATTTGTTCTATATTCGTTCTCTTTCGCCGAGTATCGAAGGAGCCGGGGGTATGGTGCCGACACTCGATCGTACGCTGCTGCAGCACGCCACCGCGCATCCGGTGAACTGGCGCGGTCGCTCGGGGCGTTTCTATGCGCTGGAACCGCTGCGCTTCGACGATTTCAGCTTCAAGGCAGATGAACTCTACCTGATCGCGCTGGGCCCGCACGTCATGTGGGCGGGCGGTGCTGCCGACCTCGTCGAAGACCCGGTGAGCCGCGCCCGCTTCCGCCTCGCCATGGATTGCGCCGACCGCGTCTTCCACGTCGAAACCAGCGCCGATGCCATCGAGCGGCTCACCGTGGTGTGGGACCTCGAAGGCGCCGAACCGATCCTCGGGCTGAGCGCGGCCTGAGGACAACCGAGAGAGACGGCAGTCAGCCCTAAGCCCCTGCCACCACCGGCACATCCGTACCGTTCAGCACCGCCACCACCTCGTCGAGATAGCGGTCGACGATCCCGAGTTCATGCAGCTTCCGCGCTGTCTCCAGCACATATTCCGGGTTGGCGCCGGACTCCCCCACCCCGGCGCGCACGATCCGCACCTGCTCGGCAATAGCGAGCTTGCCGGCATATTGCAGGTGCCTTGTATCGGCGAGGAAGGCCAGAGACGGCACCAGGCCGCCATCGGCGAGTTCGATCTGCCGGGTCGCCTCGCGGTAGACGCCGCGATCCATCTCGCGCTCGCTGAGGTAGGCGTGTACCCCGCCCCACTCAGCATCGGCGACCTCGAACGCCATGCCGCGACAGGAGCCGCCCGGCATCAACCCGAACACCAGCCCCGGCTGCGCCTCGGTGCCGCGATGCCGGAATGAGTAGACGCAGAGGCGGCGGTGCACGCCGCGCAGCAGCGCCGGCATCTGCCGGATGAAGGCAAAGCCCGGCCGCCAGATCAAGGAGCCGTAGCCGAATACCCAATGCGTTGAATTCTGCTGCACGAAACGTCCACCCGCCTTGCCGCGGTCACGTTCCTACCGATACGGTCCGCGCCGCGCAATCGGTGCGCCGGAATGGGAGACCTGACGTTGCGGAAGTTCATGTGGCTCGCCATCGCGGTGGTCGTCGTGGTCGGGCTGTGGACCGCCGGCTGGCTCTGGGCCGCCGGTGAGGCAACGCGACAGGTCAAGCTCCTCAGCGAGGCCGATGGTGAGACCGCCCCGAAGCTGACTTGCGGCACCTTCGAGGTCTCCGGCTTCCCGTTCCGCTTCGACCTCGAGTGCCTCGACGCCACACTCGTCGACCAGGACATCACCGCAACCTTTGCCGGCCTCAAGGGCTCGGTGCTGGTCTATGCGCCCTCGCACCTGATCTTTTCGGCCAAGGCGCCGTTCAGCCTCGCCGACGCCTTCTCAGGCAGCCAGCGCCGGCTCGATTTCGGCGCCATGGAAGGCAGCCTCCGGCTCACCTCGACCGACCTGGTCCGCGGCCTCAGCGGTGAGGGCTGGCGCATCGCCCGCTTCTCGCTGGTGGCCGACGACCTGGTGCTCACCGATACCGTCGCCGGCGAGATCGTCGAAGCGCGCGCCAAGCACGCCGAAGCGCACCTGCTCGATGTCCCCGAGCTGCACGACAAGGCGGCAGGCACTGCGGCGCTCCGCGGCTACCTTTCGACCACGGCGCTGGGTCTGCCGGGGCTGCAGGTGGCGGCGGCCGACACCAGTGCCGAAGTCGAGCTCACCGGAGTGCCCGACGACCTTCGCGCCTTGGGCGAACCCGATGCGCTGCGCCGCTGGCAGGCCGCCGGCGGGGCGCTGACCCTCACCAAACTGGCCGGCAGCCAGCCACAGCCCGACGAGCGCTTCGAGATATCAGGGACGCTGAAGCTGAATGGCGGCGGCTACCCCGAGGGCGAGATCAACTACACCACCAAGGGCGTGCTCGATCGCTTTGCCCAATTCCTGCCGGTGATGCAGCTCGCCATGCTGCGCGGCGCCCCCAATGCCGATGGCAGCTTCCGCAACACCCTCACCATCACCGATGGCCAGGTAAAGCTGCTCGCCGTGCCCTTCGCGCAGTTGCTGCCGTTGTTCTGATTACTTAGCGCCAGCGGCCCTGGCAGGCGACCTGCCCGAGCATCGTACCTGCGGCTCCACCCCCTCCCGTCCTCCCCCATCAAGGGGGAGGTGCCGGTCCGGTGGATTAGGCTTGATCGTGCCTCCCCCACTGCACGGCACCTCCCCCCTTGTGGGGGAGGTTGGGAGGGGGGTGGGCCAGGAGCACAGACCTCGGGAACGACCCACGATCGCTTCGCGATCAGGCGTCCTCGCCGCCGCCATGCTCGCGCACGGTGACTGCGGGGATGTCGGCCGGCTGCACCACGGCTTCCGGCGTGCCGTGCGGGCGGCCGAAATCGGGCGCCGCGGTTTCCTGGCCGGCGGTGATGATCGAGCGGCGGATGGCGCGGGTGCGGGTGAACAGCGCCTGCATGCCCTCACCGTCACCGACGCGGACCATGCGCTGCAGGCTAGACAGGTCCTCGAGGAAGCGCCCGAGCATTTCCAGCACCGCCTCGCGGTTGGTGAGGAACACGTCGCGCCACATCACCGGGTCACTGGCGGCAATACGAGTGAAATCCCTGAATCCCGAGGCCGAGAACTTGATCACCTCTGATTGCGTTGCCGCTTCGAGATCTGCGACCGTGCCGACGATATTGTAGGCGATGAGGTGCGGCACGTGGCTGGTGATCGCCAGCACCAGGTCATGGTGCGCGGCATCCATTACCTCGACGTTCGAGCCGAGCGCCCCCCAGAACGACACCAGCCGGTCGACCGCCACCGGGTCCACCTCCGGCTTCGGCGTCAGCACGCACCAGCGCCCGACGAACAGGTCGGGGAAACCGGCCGACGGGCCGGAATGCTCGGTGCCGGCAATCGGATGGCCGGGGATGAAATGCACGCCCGCGGGAACCATCGGCTCCAGCGCCTTCATCACCTGGCCCTTCACCGAGCCCACGTCCGAGAGGATGGCGCCTGGCGCCAGGCGCCCGCCGATCTGCCTCATCACATCGGCATAGACGCCGACCGGAGTGCAGAGGATGACGAGGTCGGCGCCCTCCACCGCCTCGGCGGCGTCGAGCGTATAGATGTCACCCAGCCCCAGCGCCCGCGCCTCTTCGAGCGTCGCCGACTTGCGCGTGGTGATGGCGATGGTTTTCGCGAGACCCTTGAGCTTCACTGCCCGGGCGATGGAGGAGCCGATCAGGCCGATGCCGATAAGCGTCAGTTTTTCGAACATCAGTTGCTTGCCCCCGGCGCCCCGAACGCCTTCAGAATTTCGACCACGGCGCGCATGTGCTCCTCGAGCCCGATCGAGATGCGCAGACCCTCGGGTATGCCATAGCCATGCATTTCGCGCACCAGGAGGCCCTTGTCGCGCAGCGCGGCGAACGCCGCCTTCGCCGTCGCCACATCCTCGAACAGCGCCAGGATGAAGTTGCCCTGGCTTGGCGGCACCAGGATGGCGTTCGACTGGAGCGCCTCGGTGAGCCAGCTGCGCCAGCGTGCATTGTGCTCTCGTAGCTTTGCGGTGAACTCGACATCGCGCGCCGCGGCGGCGGCCGCCGCCTGGCCCGACAGCGACACGTTGAACGGCCCGCGGATGCGGTTCACCGCGTCGACCACGTGGTCGGGCCCATACATCCAGCCCACCCGCTCGCCGGCAATGCCCATCTTCGAGAAGGTGCGCACCATCACCACATTGTCCGAGCCATTCACCAGCTCGATGCCTTCAGAGTAGTCCTCGGCGGTGACATATTCCGCATAGGCGCTGTCGAGTACCAACAGGATGTCGGACCTCAGCCCGCGCTGCAGCCGCTCGACCTCTGCCGCCGGCAGGTACGTGCCGGTCGGGTTGTTCGGGTTGGCGAGGAACAGCATCCGGGTGCGCGGCGTCACGGCGGCAAGCAGCGCGTCGACATCAGCCCGATAGCCCGTCTCGGGCACCATGATGATCTCGGCCGAGGCGCTGCGGGTGATGATCGGGTAGACGTTGAAGCCATACTGGCTCATCACCGCCTCATCGCCCTCGCCGAGATAGACCTGCGCGAGGAGGTGGAGGATATCATCCGAGCCGAAGCCGCAGACGATCCGCTCCGGCGCCAGCCCATGCACCTCGCCCAGCGCGACGCGCAGATCGCGCGAAGACCCCTCCGGATAGATCTCGATGCGGCCGGCCGCGTCCCGCACCGCTTCGATCGCCCTGGGGCTGGCGCCCAAAGGCGACTCGTTGGCCGAGAGCTTCACCAGCTTGACGCCATCAGGCGTGTCGGAGCGGCCCGGGACATAGGGCGCGATCTTCAGGATGCCGGGCTGCGGGACGGGGCGTTTGGGCGTGTCGGTCATGTCTGAGGGGGAAGCCGGGTCAAAAATCGGCCGGACCATAGGGGATGGCGCCCACGCTTGCAAAGGAATCCCGGCCCCAGCTGCCCCGACATCTGCTAGGGTGGGGCCGCGGCGTGCTTGTCGAGACGGAGGAGGATCCGATGACGGCAATGAACATCGTGCATATGCGGGTGAAGCCCGGTCGCGAGGAGGAGTTCATCGCCCTCCACCGCGACATCGACAGCTCCGACATGGCGGGCCTGCGCAATTTCTGGGTGGTGAGAACCGGCGAGCGTGATTTCTGCGTCGTCGGCGACTGGGGCGAGATGAGCAATCTGGTGCAGGCCCGCCCCCAGATGATCGCCATGCTCGACCGTTTCCGCTCCTTGCTCGAGGATCTTGGCGGCGGCCGCGGCGTCACCGAGCCCTGGTCGGGCGAGGTCGCGGTGCATTTGAGGCCGGAAATGAACGTCGAGAGCGCGCTCTAGGGCGGCGAAAATTCGGCTCGTCAGCGCTCTCGCGGCAGCTTCATCGCCGCCTGCGGGGCCAGTGCCGGCACCTTGATCAGCCGCTCGGCTTTCTTCCGCCGCGGTACCGCCGGGAACAGCTCCTTGCGGGCCAGCACGCAATGGACGCCCGCAAAGGTCGGCCCGAACATCCTGCCGGCACGCTCGAAGAAGCGCGTCGATTTGAGCACCAGAGAATGCTGCGACGGCGGCACGTAAAGCGCATCGCGCCACTGCTCGGGCACGAAGCTATGGTCGCGCAGCAGGCGTTCCAGTTGCCCGCGCGAGAACGGATGCCCATCACCGAACGGCGTCGTGTCGATCGACGACCAGGTGCCGCGGCGCTTCGGCACCACGACGATCAGCCGCGCATTGGGGGCGGAAACCCGCCACAGCTCACGCATCAGCTCTTCGGTGTCGCTGACATGCTCAAACGCATGCACCGCGATGATCAGGTCGACAGCAGCGTCGGTGAGCGGCAGTTCCAGCGGATCGCAGAGCACGGTGTGCGACGGGCCCTCGCGCGGCCAGGCTGAAGCCCCCTGGCGGGCCGGCATGGCGGCGATCACCCGCTCGGCCTTTTCCAGCGTGAAGCGCATATAGGGCGTGGCAAACCCCAGCCCCAGCACCCGCAACCCGCGTACGTTGCCGGCAAAGCGCAGCACCTCCTCGCGCAGCAGGGCGCGGGAAATCTTTCCCAGGGGCGACTTGTAGAAGCCGATCAGCCGCTCGACGTGAGAGGTCATGGCATTGTCCGAAAACGTTCTTTAGTTTCTGTCATGCTTCGCCGCCGCATGCCACCCACGCGGCGCGCCCGACCCGGAGACTCCGCCACGTGCCCCTGCTGATCGACGTCTTTCTCTGCCGTTCCGACAATTTCGGCTACCTCGTCCACGATGTCGCCAGCGGCCGCACCGCCGCGATCGACGCGCCGGACGCCAAGGCCATCAAGGAAGCGCTGCAGCGCCGTGGCTGGAAACTGACCGACCTGTTCATCACCCACCACCACACCGACCACGTCGAGGGCATTCCGGCCCTCAAGCGTGAATATGGGGTGCGCGTCGTCGGGCCCAAGGCCGAAGCGTCGAAGATCCTCGGGCTCGAAGTGCTGGTCTCGGCCAGCGATACTGTGTCGCTCGGCGAAACCGACTTCATCGTCATCGAGACCCCGGGCCACACGCTCGGACACATCGTCTACTACGACCCGTCCGGCCGGCACCTGTTCTCCGCCGATGCGCTGTTCTCGCTCGGCGTCGGCCGGATGTTCGAGGGCAAACCCGGCCCGATGTGGAACGGCCTCGAAGAGTTGCGCGCCCTGCCCGACGATACGCTGGTCTATCCGGGCCACGAATACACCGCCTCGAACGCCGCCTTTGCGCTGAGCGTCGACCCGAAGAACCCGGCGCTCAACATCCGCGCCGCCGAAGTCAAGCGCATGGTCGAGGCCGGCAAGTACACCATCCCGGTGACGCTCGGGCTCGAAAAGGCCAGCAACCCGTTCCTGCGCGCTGACCAGCCGGTGCTGGCCAAAGCCATGGGGCTTGCCGCCGATACGGAACCGGCCAAGGTGTTCGCCGCTTTACGCAAGGCGAAGGACGAATTCAAAGGGTAAGGGATGCCCGACAAGCTGGCCTTCAAGCCGGTGACCAGAGCGACCGCCAGGGATTTCGAAGCCCTGTTTGCCGGCCCGGGCGGGCCAAAGCCCTGCTGGTGCATGACCTGGCGCGCCACGCCTCAGGAGATCAAGGACAACAAGGGGCCTGCACGGCGCCAGCAGATCCTCGGCCGCATTGCGGACGGCGTGCCGGTCGGTCTCCTCGGCTATGCCGACGGCGAGCCGGTCGCCTGGGTATCGGTCGCGCCCCGCGACACCTTCCGCAATCTCGGCGGCCCCGACGACGAGCCCGGCGAGCATGTCTGGTCGCTCACCTGCATGTATGTCCGCCGGCAGGTCCGGGGCGAAGGGCTCGGCCGGCAGCTGATCGCCGCCGCCATCGCCCACGCGAGAGAGCACAAAGCCGATGTTCTGGAGGCCTACCCCGTCGCGCCCTCTTCTCCGAGCTATCGCTTCATGGGGTTTGTCCCGGCCTTCGCGGGGTTGGGCTTCGTCGAAATAGGGAAAGCCGGTACCCGCCGGCATGTGATGCGGTTAACCCTTTCTTGATGAAACGCGGGAAACCGCCGACGAAACATTGCAACCTCACCCGGTCATGGCGACGTTACTCCCATGGTCCGCGAAGGCTGCCTCGCCAGGCAGTCATCCCGGACCGGCACCAGGTCCGAGGCGATGGACGACAAGGGGACGGCAAAGCAGGTCTTCACGCTGCCGGCGGTGCAGGAGGCACCGCGTGAGCTGCTGATGCTCGTGCACGCCCCCGCCCATGCCGATTTCCTCAGCCAGCTGATCGCCGCCCGCCAGCATCTGCCTGCACAGCGCGAGCGTCGCCGCGCCCCGGTCGGGCAGGCGGTCGACGCCTATGCCAATGGCAGCAAGATCACGGTCCGGCGCATGCCTGCCGGCTATCGCAAGACCATCGTTACCTGAGCCGTTGGCCGCCTGACCGTTCCACATTCGCGGTGTCACCCCGGCGAAGGCCGGAGCCCATCCTGAGATGCCGAAATGATCCTTGGCCCATCCCAAGGCACCGCCTGCAACACCCCTGCCATGGGCCCGCCACATCCTACCGGCGTCATCCCCGCGAAGGCGGGGACCCAGTGCGATCTCTCAGCCTCCACCGGCGCCGCAGCATCCCACTGGGTTCCCGCCTTCGCGGGAATGACGCCGGCGGGTGGGCACGGCAATAGCTTAGCGCCTATGGGCTTCGCCGGGATGACACACCGTGGTTGAGGGCGCTTTTGATGCTGGCGGCCTCAGCCGCCCATGGTCACGTCGCGGCCGGCGCCGGTGATCGAGACAGTGAAGCCCGCCACCACGTCGACGATCGCCATCATCATCAGGATGAAGAACACCGAGCTGGCTGCCGCCCCGACAAGCAGGAACTCGACGAGGAAGATCACGAACACCACCACCGAGAGCATGTGCTCGATCACCGAGTTGCGCCCGGTATTGGTGGATTTCAGCACCTCGAAGAACAGGCAGACGAGGCCCACCACGAGGATCAGGTCGCCGGCGGTCAGCGACCACGGCACGCCCGAGACCATCGGAATGGTCAGCAGTTGCTGGCTCCAGCCGGCCGGGTTGCCGCCCATGAACAGAAAGGCAAAGAAGTTGTAGGCAATCAGCGGGATCAGCAGCAGCGGGGGAATGAAGGCGCCGTTGCGCGAAGCGCGGCCACCCTGGGGGATGAATACCGTATTGTCGGACATGGCGCGTTCTCTGCTCGGTTAGTGCGGGGCACAATGCCAAAGCCGGGCCGCCCCCGCCAGCCCCGCCGTGCGCTTTCGCACTGATGCCCTAGGAAGGGTGAACTCTGGGATACCTAAATCAGTTGAGGGCACCAGCCTTACCTCACCCACCGTGTCACCCCGTGAAGGGGGAAGCTCAGTGCCAATCGCGGAGTGCGATGCAACGAAGAGCCCTGCTCCAGACAGATCAGAGCTTGAGCGGGCCGACCATCTGCTCGGGCTTCACTTCGGCGTCGAATTCCTCGCCGGTGAGCAGCCCCAGCTCGATGGCGCTTTCGCGCAGCGTCGAGCGCTTCTTGTGGGCGTGCTTGGCGATCTTGGCCGCATTGTCGTAGCCGATCTTGCGGTTGAGCGCCGTCACCAGCATCAGCGACTGATCGACCAACTGCTTGATCCGGTCGCGATCCGGCTCGATCCCCACCGCGCAGTGGTCGTTGAAGCTCTTGGCCGCATCGGCCAGCAACCGCACCGACTGCAGGAAGTTGTAGGCGATTACCGGCTTGAACACGTTGAGCTCGAAATTGCCCTGGCTCGCCGCAATGCCGATCGCCGTGTCGTTGCCCATCACTTGCACCGCGACCATGGTGGTCGCCTCGGCCTGCGTCGGGTTGACCTTGCCCGGCATGATAGACGAGCCCGGCTCGTTCTCCGGAATGGTGATTTCGCCCAGGCCCGAGCGCGGACCGGAGGCCAGCCAGCGCACGTCGTTGGCGATCTTCATCAGCGCCACGGCCAGCTGCTTCAGGGCGCCGGACGAACCGACGAACGCATCGTGCCCGGCCATCACGGCGAACTTGTTCGGTGCGGTGACGAAGGGCTGCCCGGTGAGCGTCGCGATCTCCGCCGCGACCGTCTCGCCGTATTTCGGATGCGCGTTGAGCCCGGTGCCGACGGCCGTGCCGCCCAGCGCCAGCTCATAGAGCTGCGGCAGCGTGGCGCGGATCGCCTTCAGCGCCAGGTCGAGCTGCGCCACCCAGCCGGAAATCTCCTGGCCGAGCGTCAGCGGCGTCGCATCCTGCAAATGGGTGCGGCCGATCTTCACCACGCCCATGAACTCGGTCGCCTTGGCGTCGAGCGTGTTGCGCAGCAGCATGACCCGGTCGACCAGGTAGTTCTCGATCGCTTCGACCGCGGCGATGTGCATCGCCGTCGGATAGGTGTCGTTCGACGACTGGCTCATGTTGACGTGGTCGTTCGGGTGCACCGGCTTCTTGGAGCCCATCACGCCGCCGGCCATCTCGATGGCGCGGTTCGAGATCACCTCGTTGACATTCATGTTCGACTGGGTGCCCGAGCCGGTCTGCCACACCACCAGCGGGAAGTGTTCGGCGAGCTTGCCGGCGATCACCTCGTCGGCCGCCGCGACCACCAGGTCGCGCGTCGCCTGGTCCATGAGCCCCAGCTTGTGGTTGGCGAGCGCCGCTGCCTTCTTGAGGATGCCGAAGGCCCGGATGATCTCAGCCGGCATCTTCTCGCCGCCGATGTCGAAGTTGGCCAGCGAGCGGGCGGTCTGCGCCCCGTAGTACTTTTCCGACGGCACGTTGATCGTGCCCATGGAATCCGATTCGACGCGCATGGCCATAGCCGGAAAAACCTCTGGAACAAATGAAAACGGCCGGCTCCCTGATCTGGGAGCCGGCCGGGAATATCTATCGTTTGGTGCGCAAGGGAGCGCCGGCCCGAAGGCTTACGAGCTCTTGGGCTGCAGAATCTGCCGGCCGCGATACATGCCGGTCTTCAGATCGACGTGGTGCGGACGACGCAGCTCACCCGAATCCTTGTCTTCGACATAGGCCGGGGTGGCCAGCGCATCGGCGGAGCGGCGGAACCCGCGCTTCATCGGCGAGGTCTTGCGCTTTGGCACTGCCATGGTTGTTACTCCTGGTTCAATAGCGTTTCGCCGAAGGCGTTCCGGCGTCTAACAGACAGGGTCTGTCGGGAATTGGGGGCGTCTATAGAGCACAATCGCGCGGATGGGAAGGGGCGAAATTGGCCCAGTTGCGGGTTTCCGGCGCAGTTCCTGCATCGGCGCAAATCCGCTACAAGCGCTCGACCCTGCCGGACGCCTCGACCGTGATCTACTCCTTCCCAGACGAACTCGCCAGCACCGCCGCCGATATCGAACAGGCGCTCGACGCCTTGCTCGCCGCCCCTGCCCTTTCCGGCCCCGGAATTCCTCCCGATCGGCTCATCGCCGCGATGCGCCACGGCAGCCTCAGCGGCGGCAAGCGCCTCAGGCCCCTGCTGGTCCGGCAGGCCGCCGGCGTCTTCGGTATCGCGCCTGCCGCCACCGCCACCGCCGGCCTCGCCGTCGAGATGATCCACTGCTACTCGCTGGTGCATGACGACCTCCCGGCGATGGACGACGACGACCTGCGCCGCGGCCAGCCCACCGTCCACAAGGCCTATGACGACGCCACCGCCATCCTCGCCGGTGATGCGCTGTTGACCCACGCCTTCGCGCTGCTCGCCGATGAAGCCGCGCATCCCGATTCCGCCATTCGTGTTCGCCTCGTTGCCGAGCTCGCGACCGGCGCCGGAGCCGGCGGCATGGTCGGCGGCCAGATGCGCGATATCGAGGGCGAGACGAGTTTTCTCACCGAGCGCGCCATTGCCCAGATGCAGGCGATGAAGACCGGTGCGCTGATCCGCGCCGCCGTCCGTATCGGCGCCATCCTCGGTGGCGCCTCCGATACGGACCTCGCGCATCTCACCAGCTACGCCGAGGCCGCCGGCCGGGCCTTCCAGCTCGCTGACGACATCCTCGACGTCACCGCCTCGGCCGAAACGCTCGGCAAGGCCACCGGCAAGGACGCCGAGGCCGGCAAGCAAACCATCGTCGCCCGCATCGGCGTCGAAGCCGCCCAGCGCCAGCTCGCCGAGGTCATCCACAACGCACTCACCGCGCTGCTCCCCTTCGACCACCGCGCCGACGGCCTCCGCGCCACCGCCCGGTTCTTCGCCGAACGGCAGAGCTAGCGGGCTGACGGCCCAAGCTGGTGGCAGCCGACGCCCACCTTTGATCCTCCCCGCAGACGCGAGAGCCACGATGCCGGTGTGAGGGTCTCCCTCCCCCTTGCGGGGAGGAGGGGTGCGGGTCAGCCCGCACCGGCTTCGGAGGCTCTCTCCCGCCCCTCGAACCCATAGGCCCGCTGCACCAGTGCGATGCGGATCTGGTAGCCGGTGTACCATTCGGCCTGCCCGCGCCGCTGCGCCTCGGTGTGTTCGGCCACGGCCTTCCAGTTGCGTATGCTCTCTTCGTCGGTCCAGAACGAGTTGAGGATGCCGAAGCCGCTGGCATCGCGGCAGCTTTCGAAGCCGAGAAAGCCCGGCTGCCGGCGCGCCAGCTCGAGCATCGCGGCGCCCATCTCGTGGTGCCCATGGTCGCCTGGCGTCCGCTGTGAGGCGAAGCTGACCATGTAGTAGGGCGGCTCGGGCAGGTTCGGGCTCTGCATGGCTGGCCTTCGGCGCGATTCTGATGCCGGGAGCATAACAAGCCGGCGCCGGTCGCCCTACTGCTGCCTGAGGTTACCCGTCAGCCACAGCACGATGAGCAGCACGGCCAGCACCCCGAGCCACAGCCAGCGCCGCCGCGCCGCTTCGCCGGTGAACAGCCAGTTGCGCAGCCGGCTCATTCCGCGGCGGTCTTCTCGGCCGTGCCGAAACGCTTTTCGATATAGTCGGCGACCATCACCTTGAACTGCTCGGCGACGTCAGCGCCGCGCAGCGTCGCGACCTTCTGGCCATCGACGAACACCGGCGCCGCCGGGGTTTCGCCGGTGCCGGGGAGCGAGATGCCGATATTGGCGTGCTTGCTCTCCCCCGGGCCGTTGACGATGCAGCCCATCACGGCCACCGACAGGCTTTCGACGCCCGGATAGCGTTCCTTCCACTCCGGCATCGAAGCGCTCAGGTGATCCTGGATTTCCTTGGCCAGCACCTGGAAGGTCTGGCTCGTGGTGCGCCCGCACCCCGGGCAGGCCGCCACCACCGGCAGGAACTGCCGGAAGCCCATGGTCTGCAGCAACTCCTGCGCCACCCGCACTTCCTGCGTGCGGTCGCCGCCCGGCTCCGGCGTCAGCGATACGCGAATGGTGTCGCCGATGCCCTGCTGCAAGAGGATCCCCATCGCCGCCGACGAGGCGACAATGCCCTTCGAGCCCATGCCGGCCTCGGTCAGCCCCAGATGCAGCGCATAGTCGCAGCGCGCCCCGAGGTCCTGATAGACCGCGATCAGGTGCTGAACGTCCGAAACCTTGGTCGAGAGGATGATCTTGTCGCGCCCGAGCCCAAGCTCCTCGGCCCGTTGCGCTGAGAGCAGCGCCGACTGGATGATCGCCTCGCGCTGTACCGCGGCCGCTGAAACCGGCGTCGCCGAAGCCGAGTTCTCGTCCATCAGCCGGGTCAGCAGCTCTTCGTCGAGCGACCCCCAGTTCACCCCGATCCGCACCGGCTTGTCGTATTTCATCGCCAGTTCGATCAGCGTCGCGAACTGCGTGTCGCGCTTGGCCTTAAAGCCGACATTGCCCGGGTTGATGCGGTACTTGGCCAGCGCCTCGGCGGCCGCCGGATGATCGGTCAGCAGCTTATGGCCGATATAGTGGAAATCGCCGACGATCGGCACGTTGACGCCGCGTGCCGCCAGCCGGTCGCGGATATGCGGCACCGCCGCCGCCGCCTCGTCGCGATCGACAGTGACGCGGACGATCTCCGAGCCGGCACGCCATAGCTGCGCCACCTGGCGCACCGTCGCCTCGATATCGGCGGTATCGGTATTGGTCATCGACTGGACGACGATCGGTGCGCCGCCGCCCACCATCACGCCACCGACATTGACGCCGACCGAGTGCCGGCGGGGAGAAATGCTCATCGAAAACCCCTGGAGCGCTTCAGCAGGAGCTGGAGACTCTTCCAGCTCGAAAGCGCGACAGTCATGGACTTGTCGCCTCAGCAAATAGGCCTTTGAGGTTGAGGGCGCAATGTTACGATTGCGTGACCGATTGAAGCGAGCCGCCCATGACCTTCCAAGCCTATCTCGACAATATCGAGAAGCAGACCGGCGTCACGCCGGACCAGTGGATCCACCTCGCCACCGCAAAAGGCTTTACCAAAGCCGGGACAAAAGCCACCCAGATTACCGACTGGCTGAAGGCCGACTACCAGCTCGGTCACGGCCACGCCATGGCGATCGTCAAGCTGCTGAAGGATCGCGGCGGACTGAAATAGCCGGCCAGTCGCGGCGTCGACGCTGCGTCCAAGGGGCGATTTGACTTCGCGCCGGCTTTGGCCATGATGGCGCCCATGAACAGGTTCTCCGCAACAGCTTGCCCCATAGGAAGTCGCCTCAGCCGGGCAGGCTGATTGCCTGATGTCGCCATCTGCCGAACGGCAAGGGCGGCATCAGGAGCGTTCATCACTCACCCAAAACAGCATGCCGATCGGTCGGCCCCGGGGCGATGTGTCGTCCCGCGGGGCGCTCTCGATTGCGCACGCGCACAAGGCGACGATCATGACTTTCAAGTACTCCGTGACCCTGCCGATCAGCGGCGGCAACAAGCTGCGCCGCTTTCGGCAATGGGTTGAGCACCACCTCTCCGACCTGAGCTACAGCCTGCCACAGCAGACCCCGATCAAGACCGAGGTCATGACCATACGGCTGTTGTCCCTCGATGATCGGGCACGGCTGCTGCACAGCTGGGCCAGCACGCAGCCGCCGGGTGAGGAGGGGCAATGAATGCCGGCGCTGCGCTACTGCCGGTCCTGCAAGGGCGCACGCCCGCGCGGGGCCGCCAGATGTCCCTGGTGCCACGAGAAGCCCCATGGGCCGCCGGCGCCAAGGCCGACACCCATCTCAGTGTTCGATCTGAGGGAGCTCGGAGCTCCGAAGGAAACGCCATGACAACCATCTCCCTGACGGACTGGATGCAATCTCCCGAAATCGTGGTGGGCAAGACCGAGCATCACCGGCTGACGGTGGTCGCGCTCACCCATGTTGGAGAACGCGGCCGCAACGCCGACCTGCTGCTCTACGAACTCGACCGCGCCAGGATCATCCCGGACGGCATGGTGCCAGCCGACGTCGTCCGCATCGGCAGCATCGTGCGCTACGCTCCCGTACCAGGCGTTGAGCGAACCGCGAAGCTGGTACTCCCCGACAATGCCACAGGCTCGGGAGGCTACAGCCTGCCCGTTACCTCCGAGCACGGCGCTGCGCTGTTGGGGACGCGCCCCGGCCACCAGATGGCCTGGCTGGATCGCAACGGCGCCGTGCAGCGACTGCAGGTCATCGCCGTGACCAACGACGACCCCGATGACGATCCGGGACCGCTCGCGGCGTGAGGATATCGGAAGGGCCCGGAGCCTGTCGGGCCCTTCACTCCAGGCTACTGTCGCGGCGGACGCGCATTCCCCGCCAGTCGGTGCCTGCGACCGACTGCAGCACCTCTTGAAGCTGGCGCCGGCGGAGACCATTTCTGGTGCATGAACAGGTTCTCGCTCCTCGCCCGTTTTCTCACCTTCCGCAAGGAACTCGCAACGCTCTGGCAGGCCTTCGTCTCCTCCGAGACGCCGGTGCACCTGAAGGCGCTGATGCTGCTGGTGCCGGCCTACCTCTTGAGCCCGATCGACCTGATCCCCGACGTGATCCCGCTGCTCGGCTGGGTCGACGATTTCATCGTCGTGCCGCTGCTCGTCAGCCTGATCGTGAAGCTGCTGCCGCAGAAGGCACCGGTCTATCGGCGCGCCGCTGACGGGGCCAAGGTGATCGACGGCACGTACCGTCGTCGCTAGCGCTTTCAGGAAAAGTTGCAGACTTTTCCGGTTCGAAAGCGCGACACAAATCAATAACCACTGCCGGTTTCTGACAGCCTGCAGTGAGATCGGTCTCCGTATTAACGGAGACTTCGACATGACCAAGTACTGGATCGCAGTGGCCTCGGCTGAGCACGCCCGTCGCGGGCGCGACGGCTTCATGCAGGTGAACCACGGCAAGAAGGCCCCGCTGCAGCGCATCCGCGCCGGCGACGGGGTGGCCTATTACTCGCCGGCCGAAACCATCGGCGGCAGGGATCGCCTGCAAAGCTTCACCACCATTGGCCGGGTGCGGGACGAGGAGCTTTACCAGGGCGTGATGGGCGGCGACTTCACGCCATGGCGGCGGAATGTCGATTACGTCGAAGCAGCAGAGGCCCCGATCGTGCCACTGCTCGAACGGCTCGAGTTCACCCGTGGCAAGGCCAACTGGGGTTACCAGATGCGCTTCGGCCTGTTCGAAATCAGCGAGAGGGACTTCCGCACCATCGCAACGGCAATGGGCGCGGAAGTCTGAGGCTCATTCGAAACGGACCAGCAGGTCCTTGGCGTCGATCTGGTCGCCCGGCTTCACCGTAACCTCGGCAACGGTGCCGTCGGCTTCGGCGTGGATGGCGGTTTCCATCTTCATCGCTTCGATCGACAGCAGCACGTCGCCGGCCACCACCTTGTCGCCGACCTTGATGCCCAGCGACGAGATGACGCCCGGCATCGGCGCGCCGATCTGCTTGGCATCGCCCAGCGCCGCCTTGGCGCGGACTTTCACTTCGCCGACTTTCAGCCGGTCCGGCACGGTGATGGTGCGCGGCTGGCCGTTGAGATCGAAGAAGACGCGCACTTCGCCCTTCTCGTTGGTCTCGGTGCGGCCCTGGTAGGTCAGCACCAGGGTTTTGCCCTTCTCGAGGTCGAGGAACACCTCCTCGCCCTCCTTGAGGCCGTAGAAATAGATCGGCGTCGGCAGCACCTCGGTGGGGCCGTACTTGTCCTGTGTCTTGACGAAGTCCGAGTAAACCTTGGGGTACATCAGGTACGAGGCGAGCCGCTTGTCATCGACCTCGCCGCCAATGTCCTTGGCCACCTTCTTCCGCTCGGCCTCGAGATCGACATCCTTGAGGTAGGACCCGGGCCGCTCGGTCAGCGGCTTCTTGCCCTTCAGCACTTTCTTCTGCAACGCCTTGGGGAAGCCACCCGGTGGCTGGCCCAGGTCGCCGGCAAAGAACCCGACCACCGAATCCGGGAAGGCGATATCGCGCGAGGGATCCTCGACATCGGCGCGGGTCAGCCCGGCCGACACCATGGCCAGCGCCATGTCGCCCACGACCTTCGATGACGGCGTCACCTTCACGATGTCGCCGAACATCTGGTTCACGTCGGCATAGGTCTGCGCCACCTGGTGCCAGCGGCTCTCGAGCCCGAGCGAACGCGCCTGCTCCTTGAGGTTGGTGAACTGCCCGCCGGGCATTTCATGCAGGTAGACTTCCGAGGCGCCGCCCTTCAGGTCGCTCTCGAAGGCGCGATACTGGTTGCGCACCGCCTCCCAGTAGAACGAGATCTCGCGGATCACCTTCTGGTCGAGCCCCGGCGCGCGCGGCCCGTCCTTCAGTGCCGCCACCAGCGAGCCAAGCGTCGGCTGCGAGGTAGTGCCCGAGAGCGCATCCATCGCCGCATCGACCGCATCGACGCCCGCCTCCACTGCCGCCATGATCGTCGCCGCCGCGGCGCCCGAGGTGTCGTGGGTGTGGAGATGGATCGGCAGGCCGATTTCCTGCTTCAGCGTCTCGATCAGCTTTTTGGCTGCGGCGGGCTTCAGCAGCCCCGCCATATCCTTCAGCCCCAGCACATGCGCGCCGGCGGCTTCGAGTTCCTTCGCCAGCCCGACATAATATTTGAGGTCGTACTTGGCCCGATCCGGATCGAGCAGGTCGCCGGTATAGCAGATGGCGCCCTCGGCCACCTTGTCGGCCTCGATCACCGCGTCGATCGAGACGCGCATGTTCTCCACCCAGTTGAGGCAGTCGAACACCCGGAACACATCGACCCCGCCCTTCGCCGCTTCACGGACGAAGAACTTCACCACGTTGTCGGGGTAGTTGGTGTAGCCGACGCCGTTCGAACCGCGCAGCAGCATCTGCGTCAGGATGTTGGGTGCGCCCTCGCGCACCGCGGCCAGGCGCTCCCACGGATCCTCGTTGAGGAAGCGCATCGACACGTCGAACGTCGCGCCACCCCAGCATTCGAGCGAGAACAGGTTCGGCAGCCCGCGGCTATAGGCGCGCGCGATGCGCGTGATGTCGAACGAGCGCATCCGGGTGGCGAGCAGCGACTGGTGCGCATCGCGCATCGTCGTGTCGGTGAACAGCACCTGTTGCTGCGCCTTCATCCAGCGTGCCAGGCCCTTCGGCCCGTCGCGGTCGAGGATCTGCTTCGACCCCTCGACGACGATCAGCGGCTCGTATTCCGGCACCACCGGCGCCGCGGCATCGGCCGGCGGCCGTGGCCGGTCGCGCACTTCCGGGTGACCGTTGACGGTGACGTCGGCAATGTAGGTGAGGAGCTTGGTCGCCCGGTCCTGCCGCTGCTTGAAATCGAACAGCGCCGGCGTCGTGTCAATGAAGCGCGTGGTGTAGCGGTTCTCGATGAAATCCGGGTGGGTGATGATGTTCTCGAGGAACGCCAGGTTGGTCGCGACGCCGCGGATGCGGAACTCGCGCAGCGCCCGGTGCATGCGGGCGATCGCCTCGTCGGCGGTCGGCGCCCAGCAGGTGATCTTTTCGAGCAGCGGATCGTAGAACCGGGTGACCACCGCGCCGGCATAGGCGGTGCCGCCATCGAGGCGCACGCCGAACCCGGTCGCCTCGCGATAGGCGGTGATGCGGCCATAGTCCGGAATGAAGTTGTGTTCCGGGTCTTCTGTCGTGACGCGGCACTGGATGGCATTGCCGTTGAGCCGGATGTCGTCCTGCTTGGGCACGCCGGACTCTGGCGTGCCGATCACCGCGCCTTCGAGCAGCCGGATCTGCGCCTTCACGATGTCGATGCCGGTGACCACTTCGGTCACCGTGTGCTCGACCTGGATGCGCGGGTTCACTTCGATGAAGTAGAACTTGTCGGTATCGGCATCGAGCAGGAACTCGACCGTGCCGGCGCCGCGATAGTTGGCGGCCTTGCCGAGTCGGATCGCCGCGCCGGTGAGGTCGTCGCGCACCTGCTGGCTGAGATATGGCGCCGGCGCCCGCTCCACCACCTTCTGGTTGCGCCGCTGCACCGAGCAGTCGCGTTCGAACAGGTGCACCAGGTTGCCGTGGTCATCGCCGACCAGCTGCACCTCGACGTGGCGGGCGCGCTCGATCAGCTTTTCGAGATACATCTCGTCCTTGCCGAACGCCGCCTTTGCCTCGCGTTTGCCCTCGGACACCTCGTGCACGAGGTTCTTCTCGTCCATGATCCGGCGCATGCCGCGGCCGCCGCCGCCCCAGCTGGCCTTCAGCATCAGCGGATAGCCGATCTCGGCGGCCATGCGCTTGACTTCATCCATATCGTCGGGGAGCGCCTCGGTCGCCGGCACCACCGGCACTTTCGAGGCGATCGCCATGTTGCGCGCCGCCACCTTGTTTCCGAGGTCGCGCATCGTCTGGGCGCGCGGCCCGATGAAGATGATCCCCGCGTCCTCGCAGGCATCGGCGAATTCGGGGCTCTCCGAGAGCAGGCCATAGCCGGGGTGGATCGCGTCGGCGCCCGAGATGCGGGCGATGCGGATATATTCGTCGATCTGCAGATAGGCTTCGACCGGGCCCTTGCCCTTGCCGATCAGGTACGCTTCGTCGGCCTTGAACCGGTGCAGCGCCAGCTTGTCCTCTTCGGCGTAGCAGGCGACCGTCTTGATGTTCAGTTCGTTGGCGGCGCGAAACACCCGGATGGCGATTTCGCTGCGGTTGGCGACAAGGATCTTCTTGATCGGCATCGATGTTACCCGAGCAGAGGGGATTGAGGCACTCTCAGGTGCCGGAAAGGGGTCGTCGCGGCCTTTCGGCCGTTACTTCTGGCTCAGATGTCCCGCGAGGTGGGACATGTCGTAACCCGCATTCGCCGCCGCCGAGATGATCTCGGAGGCAGGCGCCTTGCCGGCCTGGCTCAACGCCCACAGGGTGGTCGAGCGGGTGCCGGAACGGCAGTAGCAGAACACGGGGCCGGTGCTCCCCTCGAGCACCTGCTTGGTCTCCTCGACCATCTGGGCGCTGACGCCCTCGCGGCCGAGCGGAATGTAGTGATAGGCGAGGCCGGCGTCGTGCGCCGCTTGCTCGATCGTCGCGCTACTGGGCTGGTCCGGGGATTCCCCGTCCGGCCGGTTATTGATGATAGCGACGAAACCCTGGGCCTTGATGGCGGCCACATCTTCGGGGCTGATCTGCGGGGACACGCTCACGTGGTCGTTGATCCGCTTCACGTCCAAATCACATACTCCGATAGATATGCCTGGGTCTTCCCGGAAGCCTTTATAGACATCGCGCCGTCCGAGAGGCAAGGCGCGGCAGCGCCCGCCCTAAGTCTCACGACTTTGGATTAGGTTCCGTGGAACGGCTTGCGCATATAGACCGCCTTGCCGTTGCGGAAATCCTCAATCCGATCCACCGCAAACCCGAGCCGGGCATAGAGCGCGATATTGCTTTCGAACGCGCCATTGGTGACGAGCCGCAACTCGGGATGACCGGCCGCGATCGCCCGCTCCTCGGTGAACGCCAGCAGCATCCGCCCGATGCCGCGGCCCTGCGCAGCCGGCGCGACTGCGACATTGTCGATCCACAGGTGATCGGGGTGCGGAACCGTCTCGATCAGCCCGAGAATGGCGCCATTTTCGACCGCCAGGTCGAACCGGTGCTCGAGCACGGCCTTTTCGTAATCGACCCGCATCGGCATCGGCTCGCGCCCGATCAACGGCACCCACTTGGCATAGGCCGCCATCACGATGGCGGTAATGGCCCCCGCCTCATGCGGCTCGGCCATGCGGATGTCGACGGGAGGTTCGATGCTCATGGATCAGGCCTACGCCGTCAGGCGGCGGAAGCAAAGCGCCGCGATCGCAACGGCTCCGGCCGGGCCAGCAGGTAGCCCTGCAGCGCCGTCACGCCGGCTTGCTGCAGGAACTCCAACTGCTCGGCCGTCTCCACCCCCTCGGCGATGACCTCGACCTGAAGCGACTGGGCGATCTTGGCGATCGAGGAGACGATCAGCCCGTCGATCCGGCTGCCCGGCAGGTTGGCCACATAGGAGCGGTCGATCTTGATGATGTCGAACGGAAAGCCCCTGAGATATTCGAGGCTGGCGAAGCCGCTGCCGAAATCGTCGATCGCCACCCGCACGCCGAGCGCCCGCAACGCCTCGATATTGCTGAGCTCTACCGTCCCGGATTTGAGCGGCAGCGACTCGGTGATCTCGATGACGATCTGGCTGCCGCTGGTCCCGGTCTCCATCAGGATATCTGCGAAGCGCTCGGCGAGATCGCCGCGCCGCAACTGCACCACCGAAACATTGATGCCGACATGCGGCGTTCCCAGCGCGGCGAGGTCGGCGCAGGCGCGGCGGAGCACCCAGTCGCCCAGCTTGTCGATCAGGTCGGATTGCTCGGCAATGCCGATGAAGTCGTTCGGCGGCACCTGTCCGCGCACCGGGTGCTGCCAGCGCACCAGCGCCTCATGGCTGAGGAGGGTCGTGCCGTCGACGGCAAAGATCGGCTGGTAGTGCAGCTCGAGCTCGTTCAGGAGGAGCGCGGCGCGCAGGTCGCGCTCGACGAAACGCTTGTGCCGCTCGTCCGCCATCAGTTCGCTCTCGAACGCCACGGTCGCAGCCCTGCCCTCCTTCTTGCCCTTGTAGAGCGCCAGGTCAGCCTTGGAGATCAGCTCATCCGCCCCGGCAGCGTCCTGCGGCCATAGCGCCACCCCGATGGTTGCCGAAAGCCGGATCGGCCGGCCGTCGATGTTGATCGGCTGACCCAGCGTGGCGAGGATCTGATCACCCAGCCGCACCAGCGCCGGCCGGCTGTCCTGGCCGACGAGCGCGATGCCGAATTCGTCGCCGCCGAGCCGGCCGATCAGCGCATCCGGCAGCAACGTCTTCAGCGTCTTTACCAGGTGCACCAACGCGGCGTCGCCGGCGCCGTGGCCGTGCGAGTCGTTGAGCACCTTGAGCTTGTCCATGTCGATCTGCATGTAGGCGACGGGGTGGTCGTTGCCGTGCAGGCTCTCCTTGAGCGCGCTGAAGAAATAAGAGCGCGTATGCGCTCCGGTCAGCGCGTCGCGATAGGCGAGATCGAGCAATTGCCGCTGCTCCTCGGCAGCGCTCGCCAGCTCCTGCTTCAGCCGCACATAACCCCAGCGCAGCAGCAGCAACAGGCTGGCGCCGGCCAGTACCCGCACCACCACCATTTCGATGGCGCGGGGATCGGTGAAATAGCCGATGAGCGCGGTCACTCCTGTCACCACGATCAGCGCCGCCACTCCGGCGAATACCAGCCGGTAGGTCTTGATGACATGCTGCAGCGAGGCTTGGCGTTGCAACGAAAGGGCCTCCTGGCTCCGCTGGAGCGCTTTCAGGAAAAGCTGAGAAACTTCTCCGGTTCGAAAGCGCGACAAGATCGATACCCCGCGGCCTGTCGCGCGACGATCGCGCGGCAGCCTCCTCCCATAAGCTTTCGGAAGGCCTAACGGCGGGAGATTATGACAGCGAATACAAGCGCCTAGGGCGATGGCGCCGGATGATCGGCCAAGCAGGCTAGCCATGCTTCGTGACAGTGCAGCAACTGCCGCCCCTGCATCGGCAGGCTTGGCTAAAAAGGGGTTACTGCGGCGCCGGCTCGGTAGGCGTTTCCAACGGCGGCAGCCCGACCCACGGGCGCCAGACTTCGCTGCGCTCGGCGACGAAGCGGTCTGCCACGGTTTCCACCGTCTCTCCCGCCTCGCCCAGCTGCTGCAGCATCAGGTTCATTTCGGCGAACGGCATGCGGGCTCGGCCGAAATAGGCCGCGACCTGCGGCGCGTCGAGATAGACCCACTCGGCCAGCGCCACCACCACCGGATCGGGGGCAAAGCCGGTCGGTGTCGGCGAGGCGCAGGTCGTGCGCCCCATGCACAGGAACGCATCCCGATCGTAAGCAGCGAGCGTCACCGGCTTGAAGGCGAACTGCGCCAGCACTGCATTGGGCTGCCAGTAATAGAACAGGATCGGCTCCTTGCGCCCCACCGCCTCGGCGATCAGCGTATCGAGCTCGAACCGGTTGGCCGGCTCGACGATGTCGAACAGCTGGTCGAGCCCATAGGCACGCAGCATGTTGCGGTTCACCACCGCACAACCCCAGTCGATCGGGCAGGAGATGAACTTGCCCCGCCCATTGCCGTCGCCGAAATCGGCGGCATGCGCCTTGAGCCCGTCGATGGTCGTCACCTCCGGCCACTGCGTCGCGGCATATTCGGGCACGAACCAGCCTTCGAAGGTCGTATCGGCATAGGGCGTGCCGGCCTGCCGCACCTTCTGGCCCTTCATCGCGGCATTCCAGATATCGGCGATCCGTCCGATCCACAGCTCCGGTGCCACGGCCGGCTGGCCGGTGGCGCCCATCGACGAGCCGGTAGCGGCGAGGTCGCCTTCCTGCACCGCGACGTTGCAGAAATAGTTGGCGGTCAGGAGCCGCGAATGCACCTCGGCCAGCAGCGCCGACGACGGCCACGCCATGCGGGCAATAGCCAGTTGCTGCGTACCGCAAGGCGGCGGAGGCGGCGCCTCGCCGATCGCCGGGTCGGCCGCGGCGCCCTCGGCCGGCGGATCGAGCGTCTGCACCGACTCCTGTGCCAGGGCCCCATGAGCCATGACGCTGTCCAGCGTCAGGGCCAATGCGAGAATGGAAAGGCAGCGGAGCAACTTTGTCATCGGACCGGCACGAGGAACGGATCTGGAGGTCGAACTTATAAGCACGATCAGGAAAAGTTGCAGACTTTTCCGGTTCGATCTTGCGACAAAGCAAGAACCTGGAGGGGGAGGGCGGGTCAACGAAACGCCATCCAACTCCAGGCCGGAACCCCTGAAGACAAATGCCTGGCCGGGCTTTTACCACTTGATCAAAAGCGGATGACTCGCCTTCGCAATTTATGCAATATCGCCCGCAGTGGGGCATGGGTTGTGCCCCCGTTGATTGTTGCTTCGATGGAGACGGCGGTAAACAACGCCGCACGGCGGAGCGACTTTGCAGAGGGACATCATGAACAAATCCAGTATCCTTGGCCTCGCCGTTGCCGCGACCGTGCTCGGTCTCGCAGTTCCGGCGCTCGCCGAAGACGTCAAGATCGGCATTCTCGGCGATCTGACCGGGCCGATCGAAAGCCTGGCGCCGCCGATCGTTGCCGGCGCCCAGCTGGCTTTCGACCAGGTCAACGCCCAGGGCGGCATTCTCGGCGGCGGCAAGATCGTCTCGGTCACCGGTGACTCCGCCTGCGATCCGTCCGTGGCCGGCCCGGCTGCCGACAAGCTCGTCAACACCGACCAGGTGACCGCCATCGTCGGCGCCTTCTGCACCGGCGCCACCATCGGCGCTGCCACTGCTGCCGGCATCCCGGGCGGCGTCGTGCAGATCTCGCCGTCGGCTTCGGCCCCGGCGCTCACCACGCTCGAAGACAACGACCTGGTCTTCCGCACCACCCCGTCGGACGCCTTCCAGGGCGTGAAGCTTGCTGATCTGCTGATCCAGAAGGGCATCAAGGACGTTGCCGTCACCTACGTGAACAACGACTACGGCAAGGGTCTCGCCGACGTGTTCGTCGCCCAGTTCACCGCCAATGGCGGCACCGTGTCGGCCAACATCGCGCATGAAGACGGCAAGGCCGACTATCGCGCCGAGCTCGGCCAGCTGTCCTCGGGCGGCTCGCAGAACCTGGTAATCCTCGCCTACGCTTCGGGCTCGGGCAAGACGGTGCTGCAGCAGGCGATCGAAGGCGGCGAATTCACCGCGTTCGTCGGCGGCGACGGGATGATCGGCGACGACCTGGTGACCGGCCTCGATCCGGCTGCCGTCAACGGCAAGATCATCGCCACCCGCGCCGGCGCCTATACCGGTGCCTCGGCCGACACCTACATCAAGCTGGCGACCGACGCCGGCCAGGACCCGGCGGCGACCTATGCGCCGCAGGCTTATGACGCCGCGTTCCTCCTCGCGCTCGCGATCGAGAAGAACGGTTCGGCCAAGCGTGAAGGCCTCTCGGCCGCCCTGCGTGAAGTCGCTTCGGCTCCGGGCGAGAAGATCCTGCCCGGCGAGTGGGCCAAGGCACTCGAGCTGATCAAGGCCGGCACCGATATCGACTATGACGGCGCCGGTGGTCCGGCGGACTTCGACAAGGCCGGCGACGTCGACGGCATCATCGTTGAAGTCGGCGTCACGGACGGCAAGTTCGTCGAAGTCGGCCCGGTGAAGTAAGCAATCCGGAGGCCTTTGGCCTTCAGCAATTCCGAGGCCCGGGAGTGATCCCGGGCCTTTTCTTTTGGTGGCACCTTGAAAGCAGACCGACGGTCTCTTAATTGCAGACCATCGTTCTCTTATTGAGGTGCAGCCATGAGCTGGTCGACCAAGGACATTCCGGATCAATCGGGCAAGCTTGCCCTCATCACCGGCGCCACCGGCGGGCTCGGTTACGAAACCGCGCTGGAGCTGGCGCGCGCCGGCGCCGACGTGGTGCTGACCGGCCGCAACGCCGACAAGGGCGCTGCAGCCCTCGCCCGCATCAGGGCCGAAGTGCCGGGCGCCAAGGTGTCGTATGAGAGCCTCGATCTCTCCGCCCTTGCCAATGTCGCCGCCTTCGCCGAGCGCTTCGCCGGCGCACATGGCCACCTCGATATCCTCGTCAACAATGCCGGCGTCATGGCCCCGCCACAGCGCGTGCTGAGCAGCGACGGCCTCGAACTGCAGTTCGCCACCAACTACCTGTCCCACTTTGCCCTGACGGCGAGGCTGCTGCCCCAGCTGGTCGCCGCGCCCGCGCCCCGGGTGGTGCCGCTGGCCAGCATCGCTGCGCGACAGGGCAGGATCGATTTTGCCAATCTGCAGTCGGAGCGCCACTACGAGCCGATGGTTGCCTACAGCCAGAGCAAGCTCGCCTGCCTGATGTTTGGGTTCGAGCTGCAGCGGCGAAGCGACGCCAATGGCTGGGGCATTGCAAGCATCGCGGCGCATCCCGGCGTGGCGCGGACGGAACTGGTGGTCAACGGCATGGGCAACGCCAGCCCGGCCGGTCTCGCACGACGCTATCTGTCATTGTTGTTCCAGCCGGTACCGCAGGCGGCGCTGCCGACCCTGATGGCGGCCATCGACCCGCACGCCACGCCCGGCGGCTACTATGGCCCGCAGGCTCTGTTCGAGATCCGCGGTCGCCCGGGCGCGGCCTCGGCGCCTCCGCAGTCGCTCGACCTCGCAGTGGCCCGCAGGCTATGGGAAGTCTCCGAGGAGCTGAGCAGCGTACGTTTGCCGACCCGCACCGCCCTCACCGCTTGACAGCGGCCGCCCGGCCGCCGCACCACAACCAGATGAGCACCACGACCTTCCAGCGGGCACGCAAGCCCGAGGAAATCCGAGCCCGCCGCGACACCCTGCTCGCGGCGGCCGCGGAGCTGTTCGATGCGGAAGGCCCGCTCGGCGCCGGGCTCAACGCTATCGCCGCCCGCGCCGGCTTCACCAAGTCCAATGTCTACCGCTACTTCGAGAGCCGCGAGGAGGTGCTGCTGAGCCTGTTCCTCACCGAGATGGAGCAGCTGGTGCCCGCGTTCGCCGCGGCGATCGCCGCCGCGCCGGAGAATGATCTTGATGCCCTCGCCCGGGCCGTGACGCAGCAGTTCGTCTCTCGCCCCCGCTTCGGGCAGCTCACCTCGATCCTGTCCAGTACCCTCGAAGCCAATGTCTCGGAGGAGACCATCATCATGGTGAAGCGCAGCATGGGCGCCATGGCCGCCGAGATGGCCGTGGCTCTCCGTGTCCGGCTGCCGAAGGCGTCGGTCGAGGATGCCCTGTGGGCGGTCACCATGATCGGCTCGCTGGTGGCCGGCATGTGGCCTGCCGCCCATCCGGCCCCCGCCGCCGAACGCGTCCTGTCGCGCCCGGAATTCGCCCCGCTTCGCCTCGACATCGCGCGCGACCTGCCCCGCGCCGTACGGGCGATACTTGCCAGCATTGCGTAGCGGACTGAAACGCCGGTGTGAGGGTTTCCCTCCCCAGGGATGGGGGTCAGCTCGCATCGGCATCAGAGGTGGTGAAGCGCCCTACCCCGAGAGCCGCGTCGCCTCGATCCGCTTGTCGCCGACGCTGACGCTCACCTCGAGATGCTCCGCCTGCACCACGTCGAGCACCTTGCTCGGCCGATAGGCGCAGACATTGCTGCCGCCACGGTGCCGCACGCTGTCGTAGAGCACGCCATCTTCTCCCACTGCCCGCAGGCCTTCGCCGAACGCCTGCCCGGCCGCATAGCTGTCCGAGGCATGCAGCTCGGGCGCGCTGCCGCGGATGTCGCGATAGCTGCCCGCGAGCCGCGCAGTGTAGCTGCGGTAAGTCCGCTGAGCCGTCTCCAGCCCTCGGGCAAGCGCCTCGCGCCTCAGGTGATGTCCGACCTCGGCGATCGCCGTGACCAGCGCCGCTGCGGCGTACCAGGCGCCCAGATCCGGCCCATTGAAGCGCGATCCGCCTGGCGCGGCGTGGAGGAACGCCGCCATGACGATGCTGGAATTGGCCCGCCCGAACACCCACTCGTGCTGCGGCAGCCGCGCCAGCCGCTGCCGCACCAGCCGGTCGTTGGTCCAGCCGGCAAGCTCCATCACCGCCTCGGCGTCGGCGGTGGTGGCAACGGTATCGAACAGCCCGATCGGCGGAAACCGCGACGGAATCAGCCGGTGGCTCGGCTGCGGGGCGGGCGCCTGCATCAGCGGATGACGATGTCGCTGTCTTCGTACGGGGTGAACGCCGCATCGAGTGCATTGGGCGGCATATAGAGCCCGCCGCGCGCCGCATCGAGGAAGCGCCGCACCGCCATCAGCCCGTCCTGCGTGCCCGAGGTGACCAGCGTCAGCGGCGGCTGCCCGCCGAACAGCGGCGCCATATGCGGCCCCTTGAGCCAGCGCACCCCTTCGGCCTCGTCGGCAAACAGCACGCCCAGGGCCTGATGGATGCCGAACACCGCTGAAATGCGCAGCAGCGCGTCGAGATCGAGCGTGAACGGCTGCAGCTCCCGCGCCAGCTTGGCCCAATGGTGATAGGTCGAGCGCTGAGGATAGCCCAGCACCAGCCGCCGCTGCTCCTCATTGAGGCCCCACAGCTCGGCGATGTTGAGGAATGTCCGGAGCGCCGGCCCGCTCAGCCGACGCCGGTTGGGCGCCGAGAACCGGCCGACATCGACGATCGCGTCACTGCCGTTCGCTGGAACGAACGCTGTCTTGGGCTGTTCACGGAAGCCGAACTGCATGACGCACTCCTTTGTCTGGATCCAGACATAGTCCAAATCCAGACACGATACAAGAGTGAGTCCAATTTTGGACTATGCCTCGCGCCGCACCACTTCCGGGATCAGGCCGCGCGGCGCGTAGCGGAGCGCAACGGTGATCACCACCCCGAGCACGAACACGCGCATCTGGCTGGCACGGGACTGGATTTCGGGGATCGCGCCCCAGCCCATATCGGTCGACCAGTTCGAGATGTTGTTGAACAGCCACTGCGACACCGGATCGGAAATCATCCAGGTGATGTAGATTAGCAGCGCCCCGAATACCGCGCCCCAATTGTTGCCCGCCCCGCCGACAATCACCATCACCCAGATCAGGAAGGTGTGGTTGATCGGCTGGTAGGCGCCCGGATCATAGATCTGCTGGAAGCTCACCAGCATGGCACCGCCAATGCCCATCAGCACCGAGCCGAGCACGAAGATCTCGAGCTGCCGCCGGGTGACATTCTTGCCCATCGAGGCCGCGGCAATGTGGTTGTCGCGGATCGCCCGCATCATCCGGCCCCACGGCCCGCCATAGGCGCGCTGCACCAGGAAGAAGGCGATGGCGAGCACGATGATCACGAGGCCCAGGAAACCCAGTCGCGCATAGATGAACGAATCCGAGATCGACACGCCCTGCGCCTGCAGGTCCTGCGGGATCGGCGTCGGCCACGGAATCGGCGACACGGTCAGCGTGCCGCGGGTCAGCCAGTCCATGTTCTTGAGCAGCGCCCGGATGATCTCCGAGATGCCGATGGTGGCGATGGCGAGATAGTCGGTGCGGAGCCCCAGGCAGATCTTCCCCACCACATAGGCGACACCGGCTGCCAGCACCCCGCCGAACAGCCAGCCCAGCACCGGATGTAGACCAAGCCCACCGACCCAGCCGCCGCCGGCCGTTTCGATATAGGCCGCCGCCGGATCGATCTGGCTGCGATAGACGATGTAGGCGACGACCCAGGCGAGGATGGTGACGAAGCTCTTCCACCGCCCCTTGATGCCGATGCGATCGGCATGCCGAGCGCCCCACACCAGCAGGAACCCGGCGAGGAACGCCATCAGCGCCTTGCCCAGCATCAGGGGCCCTTCCGAGCCCCAGAACTGCGCATTGACCGGATAGGAGATGAAGGTGACAGCTGCGCCGCCCAGCATCAGCATGCCCATGATGCCGAAGTTGAACAGCCCGCCATAGCCCCACTGGATATTGAGGCCGAGCGCGATCAGCGCGTAGGCGAAGCTCTGCACCAGCAACAGCGAGATGTTGGCGGCGCCGAGGAACAGCCCGATGATCGTGAACAGCACGAACAGGCCGGCGAACATCAGGAGCGAACGACGCGCGATCATGTCGAGGCTCCCTTGAAGATACCGGTCGGTCGCCACAGCAGCACCACCACGAGGATCACGAAGGCCACCGTCAGCTTGTACTCGGTCGGCACGATTGCCAGCGTTCCCGGCAGCTCGAACGGCAGCGAGCCGGCCACAGGCCTGAGCAGCACCGACCAGTTGAAGATCGCCAGCGTCTCGGCAAAGCCGATCAGGAAGCCACCGGCGATGGCGCCATAGGATTGCCCGAGCCCACCGACAATCGCCGCCGCGAAGATCGGCAGGACGATGTTGAACGCCAGGTCGGGCTTCAGGTTGACGTCGAGCGCCAGCATCGTGCCGGCCATCGCCGCGAGCGAGCCGGCGATGATCCAGGTGACCCGCACCACCAGCTTGGTGTTGATGCCCGAAACCTGCGCCAGGTCGGCGTTATCGGCCATGGCGCGCATCGCCTTGCCGAGCCGCGAACGGGTGAGGAAGAAATGCAGCGCCAGCACCGCCACCGCGGTGCACAGCACCATCAGCAGTTGCGGCTGGGTAAAGTTGATCGTGCGGGTGACGCCTTCGAGCGGCACCGGGATGCGCACCAGTTGCTTCTGCTCGGTCTCGAAGAACGAGTAGGTGCCCGAACCGAAGAACAGCCGGATCATCCCCTGGATGATCAGCGTCACGCCGATCGACGCGATCAGCATGGTCACCGGCCGTGCCCCGCGTTTGCGCAGCGGCGCGTAGAACCCCTTGTCGAGCCCCAGCGCAATGATCGCGGCGAGGATCATCGCCAGCGGCAGCACCAGGAAGCCGGTCGGCACGACCGGGGTGGTGATGCCGAGCGCGGTTGCCGCCATGGCGAGCAGGAAGGCGATGAACGCTCCCATGGTCATCATGTCGCCATGGGCGAAATGCGCGAAGCGCAGGATGCCGAAGATCAGCGTCACGCCGATGGCGCCGACCGCATAGATCGAGCCCAGCACCACGCCGGCGACGACGACATTGTTGAAAAAGAAGATCAGTTCATTCATTGCCGTCAGCCCCCCAAGAAGCTCTTGGCGACTTCGGGATCGGCGATGAGCTCGGCGCCCGTACCGGTGAACCGGTTCTTGCCGGTGGCGAGGACGAAGCCGCGCGAGGCGAAGGCCAGGGCCTGCCGCGCGTTCTGTTCGACCATCAGGATGGCGACCCCCGCCTTGTTGACCTTGACGATCTGCTCGAAGATTTCGATCACGTAGCGGGGCGAAAGCCCCGCGGACGGCTCGTCGAGCAGGAGGAGCTTGGGCTGGCTCATCAGCGCGCGGCCCATCGCCACCATCTGGCGCTGTCCGCCGCTGAGCTCACCCGCCGGCTGCCGGCGCTTTTCGCGCAGCACCGGGAACATGTCGTAGACCCATTCCATCGTCGGCTTGAAGTCGTCGGTGCGGGTGAACGCCCCCATCTCGAGGTTCTCTTCGACGCTCATCGAGGTGAAGACGTTCTTTTCCTGCGGCACGAAGCTCAGCCCCTTGGGCACCAGCCGGTCCGGCAGCGAATTCTGGATCGCTTCACCGTGGAAGCTGATCGAGCCTTCGGTGACTTTCAACAGCCCGAAGATCGCCTTCAGCGTCGTCGACTTGCCGGCCCCGTTCGGCCCGACGATCACGCCGATATCCGACTGTTCGATCGCGAGGTTGACGCCATTGAGGATCGGCGCGCCGCCATATCCGCCGACGACGTCCTTGATCTCGAGCAATGCCATTACGCGGCCTCCACCGGAGAGCCGAAATAGGCCTCGATAATCTCGGGGTTGGCGCGGATCTCGCTCATCGGACCCTCGGCGATCTTCTCGCCTTGGGCCATGACGATCACCGGGTCGCACAGCCGCCCGATCAGGTCCATGTCATGCTCGATGACGAAGAAGGTGTAGCCCAGCTCCTGGTTCATCCGCTCGATATTGGCGGCAAGATCCTGCAGCAGCGTGCGGTTGACGCCGGCCGCCACCTCATCGAGCAGCACCACCTTGGCATCGACCATCATGGTGCGGCCGAGTTCCAGCAGTTTCTTCTGCCCACCCGACAGGTTCCCGGCGAGCTCGTGCTTGACGTGCCCGAGCTTCAGGAAATCGATGACGTCGAGCGCCTTCTGCCGCACATGCCGCTCGGCTTGCTTGATGGCGCCGGGCATCAGCCAGGTCTTCACCAGGCTTTCGCCCGGCTGCCCCGATGGCACCATCATCAGGTTCTCCAGCGCCGTCATGTTGGAGAATTCGTGCGCGATCTGGAAGGTGCGCAGCATGCCGCGGTGAAACAGCTGGTGCGGTTTCAGGCCGGTAACATCTTGGCCATCAAAGATAATCTGCCCGCTATCGGGCACGATATTGCCAGCGACCAGGTTGAACAGCGTCGATTTACCGGCGCCGTTCGGCCCGATCAGCCCGGTAATCGAGCCGCGCTCGACCCGGAGCGAACAATCGTTGACTGCGCGCAAGCCGCCAAAGCGCTTGCTGACGTTCTTCACGTCGATGACTGCGTCGAAGGACACCCCGCCCCCGTCCTGATGAAATCGTTCTTCTTCGCGGCTTGTGCCGGTTTTGCGGTCATCTGCGCATATGCACAAACACCGGTCAACCAAGCACCGCGTTTCGATTGGGGGCGGCTCTTATAGGGTTGTGGAGACTTTGACCAGACGGTCAAAGCGCGGCGAGCACTGCGTCGGCCGTTCTGTGGTTTGGCGCCAACAGGATGTTGTAGAGCGTCGCGAGCCGCGTCAGCGATTTGATATCGACGTCATGCGGCATCGCGGTAAGCGGATCCTGGAAGAAGATCAGCGCATCGAGCCGGCCTTCGGCGATCATTGCTCCCAGTTGCGCGTCGCCGCCCAGCGGCCCGCTCAGCAGCCGCGTCACCGGCAGGCCGGTACCGTCGGTGACCCGTCCGCCGCTGGTGCCGGTGCCCCACAGCTCATGCAATGCGAGCTTCTCGCGGTTGAGCTTGGCCCAGGCGACCAGTTCGTCCTTCTTGTCGTCATGCGCCACAAGCCCGATACGCGCCATGGGAAATCTCCGGAGATAGTCGTCGGAGGTTTTCTGCACGGCTCACGCCTTGAGCGCAATGGCCTCGGCGAGGAGGATGGCGATCTCGTCTTCGGGGATCTCGACACCCGGCTCGAACCGGATGAAGCGCACCTGCTTGCCGTCACCCTCGAGCAGCGGCGAGCTCAGCAGCCGCCCGTGCTCGAACACCAGCGACACATGATCCTCCATCGGAAAGATGGCGCAGACGAACCCGGCAATGGGATGCCGGTAGTTGACCGAGCCCCAGCCCAACCGCGCCTTGGCGTCGAGGTCCGGCCGCACCGAGAGCAGCGTCAGCGCCAGCTTCTGCGCGAGGTCAGCGACCGGCTGCGGAAAGGACCGGACGATTTGCATCAGATCGGCGACCATTTCAGTCGACCGAGAGTCGGATTGTGCCATGGCTCATCTCGAGGCCCATGGGATCGATCATGGTCATGGCCTCGCTCTGGGCCATCTCTTCCATCATTTTTCCGCTGGCCGCCAGTGCTGCTTCATGCGTCCGCCAGAACACGATGTCGACATAGCTGCCGTCATCGCGCTCGGCGAGGTGACGCGATACGAACCCGGGCTGCCGCTTCAGCCAGTCGCTGATCGCCGCATTGGCATCGATGAACTGCTGCCCGCTGCCGCGGGCCAGCCTGAAGGTGACGAGCTCGAGTGTCTGGGTCATGAACAAAACCCTCTCCGTTGTAACGCGGGAAAGGGTTTCGCATGGATCACCTGACACCGAGTGTCAGGGTTATCGCTGGCGGCTCACAATTGTGAGCCGCTCAGCATTTGTCGAACCCAGAATTCACCGGATCAGAATTCGGCCCAGTCCTTGTCAATCGCGGCATTGCCCTGGCTCAGGTAGGAGCTCGCGGCCTTCTTCACCCGCTCCTGCAAGCCCTTGATGCCGCGGGCCGGCGGCGCCACCTGCACCACGCGCTGCGGCGCGGCGCCCGAGATGGTGAAGATGTCGACGATCCGGTCGAGTTCGTTCACCTGCCCGTCGGTCTGCTCGATCGCCGCGTTGGTCTCCTCGACCAGCGCTGCGTTGTGCTGCGTCATCTCGTCGAGCTGGCGCACCGCGGTGTTCACCTCTTCGATCGCCGAGGCCTGTTCGCGGCTGTCGCGCGCGATGCCGTCCATCAACAGGTTGCTCGAGCGCGCTGCCTCCAGCATGGCGACCAGCCGCGCCGCCGCATCCGCCACCAGCTTCGAGCCGGTCTTCACTTCTGTGCCCGATTGCTCGATCAGCGCCTTCACTTCGCTCGAGGCGCTGGCGGCCGACTGCGCCAGGCGCCGCACTTCCACCGCGACCACGGCAAAACCCTTGCCGGCATCACCGGCGCGCGCCGCTTCCACCGAGGCGTTGAGCGCGAGGAGATTGGTCTGGAAGGCGATGTCGTCGATCAGCCCGATAATGTTCGAAATCTTGGCCGAAGACTGGGTGATCCGTTCCATCGCCGCGTTGGCGTCGCCCATCACCTGGCCACCCTCTTCGGCGGTGCGGGTAACGGTACTCGCCACTTCGCTCGCCTCGCGAGCCCGCTCGGCATTCTGCAGCACGGTGGTCGAAAGCTGCTCCATTGCCGCCGAGGTTTCCTCGATCGTCGCCGCCTGCTTGGTGGTGCGTTCGCTGAGGTCGTTGGCGCCGGAGAGGATTTCGCCGGTCGCGGTCTTCAGCGAGCGCGAGGTTTCCTTGAGCTGGCCGACGATCTGGCTCAGCTTGTCCCCCACCGCATTGGTGTCGTCGCGCAAGCGGGCGAAAGCGCCCTCATACTCGCCTTCCATGCGCTTGGTGAGGTTGGTGTCGGCCAAAGCCGCCAGCACTTCACCGGTCTCGCCGAGGCCGCGATCGACCGTGGCGACGAGGTTGTTGATCGAGCCGGCAATGGCGTTGAGCTCGGCATCGGGGAATTCGGTCTCCACTCGGCGCGAGAAGTCGCCGGCCACCGCCGCATCCACCACCTGGCCGAATGCCTTCTGCAGCTCGGCCATCATCGCGGTGCGCGCTTGCTGGTCGCGGATGATCCGCGCCGCATCCGCTTCGGTCATCTCGGCGACCTTGAGGCCGTTCGCGCGGAACACCTCGACGGCTTTCGCCATGTCGCCGATCTCGTTGCGCATCGTACCGAACGGCACTTCGACGCTGTAGTCGCCATCGGCGATCTTGCGCATCACGCCGGTCATCCGGCTGATCGGCTTGGCGATTGCCGTGCCGAGCCAGGCGAACGCCAGAAGGCCGAGCGCGAAGATCACCACGCCGCCGATCAAGAGGTTCAGGAGCTGCGCTTCGGAGTCGGCGAGCAGCGTTGCCTGCGGCACGGCGACGACCACCGTCCAGGCCGCATCGGCGCCGGGCAGGTCCACCTTGCGGGCATTCATCTTCCAGGTCTGGCCCGCCGCTTCGCCGGTCGACGAGAACGTCTCGGACGACGTCATGGCGGTCAGCGCCTCGAGCGCCCAGGGCTCGGTCACTTCTGTGCCGATCAGCTTGGGATCGGGGTTCAGCACCCAGACGTTGCGCTGGTTGATGATGCCCATGAAGCCATTGCCCATCGGCGGCTCGCTGCCGAGCTTGGACGCCAGCACCGCCGAGTCGAAGGCGACGCCGCTCATCCCGACCGGCTTGCCCGACGGATCTTTGATGATGTTGGTGAAGCTGGTGTAGAGCTTGCCCTCGATATTGTCGGGGCCGGAGATCGCGGCGACGCCCGCCTTCAACGGCCCGGTGAACCAGCTGTCAAAGCCCGCCGGGCTGTCGAGCGAACCATAGCCCACCGTGCCATCCGGCTTGTTCTCGGCGAGGATGCCGACATGGTTGCCGCTGATCAGGAAGTGTGAACCGGCAAAGGTCGGGCGCGCATAGAGCGCCGAGTCCGGCGAGAACATCATGTAGACGCCCAGTGCCCCCGGCAGGCTCGCCAGTTGCTTGGTGACGATGGTGCCGTAGGTGGTCGGCGACGTATCATGGTTGGCGAGCAGCGCCTCGGCGGTGCGCGCCGTTGAATCCGCCGCCACCGCGAAGCCGGTCAGGAACGTCTTGATGCTCTCGGCCTGCGTCTCGGCCAGCCCGCCAACCACTTCGTCGGCCTGCGCCAGGTCCTGGGCGCGATTACTGGAGACCACGTAGTAGAGCGATGTGCCGATGGCGACCGTGAAAATGGCGGCGGCGGCCAGAATAATTGAGCCCCGAAGCTTGAGCGACGGTAGCTTGAATTTGGTCTTGGCGGGCATGGAGGGGTCGTAGTCCTTCTGGAGTGTCGACGAGCTGAAATGCGTCCTGCGTCTCACTCGCGATCACAGCATGGCAGCGTTAACATCGCGTCAAACGGCGACGTTTCCGGCAGAGCTCGAAGGGCTTGCGAATGCAATGTCAGGGGCTTGGGCCGACGGCGCCGCCGGCGAGGCCGTCACGCTGCGCGGGAGGTACGCCTGATGCCGCCGGCATCGACGGTGAAGATGTCGGCGATGCCATCGACTTCACCGGCCTGCGCCTCGGTCTGCTCGATCGCGGCATTGATCTCCTCGACCAGCGCCGCATTGTGCTGCGTCATCTCGTCGAGCTGCCGCACCGCCGCGTTGACCTCGTCGATCGAGCCCGCCTGCTGCCGGCTGTCGTCGGCAATCGCCGCCATCAGCGCGTTGGAGCGCCGCGCCGCCGCCAGCATGGCCTCGAGCTTGTCGGCTGCCTCGGCCACCAGCTTGGTGCCGCCTTTGACTTCGGTGCCCGACTGCTCGATCAGCACCTTGACCTCGCTCGAGGCCTGCGCCGCCGATTGCGCCAGCCGCCGCACCTCGACCGCCACCACGGCAAAGCCCTTCCCCGCTTCGCCGGCCCGCGCTGCTTCCACCGAAGCGTTGAGCGCCAGGAGGTTGGTCTGGAAGGCGATGTCGTCGATCATCCCGATGATGTTGGAGATCTTGGCCGATGACTGGGTGATCCGCTCCATCGCCACATTGGCCTGCTGCATCACTGCGCCGCCGGCTTCGGCGGTGCGGCTGACGTCCTCGGCCACATGGCGTGCATCCTCGGCCTTCTCGGCATTTGCCCGCACCGTATCGGCCAGCAGCGTCATGGCCGCGCTGGTCTCTTCGATCGTCGCCGCCTGCCGCGTCGTGCGCTCGCTCAGATCGTTGGCGCCCGACAGGATCTCACCCGTCGCCGTCTTCAGCGAGCGCGAGGTCTGCTTCAGCGTCAAGACGATGTGGCTGAGCTTTTCCGCCACCTCATTGGTGTCGTCGCGCAGCTGCCCGAGGGCGCCCTCGTAGCTGCCCTCGATGCGGTGCGTCAGGTCGGTATCGGCCAGCGCCGCCAGCGCTGCACCGGTATCGCCGATGATCCGCTCAACCGTCTCGACGAGCGTGTTGACGCTGCCCGCCAGCCGGTTCAGCTCATCGTCGGCAAAGCGGGTCGCGACGCGGCGCGAGAAATCGCCCGATGTCGCGGCATCCACCACGTCGCCAAAGCTCTGCTGCAGCGACTGCATCATCTGGGCCCGCTCGGCCCGGCGCTGCTCCAGCGCCAGCCGCTCGTCCTCGGTCAGCTCCTGCACCTTCAGTGCGTTGGCGCGGAACACCTCGACATTGCGCGCCATCTCGCCGATCTCGTTGCGGAGGCCAGTATAGGGGATCGCTGTTTCGAGCGCGCCGCCGGCCACCAGCCGCATGCTCTTCGACAGCATCGGCACCGGCCGCATCAGCCGCGATGCCGCGAACACCGAGAGCGCTCCGATCACCAGCACCGCCACCGCGCCGACCAGCGCCAGCAGTTGCAGCCCCTCACTCGCCGCCGCATCGATCTCCGCTTTCGGGATGCCGACATAGATGAGCCCGATCACCTCGTTGTTGAGGTTCTGGATCGGCCGGTAGATGGCATAGTAGGGAACGCCCAATACATTGGCCTCGCCCTGATAAGTGCCGCCGGCTACCACCACCGGATAGGCTGCGCCGTCGCGCGCCAGCGGCGTTTCGAGAATCCGCTCGCCCTTGTCGTCGACAATGGTGGTCGACTTGCGGGTGAAATCCTGGGTCTCCGCATCGAACACGAACAGCGTCGCCGTATCGCCGGTCACTCGCCCGATCGTGTCGATCAGATCGTGGTTGCGGAATTTCGGCATCGCCTTGGCTTCGATCTTTTCGAGCTCGCCTGCCTCGTTCCAGAAGATGTCGGAGTTCGGCAGGTTCACTTCGAGGATCGCCGCGGCAATCCTGAGATCCGCCGCGAGCCGCTGGTTGGCGGTGTCGCGCGTATTGGCGGCGAGCATCGTCCACACCGCGAACAGCACGGTGGCGATGGCCACCGTCACCGCGAGGAACACCATTGCCGAGATCGTCGTGGTGAGCGCCAGCCCACCTTTGGCCTGCGAAGACGTTGTGGCCATTCTAGCCCCCATGTCGCCGCGGCTTTCGTGCCCGGCTTCCCCGCTCATCCCTGTCGCGAACGATAGGGAAGCTTCCTTAATCCGGGGTTGACCCAGCCACCCCAGCCCGAACCACGCCGCGAGCCCCAGGAGCAGCGCCAAGGCTGCACTGCTTCCGCCGATCCAGTTGAGCCGCGCGCCCGCTTCGACGATCCGCTGCTCCAGCAGTTGCCGCATATCGGCGCCCGAAGCGCGGCCCAGCGCCAGCGCCGCATCCTGGAACGCGTCGTGGGCTGCATCGAGCCCGGCCCAGTCGAAAGCCGATCGCGCCTTGGCATCGGGGATCGCCGCGATGCCCGCCGCCACCCGATCCGCCACCGCTGTCGCCGCCGCCGTGTAGGCCTTGCCCTCTGGCGTGGTCCCGCCGTCGGTGGTCGCCGCGCGGAACTCGGCCAGCACCTCCTCGAGCCGCGCCAGCTCGGCCGGCTGCACCGCTACCGCATAGCGCGTCGCCTGCATGAGCGCCGGCGAGAGCGGCGCCGCATTGGCCGCTTGCGGCACCTCGATCAGTTGCTCTGCACCCGGGTCGGCACTGAGCCCGGAGCTGTCATGGATGCGCTGCACCAGTATCGCCGCGGCGTTGCGCGCCGCCGCCGGATGCGCCCCCGCGGCCAGTTCCGCCTTCAGCGCGTCGTAGGCCCGCGACAGCGAGGCCGTGCCGAATTGCGCATCGCTGCTCCGCGCCGCCTCGGCCAGCGCCGGATCGGCCGCCGGCAGCGCGCCGTCTCGGGCGAGCCCGACCAGTTCCGGCAGCACCAGCCCGGCATAGCGCACCCCATCGGCCTCGCGCTGCGCCGCGTCCATCTCGGCCGTCGTCTGCCACCCCAGATAGAGCCCGCCACAGAGCGGCAGGGCACCGATGGCGAGGGCGGCTATGGTCCGGGTGAGTTTGCGCATGCTTGTCCCTTCTGGACGTTTCGCGAGGACCGTCAGGTGCCGGAACGCTTTCAGGAAAAGTTGCAGACTCTTCCGGTTCGAAAGCGCGACAGAAACAAACGGCTAGAACTCCGCCCAGTCCTTGTCGACCGCGGCATTGCCGTGGCTGAGGTAGGACTTGGCTGCGGTCCGCACCTTGTCCTGCAGGGCCCGAATGCCCTTGGCCGGTGCCTCGGCGGCCCGCGCCGGCGCCGCCTGCGCTTCGATGCGGAACACTTCGACGATCCGGTCGAGCTCCGTCGCCTGCGCCTCGGTCTGCTCGATCGCCGCGTTGGTTTGTTCGACCAGCGCGGCATTGTGCTGGGTCATCTCGTCCATGGTCCGGACGGCGGCGTTGACCTCTTCGATCGCCGATGCCTGTTCCTGGCTGGCCCGGGCGATCGAATCCATCAATTCGTTCGACGACCGCGCCGCCACCAGCATCGCCTCGAGCTTGGCCGCTGCCTCGGCCACCAGCTTCGAGCCGCCCCTGACTTCGGTCCCCGACTGCTCGATCAGCGCCTTCACCTCGCTGGATGCCCCGGCGGCCGACTGCGCCAGCCGCCGCACTTCCACCGCCACCACCGCAAAGCCCTTGCCGGCGTCGCCGGCCCGCGCTGCTTCCACCGACGCGTTCAGCGCCAGGAGGTTGGTCTGGAAGGCGATGTCGTCGATCATCCCGATGATGTTCGAGATCTTGCCCGAGGACGCAGTGATCCGCTCCATCGCTTCGGTCGCCTGGTGCATCACCTGGCCACCGTCTTCGGCGGTCCGCGTCACCGTCGCTGCGACACTGGACGCATCCTTGGCCCGCTCCGCGTTGGCCAACACTGTGCCCGACAGCTGCTCCATCGCCGCCGAGGTTTCTTCGATCGTCGCCGCCTGCTTGGTGGTGCGTTCGCTCAGGTCATTGGCGCCCGACAGAATCTCGCCCGTCGCCGTCTTCAGCGAGCGCGAGGTGCCCTTGAGCTGTCCGACGATTTCGGTCAACCGCTCGGCCACCGCATTGGTGTCGTCCTTCAACCGGGCGAAGGCGCCGCCATACTGGCCGTTCACCCGCTGTGTCAGGTCGGTCTGCGCCAGCGCCGACAGCACGTCGCCGGTCTCGATCAGCCCGCGATCCACCGTCGCGACCAGTTCGTTGACGCCATGCGCCAGGGCGTTCAGCTCCTGATCGGGGAACTCCGCCTCGACGCGCTTCGAAAAATCGCCCGAGATCGCCGCATCGACCACTTCGCCGAATGCCTTCTGCAACTCCTGCATCATCGCCGTGCGCTCGACGCGGCGCTGCACCGAGGCCGTGCGCTCGCCTTCGGTCATCTCGGTGACCTTCAGCGCGTTCTCCTTGAACACCTGCACGGCCTTGGCCATGTCGCCGATCTCGTCGCTGCGGCCGGCGCCCTTCACCTCGGTGTCGAGCTTGCCGTCGGCCAGTGCCTCCATCGTCTCGGTCAGCCGGCTGATCGGCTTCGAAATGCTGCGCGAGACCAGCACGCCGACCAACGCCGCCAGCGCCAAGAGCCCCGCGCCGATCGCCAGCATGGTGTTCCTCAACTGCGCCACCGGCGCAAACGCCTCGTCTTCGGCAATGGTGGTGACCATCGCCCAGGTGGTGCCGTTGAAGGTAACCGGCGTGGCGTTGGCCAGCATCCGCATGCCGCGATAGTCCGTGGTAACGCCGTTGGCGGCGTTACCCGCCAACGCTGCCTCGACCACCGGATTGTCGTAGACGGCGCTCAGCGTGTCGTCGCCTTCGGAGAACACCGAGTCCGAGCGCATCAGCTTGTCGGCGCCGACATAAAAACTCTCGCCGGTCTGGCCGAGCTGGCTGTTTTCCTGCAGCATCTGGTTGATCGGCGTGACCGGCATCTGGATCGCCATCACCCCCATCAGCTTGCCGCGGACGTCGATCACCGGCGTCGCGATGAAGCTCGCCGGCGAGCCGGCGATCGCATAGACCGAGGCATCCTCGTAGGCCACCTGGCCGCGCTCGGTCAGCGCCAGCGCCTTGCGGTACACCCGCCCCAGGCCGCTATCGGCCATGTCGCCGCCCTCTGCGAAGTTCGACGTGAAATCGTCGTTCTTCATCACCGAGTAGACGAGATTGCCCGCCGTATCGAACATGTAGAAATCGCGGTAGCCGCGCAGCTCCAGCTGCCGGCGGAACGTCGCCTGCACCTTGTCATGCGTGGTGTCGTAGTTGGTCCGGCCCTTGTCGTTGACATCGAGCAGTTGCCGCTGCCCGGCCGGGTGCGGGTTGTTGGTGATGAACGCCTCGCGCAGCACCACGATCGGATCACCCGGCGGCGTCGCCTTGGCAAAGCTCTTCCACGCGATGGCGAAATCGCGCACCGCATTCACCGCGCTGTCGGTCGCGGCGCTGTTCACCAGGTCGGCTTCGATGGTCTTCAAATAGGTGGAGAATTTGTCGGCGTGGCTCGAGGCCACCGTCTGCATCTGCCGCGCGCTCATGTCGGCGACAATGCCCGAGCCGATCACGTAGCTTCCGAGCCCCACGCCGACACTGACCAGCAGCGCCGACCCCACCATGGCCAATGGCAGTTTCTGGGCAATCTTGAATTTCGGAAGCCAACCCATGCTAATATCCCCCCAAATATTGGCCTTCCGGGGGAGCGGCAGTCCTGCCGCAGCGTAACGGAAGCATCCTGCCTCCGCTGTTCACGCCGCCTCATCCCCCAAAAGGCTCGTGCACAACTTGGCGGAGACTAGGCACCCCGCCTTAATTTCTGATTACGGAACGACACGTAGGGCGCTCAGCATTTGCGGACGAACGGCGCATCGTGTTGCCGAAAGAAAAGACGGCAGTAGACGCCCATCTTCTCTACTGACGATCAACCACCACTGCTTCACCAAACTCGATGCCCTAGAACTCGGCCCAATCCTTGTCGAGGGCGGCATTGCCACGGCTGAGGTAAGACTTGGCGGCGGTGCGCACCTTGTCCTGCAGCGCCCGGATCCCCTTGGCCGGCGGCTCCACGGCGCGTGTCGGCTCGGCATCGCCGATGCGGAACACTTCGACGATCCGGTCGAGTTCCGTCGCCTGCGCCTCGGTCTGCTCGATCGCTGCATTGGTTTCTTCGACCAGCGCCGCGTTGTGCTGGGTCATCTCGTCCATCGTTCGAACGGCAGCGTTGACCTCCTCGATGGCCGAGGCCTGCTCCTGGCTGGCCCGCGCGATCGAATCCATCAATTCGTTCGACGAGCGTGCCGCCACCAGCATCGCTTCGAGCTTGGCCGCCGCCTCGGCCACCAGCTTCGAGCCGCCCTTCACTTCGCTGCCCGACTGTTCGATCAGCGCCTTCACCTCGCTCGACGCGCTGGCTGCCGACTGCGCCAGCCGCCGCACTTCCACGGCCACCACGGCAAAGCCCTTGCCGGCGTCACCGGCGCGCGCCGCTTCGACCGAGGCGTTGAGCGCCAACAGGTTCGTCTGGAAGGCGATGTCGTCGATCATCCCGATGATGTTGCTGATCTTGCCCGACGAGTGGGTGATCCGCTCCATCGCTTCGGTTGCCTGGCGCATCACCTGCCCACCGTCTTCGGCGGTCCGCGTCACCGTCGCCGCAACATTGGACGCATCCTTGGCCCGTTCGGCATTGGCAAGCACCGTGCCGGACAGCTGCTCCATCGCCGCCGAGGTCTCCTCGATCGTCGCCGCCTGCTTGGTGGTGCGTTCGCTCAGGTCGTTGGCGCCCGACAGGATCTCGCCCGTCGCGGTCTTCAGCGAGCGCGAGGTCTGCTTCAGTCCCATGACGATTTCGCCGAGCTTTTCGGCCACCGCATTGGTGTCGGTCTTGAGCCTCAGGAAGGCGCCCTGGTAGTCGCCGCGCACCCGCTGGGTCAGGTCGGTATGGGCCAGGGCCGCCAGCACCTCGGCCGTCTCGCTCATGCCGCGATCGACGGTTGCCACCAGCTCGTTCACCCCGTGCGCCAGCACATTGAGCTCCTGATCCGGAAACTCCGCCTCGACGCGCTTGGTAAAATCGCCTGCGATCGCCGCATCCACCACTTCGCCGAACGCCTGCTGCAGGGTCTGCATCATCTCGGTCCGGTCGGCCCGGCGCTGGATCGAGGCGGCACGCTCGCCTTCAGTCAGCTCGGTGACCTTCAGCGCATTCTCCCTGAACACCTGCACGGCCTTGGCCATGTCGCCGATTTCGTCGCTGCGGCCGGCGCCCTGCACTTCGGTGTCGAGCTTGCCCTCCGCCAGCGCGCCCATCGTCTCGGTCAACCGGCTGATCGGTTTCGAAATGCTGCGCGAGAAGAGGAAGCCGACCACCGCCGCCAGAGCCAGCAGGCCCCCGCCCACCAGCAGCATCATGTTGCGCATCTCGGCCACCGGAGCGAAGGCTTCGTCCTCGCTCATCGTGGTGACCATCGCCCACTTGGCGCCGTTGAACTCCACCGGCAGCGCCGTGGCGATCATCCGCATGCCACGATAGTCCGTGGTGATGCCATCGGCCCGATTACCCGCCAAGGCCGCATCGACCACCGGGTAGTCGTAAGTGGCGCTCAGCGTGTCGTTGTCGGCAGAGAACACCGAGTCCGACCGCATCAGCTTGTCGGCGCCGACGAGGATACTCTCGCCGGTCTGCCCCAGATTGGCATTATCCTGCAGCATCAGGTTGATCGGCCCGATCGGCATTTCAATCGCCATCACCCCGATCAGCTTGTTGCGCGCGTCGAACACCGGCGTTGCGAGAAAGCTCGCCGGCATGCCGGCCACCGCATAGAGGCTCAGGTCCTCGAACGCCACCTTGCCCGGCTCGGTGAACGCCGCAGCACTGCGGAACGCCCGCCCCAGCCCGCTATCGGCGAGATCGCCACCCTCGGCGAAGTTCCGCGCGAAGTCGTCGTTCTTCATCACCGAATAGACGAGGTTGCCCTTGGGATCGAACAGGAACAGGTCCGAATAGCCGCGCGCCTCGAGCTGCCGCCGGAAGTTCGGGTGCACCTTGGAGTGGAGGAAATCGTAGTTCCACTTCTTGGCGCCCGGCGCCTGCTCGGGCGTGTCGAGCGCCTGGCGCGAGCCGGCGGCGTTGGGGTTGTTGTCGATGTAGTTGCCGCGCAGCGTGGCGATCGGATCGGCGGCGGGCTTCGAGGTGGCGAACTGCCCCCAGCCGATGGCGAAGTCACGCAGCGTCGTCTGCACGCTTTCGGCCGCCGCCTGGTTCACCAGGTCCGCCTCGATGGTTTCGAGATAGGTCTCGAACGACTTGACCCGATCGCCGGCCGCCATCTGCATTTGCCGGATGCTCATCTGGTCGACGGTGCTCGAGCCGATCAGGTAGCTGGCGATACCGACGCCGGCGCTGACCAGCAGCGCCGAGCCGACCAGTGCCAGCGGCAGCTTCTGCGCGATCTTGAATTTTGGGAACCAAGCCATCCCGTCTCTCCCCTCCGGTGGCATTAGGGAGAGGACGCCGAAGGCGCGCAGCAATCGCAGCGCCCGCGTCACGTCGGCCCTCCCCCAAGGCCGTGCACGACTGCGACAAAGACTGGCAGCGCCGGATTAATTTCGTGTTACGGAACGATGCGTAGCAAACCCAGCATTTCCGGGCATGTAGTCGATTACATCCGCCACCCCGCAGTCGATGCACCGACTGCCTGAAAGACCTGCTGCAGCAAGTGCTTGACCGGAAAAGCAAAGGCCGCCCGGAGGCGGCCTCGGTGGCTTCAGCAGGAGGCTGCGCTTACGACAGCACGCCGATCACCGCCTCGATGCGCTTCTTCATGGTCGAGGCGTCGAACGGCTTGATGATGTAATTGTTGACGCCCGACGAGATCGCTTCCTTCACCTGCTCCTTGTCGGAGCGGCCGGTGGCCATGATGAAGGGCATGCCCTGCGTCTTGGGGTGCTTGCGGATGACGCGCAGCAGCGTCAGCCCGTCGATATCGTCCATGTTCCAGTCCGAGATGATCAGGTCGACACTGCTCTTTTCGAGCTTGCCGAGCGCATCGCGCCCCGACTTGGCTTCGACAATGTTGGTGAATCCCAGCTGGGTGAGGATGTATTTGCAGATGCCCCGCATGGACTGCTGGTCATCGACGATCATCACACTGACTGCACTTGCCTTCGGCATCGTTACGCTGCGCCTTCTAGCTGCCCGAAATACGCCCGGGTTGCGTATCGTAAAACCCTAGGCACATTCCGTTACCAAACCTTCAATCCGAACCCGCGTTATGCTGCGGATTTGAGCCGAGTGAGCGCTGCCGCGAGCCGCGCCGCGATGCTTTCGACCGGCGCCTGTTCGATCACCGCCCCCTCTTCGAACGCCACCCGCGGCATGCCGTAGACCAGCGCCGAGGCCTGGCTCTGCCCCACCGTATAGGCCCCCGCCTCGCGCATCAGCTTCAGCCCCCGCGCCCCGTCGCGGCCCATGCCGGTGAGGATGGCGCCCACCGCCATCGGCCCCACGGTCCTGGCCACCGACTCGAACAGCACGTCGACGCTCGGTCGGTGCCCGGACGTCAGTTCATCCTGCGTCACCCGGCACTTGAGCTGGCCCGAGCTCCGCTCGACCCGCAAATGAAAATCGCCGCGCGCCACATAGGCGTGGCCGGCCAGCAGCGGCATCCGGTCCTCGGCTTCCACCACCTTGAGCTCGGTCAGCTCGTCGAGCCGCCCGGCGAAGCGGCTGGTGAACCCCGCCGGCATGTGCTGCGCAATGACGATCGGCGGGCAGTCCGCCGGCATCTCGCTCAGCACCACGCGGATCGCCTCGACCCCGCCGGTCGAGGCCCCAATGGCGATCAATGCGCCGTTCGGTGCCGCCGCGGTGCGCACCGGCACCTTGGCGGTCGGCGCCTTCATGGCGCGGCCCCTCACGTCGGAATGGGCCGCTGCGCGCACCTTCTGGCGCAGGTTCTCGCCGAACGCATCGAGCCCGCCCGACAGCGTCGCGTTGGGTTTGGCGACGAAATCCACCGCGCCCAGTTCCAGCGCCAGGAGCGTCTCGCTCGCCCCCTTGGTGGTCAGCGTCGAGACCATCACCACCGGCAGTGGATGGAGCCGCATCAGTTTGTCGAGGAACTGCAGCCCGTTCATGTTGGGCATCTCGATATCGAGCGTCACCACGTCAGGGTTGAGGTCCTTGACCTTGGAGCGCGCATCGATCGGATCCTCGGCCGTACCGACGACGATGATGTCGCCATCTTTGCCCAGCGTGCGGCTCAGCACCTCGCGAATGAGTGCGGAATCATCGACGACCAGCACCTTGATGCTCATGCTGCGTCCCTCGCCTTCTGCTGTGCGCGTGCCTGGTAGATGGTCTTGCCGACCAGCCGGAAATTGGCGCCGCCGGCGCCCAGGTTTTCGGAGTGTCCGATATAGAGAAAGCCGTCCGGCACCAGGATCGCTCCCAGCCGCGCGAACAGTTCGCCCTGCGTCTTCTTGTCGAAATAAATGGCGACGTTCCGGCAGAACACCGCGTCGAACGGCCCCTTCATCGGCCAGGGATTGTGCATCAGGTTGAGCGGCTTGAAGGCGATCAACTCGCGCGCTGCCATCGGGATCTGCACCTGACCGGCGCCGGCGCGTTCGAACAGCGAGGCCCGCTCGCGCGACAGCCCGTTGAGCTCGGCTTCCGGATAGACCCCACCCGCCGCCTTCGCCACGACGTTGGTGTCGATATCGGTGGCAAGGATGCGGAAGTCCCAGCGCTTGAGTTCCGGGAACGCCGAGAGCAGGCTCAGCGCGATGGTGTAGGGCTCCTGCCCGGTCGAGCAGCCGGCCGACCAGATCCGCAGCTTCGGCCGCCCTTTGGCGCCCACCCGTGGCCGCTGCGCCATCAGCTGACGCACATAGCCCTCGAGATGATCGAAATGGTGATCCTCGCGCCAGAACCGCGTCAGGTTGGTGGTCAGCGCGTTGATGAACTCCTGCGCATCGGCGGGCGTGCCCTGCCGCTCGAGATAATCGAGATAGGCATCGAACGAGTTGAGCCGCAGCGCGCGAACGAGCTTGCCGAGCCGCGATACCACAAGGGTGCGCTTGGCCTCCGACAGCGAGATTCCGGCTTCCTGATAGACGCGTGCCTTGACCCGATTGAACTCGCGGTCACTGAGGGCAAATTCGCCCTGTTCCATACTGCCCCCTGGCCCATTCTAGGCCGTACGCCTCCGCGCTGGGAGTTGCAGGGCTTTCGCCGCTTCCGAGCCGACCGCAGCAACGCTGCCGTCCAGCCGGGCGATGGCGCCGCTGCCCTCATCCAGTGCACCGGCGATCATGTCCGTCTCATTGCTTAGATTCTCTAAATGTCCACCGAGGCCGGAGAGAATCTTTTTGAGCGATGCCGCTTCCTCAACCGATGCGCTGGCTTCGCGCCGCGAAGTGCCGACCAGCGATTTGATCTCGCGCGCCGCCTTCTGCGTCGCCTGCGCCAGGGTGCGCACCTCGGCCGCCACCACGGCGAAGCCGGCGCCCTTCTCACCGGCCCGCGCCGCTTCCACCGCGGCGTTGAGCGCCAATAGGTTGGTGCGGAAGCTCACGTCCTCGATGCTCGACACCATCCGGTCGATCTCGGCCGTCGTGCTCTCCACGCCGCCGACCGACGCACTGGTGCGCTGCACCGCGAGCGCCGCATCGGCCGCCAGCGCCACCGCCTGCCGCTCGAGCGCGCGCACCGACTGCGCCTTGGCGCGGCCCTTCTCGATGGCGCTCGACGCCACGCTCAGGCCCGCGCGGCTCTGGTCGGCGAGTTCGGCAAGACTGGTGACGCTGGCCCGGTAGCGATCGATGGCTCTGAGGATCGCCTCCATCTTGGCCTCGAGATGGGCGCGCGCCATCAGCGCTTCCTCACGCTCGATCAGGATCGCGTTGAGGTCCTGCTCGAACTGCCTCAGCTCCGTCGCCATCGCCCCGGCGCCCATCAGTAAGAGCGCGTCGATCTGTTCGCCGCGCAGCAGCTGGCCGATCGCCTTCACCGATCTGTCGAACTGTTCGAGCGCCCCGCCCAGCGCCTTCAGTGCCGGCGAGTGCTGCATCCCCCAGTCGTCGAAACGGAACCCGGTGCGGCCATTGCTGAGCGCGGTGACGAAGGCATCGAAATCGTCATCGGCGATATGGTAGCCCGCCGGGGTGAACTCGAGGATTGAGCGCCCGCCGCCCAGCTCGCGCCGCTCGGCCACAAAGCGGCGGTCGCCGACCACGACGATGCTCTCTTCTGCCATGTCCTCGAGCAGCACCCGGCCGCCCAGCACATCGGAGATCAGCCCGCCCTCCTCGGCTTTCGGTTCAACCAGCACCAGGCCGTTGCTGACCCCGAGAATCTCGCCATCGGCATCGACCAGCGCCGCTGGCTGTCGCATGCTGCCGAACGCCGCCTTGAAGTTGTAGGCTCGGTCGAGCCGGGTGCAGAGGCTCTTCACCACCGCTTCGAGGCTGGTGGCCTCGCCCGCGCGCACCCCGACCGCCTGGCCAATGGCGGTGAGCCGCTCGGAGAACGCCCGATCGGCGCGCCACCCGACGATCGCCGCGCCCGTTGTCGCCGCGCCCCCTGCAACGATCGCCAGCACCGCGCTCACGAGGCCCACGCCGAACAGCAGCACGCCGCCGACCGCGATCAGCAGAGCGGCAAGCCAACATAGATTAGCGATGAGCGCCACACTGAAGCGCCGCACGAATCACCGAGCCCCGGCGGGCCTCCCCAGGCCCTCGCCGCGACCCTAAAACCGGAATGGTTAATCAAACCTATACTTGGGCTGCAGAGCGTAACGACTTGGTAAGGAGCCCCTGGATGTCGCCCTCACCACCGGGCGATCGCCTCCCTCCCCCTTTGGGGCAGGGCTATCGCATATGGCGGCGATGGGCACCTCTAGCCTTCTCCCCTTGTGGGAGAAGGTGCCCGAAGGGCGGATGAGGGGTCCGCGCAACGAAGTGTAGCGCGGCCGGAGCGAAGCGACGGACGATGAGTACGCGGAGAGAACCCCTCATCCGGCCTTCGGCCACCTTCTCCCACAAGGGGAGAAGGCCATCCAACTACTGTCGGTGCTCCATATGCGATAGCCCTGCCCTCAAGGGGGAGGGGAGCTTTCAGAACAGCTCGATGTCGTCGACCACCGGCTTGGTGATGACGCTGCGGCGGCTCGCCGCCACCGCCAGCTCTTCCCTGGCGATCGAGGCGTTGGCGGTATTGTCGAGCCGCTTGATGAAGGCACGGCCGGAATAGGGTTTGAACATCACCCGGCGCGCATAGGTGCCGCCGAGATCTTCCTTGGCCATCTCATAGCCTTCGTTGGCAAGGAACTCGCGCACGAACTCGATGTTCTTGAGCCCGATATCGTCGAGCGCGCCATTGATTTTGCCGCCGCCGAACACCTTGATCTCAAGGTTGGCCTTGCGGCCGGTGCCGCGCGTCAGCACCTTGTTGATCAGCTGTTCCATGGCGAACGCGCCGTAGCGCGCCGAGGCGCCATAGCGATCCGCTGCCGAGGCCGACTGCTCGGCCAGCAGGAAATGGTTCATGCCGCCGACATTGGCGACCCGGTCGCGGACGCAGGCCGAGATGCAGCTGCCAAGCACTGTCGAGAAGGTCAGGTCCACCTCGTTCGACACCAGGCAATCACCCTGATGTACGGTCGTCACCACACCACGATCGAACTCGGGAGGCAGTGAACTCGACATGACCATAGTAACGTTGGACCCGATAGATTGGGATGTCATCGTTACCGTCAATTCGTTAGTGAAGCGCTAACCAAATGCCTCGGGTCCACCCTGACGCCTGTGCATTCGCAAGGAGCCATTCAGAAATCCGCGCTAGGGTCCGCTGGCACTACGGGGGTTTTCTCTACATGTCTCTGCAAAGGCTCGCCCGCGAGCTCGACGAAACCGCGCGCCAGACTGCCGGCATGGTGGAAGGCGTGACACAGGCCCTCGAATTGCTCGCCGACAAGTCAATCTCGGCCGACGAGGCGCGCCGCGAGGCCGCCCGGATCATCATCAACGCCCTGCAGGGCCAGGACCGTATCGAGCAGCGTTGCCAGAATATGGCGCTCGCCGTCCGCCAGTTCGCCCTCCTGCCCCCGGACGCCCCGCAATCGGTCTACGACGAGATCTGGTCGAGCCTGGTGCTCGACGAACTGCGCGTCCCCGCCCTCTCCGGCAGCGCCAGTTTTGGCGTCCACGGCGAAGCCGAGCTGTTCTAGATCCTTCTCGCGCTAGAGCTCTTTTTGGGCACCAACCTTCCCCCCGCGCGGTGTCACCCCGGCGAAGGCCGGGGCCCATCCTGAGATGCTGCGTGTTAGCTCAGAGCCTGACCCGCCCGCTTGCCGATGGCGCTAGGCCGCCATCCGTGGTCCACCGAAAACCCTCAGGATGGGCCCCGGCCTTCGCCGGGGTGACACCGTGGATGGGAGACTTTGGGTGCCCCTGAGCTAGGCAACACCCGACCTCAAACGACCTTGGCGCGCACCTTGTAGCGCGGCTTGTCCCAGGCTCCGGTCCGCATCACCTCGCCCAGAATTCCGGCGGCCCGCTTCACCTCGGCGAAGCTGAGGTAGAGCGGCGTCAGCCCGAAACGCAGGATGTCGGGCTCGCGGAAATCCCCGATCACCCCGCGCTCGATCAGCGCCTGCATCACCGCATAGGCCTCGGGGTGCTTGATCGACACCTGCGTGCCGCGTTGCGCCGCATCGGCCGGGGTCGCCAGTTCAAGCTCCGGCGCCTGCCGCCGCACCTCGCCGGTGAACAGTTCGAACAGCGCATCGGCTTTGGCGCGCAACGCACCCAGATCGACCCCGTCGAACACATCGAGCGCCGCATCGAGCGCCGACATCGACAGCACCGGCGGCGTCCCCACCCGCATCGCGCCGATGCCTTCGGCCGGCCGATAGGCCTCGGCAAAGCTGAACGGCGCGGCATGCCCCAGCCAGCCGGTCAGCGGCTGCCGCAGCCCCTCGAGGTGCCGCGGCGCGGCATAGACGAAGGCCGGCGCGCCCGGCCCGCCATTGAGATATTTGTAGCCGCACCCCACGGCGAAATCGGCATCCGCACCGCCGAGATCGACCGGGAAGGCCCCAGCCGAATGGCAGAGATCCCAGATCGTCAGCACGCCCGCCCGCTGCGCCGCTGCCGTCAGCCCGACCATGTCGAGCCGTGCCCCCGTCCGGTAGTTCACCTCGGTCAGCAGCAGCACCGCCACGTCTTCGCCGAGCGCCGTCTGGATTTCGCCGGCGTCGACCAGCCGCAGCTCATGCCCCTGTCCCAGCAGCTCGGCAACACCCGCCGCGATATAGGCGTCGGTCGGGAAATTCCCCCGCTCCGAAACGATCGCCTTGCGTCCCGGTCGTAGCCGCAGCGCCGTCACCAGCACCTTGAACAGGTTCACCGAGGTAGAGTCGGCCACCATCACCGTCTGCGGCGCTGCCCCGATCAGCCGGGCGATCCGGTCGCCCACCCGCCCCGGCAGGTCGATCCAGTCATGCGTGTTCCAGCTCCGGATCAGCCCCTCGCCCCACTGCGTCGCCACCACGTCCGCCATCCGCCCCTTCACCGCGCGCGGCAGCGCCCCCAGCGAATTGCCGTCGAGATAGATGATGCCATCAGGCAGGTCGAACAGGGCCCGCGTACGGGCAAACGGGTCAGCGGCGTCGAGGGCGGTGATGTCGGTCATGGGGACTTCAATAGCGGGTATCAGGCCGGCCCGAAACACTGGTCAATTCGGGCAAACCACCGGCGTCATCCCCGCGAAGGCGGGGACCCAGTGGGATACTTCAGACACCGGTGAGCTTTGATGGATCGCACTAGGTTCCCGCCTTCGCGGGAATGACGCCGGGGGGATGAGAGCAGGAGCGCTATTGCTACTCCGCCGCCACCGCCTCGTCCGCATGCCGGTGGATGGCGCCCATCACCTTGCGGCTCATCGCCTCGTAGCTGCGGTCATTGTCGAAGCCGTCGACAAGGCGGAACTCGTGCATCACCAGGATGCGGTCGGCCAAAGCCACCATCTCCGGCAGCTCCGACGAGATCAGGAGGATCGCCAGCCCATCATCCGCCAGCTTGCCGATCAACTCGTGGATATAGGCCTTGGTCTTGATATCGATACCGACTGTCGGCTCGTCGATGACCAGGAGGTCGACCTTCGCCGCCAGCCACTTGGCCAGCGACACCTTCTGCTGGTTGCCACCCGACAGGTTCCCCACCGCCTGTTCGAGGCTGGGCGTGCGAATCTCCAGCTGCCGCGCGAACGGCTCGGCGGCCTTGCGCTCCCCGGCCGCCGTCTGGAAGCCGAGGAACCTCGCCAGCCGGTCCCAGATGGTCATCGCCACGTTGAAGCGGATCGGGTGCAGCAGCACCACGCCCTCGTATTTCCGGTCCTCGCTGAGATAGCCGATGCGGTGCCGCTTCAGCGCCTCCTCGACCGAGCGGATCACAGCCGGCTTGCCGTCGAACGACAGGCTGCCGCCAGTCACCTTGTCTTTCCCCACCAGCGCCCGCGCCAGCTCGGTCCGCCCCGCCCCGACCAAGCCGTAGAGCCCGAGGATCTCCCCGCGCCGCAGCGTGAACGAGATATCGCGATGTCCCGCGGCGGTGGCGACCCCCTTGGCCTCGAGCTTGATCGCCCCGGTCGCCGGCTTGGGCGGCCGCACTACCGCGATGCGTTCGGCCCGCCCGATCATCGCCTCGATCAGCCGGCCGCGCGTCATGTTGGCCATCGGCTCGCCGATCAGCGTCGTCTCGCCGTCGCGCAGCACCGTCACCCGATCCGAGATCGCCAGCACTTCCTCGAGCTTGTGCGACACGAACAGGATCGCCACGCCTTGCGCCCTGAGCCGCTTGATCAGCGCGAACAGCGCCTCGGCTTCCTCGCCGGTCAGCGAGGCGGTCGGCTCGTCGAGCAGCAAGACCTTCGCCTCATGGCTCAGCGCCTTGGCGATCTCCACCATCTGCATCTGCGCGACGCTCAGGTGCCGCACTTCGGTCCGCGTATCGACCACGAGCCCGATCATTTCCAGATACTTCTTCGCCTCGGCATTGGCCTTGGCGTAGTCCACCAGCCCGGCGCGCCGCGGCAGATTCTCGAGCAGGATATTCTCGGCCACCGAGAAGCGGGGGATCAGGTTGCGCTCCTGGTGCACCGCCGAGATCCCGAGCCGGATCGCGTCACGCGGGCTACCGAGCGAAATCTCGGTTCCGTCGAGCAGCAGCCGTCCGCCATCCGGCCGGTGGACTCCGGTGATGATCTTGATCAGCGTCGATTTGCCGGCGCCGTTCTCGCCCATCAGCGCATGCACTTCGCCCGGTTTCAGCTCCAGCGACGCATCCTTCAGCGCCCGGACGCCGGGGAACGACTTGCTGGCCTTGTCGACCGTCAGCGCCATCAGCTCTCTCCCACCCGCACGGCGCGATAGCGGTTGAACCACACCGCGGCGAGGATCAGCGCCCCGAGCAGGAACTGCACCCAGTAGGGGTCGACCTTCACCAGCACCATGGCGTTCTGGATCAGCCCGATCAGCACCACCGCCAAGAGCGTGCCGACGATCGAGATGGAGCCACCCGCCAGGCTCGCCCCGCCGATGATCGGCGCGGCGAACGAGATCACCAGCCAGTCCGAGCCGATGGTGGGCTGCGCCGAGCCGAGCTGCGCCACCGCCAGGATGCCGGCCACTGCTGCCAAGAGCCCCGAGAGCACATGCGCCGAAATGATCGCCCTGGGCACCGACACGCCGCTCAATTGCGCCGCCGGAGCGTTGCCGCCCACTGCCAGCATATGCCGCCCCGGCACTGCTCGCGAGAAGAACAGCGCCAGCAGCACCGTAACCAGCAGCGGCACGATCAGCAGCAGCGGGAACAGTCCGAGCCGCCCATTGCCGAACGCCACGAAATCCGCCGGCAGGTTGTAGAACGGCACCGCCTTGGTGATCCCCAGGTTGATGCCGGCAAAGGCCGAGGCTGTCGCCAGCGTCACGATGAAGCCGTTGATCCCGGTTTTCACCGTCAGCCAGCCATTGACGAAGCCGGCCGCGCCGCCCGCCGCCACCCCGATCATGATCGCCGGCAGCGTCGGCACCCCCAATGCATCCATCAGCCCGCCAGTGACCACCGCCACCAGCCCGCCCAGCGCCCCGACCGACAGGTTCATCTGCCCGACGCCCAACATCACCATCTGCGAATAGGCGACCAGCAGCGACACGCAGATCGAGCGCAGCAGCACGAACAGATTGAACTCGCTGAGGAAGGCCGGCGCACTCAGCGCCAGCGCGATGCCGCCGGCGATAATACCGACGAGGATGCCCGACCATTGCAGGCGGAAAAACGATCTCATAGCGCCCGCCTCGCCTGTTCCCGCGCCACATAGGCGGCGCGTCCGCGCTCGATCAGGATCGCCGCGAGGAGGAACGCCCCGAGGAACAGCGGCAGCCAGAAATTGCCGATCTCCAGCACCAGCAGTCCCGAGCGGATGGTCGACACCAGCAGCGCCCCGAGGATGGTGCCCACCACCGAGACGATGCCGCCCGACAGCGCCGTGCCGCCAATCACCGGCGCAAGGAAGCTCGGCAGCAGCCAGTCGTCGCCCGCCACCGCCGGCATCGCCGCCGCCAGCCGCGAGGTGAGCATCAGCGCCGCCGCCGCCGCCAGGGCGCCGGACAGCGCATGGACGAAGACGATGGTCCGATCAACAGGAATACCGCTCATCTCGGCGGCCCGCGCATTGGCGCCCACCGCGAGGATCTGCCGGCCCAGCGTCGAATGCTTGAACAGCAGGTAGAGCCCGAGCCCGATCACCAGCGCCACCGCGGCGAGGCTGGGGATCGCCGGAATGCTGCCGATCGCCGGCCCCACGGCGCTCTTGCCGAAGGCGCCGAACTCCGGCGGCAGGCCGTTGAGCGGCACCGCCTTGGTGAGGATCAGCATGCCACCTGAGAACAGGCTCGCACTCGCCAGCGTCACCACGAAACTGTTCACCCCGGTCTTGACGATGGCAAAGCCGTTGAGCCAGCCGAGCAGCGCCCCGAGCGCCAGCGTACCGGCAATCGCCACCGGGATCGGCAGCCCCAGCACCTGCATCAGGTAGCCCGAGAACATCACCGCGCAGACCCCGATCGCCCCGACCGAGAGGTTCATCCCGCCGGTCGCCAGCACCACCATCTGGGCGAAGCCGACGACGATATCGACCGCCACCGAACGCAGCAGCGAGTTGAGGTTGAACTTCGACAGGAACCCCGGCGCCAGGTTGGCGAACACGGCCCACAGCACCACGAGGATCAGGAACAACCCGACCTGCGTCGAGCCGCGGAGCAGGAACGAGGTGAGCGTACGGCGGGGGGCCGGGTCCATGGCCGAGGCTGAACTCGGACGAGGGTCGGCGTCAAGCGCAGAGGTCATTGCGGGTACTCGGGGAAGCGAGGGTCAGCTAGGAGCACCAGCCGCTCCTCCTGCTCGGTGTCATCCCTGCGAAAGCAGGGACCCATTTCGCCGCCCGCGCCAGCTGCGAGTTGGGTCCCAGCTTTCGCTGGGATGACGTCCGGTGGGTATGGAGGTGGAGCAGGACACTCCACCCCCTCAGTCAGGTTCCAATCACGGGCAGCTGAGGAACTTGTCCTTGAAGCTCGCCTGCAACTCGCCGGTCAGCTTCTTGAGGTCGTCCTTGTAGCTATCGAGGTTGGCCGAGCTGATCAGCAGCGTGCCGGAGTCGATGAACTTCGCCGTCTGTGGGGTGGTGATGAACGGCGCATCCGCCTTCACCGTGCAGCCTTCGGCCAACAGGTCCACCGCATAGGCGCCGATATAGCCCTGGCCGTAGGGGTTCTGCGCCATGGTGCCGGAGACGAAGCCGTCCTTGATGCCATCGAGCACGATCTTGTCGTCGTCGATGCCGATCAGCTTGATCCTCTTGTCGCCGAGGTTCTTGAGCGCCGTGGCCGCAACAACCGAGGAAATGTAGCCGGTAGCAATCATGCCGCCGATCTGGTCCTTCTGCGCGGCGAGCAGTGCGTTGATCTTCTGGTCGCCCTGCTCCTGGTTGTCGGTGTCGCCCAGCGTCTGCAGCAGCGTCACCGCACCGTTGGTCTCGGCCACGGCCTTCTCCACCGCCTGGACGCGCAGCGTAGTGTTGGGGTCGACGAGGAGCCCGGCGAGATGCACCACCGCACCCGTTCCACCCATCGCCTCGATCAGCGCCTTGGTGCCGAGATAGGCCGAGGCATAAACGTCGGTCGCCATGCAGAACGCCGTATCGGTCGGGTCCTGCGCGCAGCCGCCCAGCGCCACGGCCGGAATGTCATTGGCCTTGAGTTCGGCGATCGTCGAGTTGACGCCCACCGCGTCGCCGGGGAAGTAGCCGAAGCCGGCATAGCCCTGCGCCGCGAGGCTCTCGAACAGTTCGGTCTGCAGCTCCAGCTTCCATTCGGCCGGCACTTTGTACTCGACCGAGGCAATGCCGAAATCCTTCTGCGCATCCGCCGCCGCCTGCTCCCAGGGCGCGAAATACGGGTGCGGACCACCCGGGACCAGGGCAATCTTGTTGTCCGACGCCATAGCGGCGAGCGGCGACAGCGCCACGCCCAAGGCCAGACCCACGGCGAGCGCGCCGCGCATACGGGTAACCTGCATGATCTTCTCCCTTTGTCGGTGGATGCCTCCCGATCCTCCCCGGGCAGCATACACGCTGGCCAAGGCGTAACACTAACGCATATCGCATGCAATATTCTTTTCGTTGACTTTTGTCGCACCTCTGCTGTTATGGCGCCCGTCTTCGACGTGACTCAGGGAGGGGGTGCGTGGACCATTCTGACGGCGGGCGCCCCGACTGGTCGCGCCTGCGACCCGAGCTGCGCGAGATGCTCGAGGCGGCCGAGCACGCCGGCACCCCGAGCAACGACCAGCTCGGCGTCGCGAGGGCCCGCGCCGCCTCCGAGCTCAGCCTCGCCGGCCACTGGGATACGAACGACGAACTCGCCCCGCCGCTCAGCTTCACCCTCGGCGATCCCGCCATTCGCTGTCGCTTCTATCGCGGTGGCTGCGAGCCGGGCACTATCCTGTTTCTCCACGGCGGCGGCTGGGTGGTCGGCAGCCTCGATACCCATGACGGCGCCGCCCGCGCCCTCGCGAGGGCTGCCTCTTGCGCCCTGCTCTCGGTCGAGTACCGCAAGGCGCCGGAACAGCCGTTTCCGGCCGGCCTCGACGATGCCGAAATCGCGCTTCGCTGGGTGATCGCCGAAGGCGCCGGCCTTGGCCTCAGCGGTGACCGCATCATCGTCGCCGGCGACAGCGCCGGCGCCAATATCGCCGCCGCCCTGGCGCTGCGCGCCCGCGATGCTGGCATCACGCTGGGTGGCCAGATGCTGATCTATCCCGCGACCGATCTCGCCCACGAAACGGCCAGCACTGCGGAGTTCGCCCAGGGCTTCTTTCTCTCCCGCGCGACGCTGCGCTGGTACATCGCCAACTACCTTTCGGGCGCCGACCCGACCCACCCGGAGGCGTCTCCGCTGCTCGCCCCCGACCTCACCGGACTCTGCCCCACCCTGCAGGTCACCGCCGACCACGACCCGCTCCGCGACGAAGGCCGCGCCTACGCCGCCCGCCTCACCGCAGCCGGCAACGCCGTCAGCTTTCACGAATGGCCCGGCACCACCCACGGTTTCATGATCATGGCCGGGATCACCCCGGCGGCGCGGGAGCTGATCGGCGTGATGGGGGCCTGGGCGAGGCGGGTGTGGGGGTGACTATCGGGTACTCCCTGCAACCGCCCCAACCACCGGCCGTCATCCCGACGAAAGTCGGGAGCCACTGCTCGGAGATTGGGTCGGCACGTATCCAACCGGTCTACCACGGCAAGGTCGGCCAGATCGCGCGGCGGTCAGGTCGGAGCACTTGGTCCCGGCGTTCGCCGGGATGACGGCCGGTGTTGGCGGGGCCGATCGCACATCCCCACCCGACATACGACTTTAGTATTACGCTTTTCTCATACTTTGGTCTAATATTCGCCGATCCTGCCTTGACGCTGGCGACACCCCCGCCGAAGGTGCCGCCGACAAGCGGGGTTTCCCCGCGACAGGGACGAGGAACCTTCATGGCACCAGTAACCATCAACAAGGCCGGCAAGCACTATGGCGGCTTCGAAGCGCTGAAGGGCGTGTCGGTCGACATTTCCGATGGCGAGTTCGTCGTGCTCGTTGGCCCCTCGGGCTGCGGCAAGTCCACCCTGCTGCGCATGATCGCCGGCCTCGAGGAAATCACCTCGGGCGAGATCGGCATCGGCAATCGCGTGGTCAACGACCTGCCGCCCAAGGAACGCGACATCGCGATGGTGTTCCAGAACTACGCGCTCTACCCGCACATGACGGTGGCGCAGAACATGGGCTTCTCGCTGAAGCTCAAGGGCGTGCCGAAGACCGAGATCAAGGCCAAGGTCGATCGCGCCGCGCAGATCCTCGGCCTCGAAAAGCTGCTCGACCGCCAGCCGCGCCAACTCTCCGGCGGTCAGCGCCAGCGCGTCGCCATGGGCCGCGCCATCGTGCGTGATCCGCAGGTCTTCCTGTTCGACGAGCCGCTGTCCAACCTCGACGCCAAGCTCCGCGTGCAGATGCGTTCCGAAATCAAGGAACTGCACCAGCGCCTGAAGACCACCACCATCTACGTGACCCACGACCAGGTCGAAGCCATGACCATGGCCGACAAGATCGTGGTGATGCGCGATGGCGTCATCGAGCAGATGGGCACCCCGCTCGATCTCTACGATCGTCCGCTCAACACTTTCGTGGCTGGCTTCATCGGCTCGCCCTCGATGAACTTCATCAACGGTTCGGCCGCCGACGGCGGTTTCCGCACCACCGACGGCATCCTGCTGCCGGCCGTCAATGCCCCGGCCAACGCCGCGGTCTATGGCATCCGCCCCGAGCACCTGCATATCGATCCGAACGGCATCGAGATCGAGGTCGTGGTGCTGGAGCCGACCGGTTCCGAGACCCAGGTCATCGGCCGCCTCGGCACCCAGTCGATCAACGGCATCTTCCGCGAGCGCATCACCGCGCAGCCGGGTTCCAAGATCAAGGTGGCGCCGGACCTGAGCGTCGTCCACCTGTTCGACAAGGACGGCAAGCGCGTCAACTGAGCGCGCTGCTGAATGCACGAAGGCCGCCGTGGGAAACTACGGCGGCCTTCTTCGTTTGTGCGGTGGCTGGCCGCACCCGAAGCCCCGGCTCGATCATGCCAAAAGCGCTGAACGGCACCTCCCTCCTTGTGGGGGAGGTTGGGAGGGGGGTGGGCCACAAGCACCGGCATCGGGGAAAGCGCCGCAATTCTTCTGACATCGAACGTGTTGCCCCACCCCCTCCCAGCCTCCCCCATCAAGGGGGAGGTGTCAGGCCGGTGGTTCTGGCAAGATTGCGCCCGTAATAGCCGACGCTAATGCCCCCGTGGCCCGATTAGCCGCGAGCGCAGTGCATTGGAGAGGTTGTCGAACACGAACACCACCATCAGGATCAGCAGCACCATATAGGCCACCTTGTCCCAGTCGGAATTGGTGCCCATCGCCTCGAGCAGCTTCAGCCCGATGCCGCCCGCCCCGACTGCGCCGATCACGGTGGCCGAGCGGGTGTTGCTCTCCCAGAAATACAGCGACTGCGAGATGAACACCGGCAGCACCTGCGGCACCACGCCGAAGCGGTTGACCACCGTCGGCGATGCCCCGACCGACTTGACGCCCTCGCGCTGCCGGTCATCCACGTTCTCCAGCGCCTCGGCATAGACCTTGCCCAGCGCCCCGGCGTCGGTGAAGAAGATCGCCGCAATCCCCGGGATCGGCCCAGGCCCGAAACCGCGGGTGAAAAATAGCGCCCAGATCAGCATGTCGATCGAGCGCAGGAAATCGAAACCCCGCTTCATCACCCAGTTCACCGGCGGTGACCGCGTGATGTTGCGCGCCGCGATGAAGGCCAGCGGAAAAGCGAACAGCGTCGCCAGCAACGTGCCGACAAACGCCATCACCAGCGTCTGCAGGAGCTTGGACAGGATATCGCCATGCTGCCAGACGCCGTTGCCGAGAAAATCCTTCACCGCCGTATCGAAGTTCGAGCGCGCCGGATCGATCCGCTCGGAACTGAACATCAGCTGGATCACCTCGAGCGGGTTGCGCCCCCAATAGGCCGAGTGGGTATCGAACCAGAAATTGGCCCAGCCGAGAAAGCGGCGCTGCACATAGACCTGGTTGGTGCGCACCTCCGCCTGTCCGGCAAAACCGTAGTCGACGATCACTTTGGTGCCGTCCTGCTGTACGGCGCGCGGTGCATCAGCCGGCGCCGTCACGCCGTCGGCCCCGATGGTAATCTCATGCGGCGTGCCGCCGACATAGGCGACCACCTGGTTCGGCGTCACTTCCAGCCGGTCGCCCGCGCCGCCAAAGGTCACCGTCATCGAGCCGTCCTCGTGCGGCGTCAGCCAGTCGATTCGGGCATCCCTCGGATACTGCCCGCGGCTCGACCAGGTGGCAGCGACCTTGCCGTCGGCGAATTTGAGCCGCGGTTGCGCCCGCCACGAGTACCAATCCTGCAGGTAGAGCGCCGCGCGGTCCCATTTGCCGTTCTCGAAGGCCGGGCCGACATTGAAGAAGGCGTAGCAGAAGCCGAGATAGAGCACCGTGACGACGAGCCCGATCAGCAGCGCCCAGCGCTGCCACCACGGCTTGTGGAGCACCGCGGCATGTTCAGCTTTCAGCCTTGCGCGATCGGCCGCATCCATTGTGAGCCCGTTCGACATCACGCCGCTCCCCGTCCGAATTCGAAGGCCTGGTTGCCGACCAGCCGGCGCCGCAGCCAGCCCGAGAACTGGTCGACGGCAATGATGGTCACCAGCAGCAGAATGATGATGGCGTAGGTCTTGGCCGCGTGGTTGTTGCCGATCGACAGGCGGAACGCCTCGCCGATGCCGCCGCCACCCACCGCGCCGATAATGGTCGAGGCACGCACGTTGATCTCGGTGCGCAGCAATGTGTAGGAGACGAAATTGGGCAGGACCTGCGGCAGCATGCCGAAGCGCACGCGCTCGAGCCAGGTGGCGCCGACCGCCCTGAGCCCTTCGTCGGGCTTCATGTCGGCATTCTCGACCACCTCGAAGAACAGCTTGCCGAGCGCTCCGATGGTGTGGAGCGACACCGCGAAGATCGCCGCAATCGGCCCGATCGAGAGGATCGCGGTGAGGAGCCCGGCAATGACGATCTCCGGAAAGGCGCGGAGAATTTCCATGATGCGGCGCACCACGAAGCGGACGGCGCCAGCGCCGACCAGGTTGGTGGCGGCAAAGAAGCACAGGCAGAACGCGAGGCCGCCGCCGATGATGGTCGAGACGATCGCGATATTCACCGTAATGATCAGTTCGTAGATGAAATGCGGCACATACAGCGTGTCGGTGAAATACATCCGCTGCGAGGTGAAATCGTACTTCATCGAGCCGTCGGCATAGGGCGACGGCTGGTCGAACATCGCCCGGAAAATCTCCAGCGGATCGTTCGGCACAAAGCTACGGAGAAAATCGAACAGGTAGGGCAGCCGCTCGAAGAACTTGCCCGAATTCGCCGCGTTGGCGAAGTTGAGCGACAGGGCCAGTACGATGGCGAACACCACCAGCGCGATGATGGAATAGACGCGCCGGGTGCGGATCTGCTGGCGATAGTGACCGTAAACGGTCCGGGTCGCGTCGCTGATGCCGCCGGCTGAATCGTGCGCGATATGCGCCATGCCCTGCTCCTGATGTCGAAACGGCGGCACCTCTGGGGTACCGCCGTTTCCATTCATTGGGTGTTGGATCAGTCGCCGATCACGGACTTACGGGCGGCCACGATGGTGTCGTAGAAGGCCGGCTCGACTTCGACATAGGCGGTGTTTTCGCCACCGGTGAAGCCCTGGAAGCAGGCGAGGTCCTTGGTCGGCAGCTCGAGGAAGAACGCCTGGACCTTGGCCTTCAGATCTTCCGGCAGCTTGTTGGAGACCATCAGCGGGCCATTCGGGATCTGCGGCGAACGCCACAGCTCGACGATATCGTCGGTGTCGAGAATGCCCTTCTCGACCATGGTGTGCAGGTTACCCGTGGTGTAGCCCTCGGCCCAGTCGCCGACGCCCGAACCGAAGGTGGTGCCGGCATCCCAGGTGCCGTCGAGCACGCCGAGAACCAGGTTCTCATGGCCGCCGCCGAAGCCGGTCTCGCCGAAGAACTCAGCCACCGGAACGCCGATATCGGCCGGCAGCGAGACGTTCGGCACGAGGTAGCCCGAGGTCGAATCCGGGTCGGCGAAGCCGAGCTTCTTGCCCTTGAGATCGGCGAGCTTGGTGAAGCCCTTGTCCTTGCGGGCGACCAGCAGCGAGTAGTAGCCGGTCGAGCCGTCGGCGCCGGCGGTGGTCAGGATCGGATCGACGGCCGCCGGGTCCTGCAGCACGATGGCGGCGTAGGACGAAGCGCCCATCTGGGCGATGTCGATGGTGCCGCCGAGCAGGCCCTGGATCACGCCGTTATAGTCGGGCGACGGGAAGATCTGCACTTCCGGCACGCCGGTCGCCGCCTTCAGGCCTTCGGCGACGCATTCGGTCTTGCGGACCTGGTCGGCTTCGTTCTCGGAACCGTCGAGGCCGATACGGAGGACCGAGACATCCTGCGCGAACGCAGTGCTGGTCATGGTGAGGGCGAGAGTCGCCATCAGGACGTTACGGATCGCGGACATGGAAGTCTCCTTTGGTGACGCGATTGGCTTTCCGCCACCTGTCGCGCCGCGCGAGCAGGCGGCTGACCGGCAGGAGCGGAAACTCGGAAATCTCAGTTCGGCAGGCCGGCCGAAGCGAGCGGGGCCTCGAGAGCGCCCGCCGGCAGCTCGGCGTGCTTCTTCTTTTTCCTCTTGGGGACGATGGCCTCGAGGCTGGTCGAGGTCATTTCCTCCGAAAAGGCTTCTTCGAGGCCGTCGGCGCCGTAGAGCTCACGCGCCACCTCGGTGGTCAGCTGCTCAGGCGTGCCGTCGAACACCACGCGGCCGGCCGACATGCCGATGATCCGCTCGCAATAGGCGCGCGCCGTATCGAGGGTGTGGAGGTTCGTGATGACGGTGATCCCCTGCTCCTCATTGATCGCCTGCAGCGAGTCCATGACGATCTTGGCGTTGCGCGGATCGAGCGAGGCGATCGGTTCGTCGGCGAGGATCACCTTGGGCTCCTGCATCAGCGCCCGGGCGATGGCGACGCGCTGCTGCTGGCCACCCGACAACGTCTGTGCCCACTGGCTGGCGGTCTGCGCGATATCGAGCCGCTCCAGCGCCTTGAGCGCCAGCAACTGCTCTTCCTCGGAGAAGATCTGCAGAAGGCTCATGATGGTGTTGCGGCGGTTGAGCCGGCCGAGCATCACGTTGGTGATGACGTCGAGGCGCGGCACCAGGTTGAACTGCTGGAAGATCATGGCGCAGTCGCGCTGCCAATCGCGCAATGACTGCCCGCGCAGCGACGAAACTTCGAGGCCACCGAACTCGACGCTGCCTTCGCTGACATCGATCAGCCGGTTGATCATCCTGAGCAGGGTGGACTTGCCGGCCCCGGAACGGCCGATGACGCCGACCATCTGACCGGCGGGGATTTCGAGGTTGACGTTGTCGACCGCCACCTTGGCGCCGAAGCGACGTGTAACCTTGGAAATCTTCAGCATGCGCACAAACCCCGTCCAAGCGACGGGGCCAACTCGTAAGGCGGCTACACGAAGCGTGCGTGAAGGTTGGGTGACGTCTTGATGACAGTGGAAAAGCGCCGGTCGCAGGAGGCCAACCCGCTCTGCGATCACGCCTTTCCATCGCCCGGTCATTCCCGCGAAAGTGGGAACTTCCGTTTGCGGAGCTTCCCGTCACGCACCAGAACAGAGATTCCGGCTTTCGCGGGAATGACACCGTGCGTGGGGTGCGAACAGTTTACTCGTACTTTTCGAGGAAGGCCTCGATCTCGAGCGCGCGGAAATCCGGCAGCGCCCGGTGGAGCTTCTCGTGGCTCCAGTCCCACCAGCCGAGCGCCAGCAGCCGATCGGCGATCGGGCCCGGGAAGCGCTGACGGAGCGGCTTGGCGGGCACACCCACGGCAATGGCGAAATCGGCGACGTCCTTGGTCACCACCGCGTTGGAGCCGATGATGGCCCCATGCCCGACCCTGACGCCGGGCATGATCACCGCGCCGTGGCCGATCCAGGTGTCGTGGCCGATCTCGATGCCGTTCTCGGCCCGCCATTCGAAGAACGCCGCGTCGTCCGCCTCGCCCTCGAAATACCAGCTCGAGCGGTAGGTGAAGTGATGCAGCGAGGCGCGCTGCATCGGGTGCTTGCTGGCATAAATGCGCACATTGGCCGCGATGTTGGCGAACTTGCCGATCTGGGCATAGGCCACCTGGGTGCCGTCGACCAGGTAGGAATAATCCCCCAGGGTCGAGCGGTTGACGTGGCAGTTGGCGCCGACCTCGGTGTATCTGCCAAGCGTCGAGTCGTGCACCTCGGCCGTCGGGTGCACCACCGGGGTTTCCGAGAGTTTCATGCGGCTTTCCTCACGGCAAACAGGGTGACGTCGACGATGCGGTCGGCAACCTGGGCGCGGACCTCCTCGTCATGGAAGATGCCGAGCAGCGCCACGCCCGCCTGCTTCTTTTCGGCAATCATCTCCACCACCACGGCGCGGTTAGTGGCATCGAGCGACGCCGTCGGCTCGTCCAGAAGCAGCACCGGATGCGGGGTGATGAAACCGCGGGCGATGTTCACCCGCTGCTGCTCGCCGCCCGAGAAGGTCGCCGGCGGCAGCGACCACAGTCGCTCCGGCAGGTTGAGCCGGGCCAGCAGGTCGCGCGCCCTCGCAGTGGCCTCATCCCGGGAGACGCCGCGGCTGACCAGCGGTTCCGCCACCACATCGACCGTGGTGACGCGCGGCACGGTGCGGAGGAACTGGCTGACATAGCCGATAGTGTCACGCCTGAGGTCGAGCACGGTCCGCGGGCTGGCGGTTGCGAGGTCCACCGCCTGGCCGTGATGCAGCAGCGCGATCGACCCGGCATCGACGCCGTAATTGCCATAGACCATCTTGAGCAGGCTGGACTTGCCCGCCCCCGAGGGCCCGCCGAGCACCACGCACTCGCCGGCATTGACGGTAAACCCGACACCCGAAACCACGGGCAGCACGATGCCATCGCGCAGGTGCATAGTGAAACTCTTCGCCACGTCGGCGACCGAAAGCAGGGCGGTCATTTCGAACCTCGAGTGAGACTGCCCCACCCCCTCCCAGCCTCCCCCATCAAGGGGGAGGTGAAGAGCGGCTGTGGCGGGATCGTGCCAGATGCACGGAACGGCACCTCCCCCCTTGTGGGGGAGGTTGGGAGGGGGGTGGCCAAGAGCGCGACGTTCACGGGTCACACCTGCAAAATCGAACTGACGAGCAGCTGTGTATACGGCTCGCGCGGATCGTCGAGCACCCGGTCGGTGAGGCCCTGCTCGATCACGTGGCCGTCCTTCATCACCATCATGCGGTGCGACAACAGCCGCGCCACCGCCAGGTCGTGCGTGACGACGATGGCCGAGAGCCCCAGATCGGCGACGAGACCGCGGATCAGGTCGAGCAGGCGCGCCTGCACCGAAACGTCGAGCCCGCCGGTCGGCTCATCCATGAAGACGAGACGGGGATGGGTCACGAGGTTGCGCGCGATCTGCAGCCGCTGCCGCATGCCGCCGGAAAAGGCACGCGGTTCGTCATCGACCCGGTCCTCGGCTATCTCGACGCGACCGAGCCACTCGATGGCGGTCGAGCGGATCCGTCCATAATGCCGGTCGCCGACCGCCATCATCCGCTCGCCGACATTGGCGCCGGCCGAGACCGTCATGCGCAGCCCATCCGCCGGGTTCTGGTGCACGAAACCCCAGTCGGTGCGCATCAGGAAGCGCCGCTCGGCTTCGCTGAGGTCGTAGAGATTGCGCCACACCTCATCGCGCATCCGGTATTCGGCAAGGCCGGACGTCGGCTCCAACCGGGTCGAGAGACAGTTTAGCAACGTCGTCTTGCCCGAGCCGGATTCCCCGACAATGGCCAGCACTTCGCCCGGCCACAGCTCGAACGACACATCGGCACAGCCCATTCGGCTGCCGTAGAACTTGCTGAGGTCGCGAACGCGGAGGAGAGGTTCGGTCACGATTTGGGTCCTGGGCTAAACGACTGCCCCACCCACAGGGTCATTCCCGCGAAAGCGGGAACCTCTGTTTCGGTGCGCGCCGCAAACAAGGATCCCCGCTTTCGCGGGGATGACCCGGTGGATGTGAGACAGCTTGGGGCCAACAGCATCATTCTGCTGCCTCCAAGGCGTGGCCGGCGAGCTGACCGCGGTGGCCGTGCTCGCGGCGGTCCTCGCAATTGTCGGTGTCGGAGCAGACGAACATGTGCCCACCCTTGTCATCGAGGATCACCTCGTCGAGATAGACGCCGGTGGCGCCGCACAGCGCGCACGGCTCCTCGAAATGCTGGATCTCGAATGGATGGTCCTCGAAATCGAGGCTAACCACTTCGGTATAGGGCGGTACCGCATAGATGCGCTTCTCACGCCCGGCGCCGAACAGCTGCAGCGCTTCCGACATGTGCATCTTGGGGTTGTCGAATTTCGGCGTCGGCGACGGATCCATCACGTAGCGTCCCTCGACCTTCACCGGATAGGCGTAGGTCGTGGCGATGCGGCCATGCTTGGCGATATCCTCGTAGAGCTTCACATGCATCAGCCCATATTCCTCGAGCGCATGCATTTTCCGCGTCTCGGTTTCGCGCGGCTCGAGGAAGCGCAGCGGCTCGGGAATCGGCACCTGGTAGACCAGCACCTGCCCCTCGGTGAGCTTCGCCTCGGGGATGCGGTGGCGAGTCTGGATGATCGTCGCTTCCTCGGTATGGGTGGTCACCGCCACCTTGGCGACCTTGGCGAAGAAGGCGCGGATCGACACCGCGTTGGTGGTGTCGTCGGCGCCCTGGTCGATGACCTTCAGCACATCTGATGGACCGATGATCGAGGCGGTAACCTGCACTCCGCCGGTGCCCCAGCCATAGGGCATCGGCATCTCGCGACTGGCGAACGGCACCTGGTAGCCCGGCACCGCAATGGCTTTGAGAATAGCCCGGCGGATCATCCGCTTGGTCTGCTCGTCGAGATAGGCGAAGTTGTATTTGGCGATGTTCATTTGAATTGTCCCCGACGCACCGATCCTGCGGCCGACCACCGGGTCATCCCCGCGCAAGCGGGAACCTCCGTTTGCGGAGCGGGAGGCAAGAAAACAGAGGCTACCGCTTTCGCGGGAATGACCCGGTGGGTTGAACGTGTGTCTGCGTTCGTGGCGGTCGTCATTCTGCCGCCTCCGCAGGTGACCTGTCTTCGATGTTTCCGGGCACCTCCCCCCTTGCTGGGGAGGCGGGGAGGGGGGGAGCCGCACCCTCAGAGCCTGGGGCGCCCCCCTCCCCAACCCTCCCCGCGAGGGGGAGGGTGTCGTCCTCAGCAAGCGGCGCGATATCGTGCTCGGCCCGCATCTCGCGCAGCAGCCCGAGCTCGCCCTGGAAGTCGACATAGTGCGGCAGCTTCAGGTGCTCGACGAAGCCGGTCGACTGCACATTGTCGGAGTGCGAGATGACGAATTCCTCGTCCTGCGCCGGATGGTTCACGTCCTCCCCGAGCTCGGCGGCGCGCAGCGAGCGATCGACCAGCGACATCGCCATGGCCTTGCGCTCGGCGTGACCGAACACCAGCCCGTAGCCGCGGGTGAACTGCGGCGGCACCTTGGCATTGCCCTTGAACTTGTTGACCATCTGGCACTCGGTGACCCGGATACGCCCCAGGTTCACGGCGAAGCCGAGCTCCGGGATATCGAGCTCCACCTCGACCTCGCCAATGCGGATCTCACCGACGAACGGGTGCGAGCGGCCATAGCCGCGCTGCGTCGAGTAGCCGAGCGCCAGGAGAAAACCCTCGTCGCCGCGGGCCAGAGCCTGCAGGCGCCGATCGCGGTTGAGCGGGAACTCGAGGGGTTCACGGGTGAGATCGCCAATCTCCTCCTGCACCTCGGACACGTCGGGCTCGATCAGCCCCTGGTGATCGAGCAGGTCAGTGACGCGCGGCGCCGGCTCGTCTTCGCTGACGCGCGCCATGGCTTGGTCCACCGCTGCGCCCTCGGCAATGCTGGGGTCGAGCAGGCGGTGCGTGTAGTCGAACGTTGGGCCGAGCAACTGGCCACCCGGCAGATCCTTGAACGTCGCCGAGACGCGGCGCTCGATCTTCATCGCAGCAGTGTCGATCGGCTTCGAATAGCCGAAGCGCGGCAATGTGGTGCGATAGGCGCGGACCAGGAAGATCGCCTCGATCAGGTCGCCACGCGACTGGACGATGGCGAGCGCCGCCAGCTCGCGGTCATAGAGCGAACCCTCGCCCATGGCGCGATCGACCGCGAGGCCGAGCTGTTCGATGATCTGGTCGAGGCGCAGCGCCGGCACCGAGCGATCGCCGCGACGGCGATCGGCGAGCAGCCGGTGGGCATTGGCAATGGCGGCCTCGCCGCCTTTGACGGCAACATACATGGCTCAAGCCTCCGAGATACGAGTGGTGCGCGGCAGGCCGACAACCGTGCCGTCACGAACCAGCAGCAGGTCGACGCCCCTGGGGAACCGGGCGCGGTTCTCGGCCCACTGCTCGATGAAATCGACACCCGGCAGCGGCAGCTCGGCGCTGAACTGGTCCTTGATACCGGGACCCCTGAGGGTCACGGGCCGGACGACGGAGCCGGCCGCCAGCACCACAGTGGTCGAGCGGTCCGGATACTCGTCTGTGCCCTGCCCAAAGCCGTCGAGCGCCGGCAGCAGCGCCGCGTCGCTGACCAGCGCGAACGCCGCCGCGCCGCTATCGGCGGTCAGCGGCGCGCCGCAGTGGAACGCCAGCCAGGCCACCACTGCCTCATCGGCCGCGAGCACCGGGTCGAGCCACACCAGTGTGTCGTGGTCGACGAGCGTCAGCGCCACGGCGCCGAGCTCCGGCGTCAACGGCGCCGGTGGCGCGGCATCGGACGCGATGGACTGCACCGAGCCCGGACGGGCCAGCGCCTCCATCACGGCGCGGAACACGCTCTGCGCGCCCAGCACCAGGTCGGCGAAGCCGCCTTCGATTGTCGTGTCCATCAATCGTCTCCCCGAACCATGGTGAAGAAGTCGACCTTGGTGGCCGCTGTCTCGTCGCGGAGTTTTGCATCCGCTGCCGCCTGCTCGGCGCGCAGCGGCTGCAGCACCAGCGTCTCCACCGCTTCGGCATCGCGCTGCAGCAGCGCGTCGAACAGTGCCGACTGCACTGCCTTGTCGCCGTCGCGACCGAGGCAATAGGCGTGCCCGACCTCGCCGGTTTCGAGCCGCACCGTGGCGCGGGTGACCGTCGCTTCGCCCAGGTTGAAGGCGTTGCCACCGCCGCCGGCGCGGCCTCGCACCATCACCAGCCCGGTCTCCGGGCCGCGCACCTTGTGGAAGGCCGGCTTGTCGGACCAGGCGGCCCAGAGTTCGCCGAGCCGCTTCGGCGTGGCGTGGCTCAACACCGCCATCGCCTCCTGCCGGGGGTTACTCTGGGGCGCCTCAAACATTGGCTCTTGCTCCAACTTGTATAGTAAAATAGACAAGTGATGTCGTTTCGCCCCGCTATAGGCCGACCGTGTGAAGATGCAATGACAATCTTGAGCCGTACCGAAATCGCCCCGGCCGGAGGCGTCGCCCTGTGGCGCCAGATCGCCGACGCCATCCGCCTCGACATTATCGGCGGCAAGCTCGAAAGCGGCGACAAGCTGGAAGGCGAGTTGAGCCTCGCCGAGCGTTTCGGCGTCAACCGCCACACTGTCCGCCGTGCCCTTGCCGTGCTGGAAGAGGAAGGCGTGCTCCGCGCCGAGCACGGCCGCGGCACCTTCGTCGCCGAAGCCCGCCGCCTCAGCTACCCGATCGGCCGCCGCACCCGCTTCTCCGAAGGCCTCGCCGGACAGGTGCGCCAGCGCAGCAGCCAGCTACTGTCATCGAAGATCGAGCGCGCCTCGGCGCGCCTCGCCGAGGCACTGGCGGTGAAAGTCGGAACGCGCTTGATCCGGCAGGAGACGGTCTCCTTCGCCGACGACCGCCCGCTGGCCCGCGCCAGCGGCTGGCTGCCCGAGGCCCGCTTCGCCGGGTTCGATGCCGCCTATGTCGAAGCGGGCTCCGTCACCGCGGCGCTCAAGCGCTACGGCATCGAGGACTACTCGCGCGGCACCACCCGCATCTCCGCCCGCCACGCCACCACCGAAGAAGCACGGGCGCTGAAGCTCGCTCCCGGTGCGGTGGTGCTGGTGTCGGACGCCGTGGACCTCGATGCCGAGGGGGTGCCGATCCACGCCATGCTGACGCGCTTTCCGGCGGATCGGATGGAGCTGGTGGTTTAGGGGGGCTGGCGTTCGGTGCCCCACCCTCATCCGGGCTTCGCCCACCTTCTCCCATCAAGGGAGAAGGCCCGACTGAGATGCCAGTGGAGGACCCTTCTCCCCTTGTGGGAGAAGGTGCCCGAAGGGCGGATGAGGGGTGGGCCCCAAGCACTACCTCGCCAAACTGATCCCCGCCTCCTTGAGCATCCGATCCACGTCCACCGTCTGCCCGGATGCAATCGAAGCGTTCGCCGCAATCCCGGTGAGGATCGACCACGCCCCTTCCTTATGCGTCGAGGCCCGGGCATAGCGATCCGGCTCCATGCTCTCAGGCTCGAACAGATAGCCCAGCATCACCGGGTCGGCGCCGCCATGGTCGCCGTGGCCGGCCCAGACGTCGATCGCCTCCGGCAGCCCGCCGGCGAGATGCAGCGTCGTCGTCATCGCGTCTTCCTGCGCCTTGTCGCGCACCCCGCCGAACACCCCATGCACTTCGACATGCCGGTGGGTCAGTTCACCCTTGGTGCCGTGGAACTTGATCTCCAGCCCTTCCCACGGGCTGTAGGCGCACAGCGTATAGTTGAGGAACACGTCGTTGGCGTATTTCACCTGCACCTGCATGGTGTCTTCGATGGTGATGTCGTCGGCGAACACGCACTTGTCGCGCAGGTACCCATCATCATCCTCGGCATCGAGGTAGAGCTCGCGCAGCGCCGGATCGCCGGCAAGGTCGAGCCGGTACTCGCATTGGTCGAACACCGGACAGTCATGGCAGCGCTCGCCATGCGCTCCGAGCCCGAGCTCCTCCGCCATCTGAGGCGTGTAGAACACCCGCTTGCCATTGGCGCTGACGGTCTTGGGGGTCGAGGCAACCCACCAGTTCATCAGGTCGAAATGATGGGTGGATTTGTGCACCAGGAGGCCACCGGATTTCTCCTTGTAGCGGTGCCAGCGGCGGAAATAGTCCGCGCCGTGCACCCGGTCGAGATACCAGCGGAAATCCACTGCGGTGATGTCGCCGATGACGCCACTCATCAGCAGGTCCTTGAGCTGCGTGCGGGCCGGCGTGTAGCGATAGTTGAAGGTGACGGTGAGCTGCTTGCCGCTCTGCTGCTGCGCTTCCAGCACGGCGCGCAGCTTTGCCAAATCCACCGTCATCGGTTTCTCGGTCATCACGTTGCGCCCGGCCTTCAGCGCCGCGACGATATATTCGTGATGCAGGTAATCCGGGGTGGTGACGATCACCGTATCGGGCTGCTGCTCGGCGATCATCCGCTCGAAGTCAGCCGCCTCGTAAGTGGCGATGCCGTTGCCCTTCCTCGGGATCTTGCCGGCCGAAAGCGCCAGCCGGGTCTCGTTCACGTCGCACAGGGCGACCAGGTCGTTGCCTTCCGCATGCGTCTGGGTGATCGCCTTGCGGAACATGGCATGGCGCCCGCCGACGCCGACTATCGCGTACTTCACTGGGGGTGTCCTCGTCGGGTGTTACGCCACCCGGGATCCTCCAGCGGGTCGCCCCGAAATAATTCACCGTCTGGTTACTTAGTCAAGCGCGTTGGCTCCCCTCCCCCTTGAGGGAGGGGTGGGGCGGGGGTCCATCGATGATCACCGCACCACCCCACCCACCGGCTGTTTGATGCACCGAATTGGGCACACCAGAAAGCAGAAGGCCGCCCGGTTGAGCGGCCTTCCCCCAATCAGTCGGTGATGCGAGCAGACGATCAGTAGGTGGCGCGGCCACCCGAAAGGTCGAACACCGAAGCGGTCGTAAAACTGTTTTCCTTCGACACCAGCCAGGCCACCATGTTCGCGGCTTCCTCGACTTCGAGGAAACGGCCACGGGGAATGCGGCTCAGCATGTAGTCGATGAACTCGGGCTTCAGTTCGTCGAGAATACGGGTCTTGGCGGTCGCAGGGGTGATGACGTTGATGGCGATGTCGTACTTCGCCACTTCCTTGCCCACCGCCTTGGTCATGCCAATGACGCCGGCCTTGGCCGCGGCATAGGCCGAAGCATTCGGGTTGCCTTCCTTGCCGGCGATCGAGGCGATGTTGACGATGCGGCCGAAATTGCGGGCCTTCATGCCCGGCAGCACGGCGCGGTTGACGTAGAACGCGCCGTTGAGATCGATGTCGATCACCCGGCGCCATTCGTCGAGCTCGTATTCGTCGAGCGGGGCGTTCTTGCCGGCGATGCCGGCGGAGTGGACGAGGATGTCGAGCTTGCCGAGCTTGCCTTCAACTTCCGCTACCGCGGCAGCGACGGCGTCGTAATTGGTGATGTTGACCGCAACGGTCGAGGCGGCAGCGCCGAGCTCGGCCTTGGCGCTCGCCAACAGGTCGGCATTCATGTCCCACAGGCTGACCTTGGCGCCGGAGGCGACCAGCCGCTTGGCAATGGCGAAGCCGATGCCCTGCGCACCGCCGGTGATGACGGCCACCTGGCCGTTGAGATCAATCTGGTTCATGAAACTCTCTTATTCGATCGCGCGACAATGATACGTCCGTTCAGGCGAACGGCTTTAACAGACCGCGATCAGCTATTTCCATACCGAAGCCCGGCGCGCTACTGACCTTTAGTCGACCGTTCTGCGGCAGGTCTTCGCCGGTGAACAGCTTACCGAAGATCGGACGGATCGAACGCCCGTCAGGGCTGGCCGCCACATACTCGCACAGCGACTGCGCCGGCTGGCTGGCGATGAACTGGTACGAGTACGGCCCCGAGCCATGCGGAATGACAGGGATATCGTAAGCCGCCGCCTGCGCCGCGATCTGCAGGAGCGCTGTCAGCCCACCCACCCACATCACGTCGGGCTGCAGCACGTCGATGGTGCGCTCCTCGATCAGCCGCCGGAAACCGTAGCGGGTATATTCGTGCTCGCCCGTCGTCCACTTGAGGGTCGGATGCGCCTGCTTCAAGAGCCGGAACCCCTCGATATCGTCGGGGTGCAGCACCTCTTCCCACCAGTAGATGTTGAGGTGTCTGGTCTTCTCGGCGAGGCGGATCGCGTAGGGCACGGTCAGCGCCATGTAGCAATCGACCATCAGCGGGAAATCCGGCCCCACCAACTCGCGCTGCGCAGTGAGGAATTCGATGTTCTTCAAAAGCCCGCCTTCGCCATCGAAATGGCTATGCGGCAGCGGCACCTTGGCGCCCCAGAAGCCGAGTTCCTTCACCGCATCCGGCGCTGGGCCGGTGCAGTAAAAGCTGATCTCGTCATGGCACTTGCCGCCGATCAGGTTGTAGACCGGCTCGCCGCGGAGCTTGCCGACGAGGTCCCACAGCGCCAGGTCGACTACCGAGATGGTGGCAATGGGCATGCCCTTGCGACCGTAGGGCATCGAAGCGCGAAACATCTGGTCCCAGATCTTCGAGGTGTTGCGCGCATCTTCGCCGACAAGGAAGCGGGTGAAGTGGTTGACCACCAGCCACGCCGCCGGCGGGCCGCCGAAGCCGGTGGCGACGCCGGTGACGCCGCTCTCGCTTTCGATCTCGACCACGATCGAGCCCATCACCCCGATGCCCCAGGATTGGCGCGACGCCTTGTACTGCTCGTAACCCGACATCGGGTTGGCGATCAGCGTATCGATCAGCCAGTGGCCGCGCCCCTGCTGGAAATAGTCGCCGCCATCCCCCTCGCTCTCAACGAGCGAGACGCGCACGGTCTTGATGGTGAAGTCGGACATGGAAAGAGGCCGTTTCGGCAAGAGGTCGGGAAGCGAAATCAGACGAGGTGGAAGACCTGCCGGAGCTCGACGACATGCGGCGTGCCGTCGTCATTATAGTCCATGATGTCGTCCATGAACTTCCACCAGCGCTTGTTGATCTCGGTCTTGGGGAGATCGGCCATCGTGTGGTCGGCGGTGCGCACCAGTGTCGCGAACAGCTCGTCGGTCTCCGGATCGTGCCAGATCGAGTAGTCGGAAACGCCGGCGTCGCGCAGCGCCTGGCTCAGCTCGGGCCAGATCTCGTCATGGCGTTTCTTGTATTCGGCGATCTTGCCGGGATGCACCTTCATGCGAAAGGCGATGCGCTCGGACATGGTTGTCTCCTGTGGGGTAGAGGCGGGCTCTTAGTCCTCGCCCTTGGCCTGCATCACTTCGAGCGTCGAACGGTGGACGCTCAGCAGGTGCGCCTGCATCGCCGCTTCCGCCGCCGCCGCATCGCGCGCCTCGAGCGCCGCGACGATCACCCGGTGTTCGGCCAGCGAGCGCTCCAGCACATTGGGGGTCTCGGCGGCGATCCGCCGGTACTCCATGCCGAGCACATAGAGCGAGTGCGAGATGGTGACGAGGAAGGTGTTGCCGGTCGCCGCCGCGATGGTCTCGTGGAACTCGGTATCGGCGAGCCGGAAGCCGAGCGAGTCGTTGGTGAGGTGCACCTGCGCCTCGACCAGCTTATGCAGCTTCGCCAATTGCGCATCAGTGATCAGCCCGGTGGCCATCCGGGCGATCGAGCCGTCGATCATGTGTCGGCTCTCGTACAGCGAGCCGAGATTCTTGCTGTCCAGCGTGATGAGGAACTGCAGCGGCCCGAGCAGGTCCGAGGCCTCGAGCCCGGTGACGTAGATGCCGCCGCCTTGCCGCATCTTCAGGACGCCGAGAATCTGCAGCCCGCGCAGCGCTTCGCGCAGGCTCGGTCGGCTGACCTGCATATAGGTGGCGAGTTCCCGTTCCGGCGGCAGCTGGTCGCCCGGTTTCAGTGCCTTGGTCCGCACCATCTCCAGCAGGCGCTTTGCCACCTGCTCGGCGACGGAGCTGCTGCGTTCGATCGGCGCATAGGACTCAACCGCGATCATCACTCACCCAGGGCGCGATTGCGCAACTGATCCAGACTCACCGCGAGCATCAGAACGACGCCGCGCGTCACATCCTGCCAGAAGCTCGATACGTTGAGCAGGGTCAAGCCATTGTTGAGCGTACCCAAAATCAGTACCGCCAGCAGCGTGCCCCACACCGAGCCGCGCCCGCCATTGAGGCTGGTGCCACCCAGGATGATGGCAGCGATGACGGTGAGCAGTTGCGAGCCTGCGGCGTTCGGGCCGGCTGCCCCCAGCATGGCGCCAAGGATGGTGCCGGCGACGGCGCCGGCCAGCGCCGAGATGACGTAGAGCACGATCACCGTGCGCTCGACCGGAATGCCGATCAGCCGCGATGCCTCGGCATTGCCGCCCGCCGCATAGATGAAGCGGCCGAACTTGGTCTTGGTCATCACCAGCCAGAGCGCGAAGAAAGTGACCACCATGATGATCAGCGGAATCGGGATCGAGAATAGCCGCTCGTTGCCGATCCAGTTGAAGCCGGGGATCATCAGCGGCCGGGTAAGGCCACCGGTCAGCACCAGCGCGATGCCCGAAACGATGCTCATCATGCCCAGCGTAGTGATCAGCGGGTTGAGCTTCAGCCGCGTGGTGAACAGCCCGTTGGCGACGCCGATCGCCGCGGCGAGCGCCAGCGCCAGCCCAACCGCCACCCAGACCGGCACCCCGAGCCCGACCAGCAGCGAGATCATCACGCCGGTCAGCCCGGCGATCGCCGCCACCGACAGGTCAAGCCCGCCGGCGATGATCAGCGGCGTCCCCGCCGCCGCCATCAGCCCGATATAGGCGACGTTGAGCCCGATCTGCAGCATGTTGCGGGTGTTGAAGAAGAACGGCGAGAGGATCGAGAACACCGCGATCAGGATCAGGTAGAACACCAGCAGCATGGCGACGCCCGACCAGGGCTTGGCGAGCAGTTCCATGAACCGGCGCTTCAGCGACGGGGCGGCGGCGGCGGTCTGGGTGGTGGTAGCCATGGCGATCCTTCAGGCAGTTTGGGTTTCGGCCGTGGCGGCCATCAGCGCAGCGGGAGTGACCCCGCGCGGGAATTGTTCGACGACGCGCCCGCGGTCGAGCACCAGCGAGCGGTCGGAAATGCCGGCGACTTCCTCGACATCGGAGGAGAGGATGATCACCGCGTAGCCCTTGGCGGTCAGCTCGCGCAGCTTGCCGTAGATCTCGCGCCGCGCCCCGATATCGACGCCGCGCGTCGGCTCCTCGAGGATCAAGAGCTTCACCCCGTCGACCAGCCAGCGGGCGAGGCACACCTTCTGCTGGTTGCCACCCGACAACGTCCTGAGCTTTTGTTCCGGCCCGCGGGTGCGGATGCCGAGGTCGCGGATCCAGTTCTGCGCGTGGCCGGTCTCGGCTTCGGTCGAAACGAACAGCCCGCGGGTGAAGCGGTTCTGGAACGGCAGCGCGATATTCTCGCGCACCGTCAGGTCGGCGATGATGCCTTCTTTCTTCCGCTCGGCGGCGACGAAGCCGATACCGGCCTCCTTGCCGTGCTGCGGCGTCGATGGCCGATAGGGCCGCCCGTCGAGCGTCACCTGGCCGCTGCGCTCGCTGTGCACCGCGCCATACAGCGCCCGGCCCAGCACCTCGACGCCCGAGCCGACCAGCCCGAAAATCCCGAGGATCTCGCCCGAGCGCACCGCAAAGCTCACATCGGCGATCTTGCCGCGCACCCCAAAACCTTCGACCTTCAGCACGTCGGTACCGGGTGGCGGGGGCACCTCGGTCGGATAGAGATCGCCGGCAGTGGCGCCCAGCATGGCGGCCAGCACTTCGGCCTTGTTGGTCTCGGCCGTGACGAAATCGCCGGCATTGCGGCCGTCGCGCAGCACCACGATGCGATCGGAAATCTCGAACACCTCGCTCATGTAGTGCGAGATATAGACCACCGAGACCCGCTGCTGCTTCAGCCGGCGGATGATGGCGAATAAGAGCTCCGCTTCCTGCTCGGTCAGCGCGGCGGTCGGCTCGTCCATAATCAGGATGCGCGCCTGCCCGGCAATGGCGCGGGCGATCTCGACGATGCGCTGTTCCGCCACCGACAGGCGCTTGACGTCCTGGTGCGTATCGAGCGCCTCGAAGCCCAGTTGGGCGAGCAGCTCCGTGGCGCGGACATGGATGGTCTTGTAGTCGACCTGCTTGAAGCCGAAGCCCGGCTTCATCGGCAGGTCGCCCAACAGGATGTTCTCGCCGACGCTGAGGTCGGGCATGACCGAGATTTCCTGCGGCAGCAACTTCACGCCGGCGGCGATCGCATCGGCGGGCTTGCCGAACAGCACGGCCTCGCCATCGACTTCGACCACCCCCGCATCGCGGCTGTAGAGTCCGGTGAGAATCTTCACCAGTGTCGACTTGCCGGCGCCGTTGGAGCCGAGCAGCGCCACGACCTCGCCGGCCTCGAGCCTGAGTTCGACATCGCTGAGCACGGGGACGCCGCCGAAGGACTTGCCGATGCCGCGCATCGAAAGCCGGGGAGTGCTGGACATGCCTGCTACCCTAAGGAAAGTCCGGGACGATGGCGGCTGCCACCGTCCCGGGATCAGCTTCAGTTGGTCGGGATCAGGTTGAGCGAGTCCTGCAGCTCGGGGAGCTTGCGGATCTCCTCGAGGTGCGCCTTGTAGGCGGCCTCGGGCAGCTCGAAGGTGATCGCGTCCGGCGTCGCCGAGCAGGCGAAATCCTTGTAGTACTCGCAGACATTGCCGTCGGTGACCATGTAGTGGGTCATCAGCACGGTATCCGGGACTTCCTTGCCGGCCAGCTCCATCAGGGCCAGCGGCACGAGGAAGTTGCCGTAGCGCTCGGGGAAGTAGCCCACCGAGGCGACGAAAGCCGGCTCATCGAGCAGCGTCTGGATTTCGTCGGCGCCCATGCCGACGACGATCAGGTCAGCCTCGCGGCCCGCCTGCTTGACGGCGCGCAGCATGCCGGTCGCCGCCTGGTCGTTGATCGCCGTCACCATGATCGGCACGCCCTCGGGAATCCGCCCGATGACGTTGTTCATCTGGGTGAAGCTCTCTTCGAGCGTGTTCTTGGTGTCGATCTTGATCACCTGCGCATCGGCGAACTCGCCGACCGCACCCTTGAAGCCGGCCACCTGGCCGTTGGTGCGCATTGCCGGCACGGCGCCCGACTGCGGCAGCTCGCCGACCACCAGGTAGCCGGTCTTCACCTTGTCGGCGCCGAACTTCTGGATCGCCGCCTGGCCGAGATAGGCGCCGCCCATGAAGCCCGACTTCGGGTTGTTGGCGCCAAAGAAGGTCGCCCCCGGCATCGGGATGTCGATGGCGATGACCTTGGTGTTGGCCTCGTTCATCTTCTGCATGATGGTCGCGCCGAAATTCGCATCGGTCTGGAATTCGATGACGAAGTCGACATTGCGCTGCAGGAAGCTCTCGGCATTGGCCAGCGCGGTGGCGCCGTCGAGCCGGTTGTCGACGATCTGCAGGTCGATGCCCGCGGCCTCTGCATTGGCGACGATGCCCTGCTCCACCTTGAGGCAGAACGAGATATCGCGCTGCAGGTTGGCAAAGCCGATGGTCAGCTTCTGGCCGTTGCGCGGCGCATTGGCGGCGATCGCGTCGACCACCATCGCGGCGAGCTGCTCGGCGCTCACCATGTTGCCGTCGAAACTGGTCGGATCGAAGCCGTGGAAATCCTCGGCGAAGGCGGCGCCCGACATAAGGGCCGCCGTCAGCCCGGCGATCGCAGCCAGGCGCAGACTCTTCAGTCGCATGTTCTCTCTCCCTTGTATTGGACAATTGGTCAGTCCAATTATCCAAGCTCATATCGCGTCCGTTTTCCGGGCGCAAGCCAGTTCCGGCTATTTGGTCAGACCAATTATTCGTTGACCGATCCCCTGTTCGGACCGTAACGCTCTCGAAAACGGGAGGATCGAATGGCAGATCAGGCGTCCGCACCGCTGTCGGTGCTGGCTTATGGAGACTCGAACACCTGGGGCGCCGTGCCTCAGCCGTATCGTGGCGCCGGCGGCCGCTTCGGCGTCACTCAGCGCTGGCCCCGCGTCATGCAGGCGGCGCTTGGCGCCGGCGTAACCGTCTTCGAAGAGGGGCTCAACGGCCGCACCACCTGCGTCGACGATCCGATCGAAGGCGAGATCCGCAATGGCGAGCGCTACCTGCCGGTGTCGCTGATCACCCATATGCCGCTCGACCTGGTGATCATCATGCTGGGCACCAACGACCTGAAGGCCCGGCTGTCGATGACTGCCGGCGATATCGCCGATGGCGCCGGCAAGCTCGCCGACCTGGTGCGCCGCTCCACTGCCGGTCCCGAGGGCCTCGCCCCCGAAGTGCTGCTGGTGTCGCCCGCTCCGCTGGCCAGGCTCACCTGGCTCACCGAAATGTTCGAAGGCGGCAGCGCCAAATCGCAGAAATTCGCCGCCGAATACGCCCGCGTCGCCACGGCCTACGGCGTGCACTTTTTCGACGCCGGCAGCGTCATCGGCTCCAGCGACGACGACGGCATCCACCTCGATGCCGGCGCGCATGAGACGCTCGGTTTGGCGCTGGCGGGAGAGGTTCGGCGGATTTTGGAGATTTAGCTCCCTTCCCTTGGCAGGATCCATGCCGCAGACGGGCCGGCGCGGGAAGATACCCCCCACCCTGTCCCTCCCCCGCAAGGGGGGAGGTGACGCCAACGCTGACGCCGGTGTTTTGGTCTCCCTCCCCCTTGCGGGGAGGGGACAGGGGTGGGGGTGCGTTTCCCGCACCGAGCGATCCGGAACGGTCGAGTAGTCGCCCGCCCTACCCAAGGCTCAACGCCTTCACCACCGCCTCATCCACCTCGATCCCGAGCCCCGGACGCGTCGGAGCGTAAGCCCGTCCACCGCGCTGGCGGATCGGTTCGTCGACCAGGTCGGTCTGCACCACCACCGGGATCGGCTTGAACTCGAACAGCCGCGCATTGGGGGAGGCGAGCGACAGGTGGAGGCTGGCCGCGCTGAGGATCGCCGTGCTCCAGGCATGGGCGTTGATGGTGATCCCGGCCGCACCACACAGCGCGTCGATCTTCGAGAACCCCGTCACCCCCTCGGCCCGCGACGGATCGACCCCGAGCACGTCGACCGTGCCGGTTTCGATCAGCCGCTGGTAGCCGGTCACCGTGAACTCGCGCTCGCCGGTACCAACGGGCATGTTGGGCAGCGCCGCCTTCAGCGCCCGATAGTCATCGATGCGGGTCGGATAGAACGGCTCCTCGATCCAGCCGATCTCGTACTCGGCCATCCGCCGCGTCGTCGCGATGCCGGTGTCGCGGTCCCATTTCACCCCGTTGCCGATATCGACGATGATCTCGAAATCCGGCCCCAGCGCCTCCCGCAACTCGCGCACGAAGGCGACGTCATTGTCCGGGTCCTGCCCGATATTGGAGAGGCCGCGCTTGCCGAAGCCGAGCTTGGCGCCGCGGTAGCCCTCGGCCTGGTAGCCGACGATCTCCTCGACGCACAGCGCCCGCGTCGCCTTGTTGACGTGGCTGGAGGAATAGGCCGGCAGGCTCTCATGCGCCTTGCCGCCCAAGAGCTCATAGAGCGGCTTGCCCTGGAGCTTGCCCTCGATATCCCACAGCGCCATGTCGAGCGCCGAATAGGCGAAGCAGGCAATGCCGCCTTCGCCGTACCACCAGGCATGCGCCCGCATCTTCTCCCAGGCCTCCGCGATGCTGATCTCACCCGCAGCGGTGAGCAGCGGCCCGAAGCCGCTATCGATCAAGGTCTTGGTCGCCCAGCAGGCCTCCGGCCACATGGCGATGCCCTCGCCCCAGCCGACCACGCCGTCCACCGTCTCGACCTTCACCAGCACCGTCTGGCGCAGGTTGCCGTGGTCGTTGGTGTCGGCATAGCGGACCACGTGGCTGGTAATCTGGCCCACGCGCATGCGGCATCTCCCCTGAGCGCTTTCAGGAAAAGTTGCAGACTTTTCCGGTTCGAAAGCGCGACAAATCAAACCTGCGGCCTATTGTCCGGCCTTGCCTGGCGTTGACTAGCACCGAGGGCGCTGCTAGGTCAAGAAGTGGTCAGACCACTTGGCCACTTGCGACAAGACGACTGCCGAAGCCGCAAACGCATCGGGGAGCGTAGACAGTGCCGATCAGTGATCTCAGCGGCGAAATGCCGTTGCGCCGTTCCGGCCTGACCGAGATGCTGGTGGCGCGCCTGCTCGGCCTCGTCACCACAGGCAACCTGAAGCCCGGCGACCAGTTGCCGCCCGAGCGGAAGCTCGCCGAAACCTTCGACGTTTCCCGCCCCACCCTGCGCGAAGCTTTGCGCGCTCTTGCCGTGCTGGGGGTCATCGAGGTGCGGCATGGCGGCGGCGTCTTCGTCTCGCAGCTCGAAGCCTCGGATCTGCTGGCGCCGCTGGCCTTCTTCCTCACCCTGCGCGCTGCCGAAGTCGAAAAGCTCTACGAAGCCCGCCGGCTGATCGAGGGCGAGATCGCAGCGCTCGCCGCCACGCGCGGCGACGAAACAGCCTTCGACGAACTCGACACGCTGATCGCGGCGCAGGAAGCGGCCAAGCTCGAACCGGCGCGCTATCGCGACGTCGATACTGCCTTCCACCGTCGGCTCGGCGAGCTCGCCGGCAACGAGTTCCTGTCGCGCGCCGCCCAGAGCCTCAACGTGCTCGGCCAGGAATTCCGGAAGACCGCGTCGGAAACCCCCAACGTCATTTCGACCTCGATTGCCGACCATCGCATCATTGTCGAAGCGATCCGGCGGCGCGATGCTGCGGCGGCACGGCAGGCGATGATCACCCACATGGACCATGTGCTGCAATCCACCGAGGCTGCGATGAAGGCGAAAGACGAATGACCGAAAGACGCTGGGGCCTCGACAAGGTCACCGAAGCCGACATCCTCGCCGGCGGCTTCTCCACCCCGTGGGATGCGCCGTTCATCCCGCCCTTCCCCTTCACCTTCCGCAATGCCGAAGTGCTGACGGTGTTCTGGCGCACCGACCCCAAGGCGATGCAGTTCCTCGCACCGCCGCCGGTCGAAGCCACCGGCGACGTGGTCTGCGTCCACATCTACAAGATGAACGACACCAGCTGGATCGGCCCCTATCACGAGGCCAACGTGATGTTCGGCGCCAAGCTGCCCAATGGCCGCTCCGGCGCCTATTCGCCCTACCTGTTCCTTGCCTCGGATGGCGGCGTGGCGCATGGCCGCGAGGTGCATGGCCAGCCCAAGAAGCTCGCCAACCCGTTCCTCGAATTCCGTGGCGACCTGATGGTCGGCGGGGTCGAGCGCAACGGCATCGACGTCATCACGGTCACCACGCCCTACAAGCAACAGCCGGTCGACCCGGCGCTGATGAAGGCGCATTTCGACTACGGCACCAATCTCAATTTGAAGGCCGTCAACCACATCGACGGCACCCCGGCGATCCGCCAGATCACCTCGCGCAAACTCACCGATGTGAAGGTGCACGAATGCTGGTGTGGGCCCGCGACGGTCGAATTGCGCCCCAACGCCCAGGCGCCGGTGTTTCGCCTGCCGGTGGTCGAGCCGCTCGAAGCCTTCTACTGGCGCGCCGATTTCACCCTCGTCACCGGCGAGATCATCCATGATTACCTGGCCAAGAACGCCTAAGCGTCGGGCCTCGGGAGGACAGTTTGAGCGATAAGGTCAATATCGGCGTCATCGGCGCCGGCTGGTGGGCGACCCTCAGCCACATCCCGGCGTTGCGCTCCAACCCCAATGTCGAGATCGTCGCGGTAAACCGCCCCGATGCCGATGGCATGGAGAAGGTCGTCGCGAGCTTTCCCGGTGTGAAGCCGTATTTCGATGCGGCGGAAATGCTGGCGAAGGAAAACCTGCATGGCGTGGTCGTCGCCTCGCCGCACATCCTCCACGCCGAGCATGCGCAACTGGCCCTGTCGCGCGGTCTGCCGACGCTGATCGAAAAGCCGATGGCGACCAGGGCCGCCGATGCCCGGGCCCTGCTCGCCACGGCTAACGCCAATCAGACCCAGATCATCCTGCCCTATGGCTGGAACTTCCGGCCGATCGTCGAGACCGCGCATCAGCTGGTGAAGGATGGCTGGGTCGGCGAAGTCCGCCACGTCGTGGCGCAGATGGCCTCGGCGCTGGCCGACCTGTTCGGCGGCGAGCCGATGGTCGAGACCAAGGACCACCTGTTCCGTCCACCGGTCTCCACCTGGGCCGACCCGAAGAAATCCGGCGGCTATGGCTGGGGCCAGCTGACCCACGGGCTCGGTGCGCTGTTCCGCATCGTCGATCTCGACCCGACAAAAGTGTTCGCGAAGACCGGCCTCTCGCCCGCCGGCGTCGATTTCTACGATGCCGCCGTGGTCGAATTCGCCAATGGTGCCACCATGGCGCTCTCCGGCTCGGCCACCGTGCCCAAGTCGCGCGGCTACCAGATCGATATCCGCATCTTCGGCACCGAGGGCATGATGCTGTTCGACATCGAACGGGCCCGGGTCGAGGTGATCCGCCACGACGGCAAGACCCACATCGCCGATCTCGGCCCGGATGCCGGCGCCTATGAGCAGGTGGCGCCGATTACCCTGCTGGTCGACCTGGCGCGCGGTAAGCAGGTGCCGAACCCCGCCGATGGCGTGGTCGGCATGCGCTCGAGCGTACTGCTCGACGCCATGTACCGCTCGGCGAGATCGGGGCGCTTGGAGGACGTGCTGTGAAGCTCAGCGTCACCAGTTGGTCCTTCCCCGAACTGACGCTCGGCGAGGTCGGCGGCCTGGCCAAGGTGCTCGGCATGGAAGGGCTGGATGTCGGTTATTTCTACCGCTCCGCCCTCGATCGCACGCGGCTGCTGGCAGCACCCGAAGTCTATGCCGACGAGGTGCGAAAGCGCCTGCCGCTGCCGGTCGCCAACCTCTACCACCTGTTCGGCAACTCCGTCGCCGACCGCAACCTCGCCGACCCCGCCAACCGCGCCGCCAATACCGCCGATTTCACCGCTGTGCTGAAATTCTGCGCTGCCGCCGGCTCGCCAACAGTGTTCATCCTCCCCGGGGTGATCAACGGCGCGCAGAGCCGCGCCCAGGCGCTCACCGAAACCGTCGAGTCGCTGAAGCCGCTGCTCGATCTCGCGGCCAACACCGGCGTCACCGTCTGCGTCGAACCGCACATCCATTCCTACCTCGAGAGCCCCGCCATCACCGCCGAGCTCTGTGAGCGCGCCCCCGGGGTGAAGCTGGCGCTCGACTACGCGCATTTCGCCGTTTCCGGCTATCGCCAGGATGAGATCGACGTGCTGGCCCGCTGGGCTGGTCACGTGCACCTGCGCCAGGCCCGGCCGGGCGCCCTGCAGGCCAAGCTCGACCAGGGGACGCTCAACTTCCCCGCGCTGTTCGCTACGCTGCGCGATGCCGGCTACGACGGATGGCTAGCTGCCGAGATCGTCCACCAGGGATATTTCGATACGCTGCACGATGACGTGCTGACCGAGACCGTGAAACTGCGCGACCTGTTCCGCGCCTGGAGTGCCCCGTGAGTTCTGGAGCTATCATCGTCACCGGCGGAGGCGGCGGTATCGGCCGCGCCATTGCCGGGCGCCTTCATGCCGACGGCCACCAGGTGGTGATCGCCGACCGCGACCGCGCCGTCGCCGAAAGCGCCGCCGCCGCCATCGGCTGCGAGTTCGAGCTGATCGACATCGGCGACGAGGCCTCGGTGATCTCAGGGGTCAAAGCCGTGGCGGCGCGCCATGGCGGGCTGTTCGGCGTGGTCAACAATGCCGGCATCCACATGCAGGCGCTGGTGGTCGAAACCGCCGTCGAGGATTGGGACCGGATCTTTTCGGTGAACACCCGCGGCACCTTCCTGATGTCGCGCGAGGCGGCCCGCATCATGGCAGCGCAGCGGAGCGGCCAGATCGTCAACATCATCACCAAGCTCGGCTTCGGCAACCCGTTCTCGTCGGCCTACCTCTCGTCCAAGAACGCCATCTGGGGCCTGACCCAGTGCCTCGCGATCGAAATGGCCTCGAGCGGCGTGCGGGTGAACGCCATCGCCCCGGGCCATGTCGGCCCCGGCACCGGCATGGAGAAGACCTTCCGCGCCAAGGCGGAAAAGCTCGGCAAGAGCTGGGACGATTTCGAAGCCGACGTGGTGGCGACTATCCCGCTGCATCGCTGGTGCACCCCCGAGGACGTCGCCGGCGGCGTCAGCTGGCTGATGGGCCCCGACACCAGTTTCGTCACCGGCGAGCTGATCAACATCACCGGCGGCTTCCAGGCCTATGCCTCGACGCCCAGTGCGGACTCGGTCCGCGCCGCAGCCGAGCGAGGCCCGACGAAATGAGCGCATCCCTCGACGGAAAAGTCGCGCTGGTCACCGGCGCGCGTGCCGGCCTCGGCGCCGCCATTGTGCTGGCGCTGGCCGAGCTCGGCGCCACGGTCATCGCCTCCGGCCGCAAGGCCGGCGACTGTGCCGAGATCGTCGCGGCGGTTATCGCGAAGGGCGGCAAGGCCAGCGAGTTCGTCCTCGATGTCGGCGACCTCGCTGCCATTCCGGAGCGCGCCGCCGCGGCGCTGGCGCTCCATGGCCGTATCGACATCCTCGTCAACAATGCCGCGACCATTGCCCCGATGGCCAAGCTCAGCGCGCTCGACCCGCTGGCCTTCGACCGCTCGCTGACCGTCAATGTCAGCGGCCCCGCCGCGCTGGTCGCGGCTCTGTGGCCCAACCTTAAGGCGGGCCGGGTCGTCAACGTGGTGAGCGGCGCCGCCAACCACGCCATGTCGGGCTGGTCGGCTTATTGCGCCGGCAAGGCGGCGCTCATGATGCTGACCCGCTCAATCGAACTCGAGGGCGCCGAGATCGGCCTCCGAGGCTTCGCCTTCGCGCCCGGCCTCGTCGATACCGACATGCAGGCTGCAATCCGCGCGGCCAAGATCAACCAGATTTCCGACGTGCCGCGCGAGAACCTGCAGCCGCCCGAGCGCCCGGCCCGGGTCATCGCCTGGCTGGCCAGCGGCGTCGCCGACGACCTCGCCGGGCAGTATGTAGATATTCGGCAGGAAGGGTTGATGGAGCGGGTTCAGGGGTAGCTGCGGCGAACCCGACCGGTGCAGTCGGCGTCCCTCTCCCGCTTGCGGGGGAGGGGGACCAGCCGAAAGGCTGGTGGGAGGGGGGTGCCACATACTCAGTGCGTGCCCCGTCCACCCACCGCCGGTGCGTGGGTCACCTAAGTTCAGAGCGTGGGGCACCCCCTCCCACCACGCTTTCGGGTGGTCCCCCCTCCCCCGTAAACGGGATAGGGAATCCCGACTGCGCCTCCCACGTGGAGGTCGAACGCGCCTCACTCCCCCGGCTTCGGCGAAAATTCCTCGCTGCTGCGCGCTGCCTCGGCGATGCGCCGGCGCGCCCGAAACAGCCCCCATTGCTGGTCGACCAGCACGCCCACGAGGATCACCCCACCCATCACCGCGAAGTTGAGCGAGGAGGGAATGCCGAGGAGGTTCACCAGGTTCTGCAGCTCCTGCAACAGGATGGTGCCGAGGATCACCCCGACGATCGACCCCTCGCCGCCGCGCAGCGAGAAGCCGCCGAGCACCGCCGCCGCGATGGCATAGAGCTCGTAGAAATTGCCCTGCGACGAGGGCTGCACCGACCGCGTGTACATGGCGAAAAAGATCGCCGCCAGCGCCGTCAGCCCGGCACAGATCACATAGGCCGAGGTGACCACCACATCGGTGCGGATGCCCGAAAAGCGCGCCGCCTCCTCGTTCTTGCCGATGGCGAAGAGGTAGCGGCCGAACACCGAGCGGTGCAGCGTGAACCAGGCGATCACCGCCACCACTGCCAGCACATAGACCGACACCGGAATGCCGCCGATGCGGGCGACGAAGAAATCGAGGCCCGGATACTCGCTGCCGAACGGGAAGCCGGCGGTCGCGTCGGCGGTGTAGCCGCGCGCCACGCCGCGATAGATCAAAAGGCCGCAGAGCGTCACGACGAACGGTTGCATCTTCAGCTTGGTGATCAGCAGGCCATGCGCCAGCCCCAGCGCCAGCCCGAGCACCATGACGATGGCGAAAGCGATCGGCCACGGCACGCCCTTGGCGCCGACGAGGTCGACGAACAGCACGCCGAGCAGCGCGATCATCGAGCCGGCGCTGAGCTCGATGCCGCCGGTGATGATGACAAAGCCCTGCCCGATGGCGAACAGCCCGAACAGGCCGATCAGGTTGGCGGTATTGGCAAGGTTCTGCGGGCCGAGAAAGGCGGGGTTGCGGAGATACACCACGAACCCGACGACGACGATGAGGGCGAGCAGGCCCAGATCCTTCTTGTTCATTCGTTTCCCCTCACCCGGCCTTCGCCAGCTTCTTGCCCACCGCCAGCCGCAGTACGTTTTCTTCGCTGAACTCGGCGCGCCCGAGCTGCCCGGAGATCCGACCCTCGTGCATCACCGCGATACGATCCGACACCCCGATCACTTCTTCCATGTCCGACGAGATCATCAGCACGGCGACGCCCGCATCGGCGAGCCCGCGCATCAGCCGGTAGATTTCCGCCTTGGCCCCGACATCGATGCCGCGCGTCGGCTCGTCGAAGATCAGCACCTTGGGCTGCATCGCCAGCCACTTGGCCAGCACCACCTTCTGCTGGTTACCCCCCGACAGGCTCCCCGTCCGGGTCGTCACTGTCGGCGCCTTGATGCCAAGTTCGGCCCGGCTGCGCTCCGCCTGCACCCGCTCCAGCGCCGGTGATACCAGCCCGCTGCGCGCATAGGCGTCGAGATCGGGCAGGCTGATATTCTCCGAGATCGGCAGGTCGAGCAGGATGCCCTCCCCCTTCCGATCCTCCGGCACGAGGAAGATCCCCCGCGCCACCGCGTCCGAGGCATTGCGCAGCGTCACCGGCTCGCCGTTGAGCGTAACCCGCCCCGCATAGAGCGGGTCGACCCCGAACAGCACTCGCGCCAGTTCGGTGCGGCCGGAGCCGACCAGCCCCGCCAGCCCCAGGATCTCGCCCGCATGCAGCTCGAGCCCGACATCGCGGGTCGGGTAAGCGGCGGTACGGATGCCGCTCGCGGCGAGCACCACCTCACCTTTGCCGAGCTTGGGCGCCGCATAGGCCACTTTGAGGTCGCGGCCGATCATCAGCTTGACCATGCGGTCGTGGTCGATCTCCGCCTTGGGCAGTTCCCCCACCAGCACCCCGTCGCGCAGCACCAGAACCCGGTCGCATGCGCGCTCGATTTCGTGCAGCCGGTGCGAAATGAAGATTACCGCGATGCCCTCGGCCTTCAGCCCGGCGATTACCTCGAGCAGCTTGTCGGTCTCGGCCAGTGGCAGCGACGAGGTCGGCTCATCGAGGATGACGAGGCGCGCATTCACCGACAACGCCTTGGCGATCTCCACCATCTGCTGCTGCGCCAGCGACAGTTTCGCCACCGGCGTATTGGGCGCGAAGTTGGCGCCGAGCCGCTTCAGGTAGGGCAGCACATCGGCGCGCATCTGCTTTTCGTCGACGAGGTTCAGCACCCCGCCGCGCCGCGGCTCGCGCCCGATATAGACGTTGGCCGCCACATCGAGATTGTCGAACAGGTTGAGTTCCTGGTGGACGAAGGCAATGCCGGCCTTCATCGAACCGCCGACGCTGAGCCCCGCATAAGGCGCGCCATCTATCTCGATCGTGCCGCTGTCGGGCGCCGTGACCCCGCCGAGGATCTTCATCAATGTCGATTTGCCGGCGCCGTTCTCGCCGACGAGGCCGATCACCTCGCCTGGCCGCACCAGCATGTCGAAGCCGGCGAGCGCCACCACGCCCGGATAGGTTTTGCGAACGCTGGTGAGCTTCAGGAAGGGCCGCACGGGCGCTTCTTGATCGCGGCTGTCGAGCATTCCACCTCCCCGCGCGTTCCCGTCCGAACGCTAGCACTACGCAGCGCAGACGACAGCCCCCTGCCGTCCGCGCCGCGCCCGCGGAGACGGCCACTGGCCGTCTGCCGCCTCTTGATGTCAGCCGCCGTTGATCTTGGCCTTGAGGTCGGCCGAGAAGGCGTCGACATTGTCCTTGTTGATCACAGCGGTCGGCACGATGATCAGCTTGTCCTCGGGGATGCCCGACTTGTCGCCTTCGAGATAGGCGGCCATCAGCTTCATGCCCTGATAACCCCACTCGAACGGCTGCTGCACGATGGTGGCAGCGAACGAGCCTTCCTTCACCGCACCCAGCGTCACCGGATCTTCGTCGAACGCCACCACGGTGATGGCGCCGAGCTTGCCGGCGGCCTGCAGCGCCTCGTAGATCTTTGGCGGGTTATACGAATAGAACCCGACCATGCAGTTGATCTCGGGGTTGGCCACCAGCACGTCGTCGACATTGGTGCGGGCTTTGGTGAAGTCCACATCGTCGCCGCGCACGTCGACCAGCTCGATCCCCTTGCCTTCGATCGCCTGGCGGAAGCCGGCGATGCGTTCGACAGCGTTGTCGGCGCCGAGGAAGCCGACAAAGCCCATGCACTTGCCTTCCTTGCCGGCCATGGCCTTGACCATCTCCTCGCCCGCCTGCACGCCGGCCAGCGTGTTGGACGAGCCGAGATAGGCGAGACGGTTCGACGCCGGGGCGTCGGAGTCGGTGGTGAACAGCGGCACCTGCGCCGCGATGCGGTTGAACGCGTCGATCGAGTTCTTCGGGTCGGCCGACGAGATCATGATCGCATCGGTGCCGGCGGCGACGAGGTCGTCCATCAGCGCATTCTGCAGCGCGGCGGTGCCCTGCGCGGGGTAGCGGAACTGCAGTTCATAATTGGGCAGCTCGGCCTGCGCCTTCTTCACCCCGGCTTCCGCCAGCTTCCAGAAGTCGGACGAGGCATTCACCACGAAGGCGAGCTGCTTTTTCTCCTGCGCGACGGCGCCGCCGACGAGCATGACACCGGCGGTCACGAGAACCGCGATACTGACTAGGCTCTTCATCATTCCTCCCTGGCCGCCACATGGCGGCGCTGTTGGTTTCGTCCCGTACCCCGTCATCCCGTCCCCAGAGTCTTTGACTTCGTCTGGCTTCCGAACCGGAAAAGTCTCACAACTCTTCCTGAAAGCGCTCCGGGGTCGCGTCTGCTTCCGTCGAAGCTGAGGTACGTATCTCAACCCGGCACCAAGAGAGAAAAGGTGCCATCCCGCCGGCGCGTCCGCCGGCGGGAATTCGTCGTCGGGGTTACTCCCCGGTTTCCTTGTTGCGCAGCAGGTTGGACGCCACGGCCAGAATAATGAACGAGCCGACGAACGTACCCTGCCAGAACGTACTGATGCCGAGCAGCGTCAGGCTGTTGCGGATGATCTCGATGAGCGCCGCGCCGACCACGGCGCCCAGCGCCGTACCGGTGCCGCCGGCGAGGCTGGCCCCGCCGATGACGGTCGCGGCGATAACCGTGAGTTCGAGCCCGGTGCCGAACCCGGTGGTGACCGAGCCGAGCCAGCCGGTCTGCAGGAACCCGGTAAGGCCGGCGCAGAACGCTACGAACATATAGACAGAGATCTTCACTGCCTTCACCGGCACACCGGTCAGGATCGCCGCCTTCTCATTGCCGCCAATGGCGTAGAGATGCCGGCCCCAGCGGGTCCAGCGCAGCGCAAAGCCGGTGATCAGCGCCAGCACCACCATGACGATCAGTGGGTTGGGGATCGGCAGGCCCCCGACCACCACCGAGCCGCCGCCGATGCTGAACAGGATCGCCTGGTCCGGCCCGAACTCGTAGATCAGCGCGTTGTTCGACATCACCATGCCGATCGAGCGGGCGATCGACATCATGCCGAGTGTCACGACGAACGCCGGCATGCCGACAATGGCGATCAACACGCCATTGATCAGGCCGACCAGCAGCGACGCGGCGATCGAGGCCGGAATCGCCAGCGTGATCGGCAGGCCCGCATGCATTATGATGGTGGTGGTCATCGCCGAGATCAGCACCGTGGCGCCGACCGACAGGTCGATGCCGCCGGTGATGATCACCGCCGTCATCCCCAGCCCGACAATGCCGACGAAGGCGAAGTTGCGGGTGACGTTGAACAGGTTCTGCGGCGTCGCGAAGGTCTTGGTCAAGAGCATCATCGCGACGATGGCGATGATCACGGCCAACAGGATCCAGAAGATCTGCCGGCTGATCAGCCACGCCAGGAAGCCGCGATGCGTCTGCTGGTCGATGGCGTCCTTGAGCGAGGTGTCGGTGGTCATTTCGGCAAGCTCCTCAAGCGCTCTGCAACGCGCCGGTGATCAGCCCGGTCACTTCCTCGGGCGAGGAATCGGCGACCCGCTTGTCGGCGACCTTGCGGCCACGCCGCAGCACCACCAGCCGGTCGCACACGGCGAACACATCAGGGATACGGTGGCTGATCAGCACCACCGCGATGCCCTGCTCCTTGAGCCGGCGGATCAGGTTCAGCACCTCGGCCACCTGCCGCACGCTGATCGCCGCGGTCGGCTCGTCCATCAGCACGATCTTGGGGTTGGACAGCCGCGTCCGCGCAATCGCCACCGCCTGGCGCTGGCCGCCCGACATGCGCCGCACCAGGTCGCGCGGCCGCGTCTCGGACTTGAGCTCGGCGAACAGCTCGCCTGCCTTCTTGTACATCGCGCCGTAATCGAGGATTTCGGGCATGAACAACCGCCAGCCACGGCGCCGCTTGCTGAACGGCAACTCGGCTTCCTGCGGGGTGCGCGCAATGGTGGTGAGCTCGCGGCCAAGGAAGATGTTGGCAGCCGCCGTGAGGTTATCGGCCAGCGCCAGGTCCTGGTAGACGATCTCGATCCCCTTGGAACGCGCGTCCTTGGGGCCATGCAACTGCACCACGTGTCCGTCGAGGCTGATGCTGCCTTCGGACGGGTGGAAGTTGCCAGCAATGATCTTCACCAGCGTCGTCTTGCCGGCGCCGTTGTCGCCCACCAGACCGACCACTTCACCTGCATTCAGTGTCAATGAAATATCGGTCAGCGCGGTGATAGCACCGTAGTGCTTGGCGATGTTCGCCAGCTCGAGAACCGCCATCGTTGCCCCTCCCAAGGCTGGAAGGCTTCGCCCTCCGCTAGATGTCGCGGGCAAATCTATGCGGGATGCCGCGTCAAGCGTCAATCGACTTCGAGCATCCATCGCGCACTCGCAAAAAACGTCAGGAAGGTTGCTGTTTATCCAGTCTTTCCAACGTCTTTGTCTACGTATCTGACAACTTGATGCGCTTGAATGTGCACGTGCATCAGCCCGATTGACTATTGTCACGAGCCGTCTCAGTATCCGCAACGACACGCGGAGCACCGCGGCCGGCAACGGCTTGTGAGAAGGCTCGCGCAACGATTGAGGAGCTCATCGAGACGGCAAACGTATCAGCGGGCGGCTAGGGACCTCTCGCCGTTGAGGTACGTTAGTCGGGATCGACCGAGGGCCTGCGCCAAGCAGGCCGAGACTGAACCCGAGGGAGGAAGACTATGCGTAAGACTACGTTTGTGCTTGCCGGCGCGGCCATTGCCGTCGCGCTCGCGGGCAGCGCCATGGCGCAGGACAAGAAAATCCTCGCCGTCGTCGTCAAAGGCCTCGACAATCCGTTCTTCACGGTGATGGGCCAGGGCTGTGCCGACTGGAACACGGCACACGCCGACAGCGAATATACCTGCCTTTACACCGGCCCGGCATTGAGCTCGGACGAAGCCGGCGAAGTGCAGATCGTGCAGGATCTGATCAGCAAGGGCGTCGCCGGCATCGCCATTTCGCCGTCCAATGCCCCGGCCATGGCCAACATGCTGAAGGCCGCCGCGCCGACCATGCCGATCATCACCGTCGACGCAGACCTGCTCCCCGAGGACAAGGCGCTGCGCAAGACCTATTTCGGCACCAATAACTACGACATGGGTGTCGGCATGGCGACCGAGCTGAAGAAGCTCAAGCCGGAAGGCGGCACCGTCTGCCTGCAGCTCGGCAACGTCGCCGCGGCCAACATCAATGAGCGCGCCGCGGGTTTCCGCGACACCATTGCCGGCGCCAAGGGCACCGAAAAGCTCAACAACACCAACGGCTGGACCGAAGCCGATGGCTGCCCGACCTATACCAATGACGACATCCCCACTGCCAACCAGCAGATGGCCGACGTCTTCACCGCGCAGCCTGACCTCGATGCCTTCGTTCTCGTCGGCGGCTGGGCCCAGTTCGGCCCGCAGGCTTACGCCCAGAACACCGACCAGGTCATGGATCGGCTGAAGTCCAAGGATCTGGTGATCATCGCCGGCGATACGCTGCCGCCGCAGACCCAGGCGTTCCGTGAGGGCCGCAGCCACTTCCAGATCGGCCAGCGGCCGTACCAGATGGGCAACGAGGCGCCCGATATCCTGATCAGCCTGATCAAGGGCGAAACCGTCGAGGATCCGAAGTTCACCGGCCTCGACCTCTGCACCCTCGAGGACCCCGGTATCTGCGCCAAGTAAGGCCGGAGCCGAAAAAGTCGGCGGACCAACTGGGGCGCGCTTCGGCGCGCCCTTTCGTTTGCGTTAGGGCGATCATTGGATGTCCGGCGCGTCAACTAATCCCCAACGTCGCCATAACCTCGCTCGCCGCCACCGCGCCGGCCCGGTTGGCGCCAATGGTCGAGGCCGACGGGCCGTAGCCGACGAGGTGAATACGGGGGTCCTTCACCACCTCTGTCGCCAGCCGGCCGCCCATCAGGATGCCGCCCGATGGCTCGCGCAGCAGCAGTGGCGCCAGATGGTCGAGCGATGAGCGGAACCCGGTGCACCAGAGGATCACGTCGGCGCGCTGCGTCGTGCCATCCTCCCAGCGCACCCCGGTCTCGGTGATCTCGGTGAACATCGGCAGCCGCTTCAGCACGCCGCGCGCCTCCATCGCCTCGATCAGCGGCGAGCGGGGCAAGCCGGTAACGGAAACCACCGAGTTCGGCGGCAGGCCTTGACGGACGCGGTCCTCGACCAGCTTCACCGCGGCCCGCCCCGCTTCCTGGTCGAACGGCCCTTCGCGGAACTGCAGCGGTCGTCGCGTCACCCAGGTGGTGCTGGTCACCTCGGATATCTCGTTGAGCAGCTGGATCGCCGAGATGCCGCCGCCGACGATCACCACATGCTGGCCGGCGAATTCGGCCGCCGTGCGATAGTCGCGGGTGTGGAGCTGCCGCCCCCGGAACAGATCCCGCCCAGGATATTCAGGGATGTATGGGGTTTCCCAGGTGCCGGTGGCGCTGATGATGCCGCGAGCCGAAAACGTCTGGCGATCGGTCTCGACCCGGAACCGTTCGCCGCGCTGGCAGACCACCTTCACCTTGACCGGCCGGTAGACGTTGAGCCCGAACTTCTCCTCGTAGGCCGCGAAGTAGCGCGGCACGGCGACCGCCGCCTCGACTGCGTCGTTGCTGGTATCGACCGCCTCGGAGAACGCCATCCCCGGCAGGTCGTGCACTCGGTTGACCGTGCTGAGCGTCAGCGACGGCCAGCGGAACTGCCAGGCCCCACCCGCCTTCGGCGACTGGTCGAGCACGACGAAGCCGCGCCCCGCCTCGAGCCCGCGCTGCCTGAGGTGATAGGCCGAGGACAGCCCCGCCTGTCCGGCGCCGATGACCACGATCTCGGTCTTGATCGCCACGCCGGCGGGAGGTGCACTGGGCGGGGCGAAGGTTTCAGCATCCATCGGCAGCAATCCTGTTATCGCCCCAGAGGTAGGGCGAGTGCGCTGCTCGCGCAACGGCGGCTCGTGGGAACGAGATTTGCGCTTGGCTGCCCCTCACCCCGGCTTTCTCCCCTCGGGGGCGCTGTTGCGCTCCCCTAGGAGGGGCGACGGGGCGGTGTGGCACCGCCGGTTCAACTCGCGTCCCCTCGCCCCTTTGGGGAGAGGGTTAGGGTGAGGGCGTCAAGCACACCGGCCTACCAGTTCGACCGGCAAACGAAAGGCCCATTGGCAGATCGGTGCCTGTGTGCCATGCCCGATTCCGGCGCGTCCGCGTCATCCCTCCGAGCTTCCATGCGCCCCCTCGACCTCCTGCTCTATGCTGCCGTCTGCCTGATCTGGGCTTTGAACCTGATCGTCAGCCGAGTGCTGTTTTCCGAATTCGGGGTCGCTCCGATCTTTTACGCGGCGGCGCGCTTCCTGATCGTCGCCGCCATCCTGTCGCCGCTGCTCAGGCCGTTGCCCCGGCCGCTGCTGCCGATCCTTTGCATCGGCTTCCTGATGGGCGCCTGCCATTTCGGCCTGATGTTCATCGGCCTTTCGCTCGCCACCTCGTCGAGCGTCTCGATCGTCCTGCAGACGGCGATCCCGATCACTGCCCTGCTCTCGGTGCTGCTGCTCGGCGAGCGGGTCGGGCTGGCGCGCGGAGTGGGCATCGCTCTGGCGCTGGGCGGAGTGATCCTGGTGATGTGGGACGGCGATGGCGCCAGCGTCAGCCTGGGGCTGATCTTCGCCTTCGTCTCGGCCATCGCCATCTCGCTCGGCCAGGTGCTGCTGAAGCGCTATGGCGCCATAAAACCGCTGACCATGCAGGCCTGGACCGCCTTCGTCTCAGCCCCGCCGATGCTCGCCTACTCGCTCCTCGCCGAGACCACCCCGGTGACGGCAAGTTTTGGCGCCGGCTGGCCGTTCCTCGCGGGTCTCGGCTTCTCGGTGCTGGCGGTTACCTTGCTGGCCACCACCCTCTATCTCGGCATCCTGCAGCGCTATCCGGCTTCGATCGTCGCGCCGCTCGGCTTGATGACCCCGCTGATGACCGTGCTGATGGGCATCCTGCTGCTTGGCGAAGGTTTTGACCTCCGCATGGCGGCCGGCGGCACCGTCGCGCTGGTCGGGCTGGTGCTGGTACTGCGCCAGCAGGCCCCGCGCGATGCCGAGCAGCCGCGCGAGATGACTTGAACCGTCAGTAATTGGGTCGCACCGGCATTGTGGCTGGGTCAGATCTCGCCCACCCACCGGCTGTCATCCCAGCGAAAAGCTGGGGACCCATCCATCAGGCGGCGCAAGGGGTGAGATGGGTCCCTGCTTTTGCAGGGATGACAATCGTGCTGGATGCGCGTTCGGAGAAACTAGCCCCGCCCTTGAGCCTCCGGCAGCGCCGTCACCCGCTCACGCAGCTCACCGAGCTTCTCGGCTGCGAACGGCATGAGCGGCGGCCGCACCCGGCTCCAGCCGTCGTCGCCATCACGCTCCGCCAGCACGGCCTTGATGGTCGGGATCTGCCCATAGCTGTTGAGCATCGCCCGCGCCGCCTCGATCCGCCCCTGCGCGGCATCGACCTCGGTCGCACGATCGGGGTCGGCATGGTGGTCGTAGATGGTGCGCAACGCGCGTGCCGCGAGGTTCGACGTCGCGGTGATGCAACCGGCGCCGCCGATCTTGAGGAACGGCAACAACAGCGGGTCGGCGCCGACCATCACCGCAAAACCGGGATTGTCCTGCACCAGGCCCTGCATGTTGCCATAGTCGCCCGACGAATCCTTGAGCCCGACGACGGTGTCGGGAAACGCCGCAATCAGCCGCGTCACCAGCGGCCGGCTGAGCGGCACGGCCGAGGTCTGCGGGATGTGGTATAGGATGAGCTTCAGCCGCGGATCGGCCACCGACTCGATGATCCGTGCATAGGCGGCGAAGATGCCATCGTCGCTCACCCCCTTGTAGTAGAACGGCGGCAGCATCACCACGCGGGTGATACCGAGGCTCAGCGCGTGGCGGGTGAGTTCCACCGTATCGGGGATCGCGGCGACGCCGACGCCCGGCGCCAGCTGCTCCGGGGTAATCCCGGCGTTGAGCGCGCCCTCGAGGATGGCCTGGCGCTCAGCCACTGAGAACGAGTTGGCTTCGCCCGTGGTGCCCAACAGCGCGATGCCGTGGCAGCCTTCGGCGAGCAGGCTTTGGCAGTGTGCGCCGAGCCGTTTGAGATCCGGGCTGAGATCGACATTGAGCGGCGTCACCGCGGCGCAGTAAACGCCCGAAATCCCGAAACCCATCGTGTCGCTCCCTCTCGTTGCCGGTCATGGTGCACGAACGAGCGGGAGCGAAGCAAGTTGCCGGCGCCCGGGTCGGACGCCGGCTGCGTGGGTTACTCCGCGGCGACTGCCGCGGGAGCGTCGGCAAGGCCAGCCAGCGACTTGGCCCGCGCTAGGCTCTCGGGCTGCTCGCGGCGGTAGCGGCGACCGATTTCCATCATGGCGACGGTGTCGGGCAGGAAGCTGAGTTCGGCGAAGATGTCGTCCCAGGCGATATCGCCCCAGCCGAGCGGCATGTGCAGGTCGCCGATGCCCATCGCGGTGTTTTCCGCCGGATGGAACGGCTTGTAGAAGCCCTGCGGGCGGCCGAAAGAATCGTGCAGGTGCAGGTGCCCCGCGACCGGCGCCATGGCGCGGATCTCGGCCCGGAAATCGAGGCCCTTGAAGGTGGATTCGATATAGGCGTGGCTGAAGTCGATCAGCGCCACGACGTTTGGATGGTTCACCGCCTTGACGGTCTCGGCCACCTCGGTCGGGGTCTGGCGATACTGGCCGAGTTCGGTGGTGAAGATGTTCTCGAGCGCGATACGCACGCCATGCGGGCGGGCGAAATCGGCGAGTTCGGTGAGCGCTTCGCGCTCGCGCACATCGGCGCCGGCCCAATCGGCGATCGCTTCCGCGCGAAGGTTCCCGCCATGCTGCACCAGGATACCGGCACCGATCGAGTTGGACACCTCGACCAGCGCCTTGGCGGCGTCGATCTGGTAGCGCTGCGTCACCGGATCCATGAAGTTGGATGAAACGAGGCCATGCACGGTGTAGCGGAAATCGAACTGGCGGGTCAGCGCCAGCAGCGCCTCGTGACGCTCCTTGATGATCCGGCCGCCAGCGACCAGGTCGAGACTGGTGACGCCGATCTCGACGGTGTCGACGCCCATCTCGCTGAGCGCGCGCATATCGTCTTCCAGGGTGGCGAACTCGCCGTTGTCCGAGCCGACATTGAAGCCGGTCGCAATGATGTTGCTCATGAAATGTCTCCAGGGGTGGAACTAGATGCGCCTGGCTGCCGCCGTCAGTGCGAGATGCGGCGCCCGTCTTCGAGCGAGAACAGGTGCAGCGCGCTGTCGGCGAGGCTGAGATGCACCGGCGTGCCGGATTTGATCTCGCTGGTGTCGTTGTCCAGCGCGACGATGCGGCTGCCATTGGCGTCGGCGTGGATCAGCCGCGAGGCGCCCAGCTCCTCGACATAGTCAACGACGGCGGGGATGGCGCCATAGGCATCGGCGCCGGTACGGCGCACGCCCTCGGGACGAACCCCCAGCACTACCTTGCGGCCGGGGACGCGCACGCCGTTGAGCTGGCTGACATTCATCCTGCCGCCGGCGCCGTGGACGAAATGGCCCTCGGCATCGAACTCACCTTCGAACAGGTTCATGGCGGGCGAACCGATGAAGTCGGCGACGAACCGGCTGGCCGGGTTGTTGTAGACCTCGGTCGGCTTGCCGATCTGCTCCACGTTGCCGGCATTCATGATGATCAGCTTGTCGGCCAGCGTCATCGCCTCGGTCTGGTCGTGCGTGACGAATACCGAGGTGACGCCGAGATCGCGGTGCAGGCGGCGGACTTCAGCGCGCATCGCAACGCGGAGCTTGGCGTCGAGGTTGGAGAAGGGTTCGTCGAACAGGAACACCTTGGGCTCGCGTACCATGGCGCGGGCCATGGCGACGCGCTGCCGCTGGCCGCCGGAAAGCTCACCTGGGCGGCGATCGAGATAGGGATCGAGCGACACCGACTGAGCCACCTTCATCACCCGCGCATCGCGCTCGGCTTTCGGCAGCTTCGCCACCTTCAGCGAGTAGCCGATGTTCTGACGCACCGTCATATGCGGGTAGAGCGCATAGTTCTGGAACACCATGGCGCAGCCGCGCTCACGCGGCTCGAGCTGGTTGACCACCTTGCCGCCGATCGAAATCTCGCCGGCGGAAATCTCTTCGAGCCCGGCGATCATGCGCAGCAGCGTGGACTTGCCGCAGCCGGACGGCCCGAGGATGACGACGAACTCGCCCGCCTCGATGGCGACGTCGACGCCGTGGATCACTTCGGTCTTCTGGTAGACCTTCTTCACGCCCTTGATGGAAATCTGGGACATCGAACTAATCTCCGGTCACTTGTCGCGGGAAATGAGGCCACGCACGAACCAGCGCTGCATGAACGCAACGATGAGCAGTGGCGGAAGCATGATGATGAGCGCGCCGGCCATGGTGACGTTCCAGTCTGGCGTGCCGTTCTGTGCGGGGATCAGGGCCTTCAACTGCATCACCACGGTGCCGAAATTGGCCCGGTCGGTGGTGATCAGCAGCGGCCACAGGTACTGGTTCCAGCTGCCCACGAACATGATGGTGGCGAGCGCCAGCATATTGGTGCGGCTCAGCGGCAGCAGCACATCGAAGAAGAACTCGATCGGATGCGCCCCATCCATCTTGCTGGCCTCGACCAGCTCGTCCGGGATGGTCATGAAGAACTGCCGGTAGAGGAAGGTACCGGTCGCCGTGGCGACCAGCGGCAGGATCAGGCCGGTATAGGAGTTGAGCAGGTTCCAGTTCAGCGACACCTGGATGCCGCTGGCAGCTTGCACCAGCCAGCTGATGCCGAGCGTATCGAGGATGACCTGGAACGGCAGCAGCGCATTGGCCGCAATGGCGTAGGTCGGCACGATGCGCACCTCGAGCGGCAGCATCAGCGTGATGAAGATCAGCCAGAAGCAGATCATCCGGCCGCGGAAGTTGAAGAACACGATGGCGAAGGCTGAGAGCGAGGCCAGGGTGATCTTGCCGACAGTGACGCCGACCGCGACGATCAGGCTGTTGAGCATCTTGGGGCCGAGATCGCCGCGCGCCCAGGCTGCCTGGAGGTTCTCCCACAGGTGGTTGGAGGGCAATAGGCTGATCGGCACCTGGCTCACTTCCTGCAGCGACTGGCTGCCGGCAACGAAGGTGATCCAGAATGGAATGATGACGAGAACGGCCCCGATGGCCATCGCCACATAGGTGAAGAAATCGAAGAACGGTGAGCGTTCGATCATGGCGTGCCTCAGTGGTAGTGGACGCGACGTTCGACCCATTTGAACTGGATGAACGTGAGGCCGATGACGAGCAGCATCAAAACGATCGACTGGGCGGCGGCGCCCGAATAGTCGAGGCCTTTGAAGCCATCGAAATAGATCTTGTAGACCATCACCTCGGTCTGCCCGATCGGGCCGCCCTCGGTCATGGTGTCGATGAGCCCGAAGCTGTCGGTGAAGCTCGAGATGATGTTCATGATGAACAGGAAGAACGCGGTCGGCGCGATCAGCGGCAGCTGCAGGTCGAGCATGCGGCGGAACGGCCGCGCCCCATCCATCGCCCCGGCTTCCGAGATCGAGCGCGGGATCATCTGCAGCGCGGCGAGGAAGAAGATGAAGTTGTAGCCGATGCCGAGCCAGGCATGGCAGATCATCACCATGACCAGCGCCTGGACGCCATTGGTCGAAGGGTCCCAGATGCCCGGCCAGATGTCGTTGATCGAGCCGACGAGGCCGGATTCCGGTGCGAAGATGAAGCGGAAGGCGACGCCGGCGGCGGGCGCCGCGATGGCATAGGGCCACACATAGATCGACTGGAAGAGCTTGGTGCCCTTGAGCGAACGGTCGACGAAGGCGGCCAGTGTCAGCGCCACGCTCATCGACAGGCCCGTGGTGATCAGCGCGTAGACGCCCGAGCGCAGCACCGTGCTCCAGTAGTCGCGGTCACGGAAGATGGCGAGGAAGTTGTCGAACCAGACCCAGCTGTTGCCGCCGCCCCAGGGCTGCTCGAGCGTGAACGCCCAGTAGAGCGCCTGCGAGGTCGGCCAGTAAAAGAAGATTGCCACCAGTAACAGCTGCGGCGCGATCAGCAGCCACGGCAGCACCGGGTTCTTGTAGTAAGCGCGTCGTTCCATCTCGGTCCGCCCCAGAAATAGGTGAGCACGGGCGGCTTCTCGCCGTCCGTGCCACGATCAGTTTCGAAAGCTTAGAGCAGGCTCTTGCCGGCGTAGGTCGCTTCGAAGCGGCGGAGGATTTCGTTACCCTTGGCGTCGAAATCGGCCAGCGCCTGCGGCACCGGAACGTTGTTGAACAGCACCGACTGGATGGTCTTGACCATCTCGGCGCGGATCGAGGCATAGCCGCCGAGGCGAATGCCGCGGGTGTTCTCGCCGGCCGGCATGGTCAGCGACTTGATGGCCAGCTCGCGACCCTTGTAGGGAGCGGCGTCATAGAAGCCGGCGGCCTTCATGGCTTCGAAGCCGGAATTGGTGACCGGGATGTAGCCGGTGACCGTCGACCACCACTGGGTCTGCTCGGGCGTGGCGAGAAAGTTGTAGAACGCCGCGGCGCCCTTGTACTCTTCAGCCGACTTGCCCTTCAGTGTCCACAGCGAAGCGCCGCCCACGAACGAGTTGTGGCGCTCGAAGCCGTCGAGCATCGGCAGCATGGCGTTGGTCCAGTGCACGCCTTCCTTGGCCTGCTTGCCGAAGGTGCCGTGGTCGGCCACCGACGACGAGGTGATCTGGCACTTGCCGTTGACGAAGGCGTCGTTGGCGGTCTCGCCGGCATCCTTGGACTTATGAACGAAGAGACCTTCGTCATACATCTTCTTGATCCAGGTCAGCTGGTCGACGAACTTGCCCTTGGACACCACCATCTCGGCGTTGAGGCCGCCGAAACCGTTGCCGAGCGTCGCGATCGGCTGGTTGTGGATGGCTTCGAACTGCTCGAACCATTGCCAGGCGCCGGCCGGATCGAACGCCACCGGGCAATCATAGCCGGCGGCCTTCATCTTGCGGGCAACGTCTTCGACCTGACTCCAGGTTTCCGGAATGCCTTCGAAGCCAACCTTGGCCAGCGCGTCGGTGTTGTAATAGATCTGCGCGGTCGAGGAGTTGAACGGCATCGACAGCAGCTCGCCGGTCGAGGTCGAGTAGTACGAGCCGACGCCGGCGAAATAGTTCGCCCAGTCGATCTTGTAGCCGTTCTCTTCCATCAGCTGACGCACCGGGACGAAGGCGTCCGACAGCATCAGGTCGAGCGTGCCGGCGTCGAAGATCTGGGTGACGGTCGGCTGCTTGTTGGCGCGGAACGCGGCGATCGTGTTCTGCAGGTTGTTGTCGTAATTATCCTGGCTGACACAGACGATCTCGTAGTCGCTCTGCGACTCGTTGAAGGTCTTGCACATGTCCTGGATGCGCTCGCTCAGGTCGCCGGAAAGGCCGTACCAGAACTCGAACTTGGTCGCAGCGGCAGCCGGCGAAGCCACAAAAGTCAGGGCGGTCGCCGCCAGAGCTGCGCTGAGCAGCCAATTGGATTTCATGTTGAGTCTCCAAGGAACAGGGAATGTCGGTCGATTTCTCGAGCGGCGCACTCCTAGTCGGAGACCTTGACGGTTGGATTTCAGCCCGATGAACGAGCCGTGACACCTCGATGACGGTACGATGTCACCGCGGCTAAGTCATTGATGGCGCGGGGGCCGCGGCTGCCGATCGGGCAGATAATAGTGGCGGCCGTGCGGCACGCGGCTGTGCATAACCACCCCGGTGCTCTCGAGTGACCAACCCCCAGCGCAAGATCGAGCTGCGCTCGCTCAGAGCGGGCAGCGGCGCGGCAGGCCACCCGCGATAATGGTGTCGCTGACCGGGTCGTAACTCGAGAACGCCGCCTGACAGGCTTCCATATGCTCGGTCCACGAGCCGGAGCGGTTGCCCAGCGAACTGACCAGCCACAGGTTGTTCGGCCGGAGCCGCGAACGCGGATGGATGGCGAGCTCGGCGTTGATCGCTGCGGCCGCCGGGTCGAAGTTCGGAAAGTTCGGATTGCCGGGGTTGCCGTAGACATAGTCGCCGCCATCGGGCAGCGGCGTCGGCAGGTAAGTCGGCGTGCCGCCGCGCACGATGATCTCGAGCGGCTGGGCGAGGGCGGGACCGGCGAGGAGCAGTGTCACAGTCGCGGCCACTACGGGGAGAAGGCGTTTCATTCCAACCTCCATGTCGTCCACCTAGAGCGCTTTCAGGAAAAAGGTGCAGACTCTTCCTGTTCGAAAGCGCGACCAATCTAAGACTTACAGCATTACACGAAATGCTCTGGCAACGTCGATGCAGCCGATTAAGTACCGGGCGCAGTTAACAATCTCGCGACCGACGGGAGTCGGCAATAGCTCAATTACAATGGAGTGCCGTACTGTTTGGTAGCAAGACCCTCCATCCGGGCCTTGATCTGTAGGGCGACGAACTTCGAAAAGAAGCGGCTGAGTGCCAGGTTGCCGCCCTGGAACCACAGGTTCTGCTGGGCCACCGGCTTGTACATGTTGCGCAACTCCCCGTGCCACGGGCCCGGATCGTTGCGCGTACCGGAGCCCAGCCCCCAGCAGGTACCGATCTCGTCGGCCACTTCGCGCGACACGAGCTTGGCCACCACCTCGTGCATCGACTGGAAGCCGGTCGACTGGATGATGACGTCGGCGGCGATCTCGGTGCCATCGGCAAAGCGGATGCCTGTGGGGGTGAGCGTCTCGATCTCCACCCCTGCCTTGATCCTGATCTCACCGTCGATGATCAGCTGCGACGCGCCGACATCGACATAGTAGCCCGAGCCGGTTCGGTAGGCCTTCATCATCAGCCCGGTTTCGTCAGGACCGAAATCGAGCAGGAACCCGGTGGCGCTGAGCTTGTCGTAGAATGCCGCGTCGCGGACCCGGATCTTGTCGTAAAGCGCCTTCTGCTTTGCCGGCTGCAGCGCAAAGGGTGTCGCGGCCCCCAGCATGTCGGCCGTGTCGACGTCGATTCCGGCAGCCACCGCCGCCTCGGAATAGGTGTCGAAGGCGAGCTCCATCAGCGTCTCGGAGCGCACCACCGTGGTCGGCGAGCGCTGCACCATGGTGACGTCGGCGCCAGCCTCCCAGAGGTCGACTGAAACATCGTGCCCGGAGCTGGCGGCGCCGATCACCACCACCTTCTTGCCCTTGTACTTCGCCCCGTCCGCGTACTGGCTGGAGTGGAGAATCTCGCCCTTGAACTCGCCCGCACCCGCGAGGTTCAGGAACTTCGGCGGCCCGTAGGCGCCGGTGGCGAATACCAGTTGCGTGGGGCGGAGCGTGATCGGCTTGCCGTCGCGCTTGAGCTCGACCGTCCAGCGTTGCTCGGCTGCGTCGAAGCGCGCCGAGATACACTCGGTGCCGCCCCAGTAGCTGAGCTCCATCACCTTGACGTACATTTCGAGCCAGTCGCCCATCTTGTCCTTGGGGGTGAAGACGGGCCAGTGCGCCGGGAACGGAATATAGGGCAGGTGGTCGTACCAGACCGGATCGTGCAGGACGAGCGAGCGGTAGCGGTTGCGCCAGGAGTCGCCGGCTCTCATGTTCTTTTCGACGATGACAGTGGGAACGCCGAGCTGCTTCAGCCGCGCCCCCAGCATGATCCCGCCCTGCCCACCGCCGATGATCAGGCAATAAGGGTCGGCGCCGGCGCCGAACGCGGCTTCCTCACGCGCCCGCGCTTCCGACCACGTCTCCCGATTGCGGTCGGCGCCATGGCGCACGCCCATGGGGCGGGTGAAGCCGATCGCCTCCTCATGTCCGTCGAGCGCTTGCAGCGTGGTGAGGATGGTGCGGCATTTGCCGGCTTCGAGCGTGAAGATGCCCTGCCCCTGCCCTACGCTGGTCTTGAAGCTGAACCACGCCTCGAGCGGCTCCGCCCGCCCGCCCGAGGCACTGGTGACCTGCCACGCCGATGGGCTGGTGCCTCCGAGTGTCGCCTCGAGCATGGCCGCGATGGCGGGTTTGCCCTCCATGGTTTTGACGTTCCAGGTGAACGCCACGATGTCGCGCCAGTAGCAATCCTCGGCGAACAGCTCGAGCGTCGCGGCGACGTCGCCCTCCGCCAGTGTTTCGCTGAACATGGCGAGCCAGGCCGTCGCCGCTGCCACGGGTGCAGTATCGTGCATGAAATAGACCCCAACCATGGGCGACGGGCGGGCCGCCGCCAGAAAAACACCAGCAGAAAACTCAGTCGCCCAATGGCTCCAGCACCCGGCCCTTGCGATGGTTCAGCACGGTGTACTTGATCCGGCGCAGCGTCTCCCGAGCATCGGGGTCGAGCCTGGTGCCGACCGCGCTCGAAACGAGGTCGATAATGGCGAGGAATGCATAGCGCGAAGCGGTGGGCTTCAGCGGATCGGGGAATTCCGGAATGTCGACGGTGAGCGCCACGTCGGCGGTGGCGGCAAGGTCGGTGTCGGGGGCGGTAATGCACAGCGCCTTGGCCCGGTAGTGCTTGGCCAGTTGCACCGCCTCCACCACTTCGCGGGTGCGGCCGGTGCCGGAAATGGCGATCACCAGATCGTTCGGCTTCAGCGTCGAAGCCGTCATCTTCATCACGTAGGGGTCGGAATGCGCGCTGACCACCACACCATAGCGGAACAGCCGGTTCTGCGTTTCGAGCGCCAACGAAGTCGAACTGCCCCCCAGCCCGAACACCAGCACCTGGTGGGCGCTGGCCACCAGTTCGGCTGCGGCGATGACATCGAGCGGATCGATCTGCCGTTCGACGAGGTTGAGCGCGTTGCGCGCCTCACCGAACACTTCGGTCCACAGCGGTGAGGCATTGGCGCTGACCTCGCCGGCCGGCGGCGCCGGGGCGAGATAGAGCCGCCCCACCACCACGCTCTGCGCCAGCTTCAGCTTGAAGTCGCGCACCCCGTCGCAGCCGATGGCGCGACAGAAGCGGGTGACGGTCGGCTCACTGACTTCGGCGCGTTTGGCGATCTCGGCGTTCGACGCATCGACCGAGAAGGTGACGTCGGCCAGCACCACGTCGGCGACCCGGCGTTCGGCCGGCCTGAGCTCGCTGTAGGAATCCTTGATCTGCGACAGGATGTCGGGGATCGGCTTGGCGTAGGCTTCGCTGTCATCGCGCTTGGGCTTGCGCATATCCGGCCTTCCGGCTGTTGGGTCTGACGCGACTTCTATCATTTCTGACCAGCTAAAGCCCTACCCCGGAAAACGCCTCGCCCGCGGTGTCCCGCCGCCCGTTTCCTTGGCACAATGTAGGAAACTTACACGCGACGCAAGCATCAAGATGCCCGGGAAAGCGGCAGTTATCTTCGAACGATGAAACTAGTCTGACAGCCGCTTGACTCAGAAAGTAGGATAGTTACACACTGGCTCCGGACGGGGATGAGGGCGCAACAGGGAGCGCCCGGAAGCCGTTCCATAGTCTGGTACGGGGCAGCGCGAGGGGCGATGACAGCTCAGGAGTTGAAGCAACCGAAACTGCGGGTGAAGGGGGCCACCAAGGTCTACAACACCCGCTCGGGCGACCTGCTGGCGATCGATCGCTGCTCGCTCGATGTGATGGACGGCGAGATCGTTTCGATCGTCGGCCCTTCCGGTTGCGGCAAGACCACGCTGCTATGGTCAATGTCGGGGCTGCACGGCCTCACCTCCGGCGAAGTGCTGCTCGACGGCAAGCCGGTCACCGGCCCCAACCCCGAGATCGGCATGGTGTTCCAGGAGGCCAACCTCCTGCCCTGGCGCAATCTCGACGCCAACATCAACTTCCCCTTCGAGATCAAGGGCACCAAGCCAGATCGCGTCTGGATCGACGAGCTGTTGAACCGCGTCGGCCTCGAAGGTTTTGGCGGGCGCTTCCCGCGCGAGCTTTCGGGCGGCATGCAGCAGCGCGCCGCCTTGGTGCGCGCCCTGAGCTACAAACCCTCCGTGCTGCTGATGGACGAGCCGTTCGGCGCCCTCGACGCCTTCACCCGCGAGGAGATGAACCGGCTGGTCGAGGAAATCTGGCTCGATACCAAAACCACTATCGTCCTCATCACCCACTCGATCGAGGAAGCCATCTTCCTCTCCGACCGCGTGGTGGTGATGAGCCCGCGCCCCGGCCGGGTCGCCAATATCCACGAGGTGCCGTTCCCGCGACCGCGCTCGCTCGAGATCATGTCGACCAAGGAGGTGTTCGACCTCACCAACGCCATCAAGGCGGAAATCGTCGGCACGCAGCAGAGCCGTTTCCCTCAGGCAGCCGCGCTGCCGATAGCATCCGCCGCTTCGGCGCCTGTCGCGGTGCAGTGAGGATCAGATGAGCGAAACCGACGCCATTCCCGAATTCAAGAAATCCGCCGGCGGCGCCAGCGAGGTCGGCATCACCAACATGTCCGCCCTCACCTCCGGCCCCGGCATCAAGTCGATGGGCGAGGTGCTGGCGATCGTGCTGGTCGCGGTGTTCATCGTCGGCGGCACCGAAGTGCTGCTGAACATCTTTGCCGTGCCGCAATACGTGTTGCCCAAGCCGAGCGAGATCGCTGTCGCGCTCTATACCGACTTCCCGTTCATCCTGCCGCATCTGGGGCACACGCTGGTCGAGCTGTTCGTCGGCTTCGGCATCGGCGCCGTGGTCGGGCTGATCCTCGCGGCGGTGATTACCCAGTTCCCCTTCGCCGAAAAGATCATCACGCCCTACATCCTGCTGCTGGTGACGACGCCGATGCTGGCGCTGGTGCCGCTGTTGATCCTGCGCTTCGGCTTCGGCTACGAGCCGCGCATCATCGCCGTGGCGCTTGCCTCCGGCCCGATGGTGATGATCAACGCCGCCACCGGCTTCCGCCGGGTCGACCGCGGCAAGATCGCGCTGGCTCGCTCCTATGGCGCTTCGACCCTGCAGATCTTCTGGAAGGTGCGCGCTCCGATGGCGCTGCCGATGATCTTCGTCGGCCTGATGGTCGGCTCGATCTTCGGGCTCCTGACCGCGGTCGGCGCCGAAATGGTCGGCGGCGGTTTCGGGCTGGGCAACCGGCTCACCTCCTACTCATCCATGATCCAGATGCCGCAGTTCTTCGCGGTGGTCTTGATCCTCTCCATCCTGGGCATCCTGATCTACGTGCTCTTCTTCCTGCTCGGGAAGAAATACGCGAGCTGGGAGGCCTGAGGCACTGCCTGCCGCCGGAGGGAATGGCGGCAGGAACAAGGACTACGGGACGATCCATCAACAGGGGTATGATTGAATGACCAAGTTCTCAGGCGGCATGAACCGCCGCACCTTCCTCACGGTTTCCGCCGCCGGCGTGGTAACCGCTGCGGCGCTCGGCGGCATCGGCCGCGCCAGCGCCGCGCCCTATCCGAAGTTCACCTGGATCTCGCCGCGCGGCACGCTCGAAGTGCTCGACGACTATCCGTACTGGATCGGCAAGAAGATGGGCTATTTCGATGGCCTCGAGGTGGCGACCGACATGCAGCCCGGCCCGTCCGACGGCACCGCCACGGTGAAGTTCGTCGATGTCGGCCAGGCCGATATGGGCTTCCCCTCGCCGGGCGTGTTCTCGTTCGCGCTCGAAAACGGCATGAAGCTGAAGTCGGCCTTCCACATGGGCGCGCTCGACACTTTCAGCCTCGCCTTCCGCAAGGGCACCGGCACCAATGACCTGAAGACGCTCGAGGGCAAGACCATCCTCCTCGGCTCTGCCGCCTGGCAGTCGATCGTCGATCCGATGCTGGCCGTGCAGGGCGTCGACATCACCAAGGTGAAATATGTCGAAGCCGGCTGGCCGACCTGGGGCACGGCTTTGGCCGCCGGCCAGGGCGATGCCGCGCTGAGCTGGGAGGGCCTGCGCGCCGAGTGGATCGGCAACGGGCTGGAGTTCGAGTACTGGCTGGGCGTGCAGAAGTCGCCGCTCTTTGCCAACACCTTCGTGGTCCGCGCCGCCGACCTCGACGATCCCGACAAGAAGGCCTTCCTCGACAAGTATCTGAAGGGTTGGGCGATGGGTCTCGAGTTCGCCTACCACAACCCGCGCGCCGCGGTTGAGGCGGTGTTCGAGCAGTTCCCGACTCTCGCCTCCAATATCGGGCCGGAGCTGGGCACTACCTCGATCCTGCAGCAGATCAACGTCTTCCGCGGCGACATGTCGAAGCGCAAGGGCTGGGGCGACCACGACATGGCGGCCTGGCAGACCTTCTTCGACAAGATCTATGAGCTCAAGCAGATCACCAAGCCGGTAAAGGCCGAGGACGTCTGCACCAACGACTGCATCGCCGCCGCCAACGACTTCGACCACGACAAGGTCAAGGCCGATGCCGATGGTTACGCGCTGAGCGACGCCTTCAAGGCGATCGACGTCGACAACGTCAAGGCGCACCTGTTCGATCAGGCCGTGCCGGCCTGATCTGATGTGACTTCGGGGTGCGGACGACGCTGGCCGCCCGCACCCTTCAAGCGCCCCTTCACCGGCGTCATCCCCGCGAAAGCGGGGATCCATTTAGCCCCACGCGCCTGCGGAGAGGTGGATCCCCGCTTTCGCGGGAATGACAGGGGTGAAGGTTGCGGGTTTTCGAGTTCAACGATCGGCCAGACGGCCGAGCACGCATAAGCGGATGGGGAGGGCCGGATGGCCAACACGGTAAAAGTTCTGGTCGTCGGGCTCGGCAATATGGGCGCCTCCCATGCGAGCGCCTATCACCGCAATCCCGGCTTCGAGATCGTCGGGCTGATGAGCCGCTCGATCAAATCCAAGCCCGTTCCGGACGAGCTCAAGGGCTATCCGCTGTTCGAGGATTATGACGAGGCGCTGCGGGTGGCCAAGCCCGACGCGGTGTCGATCAACTCCTGGCCCAACAGCCATGCCGAATACGCCATCAAGGCGATCAATGCCGGCGCCCATGTGTTCATGGAAAAGCCGCTCGCCACCAACATTGCCGACGCCGAAGCGGTGGTGAAGCTGGCGCGCGAGAAGAACCGAAAGCTAGTGCTGGGCTATATCCTGCGCGTCCACCCCAGCTGGATGAAGTTCACCGAACTGGCGCAGACGCTGGGCAAGCCCCTCGTCATGCGGCTCAACCTCAACCAGCAGTCGGGCGGCCCGACCTATGACTGGCACAAGAACCTGATCGACTCGCTGATCCCGATCGTCGATTGCGGCGTCCACTATGTCGACGTGATGTGCCAGATGACCAAGGCGAAGCCGGTGCGCGTGCACGGCATCGGCGCCAAGCTCTGGGCCGAAGCCGACAAGCAGAACTACGGCCACCTGCATGTCGAGTTCGATGACGGTTCGGTCGGCTGGTACGAAGCCGGCTGGGGCCCGATGATGAGCGAGGTTGCCTATTTCGTGAAGGACGTGGTCGGCCCCAAGGGCGCCGTCTCCATCGTCCCCAACCCCAAGGCGCATAAGGAAGGCGTGTCGGACTCCTCCAATATCGACCAGCATACCAAGACCGACGCCATCCAGTACCACCACGCCGAGGTGCAGCCGGGGGACAAGAGCTTCGTCCGCAAAGACGAGATCTTCGTCATGACCGACGAGCCCAACCACCAGGAGCTCTGCGACCGCGAGCAGGCGTTCTTTTTGAAAGCCATCCAGGAGGATCTCGACCTCACCGAGTCGATGGATGCGGCGGTGAACAGCCTGAGGATCGTGCTTGCCGCCGAGCAGTCGATCAACGAGAAGCGCGTCGTCGAACTGGCCTGAGCCAACTCACTCACGCGATGGAACCCGGCGGGCAGTTGCCCGCCGCTGTCGCCCCATTCCCCAAGCGGAGACCATCGATGACTTCACCGGCAGCCGGACAGGGCTTCGATATCGTGCTCAGGGGCGGCCGCGTCCTTGATGAGCGCAACGGCGTCGACGGGGTGCTCGATGTCGCGATCAAGGCCGGCAGGATCGCCGCGGTCGGCAAGGACCTCGCGACATCGGGGGCCAGGGTCGAGGATGTCAGCGGCGCCATCGTCGCGCCGGGGCTGATCGACATCCATACCCATGTCTACCACAAGGCGACTTCACTCAGCGTCGACCCCGGCTTCATCGCCCGCCGTTCCGCCTGCACCACGCTGGTCGATGCCGGCAGCGCCGGCGCCGGCAATTATGACGGCTTTCGCGACTACGTGATGATCCATTCGCCCTACCGGATCTTCGCCTTCCTCAACATCTCGTTCCCCGGCATTTTCGGCTTCGACAAGGGCGTCTCGATCGGCGAGGCGACGCTGCGCTCGATGCTGCCGGTGGATAAATGCGTCCAGAAGGTCGAGGCCAACCGCGACCGCATCATCGGCGTGAAGGTCCGCATCGGCGGCCCGGTCACCGGCGAACTGGGGCTCGGCGCCCTGGAAATGGCGCTCGAGGCCGCCAACGCGCTGAACCTGCCGCTGATGACCCATATCGGCACCGCGCCGCCGAGCTATGCCGACGTGGTCGACATGCTGCGCCCAGGCGACATTCTCACCCATTGCTACCGCCCCGACCCCAACTCGGCCATCGGCCCCGACGGCAAGGTGATCGACGCGGTGCTCGAGGCGCGGCAACGCGGCGTGCTGTTCGACATCGCCCACGGCATGGGTGCCTTCGGCTATGACAGCGCCGAAGCGGCATTGCAGGATGGTTTCAAGCCCGACCTGATCTCGTCGGACGTGCATGTCATTGCCGTCGAGGGCCCGGGTTACGACCTGCTGCACACCATGAGCAAGCTGCTCAATTGCGGCCTGTCGCTGCCCGAAGTGATCGGCATGTCGGCCAACCGCCCGGCTTTGGCGATCCGGCGGCCCGAACTCGGCCACCTCGGCGTCGGCGCCGTCGCCGACATCACTGTGCTCAAGCAATACGACAGCAACTACATGTTCCAGGACGTGGTCGGCAAACGCCGCCAGGGGTCGAGCCTGCTGCAGCCGGTGTCGGTGTACCTGGGCGGAAAGTCGATGGAAGTCAGCCGCCGCCCGTTCGAGGAGAGCTTCCTCATCGGCGGGCATCACGGGCATGAGCACTGAGGCTTAGGCTAGGTCACGGCGCTATCAGTCGTCGCCTCCCTCCCCCTTGAGGGGAGGGATTGAGGGAGGGGGTGGTGCGGTGATCACCGATGGCCCCCCACCCCCAACCCCTCCCCTCAAGGGGGAGGGGAGCCCAGCCCTGGTGAGGTTGGCCCCACTACCCAATCCGCACCACATTCCCCGTCCGCGCCGACTCCTCGGCCGCCAGCGTCGCCTGCAATGCCGCCGCGGCATCTTCCGGCACGCCGATCTTCGGCGTGGTGCCGCTCAGGGCGCAGCCGGTGAAATAGTTGAACTCCTCGCGCAGCGCTCCGCCGCGCACCCCGTCGAACATCGGCCAATAGGTGATATCGGGTGAGTGCAGCTTGTTGGCATCGACGATGCCGAGCGGTGGGAAGGTGTCCTGGACGTGGATGATGCCTTCGGTGCCGATGATCGACATGCGCTCGTCGATATCGAACGGCGTCTGCGTCGGCATGCACCACACCGTTTCGAGCGTCGCGGTGGCGCCGCCGGCGAAGCGGAACATGGTCTGGCCGATATCGGGGTGCTTCAGCCCGCGCACGTCGACCGTCTGCGCATAAGCCGAGACGATCTTGTCGCCGGTCAGCCACAGCATGATGTCGGTGTCGTGGATGGCGTCGCCGACGATCGGGCCGATCTTGTTGAGGATGGTCGGGGTCCAGGCGGCCGGGATGTTGCGGCGCGACGACAGCGCCACTACCTTGCCGATGCGGCCCTCGGCGATCGCTTGCTTCGCCATCCGGTAGCGCGGGTTGAAGCGCACGATATGGCCGATGAACAGGATGCCCTTGGCCCCCTTCGAGGCGGCGATGATCTTGTTGGCGTCCTCGACCGTCGAAGCGATCGGCTTTTCGAGGAACACATGCTTGCCGGCCTGGAGCGCGGCGATCGCCAGCTCGGTATGCTGGTCCCACATGGTGCAGATCGACACCGCGTCGATCTCCGGATCGGCGAGCATGTCGTGATAGTCGCGATAGAGCTTCTTGACGCCGAACTTGTCGCCCAAAGCCGTGAGCCGATCCTCGGTGCGGGTGCAGAGCGCCGCCAGTTCGAGGTTAGGCACGCCCATGATGGTCTCGGCGTGGATTTCCCCAAACCAGCCGAGCCCGATAATGCCGATACGCAGCTTGTCCAAAACTACCCCCTCAAATGAGATTGCCTAAAAATCCTCGAGCGTCAGCTCGCGCGCCATCACGATGTTGCCCGAAGTGAGCCCGCAATCGACCGGGATCGCCGCGCCGGTGACAGCGCTGGCCGCATCGGAGGCGAGGAAGGCGATCACCCGCGCCACCTCATAGGGCTCGACGATGCGACCGAGCGGGTACCAGCGCTCCAGTGTCTTCAACACGTTCGGATCCTTGGCCTTGCGCTCGTCCCAGACCGGGGTGCGTACCGTACCGGGCAACACGATATTGGCGCGGATGCCGTAACGGCCATATTCCTGCGCCAGCGAGCGGGTCAGCGAGATCATCGCCGCCTTCGCGGCGCTGTAGGCCGGATCGCCCAGGGCCGCGAGGCCGTTGACCGAACCGACATTGACGATGTTTCCGGAGCGCCGTTCCACCATCTGCGGCAGCACCGCATGCGCGCAGGCATAGGCGCCGCCGACATTGGCGGCCATGTCCTCGTCCCAGCCGGCCGGGTCGGTCTTCTCGAAGGTGGCGTGGCGCGTGATACCGGCATTGTTGACGAGGATGTGCACCTCGCCGAACCCCTTGAACGCAGCAGCTACCGAGGCCGCATCGGCGATGTCGGCCACCGCCGGCTTCACCGTGATGCCGTCCTTGCCGAGCGTCTCGGCCAGCGCGTGCACCTTGTCGCTGCGATCGAGCGCCGCGATGGTCGCGCCTTCCTCGCCGAAGAAGCGGCAGAGCCACTGGCCGATGCCGCCCGCGGCGCCGGTGATGGCGATGGTCTTGCCGGTGAATGCGGCGGTCATTTTTGCTCCTTCAACAGTTCATCAGCGTGCAACAGTTCATCAGCGTGGCAGGCGCTCTCACACCGTTCTTGGCTGGACGCGATGAGTATGCCCCTCAATTCCCGAACCATCCGTCCTTCAGGTAGCGCATGTACTCGAACACCATGCCGTGCTTCTTGACGAACACCACTTCGAGGAAATCGCCGACGATGAACGGCGGGATCAGGATCTCGACGCCGGGTGCGGCAAGGTGCGGCGCGAGGTCATCGACCCGATAGGCGACATGTGGGTTGTCGCGCACTTCGGCCGGCACCGTGCTGTCCGGCTCGTAGCGCAGGAACTCGATATGCTCGGGGTGATGGCGCGGGTTGGTGACCCAGATCCGGCTTGCCTCGACCCAGTCTTCCCTGGGCTGGGGCACCGTCGTCGTGATCCCCACATGGTCGAACTCGAATGTCGCCATGACGCTGCTCCCCTGCCTAACTCCCCAATTCTGAAATCATGTTACAGAACCGAAAGGCTCGCAACCGGATTCTGCGCCAGCCGCCAAAAGTCTTAAACAAGACAGGCTTCCTGCTATCGGATGGCCCTCGCTAACCACATGGAGGCATTCCACCCTGTGGATCGGCCGACGATCGATCTGGTCACATCCGGCGCAATGCTGTAATTGAATTTCAGAGCTGGAGCGATCGACATGCAGAGGCGCGCTGCGAGGGACGTAACCGAAGAACCGGCCATCGACATCGTCTCGCGCATCCAGCGGGCCGAGCCCGAGCTGTCGCCGGCCGAGCGACAGGTGGCAGCGGCGGTGCAGCTCGATTTCGAAGCGGCGACGCGGCTGACCATCGCCGATCTCGCAGCCAAAGCCGGGGTCAGCCAGCCGACGGTCACCCGCTTCTGCCGCTCGGTCGGCTGCGCCTCGTTCAACGATTTCAAGATCAGCCTCGCCAGCACCATGACGGTGGCAGCGGTCTATCTCCGCTCCGACCGGGTGTTCTCCGACGATATCGGCCAGCTCGCCCAATCGGTGATGCTGCGCGCCGCCAATGCCGTGCAGGCCTGTCTCGAGCAGCTCGACACTGCCGCGGTCGGCCGCGCCATCGACGCCATCGCCGAAGGGCGCCGGCTCGATATCTACGGCCAGGGCGGCGGCTCGGCGGTAATGGCCGAGGACGCCAAGCTCCGGCTGTTCCGGCTCGGCATTCCGGTTGCCGCCTACACCGATGGCCACCAGCAGCGCATGTCGGCCTCGACCCTGCAGCCGGGCGATGTGGCCTTCGCCATCTCCAATAGCGGGCAATCGAAAGCCGTGGTCGAAGCGATCCAGATCGCCGCCTCGTTCGGCGCCACCACCATCGCGCTGACCCGCCCCGGCTCCCCGCTGGCCAAGGCCGCCGGCATCGTCATTCCCATCGTCATCCCCGAGGATGACAACGTCTTGGTGCCGACGCCGTCGCGCTACGCCCATATGGCGGTGATCGACACCATCGCCTCGGGCGTGGCGCAGAAGCTCGGCGCGCGCGGCCGCGAGGCTTTGCGCCGGGTGCGCTACACCCTTACCGCCATTGGCGTCGCCATCCCGACCCCCTCGACCGATCCGACCAAGCTGATGCAGACGCTGAAGCCGCACGAGTAGCGGGTCGGCGGCGTTGCCGCTATGGTGCGGCCGCACCATATGTGAGGCCTGATGTTCCTCTCGGTTTTCGACGTCTTCAAGATCGGCATCGGGCCATCGAGTTCGCATACCATTGGGCCGATGACGGCCGCCAACCGGTTCCTCGACGAGCTCCGCACCGGCGATTGGCCACGGCCGCGCCACGCCGTGGTGACTTCGCTGAAGGCGAGCCTGCATGGCTCCTTGGCCTTCACCGGGGTCGGGCACGGCACCGGCCGCGCCGTGGTGCTGGGGCTTTGCGGCTACGCGCCCCACAGCGTCGACCCCGACCAGATCGATGCGATCGTCGCCGGGGTCGAGGCCGAGGGCATGGTGCATCCCGAGGGACACCCGGCCTACCGGTTCCGGCCGGCGCTCGACCTGATCTACGACAAGAAGGAGCGGCTGCCCGGCCACACCAACGGGCTGCAGTTCTACGCCTATGATGCCGACGGCGCGCTGCTGCTGCGCCGGGTCTACTATTCGATCGGCGGCGGCTTCGTCGTCAGCGAGGCGGAGCTGGCGCGCGGCGAGGTCAAAGCCGACGCGGTCGAGGTCCCCTACCCCTTCGGCGATGCGGCTCAGATGCTTGCCATGGCCCGCGATTCCGGCCTCTCCATCGCCCAGATGAAGCGCGCCAACGAGGAAGCGCGGATCGGCCGCCGCGCCCTCGAGCAAGGGCTCGACCGGCTCTGGGCCGCGATGGATGGCTGCATCGAGCGGGGCTTGCGCACCGACGGCATCATGCCAGGGGGGCTCAACGTCAGCCGCCGTGCCAAGGCGATCCACCAGCAGTTGCAGACGGCCTGGCAGCGCAACGAACTCGGCCCGCTTGCCGGAAATGACTGGCTCAGCGTCTTCGCCATGGCGGTGAACGAGGAGAATGCCGCCGGCAGCCGCGTGGTGACGGCGCCGACCAATGGCGCCGCTGGGGTCATTCCTGCCGTGCTGAAATACCACCAGCAGTTCGAGGCCGGCGCGTCGCGGGCCAGCATCCATGACATGCTGCTGACCGCCGCTGCCATCGGCGGCATCATCAAGCACAACGCCTCGATCTCCGGCGCCGAAGTCGGCTGCCAGGGCGAGGTCGGCTCAGCCTCGGCCATGGCTGCGGCAGCACTCTGCGCCGCCATGGGCGGCACCCCCGCGCAGGTGGAGAATGCCGCCGAGATCGCGCTCGAGCATCACCTGGGGATGACCTGCGACCCGGTTGCCGGACTGGTGCAGATCCCTTGCATCGAGCGCAACGCCTTTGGCGCGGTGAAGGCGGTGACCGCCGCCTCGCTGGCGATGAAGGGCGACGGCACGCACAAGGTGTCGCTCGATATCTGCGTCGAGACCATGCGGCAAACCGGCGAGGACATGAGTGAGCGCTACAAGGAAACCAGCCAGGGCGGCCTCGCCGTCAACGTCCCGGCCTGCTGATGCCCAGCCCGACCTACGAGCTGTTCCGCGAGGCGATGGCGGCAAGACGGCAGATCGTCTGCACCTATAATGGCCTTCGCCGCGAAGTCTGCGCGGTGATCCTCGGGCACACGCGTGGCGAGGAGAAGGCGCTGATCTACCAGTTCGGTGGCGACACCAGCAGCGCGCTGCCGGCGGGCGGCGAGTGGCGCTGCCTCACCCTCAGCAAGGTCAGCGACGTCGAACTGCGCGATGGCCCCTGGCGCACCGGCGGCAGCCATTCGGCCTTGCAGTCCTGCATCGAGAGCGTCGATTTCGACGTCAATCCCGACAGCCCCTACTCCCCGAAGCATCGACTTTAGGGCATCAATGCTCCCGCTGGAGCAGAATTGCGGTTCGTTGAACCGCACTCCAGCTCCAGTCCTTGTTTTGTCGCGAGATCGAACCGGAAAAGTCTGCAACTTTTCCTGATCTCGCTCTAGCCGAGAGCCCGATGACCGACCGTCCCAATATCCTGTTGATTTGCGCCGACCAGTGGCGCGGCGACTGCATCTCGGCGCTCGGGCACAAGAACGCCAGGACGCCCAACCTCGACGCGCTGATGGCTGACGCGGTGACCTTCACCAGGCATTTCGGCCAGTGCACGCCGTGCGGGCCGTCGCGCACCAGCCTCCTTACCGGGCAGTACCTGATGAACCACCGCTCGGGGCGGAACGGCACGCCGCTCGATCGGCGCCACACCAATATCGCGCTCGAGGCGCGCAAGGCCGGCTACGACCCCGCTTTGTTCGGCTACACCGACACCACCCCCGATCCACGCGGCCTGCACCCGAACGACCCGGCGCTGACTGCCTATGACGAGGGGGTAATGCCGGGCTTTTCGACCCCGCTACACCTGCCCGAGGACATGGACCAGTGGGTCTCGGACCTCATCTCCAAGGGTTACGACCTCCCCGGTGGCCGCGCCGATGTGTTCCGCCCTCGTCCGGGGTTCGAGAAGCCCGCCGATCGTGGCTTCCGCTACATCCCGACCGTCTTCAAGGCCGAGGAAAGCGAGACCGCTTTCCTCACCGACGAGTTCCTCAAGTGGCTGCTGGTGCGACGCGACAAGCCGTGGTTCGCGCATTTCGTCTTCTACCGCCCGCACCCGCCGCTGATCGCGCCCGAGCCGTATAACGGCATGGTGCACCCCGCCGATGTGGAATTCCCCATCCGCGCCGCCTCGCCGTCTGAGGAAGGCAAGCAGCACCCGCTGCTCGATTACGCCATCGAGACGCTCCGCCAGCCCAGCACCTATGACGAGCACAACCCTCAGGACCTGGTCGCCGCCGACGAACTCGAGATCCGCCAGATGCGGGCGACCTATTACGGGCTGATCGCTGAAGTGGATGCGCAGCTGGGGCGCATCGTCCAGCATCTGAAGGACACCGGCCAGTATGACCGCACGCTGATCATCGTCACCTCCGACCACGGTGAGGTGCTGGGCGAGCACTATGTCTGGGGCAAGGAAATCTACTTCGATGCAGCCTTCCACCTGCCGCTGGTGATCCGCGACCCGCGGCCGGAGGCCGACGCGGCGCGCGGCCGGCGCGTCACCGCGTTCACCCAGGCGATCGACGTGATGCCGACGGTGCTCGATTGGCTCGGGCTCGACATTCCACGCAGTTGCGACGGTGCGTCGCTAACCCCGTTCCTGCGCGGCGAGGCCCCGCCAGACTGGCGCAACGCGGTGTATTTCGAGCACGACTTCCGCGACGTGCGCACCCAGAAGCCGGAAACCGCGCTCGGCATCGCCTCCGACCAGTGCGCCTATGCGGCGATCCGCGACGACCGGTTCAAGTACGTCCACTTCGCCGCCCTGCCGCCACTGTTGTTCGACATCGCCAACGACCCACGCGAACAGCTGAACCTCGCCGAGGACCCGGCTTACACCGAGGTGGCGCTCGACTACGCCCGCAAGATGCTCGATTGGCGACTGAGCTCGGGCGAGCGCGAGCTGACAAATATGTCGGTGGGCGCGGGTGGGCTGTTTGTGCGGAAGTAGCGGTTCCGCGGGTAAACTGGATGCCCGAGGCGATCGCCTCCCTCCCCCTTGAGGGGAAGGGAGCTAGGCCGCGCAGCTGGCCACCGCTGACTCCATCAACAACTCAGGCGCAAAACCACCACCCGCGACAAAGCTCTCAAGCCTCGCCACATATGGCGCAGGATCCAGCCCCTGCGCCTTGAGCCAGGCCGGGTTGTAATAGCTCTCGGCATAGCGCTCGCCGCTGTCGCAGATCAGCGAGACGATCGAGCCGCTGCGCCCTTCGTCGCGCATCCGGCTGGCGGCCCAGCAGACCCCGACAAAGTTGCTGCCGGTGGAGGCGCCGACGCGGCGGCCGAGCAGCCGCGATAAGACTTGCATGCCGGCCAGCGACACGGCGTCCGGCACCCGGATCATCTCGTCGATCACCTCGCCGATGAACGAAGCCTCCACCCGCGGCCGCCCGATCCCTTCGATGCGCGAGCCGCGGGACGCCGTAGCCGTGCGGTCGGTCCGCAGCCACCCGTCATAGAAAGCGGAGAACTCGACATCGGGCACGCAGAGCCGGGTATCGAGACAGCGATAGCGGATGTAGCGGCCGATGGTCGCCGAGGTACCGCCGGTCCCGGCGCCCATCACGACCCACTCCGGCACCGGATGCCTCTCCTGCTCCATCTGCCGAAAGATCGACTCGGCGATGTTGTTGTTGCCGCGCCAGTCGGTGGCGCGTTCGGCAAAGGTGAACTGGTCGAGATAATGCCCGCCGCACTCCGCCGCCAGCTCGGCTGCCCGCGCATAGATCGCCGCCGGCTGCTCGACGAAATGGCAGCGCCCGCCCTGCTGCTCGATCGCCTCGACCTTGCTGGCGCTGGTGGTGCGCGGCAGCACGGCGCAGAAATCGAGCCCGAGCAGCCGGGCATAATAGGCTTCGCTCACCGCGGTCGAACCGGACGAGGCTTCGACCAGCGTCACGCCCTCGCGGATTCGGCCGCTGCAGATGCCGTAGAGGAACAGCGAGCGCGCCAGCCGGTGCTTCAGGCTGCCGGTCGGATGCGAGGATTCGTCCTTGAGGTAGATGTCGATGCCATCGAGCGACGGCAGGTTCAGCGCGATCAGATGCGTATCCGCCGAACGCCTGCCCTCGGCCTCGAGCAGGGCAATGGCCCGGCTGCGCCAGACCCGATCCGGACTGCAGTTCGACATGACAGCCTCATGCTATTATCCATTAGCATCATAGCATGATCTACTCCAATTTTACAATCTCACGCCAACATGTTCTGATTCTTGCAACGACTGTAGCAATTCGCACTCCTCCAGCGAGATCGATGCCACCACCGATGTTCCACGCTGCGGAACCGGTGGCGATTGACCCTCTCGGGCCAGCCTTCCAAGCTGCCGCCAGCCCTTTCATCTGGAACCGCCACTGCCATGCGCCTGTTCATCGCGACCCTCGGCACCGAGACCAACACCTTCGCCTCGTTCCCCACCGGCATCGACGATTTCAAGGAGTGCTTCTGGGCCGACCGCAATGTCGAAACCTTCGCCCCCTCGCCCTGGTCGGCGCCGCCGCAGATCTGGCGCGAGCGCGGTCTCGAGCGCGGCTGGGAGGTGGTCCAGAGCCTCTTCGCCTTCGCCAATCCGGCCGGCCCGACCATCAAGGCCGACTACGAAGCGATGCGCGATCGCATCCTCGACGACCTGCGCGCTGCCGGCCCGGTCGATGCGGTGCTCTATTACCTCCACGGCGCGATGATCGCCGACGGCTACGACGATTGCGAAGGCGACCTGGTACAGCGCACCCGCGCGCTGGTGGGAGAGACGACCCGCATCGGCATCGAGCTCGACCTGCATGGTCATGTCGACAACACCATCGTCGACAATGCCGACCTGATCGTCATCTACAAGACTTACCCGCATATCGACCACGCCGAGCGCGCCGAGGATCTGTTCGCCCTGATGGAACGCACGCTGAAGGGCGAGATCGAGCCGAAAATGGCGCTGTTCGATTGCAAGACCATGGGGCTGTTCCCGACCACCATGGAGGGCCCGATGATCGCCTTCACCCAGTCGCTCTACGATGGGGAAGGCAAGGACGGCGTGCTGTCGCTGTCGCTCAACCACGGCTTCCCCTGGGCCGACGTACCGCTGGCCGGCGCCAAGATGCTGGCGGTCGCCGATCGCGACCAGGCCATCGCCGACCGTGCCGCCAAACACTATGGCGAGGCCTTCTACCGCATCCGCGCCCAGGCGACGCTGCCCTTCACCCCGTTCAAGGAGGCGATCGAGCAGGCGAAGCTCAAGGGCGACAAGCCGCTATTGATTGCCGACACCTCCGACCAGATCGGCAGCGGCGCGCCCGGCGACACCACCTATGTGCTCAGGGCTTTCATCGACGCCGGCATCCGCAACGCCGTCGTGGCGCCGCTCTGGGATCCCTCGGCGGTCAAGATCTGCTTCCAGGTCGGGGTCGGGGCGAAACTGAAGCTCAGGATCGGCGGCAAGTTCGAGCCGCATTCCGGCCCACCGCTCGATGCCGAGGCCGAGGTGCTGTTTTTGAAGCGCAACGCCCACCAGGACCACCTGCCCGGCGAGCGCATCGAGATCGGCGATGTCGCCGTGGTGCGGGTCGAAGGCATCGAGGTGCTGCTGACGACGCTGCGCACCAATCTCTACACCCTTAGCCTGTTCTCGCTGCACGGCATAACGTTCGACGACAAGCAGGTCGTCTCGATCAAGAACCTCTACAAGCACAAGGACCTGTTCACGACCAACACCCGGGCCCAGCTGTTCGTCGCCACCCCGGGCACCAGCAACCCCAACTGGTCCGAGCTCCCGTTCAAGCGCCTGACCCGCCCGATCTGGCCGCTGGATGCTGATCCGCTGGGGCTGGATTAGTCGGCCCCTCCCCCTTGAGGGGAGGGGTTGGGGGTGGGGGTCCATCGGTGATCACAGAACCACCCCCTCCCTCAATCCCTCCCCTCAAGGGGGAGGGGAAGCGACGACTGCGAGATCGCGACTAACGCCCCGCCCGCTCCCGCAGAAAATGCGCGGCCGTGGTGCAGAGCAGGGCCCAGGCGGCGCCGAGCGACCAGCCAGCCAGCACGTCGGTGGGGTAGTGGACGCCCAGGTAGATCCGGCTCACCCCGACCAGCAGCGTGAGCGCAATCGCCACCCCGACGAAGAAACGCTTCAGCTGCTGCTCGGGCGATGATTCCGCCAGCATGGCGCCGATGGTGAGGAACACCACGGCCGAGACCGTCGCATGTCCGCTTGGAAAACTGGCGGTGAACACCTCGGGGGCCCCGATGAGGTCAGGCCGCGGCCGGTCGAACAGCATCTTCAATACCGTGCTGATGATGGTGCCGCCCACCACCGCGAATACCATGAACCAGCCGGTGCGGTGCTTGCCCACCAGCAGCAGATAGGCAAACACCAGTACGACGATGATGCCGAGCACCGAGAAGCTGCCGAGCGCCGTGATGTCGCGCACCGCCTCCTCGAGCCAGGCCGGCCCGATCGGATCGGCCGGATCTCCAGGGGTGCGCAGCGCCATCAGCACCGCATTGTCGAGGCCGAGCGTATCGCCATCGGTCACCGCGTCGGCGATGAGCCCGAAGCCGCCGAGCAGCGCCGCCACGACGAGCGCCCCGAGATAGACGCGGCGGGGTGTGGGCATGGCGGTGGTCCTCCGTGGTCGAGTTCGCTGAGACCGATATGCCAACCGCTGCGGACCGGCAACACGCCCCCACTTTCCGCTGAGGCGGCAGTCGGGCGCCCCCTCCCGCTTGCGGGGGGGAGGGGTTCCCGACTGAAGGCCCTCTTACTCCGCCGTCATTGCCGTATACATTTCCGCTGCCGTCCGCGCCCGCCGCAGCCTTTCCGTCACCCCGGCTGACCGCAGCTGCCGCGACACCACCGACAGCGCCTTGAGATGCGAGGTCCGATCGGCCGGCGACAGCAGCAGGAAGATAAGGTCGACCGGTCGATCGTCGACAGCGTCGAACTCCACCGGTTTCGCCGTTCGCGCCAGCAGCGCGAACGGTACATCGAGCCCGGCAGGCGCGGTGTGCGGGATGGCGATCCCCTGCCCGATACCGGTCGAGCCGAGCGTCTCGCGATGGCTGAGCCCGTTAAGCACCACCGCCTGGTCGAGACCGGTAGCCCGGGCGGCGCGGTCCGACAGCTGCTGCAGCAATTGCGATTTGGATGACGCGTCCAGATCGACCAGCACGTTTTCCGGTCGAAGCAGTTCGGCGATATTCATCTGGTCACTCTAGTTCTGGCCGGCCGGCGCCGGCTCGATCGGGTCGGCCTCGTGCAGGCGGTAGCCCACGCCGGTTTCGGTGGTGATATAGCGCGGCTGATCGGGCGTTTGTTCGATCTTTTGCCTGAGCTGCCGGACATAAACGCGCAGATACTGCACATCGGTGGTGCCGTCCCACACCTGCTCGAGCAGAAAGTGGTGGGTCAGCACCCTGCCAGCGTGCTGCACCAGGAGGCGCAGGATGTCGTATTCCTTGGGCGAGAGCTTCACCTCCTTGCCGTCGACCTTGACGATCCGCTTGACCAGGTCGACCGACAGCCCGCCGGTGACGAACACCGGGCGTTCGCCCTGCTGCTGCAGCCGGTGCCGCAGCGCCACCCGGATGCGGGCGGCCAACTCGTTCATGCCGAAGGGCTTGGTCACATAGTCGTCGGCGCCGAGCTCGAGCGCCTTGACGATCCCCGCCTCGTCGGTACGGCTCGACAGCACCACCACCGGCAGGTCGCGCCCCTCGTCGCGCCAGCGCGCCAGCAGATCATGGCCGGAAATGTCAGGCAGCCCGAGGTCCAGCAGGATCAGGTCGGGCCGCTCCGCCTTCAGCGCTTCGAGCGCGAACCTGGCACTGCCCGCCTCAGTGATCGCATAGCCCTGCGCGCCGAGCCCCATCCGCAACAGCTTGCGGATGGGCGGCTCGTCGTCGATGACGAGGATCTTCACGGCCGAGTTGCTCATTTCAGCTCACCCATGTCTGGCGCGTTGAGGTCGGATACCCCAGAGGGGAGCGGCATCCTGATGGTGAAGAGTGCGCCCGAGCGGTCCTGCCGGTTCGCGGCGGAAATCGTCCCGCCCATCGCCTCGACGAAACCGCGGCAGATCGATAGGCCGAGCCCGGTCCCCGCCCGCACCTGATCGACTTTCCGCACCCGGTAGAAGCTGTCGAACACCCGTTCGAGATCCTCGGCCGGGATGCCCGGCCCCTCGTCGATCACCTGCAGCACCACCGAAGCACTGTCGACCCAGCCCTTGAGCCCGATGGTCGTTCCCTCCGGCGCATATTTCGCAGCGTTGTCGATGAGGTTGAACAGCACCTGCTCGAACAGCACCGGATCGACATTGATCATCGGCAGGTCGGCCGGGATATCGACGGCGACGGTGTGCCCGGCGGTGATCTTCTGCGTGCGCTGCAACGCGGTACCGACGATATCGCCGACGAAGTTCAGCCCCGCATTGGGCGCTGTCGCCCCCGATTCGATCCGCGTCATATCGAGCAGATTGGCGATGAAGCGGTTGAGCCGCTCAGATTCGTCCACCACGGTGCCCAGCAGTTCCGCCTCATCGTCCTTGGCGAGCCCATCGGGCGGCTCGCGCAGCATCCCGGCGGCGGCGAGTATGGCGGCCAGCGGGGTCTTCAGGTCATGCGAGATCGAGGTCAGGAGCGCCGAGCGCAGCCGGTCGGCTTCGGCCGCGAGTTTGGCGCGCTCGACGTCGTCAACCAGCTGGATGCGTTCGATGGCGAGCGCCGCCTGGTCGGTCAGTGCATCGAGCAGCCGGCGCTGGTCCGGGGTGAGCAGCGGCCCCGGCTTGTCATTGTCGAGCCCCACCACGCCGACCGGGACGCGGCCGGTCTTCAGCGGCAGATAGAGCCGCTTGGCGCCGGGCAGCGTGTCGGCGCCACGGCCGGCCGCGCGGTCGTTCTCCCAGGCCCAGCGGGCGGCGGCGACATCGGCCTCATCGAACGTATCGTCGGGCGGATAGCCGGCCTTTACGGCGATACTGCCGTTCTCCGGCAACAACAGCACCACGCGCAGCTTCAGCATCGAGGCGATCTGGTAGGCGGTGGCCCACAGCACGTCGTCGAGTGTGCCGGCGCCGGCGAGCTTCTTCGAAAACAGGTAGAGATCCTCGGTGGTGCGGGCCCGCTGCCGCGCTGCCGCGGCCTGCCGCTGCACCCGCGAGGTCAGGTTGCTGGCGATGAACGCCACACCGAGAAAGAAGCCGAGCGCGATGACGCTTTCGGGGTCGCTGATGTTGAGCGTATAGAGCGGCGGCAGGAAGAAGAAGTTCAGCAGCAACGCGCTGATCAACGAGGCGAACAAAGCCGCGCCGAGCCCGAAGCTCAGTGCTGCCGCCAGCACCGCCATCAGGAACACCAGCGCGATATTGGTGACATCGAGTACCCGATCGAGCAGCAGGCCGGCGCCGAGCGCCACCGCCACGAAGCCGACGCTCCACAGGTACGGCAGCAGCTCGAAGCGCGGCGGCGTGACCTGGATCAGGCCTGACGCAGGCTTTATGCCCTTTTCGACCGTGCCGGCGATGACGTGCACGCTGATGTCGCCGGCGTGGCGGATCAGGTCGTGCGACACCGAACCCTGCAGCCACTCGCGCCATTGCGGCTTTACCGGCTTGCCGATGACGATGTGGGTGACGTTGTTGGCGGCGGCATAGCGCACGATCTCGGTGGCGATGTGCTGACCGGGCAGCACCACCGCCTCTCCCCCCAGTTGCTCGGCGAGCCGGAGGCTGGCGGCCAGTTGGTCCTTGCCGGCATCCGAGACGCCCGCCGTGCGGATCGTCTCGATGTTGAGCGCCACGAACGGCCCGCGCAGCCGGTCGGCCAGCCGCCGGGCGTAGCGCACCAGCGAGGGCCCGCGCGCATGTTCGTCGACACAGACCAGCACTCGCTCGCCGGCCGCCCATGGGCCATTGATGGCGTGGCTCTGCATATGGCTGAGCAACTGGTCGTCGACCCGCTGCGCCGTGCGCCGCAGCGCCAGCTCGCGCAGCGCCGTGAGGTTGCCCGGCGAGAAGTAATTCTCGACGGCGCGCCGCGCCGTGGTCGGCACATAGACCTTGCCGTCGCTGAGCCGTTTCAACAGGTCGTCCGGCGTGATGTCGATGATCTCGACATCGTCGGCGCGGTCGATAATCGAATCCGGCACCGTCTCGCGTACCCGGATCCGGGTGATCTGCGCCACCACGTCGTTGAGGCTTTCGACATGCTGCACGTTGACGGTGGTGTAGACATCGATGCCGCGCGACAACAGCTCCTCGACATCGAGATAGCGCTTGGGATGGCGGCTGCCGGCGGCGTTGGTATGCGCCAGCTCGTCGACCAGCACCAGCTGCGGGCGGCGATTGAGGATGGCGTCGAGGTCCATCTCCTCGAGCAGCCGCCCCTTGTAGTCGATCTGCACCCGAGGGATGACCTCGAAGCCCAGAACCAGCGCCTCGGTCTCCTTGCGTCCATGCGTCTCGACCACGCCGATCACCACGTCGACGCCCTCGGCGAGCTTGGCCCGCCCTGACAGCAGCATCTCGTAGGTCTTGCCCACGCCCGGCGCCGCGCCGAGAAAGATCTTCAGCCGACCGCGGTTTTCGCGTTCGGCCTGCTCGAGCAGCGCATCGGGGGAGGGTCGGCCGTTATTCATCAAGCATCTCCGCCTGCCGCGGCGAACGGCAGGGCGCGGTCAACACCGGCACCCCACCTATATCGTGTTGGAGCAGGATTGCGTTTCGTTGAATCGCACTCCAGCTCCAGGTCATTGTCTGGTCGCGAGACCGAACCGGAAAAGTCTGCAACTTTTCCTGCTCTCGCTCAGGATGCGCTGGCGCCATCGAGCGCCAGGTTGAGTTTCAGCACATTGACCACCGGCTCGCCCATGAAGCCGAGCAACGGCGCCTCGACATGCTGGCGCACCAGCTCGGTAACCGCGGCTTCGTCCATGCCACGGGCCTGGGCGACGCGCGGCACCTGAAAGTAAGCGGCCTCCGGGGTGATATGCGGATCGAGCCCGCTGCCCGAGGTGGTGACGAGGTCCATCGGCACCGGCGCGTTGGGGTTCTCGGCCTTGAGTGCCGCGGCCTCGGTCTTGATGCGTTCGAGCAGCGCCGGGTTGGTCGGCCCCAGATTGGAGCCCGACGAGGCGGCGGCGTTGTAGCCATCGCCGGCGGCCGAGGGACGGCCATGGAAGTAGCGCGGCGCAGTGAACGCCTGGCCGATCAGTTCCGAGCCGATCACCTGTCCGTCCTTCTCGACCAGGCTGCCATGCGCCTGAGAAGGGAACAGCGCCTGCGACAGCCCGGTCATGGCGACCGGATAGAGCAGCCCGGTGATCACCGTCAGCGCGACGATCATGATGAGTGCGGGTCTCAGTTGCTTCAGCATTTCGAAAGATCCTTACGCGAGGCCGATGGCGGTGATCGCCATGTCGATGGCCTTGATGCCGGCGAACGGCACGATGATGCCGCCCAGCCCGTAGACGAGGAGGTTGCGGCTCAAGAGCGCCCCGGCGCCAACCGCCCGGTACTTCACGCCGCGCAGCGACAGCGGGATCAGCGCCACGATGATCAGGGCGTTGAAGATGATGGCCGAGAGGATGGCGCTCTCGGGCGTTGCCAGCCCCATGACGTTGAGCGCGCCGAGCTGCGGGTAGAACGCCAGGAACATCGCCGGGATGATGGCGAAATACTTGGCGATGTCGTTGGCGATCGAGAAGGTCGTCAGCGCCCCGCGGGTCATCAGCAACTGCTTGCCGATCTCGACGATCTCGATCAGCTTGGTCGGGTCGCTGTCGAGGTCGACCATGTTGCCGGCTTCGCGCGCCGCCACCGTACCGGTGTTCATCGCGACGCCGACATCGGCCTGCGCCAGCGCCGGTGCGTCGTTGGTACCGTCGCCGCACATGGCAACGAGCTTACCTTTGGCCTGCTCCTCGCGGATCAGGCTCAGCTTGTTCTCCGGCGTCGCCTGGGCGAGAAAGTCGTCGACGCCCGCTTCCGCCGCGATCGCCGCGGCGGTCATCGGGTTGTCGCCGGTGATCATCACGGTGCGGATGCCCATACGGCGCAGTTCCGCAAAGCGTTCGCGGATGCCGCCCTTGACGATGTCCTTGAGCTGCACGATGCCGAGGAGCTTGCCATCGCGGGCCACCGCCAGAGGCGTCGCGCCGGATTTGGCGATCTCGTCAGAAATCGTGCGGAGCTCGCGGATGGTGTCGGCGCTGTTGGCCGCGCCTTCCCCGACATATTTCAGCACCGCATCGACCGCACCCTTGCGGATCGACGAGCCGCCGACATCGACGCCGCTCATCCGGCTCTGCGCCGTGAACGGCACGAAGCTGGCATTGAGGCTTTGCATGTCGCGGCCACGGATGCCGTATTTGTCCTTGGCAAGAACGACGATCGAGCGACCCTCCGGCGTCTCGTCGGCCAGCGAGGCGAGCTGCGCCGCATCTGCGAGTTCGGCCTCGCTGACCCCGGCGACCGGATGGAACGCCGTCGCCTGCCGGTTGCCGAGCGTGATCGTGCCGGTCTTGTCGAGCAGCAGCGTATCGACGTCGCCCGCCGCCTCGACGGCGCGGCCCGACATGGCCAAGACGTTGAAGCGCACCAGCCGGTCCATGCCGGCAATGCCGATGGCCGAGAGCAGTGCCCCGATGGTGGTCGGAATCAGTGTCACGAACAGCGCCACCAGCACCACCATCGGCACGTTGCCGCCGGCATAGGCGACGAAGCCCGGAATGGTGGCGACGGCGAGCACGAAGATCAGCGTCATGCCGGCGAGCAGGATGTTGAGCGCGATCTCGTTCGGCGTCTTCTGCCGCTCGGCGCCTTCCACCAGCGAAATCATGCGATCGAGGAAGGTCGAACCCGGGGCCGCGGTGATGCGCACCCGGATCCAGTCGCTGAGCACCTGGGTGCCGCCGGTGACCGCCGAGCGGTCGCCGCCCGACTCGCGGATGACGGGAGCTGACTCACCGGTGATCGCCGCCTCGTTGACCGAGGCGATGCCTTCGATCACTTCGCCGTCGGACGGAATGATGTCGCCGGCTTCGACCAAAACGGTATCGCCGACCTTGAGGCTGGTGCCCGGCACCATTCGGAAGCTGCCGCGCCCCTCGGGCGGCAGCAGCTTGGCCTGCGTTTCGGTCCGCGCCCGGCGCAGCGAATCCGCCTGCGCCTTGCCGCGGCCTTCGGCCACCGCTTCGGCGAAGTTGGCGAACAGCACGGTGAACCACAGCCACAGGTTGATCTGGAACGAGAAGCCCAGATTGCCCGAACCGGTCACCAGGTCCTTGACGAACAACACGGTGGTGAAGGCGGAGACGACGGCGACGACGAACATCACCGGGTTCTTGATCAGACTTTTCGGGTTCAGTTTCCTGAACGCGCCGCCGATGGCGGGGACGAGGATGCGAGTGTCGAACAGGCTCGCCGATTTCAACTGGCTCATGAGAGGCTCCAGTGGGTTCCTTGGGGCGCGGCGGGCTCATGCGAGCGCCGCGCTGGATATGTGAGGGTGAGCATCAGAAGGTCTGGCCGCCGAGCATCGCTAGGTGCTCGACGATCGGGCCGAGTGCCAGTGCCGGGATGAAGGTGAGCCCGCCGACCACCAGGATGACGCCGAGCAGCAGCCCGATGAACAGCATGCCATGCGTGGGCAGCGTGCCGGCGGAAGCCGGAACGGTCTTCTTCTGCACCAGCGAGCCGGCCAGCGCCAAGGCGGGGATGATCACCAGGAACCGCCCCATCAGCATGCCGATACCGAGCGTGATGTTGTACCAGGGCGTATTGCCCGAGAGCCCGCCGAAGGCCGAACCATTGTTCGCCGCCGCCGAGGTATAGGCGTAGAGCACCTCGGAGAAGCCGTGCGGGCCGGGGTTCCAGATCGACGACACCCCGAACGGCAGTACGACACTGATGGCGGTGAAGCCGAGCATGGCGAGCGGCAGGCAGAGGATAGCGAGCATCGCCATCTTTACTTCCTTGGCCTCGATCTTCTTGCCCAGGTATTCGGGCGTGCGGCCGACCATCAGCCCGGCGACGAAGATGGCGACGACTACGAACAGCACGATGCCGTAGAAACCGGCGCCGACGCCGCCGATGATGATCTCACCCAGCATCATGTTGATCATCGGGATCATGCCGCCGAGCGCCATGAAGCTGTCGTGCATGGCATTGACTGCACCGCACGAGGCCGCCGTAGTGACCACCGCGAACAGCGCGGAAAGCGGCACGCCGAAGCGGACTTCCTTGCCCTCCATATTGCCGCCGTCGATGCCGAGCGCATGCACCAGCGGGTTGCCCGCGGCTTCTGCCCAGTAGCAGACGGTGACGCCAACCAGGAACAGCACGCCCATGGTGATGAAGATCGCCCAACCCTGCTTCTGGTTGCCGACCATGCGGCCGAACACATTGGTCAGTGCCGCGCCGATGGCGAAGATCGACACCATCGAGATCAGGTTGGTGAGCGCCGTCGGGTTCTCGAACGGATGCGCGGCATTGACGTTGAAGAAGCCGCCACCGTTGGTGCCCAGATACTTGATCATCATCTGCGAGGCCACCGGGCCCTGCGCGATGCTCTGCTGCGTGCCTTCCAGCGTCACGGCAGCCGTATAGGCATCGAGGTTCTGCGGCACGCCCTGCCAGACGAGGACAAGCGTGCCGATGATGCAGATCGGCAGCAGGATGTAGAAGGTGCCCCGTACCAGGTCGACCCAGAAGTTGCCGAGTGTCGAAACCGACTTGCGCGAGAAGGCGCGGATCACCGCCATGGCGACGGCAATACCGGTGGCGGCGGAAACGAAGTTCTGCACCGCCAGGCCCATCATCTGGGTCAGGTAGCTCATCGTGGTCTCGCCACCATAGTTCTGCCAATTGGTGTTGGTGACGAAGCTCGCCGCGGTGTTGAAGGCGAGCTCGGGACCGACCTCGGCCATGCCCGCCGGGTTCAGCGGCAACACCGCCTGGAACCGTTGCAGCAAGTACAGGATGATGAAGCCCGCGAAGTTGAACAGCAGCATGGCCACCGCGTAGGTGACCCAGTTCTGCTCTTCATCCTCGCGGGTGCCGGCGACGCGGTAGAGCCCGCGCTCTATGGGGCGGAGCACCGGCTGCAGCCAGGTGCTCTCGCCATTGAAAACGCGCGTCATGTAGGCCCCGAGGGGTTTGACGAGCAGAACGATGATCCCGCAGAAAACGAGGATCTGAATCCAGCCGAGAAGGGTCATGGGAGGATCTTTCCGGTCCCTAGAAGCGCTTCGAGGAAAAGTTGCAGGACTTTCCCACCTCGGAAGCGCGACAAAACAACAGCCTAGAAACGCTCGGGACGAACCAGAGCGAAGACCAGGTAAACGAGCAGGAACAGCGCCACCGCGCCCCCGAGAATAAAATCGAGCAGCATCGCTTGGCCTTTCGCTCAGAGCTTGTCGCAGGCGGTAACGTAGGCATACGCGAGGGTGAAGAATACTAACCCGATCGCTAGAACGACTATGTCCATCGTTCAGTACTCCAGTGAGTTGCGGCCCATCCCAGGTCTTTCGGGACAAGCACCAGTGCCGCCGCCGGAAGCGGCAGCGGCCAACTGTTCAGAATTGCGGGAAGAGATATGCGCGCGGTCGGCATAGGGTTTCGAGAACAACCCGACCGAAAAGAAATAAAAAACCTATAGGAATTCTCCGGGCGCAGCCCGGTGCGCAGCCCGCCAAAGCGGGCCGCGTACCCTGACCTCACCCGGCCTTGCGCAACGGCCCCGGGGCGAAGAGCGTGTCGACGCTCAGCACCATTTCGGCGGGGGCGGCGCAGACTTCGCCTGGGGCGTAGTCGCATTCTTCCATGGCAAAATGCACCGCCGACTGGCGGTCTACGAAAATGCCGCCGGTGAGCCCCATGCTGTCGCTGACGATCCAGTTGCCCTTGTCGTCGCGACCGACCATGAAGCGGCCCCGGTGCGGGGGTGTGGTGACCATTGCACTACGCATCAGGCCAGCCCCGCCGCCCACATGGCAACGACGCCGCCGAGCACCACGACGAACACCACCGCGACGGTCGTCAGCATGCGCCACAGCGCGCCAGACTCTTCGTCATGGATGGATGGAGGCGCCGCGCCACGGGACCGTCCCATGATGGCCTCCCGGTGCTGGCGAATGGCGTTGAGCCGCGCTTCGCTGGTCTGTTGCGTGACGTAATGCATGCCGTAGCGAGGGGTGTACATCTCGTAAGGTCCTGGTTGCGGCCGGTCTGCCGGCCAATCCGCAGCGGCTCCGGACAACACCCGGACGACCTGCCGCCGCAACAATCTAGACACTGCCCCAGTAGGATTTCGATTGGACGCCCCAAGCAAAGAAATAGCCGCGACATAAAGTTCCGTAGCTTCGGTCTAGGGGACGCCAATACATATGACATTCCTATTTGACTTCCGGTTCGGCGAGGGTCTGTCTCCCGCGTCAGTACTGGAGTTCACGACTATGATCAGCACCGACACCATCGCCGCGAGCCTCGCCGGCAACCGGGTGGCCGGCACCGCCACGGCGCTGCAGCTCGACGCCGTCACCGCCAAGGTTGACGCCTACACCGTGCAACTCGCGGCACTCGACGACTACGAGGCCGAGCCGATCGGCTACGCGCTGGCCGGCACCAATCCCGCCTGTGCGCGGTTTCTCGGCCTCGACCAGCCGATCTACGGGCCGATTCCACGGCGTGATTTCTTCTCCGGTCCGCAGCATATCCGCCTGCCCCGCGGCATCGTCGGCGCCCAGTGCGAACTGGTCTTCGTCATCGGCCGAAGCTATCCCGACAGCAACGAAAGCATAGACCGGCACTCGGTCGGTGAAGCCATCGTCGCCTGCCGGCCGGCCATCGGCCTCGTCGGACGCCGCGTGGTCGGTGGCCCCCATGACACGCCGACCGCCATCGCTGATTTCGGCCTGCATGTGGCGACCATCTGCGGCCCGGCAGTGCGCATCGACTGGCAGTCCCTCGGCCAGGCCGAGATGACCGCCAGCATCGACGGCAAGGTGATGATGACCGGTCTGGGCAAGGCCATCTCTGGCCATCCGCTCGAGGCGATTGCGTGGCTTGCTCACGAACTGGTTCGCGACGGCCGCCAGATCAGCGCCGGGGAAAGCGTCGCCACCGGCTCCTGCGCCCCGATCCTGCAGGTGCTGCCGGGCCAGACCCTCACCGTCGATTTTGCCGGTATCGGAAGCTCGACCTGCAGCTTCGAGTGAGGGTTCGGGTCGCCGATCCGCCAATGCTGCAAATCACTTGCCCTGACGGCGCGGCTGACCAGAATACCGGCGACTACGCTCGTAAGGGGAGACGACATGAACGCCATCGACCAGCAGCGGCCGCCAGAGGCACCCGACGCCGCCGGCGTCTATCGGATCTGGCCGGGTGAGGGTCGCGCCCCGGGTTCGGAGCACTGGACGCATCGGGAATCGACCATGCAGATCCCGTGGACCACTGCCAGCCGGCGGCTGACCCGCAACGTCGTCATCCCTAGCCTCACCGCCTTCCTCCCCGAACCCGGCAAGGCTACCGGCACGGCGATGATCGTCGCCCCCGGCGGCGCCTTCCATTTCCTGATGATCGATCATGAGGGCTATGACATGGCCCGCTGGCTGGCCGGGCTCGGTATCACCGCCTTCGTGCTGAAATACCGCCTGGCGCAGACGCCCGAGGCCGACGCCGACCTGCTCGACTTCCGCAACGAGCTGCAGCGCCGGCTGCACCAGCCCGGCCCGATGGGTGCCGCGCCGCCGTCAAACCCAGCAATCGCCGAAGCTCGCCTGTGGGGCGAGGAAGACGGCCGGCAGGCGATCCGTTTCGTCCGCCAGCACGCCGCCGACTGGGGCCTCGACTCCACCCGCATCGGCATCGGCGGCTTCTCGGCCGGCGGCGCCGTCACCCTGGGGCCGGTGTTCGAGCATGATGCCGATAGCCGCCCGGATTTCGCCGTCGGCATCTACCCGGCCTGGCGCGCCGGCCTGCCGCTGCCACCGGATGCGCCGCCGCTGTTCCTCGCCATTTCCGACGACGACAAATCGGTCGCCCCGCTCTCCTCGGTCCGCCTTTACGAGGCCTGGCACAATGCCGGCATCCCAGCCGAACTGCACGTCTTCGGCAACGGCGCCCACGGCTTCGGCTTCGGCAAGTCGGGGCTGTTGTCGGATCCGTGGGCGGAGATGTTGCAGAGCTGGTTGGGGGTACGGGGATTGTTGGGCAAACCGGAATAGCCTCCCCGTCCCCTCGCCCAGCGAGTTAGCGCAGCTAGGGTGAGGGGTGCAGCCTCTCAGTTATGCTGGATCGCCCAGCACGCTGAACTGCCTCACCCCTCACCCTAGCCCTCTCCCCTGAGGGGAGAGGGGACGCCCCTGCTCGCGCCTCAGCCTCCACGACTATCGTCCCGCTTGAGCGAGCCCGCTCGATATGTTCCCTGTCGGCCCAATGCCCTCCTCTACGCCCCACGTCATCCACATCCCCTCGTTCCGTCATTTCCTCTCGTCCCGGGCGCTGTCGTCCGTGGCGTTCCAGGGTTCGGCGGTGGCGATCGGCTGGCTGATCTACGATCGCACCCGCAACCCGTTCGACCTCGGGCTGGTCGGGCTGTTCCAGTTCCTGCCCATGCTGGTGCTGACGTTCCTCGCCGGACACGTCGCCGACCAGTTCGACCGCCGCCAGATCGGCCTCGTCTGCCAGGTGATCGAGGCCGTCACCATGGGCTTCATCGCGCTCGGCATCTGGCAGGGCTGGCTGCCGACCTGGGGGATCTTTGCCGCGGTGACCGTGCTCGGCGCCGCGCAGGCCTTCGAGCGCCCCAGCATGGCGGCGCTGCTGCCGGGGATCGTCCCCATGGCGCAGCTGCAGAGCGCCGTCGCCACTTCGACCTCGGTCATGCAGACCGCGCTGATCATCGGCCCGGCGCTGGGCGGCATTCTCTACGGCTTCGGCGACGTGGTGCCGTTCCTCGCCTCGGGTGTGCTGTTCCTTGTCGCCAGCTACAATGTGCTGAAGATCGACAAACCCGCCACCCTGCCTGCCCGTGCCCCGATGACCTTCGAGTCGGTGTTCGCCGGGGTGGTGTTCATCAAGAGCAAACCGGTGATGCTGGGGTCGATCTCGCTCGATCTCTTCGCCGTGCTGCTCGGCGGCGCCACCGCCATGCTGCCGGTCTATGCCCGGGACATCCTCCATGCCGGCCCCTGGGCCCTCGGCTTTCTCCGCATGGCCCCGGCGATCGGCGCCGTGGTGATGTCGCTGCTGCTCGCCCGCTTCCCGCTGCAGCACCGCGTCGGCATCAAGATGCTGGTGGCCGTCGCCATCTTCGGCGCCGCCACCATCGTCTTCGCCTATTCGACCAACATCGTGCTCTCGGTGGTGATGCTGATCATCCTTGGCGCTTCCGACACGGTGAGCGTCGTGGTGCGGAGTTCGCTTGTCCAGCTCCTCACCCCCGACCACATGCGCGGCCGCGTCAACGCCGTGAACTCGCTGTTCATCGGCACCTCGAACCAGCTCGGCGAATTCCGCGCCGGCGTCTTCGCCGGCTTCATCGGCCCGGTCGCCGCCGTCGCCGTCGGCGGCATCGGCACCCTCGCAGTGGTGCTGCTCTGGTCGCGCCTGTTCCCAGCCTTGCGCAAAGTCGACACGCTGAGCGGCTAGACCGAAGAACAGCACGGGTCGCCAACTGATCGACACTCGTCATACGACCTGGACGTAGTCGGTTTGCTTCCGCCGACTGTCGCTATATGCTGCTGCAATTCCTTTCATGTCCCGGCAGTCTGGGGGCCAATTCATGACAGATATGCTGCCGGTTGGCCGCGCCCGCGGCAGCCTGGTCAAACAGGTCAGCGAGGAGTTGCGCGCCGAAATCGCCTCCGGCCGTTTCAGCGTCGGCGACAAGCTGCCCTCGCAGTCGCACCTCACCGAGCGCTTCGCCGTCAGCCGCACCGTGGTGCGCGAAGCGGTGGCCAGCCTCCAGGCCGACGGCATCGTCGAATCCCACCAGGGCGCCGGCGTCTTCGTCACGGCCCGCACCGCGCCCATTGCCTTCGCCTTCCAGAGCATCGATCCGGCGCGGATTTCTTCGATCCTCGAAACACTTGAGCTGCGCGCCGCGGTCGAGATCGAGGCTGCCGGCCTTGCAGCGCTGCGCCGCTCGCCGCAGCAGGAGGAGGAGATCTTCCGCACCCATAATGTGGTGGCCGCCCAGATCGCCCGCGGCGAGCGCTCCAACGAGGCGGACTTCGCCTTCCACCGCGCCATTGCCGCCGCCACCAACAACCCGCGCTTCCCGGAATTCCTCGACCTGCTGGGCCAGGCGGCCATCCCCCGCTTCGCCATCCAGGCCAACGGCGCGGAGGCGGTGCGCGCTTCCTATCTCGACCGCATTCTCGACGAGCATCGCCAGATCGCCCAGGCCATCGCCAATGCCGACGAGGCCGCGGCGCGCGAGGCGATGCGCAAGCACCTCAAGGGCAGCCAGCAGCGCTATCGCGCGCTGATCCAGGCCAATACGCCCTAGCTTATCATATGACTCTGCAGCCCTTTCACCGACAGCGCGGCGGGACGTGGGCTCTCAAGCCCTGAAGACGACGCCTGACCCCGGAGTCTCCCGATGACGACAAACATCCCTGCCGCCGCCCCCCTCGCCGGCCTGGCTCCCGGAGCGGCGACCACCGACCGCATCGCCTGGATAAAACTGTCGCTGATCCTGTTGCCGCTCAAGGCGCCGATCAGCGACGCCAAGGTGCTCACCGGACGGCAGAAACCGCTGACCGAAGTAGCGATGCTGTTCGCCGAAATCGAGAGCGAGCGCGGCCACCACGGCATCGGCTTTTCCTACTCCAAGCGCGCCGGTGGCTATGGGCTCTACGCCCATGCCAGGGAGGTCGCGCCCAACCTGATCGGCGAAGACCCCAATGACATCGCCCGGCTCTGGGACAAGCTGGTCTGGGCCGGCGCCTCGGTCGGCCGCAGCGGGCTCGCGACCCAGGCCATCGCCGCCTTCGACGTCGCGTTGTGGGACATGAAGGCCAAGCGCGCCGGCCTGCCGCTGGCCAAGCTCCTCGGAGCGCGGCGCGACGCGGTGCGCTGCTACAATACCTCGGGCGGGTTCCTCTCCACCCCGGTCGAGCAGTTGGTCGAGAACTGCGAAGCCTCGATTGCCGCCGGCATCGGTGGCCTCAAGATCAAGGTCGGCTAGCCCGACCCGACGGCCGATCTCGCCCGGCTCGATGCGGTGCGCAAGGTCGTCGGCGATCGCGTACCGCTGATGGTCGACGCCAACCAGCAATGGGACCGCCCGACCGCCGAGCGCGTCGGGCGGGCGCTGGAGGAGTTCAACCTGGTCTGGATCGAAGAGCCGCTCGATGCCTACGATGTCGAGGGCCATGCCCGGCTGGCCGCGCAACTGGTAACGCCGATCGCCTCGGGCGAAATGCTGACCAGCGTTGCCGAGCATCTCAATCTGATCCAGCACGACGCCGTGGATTTTATCCAGCCCGACGCGCCGCGGGTCGGCGGCATTACCCAGTTCCTGAAGATCGCCACCATCGCCGAGCAGAAATATCTCAAAATGGCGCCGCACTTCGCCATGGAGATCCATCTGCATCTCGCCGCCGCCTATGCCCACGACACCTGGGTCGAGCATTTCGACTGGCTCGACCCGCTGTTCAACGAGCATCTCGAAATCAAGGACGGCCGCATGCTCGTCTCCGACCGCCCCGGCCTCGGGTTTACGCTCAGCGATCAGGCCGTGGCGTGGACGGTGGACAGCGCCGAGATCGGCAAGCGGCAGTGATTTTTCTCGTAGGGACATCTCCTCAATGGGGCACCGTTTGCCCCACCAACTCGGTGTCATCCCAGCGAAAGCTGGGACCCAACTCGCCGTCGGCGTGGGCTTTGAAATGGGTCCCAGCTTTCGCTGGGATGACATCCGGTGGGGAGGCGAGCCGGTGGACCATCTCGTCCGCCGTATCCGGCCAGCTCACCTCCCGCAGCCGGCGACCCACCCATCCCTGAAGCGACCTAAACCTCGAACGGCTGCGCCCAGGCGCGCTTGCCGTTGATGTCGGTGACGACGACGCGGCACCAGCCGCCGGCGAAGCGGGAAAGATCGAGCTCGGCCGTGGTGATGGCCTCACCATGCACCACCGCCGATTTGGCGCCGGGGCCGGCCAGGACGATGCTGCGCACCGGCGAGGCGGCAACGCTCAGCCTGTCGCCATCGCGTTCGATCGAGACGATCTCCGGGCCGGTGCTGGCGTAGTAATTGCCGGCCTTCAGCGCCGCGAGCAGCGCTTCGGGCTCCAGCGTTTCGGACTTCACCTGCACCCAGCCGCCAAAGCTGTCGTTAGAATGGAAATGCGCGTCGTCGGAAGCAAAGCCGCTGAGCTTCTTACCGCGCGTCATCAGGTCGTCGAACAGCACCACGCCGTCGGGCCGGGCCGACAGCATCTCGCAGGTGTGGTTGTAGATCTCGACCGCGTGCGCAGCATCGAGCGCCAGCCCGTCGGTGAAATCGAGCCCGTACCATTGCGGGTGCGCGATGCCGACAAAGGCGCCGGCCGCCGCGGCGCGCCGGGCCAGCGCTGGACCATCCTCGCCCTCGGGTGTCGCGGCGAAGTCGTGCGGCAGGCCGACGGCCAAGATGTGCCAGAGATCGCCCAGATGCGTCGCCGGTGCATGCAGTTCGGCGCCGATCAGCGTGGTGAAAGCCTCGGTGCGATAGTCGCGCGTGTCGGTCAGCGGAAAGCTGAACTGCGGCAGGAAGTGATCGGAGAGGCAGAGGAAATCATAGCCCGCCTCGCGATAGCGGCGGCAGACCTCTGCCGGATCGAGCGCGCCGTCCGAGCGGTTCGAGTGGGTGTGGAGGTTCCCCTTCCAGAAGCGGCCGGGGGCGGAAAAAGCCGAAAGCATAGTGGTCTCCGAAGCTCGAGCGCGTTCAGGAAAAGTTGCAGACTTTTCCGGTTCGAAAGCGCGACAAAATCAATGGCTTAACTCAGGCGGCGAGAACGAAATGGTTGGCCCCGACCTCGTCATAGCGCGGCGGCGCCGGGTCATGGCCGACCGGATAGATCGGCGAAGGCAGCAGGCCGGCCGGCGGCACCGGCCGCCGCGAGGCGGTCGGATCGGGGTTGGGCACAGCGGCGAGCAAGGTGCGCGTATAGGGATGGCGCGGGTCGCCGAACACCGCGTTGCGCGGCCCCATCTCGACGATCCGGCCCATATGCATCACCGCGACGCGGTGGCTGACCCGCTCCACCACCGCCATGTCATGCGAAATGAACAGGTAGCTCAGCCCCAGCTCCTGCTGCAGCTCGATCATCAGGTTGACCACCTGCGCCTGGATCGAGACATCGAGCGCCGACACCGGCTCATCGGCAACGATCAGCTTGGGTGACAGGGTCAGGGCTCGCGCAATGCAGAGCCGCTGGCGTTGGCCGCCCGAGAATTCGTGCGGATAGCGTTCGAGCTGTTCGTCGGAAAGCCCGACGCGCCGGATCAGCCCGACCACCCGGTCGCGCAGTGCCGAGCCCGCTTCGACGCCATGGATCACCAGCGGCTCGGCCACCTGCTCGAAGGCAGTGAGCCGCGGATCGAGCGCCGCGTAGGGGTCCTGGAAGATGATCTGCATATCGCGGCGTTTCTTGCGCAACGCGTCGCCGGAGAGGCGCGTGAGTTCGTCGCCCTCGAGCGTCACGCTGCCCGATTTCGGCTCGACCAGCCGCAGCAGCGAGCGGCCGGTGGTCGACTTGCCGCACCCGGATTCGCCGACCAGCGCCAGCGTCTCGCCGCTGCCGATGCTGAACGACACGTCGTCCACCGCGTGCACATTGGCGACATGGCGCTGCAGCACGCCCTTCTTCACCGGAAAGCGGGTGATGAGGTGCTTCACCTCGAGCAGCGGCCGATGCGTCGGGGGCGCATCGTGCGCCAGCGCCTCGCCGAACTTTGCCGGCCGGCTGGCCCCCTGCATCGAGCCGAGCCGCGGCACCGCGGCGAGCAACTGCTGGGTATAGGCTTCGCGCGGCCGGGCGAAGAGTTCGCGCGTCGCCGCCTCCTCGACCTTCCTGCCGTGTCGCATCACCACCACGCGGTCGGCCATTTCGGCAACGACGCCCATGTCGTGGGTGATGAACAGCACCGCCATATCGCCCTCGGCGGCGAGGCTGCGCACCAACTCGAGGATCTGCGCCTGGATCGTTACGTCGAGCGCCGTCGTCGGCTCGTCGGCGATGAGCAGGCGCGGCGAACAGGCGAGCGCGATGGCGATCACCACGCGCTGCCGCATACCGCCCGACAGCTCATGCGGATATTGCGTGAAGCGCCGTTCCGGCTCCGGGATACGCACCCGCTTCAACAGCTCCACCGCCTGGCGCGCCGCGTCGGCGGCATCGGCCTTCTGGTGCAGCCGGATCACCTCGGCGATCTGCTCGCCGACGGTGAACACCGGGTTCAGCGAGGTCATCGGCTCCTGGAACACCATGGCAATCTCGTTGCCGCGAATGGCGCGCAGCAAGCCTTCGTCGGCCGCGGCGAGGTCGACCACTCTCGCGTCCTTGCGGCGGAAACGGATGGAGCCTTCGGCGATCCGGCCACCGGAGAACTTGCCGAGCCCGAGGATCGACATCGCCGTCACCGACTTGCCCGAACCGGATTCGCCCACCACCGCGACGCACTCGCCCGAGCGGATCTCGAAGCTCAGCCCGTCGACGGCGACCACCGGGCCGTTATCGGTTTCGAACACGACCTTCAGGCTGTCGACGTCGAGGATGGCGGTGTTGCTCATCGTGGGCTCCGTTCAAATAAAAGAGGCCGGCGGAGATCGCTCCCCGCCGGCATAAACAATCAGTCGTTGAAGGCGACGGCGCCGGCGCGGAAGTCGAGCACGTAGGGGATGTGGCCCGGCAGCGGCTTCCACTCGAGCGACTTGCTCATGCCGTAGGATTCATACGGCTGGTACAGCACCAGGAACGGCGCCTCTTCCTTCACATAGGCCATGATCTCGGCATAGGCGGCCTTGCGAGTCTCGATATCGGTCGAGTAGCGGAAGCGTTCCCACATCCCGGAATAGGCCTCGTTCGGCTTCCACGAGCCGCCGGTGATGCGGGCGCCGGTCGGGCTCCACATCGTGCCGAACGAACCCGCCGGGTCGGCGAAGTACATCGGGTTCGACCAGTTGCGCGATTCCATGTCCTTGTCGTCGCCGGTCCACTTGGGATCGACCTTCAGGTCCATGGTGACGCCGACCGCTGCCCACATCTCCTTGATCGCCTGCGCGGCGAGGAGGCCATTGGTGTAGTAGACCGGATCGGTGTCGTAGCGGACCGTCTGGCCCTCGAAGCCGGCTTCCTTCAGCAGTTCCTTGGCCTTTTCCGGGTTGTACTCGAAGGTCTGGAGCTCCGGCATGTAGAGCTCGCCATATTGCGGGTAGGTGTGGGTCGAGGGCACCACGGCCTTGCCCAGCCACAGCGCTTCGTTGAGCAGGTCCCGGTCGATCGCCATGCTGAGCGCTTGGCGAACGCGCTTGTCGGCCAGCTTCGGGTTCTCGGTATTGAAGAACACCACGTGGAACAGCGGCGTCACCGCCCCCTCGACCTTGAGGTTCGGGTTGGCTTCGATGGTCGCCAGCTGGTCGGGCGGCACGTTGGTGATGAGGTCGACTTCGCCATTGGCGAGCGCCGTGATGCGGGTCGCCATCTCGGGGATGCGGCGGAGTTCGGCGCTATCGAGCGGCGCCTTGTCGCCCCAGTAATCGGCGAACTTCACATAGGTCAGGCCCTCACCGGGCTGGAAGTTCTGGATCGAGTAGGGGCCGGTGCCGACCGGCGCGAGGCCGAAGGCGTCGAAGTCCGAGGGTTCGACCACGGCGGGGTCGCCCGAGAGGCCGGCGATATAGGCCTTGGGGACGATCGAGCCTTCCGAGGTATTGAGCAAGGTCTCGAACAGCGGCTCAGGCTTGAAGGTGGTGAAGCGCACGGTGTTGGCGTCGACCGCCTCGACCTTCTCGAAATTGTTGAAGAACTGCTTCTTCACCGAGCCGAACTCGGGCGTCGCTTCGTTGATGATGCGCTCGAACGAGAACACCACGTCCTCGGCGGTCACGGTGGCGCCGTTATGGAACTTGACGCCGTCGCGCAGCTTCACCTCGAAGATGGTGGGTTCGACCTGCTTCCACTCGGTGGCGATGCCCGGCTTGAAGCTGACTTCGGCCGCGGCATAGTCCTTCTCGATCAGCGGATCGAAGGCGTTGTAGTAGATCTGCGAGCCGGTGTTGGAGTGGTCCTTGCCGGGGTCGAGCGTGGCCGGCAGGTTCTGCACCGCGACCTTGAGGTCGAGCGCGTGGCTAGGGGCCACCAGCATGGTGGTCGTGGCGAGGGCGATGAGCAGGGTCTTGTGCATGACAGCATCCTGTTTTTGACATGCGCCCTCCCGGCCGGCCGATGGATTATCGGACAGAGGACTGACGCGCGGGGTGGTGACAGGCGGGCGCGGGGATTGGGAGACCGCGACAGCCGGGTTGCCGGGTTGGCCCCGGTTACTTGAGCTTGACGTCCAGCGCGTCGCGCAGCCAATCGCCGATGAGGAGGACGAGCAGCGAGACGAACATGATGGCAAGCGATGGCACGACGGCGATCCAAGGGTTGGAGGCGAGATAATCGCGACCGAGACCGACCATGGAGCCGAGCGTAGCGGTGGGCGGCTGCACCCCGAGCCCGAGGAATGACATCGAGCTTTCGAGGAGGATCAGCGCCGAGAAGGTCATCGTCCACATCACGATGATGGGCGAGACGATATTGGGCAGGATATGCTTCAGCAGGATGCGCGAGTGCGTGGCGCCGGCGGCGATCGTCGCCTCGACGAACGGCATGCGCGACACCGTCAGCACCTGGGCCCGCACCACTCGGGCATAGGCTTCCCAGCCGGCGATGCCGATCACCGTGATCAACACCGGCAGCGAGTTGCCAAAGATCGCGATCACCAGCAGCGCAATCAGCGTGAACGGCACGGCGATCTGGATATCGACCAGCGCCATGATCAGCGCCCCGAGCGGCCCACGGACATAGCCGGCAAGGACGCCGAGCGCCGTGCCAAGCAGCATCGAGATGAGGCTGCCGACGAGGGCGATGAGCATGGTCAGCTGCAACCCGTAAAGCGTGCGCGACAGCATATCGCGGCCGAGCTGGTCAGTGCCGAGCGGATGCGCCGCCATGGCCCGATCGAAGCCGACCGGCGGACGCAGCCGCGCCAGTAGCGTCTGGGCGTTCGGATCGTACGGCGCCAGCAGCGGCGCGAACAACGCCACGAGGAGGATCAAGACGAACAGCCCGATATAGAGGCGCATCAGCCAGTTGGCCTTGCGCCACAGCATGGCGAGCGTGCCCTGGCCACGCCGGCTGTTACGAGCCTTGTTGCGGGTGTTGGGGGCCGGCGCGAGGCCAGGCAGGGGAGCGGCAAGGTCGGTCATGCTGTCACCTTCACGCGAGGATCGATGGCGGCGTAGAGCAGGTCGACGACCAGCGAGACGACCACCACCAGGGCGGCGATGAGGATCACGCCGAACTGCAGCACCGGGTAATCGCGCTGCATGGTGGCAAACACCACGAGGTCACCGATGCCCTTGGTGGCGAACACCGCTTCGACCAGCACGCAGCGCGCCACCATGCCGGCCACCTGCAGCCCGATAATGGTCACCACCGGGATCGCGGCATTGCGCAGCGCATGCTTGACGATCACCAGCCATTCCGGCAGCCCCTTGGCCCTGGCGGTGCGGAGATAATCCTGGCTCAGCACATCGAGCAGCGCGTTGCGGGTGAAGCGGACGATCTCGGCCAGCATCGGCGCCGCGAGGACAAGCGACGGCATCAGGAAATGCAGCGGCGTCGCGTCGCCCGAGCTCGGCAACCAGTGGAGGTTGAACGAGAAGATCAGGATCATCACGATGGCGAGGACGAAGTTCGGCGTCGCGTAGCCGACAAACGCTACCGCCATGATCGCCGAGCCCAGCGGGTTGCGGCGGTTGAGCGCCGCGGCAATCCCCAGCGGCACGCCGAGGGCGACAGAAAGGAAGAGCGCATAGCTGAACAGCATCACCGTATTGGGCAGCCGCTCGGCATAGATCGCCACCACCGAGCGGCGCTCGAACAGGCTGATCCCGACATCGCCACTGAACAGCCCCGTGACATAGCGCCAGAACTGCAGCCACAACGGCTGGTCGAGGCCGAAATGCTTCACCATCGCCGCCTTGGTCTCGGTGTCGATCCCCGGCGGCAGCATGTAGTCCATGGCGTTGCCGGAGAGGCGTGTGGCGAAAAACACCGCCACCACCACGACGATCAGCGTCGCGAGCGAGCCGAGCGTGCGCCGGGTGAGGAAATCAAGCACGTTCTGCCTCCCGCTCCGCCGGCACGTCGCGCGCCGTGAACGGCGCCAGCGCCGGCATCCACGGCCGCTCGCCGGAGCGGCGGAACGGCATCGAAACGGCGAACGGGTCTCGGCCATGCACCTCGAGCGAGAACTTGCCGTCGGCGATCTCGAGCATGGCAAACGCGGCAGCGCCTTGCGGGAAAGTGGTGAAGCGCTCGCTCACCGACTGCACGGTGATATGCGGCAGGCCGCGCATATTGGTGACGGTGTTCCAGTGCACATGGCCCGAGAGCCAGAGCGCCGCATTGCCGGTCGCCTCGACCGCCTCGCGCACCGTCACGTGGTCCGGATAGGTGGAGAATTGCGGGTTGCGCTCGAAGTAATAGTTGCCCACCTGCAGATGCCCCGAGAGCGGCACGTGGGTGGCGATGATTGCGGGCTTGCTATCGGCGCTGAGCGTCTCGACCAGCCAGTCGAGGTTGGCCGCGGCGTGCGGGAAACCCGTCGGCCACTCGATCTTGACGCCCGGCTGCCACAGGATCAGCCGCGCTTCGCCGAGATCGACCACCGAGCTCTCCATCGACTGGCCGAGGATCTCCTCGTTGTCCGCGATGCTCATGTTGGCGACGTCGTGATTGCCGAGCACGTGATAGCGCGGCCCGTTGAACGTCGCGAAGGTCGCAGCGACTTCCGCCGCCACCTGCCGGTCGCCCTCGCGGCTGGTGTCGGAGATGCGGTCGCCGAGGTCGAGCAACAGGTCGGCGCCCTGCTCGCCGGCATGCCAGATGCAGTCGCGCATTACCTGCAATGCATCCCAACCGGGCTCCTTGGTGTGCGACTGCGGGCCGTGATGGATGTCGGTAATGATCGCGATCTTCATGGCTCGGCCCTCTCGTTGCTGCCCAACCGATAGCCCCGCTGTGTGACAGTCTTATGAAACTTCCTCAGTATTTCCAGAGCTTGACACTGAGACAAGCTCAGTCCAGATTCTGCATGCAAAACAGGAGCACGATGGCGCTTCGCTGAACCGCCCTCCTGCTCCCAAGTCCTTGTTTGTCGCGAGATCGAACCGGAAAAGTCTGCAACTTTTCCTGATCTCGCTCTGGGGAGTTTACGCCTTGCTGCCCAATGTGCATTCCGCACGCGGCTACCTCATCGACCTGGACGGAACCTTGATGAGCGGCCGGCACCTTTTGCCGGGAGCCCGCGAGCTGCTGAGCCGGCTCGAGGGCCGCTTCGCCATCGTCTCCAACGATTCCGAGCACACCCCGCCGCAGCTCACGAGCCGCTTCGCCGACCTCGGCATCGCTATCCCGGCCGACCGCATCATCCTCGCCGGCACTTGCGCCCTCGAAACCATCGCCCGGCGCCAGCCGCGCGCCCGGGTAATGGTGCTCGGCTCGACCCCGCTCCGCGCCTATGCGCGGCGGCTGGGCCTCGACGTCGACCAGCCTGAAGCCGACGTTGTGCTGGTGGCGCGCGACCGGCGCTTCAACTACGGCAAGCTCGCCGCCGCCGCCGAGGCAATGGCGCGCGGCGCCGAGCTGGTCGTCGCCTGCCCCGATACCACCCATCCCGGCCCCGGCGGCCAGCCAGTACCCGAGGCCGGCGCCCTGGCCGCGGCCGTGCTTGCCTGCGCCGGTCCCGTGCCGCATACGGTGATCGGCAAGCCCGAGCCGGCGCTGTTCCGGCTCGGCTGCGAGCGGCTCGGCATCGAGCCGGAAGAGGGTGTGATGATCGGCGACAATCCCCTGACCGACGGCGCCGGCTCCCGGGCCCTCGGCATGACCTTCTGGCAGGCCGTGCCCGGTGGGTTGAACGAGGCTTTGCGCGAGCTCATGCCCGCATGAGCACCGACCGCACCGAACCGGGCCAGCTCTCCGGCATCCTCGACCGCATCGCAGCGCTCCGGCCGAACCTGCCGCCCACGGCCGGCCGCATCGCCGATTTCATCACCGCCAATGCCTCCGACGTCGTCCACATGTCGGTGACCGAAGTGGCGGAGCGTTCCGGCTCCAGCGAAGGCAGCGTCATCAGCCTCTGCCAACAGCTCGGCGCCCGCGGCTTCCAGCAGGTCAAGATCGCCATCGCGCGCGACCTGGTGCAGCCGGTGCAGTTCATCCATGAGGATCTCGAGCCCGATGATGACCTCGCGACCGTGGTCGAAAAGATCTTTCGTTCCGACCTCCAGGCGCTGCACGATACCCAGAAGGCGCTCGACCTCGGTCAGTTGAGCCGCGCCGTCGCTGCCATCCGCAAGGCGAGCCGCGTCGAAGTGTTCGGCATCGGCAGCGCCGCCACCATCGCCGAAGACGCCAACTACCGGCTCTTGCGCATCGGCATCAATTCGCGCGCCACAGTCGACAGCCATGTGCAGGCGATCACCGCGGCGCTCTGCACTCCCGATGTCACGGTGCTCACCATCTCGCATTCGGGCTCGACCATCGAGACGCTGACCGCCACCCGCCTCGCCAAGGAGGCCGGCGCCACCACCATCGCCGTCACCAATTTCGGCAAGTCGCCGATCCTCAGCCACGCCGATATCGTGCTCAACACGCTCGCCCGCGAAACCCAGTTCCGCACCGAAGCGATGACCAGCCGCATCGCCCAGCTCGCCATCATCGACGCCCTGATCGCCGCCCTGGCGCTGGCCGACTACGACCGCGCCGTGGCGACGATCGAACGGACGTTCGACGTGCTGTCGACCAAGCGAGTGTAGCTGGTTTTCAGTGCCTGATCGGGTTCGTCCCCTCCCGCCCTTATGCAGCGCCCATCGGCGAACTTGCTACCCGGCGGCGCCCCAAACTCGGTGGGCACGATCGTAACTTAGCGCGTATGCGCGTAGGCCGGGGTGACACTGTGGGTGAGGCAGGTAGCGCGCCCTATATCCGGCCCGTACCCCTAAATCACCCCACGCCGGATCGCCTCGGCTACCGCCTGCACCCGGTTGGAAGCGTTGAGCTTGGTGGTGATCTCCTGCACCTTGCGCTTCACCGTGATCTCGGTCAGCGCCAGTTCGCTGGCGATATCCTGCGAGCGGCCGCCATCGGCGAGCAGCCGCAGCATGCGCACTTCCTGTGGCGTCAGCCCGCTGTCGCGCTGGATCTGCTGCGCTGCCACCCGGCGGTACTCTTCCATCATGGTGGGGATCAGCTCGGGCGACAGCATGCGCTCGCCGGCATGGATCGAGCGGATCGCCTGCGCCAGCGTCTCGTAGGAGTTGGTCTTTAACAGGTATGCGTCCGCCCCGGCCTCGAGCGCCCCGACCAGGTACTGCCGGTCGTCATAGGTCGAGAGGATGATGCAGCGTGGCGCATCGGGGCGCGCCTTGATCAGCCGCACCAGCTGGATGCCATCCATGGTGCCAAGCCGGATATCGATGGTGACGACTTCGGGCTTGCGCTTGCCGAGTTCGGTGAGGGCATCCGTGGCATTGCCGGCCTCGGCGACGACATGCATGTCGTCCTCGCCTTCCAGCAGACTCCTGACGCCGCGGCGGAAGATCTCATGATCGTCGACGATCATCACCTTAATGCGCGGTTGCACCACTTGGCACTCCAATGACGATGTTGGTTCCGAGGCCGGGGCTGCTGTCGATGGTGACTTCGCCGCCGACGGCGCTGGCCCGCTCCCGGATCCCCACCAGCCCCAGCCCATTCTCCGCCGCGTCGATGGTGAAGCCGCAACCATCGTCGCGAATGGAAACTTCAAGCCACGTCTCGCTGAAACTGAGCACCAGCCCGAACGAGCGCGCCCCGGCATGCCGGACGGCGTTCTGGCAGGCTTCCTGGACGATCCGGTAGACCGCCAGGTCAGCTTCTGGCCCGAGCGTGAACGGGGTGCCGTCGATGCGGATATCGGTGGCGATCGGCACGCTGGCCGGCAGCGAGGCGAGGTAGTTCTCGAGCGCCGGGATCAGGCCGAGCTCGTCGAGCACGGTGGGGCGCAGCGCGTAAATGATCTGCTTCATCTCGCGCAAGGTGGAATCGAGCAGCCGCTGGCACTGCGTCAAGCGCTGGTCGAGGTCGGGGCTGTCGCCCACCCGGCGGCGCAGCGCCTGCAGCTCGTAGGTCGAGGCGAGGATCGACTGCGCCACGCTGTCATGCAGGTCATAGGCGATGCGCCGGCGCTCCTCTTCCTGCACCCCGACCAGCCGGCGCAGCAGCGCCTGCAGTTCGCGCGCCTTGCGCTCGATCTCGTCGCGCGCGTCGCGGAGCTGCGCGGTGCGGTCGGCGACCTTCTGCTCGAGCACTTCGCTCAGCTCTTTCACCCGGGCGAACAGCCTTGCATTGCCGATCGCCACCACAGCCTGGTCGGCAAAGGTGCGGACGATCCGCCCGTGCTCCGTGTTGTAGAAATCGGGCTCCGGCCAATCGATGCAGAGCCACCCGAGGCACTCGTCGCCCAAGACCAGCGGGGCGCTGCACCACGAACGCACCTGCTCGGTGCCCGGCTGCCACACCCAATCGGCCTCGCGCGTCACGTCGCCGATGATCAGCGTGCGATGGTCGCGCATTACCGGTTCGCTGAGCGGCGCGTCCTCCTGCCGGAACGCCACCCGGCGCACCAGCTCGTCATCCGGATAGCCCCTGGCGGCGACCACCCGCATCATCCCGTCATCGCCGCGCAACGTCACCCGGCAGCCGCGATGCGGCACCACCCGGCGCAACTCCTGCAGCACCGCTTCCAGCACGTGGGAGGAATCGAGGCTCGAGGAAATGATCCGCGACACATCGGCAAGCGTATCGGCCAGTTCACGTTCCTGCCGCTCGGCCGCGAACAGCCGGTTCTGCTCGATCGCCGGGGCGATCTGGTCGGCGATGGTCTGCAACAGGATCACGTCGTCGCGGCGGAACGCATCGCGGCGGTCGCTCTGGATATCAAGTACGCCGACCACCCGTGCCCCCAGCCGCAGCGGCAGCGCCAGTTCCGATGCGGTGTTGGGCAGCATGGCATGCGAGACGAAGTGGTTGTCGAGCGTCACGTCGGCCGACATCCGCGTCCGCCCGGTCTCGGCCACCCGGCCGATAATGCCGCGGCCGATCGCCTCGCTGAACCCCGCCGTCATCAACTGCGGCGCGAACGGCCCGCTGGCATGGATCAGCTCGATCCGCCCGGATGCCTCGTTGGTCAGCAGCAGCTGGATGTGTTCGTAGCCGAGCGAGCGATGAATAAGCCGGGTGATCTCTTCGAACAGCTCGCCCCGGTCATGGATCGAGGTCACCTGCTGCCCCAGCCGGTGCACCAGCGACAAGTGGCTGCGGATATGTTCCATCTGCGCGGCCAGCGCATTGCCTTCGAGCAGGCCGCTGAGATCGTCGGCCACTAGCTTGACCAGGTCGATGCGGCGCGCCGAACCGCGCTCCGCCAGCGGGAAACCCAGAACCACGTGCCCTTGCGGCGCATCCCGCCCGGCGACCACCGCCCCTTCGACCGCATAGCCCTGGCTGGCGGCGCGATTGGTGACATGCACCGGAAAACTCAGCGCCTCGCCACGGCGCACCCTGAGCTCGCCCAGCTGCCTGTGGATCGACGGCGGAATCTCACCTGCCACCAGTACCTGCAGTCCACGCTCGCCGGTGACCAGCAACGCCGCCCAGCGGGCCCCGGTCACAACCAGCGAACGGTCGAGCCGCTCGATCAGTCGGCCTTTTTCGGCGGGGTCGATATCGGTGGTGAGCAGGTGCTTCAAACGCAGCGACTGCATGCCGTCGTCGTCGTCGCGATAGAGCGGGCGGGCGAGCGGAGCGCCGCTGTCAATGGTCGAGTCGCCCGCCGAAAAACCCATCGCCCTCAAACCCTGAACAAGCGTTTTTCCGAGCTGGCAGCATCGCGGAGACCTGCTCCGTCGAGCCGCCTACCATGTCCGGATGGACCGATCATTCGCCCCTCCTGATAGACAGTCAACCCGCGGCTGATCGTTCTTTGGACACTGCCTACGAAGTGAGCACCGACATAGGCGCTGTGCGGGTTGCGATAGAACAGATCCGTGGCCTCGAGGGTGAACTCGGCTTCCGGATCGACCAGCACCAGGTCGGCATCGGCGCCTGCGAGGAGCCGCCCCTTCCGGTCGTCAAAGCCGAACAGCCGGGCTGGACCGCTTGCCGTCATCCGCACCAGTTCGCTGAGCCTCAGGCCACGCCGCCGCACCCCCTCGGTGAACAGCACCGGCAGCGTCGACTGCAGCCCGGAGATGCCGCCCCAGGCGGCATAGATGTCGTCGTCGCCGGCAGTCTTTTCTTCCCATAGGCAGGGCGAATGGTCGGACGCGATGACGTCGATCTCTCCTGCCAGCACCCGGTCCCACAGCATTTCGCGCTCGCCGGGCGAGCGCAGCGGCGGCGCGCATTTGGCCACCGGCCCAAGCCGCACCAGATCGTCGACATCGAAGAACAGATAATGCGGACAGGTTTCCGCCGTCACCTTTACGCCGCGCGCCTTGGCGGCGCTGATCCGGTCGATGCCGGCGGCGCAGGAGACATGGACGATATGAAGCCGGGCCCCCGTCGCCTCGGCCAGCGCAATGGCTTCGTCGATCGCCGCGAGTTCCGCTTCTATTGGCCGGCCCTCACCCCAGGCGAGGCGGTCGCGCCGTCCCTTGGCGCGGAGCGCCGCAGTGAGTTCGAGCGTCATCGCCTCGTCCTCGGCATGCACCGCGAGGAACGAGCCGAACCGGGCGATCTGCTCCATGCCGGCTTTGAGGATGCGGCGATCGGAGCGGGCGAAATCGGTCGCCGTCACCATGAAGGCCTTGTAGCCCACCACTCCGCCGCGCTGCAGTTCGCTCAGGTGCATGAGGTTGTCGTCGACCAGCCCGCCCCATAGCGCATAGTCGACATGGCTGACGCTGGCGGCCGCCTGTTTCAGCGCCAGCGAGGCCGCGTCGGTGGTCGGCGGATGGGCGTTGAGCGGCATTTCGACGAAGCTGGTGATGCCGCCGGCCGCTGCCGCCTGACTGCCAGTCTCGAACCCTTCCCAATGCCCGCGTCCGGGCTCGGAGAAATGCACATGCGCATCGACGAGGCCGGGCAGAAGCAGCAGCCCGGTTGCGTCTATGCTCCGGGTCGCCGCTCGTTCGGGATTGCCGGTGACGACTTCGGCGATGCGTTCGCCCGCAATGACGATGCCACCGACGAACGCCTGTTCGTCGGTGGCGAGCGTCGCATTGCGGACATAGAGATCGGGAACCGGCATTAGTCGAGACCGATCATCCGGGCCGGGTTGATCGCCGTCATGGTCTGCACTTCCTCCACCGAAAAACCGAAATACAGCAGCATCGAGATCATCATCCGCATGCCTTCGATCGGCGACGGTAGCACACGCACGCCGTAATCGGTGGCGAGCACGAACTGCTCCGGCCCGACATCGCGGATGCCCTGCAGCCAGCTCATCGCCCGGCCGTGCACCAAGGATCCCATGTCCATCAGTTCACGCTCGACATAATAGTGCGTCTGCGGCATCCACGGCCCGCCGAAATCCACCGCGCAAGCTTCGAGGAAGAAGCCCTTGCGGGCAATCTCCTTCTGCTGCTCGACGGTGAGCAGCTGGCGCGCCGGATGCGCCACCAGCACTTTCTTGATTCCGTATTCCTCGGCCAGTTCGACGATCCGCAGCACTTCCGGCCCCGAGACGTGGCCGGTGTTGAGGTAGACCTCGGGTCGCTCGGCCACCATGTCGAGGATCTCTTTGAGCTCGTCCTGGATCGGCCCTTCCGTCGGGATGCGGACAGCGCGGCTCAGCTCCTTTTCCGCAAAGCCGGGGATCGCATCCTTGAACGGCACCAGCTTGCCATCGACCAGCGTCGATTCCGTCGAGGCCGAATGGTAGGTGCAGTGCGAGCCGAAGCTGATCATCCTGCAGCCATCGCCGAGGTTCAGCGCGGTGCGCACGGCGCGCGGGTTGAGCCCGCCATGCGACGAGTTCATCAGGTAGCCGCCGAAGGTGCGGAAATCCTTCATGTAGCGGTTGACCATCCAGGCGGTGCCCGAGGCCCAGCCGAACACGTCGTAGTAGAGGATGGTGCGCATGCCGGCGGCACGCGCCATCTCCGCCACCTGGATCGGGTCGAAATGCCCGGGATTGGAGCGCAGCACCGGTCCGGCATGGACATGGCTGTCGATGGCGCCGACCAAGAGCTCCTCGGGCAGTTCCATGGTTCGGTTGTAGAAGGGTTCGTAGGTCGCCATGAGCTGTCCTCAGATCGGGTCGAGGCCGATGAGGCGCGCCGGATTGTGCGCCGTCATGGTGCGGATTTCTTCGGGGGTGAACTCGTAGTCGAGCAGCGTCGTGATCATCGTACGCATGCCCTGCACCGGGCTCGAGGCGGCGCGAATGCCGTAATCGGTGCCCAAGACGAAATGCTCCGGTCCGACTTCGCGGATATCGCTCATCCACTGCGTCGCGGTGCGCCTCAGCCGTGGCAGGTCGCCCGAGCGGTCCATGTACTTCTTTTCGACGTAGTAATGGGTGCGCGGTGCGTGCGGGTAGAGCCAGTCGACCAGGCACCCCTCGAGGAAGAAGCCGCGGCGCGCCGCATCCTTCTGCTGCTCGATACTGAGCTGCTGGCGCGCCGGATGGGCAATCAGCACCTTGTGGATGCCGAACTCCTCGGCGAGATCGAGGATGCGCAGCACCTCCGGCCCCGACACATGGCCGGTGTTGAGATAGACATCCGGATGGTCGGCAACCATCTGCAGGATCTCGGCCAGATCGTCGGAGATCGGCCCTTCCTCGGGGATGCGGATGGCGCGGCTCAGCTCCTCCTTGACGAACTCCGGATAGGCATCCTTGAACGGCACGAGTTGCCCATCGATGATCGTCGACTCCCGACTGGCCGAGAAATAGGTGCAGTGCGAGCCGAAGCTGATGAACCGGCACCCTTCCTCCATATAGAGCGCGGTGCGCACCGAGCGCGGGTTGAGCCCGCCATGCGCCGAGTTCATCAGGTAGCCGCCGAAGGTCTTGATCCCCGGCACATGGCGATTGACCATCCAGGCCGTGCCCGAGGCCCAGCCGAACACGTCATAGTAGACGATGGCGCGCATGCCGGCCTCGCGCGCTTCGATGGCCACTTCGAACGGATCCTGGTGCCCCGGATTGGAGCGCAGCACCGGTCCGGCATGGACGTGGCTGTCGATGGCGCCGACGAGGAGCTCGGAGGGCAGTTCCATCGACCGTTCGTAGAAGGACTCACTGATAGTCATGATGCCGCTTTCTGATCGACTTGGTTGGCAGTCTGGTTTGACAGTCGGATAGGAGTTTCGCCGCTGAGCCAGCAGGCGGCACGATGGCCGCCGCCCAGTTCGACGACGGGAGGGGCGGTGTGGCAGCGCTCATGCGCCAGCGGACAGCGGGCGCGCACCGGGCATTCGCCCGGCTTCACCTCGCCGAGCACCAGCTCGCCGCGCATCGCGATGCCGTCATCCGGCTTCGGCTTGATCCGCGGCGCCGCGCCGAGCAGGGCGCGCGTATAGGGATGGGAGGGCGCCGAGAACACCGCGTCGGCCGGCCCTTCCTCGACGATGACGCCCAGATACATCACCATGACGCGGCTGCAGATGTAGCGGACCACCGCCACGTCGTGGCTGATGAACAGCATCGATGTGCCGACCGCCACCTGCAGGTCCTTGAGCGTGCGCAGCACTTGCGCCTGCACCGAGACATCGAGCGCCGAGGTCGGCTCGTCCAGCACGATCACCTGCGGCTCGCAGGCCAGCGCCCGCATGATGGCGACGCGCTGCCGCTCGCCTCCCGACAACTGGTGCGGGTAGCGCTCCAGCGTTTCTTCGCGGAGGCCGACGAGCGTTGCGAGCTCGATCAGCCGGGCCCGCTCGCCCTGGCGCGACACGGTGTGGAAGTTGCGCAGCGCCTGGGTGACGAAAGTCGCGACCGTCATCCGCGGGTTGAGGCAGGTTTCGGGGCGCTGGAAGACGATCTGCACGTTCTTCCGGAAGCGGCGCTTGGCGTCACCGCGCAGCGCCGAGAAATTGGTGGCGTTGACGACGATCTCGCCAGCGTCGGCCGATTGCAGCCCGACGACACAGCGGCCGAGGGTTGTCTTGCCGCAGCCGCTTTCGCCGATCAGCCCGACCACTTCGCCGGGCTGGACATCGAACGACACGCCGCGCACCCCCACGGGCATCGCCTCGGGCGCCGCCGGGTTGTGGAACAGCTTGATCAGCGTGCGAACGCTAAGTGCCGGAGCGCTCATGCCGCCTCTCCCTCATAGAGCACGCAATGCACCTGGTGTTCGCCGCGCGCGACGGCCGGTGGAAGCCCAGCCTCGCATTGCGGCCGCACATGCGGACAGCGATGCGAGAACCGGCAGCGCACGATGTCGCTGCGTCCGCCCCAGACGCTGCCCTTGAGCGGCACCAGTTCGTGCGGCTCGTCGACATCCGGCACTGCCGCGATCAGCCCCTGGGTATAGGGATGAAGCGGGGTGGCGAAGATCGAGCGCAGCGCGCCCTCCTCCACCACCTGCCCCGCATGCATGATGGTGAGGCCGGAGCAATATTCCGACACCAACGATAGGTTATGCGCGATGAGAACGATCGCCATGTCACGCTCCCGGCAGATGCGGGCGAGGAAACGCAGCAGCTCGCGTTCGGTGGTGACATCGAGCGCCGTGGTCGGCTCATCCGCGATCAGCAGCGCCGGGTTGGTGGCCATGGCGCAGGCCATGGCGACGCGCTGCGCCTGCCCGCCGCTGATCTGGTGCGGGTATTTTTCGCCGAGATCGCCGAAATTGAGCCCGACCAGCCGGAATAGCTCGGCGATCTCCTTCGGCCGCGCCGCCTTGTGCACTTGCCGCTGCGCCAGCACCCGCTCGACCTGTCGGCCGGTGGTGAGGAACGGGCTCAGCGCCCCCTTGGCATTCTGGAACAGCAGCGACACGCCATGCGAGAGGTTGCCGCGCAAGCCTTTCTGGTCGGCTGCGGCAAGCCGCTTGCCACCGAAGCTGACCTCGCCGCTCCTGACCAGCAGGCCCGGCGCGGCGAGGCCGACGCTCGCCATCATCGAGATCGATTTGCCCGAGCCGCTTTCGCCGACGAGCCCGTAAATCTGCCCGCGCTCCACCGCGAGGTTCATGTTCTCGACGATGCGCCGGGTGACCCCACCGCGCGTGGTGTCGATCGACAGGTCGCGGATTTCGAACAGTTTCTCGCCCATCACTCGCTCCCCCGGCGCGGATCGAGGCGGGCCTCGAGCGCATCGCCCATCAGGTTGAGGCTGAAAATCGTGGTGGCGAGAACGAGGCCAGGGCAGATGCTCATCCACCAGGCGCCCTGCACAAGATAGTTCGTGCCTTCGGCCACCATCACCCCGAGGTCGGGGGTCGGCGGACGGATGCCGATGCCGAGGAACGACAGCACGGCGACATTGCCCACCGCCGCCGCGAGGTTGAGGCTGCCATGGATGACGATCGGGTTGACGGTGTTGGGGAGGAGGTGCCGGAACAGGATCGACATCTCCGAGGCGCCCGAGCAGCGCGCCGCATCAATATACTCGAGGCTCTTCTTACTCAGCGTCTGGCCGCGGATCACCCTGGCATAGAGCGGAATGTTGATCAGCACCGTGACGATGACGATGCTCTCGACGCCCGGGCCGAGCACCAGCACCAGGATCATCGCGACGAGGATCAGCGGAAACGACTGGATGATGTCGACCAGCCGCATCACCAGGTCATCGAACCAGCCGCCGACATAGCCACAGATCAGCCCGATCAGCGAGCCGATGACGATGGCGCCGCTGACCCCGACCCCGGCTACGATGAAGTCGATCCTCAGCGAGGTGATGGTGCGCGAGAATACGTCGCGGCCGAAATGATCGGTGCCCAACCAGTGCGCCGCCGAAGGTGGCAGCAGCACGTCGGGCGTGGTGAGAATCGGGTCGTGGGTGACGAGGAACGGTCCGAACAACGACGTCAGCAGCAGGACGGCGAGCAGCAGCACCCCGACGACGCCGAGCGGGTCGCCGCCGAAGGCGCCGAAATAGAGCTTCCGCCAGCTGAGGCTCGGTCGGGGGCGGGATGCCATGAGCGGCACGATGTGATCACCTTGCATATTCATGCCGGATCCGGGGGTCGATGAGGGCATAGGAGAGGTCGACAAGCAGGTTGGTGATGGCGACGCTGGAGGCGATCAACAGGATGCAGGTCGAGACCGGCGCCATGTCAGAGGTAGTGATGGCGGTGACGGCGTAGCGGCCGATCCCCGGCCAGGCGAACACCGTCTCGACGATGGCGGCGCCGGCCAGCACGTTGGCGACGACGAAACCGAGGGTGGTGACGATCGGCACCAGCGCGCCACGGAACGCATCGCCCAGCACCACCTGGCGTGACCTCAGCCCCAGCGCCCGGCCGAAGGTGACATAGTCTTCGCCCAGCGACTCGCCCATGGCCGAGCGGGTAATCCGCGCCAATGGCGAGATCACGCCCAGGCCCAGCACCAGCGCCGGCAGCATCAGTTGGCGCAAGGCGGCAAAGGCAATGTCAGGTTTGCCGGCCAGCAGCGCGTCGATGGTCAGGAATCCGGTGACCGGCGGCGGCGAGATGAACATCGGCGACAGCCGGCCGATCGGCGACGGCACCAGCCGCCATTGGAAATATAGTAGGAAGATCAGCACCACGCCGAGCCAGAACGCCGGTACCGACTGGATGGCGATATTGACCACCCGCACCAGGTGGTCGGTGGGCTTGCCGCGTCGGACGGCAGCGAGCAACCCGAGCGGGATGCCGACCAGCACGCCGAAGGCGATACCGAAACTTGCGAGCTCGAGCGTGGCCGGGATGCGCTGCGCCAGATCCTGCCCGACACTGTTGCCGGTGCCGAAGGAGCGGCCGAACTCGCCGCGGAACACCGACTCCATATAGCGCGCATATTGCACCACCAGCGGCTGATCGAGCCCCATCTGGCGCCGCATCTCGGCCCGCTGCTCGTTGGTGATATCGGGGTAGCGGCTGGTCACCGGATCGGACGGCAGCAGATAGGCCATCGAGAAGGCCACCGCGCTGATGCCGAACAGCACGACGAGGCCGATCGCCAAGCGCCTCATAATGTACAGCAGGATTGGTGGAAGGCGCATGGTGGTCACCGGATGGTCGGAAGAAGCCGTCCCGACCGGGGCCGGGACAGCAGATCACGGGCGAGTCAGGCGCAGGGGCGCAACCAGGAGAAGGTGATGGTGCCCCAGGGGAACTTGTTGACGTTGCAGATCCGGCTGGAGACCGCGGCGTTCCAGTTCACCTGGTAGAGCGGCGCGGCCAGGTGCTCGCCATTGAGGATGCCGAGCACTTCGGTCTGCAGCTTGCCGTAGGTCTCGGTGTCATCCTGCGGCACCAGCAGGGCCGCCAGCACGTCCTTGTCCAGCGTCGCGTTGGAGAACTGGATGTGGTTGGTGGCGCTGTCGGTGCGGTACATCCAGTAGGCCCAGTACATGAAGTCGTTCCACCACGGCCCCATCGAGTGGATGGAGACCTTGAGGTCGCGCTTGCCCCAGGCGATATCGTCGAAGGCGTTCTGGGTCAGCGGCTTGATCTGCATGTCGAGCCCGATGCCGCGCAACGCATCCTGGATGATGACGCCGGCCGTCATGTTGCCCGAGCCCTGCACCACCGGCACCTCGAACGAGGGGACGTTCCCGGCATACTTGCTCTCCGCCACTAACTGCTTGGCAGCCTCGACATCGGTGGTGAATTCCGGGTCAGCGACATAGCCGGGCGTGTTGACGCCGACGAGGTTCTGCACCGGGGTACAGAAGCCCTTGCACACTTCGGTCACCAGCCGCTCATAGGGGATCGCCTTGATCACCGCTTCGCGGATTTTCGGATCATCGAACGGCGGCACGTCCGGCTTCCAGCGCAGCACCGCTACGTCCTGCTGCGAGGGCACCGAGAACACCTTGGTGTTCGGCGATTTCGACAGCACCGCGTATTCGTTGGGGGTCATGAAGGCGATATCCGCCTCACCGCTTTCCATCAGCAGCATGCGGGTCTGCGCGTCCGGCACCACCCGGAACATCACCTCCGAATAGAACGGCTTGGCGTCGCCCCAGTAGTTCTTGTTGGCGACGGCGGTCAGGTACTCGCCGTTCCGCTGCTCGCCCAGCATGTAGGGGCCGGAACCCATGGCGTTCTTCTTGATCCACTCGACGCACCAGGTGTCCTCGGCAGTGCGGCCGGCTTCGCAGGCAGCCTTCGACATCACTGTCAGCGACATCGAAGCGAAGTTGCGCAACGCGTAGCGGCCGAGCCCATCCGGATAGGTGATCTCGAGGGTCTGCGGGTCGACCACCTTCATCTGGTCGACCTTGAAGATGCCGCCGGTTTCGATCTGCGTGGTACCCCAGCCCATGCGCCCCACCAGCGCCCGCTCGATCGACCAATAGACATCGTCGGCGGTGACGGGCGAGCCGTCCCAGAACTTGGCTGCCGGGTTGAGGTGGAAGGTCAGCACCTTGTTGTCGGCGGAAATGTCCCAGGAACTCGCGAGCCGCGGCACGATCTTGGTCTGGTCGGCAATGCCGGTCGCCGGATCGATCTCGTAGGTCACCAGCGTATCGAAGAACTCCATCGCCAGCTGGCCGACGAACGCCGAGGTGTTCTGCGGGTCGAGCGTCGCGGGATATTCGTGATGCAGGTAAATCAGCCGCGGGCCCGAGCCGACCTGGTCGGGGCTGAGCGGCGTGGGAGCGAACTGTGTCTGAGCGATGGCGGGCAATGCGACGCTCGAGGCAACGGCAGTCAGCAGCGCCGCGGCAAGCGGCAGGACTCTGCGTTTGGACATACTGATCCTCTCTTCCAAAATTGGAGGCCAGTTCGTGCCTGAAAGCAGGGAGGAGGTCGCTTCCAGGCCCGATTGGCGACGAGGATCAGCATGTTTTCCGGTACCGTCCCGGACAAGTTCACCTTCGGCGCAAACGCGGATACCAACGTATCGTTAGGCACGTGGGCAGGTACTTGGTGCTCCCCTCCCCTACGCTTCCACGCCCGCTGGAGGTCGCATGTGAAGGGCCACCGGTTGTCGAGGGAGTGCCTTCTCCCCTTGTGGGAGAAGGTGGCCGAAGGCCGGATGAGGGGTTCGCGAAACGCAGTGTAGCGCGACCGGAGCGTAGCGACGGGCGACATAGGACGCGGAGAGATACCCCTCATCCGCCCTTCGGGCACCTTCTCCCACAAGGGGAGAAGGCAACCACTCCAACGCCGGTGGTGTACCCCGCCCTAGACCCCGAGCAGTGCCGAGACCTCCTGCGCCGTGACCTTCCTTCCATACTCCGCCAGCTGGAAGCTCTCGGCGAACTCGCCTGCGCCAGACATGCCCGGCTGCGTGTACATGAACTCCGGCCAGTATTTCAGGATGAAGGCGCGTTCCGCCGCCCAGTCGCCGATCTGAGGCGCTTCGTTGAGGAAGCCACGCTCGAACGGGGCGAACTCGTAGAACTGCGTCGCATGCGCCGCGCAGGCCTTGAGCTTGGCATCGATCGAGGCGCCGACATCCACCACCACATCGTGCTTGTGCACGTCGATGGCGCCGTAATCGGTCATCTTCAGGCAGATCGGTGCATCGGCGAGGGGCGGCACCTCCGGCACGATATTGCCATTGGTGCAGAAGCCCGAGGCCTCGCGCACGGCGCGGCCGGCGACACGGTTATCGAGGTGGCCGGGGCAATCGTCATGGAAGGTAATGACGATATCGGCCTGCCAGCGGCGGATCGCCGAGATCACCGCGGTGCGCAGTGCCAGGTCCGGCACCAGCTCGCCATCGTGGATATCGAGGATCTCGTAGTCGAGCACCCCGAGATGGCGGGCGGCGGTATAGGCCTCGCGGGCCCGGCGACGCTTCAGCGGCTCGCGGTCCATCTGGTAGTGGCCGGCGTCGCCATTGGTCAGCGACATGAACTTGATGGCCGCGCCCTTATCGGCGAGGAGCCGCATGGTGCCGCCGGAGTACATTTCCGCTTCGTCGGGATGGGCTTCGACGACGAGCACTTTGAGCGGATAATTCATTTGCGGCTTACTCCTTTGAAATAGCATTGCGGAGCGCATCGGCTGCCGCCTTGAGGGTCGCGCCACTGCGCGTGACGAACCCTTCGAGTTCGTCGAGGTCGGGGTGCTCTGAGAAATAGTCGTCGGGGGCGATCATCTTGCCCGCAGCAACGCCGTCCTCGAACAGCCGCGACAGGCGGATCAGCTCGAGGATTTCGCCCATCTCGGCATCGGGCTGGCGGGCCTGCCAGTCCGGATCGAACAGCGGGATCTGGTTCTTGTCCGAGCCCCAGACATTCTCGATGGTGAAGTTGGGGAAACTGCCGGCGGCGAACAGCGCGCCCAGCACCGCCTGCCAGTCGATCACCCCATCGCCGCAGGCTCGCGTCTGCCGCTCCAGCCCGAGCGGGCGGGCGAACAGCACGATGTCGCGCATGTGGGTCTTTTTCACGTAGGGCGCGACCCGGCGGGTCGCCGCCACCGGGTCCTCGCCGCGCACCACCACATTGGCGAGATCAAGCGTCACCCCCAGTATGTCGGCGCCGACCTGTTCGACCAGCCGGACGATCTCCGCCGTGGTGATCTCCTCATGCGTCTCGACCGCAATGACAGCGCCGCGATCCCGGAGCACCGGCTTCAGCTTCAAAAGGAATTTGCGCGTCGCCTCGAGCTGGTCGGCCCAGTCGACATCGGTGCGGTAGCGGTCGATAGCGTGTAGTCCCCACTCGTGCCGTTGGTAGTTCGCGGTATCGCCCCATAGCGCCGTGCAGCCGATCGCGGTGGTCGCCTCGATCATCCTCGTCATGCCGAGGAGGTAGTCGCCCTTGCCGACATCGCGGACCTCGGGCGCCTCGGGCGTGTTGTAGGGGTTGATCTTGCCCAGCCCCATTTCGAGGTAGAGCCCGAGCTCGTCGGCCCGCTGCTTCACTGCGGCGAGGAACCCCGCATCGAGCGTTGGCGAGACGTCGAGTACGGTGCGGAAGAACACCCCGGCATGGCCGAGTTCGGCGCAGCGCTCGAGGAGTTTGATCGGGCCGAGCTCGGCGGCGCGGGGAAACTTCCGTCCGTCGATGCCGACGCGAATTTCGGGAATTTGAGAAGTCACTGTCATGATGCGGGAACCGGGTTAGCGGTGGGGGTTTCGAGCCCGAGGCCGCCGGGGACGGCGGCGATGAGCTGGCGCGTATAGTCGTGCTGCGGATTGGCGAGGACGGCCTTGGCCAGCCCCTCTTCGACGATCTGGCCGCGATGCATCACCGCGATGCGGTCGGCGATGGAACCGGCGCTGACCACGTCATGGGTGATGTAGAGGACGGCGACGCCCTGCTCGTCGCGCAGCCGGGCGATCAGGTTGAGGATGTCGCGCCGGATCGACACGTCGAGCATCGATACCGGCTCGTCCGCAACCAGCAATTTCGGCGAGGCGGCGAGCGCCCGGGCGAGGCCGACGCGCTGGCGCTGCCCGCCCGAGAGCTCATGCGGCCGGCGGTCGAGATAGCTGGCGGTCGGGGTCAACCCGACTTCGGTGAGGAGCGCCGCCACCCGCCCCTCGACATCGGTCTTGTCGCCGCCGGGCGCCGAGATCACCGCCCGGCGCAGGTGGTGGCCGATAGTGTGCAGCGGGTTGAGCGAACCATAAACATCCTGGAACACCATCTGCGCGGCGCGCGGCTGATGCGGCCGGCGGCGCGATACCGGCACCGGCGTCCGGCCATCGACCAGCACGTCGCCGGAGCTCGGACGGGTGAGGCCCGTAACGATGCGCCCGAAAGTCGATTTGCCGCTGCCCGAAGCGCCGACCAGTGCCACGATCTCGCCCGGCGCCAGCCGGAACGACACATCGTTGACCGCCACGAGGGCCGAGCGCCCGGTGAGCGGGTTCGTGCCATAGGCCTTGGTAAGGTGCGCCGTCTCCAGCACCGGATGCGCCACCGATTTCGGTCGCGCCACCGGCGGGGTGGTGAAATCCACCTTCGGCGACGCCGTCAGCAGCGCCCGCGAATACGGGTGCTCCTGATGCTGCCGGAACCTCGCCACCGGCGCCGTCTCGACGATCTTGCCGTCCTTCATCACCGCGATGCGGTCGGCCACTTCGAACAGCAGCGGCAGGTCGTGGGTGATCAGCAGCACGGCAAAGCCCATCTGCCGCTGCAGCGCCTTCACCGTGACGAAGATTTCCTTCTGCACGATCACATCGAGCGCCGTGGTCGGCTCGTCGAGGATGATCAGCTTGGGTTCAAGCGCCAGCGCCATGGCGATCACCACCCGCTGCCGTTGCCCGCCCGACAGCTCGTGCGGAAAGGCCCTCAGACGCTTGGGGTCGATATCGACCATCTGCAGCAGTTCGGCCGGCGTCCGCCGCACGGCGGAGCCGCCACGATTGAGCGCCTCCTGCAACTGCCACTCGATCCGCTTCACCGGATTGAGCGAGGTCAGCGAGTTCTGCAACACGATCGAGGCGGTGCGCCAGCGCAACGCCCGCACCGCATTATCGTCCTCCGACAGCATGTCGTTGCCGGCAATGCGGATCTCGCCGCCGGTGATGATGCCGGGCGCCCGCAGCAGCCGCAGGATCGACTGCGCGATCGTCGACTTGCCGCAGCCGGATTCCCCGGCGAGCCCCATGAACTCGCCCGGCGCGATGTTGAACGACACCCGATCGACTGCCGGGATGATGCCGTTCTCGCCGGCATAGCCGACGCTGAGATCGACGATATCGAGGGCGGGAACGTCAAGCATCGCGCTTCACCGGGGTCATGAGCGTGGCGCTCGGTTTCCTGACGCCGGCCCGGCGCAGCAGCCGGTCGGCGCGCAGCCGCGGGTTGCCGATCTCGTCGACCGCATTGTTGATCAGCGCCAGCGAGAAGGCGGTGAGCGCGATGGCCATGCCGGGCACGACGAAGGTCCACCAGGCGCCGCGGATCAGCGCGGAACTGTTCTGCGCCCAGAACAGCATCGAGCCCCAGGTGATCTGCCCGCCATCGCCCAGCCCGAGGAATTCCAGCGACGCCTGCGCGGTGATGGCGAAGATCACCTGGTTGACGAAATAGGCGGCAACCACCGACCCCATGTTCGGCAAGAGCTCGATGGCGACGATGCGCCAGCGGCTTTCACCCACGTCTTCGGCGGCAGCGATGAACTCGCGCTCCCTGAGGCTGAGCGCTTGCGAGCGGAACAAGCGCGCCCCGAAGGCCCAGCCGGTAATGGTCAGCACCATGATCATGGTCAGCGGCCCGGGCGGCAGAAACGCCGCCAGCACCACCACCAGCGGCAGGCCGGGGATGACGAGGAAGACATTGGTGACGAGGGTCAGCACGTCATCGACCCAGCCGCGGAAATAGGCGGCGGTGAGCGCCACGATCAGCGCCAGCAGGGTGGTGAGCACCGCGATGGAGAAGGCAACCCACAGGGTGTTCTGTCCGCCATAGAGAAACTGGCTGAGCACATCCTGCCCCTGCCCGGTGGTACCGAACAGATGGGCGAGCGAGGGCGGCTCGTTGATGCCGCCGGTGGCGCGCTTGGGGTTATAGGGCGCGATCAGCTGCGCCAGCACGCTGGCCGCGACCAGGGCGCCTAGGATGACCAGCCCGACCGTTACCGGGATCGAGCCGAGGAGTTGCCGGCGCGCCTTGGCGCCGAAGGTTTCGCTGAGCGACATCTAGGCCTCCCCGCCCGTCCGCACCCGCGGATCGAGCAGCACGTAGAGCGTGTCGACGAAGAAGTTCGCCGCCAGTACCGACAGGGTGATGATGAGGAACAGCGCCTGCATCAGCGGGTAATCGACGGCGCTGACAGCGCGCATCAGCGAATAGCCAAGGCCGGGATAGGTGAAGACGATCTCGGTCAGGAGCTGCCCCGAGAACACCGCCCCCACCGCCGCGCCGAGCGCCGTGATGTTGGGGAGGAGCGCCGTGCGCACCGCATGCGACAGCAGCACCCGGCGCGGCTTCAGCCCCTTGGCCTCAGCGAGGGTCAAATAGTCCTCGCTCAACACGCCGATCATGGCGTTGCGCATGTTGAGCGTCCACGGCCCCAGCGACACCAGGACGATGGTGAAGGCCGGCGCGATCAGGTGCATCAGGATGTCGCCTACACCAGCGAGGTTCAGCGCCGGCGGGTTGACGCTCGAATAGGCGTTGCCCATCGGGAACCAGCCGAGCTTGAAGCAGAAAACGTAGAACAGCAGTAGCGCCAGGAAGAAGTAGGGGAACGAGCCGAGGAACAGCAGCACCGGCGGCGTCAGCCGGTCGAACCAGCCGCCGCGCCGCCACGCCGCGATGGCGCCGAGCACCGAGCCGAGCACGAAACTGAGCAGCACCGAGGTGAGACCGAGGAGGATCGACCAGCCGAACCCGGCGCCGATCACCGCCATCACCGGCGCTGGAAAATTGGAGAGCGAGCGGCCGAAATCACCACGCAGCACATTGCCCAGATAGGCCAGGTATTGCTGCAGCAGCGGCTCGTCGGTGAGCCCGTAGGCGGCCTTCAGCGCCGCCAGCGACTCGGCGTTGAGCGAGGTCGAATAGGTGGCGACGATGGTCGACGCCGGGTCGCCCGGGGTGAGCCGCGGTAGGAAGAAGTTGACGGTGATGGCGACGAACGCTGCCAGCACATAGAACGCCAATCGCTTCGCAATGTAATACATCGGCAGGCTCCGGGGACGAGGCTATCGCATGTGGCGTTTCGCGCCGGCCTCTCAGTGTTCCTCCACCGTGAAACGGGGGAGGGGGACCGCCGAAGGCGGTGGAGGGGGCGGCGGCACGCGCCGGTGTTTGGGGTCGCCCCCTCCACCAGCTTCGCTGGTCCCCCTCCCCCGCTACGCGGTGGAGGAACACTGAGAGGCCGGTGGCTGAGGCTCCCACCCGCCAAGGGCGGGAGCTCCGTGTCACGTAGTCGAGACGCGCGGCGCGTTATTCGGCGCGGCGAGCCAGGTGCGGCCAGACGAGCAGCGGACCATTGGTCATCTGCAGGCTGAGCGGCGCGTACGGGTCCTGCTCGTTGGGGAAGCCGGTGAAGCGACGGGTGTTGTAGAGACCCCAGTCCGGCTGCTCGTAGAGCGGGATGGCCGGCGCGGCGGCCGAGAACATGCCTTCGAGCTCGGCGATGATCGCCTTTTGCTCGGCCGCATCGGTCGAAGCGGCGAACTTGGCCAAGAGCTCATCGACCTTGGGGTCGCCATAGCGCTGCTGGTTGTTCGGCGAGGCTTCGCCAACCGGCTTCACCGAAGTGGTCGCCATGTTGTTGCGATAGAACTCGAACGGCGTCGCCGTCCGCTGCGCCGTGCCGAGCGACAGCTGGAACTGGCCGGTAAAGGTCGAGTTGGTCCAGCTGTCCGCCGTGGTGGTGCGGAGCGTCACGTCGATGCCGATATCCTTAAGGTTCTCGGCGACGATCTGGCAGGCCGACACCCAGTCATTCCAGCCCGAGGGCACGATGATGTCGTACTTAAGGGGCTTCCCGTCCTTGCCGACACGGACCCCATCGGCGCCCTTGGCGTAGCCGGCCTCGTCGAGCATCTTGTTGGCGGCATCGGGGTCGATGCTGACCCATGAAGCGCCGTCGGCGATCACCTTGGGGTCGAGCCAATCCTTGAACGGCGCTTCCGGCAGGCCGGTGGCGTTGGCGGCAACCGATTTGCCCCAGACGCCGGTATTGATCATGCGCTGCCGATCGAGCGCCATGCTCATGGCCTTGCGCACCACCGGGTCGCCCAGCGCCCCGTCAGTGGTATTGGCGAGCAGCAGCACCACCGACGTGCGCGGCCACCAGTAGCCGAAATGCTCGGGATCGAGCGGCACGAAGGTCACGTCCGGGTCGGGCACCAGCCCACCCCAATCGAGATTGCCCGAGAGCGTCGCGGCGCTGACCTGGTCGTTGCCGTTAAAACCCTGGACGAACACGCCCTCGATGTTGAGCGGCTGCCAGTAATTCGGGTTCTTGGTCACCTGGTAACGATCGGTGCCGAAGGCATCGATGGTGGTGAACGGACCCGTGCCGACCGGATCGGGGTTCTCGAAGGTCACCGGGTCGGCAACGTCTTTCCAGACATGCTGCGGCACGATGAACTGGTCGACCAGCGAATAGAGGCCGGGGGTATAGGTCGAGGAGAAGGTGAACTTCACCGTCTTGGCGTCAACCGCCTCGACTGAGGCGAGGTACTGCCCGAAGGCGCCGGATGCCGGCCCGATCAAGCCGGGGTTGGCCTTCATCAGCTCGAAGGTGAACTTGACGTCGTCGGCGCTGAACGGCTGGCCGTCCGACCACTTCACGTCGTCGCGCAGGGTGAGCGTCAGGCTCAGCGCATCAGCCGACCATTCATAGGCCGTCGCCAGCCACGGATCGAGCTTGCCGGTGGCATAGTTCTGGATCATCAGCGGCTCATACATGGTACGCGTGCTGACCCAGCGCGCCGTCGGCGAGAACGGGTTGAAGGTGCGGGTAAAGCTGTTGCCGCCCTCGGCCACGATCCGGACCAGCTGGTCGAGCGGGACTTCCGCGAGCGCCGGAGCGGTGACGGCGAAGGCGGATACGCTGGCCAGCGCCCCAAGCGCCAGGGCGCGAAGGCTTGTGTGCAAACGTCTGATCAAGCCCGGGGAGGGCTTCTTAGGCACTGAATTGGGATGCATAATCATCTCCGGGGAATGGGTGCTTCTCATCAAGTGGTCCAATCTCCTCACGGGAGGCCGCGTGCCGCGCTGCCTCCCGTGAACACACGTTCTCGAGCATGCTCGAGCGCGAGTTCTACGGCCCCCGCCCGCACGGCATTGCTGCTCACCGCGGTCGGGACAATCTGTGGAATGGCGATCGGCAGGGTCTTGAGGATATCGGCGACGCTGTCGGCCAGCGCCCGTCCTCCGGCGCGGCCGATGGCCCCGCCCAACACCACCATCTCCGGGTCGAGAATGCCGATCGCGCCGGTCAGCGCCGCGGCGACGCGGTAGCCGAGTTCGGCGAAGAATTTCGGATGCTTGTCGCTGAGCGCTGCCTGGCGGATTGCCTCTGCACTGTCCGGCCCGCGCAACTGGTGCGCCGCGACCAGCGCGTCGATCGCCGGCACGTCCAGCAGCGCTTCAACCAGCGCCATCTTTACCGGCTCGCCGGGCTTCGCCATCCGGTCGGGCACTATGGCGCCGCCCAGTTCGCCTGCCGTGCCGGTGGAGCCATGCATCAGCCGCCCGCCGATCACCACGCCGGCGCCGACGCCATCGCCGACCCAGAAGAGGATGAACGACTGCACGCCATTGGCGGCGCCGCACGCCATCTCCTCGATGGCGACAAGGTTCACGTCGTTTTCGATCAGCACATGCCGATGCCCGAGCACGCTCTCGAGCGCCTCCGGGATGTGGTAGCCCTCCCAGTTGGGGAGCTGCTGGCCCTTGCGGAGGTTCCCGGCCCGGATGTCGACGATACCGGGGAGACCCACCGCCAGCTGGTCGATGTCGCGCACCGTGATCCCGGCTTCCCGGGTGACGCTGTTGAGCACCGATGTCAGCCGCTCATGCGCGTCATAGCGATCGCCCGGCTCGGCGGCGTGCCGGAAGCTGGCAATGGTGTTGCCGGTGATATCGGAAATGGCGGCATCGATGCCGTGGGAGCCGACATCGATGCCTGCGACGAAGCCGGAGCGTGGTTCGAGACTCCACAGGCCAGCCTTAGGGCCATAGGTGCCGGCCTTCTCTCCGTCGCGACGGATAAGGTTTGCGGCTTCCAGCCGGCGCAGCAGATCCGACATCGCCGGCTTCGACAGCCCGGTGAAGGCCTCGAGCTCCATGCGCGTCAGCGACCCCTCCGAGAGCAGCCGCTGCAACACGGCTTTCTCGTTGAGGTTTCGCAGCAACCGGGGGCTGCCGGAGAGGATCTGCATGTCCATCTGAGACCGTCTGGTAACTTTCCTTACAGTCTGATATCGAACCATCCCGAACGTATTGTCAAGCGGCACAGCCGGAGCGTGATCAGGAAAAGTTGCAGACCTTTCCGGTTCGATCTCGCGACCAAGCAAAACCGCCTCACTCACCTTGTGGACGAGCCATGACCACCGCCCTGCCGATCGCCCTGCTTGAACAACGGCTAAGCGCCGGTCGCGAGCTGCTCGAGCGGCATGGCCTCGACGCCATCGTCGCTTTCTCGGCGCCGCGCGGCCTTGCCGCCGCCACCCAATCGAGTGGCAATATCGGCTGGTTCACCAACTTCACCCCGATGTGGGCGCCCTCGATGCTGGTGATCACGCTGACCGACGCAGTGATCATCGCCCCCGGCAAGAACGAGGCCCGGCTGTTCAACACCCGTGTCGGAAGCCTCTACGAAGTCGAGATCGCCGGGCCGGCCGGCCTCGTCGCCCGCGCCTCGGCCATCGCGCACTCCAACCGGTGGCGCGTCGGCGTTGCCGGCGCCGACGAGATGACGGCGAAGCTCGCCACCACCTTCGCCTCGTCCTTCCCGCGCATGGTGCGGATCGATCCGCTCCTCCAGTCCATGCGCCTCGACCGCGACCCGGCCGAAACCGCGTTGCACCGCCGCGCTTCGGAGATTTCCGATGCCATGCTGGCCCGCTCCTTCGCCTATGCCACCGAGCCAGAGGCCACCCCGGCCCGTCTGATGGCCGAAGTCGAGCATGCGGGCCGGGCGCTGGGCGCCGATGTTTCGCGCCTCTGGCTTTCCACCGGCCCCGAACCGCCAGTGACCTGGTTCGAGATGTTCGAGCTGCCGCCGCGCATCGCACCCGGCGATCGCGTGCAGCTCGGCACCATGGTGTCGTTCGAAGGCTATTTCGCGCAAGGGCTCCGCATCGGCAGCCGCGGCAAGCCGGCACCCGAGCTCAGCGACGCCGCCGCCCGGCTGCTCGACATCCAGGATGCCGCGCTCGCTGCCCTCGTTCCCGGCCGTCCGGTGCACGAGCTGGTCGACCTGATCGAAGCCCGTATCGACGCGATGTGCCCCTATAGCCGCGACAGCGACCCGTTCCGCTTCCAGTCGTGCCACGCCCTCGGCCTCGATTACAGCGAGCCCGGCCTCGCCGAAGCACTGTCGCCGCGCCGCGACAAAAGCCGCGATGTTGACGGCCCGCTGCTGCGACCGGGCATGGTGTTCGAGATCCACCCCAACTTCACCCTACCCAGCCTCGGCCACGTCTGTGCCGGCGATGTCGCACTGGTGACCGATACCGGCGCCGAATGGCTGACCAGATTTCCCCGCGGCGTGTTCCCGATCGATTAGGAGCGCCTTTGCGATGGGCTGCACCTACCCAATGATCGGGCGCGAGCCCGGCCCTAACCATCGGCGTCATCACCGCGCAGGCGGGGACCCAGTGGGATCTCTCAACTGCAGCCAGCGCCGCAGCATCCCACTAGGTTCCCGCCTGCGCGGGAATGACGTCCGTGAGCGCTGGGCCGCCATGCCAGACCCTTCCCCAGAGCACTCCAGGAGCCTCCGATGTTCTCACTCATGCGCGGCAGCATCCCCGACGCCGGCAACGACCCGCTCGACGCCATCAGCAAGGCCGCCGCGCTCGGCGCCGGCGAGATCACCTTCTACAGCCTGTTCGAACTGAGCCCGACGCTCGACCCCGCGGTACTGCGCGAACTCAAGGCCGAGGCCGACACCCTCGGCATTGCCATTGCCGCGAGCCTCGACTGGCTCAACCCGCTGCGACTCGACCGCCACGACCGCGAGCTGCGACTGGGTGACGGCGACCTCGCCCGCGGTGTGCGTCGCCTCTTGGAAACCGGCGCGTCGGTCGGCATGCGCGAGATGTTCTTCACCATCGGCACCCTCGAAGACCGCGCCGCAAACTGGCGCGCCCAGCTCGACGCCGTCGCGGCGCTGCTCACTGATCTCAGGCCGGTGCTGGCCGCTCTCGGCATGCGAACCCTGGTGAAGACGCACGAAGAAATCACCTCCTACGACTGTCTCGAGCTGGTCGAGCGCGTCGGCCCCGACGCCCTCGGCATCTCCTACGACCCCGCCAATATGCTGGTCCGGCTCGAGGAGCCGCTCGTCGCTGCCCGGCGCCTGGCTCCACACGTGATGCAGGTGCACATCGACGACGCCACCCTGAGCTTCGAAGGCGACACGGATCTCCGCCGCCACCTGGCGCCAGTGGGGGACGGCGCCATCGACTGGCCCAACCTCCTCGCTTTGCTCCCGACCGCAAAGCCGCTGATCGAACTGCATCGCGGCCAATTCGCCATCCCTGCCTTCGATCCGGAATGGCTGGCCGGTCAGCCCTATATCCAGCTTCCCGAATACGCCGCCCTCATCCGCTCCGCCCACCTCAGGCGCCACCAGATTCCCATCGACCAGAACGACATCACCCTGCGCCTGCCGGCGGCGCTCGAGCTGGCCGGGGCACGCCAGACCGCAACGCTCGCAACGGGCGGAGATTAACCGCCAAATCCTCCCGTCCGCGCGTAGCGACCGAAGATCGGCGTGTCACGCGTGACTGGAGCGACCAGGTTGGTCAGCTCACAGGTGAACATATGCACCTCGGCGCCGACCACCATCCGCTGGCCCTGCCAGTTCATCTGACCAACGTAGCGGCGCAGCATGTTGGTTCCGCGAATACTGCGGATGCGGGTGACACCGGCATTGGCGACCTGCTGCCAGGAGAGCGCACTGTCACAGGCGCCGGACTCGACGGTGACATCGACTGCCTTGCTGGGCGGGGTTGCGGAAAGACCGGAAACAAGCAGGGCGACGAGCAACACGGATCGCCGGTTGGTCATGATCAGCTCCTCTCAGATGCCTGGGCAATGCCAGATAGAGAACAGCATCGGAGCCCTTGGCTGAACCCTGACTGATGGCACTGTTCATCGGCGCGAAGCGGCAGCTCGGAGCACGTTGTGGGCGTGCCGGATGTCGAGCGAAGCAGGCCCGCCAGCCTGCCAAAGACACCAACAGGCAATCGCCGGCTCCTTCTCGTTTCCGTCCATCGCCCCGCGCTCTCCGCAGCGCCCGCTTGACGCCGCCCCGGATTCCAGCTGTACTCAGTTCACTATCCAAACTGTGAGTTCATCTGGTGAATTCTTCAGACGATCGTTACGCCATTCGGTCCGTGGATCGGGCCGTCGATATTCTCGCCGCGGTAGCGGGGAAGAACGGTCTGCTGACCGTGGACGGGATCGTTATGGAGACCGGACTGCCCAAGAGCACGGTGTTCCGCATTCTCGCGACGCTGACGGCGCGGCGGCTCTTGGATCGCGATGAGCAGAGCCAGACCTATCGGCTCGGCATGCTGTCACTGGTGATCGGTGCGCGGGCCATGGGCGAGCTCGATCTTCGCCGCTCGGCCCGCGCGCATCTCGAGAGTCTCGTCGCCAGCACCGGGGAGACCGTGCACCTCTCGATCCTCAGCGAGGACAATGCGCTCTGCGTCGACAAGCTCGATGCCTCGCGCTCGATGCGCATGGCGAGCTTCATCGGCTTCCTCGACCCGCTGCATTGCAGCGGCGTCGGCAAGGCGCTGCTGGCTTTCCAGGACGAGCCGGTGCGCCGGCAGCTGATGGCGCGCATGCGCTTCGAACCGCACACGCCGCACACCATTACGGACCCCAAGCGGCTCGCCGAGCAGATCGTCGAGATCCGGGCGCGCGGCTATGCCATCGACGACGAGGAAATCGAGCAGGGGTTGCGTTGCGTCGCGGCTCCCATCCGCGACCACTCCGGCGCCGTCGTGGCCGCCGTCAGCATTTCCGGCCCCACCACCCGCGTCACCCAGGATGGTCTCGGCGAACTCGCCAAGGCCGTCGAGGCCTGCGCGCTCGCCATTTCCGAAGAACTCGGCGCCCCTAAACGCTCTGAGAAAGCCACCGCTCCATGATCATCGACGTCCACTCGCACACCCCGCAGTTCCGCCATGCCGTGCCGCCGGAAAACCGGCGCCTGCACCACACCTGGCGGCCCGACCGCTCCGTCGATTCCGTCTATAGCTGGAACGATTTCCTCGCGGCGCAGCAGCCGGCGGACAAGTCGATCGTCTTCGGTGTCGCCTGGGCGCCGGGCGAAGTTACCGGTGGGGTCAACGGCTTCAACGAGCCGGGCGACGTGGCGGTTGGCGTCAATGATGCCACCTCGGCCTTTACGCTGGCGCACCCCGATCGCCTCATCGGCTTCATGTCGGTGCATCCGCACGATCCCAAGGCACTCGAGGAGATCGAGCGCTCGCGCACCGACCTCGGCCTCAAAGGCATCAAGATGGGCGCCAACTACCAGGTGTTCGAGCCACTCGAGAGCCGGGCGCTGGCCATCTACCGCGAGGCCGAACGGCACGGGCTGCCGATCCTCTTTCACATCGGCACCTCGCCGGTCCGCACCGCGCCGATCAAATACGCCCACCCGCTGGTGGTCGACGAGATCGCCATGCGCTACCCGAACCTCAAGATCATCATGGCCCATATGGGTCATCCCTGGACGGTCGATACCGCGGTGGTGATCCGCAAGCACCCCAATGTCTATGCCGACGTCTCGGGCCTGCTCTACCGGCCCTACACTTTCTATGAGGGGATGATCAAAGCCACCGAGTGGAACGTGCTCGACAAGCTGCTGTTCGCCTCGGACTACCCGATCACCACTCCGGCCGAGACGCTGCACGCGCTGCGCACCGTCAATGCCATCGTCGAAGGTACGGCGCTGCCGCGCGTTCCCGCCGACAAGATCGAACAGATCATCCACCGCGACAGCCTCACGCTGCTCGGCCTTTCCTAAGACAGTTCCCGGTTTCCCATGCATATCGAAAAATCCAAGAGCATCACCGAACGCGCCACCAAGGTCATTCCTGGCGGCGTCAACTCTGCGACGCGCCGGCTGAACCAGCCCTATGCCTGGGAATGGGCCGAGGGCGCCTATATTCGCGACGTCGATGGCAACACCTATCTCGACTATCACGCCGCGTTCGGCCCGATCGTCCTCGGCCATAACGACCCCACCGTGAATGCCGCCGTCGCCAAGGCGCTGACCGGTCCCGACATGGTCGGGGTCGGCATCACCGAGCAGGAGATCGCCCTCGCCGAAAAGGTGGTGCAGCACGTGCCCTCGGCCGAAATGGCGCTCGCCTTCTCCTCGGGCTCGGAAGCCACCTACATGGCGGTGCGGCTGGCGCGCGGCGTCACCGGGCGTGAGAAACTGATCAAGTTCCAGGGCACCTTCCACGGCTGGCACGACTACCTGCTGATGAATATCGCGAGCCCACCCGACAAGATCGGGAAGAAAGATCCAGGCAGCGCCGGCCAGCTCGCCGACGCCATCGACAACACCATCATCGTGCCGTTCAACGACCTCGCCGCCACCGAGCAGGCGATCCTCGACCACCCCGGCCAGATCGCCGCTATCTTCATGGAAGCGATCCCGCACAATATCGGCTGCGTGCTGCCGCGGCAGGATTTCGTCGAGGGGCTGCGCCGGCTTTGCGATACGCACGGCATCGTGCTGGTTTTCGACGAGGTGATCACCGGTTTCCGCCACGGGCTCGGCGGCTATCAGTCGGTGCTCGGGGTGAAGCCCGATATCAGCACCTTCGCGAAGGCCATCGCCAATGGCTATCCCTGCGCCATCATCGCGGGCAAACGCGAATTGATGCTGCAGTTCTCGACCGCGCCGGGCGGCAAGGTGTTCGTCGGCGGCACTTATAACGGTCATCCGGTCGGCTCGGCCGCGGCGCTGGCCACCATCGCGGCGCTCGAGGACGGCACGGTCTACGAGCGCACCTTTCGGCTCGGCGACCGGATGCGCGCCGGGCTCGCGGAAATCGCCGGCCGGCTCGGCATCGAGATGGTGTCGGCCGGCTTCGGCTCGGTGTTCACCCCCTACTTTATGAGCGGCAAGATCGAGCGCTACGAGGACCTCTTGGTCAACGACACGGCGCGCGATCTCGCCTTCCGCCAGGGCATGTGCGAGCGCGGCATCTTCATGCTGCCCATGCCGATCAAGCGCAACCACATCAGCGCCGCGCATACCGATGCGGATATCGATCGGACGCTCGAAACCGCTGAAATCGTTATGAAAACTCTGCGATAGCGTGGGACTTTTCATATGCGAAAAGTCGTATTGATATATGATTGCAGCCGTCATAACGTTGCGATCTGACGACAGGCAGCGAGGCAACAGGGAAGCGCTTCGCCTGCCGATCGGTTGGGCCAGATAGCTCGGCTGAGATGTCGAAGAGCGGGTCCGTCGGGCCGGACCCGGAAGGCCTGTAACCGGTGGTTGCAGGAGATCGGAACGTCGTTTGCGACGTGTTGTCGGTTCAGTTCGTCTAGGAGGGAAAGCTATGACGACCACTAACGCCACCCGGGGCTTCGGTTCGCTGAACCGCCGCTCCTTCCTCAAGGCCGGCGGCGCATCGGCGCTGGCCGCCAGCCTCCTGCCGGGTCTGATGACCGGCACGGCCAAGGCCGCTTACTCGGGCACGCTCGATATGCTGGCCTGGGATTTCCAGCCCGACACCATCAAGTCGCTGGTCGGTGAATGGACGGCAGCGGGCAACCCCGCGGTCAATGTCGCCGTGATCCCGAACCTCGGCTACACCCCGGCGCTGCAGACCCGTCTGCGCGGCGGCGACAAGATCGACCTCTATTACAACTTCGCCTACAACTCGCAGAAGTTCGTCAACGAGGGCTGGGCCAAGACGTTGAACGGCCTGCCCGGCGTCGACGACATGATCGCCGACATGTTCGAGAGCGCCCGCGGCCGCCACGTCAACGCCGCCGGCGACATCATCAGCGCCCCGTATTTCTCGGCCGTGCACATGCTGCACTACAACGAGAAGTTCCTCGCCGATGCCGGCCTCGCCGTGCCGACGACGCTGAAGGAAATCTACGACGCCTCGAAGTCGCTGCAGTCGACCGTCGCCTCGCCCTACGTCGCCTACTGGGTGAAGGAATTCTGCGAGGAATACCTCCACACCTACCTGCTCAACGAAGAGATCACCGCTTTCGACGATGCCGGCCAGCCGGTGTTCGCCGACGATCCCAAGACGGTGGGCGTGTTCGAGTGGTGGCAGGCGATGTACCAGGAAGGCCTCGCCCCCAAGTCGCTGCTGACCGACGATCCGGGTAAGCTGAGCAACGAGATGGCGCAGGGCAACGCCGCCTTCTACGTGCTGCACCACTACTTCCTGACCTCGATCCGCTCGCTCGAAGGCCCGCAATCGGCCAACGTCAAGACGGCGCCGGCAGGCCCGTCGACGCTGCAGATCGGCGAAGTGCTGCAGATGGGCCAGTCCGACAGCGACGACGAGCGCCTCGCGACCTGGGACCTGATGAAGTACTACGGCTGGAAGGACACCGACGGGAAGTTCAAGGTGTTCAACCAGTGGGCCAAGGCCGCCGGCCTCGCCGCCCCCTATGCCGGCTTCTTCACCGACCCCGAAGTGGTCGCTTCGTTCCCCGACTATTACGATCTCGCTCTGCTGTCCGACACCTTCGCCACCAAGTCGAACGTCGTGCCGGCCCGCACCCTGCCCTGGTACCCGGATTTCCAGGCCAAGGTCGGCGACATCGTCCACGCCCTGCTGCTCGGCCAGGCGACGGCGCAGAAGACCGTCGAGGACCTGACCGCTGCCGCCAAGGGCGCACAGGGCGGCCGGACGCTCTGATCCAGATCGAACCCCGCCATCGCCCCTCTCGGGGCGGTGGCACACCGATCCACCGCGAGGCCGCGGGGGTGAATAGTCATGACCAAGCAACAGGACGCGGGAGCCCATGGCAGGAGCAGCTGACCTACTCGGACCGAAGGCCGATCGCGCATTCGGGCTGAAGCTCGTGGCGCCGGCGATGATCATCCTGATCGTGCTGCTGGCCCTGCCGACCCTGCTCACCTTGGTCTATAGCTTCCACGATGTGCCCGCGAGCGGCTCGAGCTTCGGGCCGTTCGTCGGCCTCGAGAACTTCACCATCATCTTTTCGAGCCCGGTGTTCTGGCGCTCGGCGCAGGTGACGCTCACCTTCTCGGTCGGCTTCGTCATCCTCTCGACGGTGATCGGGCTGGCCATGGCGATGCTGCTCAATCAGCGCTTCATCGGCCGCGGGCTGGCGCGCGCCCTCTTGATCATTCCGTGGGCGACGCCGTGGCTGGTCATCGGCATCCTCTGGAAATGGTTTGCCGATGGCAGCGTCGGCGGGCTCAACGCCGTGCTGATGATGCTGGGGTTGACCAGCGACTATCACCCGTTCCTGTCCGACCCGAACACCGCGCTGCCGATCACCGTGCTCGCCGCGGTGTGGCGGCAGGCGAGCTTTGCCGGCATCCTGCTACTGGCGGGGCTGCAGACCCTGCCCGAGGAACTGAACGAAGCGGCCCAGCTCGACGGCGCCAACTGGTGGCAGCGCTTTTCCAACATCACCCTGCCCTGGCTGCGGCCGGTGCTGATCACCGTCACCGTGTTCAACGTGATCTATGCCTTCCTGCAGTTCGACGTGGTCTTCGCCATGACGCAGGGCGGACCAGGCGACACCACGCAGGTGCTCAGCATCCTGATCTACCGGCAGCTGTTCGTGAACACCAATATCGGTCTCGGTTCGGCGCTCGCCGTCATCCTCGGCGTCGTGGCGCTGATCGGCGGGCTGACCATCGTCCGGCTGTTTTATCGCAGGGAGATGCACTGATGGCGTCCTCCGCCTTCGAGCGCGGCCGGCGCCGCAGCCTCGCCACCAGCATCGCCATCTATCTGGGTGTGCTGGTGTTCGCCATCTGGATCCTGCTGCCGGTCTGGTACCTGGTGGTCTCGAGCCTGATCACCCCTTCGCAGCTGGGTGTCAAACCCTTCCCGCTGGTGCCCTCCAGCATCACGCTCGACAACTATGCGGCGGTGCTGTTCGGCAATACCGGCGGCAAGGGCATCGGCAGCACCGACATGGGCACCCGCCTGGTGCCGACGATCGGCCAGAGCCTCCTCGTCAGCTCGATCCTGGTGGTATTGAACCTGTTCATCGCCGGGGCCGCCGCCTACGGGCTGTCGCGCTATCCGTTCCGCGGCGCCCGCGCGTTCGAACTGTCGGTGATTGCCACCCGGATCGTCCCCGCCATCGCCATTATCGGCCCGTTCTTCGTGGCGTTCCGTGTCATCGGCGTGCTCAACACCCCGTGGGCGCTGGTCATCAGCTACAACGTCTTCACCCTGCCGCTCGCCATCATGATCCTCAAGAACTACTTCGATCAGTTGCCGCGCGAGATCGAGGAGGCGGCCAAGATCGACGGCGCCACCCGCCTGCAGACGCTGTGGATCATCATCGTGCCGATTGCCCGGCCGGGCCTCGTCGCAGCCGGTGTGCTGATCTTCCTCGAAGCCTGGAGCGAATTCTTCTACGCGCTGGTGCTCACCAACCAGCTGACCGTGCCGCCGCTGCTGGCCGGCTTCCAGTCGGTGCAGCAGTTCAACTGGAACGCGCTGGCCGCAGCCACCGTCATGTCGATGCTGCCGCCGACCGTGCTGGTGCTGATCTTCCAGCGCCACGTCGTCGGCGCCCTTACTGCCGGGGTGGGCAAATGAGTTCAACCATCAAGGCCGCCGTGCTCAGCGCCGGCGCCTGGTCGCAGTCGAGCCACCTGCCGGCGCTCACGGCCGACCCGCGCGTCAAGCTGGTGGCGCTCTCGAGCCCCAATGCCGAAATGGCGGCAAGCCTCGGGGCGCAGTTCGGTGCCCCGCACTTCGCCGACTGGAGCGAAGCGCTGGCGCTCGGCCCCGACATCGTCGTCGTCTCGAGCCCACCCGTTGCCCATGAGGAACAGGTGATCGCGGCGCTCGAAGCGGGCGCGCATGTGCTGGTCGAAAAGCCCTTCGCGCTGAGCGCCGGGCCGGCCCGGCGGATGCGCGACACCGCCGAGCGGCTGCAAAAGGCGCTGCTCGTCGGCTTCGGCTGGCCGGCGGCGCCGATCTTTGCGCTGAGCCGCAAGCTGATCGAGGCCGGCGAGATCGGCTCCGTCGAACACCTGACCATGCACCTTGCGGTCAACACCCGGGCCCTGCTCTCGGGCAGCACCGATGGCGGCTGGGGCGGCAAGGCCGAGTCGAACACCGCAACCTATACCGACAAGGCCATTTCCGGCGGCGGTTCGGCGGCGGTGACCATGTCGCACGAGCTGGGCATGGTCGAGTGGCTGGTGGGCGAGCCGATCGTCGCGCTCAACGCCAGCACCTTCCCACCGAGGAGCGATATCGACCTCCACACCACGGTCAACGCCGAATTCGCCGGTGGCGGCTCGGCGGCGATCAGCGCCGCCTCCACCCACCCGTACCTGGCGCGCCCGCAATGGCACATGGCGCTCTATGGCAATCGCGGCCAGCTCTGGGCCGACTCGGTCGCCGACACGCTGCGTCTCGTCCGTGCGAGCGGCGAAGTGGTCGAGTTTGGCGCCCCGGACGCCTCCGGCGTCTATGATCCGGGCGCGCCCACCAAGGCGCTGATCGCCTGCGCCCTCGGCGCTGCTGCTCCCGCCGGCCTCACCGCCCGTCTCGCGGCGCACGTCGTCGCCGTCACCGACGCCATCTATCTCAGCGCCAAGACCAACCAGAAACTGCAAGTCGAAAACCTATGAGCACCTCTACCCTGTTTACCGGCGGCCTCGTCGTCGACGGCCTCGGCAAGCCGCCCGTGCGCGGCGACGTGCTCGTCATCGGCGACCGCATCGCCGGCATCTTCAGGGGCGCCCGCCGCCCTGAGGCCGATCGTATCGTCGCCATCGATGGCCTCTGCATCGCGCCGGGCTTCATCGACATGCACACCCATTCCGATCTGCAGGTGCTGGTGAACCCCGATCACACGTCGAAGCTCAGCCAGGGTGTCACCACCGAGGTGCTCGGCCAGGACGGCCTGAGCTACGCCCCGATCGACGATGCGACGCTCATCGAGATGCGCAGCCAGATCAAGGGCTGGAACGACGACCCGCCGGGCTTCGACTGGAACTGGCGCAGCGTCGCCGAATACCTGAAACGCCTCGACGGCAACGTCGGGGTCAACTGCGCCTACCTCGTGCCGCACGGGAACCTCCGCATGCTGGTGATGGGCAATGCTCCGCGGCTTGCCACCCCCGACGAGCTCGAACAGATGAAGGCGCTGCTCCGCACCGCTCTGGAAGAAGGCGGTGTCGGGCTTTCGACCGGCCTCACCTATGTGCCGGCGATGTATTCCGATACCGACGAACTGGTGGCGCTCTGCGAAGTGGTGGCCGAATATGGCGGCTTCTACTGCCCGCACCACCGCAATTACGGCACCGACGCGCTGGGCGGTTATGGCGAGTGCTTCGAAATCGCCCGGCGCTCCGGCGTGGCGCTGCACCTGGCGCACACGCACCTGAGCTTCGAGGCCAACAAGGGCAAGCTGCCGCAACTGCTCAAGATGTTCGACGACGCCATCGCCGACGGCGTCGATCTGAGTTTCGACGCCTATCCCTACCTCGCCGGCATGACGACGCTCCTCTCGCAACTGCCCAGTTGGGCGCTGTCCGGCAGCGGTGACGAGCAGATGGCGCGGCTCCGGGATCCGGAAACCCGCAAGCGCATCATCGAGGCGCTCGACGTCATCGGCTCGGACGGCCACCAGGGCCTCACCGTCAACTGGTCGAGCGTCTATCTGGCGGGCCTCCCCGGTGCGCCCGAGATGGAATGGATGATGGAGGGTAACCTCGCCGACGCAGCCCGCAAGCTCAACACCTCCCCCGCCGAACTGGCCCTCGACGTACTGATCGCCACCGAGCGCGCCGCCCCTTGCGTGTTCTTCATCGGCATCGAGGAGCATGTCCGCACCCTGATGCAGCGCGAGGAACACACGGTCGGCAGCGACGGCATCCTCGTCGGCGATCGGCCGCATCCGCGCTCCTGGGGCACCTTCCCGCGCATGCTCGAAACCTATGTGCGCGAGGAAAAGGTGCTGACGCTGGAGGAGTGCGTGCGCCACATGACCAGCTCCGCCGCCGACCGGCTGCGGCTCACTGATCGCGGCCGTATCGCCGCCGGCGCCAAGGCCGATCTGGTCGTCTTCGATGCCGCCAACGTCAAGGCCAACGCCACCTACGAGCATCCGCGACAGGCCGCCACCGGCATCGTCCATGTGCTGGTCAACGGCCAATTCGCCGTCGAGAACAACCGCGTCACCGGCCACCGCGCCGGCCGGGCGCTGAGGCTGGGAGCCTGACCATGGCCGCAACCGCCATCTCCATCGCCAACGACGCCGCAGGCCCGAGCTGGGCCGAGCTGCCGGTCGCGACGCCCGGCCTGGTGCTCGATCTCGCCGTGCTCGACCGCAACCTTGACGAGATGGCGGCGATCGCCCGCTCGGCCAAGGTCGAGCTGTTTCCACATGCCAAGACCCACCGCATGGCCGAGATCGGCCTCCGCCAGGTGGCGCACGGCGCCGATGGCCTCTGCGTCGCCAAGCTCGGCGAGGCCGAGGCCTTCGCCGCGGCCGGGGTGCAGCGGCTGTTTGTCGCCAACCCGATCGTCGGCCCCGACAAGGCCGAACGCGCCCTCGCCCTGTCGCGACGGGTCGACCTGACGCTCGCCACCGACAGCGAGGCCGCCGCCGCCAGCATCGGCGCAGTCTTCGCCGCCGCCGGCGCCACCGCGCGGATGATGCTGGCCATCGACTCGGGCCTCGGTCGCGAAGGTGTTGCCGCCAACCAGGCGCCAGACGTCGCGGCGGCCGTCCACGCCCTGCCGGGCGTCGAGCTCGTCGGCATCTATACCCACGAAGGCACCACCTATGGCGCCAAGGACCACCCCGATCTCGCGAGCCGCGCCAAGGCCGCCGGGGCGTTCATGGTCGGCGTCGCCGAGACGATCCGGGCCCGCGGCGTGCCATTGCCGATCGTCTCGCTCGGCGCCTCCGCGTCGGCGCGCGAAGTGGCGCATGTGCCCGGCGTCACCCAGATCCGCCCCGGCATCTATGCCTTCAACGATGTCGGCCAGATCGCGCTCGGCAATGCCAGCCTCGAGACCACCGCCATCCGCGTCATCGCCACCGTGGTCAGCCATCCCGACCCCGAGCGCGCCTGCATCGATGCGGGCTCGAAATCGCTGAGCACCGACCTGGTGCCGGCTTCGGCGCATCGCGACGAATTCCCCGGCATGGGCTTGATCGTCAATGCGCCGGGCTGGGTGATCGAGAAGATGTCGGAAGAGCACGGCTGGCTGCGTTGGCATGGCCAGGGCGCGCCGATGCCGCTACCAGTGGGGACACGGTTGGAGATCGTGCCGAACCATGTCTGCATGGCCTTCGCCATGCTGCGTCGCGCCAATGTGGTCGAGAACGGCAAGGTCGTGGCGCATTGGGACGGTTTCGGTCCCGGCGCATCCGAATAGTTTTTTTGGGGGGAACGATGTCGGAGTTCAAACTGGCCGAGGGGCAGTCGCTGCTGGTCGCATCGCGCGGCGTATTCGAACTGCATGGGCTGACCCGCTGGGTGCAGCAGGACGGCAAGTGGCGGGGCAAGACCCTGGCCCGCGTCAACCAGCTGTCGAGCCTGACGCGCCACCCCACGCTGCCGGTGATCTACGGCACCTCGCGGGTCGGCATGGAGGGCGATGTCCATGCCTGGCGGGTCGAGGGCGACACGGCGATTACCCTCGGCGAGAAGTCGAGCGAGGGCGCCGAGCCCTGCCACCTCGTCGTCGACCCGAGCGGCCGGCTGCTCATCGTCACCAACTACACCACCAGCATGCTCGGCCTGCAGCGCCTCGCCGCCGATGGCAGCTTCGAGGGGCCGATCGTGCAACTGAAGCTCAGCGGCGGTGGCCCCGAGCTCGAGCGGCAGGACGACGCCCACCCGCACCAGGCCTTCTTCATCGGCGAGACGCTGGTGGTGATCGACCTCGGCGCCGACCTGGTGCGCGAGTTCAGCCTCGACCTCACAAAACCCGGCACCGACGCCCTGACCCAGGTCCGGGCGACGGCGGTCCCTGCCAACACCGGGCCGCGTCACGCCGTAGTGCTGCCCGATGGGCGGCTGGCGGTCAGTGGCGAGCTCGGCTCCAACCTCGTGGTTGGCCGCCTCGGCGATCCGGCGTCCAGTTGGGCCAATGTCAGGGCGACGCAGCAGACTGGCCCGGGCAAGACCCGCTGGAGCCGCAACTATCCCGGCGATATCCAGCGCGCCCTGGATGGGCGCCACGTCTACTTCGCCAACCGCAGCCTCGACACCATCTCGACCTTCGACGTCTCAGGCGCCACCCCAACGCTGGTCGCCGAACGCGGCAGCCAGACACAATGGCCGCAGCATTTGCTGGTCACTGAAAGCCACGTGCTGGTCGCCGGTTGGGATTCCGGCGCGGTAAAGGCGCTGCCGCTCGCCAACGGGGTTCCGACCGGCGTTGAGCATCTGTTCGACTGCCCGGGCGCGGGCTGGCTGCTGCTCTGGGACTGAGCTCGCGATTTCCTGTGCCCCGGTCCGCCCCCATGGTGGCGGGCCGACTGGCGCGGTGTTAGTGGACATCGTCGCCGAAACGAGCGAGCGGGGGGAGCATGGCAGCAGCTGAAGACGGTGCGCCGGCCGCCAAGGGATCGCGCAAGCGCCGCAAGCCCGTTCCAAAGGCAGAATACACCGCACCGGCGCTCGAAAAGGGCCTTGACGTGCTCGAGCTCTTGGCGACGCTCACCGTGCCGGTCACCCCAAGCCAGATTGCCCAGCGCCTTGGCCGTTCGCTGTCAGAGGTCTATCGCATGGTGATGGCGCTCGAGCGCCGCGGCTACCTGATCCGGCCGCCCGGCGAAGAAGCGCTGGTGCTCTCGACCCAGCTCTATGGCCTTGCAACGCTGTTCCCGCCGTTCCGTCGCGTCGTCGACGCCGCCCAGCCGATCATGAACGCCCTGGCGCTCGAAACCTCGCAGGCCATCCACATGGCGGTGCTCGATGGGCTCAACCAGCGCATCATCGCCCAGGTCGACAGCCCGGCCCCCATCGCCATCCGCCTGCGGGTCGGCGCGGCGAGCCCGGCCATCCGCGGCACCTCGGGCCGCACCATCATCGCCTTTCAACCTGCCCCGGTGCAGGCCTGGATCCTCGGCCAATCGGAAGCGCTGTTGCCGCCCGACCAGGCCAAGCGCTACCGCGGCCGGATCGAGATCATTGCCAAGCGCGGCTACGAGCGGATCGAAGGCGAGATGGTGCAAGGGGTGACCGACCTAAGCTTCCCCATCATCAACACCGCCGGGATCTCGATTGCGGCGCTGACTATGCCGTTCCTCACCAGCCAGCAGATCATCGTTCCCTTCGATGATGCCGCCATCATGCTCTACCGCGCCGCCCGCAGAATCTCGGAGTCGATGGGCGGTACCCTGCCCGAACCACATTTCCCCCTGCCGCTGGACATTCAGACGGGATGAGCGAGACCAACCCCCACGCAGCCGACGACGCCGACCGCTTCGCCATCTGGGAAATGCTGGTCCGGCGCGACAGCGATTTCTTCTTGAGCAGCGACTGGTCGCTGGTTGCCGCCGACTATGTCGAGACCGGCTTTCTCGGCATCGATGCCGCGCTGTCGCTCGATCCGGCCGACTGGCGCCCGGCCTATGCGTCGGTTACCGCCTATCGCGATGCCGCCATCGCCGCCCGCTGGAACCCGGCCGAGTTCGCCGAGCCGCTGCGGGCCGCCTGGTTCCGCAGCCAATCGATCGACCGCATCGACATCAACGGCGACGCGGCGCTCGCGCATAAGCGCATCGATGGCCAGATCCGGCGCCAATCCGGGGACGCCATGATCCTCGCCTGGCGCTCGGTATTCCACCTCCGCCGCGAGCATGAGGCCTGGAAGATCGCCGGCTTTACCGGCTACCTGCCGCTGTAGCGGTACCAGCCCCCGGTGCACATATCCCGGGGTCAGCCGCGACCGGCGAAGATGTCCTTCTTGACGATCGCATGGACGCCCCAGTTGCCGTCAACGACTTGGGTGACGCCGAAATCGACGCCGATCGACATAAGCGACACCGCTTCGTCCTCGGTCAGCCCCTTGGTCGTCATCAGGAAGTGCCGCATCTTGCGGAACGCGTCGCGCAGCGCGAGGTCAACCGACGACTTCGAGTAGATGTCGCTCTGCGCCGAGGGGCCCAACTCCTCGAGGTAGTTGGCAAACGAGAAGCCGTGTACGAGCCAGTCGGTCTGGGTCTCCAGCATAGGATAGTTGAGCTCTTCCAGCGGGGTGCCGGCCAGGTCGGCCTTCTTGTGCAGGATGAACTGAAAGGTGCCGGTGAGGGAGCATTCGATCGCCGTGCCGCAGAGTTCGCTGTCGCCCTGGCTGGCATGGGGGTCGCCGACCGACATCATCGCGCCTTCGACGGCGACCGGGTAGTACATCGTCGCGCCCTTGCCGATGCGCCAATTGTCGATGTTGCCGCCAGTATAGCTGGGCGGCACGGTGTCGACGAAATCGGCTTCGGCGGGAGCCAGGCCAAGCGTGCCGAAATGCGGGCGAATAGGCAGCCGAATGCCCTTCAGCACGTCGTAGTTGCGCGTCGTCAGCGCGTGGTCGACCGGCACGCCGGGATAGTCGATGGTGGTGTGGGTAACACCGAACGGATCGGTCTGCGGCACCCAGGGGAAATTATAGACCGCTTCTGCCCAGCTCTTGCTGCCGGTGACGTCCACTTCATAGATGGTGATCACCTCACGCTTCTTGCCCTCGAGCATGTCGTTGTAGTGGAAGCCCCAGTTCGCCGCGGCGTTCGAGCCATAGGACTTGCCCGCGAATTTCGGGTTGGCAGAAGGCCGCGGGGTGCAGTCGAGGATGCGGACCTCGAGGATGTCGCCCGGTTCGGCGTCGCGCACGAACACCGGGCCGGTGAGGATGTGGACGCCCATGCCTTCGCCCGAGCCCTTCTTGTAGACGGCCGGGTCGGTCGGGCCGGCGCCGCGCCGGTCGACGCCCTTCTTGTCCTTGGTCCAGAGGTAGACGCTTTCGGCGCCTTCATCGCCCTCGACCATGCGCTCGAGATCGTCGCCCGCGTGGTGCGTCAGGGTCTCGATGGTCACGATGTCGCCCGAGTCGATCTCGACCTGCGGCTTCAGCGTCTTGCTGAAAAAGCCCCAATGCACTGTGTCGGCGGTAGCGGGGAGATAGTGGTAAGCGCGCTGCTGCGGCTGGCGGGCAGCAGAGGCCTGGGCCAGCGCCGGGGTGACCAGCGATATGCCGCCGCCGGCGCCGAGGGCGGCAAGGCCACCCGCCGCCAGGAAGCCACTCTTGAGGAAGCTGCGGCGCTCAACGTTGAGATCCTCCTTGAAGCTTCGATAATGGGCCTCGAACTGAGGGCAGTTAACGTCATCGCCTTTGCACATGGGGTGTCCTTCGCCGGGGTTGCATCTACGCGCAACTATCCCGGTCAGGCCCGGCTCAGGCAATCGGGCGAATAGGCTGTCCGGCCCCCGGCTCGATCGGCTCCTGGCACTTCGTCGTTCCATTTTCTGACGTATTATCAACAATGTACGTCGGAAGCAGTACTCCGCGCCGAACCTTGCCGGGCGCCTGCCTGACAGCCAAAAGGCAAGAGATTGTTCGTCTCACGGCAAAGACTGGCGGGTCGGCCGGGCTATGCTAAGCTCAGGGTTGGGAAGCTCTGATCGAGGTGGGTGCCGAAGCAGCGCCGCAGTCTGCGGCGCGTGAAGGGACACCATGAGCGCCGTCCGGTTCAGCGTCGAAACCGTGCCCCTCGACCGCCGCCGCGCCGCATGGCTGGAGCGGCTCGCGCAACTGGGGCTGCAGGCCAGCGGAGCCAGCGGCACTATCGCGGCTTCGCCCTCCAGCTCCGGTGCTCTGCTCGCCGATCTCGCCGGTGAAGCGCAGGCACTCGAGAGTGTTGCGCACGGGCCTGGGGCGCCGATGCTCCTGCTGCTCGTCGGCAGAGGCAGGGCGCGGCTCACCGCCGGGCGAACCGCGCTCGAGCTGGCCGACGGAGACCTCGTCGCGCTCGAGATGAGCACAGCCTGGCAGATGCACTGGCGTACCGATTTCCGTGCCGTATTGCTGCGACTGCAACGCGGGCCCCTGGCGGCGCGGCTGGGCCGCGTGCCGGTGCGGCTGCCGGTCGTGCTGGGCCGCACGGTGGCGGCCGCCGCGGCTCGGCCGCTGTTGCGGACGCTGGCCGCCGATATTGAGAATCTCGGCCAGGCCGATCTGGCCGCCGGCGAGATCGCGCTCACCGAACTGGTGGCAAGCGCCTTGCTCGGTGAGGCAAACGCCCCGGACGGCGGGCTGACCCAGGTGCAGGCGGCGCATTTCCGAAGAGTCTCGGCCGCGATCGACAGCCAGCTCACCAACGCCGATCTGGGGCTCACCGATATCGCCCGCCAGGAGGGGATGTCGGCGCGCTACCTGCAGCGGCTGTTCGAAGGGCGGGGCGAGAATTTCTCCGACCATGTACGGCAGTTGCGGCTGCAGCGCTGCAAGGTGGACCTGCTCGATCCGAACCACGCACGCGAAAGCGTTGCCGCCATAGGCCAGCGCTGGGGTTTTCGGGATCAGGCGCATTTCAGCCGCGCCTTCAGCACGGCTTTCCGCATGACCCCCACGGAGATGCGCCGCGCCGCCGTGCCGGTCGATGACGGCTACTCCCAGCGTGGCAGGCCAACGACGCACCAGCCTGTACCGCCCGCGAAAGCTCCGCCTGCCGGGCCGCAGGAGGCAACGAGGCCCGCGCCTGAGCCGTGGCCCGGTGATCGGCATCACCTGCCGGCGACCGCCGACACGGTACACTGGGGCTATGTCAGTCGCACGCTGCCGCCGGTGCTGAGGGTTGAGCCGGGGGCCACCGTCACGATCGAGACGCTCACCCAGCATTCCGGCGACGACTGGGATCGGATGGTGGCGGGGGATGCTGGCGCCGAAAGCGTCTTCGGCTGGACGAGTGAAGGCAAGAACATCGACCGGCGCGGGGCCGGACCGATGAACGCCTCGGTGTTCGGGCGCGGCGCGGGCGAAGGGTTCGGGGTGCATATCTGCACCGGCCCCATCTACGTGCGCGGGGCGGAGCCCGGCGACGTGATCGAGGTTGAAATCATCGACATCCGGCCCCGGCCCAGCGGCAATCCGCTGCACACCGGCAAGGCCTTCGCCTCGAACGCCTCGGCCTGGTGGGGGTACCAGTATGGTGATCTGCTCGACCGGGCGAAGCGCGAGACCGTCACCATCTTCGAGATCGATCTCGAGCGCCCCCAAGAGGCTCGTCCGCTCTACAGCTACGTGTGGCAGCCGCAGGTCGATCCGTTCGGCGTCATGCACAAGACCATGGATTATCCCGGCGTGCCGGTCGACCACACTCTGGTCGAGCATCGCACCGTGCTCGAAGGTATCGCCATTCCGGCGCGCCTGCATTTCGGCTTCGTGGCGCTGGCGCCGCGGGAGTCCGAACTCGTCGATTCTATCCCGCCGAGCTATTTCGGCGGCAACATCGACAATTGGCGCGCCGGCAAGGGGTCCCGGATCTACCTGCCGGTATCGGTGGAGGGCGGCCTGCTCTCGATGGGCGACGGGCACTTCGCCCTGTCCGACGGCGAGATCAACGGCACCGGGCTTGAATGCTCGCTGACCGGTGACATCCGCATCCGCCTCCACAAGGCCGGAGCCGCCGACGCAGCGGCCTGCGTCACCGGCCTCAAGGCGCCGTTGATCGAGACCCCCGACAGCTGGGTGATCCAGAGCTTCAGCCACCTCAACTACCTGCGCGATCTCGGTCGCAATGCCCAGGCTGAGGTATATCAGAAGTCGACCGTGGACCTGGCGCTGCGCAACGCCTTCCGGCAGACGCGCCGGTTCCTGATGGACGTCTACGGACTGAACGAAGACGAGGCGCTGACCATCATGTCGCTCGCCGTCGATTTCGGCGTGACCCAGGTTGCGGACGGCAACTTCGGCGTCCATGCCGTTATCGACAAGGCGATCTTCCGCGGTCGCAGCATGCGCTAGCCGGACCGAGCGAGTACGAAGCCGGCCCGCGTCAACCCGGCGCATACTGCGTCCGGCCAATGATGGGCGCGCCCGCGCCAATCAACCCAAATCCAAAAACCGCCTCTTCCAATCCCTCCCCAACCGTGGTCTAAGCAACGCCATCCACAGGGGTGCTCCGTATTGCCGGGGCTGAGATGCGGCACGCCAAGTGCGCGGACCCTAAAGCTGATCTGGGTAATACCAGCGGAGCGAGGCGGGCGATGTTTTCTGGCGCACAGATTTCCCTTTATCCCATGACCGACGATTTCGTCGGCGTCATCCTTTCGGCGCTCGGTGCGCTCGATCCCTATCGGGACCGGCTGCGGATCGAGACCGACGACATCTCGACCCTCCTGGTCGGGCCGCCGGAGGTGCTGTTTCCGGCCATGCGCGACCTCTTCGTCGCGGCAGCGCAGGCCGGCAGGCATGTGACCTTCTCAGCCGCCATTTCACGCGGCTGTCCCGGCGAGCCCGATGAGGCGATCTGCAACACCGACGCCCTCGCCGGTCCGCTCGAACCGCTGGCCGCCCGCCAGGCGGCCGCCCATCAGGCCGTCGCCTCGGCCGCAGAAACCGGCCAAACCATAGCCGCCCAGTTCTCGCTCTACGTGATGGGCACCGGCCAGCACATGGACGAGATCTATGGCTGCATCGACTTCCTGAAGAGCTCAGGTGTGTTCGATCGCTCCAAGCACTTCTGCTCGGTGCTGCGGGGCGATGCCGGTCCGGTGTTTGCGACGCTCGCCGAAGCCTTCTGCCGGTTCGGCCCGCCCGAAGGGCACGTCACCATCGACCTGACCGTTTCCGCGAACAGCCCGACCGCCCGCTAGAGTCTTTGTTTTGGTCGCGCTTTCGAACCGGAAAGGTCTGCAGCCTTTCCTGAAAGCGCTCTGGGGCGCGGCCGCTTTCCCTTCAAGGTTCATGTCGATGCCCTTCATCCGCCCGGTCGCGGCACGCGCCGCAACAGCTTTCAGCCGTCTATGGCCCGCCCTGCTGTCGGTCGGTGGCCTGATCCTCCTATGGGAGGCCTATGCCCGGTTTTCGGGTATTCCACCGACGACGCTGCCCTCGCCCTCCCGGGTACTGGCGCAGGGCGCGTTGCAATATCGGGCGCTGTGGGACAACACGCTCCCCACCATCAGCGCCACCCTGCTCGGTTTCGCCTGCTCGGTCTCTGCCGCTTTCGCCTTTTCGGTGCTGATCGACTTCTTCCGGCCGCTGCGGCGCGCCCTGCTGCCGGTCTTTGTCATCAGCCAGACCCTGCCGATGATCGCCATCGCGCCGCTGGTGGTGCTGTGGTTCGGCTTCGGCCTCACCCCCAAGATCATGCTGGTGGCGCTGGTCACCTTCTTTCCCATGCTGATCGCGCTGCTGCAGGGCTATGCCTCGACAGCCGACGAAATCGAACAACTGGTGGCCTCGATGGGGGCGCCACGCTGGCGCGTCTTCCTCATCGCCCGCCTGCCTTCGGCCCTGCCCTTCTTCTTCGCCGGCCTCAGGATCTCCATCACCTATGCCGTGGTCGGCGCGATCTTCTCCGAGTATGCCGGCGCGGCCAAAGGGCTCGGCATCTATATCCTCAACGCCAAGAACAACTTTCGCCCCGACCTGGTGCTTGCCGCGGTCATGGTCAGCGCCAGCCTGACGCTGCTGCTGTTCGGGGCGACCGTACTGATCCAGCGCCTGTCGATGCCCTGGCTGCACCTGTCCGGGAGCGACAAGCCATGAGCGCCGCGCGCCTCGAACTGCGCGGCATCGCCAAAGCCTTCGGCGATCTCTCTGTGCTTGGCGATGTATCCATCTCGGTTGGCAGAGGCGAATTCGTTTCCATTCTCGGCCCATCCGGCTCGGGCAAATCCACCATCTTCAAGCTGCTGACCGGAGCCTTGCGCCCCGATGCCGGCGCCATGCTGTTCGATGGAGCGCCGCTCCACCCCGACCGGCGCCCTTTCGCCTTCATGCCGCAGCGCGACGCGCTGATGGATTGGCGGCGCATCATCGACAACACGACATTGGGCCTCGAGGTGCAGGGCATCGGGCGCGCCGCAGCGCGTCGGCGCGTGGCGCCACTCTTTACCGAGTTCGGCCTTTCCGGCTTCGAGCACCACTATCCTGCCGAACTCTCCGGCGGCATGCGCCAGCGCGCCGCGCTGCTGCGCACCGTGGTGCAGGACAAGGACATGCTGCTGCTCGACGAGCCGTTCGGCGCGCTCGACGCCCTCACCCGCGCCGATATGCAGCGCTGGCTCGAGACCATGTGGAACCGCCACGCCTGGACCACCCTCCTCGTCACCCATGACGTGCGCGAGGCGGTGCTGCTGTCCGACCGCATCTATGTGCTGTCGGCCCGCCCTGGCCGCGTCGTCGCTGAAGTTGCCGTGCCCCTGCCGCGCCCCCGCCGCACCGGCGCAGCGGTCGCCGCCATCGAGACCGGCGTCCTCGATCTGCTCCTCTCCGCCCCAACCAAAGGACTTGAACGATGAACTTCCGCCGCCTGGCGCTCGCCGCCGCTTGCCTGTTTGGCCTCGCCGCCAGTCCGGTCGTCGCGCAGCAGCACGTCACCATCGCCCTCGATTGGACCCCCAACACCAACCACATCGGGCTCTATGTGGCGCGTGAGCTTGGCTATTATGCCGAGGCCGGGCTCGACGTCGAAATCCTGCCCTATACCGACACCTCTGCGGGCGCGCTCGTCGCCAACCATGTCGCCGACTTCGGCATCGTTGGTTCCATCGGCTTCATGACCCAGCGCGCCGCCGGCGCCGACCTCAAGGGCGTCTATGCCGTCACCCAGACCGAGACCGGCCGGCTGGTGTTCAATGCCGACCGCGCCGATATCCAGCGCCCGCGGGACCTCGATGGCCTGACCTATGGCGGCTTCGGCAGCGCCTGGGAGAATGCGCTCATCACCTCGATGATCAAGGAGGATGGCGGCGAGGGCACGTTCGAGACCGTGACGCTCGGGACTTCGGCCTATGAAGCGCTGGCCAATGGCGCGGTGGACTTCACGCTCGAAGTCTATACCTGGGAGGGGGTCAAGGCCGAACTCGACGGCAAGGCCCAGCGCGCCTTCCGCTATGCCGACTTTGGCGTCCCCGACCAGCATACGACGCTGATCGGCTCCAGCGAGGCGTACCTCGGCGCCAACCCGAAAACCGCAGCGGCTTTCATCGGCGCCACGCAGCGCGGCTACGCCTACGCAGTCGACCATCCGGACGAGGCCGCGGACATCCTCATTGCCGCCAATAGCGATGTCCTGACCGATCGGAAGCTGATCCGGGCCTCGCTGCAGGCCTTGATCGACGGACACTATCTGCAGAGCGCTGGCGGCGAGATCGGCACCATCGCTCCCGCCAAAATGGAAGCCATCGGCCAGTATCTTTTCGCCGCGGGCATCCTGCATGACGGCAACGGCGTAGCGCTGGCGGAGAAGCCTGACTTCTCGACCTACTTCAGCAACGAATACCTGATGGCCGAATAGTCTGGGCCGACGAGCCCGGACGCCCGAAAGCTGCCGGCCTGGCTCAGGGCCGGCGGCTTCGATCCCTCTCGGACGACGATGCCGGCTGCCCAGCCGTCCTCGCCGGCCAGAGCTGTTTCACAAGCCAGCCTCTCCGATGCGTGCGCAACTGCAAGGCCTTTCGCCTGCCATCCCGCGACGGCCGGAGCCGATAGCAATTTCAGGAAGGAATGGCGGAGAGGGAGGGATTTGAACCCCCGATGGAGTTGCCCCCATGCCGCATTTCGAGTGCGGTGCAATCGACCACTCTGCCACCTCTCCGCGAGGTCGAACACGCGTTACCGCGGCTGGTCGAGACGGGCGGGCTTATGGCATAGCATGATCGAGCCTGCAACACTCTTTGGCCGCTCGTCGCATGACTCTTCCGCTCTTTGTTTACGGCACGCTGCGCGACCCCGATCTGCTGGCCGCCGTGCTCGGCCGCCCGCTGCGCGCCGGCGGCCAGCATGCCGCCCGTGCGCCGGGGTTGCGCGCCGTGCACTATCCCGGCCGCATCTATCCGGCGCTGATCCGCGCACCCGGCGCCGCGGCCGAAGGGTTACTGCTGATCGACCTGAGCCCGTTCGAACGTGATCTGCTCGATGCCTTCGAGGGCGAGGAATACCGACGCGCCCCGTTGGCCGCGCTGGTCGAGGAGGATCTGTTCGAGGCCGACGCCTATCTGCCGGCGATCAGCGTCTCCAACACCGGGGCCGATTGGTCGCTGTCCCATTGGCAGGCCGAGCACAAGGCGCGGGTCCTCGGAGCCGAGGCAGCAAGCGCCGCAGAGATCCGCAGCAAGCTGCTCGCGGTGCGGCCGAACTAGCTGAGCGCGCCTGGACTCCGGCCTTGACTCCCGTGGCGTTTCCCACGATAAGGCCGCTCGACTTGCGTGCGGCGTCTGCTGCGCGCATTTTTGATTTGTTCAACCGCTGTCCGAGGCCGCCGCCGATCCCTGGATCGGCAGCCTATCTCGAAGCCCGCAGGATCAGGCATCGCCTGCGGCGCCACAGGGCGCGATAACGAAGAGGTCCGGGAGGTCCCCGGGACGACAATGACGTTTGCAGTGATCAAGACCGGTGGCAAGCAGTACAAGGTTGCCGCCAATGACGTGGTGAAGATCGAGAAGATCGACGCTCAGCCGGGCGACGTGGTCACCTTCGACCAGGTCCTGCTGGTTGGCGACGGCGACGCGGTCACCGTTGGCGCGCCGCTCGTGGAAGGCGCCCTGGTCGCAGGCCAGTTCATCGCCACCGAAAAAGAGCGCACCATCATCATCCTGAAGAAGGAGCGCCGCCAGCACTACGATCGCCGCAACGGCCATCGTCAGCGTCTGTCGACCGTGCGCATCACCGAGATCCTGACCGGCGGCGCAAAGCCGACCACCAAGGTCGACGAGATTGCCAAGGCCCGCGCCGAAAAGCGCGCTGCCGCCGCTGCGGCTTCGGCCAGCGTGACCGAGGCCCCCAAGGCCGCCGCTAAGCCGGCCGCGAAGAAGGCACCGGCCAAGAAGGCAGCTCCGGCTGCTGAGGCGACCGAGACCAAGGCTCCGGCCAAGAAGGCAGCCGCTCCCAAGAAGGAAGCTGCGCCCAAGGCCGACAAGCCCGCTGCAGACAAGAAGCCGGCGGCCAAGAAGGCCGCTCCCAAGGCTGACAAGGAATAAGGAGTCTAACCGATGGCACATAAGAAGGCAGGCGGTTCCTCCCGCAATGGTCGCGATACGGCTGGCCGACGTCTTGGCGTCAAGAAGTTCGGCGGCGAAGCTGTGATCGGCGGCAACATCATCATCCGTCAACGCGGCACCAAATGGCACCCGGGCACCGGCGTCGGTATGGGCATCGACCATACCATTTACGCCCTTATTCCCGGCACCGTGGCGTTCAAAACCCGCGCCAACGCCAAAGTCTACGTGTCGGTACTCCCGGCAGCAGAAGCAGCAGAATAACCCGGTGAGGCCTAGCAACCCCTGCCGGAGACCAGCTCCCCGGCAAGGCGACTAGGCAGTCGACCGCGCGACAAGATCCAAGGGGAGCCGGAATCCGGTTCCCCTTTTGTCTTTTTCGTCGTGAGGGCGGCTGAAAATGAGACTGTATCTGAGCTCCTATCGGATCGGCGACCGCGCCGGTTCGCTCCTCGCTCTTCTCGGCAATGGCCGGCACGCTGCCATCATCGAGAACGCGCTCGACAACATCTCCCCCGCGGCGCGCGAGCTCTATCGCAACGAAGCCTATGACCCGGTCTCGGAACTCGGCTCGCTCGGTATCGTCGCCACGCCGCTCGACCTGCGCCAGTATTTCGGCGATCCCGAGGGGCTGCGCGCCCGGCTCAGCCAGTTCGATCTCGTCTGGGTCACCGGTGGCAATGCATTTGTGCTGCGCCGCGCCATGAAGCAGTCGGGATTCGATGACGTGATTGTCGACATGCTCGACAATGACGAGATCGTCTATGGCGGTTTCTCGGCCGGCGCCGTCGTGGCGGCGCCGAGCCTCGAAGGCATTCACCTGATCGATGACCCCGACGAGGCGCCCAGGGGCTACGACCGTGAGACCATCTGGGACGGCCTCGGGCTGATCGACCACGCTATCGTGCCGCATTACCGCTCGCCGCATCCCGAAAGTGCCGCGGCCGAACGAGCCGTCAGGCACCTGTGCAGTCGAGGCCTCCGCTATCGCGCCCTGCGCGATGGCGAGGTGATCGTGTGGACCGAGAACCGGATGGCGTCAGTGGATCTGACGCGGAGGATTGCCTGATGACGACGCTCGAGGATGATGACGACTACGTGCCCCGGCGGCGGACCCAGTTGATGGGCCCTGCCGCCCAGGCCAAGGCGCTGGCCGAGGCCACCGCGAAGCTGGCGGCCCGCCGCCAGCGCGATGCCCTGCCGCACCGGATCGAGACCCCACGCCTGGTGTTGCGCGCCCCCATCCGCGGCGATGTGCCTGATCTGGTAAAGCTCGCGGACAACAAGGCGATCGCCGACAAGCTGTCGCGCCTGCCGCATCCCTATACCCGGGCCGACGGCATCGGCTTCGTCGAGATCATCGCCCAGCAGCCCACGCAGCGGCCTTACGCCATCACCCTCGATGACGGGTTGATCGGTGTCGTTGGCTTCACCTTCGAGGCCGGCCAGTTGCCCGAGCTTGGCTATTGGCTGGGCGAGCCCTACTGGGGCCGCGGCATCATGAGCGAGGCGGTGAAAGGCCTGATCGAGGCGGCCTTCGGCACGCGCCTGTTCCCGCGGATCCGGGCGCGGGCGCTTGCCAGCAACGCCGGCTCGCTCAACGTTCTAACGAAGGCCGGCTTCATCCGCACCGGCGAGGGCACCGACCCAGCCGGCACACTGAAGGACCAGCCGATCCTATTCTTCGAACTGGAGCAGCCGAAATGGAGCTAGAGCTGCAATCCGAGCGCCTGCGTCTGCGACCGATCCGCGAAACGGACGCACCCGCCATTGTCGAGGCACTGAGCGATTACGAGGTCACCCGCTACCTTACCGTCGTGCCGTTCCCCTATGCCGAGGCCGACGCGCTCGCCTGGGTCGGGATGCAGCAGCCCGCCGTGCCGGGTGCGGCGCACTTCGCCATTGAATTGCCCGGCGAGGGCATGGTTGGCGCTGTCGGTATCGCCAAGGAGCTGGGCTACTGGCTGAACCGCCGCTACCATGGGCAGGGCATCATGACCGAGGCCAGTGCAGCGTTGCTCGACTGGCACTTTTCGGTCCTGCCGGACAATCTGGTGCATTCGGGCGCGCATGTCGGCAACATGGCGTCGCTTGGTGTGCAGAAAAAACTCGGATTCATTGATGCCGGAGCGACCAGCATGCGCTTCGTCCGCTCGCAGAACCGCGACATCGAGCATGTCGAGACCACGCTGATCCGCGCCGACTACGAAGCGGCACGGCGAACGAGGACCAACTGATGGACGTAACGCTCCGCACGCCGCGCCTCACGCTCCGCCAGCCGGTGCTCGAGGATGCCTCGCGCATCGCCCGCTTCCTCGACAACTTTGCCGTTGCCGGCAATTTGAGCCGCGTGCCCTACCCCTACCGGCTCGCCGATGCCAAGGCCTGGCTCCGCTCCTGGCGGCCCGACACCCCGGCCGGCGAGACCGGCTTCATGATCGACCTCGACGGCGAGGGGGTGATCGGCAATGTCGGCTTTCACCGCGACATCGAGGGCACGGTGATCGGCTACTGGCTGGCGCAGCCGTTCTGGAACCGCGGGCTGATGAGCGAAGCGGTGCGCGCCAGCCTCGACTGGTATTTCGAGACCACGGCGGCGCCAACTCTCGCCTCCGGGGTGTTCCACTTCAACAAAGCCTCGCTGGCCATCCAGAAGAAGGTCGGATTCGTCGAGATCGGCACCTCATCGCGCCTTTGCCTTGCGCGCGGAGAGGAGGTGCGCCATATCGACACCGAACTGACACGCACCGCCTGGATGGCCCACCGGCAGGCCACCCGAGAAAGTACCAGATGAAATTCCTCGACCAAGCAAAGGTCTTCGTGCGCTCCGGCAATGGCGGTGCCGGCGCGGTATCGTTCCTGCGCGAGAAATTCGTCGAGTTCGGCGGCCCGAACGGCGGCAATGGCGGGCGCGGCGGCGATGTCATCATCCGCTGTGTCGATGGCCTCAACACGCTGATCGATTATCGCTTCCAGCAGCACTTCAAGGCCGAAACCGGCACCCATGGCATGGGCAAGGATCGGCACGGCGCCAAGGGCGGCGATGCGATCCTCAAGGTACCGGTCGGCACCCAGGTGTTCGAGGAAGACGGCGAGACGCTGATCGCCGATTTCACCGAGGTCGGCCAGGAGCTGGTCCTGCTCGAAGGCGGCAATGGCGGCTTCGGAAATGCTCACTTCAAGACCAGCGCCAACCAGGCGCCGCGCCGCGCCAATCCGGGCCTGCTCGGCACCGAGAAATGGATCTGGCTGCGGCTGAAGCTGATTGCGGACGCGGGTCTCGTCGGCCTGCCCAATGCCGGTAAGTCGACCTTCCTCGCCGCGGTTTCCGCCGCAAAGCCGAAGATCGCCGACTACCCCTTCACCACGCTCCATCCCAACCTGGGCGTCGTCACTATCGGTGAACGCGACCTGGTGCTGGCCGATATTCCGGGCCTGATCGAGGGCGCGCATGAAGGCCAGGGGTTGGGTGACCGCTTCCTTGGCCATGTCGAGCGCTGCGCCATCCTCGTCCACTTGATCGATGGCACGCAGGAGGATGTGAAGACCGCCTACAAGACCATCCGCGGCGAGCTTGCCGCCTATGCCGAGGAACTGGCTGAAAAGCCGGAGATCGTCGTCCTCAACAAGATCGATGCGATCGACCCCGATGAGGTGAAGGAAAAGGTGAAGGTGCTGAAGCGCGCCAGCAAGGCCGAGGTCTTCACCTGTTCCGGCGTCACCGGCGAGGGCGTCGACAAGGTGCTCTACCGCATCATCGCGCAGATGGACGCCGACAAGGCCGAGCGCGACGAACGCGAACGCCGCAAAGCCGAGCCCACCTGGGTGCCGTGATGACGAACGCGCTGGCGCCCTATCGGCGCATCACCATCAAGATCGGCTCGGCGCTGCTGGTCGACGGCACGACGGGCAAGCTCCGCGCCGCCTGGCTGGCTTCGCTCGCCGCCGACCTCGCCGCGCTGAAGGCGCAGGGCGTGTCGCTGGTGATCGTCTCCTCGGGCGCCATCGCGCTTGGCCGGCGCCTGCTCAACCTCGATGCCCGCAGCCTGCCGCTCGAGCAGAGCCAGGCTGCCGCGAGCGCCGGGCAGATCGCGCTCAGCCAGGCCTGGGCCGCCGCGCTCGCCGAGCATCAGATCGTCACCGGCCAGATACTCCTCACCCCAAACATCACCGAGGAGCGGCGCTACTTCCTCAACGCCCGCACCACCATCTCGACCCTCCTGGGCCTGGGCGCCATCCCGATCATCAACGAGAACGATTCCGTCGCCACCGCCGAGATCCGCTATGGCGACAATGATCGCCTCTCGGCCCGCGTCGCCACCATGATCGAGGCCGACTGCCTGATCCTGCTCTCCGATGTCGATGGGCTCTACACTGCGCCCCCGAGCAAGGACCCGAACGCCGAGCACCTGCCCTTCGTCGCCGCGATCACGCCGGAAATCGACGCCATGGCGGGCGGCGCTGCGAGCCATCTGAGCCGCGGCGGCATGACCACCAAGGTCGAGGCTGGAAAGATCGCCACCCAGGCCGGCACCGCCATGATCATCGCGAGGGGCACCGAGGATCACCCACTCCGCGCCCTGACCGAAGGCGTGCGCCACACCCTGTTTGCCCCCGCCGAATCCCGCGCCCAGGCGCGAAAGCGCTGGATCATGGGGCATCTCGAACTGCTCGGAGCCATCCATGTCGATGCCGGCGCCGCCCGTGCGCTGCTCGACGGCAAGAGCCTGTTGCCGATCGGCGTCACCCGGGTCACCGGCGAGTTCGGCCGCGGCGATGCCGTCGCCATCGTCGACCCCGATGGGCGCGAGATCGCCCGCGGCCTTGCCGGCATGGGTCGCGAGGAAGCCGACCTGGTGAAGGGCAAGAACTCCCGCGTCGTTTCCGACCTGCTCGGCATCGGCACGCGGTCGGAACTCATCCACCGTGACAACATGGTGGTGCTGATGGGCCTGGAGGCCAAAGTCTGATGAGCGCTGTGGAAGCTGTCGACCTCTCCGCCGTCATGCTCGAACTCGGCCAGCGCGCTCGCGCCGCCGCGGCCGTGCTTGCCTTCGCCAGCCCCGAGAGCAAGGTGAAGGCACTGCACGCTGCCGCCGACGCCATCGACGATCGCCGCGACGACATCCTCTCGGCCAATGCGCTCGATATGCGCGCCGCCGAAGGCAAGGGCATTTCCAGGGCCTTCCTCGACCGGCTGCAGCTCAACGACAAGCGCATCGATCAGATGATCGAGGGCCTTCGCACCATTGCCGAGCTGCCCGATCCGGTCGGCCGCGTACTGGCCGAATGGACCCGCCCCAACGGCATGACCATCCGCCGCGTCGCCACCCCGCTCGGCGTCATCGGCGTCATCTTCGAGAGCCGCCCCAATGTCACCGCCGATGCCGGCGCGCTGACGCTGAAGGCCGGCAACGCGGTGATCCTGCGCGGTGGGTCGGACAGCGTGAACTCGTCGCGCGCCATCCACGCCTGTCTCGTCGCCGGGCTCAGGGCCGCGGGCCTGCCCGTCGATGCGATCCAGATCGTCCCCACCACCGATCGCGCCGCCGTCGGCGAGATGCTGGGCGGGCTCGGCGGCGCCATCGACGTCATCGTGCCGCGCGGCGGCAAGACGCTGGTCGCCCGCGTCCAGTCGGAAGCCCGCGTCCCGGTGTTCGCCCATCTCGAAGGCATCTGCCACACCTATATCGACAAGTCCGCCGAGCTGCCGATGGCGGTCGATGTCACCCTCAATGCCAAGATGCGACGCACCGGCGTCTGCGGCGCCACCGAAACGCTGCTGGTGCATCGCGATGTGGTGGCCACCCACCTCCGGCCGGTGATCGCGGCGCTGGTCGCCAAGGGCTGCGAGATCCGCGGCGATGCGACCGTCATGGCGCTGATCCCCGAGGCCATTGCCGCGACAGAGCAGGACTGGCACACCGAATATGAGGATGCCATCATCTCTGTGAAGGTGGTCGCCGATGTCGGCGAGGCCATCGCCCATATCGGCAAGTACTCCTCGCACCACACCGAGGCGATCATCACCGAGGATCCTGCCTCGGTCGCCCGCTGGTTCAACGAGATCGACAGCGCCATCCTGCTCCACAACGCCTCCACCCAGTTCGCCGATGGCGGCGAGTTCGGCTTCGGCGGCGAGATCGGCATCGCCACCGGCAAGTTCCACGCCCGCGGCCCGGTTGGCGTCGAGCAGCTGACGAGCTTCAAGTATCTGGTCGAAGGCACGGGGCAGACCCGGCCTTGAGTTCAGCGCGCTTGGCCACCCCCCTCCCAACCTCCCCCACAAGGGGGGAGGTGCCTGCCGGTTCATTGGGCACGATCGAGCCGCAACCTCGACTCTTCACCTCCCCCCTTGTGGGGGAGGCCGGGAGGGGGGAGGCCGCTTGCACATGACTCTCCCCCCCGACATCACCGCACTCCCGCCCTTCGGCTCGGGTCTGCGCATCGGCCTGTTCGGCGGCAGCTTCAACCCGATCCATGAGGGCCACCGCCTCGTTGCCGAGCAGTGCCTCAAGCGCCTCGATCTCGATGCGGTCTGGCTGTTGGTCTCCCCCGGCAACCCGCTGAAGGACCATTCCGAGCTCGCGCCGCTCGAAGCCCGGGTCCGCGCCGCGCGGGCGCTTACCGCCAACCCGCGCATCTACCCCACCGGCGTCGAGGCCGCGCACCGGTTCCATTACACCGTCGATACGCTCGAGTGGCTGGTCGCCGCCTGCCCCGATACCCGCTTCGTCTGGATCATGGGCGCCGACAACCTTTCGCAGTTCGATCGCTGGGAGCGCTGGCAGGATATCGCCGCACTGCTGCCGATCGCCGTCTACGCCCGCCCCGGCTCGACCTTCCGCGCCACGGTGAGCAAGGCGGCGATCGCGCTGAAAAAGCATCGCCTGCCCGAAGCGGCCGCCGAGACGCTGGCGACCAGCAAGCCCCCCGCCTGGGTGTATCTGCATGGCATCACCTCGCCGCAGTCTTCGAGCGCCATCCGGGCGCGCAGCCAAGCTTCGGTCAAATGATTGAACCCGGCTGCCTTGCAGAACGCCAAACGAAGCGTCATATTGAAGGAGTAGTGGTTATTCGCCACTCAGGATGGGACAGGATTGATAGCTACGCTTGCGCTAGCCTTTCGACCCAACAACCAAGGACAGCTGAAACACGCATGAACCGTGCTCGTGTTGCATGGGCTGAGGCCATTTGATGGCATCGCCCAAAAAGAAGACCGAAACCGCCCCGGCTGCAGAAGCGCCGGAACCCCACATGATCGATCTGGTGCTGCAGAGCCTTGACGACGCCAAGGCGGAACAGACCGTTGCCATCGACATCACCGGCAAGTCGTCGCTCACCGACCATATGGTGGTGACCTCGGGCCGGTCGAACCGTCACGTCAGCGCCGTCGCCGACCAACTGGTCAAGGTGCTGCGCGAGCATGGCTTCGGCAAGCCGCGGATCGAAGGACTGCCGCACGCCGACTGGGTGCTGGTCGATGCCGGTGACGTCATCGTTCACATCTTCCGGCCCGAAGTGCGCGAGTTCTACAACATTGAGAAGATGTGGGCGGCCGATTTCGCTGCCGACGGTCGCTAGTCTGCCGGCGCCTCTGCCCTCTTCGTGAGCCTGTCGAACGATGCGCATCGCCATCGCCGCCATCGGCCGGATGAAGCAGGGCCCCGAGCGTGAACTGGTCGCGCGCTATCTCGATCGCGCCAAAGCCGCGGGCAAGCCGCTCGCGCTGACCGGCTTCGATGTGCTCGAATTCGCCGAGTCGCGCGCCGCCACCACTGAGGGCCGCAAGGCAGACGAAGCCTCGACGCTCCGCTCTGCCCTCCCCGAAGGCATTCGCATCGCGCTGGACGAGCAGGGCAAGACCATGCAGTCGGCCGCCTTTGCCAACCAGCTCGCCCGCTGGCGCGACGACGGCCGCCCGGCCGTCAGCTTTATCATCGGCGGCGCCGACGGGCTCGACCCCGCTTTCGTGCGCGAAGCCGACCTGACGCTCAGCTTCTCTCCCCTCACCTGGCCGCACCAGCTGGTTCGCATCATGCTGGCCGAGCAGCTCTATCGCACCACGACGATTCTCTCGGGGCATCCGTACCATCGGGAGTGAGCGTGGCGTCCTGGCTGCTGTTGGGCAGCATCCCGCCCACCCATCAGCCCGCCACCTCCCCCTTGCTGGGGAGGCCGGGAGGGGGTGGGGCCACAGGCACGATGCTGCCGCGCGGCGCGACTCTTCTCGAAGTCAGTGTTCTTGGCCTCCCCCTCCCAACCTCCCCCACAAGGGGGGAGGTGCCGTTCGGTGCGTGGGGATAGACCACGCTAACGAGTCCCGCCCCGCCATCCAAAAGACAAACCCCCGGACTATCGGGCTCTGCGCTATGGTCGCGTGATCATGATTCGGGTGAACCAGGAAGTTTGATGCCGGCAACGGGCTGGTCGAGACGTGCAATCGCCGCGGGCGCCGCTCTGGCGCTGGCGCTTGCCACCGCCGCGCTGGCTCAGCAGGCGACGCCTGATGCGCCAGCCGCGGCACCGGATGTAACGGCGCCGCCCGCTGCTCCCGCCGACACTGCTGCGCCGGCCACCGCTCCTGCCGATGCAACGTCCGCCGATGCTCCGCCCCCCGGGGCCGCTGCCCCCGACCTCAATCTCCGCCCCGCCGTCGATACCACGGCGCCCACCATGGCGACATCCGGTCAGCCCACCGATCCCGAGATGGCCGCCCAGCAGCAGGCGCTCGACGAGATCGAGGCTTCGATCTCCGTCACCAAGGAGCGCGCCGACGCGCTGAAAAAAGAGATCGCCGACATGCAGGGCGATCGCACCAAGCAGAACGCCGCCCTGATCGCCGCGGCCGAGCGGGTGAAGCGCGCCGAGGCCGATATCGTCGCGCTTGAAGACAAGCTCGGCGAACTAATCGTAGAGGAGCTCGAAGTCCGCGGCCGCCTCGACGGCGCCGACGAAAACATTTCCAACGTGCTCGCCGCGCTCGAGCGGATTTCGCGCAACCCGCCCCCCGCCCTGATCGTCAATCCCTCCGACGCGCTGGGCTCGGCCCGCTCCGCCATCCTGCTCTCTGCCATCATGCCCGAGCTGCAGAAGAAGGCCGACACCGTGATGTCCGACCTGACCGAGCTCGGCAAGATCAAGGCCGACGCGCTCGAGCAGCAGGGCAAGCTCGAGGCGAATCTCCAGATCCTCGAGGAAGAGCAGCTCCGCATCGGCACCCTGATTGCCGCGCGCAAGGAGAACGAGAACCGCGCCACCACCGCGCTGGCCGCGGAAGAGGAGGAGGCCCAGGCGCTGGCCGACAAGGCCACTTCGCTGAAGCAGCTGATCGATGACCTGCAGAAGCGCGCCGCCGCTGTCGCTACCGCCGCCGAGGCGACTGCCACGGCGAACGCCGGCGGCAGCACCCCGACGCTCGACAAGGACACCGTCCGCCTCGCCCTCGCCAACACCGATCGCACCGAGCCGGCCGTGCCGTTTGCCCAGGCCAAGGGCTTCCTCACCATGCCCTCGAGCGGCGTCACGGTCATCGACTATGGCGCCGGTGACGGCTTCGGCGGCATCTCGCGCGGCCTCTCGGTGGTCACCCGGGCCGACGCCCAGGTGGTCTCACCTGCCGATGGCTGGGTGATGTTCCAGGGCGACTACCTCAATTATGGCCAAATCGTCATCCTCAATGCCGGTCAGGATTACACGATCCTCCTGGCCGGGCTGGCCAAGGTCGATGTGCAGATCGGCCAGTTCGTGATGATGGGAGAACCCGTCGGCACCATGGGATCACAGACAATTGGCCGTACCGTCGCGACCAGTGCTGGTGTCTCCCGTCCGACCCTCTATATTGAAATGCGAAAGAACAACGAGCCCGTCGACCCCACGGGATGGTGGTCGGTGGCTTCTGTTCCAACCCAGAGTGGATAGAATTTGATGCGCTTGACGCCCCTCCGCATAGTCGCTTCGATGGCTGCCGTGTTCACGCTCGGCCTCGCCTGTGCACCGCTGATCGCGCAGGACCAGACGCCCGCCACTGATGCCACGGCTCCCGCCAGTGCCCCGCGCAGCGCCGACGAGGTGTATTCCGATCTCGACCTGTTCGGCGAAGTGTTCGACCGCATCCGCGCCGAGTATGTCGAAGCCCCCGATGAGCGCAAACTCATCCACGCGGCGCTGCAGGGCATGCTGACTTCGCTCGACCCGCATTCGGGCTATATGGAGCCGGTCGAATATTCCGACGTGCAGGAGGATACCTCCGGCCAGTTCGGCGGCCTCGGCATCGAAGTGCAGATGGAAGACGGGGTGATCAAGGTCGTCTCGCCCATCGACGACACCCCGGCGGCCAAGGCCGGCATCCTCGCCAACGATTTCATCGTCGAGCTCGACGGCACCCAGGTGCAGGGCCTCACCCTCGACCAGGCGGTCGAGAAGATGCGCGGCCAGGTTGGCACCAAGATCACCGTCACCGTGGTGCGGGAAGGCGTCACCGAGCCACTGAAGTTCGAGCTGACCCGCGACGTCATCGCCACCCGCGCCGCCCGCATGACCATGGAAGGCGATGTCGGCGTCATCCGTCTCGCCCGCTTCTCCGAGCAGGCCTTTGTCGGCGTGCAGAAGGCTATCGACGACATCTACAAGGCCGGCGACGGCAAGGCTCCCAAGGGCATCATCCTCGATCTGCGCAATAACCCGGGCGGCCTCGTCGACCAGGCTGTGTTCGTTTCCGATGCCTTCCTCAAGCAGGGCGCCGTGGTGCTGACCCGCGGCCGTATCGAGCAGGAAAGCGCCCGCTACGACGCCAAGCCCGATGCGCTCGACCAGAAGCTCGCCGACGTGCCGATGGTGGTGCTGATCAATGGTGGCTCCGCCTCTGCCGCCGAGATTGTCGCCGGCGCGCTGCAGGACCACAAGCGCGCCACGGTCGTGGGCACCCGCTCGTTCGGCAAGGGCTCGGTGCAGTCGATCATTCCGCTCGGCGCCGATGGCGCCATGCGGCTGACCACGGCGCGCTACTACACCCCGAATAACCGCTCGATCCAGGCCTCCGGCATTCAGCCCGACATCCTCATCACCCAGGATGTCCCCGAGGAGTTCAAGGGCCGCGACGAGATCATCGGCGAAGCCGCACTGCCGGGCGAAATCGGTGGCGGCACTGAGGAAAAGGCCACGGTCGGTTCCTCGGTCTACGTGCCCGCCGAGAAGGAAAAGGACAATCAGCTGCAATACGCCATCAAGCTGATCGACGGTCTCGAGACCAACGAAGCCTTCCCGCCCAAGGCGGCCGGTTAACAAGACGTCAAGCGGCAGGGTTAACGCTTCCTTACCCTTTGCCCGTCACACAATGAGCCTGATGCGGGGTGGCGATTCGCCGCCCCGTTCGATTCCCGCCGGGGCGTGGGCCAGGTTTGGCCGCGTCGCCATTCGCAGCATGGGATGAAGGCCAGACCCGATGACCGACCTCAGCGCGCCCCTCGTTCGCCGCAAGGCGAGGCAAGCCAAGGCCGCCGAGGCCGCCGCCGGCGGCACCCCGCCGCGCCGCCACATCCCGGTCACTCGCATCGCTCTCGGCCTCGTCGCGCTGATCGCCGTCGGCGTCACCGCCCGCATCATGCTGGTCGATGATCCCGAAGGCGGTCGCCCCAGCGCCACCGTCGATATCGCCGGCAGCACCCCCGCCAACAGCGTCGCCGGCGCCGTCGCCGTGCCGCCGGGCGAGGTCACCATCACCGCCGACCCCGAGATGTTCCCGGTGCCGCCCGCCGGGGCGGTGGCGGAGCCGGTCGACACCGCGCTGATCGATCCAGCGGCGCTCGACCCCGAGATGCTCGAGGAAACCGAGTTCGGCGCCATCCCGCGCATCTCCGGTACCGGCATCCGCCCCTTCGATGTCTACTCGCGCCCGTCCGACACGCCCGCCACCTCCGGCGGCAAGCCGTTGATCGCCATCGTCGTCTCCGGGCTCGGGCTCAACACCGAAGGCACGCTCGACGCCATCAGCAAGCTGCCCGAGGAGGTGACGCTGGCCTTCGCCCCCTATGGCAAGACTCTCGAGCGCACCGTCGGCGCCGCCCGCGCCGAAGGTCACGAGTTGTTCCTCGAAGTGCCGCTCGAGCCATTCGACTATCCCGAGAACGACCCGGGCCCCGATACCCTGCTCACCGGCCAGGCGCCGCGCGACAATCTTTCCAAGCTCTTCAAGGTGATGAGCAGCTTCCCCGGCTATGTCGGGCTGATCAACAATATGGGCGCCCGCTTCACCGCCTCGGGCGCCGATTTCGGCCCGATGATGGAGGAACTCGGGGCGCGTGGCCTCGGTTATCTCGACGATGGCTCATCCAACCGCTCGCTTGCGCCGCAACTCGCCCGTGCCAACCGCGTCCCCTTCGGTCGGGTCAACACCATGATCGACGCCAATCCGGCGCGTGCCCCCATCCTCGCCGCCCTCTCCGACCTCGAGCAACAGGCCCGCGACAAGGGCTACGCCATCGGCATCATCTCCGCCTTGCCGGTCTCGGTCGAAGCGGTTACCGAGTGGGCCAGGGGCCTCGGCGAGCGCGGTATCGAGATCGTGCCGGCCAGCGCCCTGATGGCGGGAGAACAGAGTTGATGCCCAAGCCCTCTGACAGGCCAAAGCGCGAAGAGATGCCCTACCGCGATTGCGTCGGCGCCGCCGTATTCAACGCCGAGGGGCTGGTGTTCGTCGGACGCCGCATGCCCGATGGCTCCGCCGACCGCACCGAGGTCAACGCTCCCTGGCAGATGCCGCAGGGCGGCATCGACAAAGGCGAGACCCCGATCGAAGCCGCCTGGCGCGAACTGTTCGAGGAAACCTCGATCCGTGCCGCTGAACTGGTCGCCGAGGCGCCGGAATGGATCTACTACGACCTGCCCGACGAAGCTCTCGGCATCGCCCTTAAGGGCAAGTATCGCGGCCAGCGCCAGCGCTGGTTCGCCTTCCGCTTCACCGGCAAGGACAGCGACATCGACGTCACCAACCCCGGTGACGGCCACCCCGCCGAGTTCGACAAGTGGCGCTGGGAGAAGCTCGAAACCCTGCCGGACCTCATCGTGCCGTTCAAGCGCGAGGCATATCTGAAGGTCGTCGACGCGTTCGCCGATCTCCCCGAACAGCTCCGCCATGCCTGAGCTGCGCCTGCTCGGCGAAGCCGACCGGCAGCAATGGCTGAAACTTCGCCTCGCCCTGTGGCCCCGCGACGGCAGCCACAGCTTCGACGCCGACATCACCGAAATCCTCGGCTCTGGTGGCCGGCTCGCTGCCTTCGGGGCTTTCGACAGCAATAGCCTGATCGGCTTTCTCGAAGTCGGCGAACGCCTTAGGGGCGATGGCTGCGACACCGCACCGGTCGGCTGGGTCGAAGGCATCTACGTCGATCCCGCCCATCGCCGCTCCGGCCTCGGTCAGGCCTTCATCGCCCTCGCCGAGCAATGGGCTCGCGACCGCGGCTACCGGGAGCTCGGTTCCGACGTCAACCTGCGGAACACGGCATCCATTCAGAGCCACGCCGCCTGGGGCTTCGAGGAGACCAAGCGGGTGGCGATGTTCCGCAAGCGCCTGTAGAGCGGTTTCAGGGAAGCGCGGCCAAATCAGAGACTCCCGGTCGGGCGGTCGTCGCGCTAGAAGCGTCGGTATGAAAACCATCGGCCTCATCGGCGGCATGAGCTGGGAATCTACCGCTCATTACTACGCCATCCTCAACCGCGAGACGGCGGCCCGCCTGGGCGGCCTGCACTCCGCCCCGGTCATCGTCCACTCGGTCGATTTTGCCCCGATCGAAGCGATGCAGCGCGCCGGCAACTGGGATGGCGCCGGTGAAATCCTCGCCGGTATCGCCGGCTCGCTCGAAGCCCAGGGTGCCGGGGTCATCGGCCTCGCCACCAACACCATGCATATCTGCGCCCCGCAGATCGTCGCGGCGCTCAGCGTGCCCTTCGTCCACATCGCGGCGCCGACCGCCGATGCGCTCATCGCCGACGGCATCGAGAAGGTCGGGCTGCTCGGCACCCGCTTCACCATGGAGAAGCGCTTCTACATCGAGGGCCTCGAGCAGCGCGGCCTCGAGGTGCTGGTGCCCGACGTCGGCATCACCAACCTCAATGGCATCATCTACGAGGAACTCTGCCTGGGCATCGTCAGAAACGAGTCCCGCCGGATCTATGTCGACGCTATCACAAGGCTGCAGGCCCGCGGCGCCGAAGCGGTGATCCTCGGCTGTACCGAGATCGGCATGCTGATCGACGACAGCGTCAGCCCGCTGCCGACCTACGACACGACCGACCTGCACGCAAAGGCGCTGGTGGCGGCGGCATTGGGCTGAGCGAGTAGCGAGTAGCAAAGGTGGATCCGACCACTATTCGCTACTCACTCAACGTCACTAAGCCGCCCGCCGCATCCCACCATGCCCCTGCTCGGTCACCTGGAACACCTCGACGATGCGGTCGAGTTCCGAGGCCTGCGCTTCGGTCTGCTCGATCGCCGCGTTGGTTTGTTCGACCAGCGCCGCGTTGTGCTGGGTCATCTCGTCCATCTGGCGCACCGCAGTGTTGACCTCTTCGATCGCCGAGGCCTGCTCGTGGCTGTCGCGGGCGATCTTTTCCATCAGCTGGTTCGACGAGCGCGCTGCAACGAGGATCGCCTCGAGCTTTTCGGCCGCCTCCGCCACCAGCCGCGAGCCGGCCTTCACTTCACCGCCCGACTGCTCGATCAGCGCCTTCACTTCGCTGGAGGCCCCGGCAGCCGATTGCGCCAGCCGCCGCACTTCGACGGCCACCACCGCAAACCCCTTGCCCGCATCGCCGGCCCGCGCCGCTTCAACCGAGGCGTTGAGCGCCAGCAGGTTAGTCTGGAAGGCGATGTCGTCGATCATCCCGATGATGTTCGAAATCTTGCCCGATGAGGTGGTGATCCGCTCCATCGCCGCATTGGCTTCCTGCATCACCCCGCCGCCCTGCTCGGCCGCCAGCGTCACCCGCCCGGAGGCCTGGCTCGCCTGCTGCGCGTTCTCGGCGTTGGCCGTAACGGTCGAGGCCAGCTGCTCCATCGCCGCCGAGGTCTCCTCGATGGTCGCTGCCTGCTTGGTGGTGCGTTCGCTGAGGTCGTTGGCGCCTGAGAGGATCTCGCCGGTCGCCGTCTTCAGCGAGCGCGAGGTGCCCTTCAACTGCCCGACGATCTCGGTCAGCCGCTCGGCCACCGCGTTGGTATCGTCCTTCAGCCGCGCGAAGGCGCCGCCATATTGGCCGAGCACCCGCTGCGTCAGGTCGGTCTGCGCCAGCGCCGACAGCACTTCGCCGGTCTCGCTCAGCCCGCGGTCCACCGTCTCGACCAGCGAGTTGACGCTGCCCGCCAACGCGTTGAGCTCGGCATCGGGGAATTGTGCCGCAACGCGCTTCGAAAAGTCGCCCTCGATCGCCGCGTCCACCACGCCGCCGAACGCCTGCTGCAGCTCGGCCATCATCTTCACCCGCGCTTCCTGGTCGCGGATGATGCGCACGGCTTCGGCCTCGGTCATTTCGGCGACCTTCTTGCCGTTCTCGCGGAACACTTCCACCGCCCGCGCCAGCGTGCCCACCTCGTCGACACGATCGGTCCCCTGGACGCTGACCGAATAGTCGCCTTCCGCCATCACCTTGACGGTGCGGCCCATCGCCCCGAGCGGCCCGCCGACCAGTTGACGGATCAGCCCGAACAGGATCGCACAGGCCGCCAGCACGCAGATTGCCGACAGGAGGATGATCGTGGTGCGGCCTTCGTTGACCGCCGCCTGCAGCGTCGCCAGCGGTACGCTCGTCACCACCACCCAGCGATCTTCGGTGCCGCCGACGCTGAACGGCGCCGCCGTCTGCCTGACATCGGCATTGTCGGCTTCCTTGGCGGTATTGTCGGCCAGCGCTGCGGTGACAATGCTGCTCATCGGATCGGCCGCGTCGAGCGTCTTGCCGATCATCTGGGGGTCGGGGTGCGCGACGACGATGCCCTTGGCCGAGACCACCGCGACATTGCCGGTACCGAACGGCTTCAGCTCGGCCATCCGGGTGTTGATATCGCTCAGCGACAGGTCGACGCCGCCGGTGCCGAGGTAGGTCGCGCCGTCGGTGATCGGCGCGCCGAACGACATGATCAGCATGTCCTTGCCGGCCACCGTGTAGTTGTAGGGCTCGATGGCGACAGCACGCCCCAGCGCCTTGGGCTGCAGGTAGTAGTCGCCGGCGCCCGGCTGGTCGTAGCCGGTCAGCGCCTCCAGCACCACCGAACCCGAACCGCGGTTCCAGTACGGGATATAGCGGCCGGTCGCGTCGTGCCCGGGCTTGTTCGCCGAGGCGGCGTCATTGCCGTCCAGCGCATTGGGCTCCCAGCCCGACCAGGCGCCGAGCAGCCCCGGATTGCGCTCGAGGAACTGCCGGATGGTCGCGTCATACACGGCGCGGTCTTTCACCCCTGCGGTATGCAGCCCCTGCAGCGCCGTCACGATCCCCTCGGCCGCCCGCTCACCGCGCAGCAGGTCGGTGGAAACCTGCGCCGCGATCCCCTCAGTGGTCTCCGCCTGCAACTGGCGCGTCTGCGCCTCCATGGTGCCGCCGACCTGCTGCACCAGCAGCGTCATACCGATGGCGAACACGGCTGTAAGGGCCGCGCCGCCGAGCAGCGCAACCTTGAGAGAGAGGGAACGAATACGCATGCGGGGACGGCTCCTGCCGAATAGTGCTTCCTCGCATATTCAGCGCAGTCCGCCGTTAAAGAACGGTCAACCACGATGGCTCCGATGCCAAAATATTAGGCAGCAGCGTCTGGCGAGAAAGACCAGACCCCGGGCACTGACCGGGGTCCATGATCAGCGATGCTGGAGAGCCTCAGAACTCCGCCCAGTCCCTCGCCACCGCGGCGTTGCCCTCGCTGAGATAGCTGCGGGCGGCCGCCTTCACCTTCTGCTGCAGCGCCTTGACGCTGCCGGGGCGCGGCTCGACTGGCATCGACATCGCCGATCCGCCCTCGTCGATCGAGAACACGTCGACGATCTTGTCGAGTTCGGTCGCCTGCCCCTCGGTCTGCTCGATTGCCGCATTGGTCTGTTCGACCAGCGCGGCGTTCTGCTGCGTCATCTCGTCGAGCACCCGCACCGCCGAGCTCACTTCCTCGATGGCGCCCGCCTGTTCGCGGCTCGCGGTGGCGATGCCTTCGATCAGGTTCGAGCTCTCGCGCGCCGTCTCCAGCATGGCGACCAGCTTCTGCGCCGCCTCGGCCACCAGCTTCGAGCCGCCGGCGACTTCGGCACCCGATTGCTCGATCAGCGCCTTCACCTCCGATGAGGCGCTCGCTGCCGACTGCGCCAGCCGCCGCACCTCCACCGCTACCACCGCAAAGCCCTTGCCGGCATCGCCGGCCCGCGCGGCTTCGACTGAGGCGTTGAGGGCAAGGAGGTTGGTCTGGAAGGCGATGTCGTCGATCATCCCGATAATGTTGGAGATCTTGCCCGACGAGGTGGTGATCCGCTCCATCGCCGCGGTCGCCTTCTCCATCACCGCGCCGCCTTCGGTCGCCGTCTTGCTGACATCCTGCGCCTTGATCGAGGCATCCGCCGCCCGCTTGGCGTTCTCGGTCACGGTCGAGGCCAGTTGCTCCATCGACGCCGAAGTCTCCTCGATCGTCGCCGCCTGCTTGGTGGTGCGCTCGCTGAGATCATTGGCGCCCGACAGGATTTCGCCGGTTGCCGTCTTCAGCGCCCGCGAGGTGGTCTGCAGCGAGGTGACGATCTCGGTGATCCGCTCCAGCGACGCGTTGAACGCCTGCCGCAACCCCTCGTATTGCCCGGTGAACTGGGTATCCACCCGCCCGCCCAGGTCGCCGTCGGCCATCCGCGCCAGCGAGGTTTTCAGCAGCTCGATGATCGCCTCGGATTTCTTGCGCTCGGTGATGTCGGACGCAAACTTCACCACCTTCATCGGCTTGCCGGCAGCATCGAAGACCGGATTGTAGGAGGCCATGATCCAGACCTCCTTGCCGCCCTTGCCGAAACGCCTGAACTCCGACGCGATGAACTCGCCGCCGCGCAGCCGGGCCCAGAACTGCTCATACTCGGCGCTCGCCCCGTAGCCGGGCTCGACAAACATCCGGTGATGCCGGCCCTGGATCTCTTCCAGCCGATAGCCCAGCGTGGCGAGGAAGTTCTCGTTGGCGGTGAGGATGGTGCCGTCGAGCCTGAACTCGATCACCGCCTGCGAGCGGCTGATCGCCGCCACCTGCCCCGCCATGTCGGCGGCGCGATTCTTCTGCTCGGTAATATCGGAGGCGAACTTGATCACCTTGATCGGTTTGCCTGCCTTGTCGAGGATCGGATTATAGCTCGCCTGCAGCCAGATCTCCCGGCCACCCTTGCCGAAGCGGCGATACTCGCCCGCCTGGTACTGCCCCGCCCCCAGCGAGCGCCAGAACTCGGCATAGTCCAGCCCCTGCGCCTCGACGGGATCGACGAACAGCCGGTGGTGCTTGCCCTGGATCTCCTCCAGTGCATAGCCGGTCGCGCCGAGGAAATTGGCATTCGCCGTGACGATGGTGCCGTCGAGCTTGAACTCGATCACCGCCTGGCTGCGCATGATCGCCTCGACCTTGCTGCGATCATCGGAATGAGAAGCGCCGGCAAACCCGGCGAAAATAGACTGACCCATGACTTCTGCCCCCAAAAACCGCTTCTGCGGATGCGGCGCGATTTCACCGCATATCCGCTTGAGGAACCTGCAAGCCGGGCATGCGTATTAACGCGCGGTACACCATGACGGTGTGCGCCTTCGCACCTCCGTGAGCAGTTACTGCCCACATACGCAGTGATGCGTAACTGGCCGCATCTGCCTGTGCTGCGCGCTGCAGAAATGAAAAAGGGCGCCTTGTGGCGCCCCTTCGGTGAAGTCTGCGGCCATCGACCGTTAACCTAGAACTCATTCCAGTCCGTGCTGATCGCCGCGTTGCCCTGGCTGAGATAGACCTGCCGCGCGGCGCTCCTCGGCGCCGCCGGCGCCGTACCGGTCTCGGCGACGGTGAAGATGTCGACGATCCGATCCAGCTCGCCCGCCTGCGATTCCGTCTGCTCGATCGCCGCGTTGGTCTGTTCGACCAGCGCGGCATTGTGCTGCGTCATCTCATCGAGCGTCCGCACCGCAACGTTCACTTCCTCGATCGAGGAAGCCTGCGCCCGGCTCTCGCCGGCAATCCCCTGCAACAGCTCATAGTTGGTGCGCGCACCCTCGAGCATCACGCCGAGCTTGCTCGCGGCTTCCGCCACCAGCCGCGATCCGCCGGCCACTTCGGTACCCGACTGCTCGATCAGCGCCTTCACCTCGCTCGAGGCGCTCGCCGCCGATTGCGCCAGGCGCCGCACTTCCACCGCGACCACGGCGAAGCCCTTGCCCGCATCGCCCGCCCGCGCCGCTTCCACCGAAGCGTTGAGCGCCAGCAGGTTGGTCTGGAACGCGATGTCGTCGATCAGCCCGATGATATTGGAGATCTTCGCCGAAGATTGGGTGATCCGCTCCATCGCCGCCTCGGCCTCGCGCATCACCGCGCCACCCTGCTCGGCCGTCCGCGACACATCGGCCGCATTGCTGCTCGCCGACTCCGCCCGCTTGGCGTTCTCGAGCACCGTCACCGCCAGTTGCTCCATCGCCGCCGAGGTCTCCTCGATGGTCGCCGCCTGCTTGGTGGTGCGCTCCGAGAGATCGTTGGCGCCCGAGAGGATCTCGCCCGTCGCGACCTTGAGCGATCGCGAGGTCGCCCTGAGGTTGCTCACCACCGCGGCCAGCCGGTCGCCCACCGCGTTGGTGTCGTCCTTCAATCGAAGGAATGCCCCCTCGTACTGACCTTCGACCCGCTTGGTCAGGTCGGTATTGGCGAGCGCATTCAGCACCCCACCGGTTTCGTTGAGCCCGCGCTCCACCGTGTCGAACAGCCCGTTGAAGGCCCGTGCGATGCCGGCGAGGCTTTCATCGTCAAAATCGGTCGGCAGCCGCCCGCTGAAGTCACCGCGCATCGCCGCCCCGGTATATTCGGCCAGCAGCGCGCCCAGTTGATTGCCCTTCTCCTGCCGCACCCGCTCGACCGCCTGCGCCGCATCGTTCTGGGCCGTCATCTGCGCCCGCCCGACCAGCGCCTGGCGGAAGTCGGCCAGCACATGGCCGAGCATCGCCATCTCGGTGACCACCCCGCCACGCGTCGCCTCGACTTCAAGATCGCCGCCCGACAGCCGCTTGAACCCGGCCGTCATGCCGGCCAGCGGCTTGAGGAACAGGACGTTGGATAAGATCAGCGTCACCGCGGCGAGCAGCACGATCATCCCGAGCCCCACCAGGCTGGCGATATCGCTGAACCGCGCCGTCTGGGTTGCTTGGGCCATCAGGGTGGTATTGGCCGCCTCGATCGCGTCCGACACCCCACTCAACTGGCCTTCCAGCGCCTTGAACGCCTCGTTGAAGCCGGGCAGCGCCGCCTTGGCGCCGCCGAGGTTGCCGCTGGCGACCGAACTCACCACGTGCTCGGCCGATTCGAGGTAGGCGTTGAGCGGTTCCGAAACCGAGGCCGCCGCCTCCTTCACCGATTGCGGTACGTCGAGGCTGGCCTGCGCCGCCACGGCTTCGCGCATCGCCCCGCCATACTCGGCGATCTCGGTGCCGGCTTCCGCCACCCCGTTCGCGTCGTAAGTGATGCCGGAATACATTGCCCGGAACACCACGCCGCGCAGCCCGTCATGCAGCATGTCGGCGGTCATGTGCGCCCGCAGCGAACTCATCATCGCGGCCGAGCCGCGGGAGGCTTCCTGGAAGCTCTGCGACACCATGAAGGTCATCGCAGAGTAGATGCCGCCGATGGCGACGATCACCACGCCCAGCGCGATAACCACCATTCTGGTGGGGATGCCCGTTTTGAGCATCTGACCCAGCCGACCCAAACCGAACGCCATCTCGAACCTCCTGGTTCTCTGCGCCGCAGACCCAATGAGAAACGCTTAGGCGCTTATGGTTAATGCGCAGTTTCTGGAGCAGAACCTGCTCAGAACTCCGCCCAGTCGTCGGCCTTGATCGCGGTGTTGCCGCGGCTGAGGTAGGTTTTGGCCGCTGCCTTCACCCGCTGTTCCAGGGCCTTGATGCCGCGTTGCGGCGGCAGTTCCACCACTGGCGAGACCGCCTCGGCCTTGCCGTCGACGGTGAACACCGCGACGATCCGGTCGAGCTCGCTGGCCTGTGCCTCGGTCTGCTCGATCGCCGCATTGGTCTGCTCGACCAGCGCGGCGTTGTGCTGGGTCATCTCGTCCATCTGCCGGACGGCGGTATTGACCTCCTCGATCGCCGAGGCCTGCTCGCGGCTGTCGCGCGCAATGCCTTCCAGCAGCTCGCGGTTGCCGCGCACCGCCACCAGCATCTGCTCGAGCTTTGCGGCGGCTTCCGCCACCAGCTTCGAGCCGCCCTGCACTTGGCTCGCCGATTGCTCGATCAGCGCCTTCACTTCGGCCGATGCGCTCGCCGCAGACTGCGCCAGGCGCCGCACTTCCACGGCCACTACCGCAAAACCCTTGCCGGCATCGCCTGCCCGCGCTGCTTCCACCGAGGCGTTGAGGGCGAGCAGGTTGGTCTGGAAGGCGATGTCGTCGATCAGCCCGATGATGTTGGAGATCTTGGCCGAGCTCTCGGTGATCCGCCCCATCGCCGCATTGGCGCTCAGCATCACCGCGCCGCCGGCTTCTGCCGTTGTCGTCACCTGCCCGGCATTCTCCGACGCACCTGCGGCGCGCTGTGCATTGGCCAGCACCGTGGTCGCCAGTTGCTCCATCGCCGCCGAGGTTTCCTCGATGGTTGCCGCCTGCTTGGTGGTGCGCTCGGAAAGGTCATTGGCGCCCGACAGGATCTCGCCCGTCGCCGTCTTCAGGTCGAACGAGGTCTTCTTCAGCTGCGTCACGATATCGGTGAGCTTCTCGGCCACCGTGTTGATGTTGTGCTTCAATCGCGCGAACTCGCCTTCATAGGCGCCATCCATGCGCCGCGTCAGGTCGGCCTCGGCCAGCGCCTCGAGCACGTCGCCAGCCTCGTTCAGCCCGCCCGCCACCGTATCCATCAGCCCGTTGAAGTTGTTGGCGATGCGCTCGATGTCGGCATCGGCGAAATGCGCATCGATGCGCTGCGTCAGGTCGCCTTTCAGCGTCGCCGCCACCACGCCGTCGAAGGCGTTCTGGAAAGCCAGCATCATCTGGGCGCGCTCCGCCGCCTTCTCGTGCCGGCTGCGTTCGTCCTCGTTCATCTCGGCGACGCGAATGCCGTTCTCCTTGAACACCTGCACCGCGGCCGCCATCTGGCCGATCTCGTTCTTTTCGCCCGCATAGGGCACGTCGACGAAGTCGCCTTCGGCGATCCGCGCCATCGTCTCAGTCACCCGGGTCAGGGGGTTCGACACATAGCGCGTACCGACATAGAGCGCCGCGCCGACGCCGGCGAGCAGCCCCAGCAGCGTGGCGCCTGCCACCAGCGGCAGGATCAGCGCTTCGAAGCCGTCGATATCGGCCTTGATCGCCTCGAACTGCGCTCGGTCGTTCTCCACCACCGCGTCGATCTCGGCCTGGTAGGCCTTGCGGTTGGCGCGGTTGGCGTCGTTATTGCCCTGCGCATTGGCCTCGGCCGGATCGATCGTCGCGAGCCGCGCCGTCTCGGCGCGGAACTGCCGGAACTCTGCCGTGCGTGCCACCACCTGGTCGAAGGCCGGCCGGTCGGCCGCCGGCACCAGCGGTTGCCACTGGGCAAGGTGCGCGTCGATCTTGTCGAGCGACTTCAGCAGCCCTTCCGCGAACGGCGCCGCCTTCTCGACATTGGGCGAAGCATAGATGCCACGCGCGTCCATCACCACCGCGGTCACCAGCCGGTTGAGGTGCTCGCCGTTGAAGGCCCGCTGCGACGCAGCTTCGAGCTGCTCGGTACGCTCGGTGAACGATGCCGTCACATACATGGCGAGGCCACCGATCGCCGAGACCACCAGGCCCATCATGGCAACGATAAGGAAAAGGCGGGTCCGGATCTTCATTGGTCTGCGCTCGCTCTGCTTCTGGAGTGGACGACGTTGTGGACGACTTGCGGCAATGACTGAGCGCGTCCGGAATTGCTTCCGGTGACCGGCCTCGTTTTGCTGGGGATCACTTGGGCGCGGCTCCACAACTGGCCGCGGCTGTCCTGGCCCCGGCGCGGTTAGTCTTGCTGCATTCCCGATATCGACAATTACGCAGTTTGCCTTAAGGGATGGTGAATTGCTTCCGGTTGCGCATTTAGGCAATGCCAGCGTGATCCGGCTGTGCCTGATCCCGGTTCCTCCGCCCCCACGGTGTCACCCCGGCGAAGGCCGGGGCCCATCCTGAGGTGTCGAGTGGACCCTCGAACCCCGCCCCACCACCGGCTGTCATCCCTGCGAAAGCAGGGACCCCACGGCGAGGGCCTTGCCCTCGTCCGGCGCCGCAGCGCAAGTGGATGAATGGGTCCCTGCTTTCGCAGGGATGACACCGAGTTGGAGCGGGAGATCATGCCCTCAAAAACAAAACGGGCGCCCCGAAGGACGCCCGTCAAAACTTGCGTTCCTGCACCGCTTAGTGCGCGGTCGAACCCGTGCCCACCGCAGCGTCGAGCAGGAGGTTCCGCCAGCCGTCGATCTCTTCCTGCAGGCGCATTTCTTCATCGGCTGTATTCGCGGCCTGCTGGGCGGTGAGCCCGGCGGCGATCAACCCCTCGATCTTGGCGCGGTCGAACTCGGCGATATCCTGCGCCTCTTCGGCGAGGATGGTCAGCCCTTCGGGCGAGATGTCGGCAAAGCCGCCGCGCACGTAGTAGACGTGGCTGATCCCGTCATTGCGAACGACGGTCACGAAGCCCGGCTTCAGCGTGGTCATCAGCGGCGCGTGGTCGCCCAGCACGGTGAAATAGCCATCGGCGCCCGGCACGGTCACCGACTTCACGGTCTCCGACAGCAGCAGCCGCTCGGGCGAGACGATTTCGAGTTTGGTGCCTTCGGCCATGGTCCTGCCTTTGGGTTGAGCTGGGTCCGCCCGAAGGCGAACCCGAGTTCGTCAGATGAGCTTAGGCCGCGGCGGCCAGCTTCTGGGCCTTCTTGACCGCGTCTTCCATGGTGCCGACCATGTAGAACGCGGCTTCCGGCAGGTGGTCGTACTTGCCATCGACGAGGTCCTTGAACCCCTTGATGGTGTCTTCGAGCTGCACGAACACGCCCGGAGTACCGGTGAAGGCCTCGGCCACGTGGAACGGCTGGCTCATGAAGCGTTCGACCTTACGGGCGCGCGCCACGGTCAGCTTGTCCTCTTCGGAAAGCTCGTCCATGCCCAGGATCGCGATGATGTCCTGGAGCGCCTTGTAGCGCTGCAGGATCTGCTGCACCTGGCGAGCGGTGTTGTAGTGCTCTTCGCCGACGATGTTGGCCGAGAGCATGCGCGAGGTGGAGTCCAGCGGGTCCACGGCCGGGTAGATGCCCTTCTCGGAGATGGCGCGGTTCAGCGTCGTCGTCGAGTCAAGGTGCGCGAACGAAGTCGCCGGCGCCGGGTCGGTCAAGTCGTCGGCCGGCACGTAAATCGCCTGCACCGAAGTGATCGAGCCCTTGTTGGTGGTGGTGATGCGTTCCTGCAGCGCGCCCATGTCGGTGGCGAGCGTCGGCTGGTACCCCACCGCCGACGGAATACGGCCGAGCAGAGCCGACATTTCGGCGCCCGCCTGGGTGAAGCGGAAGATGTTGTCGACGAAGAACAGCACGTCCTGGCCTTCGTCGCGGAAGTGCTCGGCGACGGTAAGGCCGCTGAGCGCCACGCGGGCACGCGCCCCCGGGGGCTCGTTCATCTGGCCGAACACCAGGGCGCACTTCGAACCGGCGGTCGAGCCGTTGTTCTCGTGCGGGTCCTTGTTCACGCCCGATTCGATCATTTCGTGGTAGAGGTCGTTGCCCTCGCGGGTGCGCTCACCCACGCCGGCGAACACCGAGTAACCACCGTGCGCCTTGGCGACGTTGTTGATCAGCTCCTGGATCAGCACGGTCTTGCCCACGCCGGCGCCGCCGAACAGGCCGATCTTGCCGCCGCGTGCATAGGGGGCGATCAGGTCCACGACCTTGATGCCGGTGACGAGGATCTGTGCTTCCGAGGCCTGCTCGGTGAACGAAGGCGCATCCTGGTGGATGGCGCGGCGCGACTTGGTCACCACCGGGCCGGCTTCGTCCACCGGTTCGCCGATCACGTTCATGATGCGGCCCAGCGTCTCGTCGCCGACCGGCACCGAGATCGCCGCACCGGTGTCGACCACCACGGCACCGCGGACCAGGCCTTCGGTGGTGTCCATGGCGATGGTGCGCACGGCGTTCTCGCCGAGGTGCTGCGCCACTTCGAGGACCAGGCGGTTGCCGTTATTGTCGGTCTCGAGCGCGTTCAGGATCGCCGGCAGGTGACCCTCGAAGGTCACGTCCACCACGGCGCCGATCACCTGCGAAACCTTGCCCACCGGCGTACCGGCGGCCACGGCTGCTGCGGGAGTGCTCGCGGCCTTGCGGGCCGGGGCTTTCTTGGCGGCGGGAGCCTTGTCGGTCGCCGGGGCTTTTGCTGCAGTTGCTGCGCGGGCCATGATTTACCTCGTTCCTGCTAGAGCGCTTCCGCGCCCGAAATGATTTCGATGAGTTCTTTGGTGATCTGGGCCTGGCGCTGCCGGTTGTAGACCAGCGTCAGCTTCTTGATCATCTCGCCGGCGTTGCGCGTCGCGTTGTCCATGGCGCTCATCTGCGCGCCGAAGAACGAAGCGTTGTTCTCGAGCAGTGCCCGGAAGATCTGCACCGAGATGTTGCGCGGCAGCAGATCCTCGAGGATCGCTTCCTCGTCCGGCTCGTATTCGTAGCTCAGCGTGTCCTCGGCACCCGCGGCCGGAGCCTCGAACTTGGCCGGGATCAGCTGGTGCGCCGTCGGGATCTGCGCGATCACCGAGCGGAAGCGCGAGTAGAACAGCGTGGCCACGTCGAACTCGCCCGCCGCATACATGGCGAGCACCTTGTCGCCGACGCTGGCGGCGTTGACGTAGCCGAGCTGGCGCACTTCGCGGAACGAGATCGTCTCGATGATCTTGTCGGCGAAGCCGCGCTTCAGGATGTCGTTACCCTTGCGGCCGACGGTGAGGATCTTCACCGTCTTGCCTTCGGCGATCAGCTTCTGCGCCGTTTCGCGGGCGAGGCGGGCGATCGACGAGTTGAAGCCGCCGGCGAGGCCACGCTCGCCGGTCGCAACGACCAGAAGGTGCACCTGGTCACGACCGTTGCCGGCGAGCAGCGCCGGAGCGTCCGCACGGCCGGCATAGGCTGCGCCCAGCGCCGCGAGCACGTTGCCCATGCGCTCGGCATAGGGACGCGCCGCCTCGGCTGCTTCCTGGGCGCGGCGAAGCTTCGCCGCTGCCACCATCTGCATGGCCTTGGTGATCTTCTGGGTCGATTTGACCGAGGCGATCCGGTTCTTAAGGTCCTTTAGCGAGGGCATCGGGCCGCTCTACTCCCCTGGCGCGGCCCCAGCGGACCGCGCGCCTATCGGAATGGTCTTACGAGAACGTCTTCTTGAACGCGTCGATGGCGGCCTTGAGCTTGGCGCGCAGGTCATCCGACAGCGCCTTCTCCTTGGCGATCGCCGACAGCACGTCGGAAGCCTTGGAGCGGAGATAGCCGAGCAGGCCAGCCTCGAACTCGCCGACCTTCGACACCGGCAGGTCGTCCAGGTAGCCCTGGCCGCCGGCAAAGATCACCGCGACTTCTTCTTCCGGCTTCAGCGGCGCAAACTGCGGCTGCTTCAAGAGCTCCGTCAGGCGGGCGCCGCGGTTGAGCAGGCGCTGCGTGGCGGCGTCGAGGTCGGAACCGAACTGCGCGAACGCAGCCATCTCGCGATACTGCGAGAGTTCGCCCTTCAGCGAGCCGGCAACCTGCTTCATCGCCTTGATCTGGGCGTTACCACCCACGCGCGACACCGAGATACCGACGTTCACCGCCGGGCGGATGCCCTGGAAGAACAGGTTGGTCTCGAGGAAGATCTGGCCGTCGGTGATCGAAATCACGTTGGTCGGAATGTAGGCGGACACGTCGTTCGCCTGGGTCTCGATCACCGGCAGCGCAGTCAGCGAACCAAGACCGTGATCTTCGTTCAGCTTGGCGGCGCGCTCCAGCAGACGCGAGTGCAGGTAGAACACGTCGCCCGGGTAAGCCTCACGGCCCGGCGGACGGCGCAGCAGCAGCGACATCTGGCGGTAGGCGACGGCCTGCTTGGTCAGATCGTCATAGGCAATCACGGCGTGCATGCCGTTGTCGCGGAAGTACTCGCCGATGGCGGCGCCGGTCATCGGCGCGAGGAACTGCATCGGGGCCGGGTCGGACGCGGTCGCCGCGATGACGATCGAGTATTCCAGCGCGCCGGCATCTTCCAGCACCTTGACGAACTGCGCCACGGTCGAGCGCTTCTGCCCGACGGCGACGTAGATGCAGTACAGCTTCTCGCTCTCGGGAGCGTTGGCCGCATGCGCCGGCTTCTGGTTGAGGAAGGTGTCGAGAATGACGGCGGTCTTGCCGGTCTGGCGATCGCCAATGATCAGTTCGCGCTGGCCGCGACCGATCGGGATCAGCGCGTCGATGGCCTTGAGGCCGGTCGACATCGGCTCGTGCACCGACTTGCGCGGCAGGATGCCCGGGGCCTTCACGTCGACGCGGCGGCGTTCCTTGGCCTTGAGCGGGCCCTTGCCGTCGATCGGGTTGCCGAGCGCGTCGACCACGCGGCCCAGCAGTTCCTTGCCGACCGGGGTATCCACGATCGAGCCGGTACGCTTGGCGACGTCGCCTTCCTTGATCTCGCGGTCGGCGCCGAACAGCACCACGCCGACATTGTCGGTTTCGAGGTTCAGCGCCATGCCCTTGATGCCGCCCGGGAACTCGACGAGCTCACCGGCCTGCACGTTGTCGAGGCCGTAGACGCGGGCGATACCGTCGCCAACCGACAGAACCTGACCGACTTCGGAAACTTCCGCTTCCTGGCCGAAGTTCTGAATCTGCTCCTTGAGGATCGCAGAGATTTCCGCGGCTTTGATATCCATTATCCGACCTCTTTCATCGCGATCTTCATCGCCGTGAGCTTGGTTTTGAGTGAGCTGTCGATCATCTGGCTACCGACCTTGACCACAAGGCCACCGATCAGGCTGGGATCGACATGTTGGTTGAGCGTGACGGACTTGCCGATCTTCGCCTTGAGCGTATCGGCCAGCGTCTTGACCTGGGCCGCGGTGAGCGGCGTCGCCGAGGTCACGTCGGCATTGACTTCGCCACGGGCGCCGGCGGCGCGTTCGCGGAACGCCTGGATGATCGCCGGCAGCGCGAACAGCCGGCCGTTGCGGGCCACGACCTTCACGAAATTGCCGACCGTGGTGTGCGCCTTGGCGCGCTCCAGCACGGCGTGGATGGCCTGCGCCTTCTCTTCGGTGTTGATCACCGGGGAGCGAAGGAACCGGGCAAAATCCGGGCTTTGTTCAGAAAGGGCGAGGAGGTTCACCAACCCCTGCTCGACCGCTGCGACGGAACCGTCGGCTGCGGCGAGATCGTAGAGCGCCGACGCATATGGCCGCGCGATCTGGGTAAGCACTGAATTCTGCGCTGCCAATGCCCCGTCACCCTCGTGCTGCGCAACCCGAATCCGGCCGATGGAGGCGCCGGAGGCTGCTTTCGCTTATGATTGTTCGCCGGGGGAAAGCGGATAGCCCCCCGGATTTCGCGCCCCCTCTAACATGCAAGATCGGCACCCGCAAGGCACCGGAACACGAGTCTTTCGGGGAGTTTTGTCGCAGGGGACCGAGTGTGGCGGACGGTCCTCGTCCTGCCCCTGCCGGGAGCTGTGGGCAAGGCGGCGAACCCGCGATCAAAGAATCTCCGCCGCACCTGTCGATCACCCTCTCGCCCATTCGTCATTGCCCGCAATTTCGCACCACTCGGACAAGGACGCCTCAGATGAGCTTTCCCGTCACTTCCCTCTATGCCGCCGTCTTCACTTTGCTCGTCATCGTGCTCGCCAACATCATCAGCGCCCGCCGCGGCAAGGCTGGTATCTCGATCCTGCACGGCGACGACATGACCCTGGCGCTGTGGATACGTCGCCATGGCAACCTGGTTGAGAACCTGCCGCTCGCCCTGATCCTGATGGGCCTATGCGAAGCCTCCGGCCTGCCGTCGCTCTGGCTCAACGTCATGGGCATCGTGCTGATCATCGCCCGGCTGTCGCATCTCATCGGCCTCAGCGTCGACAAGCCTGCTGCCCCGCTCCGCATCATCGGCGGTGCCGGCACGCAACTGGTCCTCATCGCTGCCGCCGGCTGGCTGGTCTGGTCGCAGTTCTGACTTTTCGTCGCTAAGCTGTCGATCGTGCCTCGGCCCGTTCGTCATTGCTCGCCTCGCTCACCCGACGCGGGGCCACTATGGAGATTTCGAGATGAAGTACATGGCATTGATCTACTCCGTCCCCGGCTCTGCCCCCGCCTACGGCACGCCGGAATTCGGCCCCTTCATGGCCGCTTACCAGGCCGCCAACGAGCGCTTCGCCAAAGACGGCGTGCTGATCGCCGGAGAGGCACTTGAGGACACGTCCACGGCCACGACGCTCCGGATCCGCAACGGCCAGACCGAAACCCTCGATGGTCCGTTCGCCGAATCGAAGGAGCAACTGGGCGGCTTCTACATCTTCGAGTGCCAGAGCCTCGACGATGCGCTGCGCTATGCGGCAATGATTCCCACTGCCGCGACCGGTTCGGTGGAAATCCGGCCGATCCAGAACCTTCCGCGCTGATGCGGACGGACATGACAGTCTCCGACGCCGTCGCCACGGAGATCGATCGGATCATCCGCGCCGATGGCGGCCGGCTGCTGTCGTGCCTGGTGGTCATCCTGCGCGATTTCCAGCTTGCCGAAGACAGCCTGCAGGACGCGCTCGAGTCGGCCATCGTCCACTGGGGGCGCTCCGGCGTCCCCAGTTCACCCTCCGCCTGGCTGATGCGCACTGCCCGCCGCAAGGCCATCGACCGCATCCGCCGTGCCATCAATTTCCGCCACAAAGCGAAAGAGCTCGAAGCACTGATCGCACTCGACGCGGCCGACGACCCCGAAACCGCCGACGCCATCCCCGATGAGCGGCTGAAGCTGATTTTCACCTGCTGCCATCCGGCGCTCGAGCGGAGCGTCAGTGTCGCGCTGACCCTGCGCTCGATCTGCGGTCTGACCACCGAGGAAATCGCGCGCGCCCACCTGGTGACGCCTGACGCCATGGCGCAGCGGTTGGTCCGCGCCCGCCACAAGATCGCCAAGGCCGGTATCGGCTACGAAATCCCCGGTCCCGAGGGTTTTGCCGCTCGCCTCGATGCCGTCCTCACGGTGATCTACCTGATCTTCAACGAAGGCTACGCCGCCTCATCCGGCCAGTATCTGCGCACCGACCTGTGCGAGGAAGCCATCCGCCTCGCCCGCCTGCTCGACCAGTTGATACCCGCCGAACCGGAGGTTGAGGGCCTGCTTGCCCTGGTGCTGCTCCATCACTCCCGCAGCCGGACCCGGCTCACCCCGGACGGCGCCTTGATCGCGCTCGAGCGCCAGGACCGCGCCGGCTGGAACCGCATCCTCATCGACGAGGGTGCCGCGCTCGTTACCACCGCACTCGGCCGCCGTCGTGCCGGCCCGTACCAGTTGCAGGCCGCCATCGCCGCGCTGCACGCCGAAGCCGACAGTTTTGCCGCCACCGACTGGCCGCAGATCGTGCTGCTCTACGACGAGCTGCTCCGCCGCCGGCCCAACCCGGTCTTCGCCCTCAACCGTCTCGTCGCCCTGTCTTACACTTGCGGCCCCGCCGATGCCCTTGCCCAGTTGCAACCACTGGCCGCGGAGCTTCGGCGCTATCAACCCTACCACGCTGTCCGCGCCGACCTGCACGCGCGGCTCGGCCAGGCGGACGAGGCGAGAGCGCACTATGACCAAGCCATCGAACTCTCGACGAGCGAGGCGGAGCGCCAATATCTCAGGGCGCACCGTGAGCTACTGAAGGCCCCCTCACCCGGCCTTCGGACCGACCTCTCCCCCCTAGGGAGAGGTGACGAGGAGGCGAGATCGCGCCACAGCTCCACCTCTCCCTCGGGGGAGAGGTCGCCGCGAAGCGGCGGGTGAGGGGGCCTTTTCTGTCGCGCTACAGAAAACTCTGCGGGTCGATATCCACCTGCACCCTGAGGTTTCCAGTGGTCTTGGGCGCCTGCTCCAGCCAGAACCGCACATAGCCGCTGAGATCGAAATCCTTGCCGGACTGTGCCAGCAGCCGCACCCGGTGCCTGCCCCTGATCATCGAGATCGGCGCATCCGCCGGCCCGAACAGCTTCAACCCTTCCGCCAGCGGCGCGGCGCTCAACAGCTGTTTGGCGTAGGCGAAAGCCGGATCGTGCTCGTTGGCCGAAACGACCAGCGCCGCCAGCCGTCCGAACGGCGGCAGCCCGCCCGCCTCGCGCGCCAGCAGCTCGTGCCGGTAAAACGCCTCGCGGTCGCCCTTGACCATCGCCTTCATCACCGGATGATCCGGATGATAGGTCTGGAGGAACGCCTTGCCGGCGCGGTTGGCGCGGCCGGCGCGCCCGGTCACCTGCGTCAGGATCTGGAAGGTCCGCTCAGCCGCCCGCGGGTCGCCGCGATCGAGGCCGAGATCGGCGTCGAGCACCCCGACCAAAGTCAGTTTCTCGAAATGGTGTCCCTTGGCGACGAGCTGCGTGCCCACCACCAGGTCGTATTCGCCGCGCTCGATCTCGGCAAACCGCTCCCTGAGCTGCTGGTTCGAGCCCATGTCGGACGAAAGGATCACCATGCGCGTGCCCGGGAAACGCTCGGCCGCCTCTTCCGCCACCCGCTCGATCCCCGGCCCGATCGGCGTCAGCGAGTCGACTGCACCACATTCGGTGCAGGCCTTGGGCACCCGCTGCTCGTGCCCGCAATGGTGGCACATCAAGACGCCGCGGAAGCGGTGCTCGACCAGCCAGGCCGAGCAGTCCGGGCACTGGTACTGGTGCCCGCAGGCCTTGCACAGCGTCAGCGGCGCATAGCCGCGCCGGTTGAGGAACAACAGCGCCTGTTCGCCCCGGTCGAGCGTCGCGAACACCTCGCGCGCCAGTTTGGGCGCGATCCACTGCCCCTTTTCCGGCGGCTCCTCGCGCATGTCGATCGGCGCGATGTCGGGCATACCCGCCTCGGCAAAGCGCGAGGTCAGCAGCACATGCTTGTAGCGCCCCTGGTTGGCGTTGTTCCGGCTTTCGACCGACGGCGTCGCTGAGCTCAGGATCACCCGCGCCTCGGCAAACCTTGCCCGCACCACGGCCATGTCGCGGGCGTGGTAGTTCACTCCGTCATACTGCTTGAACGCCCCGTCATGCTCCTCGTCGAGCACCACCAGGCCGAGCTCGCGGAACGGCAGGAACAGCGCCGAGCGTGCCCCCAGCACCACCCTGACGTCGCCGTTCAGCACCGAGCGCCAGGTGCGCGCCCGCTGTGCCGGCGTCATATCCGAATGCCACTCGGCCGGCCGCGTGCCGAAGCGCTTGGTGAAACGCTCGACAAAGGTCGAGGTCAGCGCAATCTCCGGCAGCAGCACCAGCGCCTGCCGCCCGGCCCTCAGCGTATCGGCCACCGCCTCGAAGAACACTTCGGTCTTGCCGCCGCCGGTCACGCCGTCGAGCAGCGCCACCCCGAAGCCGCCGACATCGATCTCGCGGATCTGCGCAATTGCCGCGGCCTGCTCCTCGCTCAGTGTCGGCGGCGCGGCGTCCGGATCGGGCGGCAGCGCGATCGGTGGCGGCGCCATCTCGACCCGCTCGAGCGCCCCGGCCCTCTCCAGGCCCTCGACCACCGAGGCCGAGACCCCGGCTTCGCCGATGATCGCCGACTTGGCCCAGGCCTGCCCGTCAATCAGCAGGTCGAGCACCTTGTCGCGCGATTTGGTGCGCTTGTCCGGCTCCACCCCGGTCGATCGGAAGGCGGTGATCGGCCGCTCCGGCTCCAGCGCCTCGGTCGAGCGCAACACGCTGCGCAGCACCAGCCCCGGCGCCGCCAGCGTGTATTTCGACACCCAGTCGACCGTCTTCAGCAGCTCTTCGCTGAGCGGCGGCGTGTCGTAGACCTGCGCGATATCCTTCAGCCGGTTATGCGCGTAATTGTCCTTGGGCAGCCCCCAGACGACGCCCAGCGTCAGCCGCCCGACCAGCGGCACCGCGACGATCGAGCCGCGCTGCACCTCCATGCCATAGGGCACGCGATAGCTGTACGGCCCGTCGACCGACACGCTCACCATCACCGCCACGATGTCGGGGGACTTTTCCATCTGTGCCCGCTTTGTTCACGGCTGAGATGGGAATTGCAAGGGCCTTCGCCAAACTCTTAGGCTGCTGCCGCGTTCTGTCAGCAGTCTCGGTTCAACTGACCCGTGCCCAACCCATGAGGAGCGTCCCATGCCCAGCACGATTCCCGAAGGCTACACCACCGTCACGCCGTGGATCATTTCCGCCGATACCCCGCAGCTGATCGATTTCGTCGTCGCCGCCTTCGACGGGGTCGAACTGGGCCGCACGCCTAACCCCGATGGCAGCATCGGTCACGCCGAAATCCGTATCGGCGATGCCGTGGTGATGGCTTTCGACGCGCCCCCGGGCATCGCCCCGATGCCCGCCTTCATCCGGCTCTACGTGCAGGATGCGCGCAAGGGCTTCGCCAGGGCGCTCGAAGCCGGCGCCACCGAAGTCACCAAGCCGACCCTGCTCGCCTTCGGCGACCGTGTCGCCCGCGTCCGCGACCCGCTCGGCAACATCTGGTGGCTGCAGCAGCGCGTCGAAGAGGTCTCCGAATCGGAGATGCAGCAACGCTGGGGCGACCCGAGATGGTCCGAGCCCATGGCCTATGTACAGAACTCACTGGCCGAAGCGCTGAAGCACTAGGGGGCGCCGGCTTCCGAGCCGGCACCTGCTCACCCCACGCACTGCCGTCATCCCCGCGAAGGCGGGGACCCAGTGCGGACTCTCAGCGTTATCGAGCGTCGAGGTCACATCACCAGAATCGGCGACCCACTCGGCACCCGCTGATAGAGATCGATCACGTCCTGGTTGAGCAGCCGCACGCAGCCCGACGAGATCGCCTTGCCGATGGTCCGCTCGTCGGTCGCCCCGTGCAGGCGGTAGATCGTGTCGCGTCCATCCTTGAAGATATAGAGCGCCCGCGCCCCCAGCGGGTTCTCGAGGCTCGGCGCCATGCCACGGCGATAGGGCTCGAGCTCGGGCTGCCGGTCGATCATCTCGCTCGGCGGCGTCCAGGTCGGCCATTCACGCTTGTACTGGATCACGCCGCGCCCCGACCAGGTGAAGCCGTCGCGGCCGATGCCGACGCCATAGCGCATCGCCTTGCCGTTCTCCTGTACCAGGTAAAGGAAGCGGTGCGCCGTATCGACCACCACGGTGCCCGGGCGTTCGCCCGTCGGGTCGTCCACGATCTGCCGCCAGAACTGCGGTTCGATCAGGTCCATGCGCGCCGCCGGAATCGGGAAGCGCTCCTCGGGCCGCGCCGCGTACATGGCGAGCACGTCGTCCGGAATGCGAACGGTTTCGGTTGCGAGCCGGGGGGCGCCGGAGGTGGCGCAGCCGGCGAGGGCGAGGGCCGCAAAGCTCGCCGCCCCGGCGAGCAGCGCCCGGCGGCCGATGATCAGGTCAGTCATTTTAAATGTCTCTATTGGCGGCCGGGAGGGGGCCGCGTTGGGGGTCATTGATAGCGATGTGGTTGGGGGTCAGCCCAGCCGGGGCGGGGGCAGTTCCGCGAGCGGCGACCGACCTTGCCGCATCGGCTGGTCGGCGAGGCCGAGGGCCCATTGCGCCACGGTGGCCCGCGGCACTTCGACAACCCGTCGGCTCAGTTCCGGCTGCGGCGGCATCACGCGCTTGCCGCCCTGCATCTCGCAAGGGTTCGGCAGATGCGCCGGCCCGCCGTCATGGCTGGCGCTGATCGTCGGCAACCCGCTATTGGCGATGCAGACCCCAGCCGCGAAGCTGGGGCTCAACAGCGCGAGCAGCGCGACGCACAGCGTCAAAATGGCAACCAACCGATGCATGTCGCCCGCATAGCCCGCGAAATAAGGCAGGCAAAGGGCACCTCACGCCCGCGTGTTGGGTACCCGGGGGTTCGCCAGGTTGGTGATGCAGATCTGCAACATCCGCGCCGTTTGCCGAATCCTAACCGCCAGCGCGTATCCTTCCGGCATGTCCCACGCCATGTTCGCCGACGCCAGCCTTGCCGCCCATATCGCCAACTGGCAGCGCGATCTCGGCGCTGTCAGGCGCCTCGCACCGCTGACGCTCGAGGCCTATCTGCGCGACCTCGGCCAGTTCGTCACCTTCCTTTCCGCCCATACCGGCGGCGAGGTCGGCCTTGCAACGCTGCGCGAGCTTCGCGCCGCCGATATCCGCGCCTTTCTCGCGGCGCGCCGCAGCGAGAGCCTCGGCTCGCGCTCGCTGGCCCGGGCGCTGAGCGCCATCAAGAGCTTCTTCGGCTATCTAGAGCGCGAGGGCATTGTCGCAAGCGAAGCGCTGACCACCATCCGCACGCCGAAGCAGCCGCGCTCGCTGCCCAAGGCGCTGACCGTGCTCGAAGCCAAGGCCACCATCCGCACCACCGACGAGCTCGAGGACACCCCTTGGGTCGCGGCCCGCGACATGGCGGTGATCTCGCTCTGCTACGGCGCGGGCCTGCGTATCTCGGAAGCCCTCGCCATCAGCCGCGCCGATCTTGAAGCGAGCGCCCTGCGCGTCACCGGCAAGGGTGGCAAGACGCGCCTTGTCCCGTTGATCACAGCAGTCCGCCAGGCCATCGACACCTATCTCGGGCTCACTCCGTTCCACCCCGATCCGGACGAGCCGATCTTCCGCGGCAAGAAGGGCGGCCCGCTCTCGCCGCGCCTCATCCAGCTGCGCATGCAGCAACTGCGCGGCGCTCTCGGCCTGCCGCCCTCCGCAACGCCGCACGCCCTCCGCCACAGCTTCGCCACCCACCTGCTCGGCAAGGGCGGCGACCTGCGCGCCATCCAGGAACTGCTGGGCCACGCCTCCCTCTCGACCACCCAGATCTATACCGCGGTCGATACCGAGCGCCTGCTCGAGAGCTATCGGGCGGCCCATCCACGCGCCTGAACCGGACGCATCGCCCTCAAACCCGCTGATTTTGGCAGCTTCGGGCTTCCCGCCTCGTGCTTGAGGCAATACTAGCTATCCGCACCAATCATAATATGGTTCAGATCGGATCGCCCGACCATGCCAGCGAAACTCACTCACCAGCCCGGCGTGAGCCTCTATGCGTCGCTCCTGCAGCAGCTTGGCCTCCGCATCCTCAGGGGGGATCTGCCGCCGGGCACGCAACTGGACAATGTCGAAGCCCTGAGCGCTGCCCACGGAGTCAGCCGGACCGTGATGCGCGAAGTGATCCGCGTGCTGACCGACAAAGGCATGCTCGAATCCCGGCCCCGTACCGGCACCCGGGTTCGCCCGCGCGCCGCCTGGAACTTTCTCGACCCCGACATCCTGGCCTGGCGCTACAGTTCGACCAGCGACCGCACCGATACGCAGGCGTTATTCGAGCTCAGGCGCGCCATCGAGCCGGCGGCCGGTGCGCTGGCGGCGCGGCGCGCCACCCCCGAGCAGATCGACGAGTTGGAGCGATACTTCACCTTGATGGAGCAGTTCGCCGATGACGGACCGCGCTTCGCCGAACCAGACCTCGCCTTTCACCAGCTCATCCTGCGCATGACCGGTAACGAGCTGATCGGCTCGCTGGCCGCCCTGATGGCGGCGGCGCTGGCCATGAGCTTCCGCCTGTCCGATGCCAACCCGCTGGGGCAGCGCCCATCGCTGCCGCTGCACCGCCGGGTGATCGACTGCATCAAAGCCGGCGACGCCGATGGCGCCCGGGAGGCTCTGCTCAGGCTGCTCGACGATGCCGAGCTCGACGTGGCCCGCGCCCTCGGCGCACAGGCGGACTGACGACCGGCGGTTCCCCCCGACTGTCGTTGGCGACACCGGACTGACACGGCGGGGCGTTATCGCGTGTTCGGCTGCGAGCCAGGCCCGGCCGCAGCCCATCATACGATTAATATTATTATTCGTCACCTGACTGTCACGCCGCCTCGTTAGATGCGCTGCCGTAGCTCGTGCGCCTCCGCCAGCACGCAACCCGATAGCGATGAGTCTAGCCATGTATTCCCCATTTTCCGGCGCAGCCCGCCACACGACCCATCTCGTCTCGCAAGCCGTGACTGCAGCCTTGCTCGGCTCCAGCATGCTGACCGGCTTCTGCGCTCCTGCCATGGCCGAAGAGCCGTGGATCATGGTGCAGCGGGATTTCTTCCTCGGTGCCGACCCGGCACGCGGCCAGGGTGTCACCACGGACGGGACCAACTGGTACTTCTCAGGCACCCATTCGCTGGAAATCGCCGATGATGGCTTCAACACCATCAAGATCGACCCCAATGCGATTGCCAACCAACTGCTGATCCCCTCGGAGTTCTCCGCTATCGGGCTCAACCACATCGGCGACATCGACTACGCCGACGGCTACCTCTACATCTCGCTCGACTCGTCCAATCGCGACCCGGGCAACGGCAACCAGAAATACGTCAATCCGGTCTTCGCCATCTATGACGCCAAGACGCTGGCCTATACCGGCCAGGCCTATCGGCTGAACCCGCCACACGGCATCAAGGACATCGCCAGCTGGGTGGCCGTCGATGCCAAGGCAGGCCTTGCCTATGGCATCGCGTATGACAACGCCACCGAACTGACGGTCTACAACCTCGCCGATTTCAGCTTCAAGGAATACATCCCGCTGTCGCAGGTCGTCGACCAGGCTCAGGGCGGCAAGCTGCTCAACGGCTACATGTACTTCGCCACCGACAATGACGAAAAGCTGCTGATGCGCGCCAACCTTGCAACCGGCGAGGTCGAGACGATCGGCAACCTGAAGATCGACGGCGAGCAGGAGGTCGAGGGCCTGTCGATCCGCTGGACCAAGGATGGCTGGTCGATGAACGTCCTCAACCGCGAAGAGAGCACCCCGGGCAGCGGCGAGGAGGGCGTCGGCTTCTACAAATACCTTCGTCCCACCGGCAACGCACTGTCGGGCGAAATCCATGCCGACGTCGCCGGCGCCCTGCTGGCAGATGGTCGCTTCCTGCGCGAAGCGAGCTTGCGCCGGATGCACAACGCCGACGACGCCGGCGCCCCGACCGACGGGGCCGCATTCTGGGGCGAGGCCCTGGCCGCGACCAGCAGCACCGACGCTGTCGGCGATGCCGCCGGTTTCGAGCGCAATTCGGCCGGCTTCATCGGCGGCGTCGAAGGCTCGGTCGGCGACTGGCTGGTTGGCCTGACGGCCAGCTACGCTCGCTCGGACTTCAGCGTCGCCGATCGCGCCTCCACCGGCTCAGCCGACAGCTACCGGCTTGGCGTCTATGGTGGCACCCAGTTCGGCGATCTCGGCCTGCATCTGGGCGCCGCCTTTGGAGCGCACGACATCTCGACCGAGCGCAGCGTCGTGTTCCCCGCCTTCAGCGAGCAGCTCTCGGCCCAGTACGGCGCCCGAACGATCGAGGCCTACGGCGAGCTCGACTATCGGATCGACATGGGCGCCGCGGCACTGTCACCGTTCGCCGGCCTTGCCGTCGTCTCCCGCACAACCGATGCGTTCGCCGAAACCGGCGGCGACACCGCGGCGCTGTCGGCCGAGCAGACCTCGGATCAGAACGCCTTCACCACCATCGGCGTGCGCGTCACCGCGCCGCTCGGCTTCGGTGAGGCGACCGGCAGGTTGCACGGCCAGATCGGCTGGCAGCATGCGCTTGGGGACACTGAGACCGCGATGCAGCTGGCCATCCCCACCGGCGCGTCGTTCGACAGTGTCGGCGTGCCGATCGCCAGGGACGCGCTGAGCCTCGAGGCTGGCCTCGACTTCGTCCTGAACGACGCGGCCAGCCTCACCGCCAGCTATTCCGGGCAACTGGCCGAAGGCACGCAGAACCACGGCGTCAAACTCGGCTTCGGCCTGAAGTTCTGAGCCAGGATGTGAGCACAGTGGAAGGGCGGCCGATGCGGGCCGCCTTTTGCACGAGCATGATCCTTCCCGCCCACCGGCGTCATCCCCGCGCAGGCGGGGACCCAGTGGGATACTTCAGCTCCCGCTGAGGCTGAGACATCGCACTAAGTTCCCGCCTACGCGGGAATGACGCCCAGTTTGGGTCGGCTCCTCCCCACCGAACGCACCGTTCACCCGACCGCCCACTTTACAGCCGCCCTGCCCGAGCGTACCTATCCGCTCATGACCGTTTGCATCCTAATTATTGGCAAAATCTGCCTCATCCCCTCCGGGGACCGGGACGCGACGGCCGTTTGACCCTCGTTTTGCTCACCGGCCCCGCCATCAGGCGCGGTAACCCGGTGATCTGATGGCAGGGGCCAGAACTGGACCCGCCAAATGTCTTCCGAGACTGCGCCTTCCCCGTCCACCGCCCGCCCGGACTTCCGGCAGTTCGCCTGGGCCGGCATCGTGCTGGCACTTGCCGGCGCGGCCTTCTTCGCCACCAAGGGCATCGTCATCAAGCTGGCTTTGCTGGAGGGCATCGACTCGGTGACGACGCTCACCTGGCGAATGATCGTCGCCGTGCCGATCTTCCTGACTGTCGGCATCCTCGGCTACCGCAAGAAGCTGGCACAGCAGCCCCCAGGCGCCCCCCCGGTGCTCACCCTGCCCGTACTGGCGCAGACCCTCGGCGTCGGCGTCATCGGCTATTACGTGGCGAGCTACCTCGACTTCTCGGCGCTCGAATACATCACCGCGCAGTTCGACCGGCTGATCCTGCTCACCTATCCGTTCTTCGTCGTCTTGTTCGGCGCCATCTTCTTCAAGCGCCGGATCACCCTGCCGATGGTCGTGGCGCTGCTCGTCTCCTACCTCGGCATCGGCGTCATCTTCTGGCACGACCTCCGCATCGAGGGCGACAACGTGCTGCTCGGCGCCGCGCTGGTGTTCGGCTCGGCCATCGCCTATGCCGCCTACCAGATCATGGCGAAGCCTTTGATCGACAGGCTCGGCCCGCAGCTCTTCACCTCTATCGCCATGAGCGGCGCCGGCCCGGCGGTGATCGCGCATTTCCTCTTTACCCACCCGGTCAACGACCTCGCGGTCACCGGCAACGGCTTCCTGCTGATGCTCGCCATCGGCACGGTGTCGACCGTGCTGCCGGCCTACTGCATCTCGGGCGCCATCGCATTGATCGGCCCCGAACGCACCGCCATCATCGGCAACGTCTCGCCGGTGGTCACCGTCGGCCTCGCCATCTCCATCCTCGGAGAAGCCTTCACGCCCTATCATGCGATCGGCACCGCCCTGGTGCTGGGCGGGGTGTTCCTGTTCACGAGGAAAGAGAAGCCGAGGGTAAAGGTGCTGGAGGAAAGCACCGCTTGATTCCATCGAGGATTCTCGACACGTCCGCCCCCGGTTCAAACATTCCCGCAACAATCGCCTGCGAGAAATTGCGCTGGATTTGACCAGGGTTGCCGGGGGCGGACGTGGGTTTGTGGACGAGGACAACCGACAATGCCGCGGCAGCACGTGTCGCGCGGCTTGGGCTTTTCGCCACCATTGCTGGCCTCTGCTCCTCGCTGCCGGCGCAGGCGCAATACGTTGTGGCGCCGGGCGCATACCCGACGCTGACCGTCAGCAGCGGCGATCAGTCCGTCACGCAGAGCGGAGCAGTCTCGGTAATCGGACAAACGAGTATCATCGCGGGCACCGGCACCATCAACTTGACCAACAGCGGCAACGACTTCGGCGGCCAGGTCGTCGCCGCGGGTTCGGGTATCGCGCTCACCGACGCAAACGCCCTGCTCGTGGGCGTGCTGAACGCCGACTCAGGCGTCGTATCGCTCAGCGCCAGCGGGATGATCAGCCAGATCGGCCTCGTTGAGGCGGGGACACTCAACCTCAACGGCGGCGATGACGTCACCCTGAGTAACACCGCCAACCGCATCGACTTGCTGGGCAGTGCGACCATCACCGGCGACTTCACCCTGGCCAACAGCCTGGCCCTGAACATCAACTCGCTCACCGCGGACAATGTGTCGCTCCACGTCGCCAGCGGCGTAACCGTGGGCTCCACTCATTCGATCACCGCCGACCAGGTCACCATGAATACTGGCCTCTTGAGCGTGAATGGCCAGATCGATGGCGCCGTGAACATTCTCGATGGCGCATCGCTCGGGGGCACCGGCACGGTCGGCAACACCACGATCGCCAATGGCGGCACCCTGGCGCCCGGCAACTCCATCGGTACGCTCCATGTCGACGGAAACCTGGAGTTCGCGGCCGGCTCGTCCTTTGACGTCGAGGTCGATCCCCTGAGCAGCGCAAGCGACCTTGTCGCCGTTACCGGCAACGTCACCATCAATGGCGGAACCGTCGCCCATATCGGTGGGGCTGGCGACTTCCTCCGCACGACCCGCATCATCCTGACCACTGGAGGCGAGCTCACCGGAGCGTTTGCCGAGGTCGAGTCGATCTATGCCTTCCTAACGCCCCGCCTCATCTATGACTACGACGCCGACATGGTCGCACTCGAACTGGGCCGCAACGATATCGACTTCGTATCGTCGGCAGCGACGCGCAACCAGACCGCCACCGCCCAGGCCATCGACAGCATCGGCATCTTTGCCGCCAACCCGCTCTATGACGCCATCGCTCTGCTGCCCACCGATGATGCCCTGATCCAGGCGAGCTTCGACGCCCTTTCGGGTGAGATCGGCGCGACCCTGCAGGGAGCGCTTGTCGAGGACAGCCGTTTTGTCCGCGACGCCATGGACCAGCGCCTTCGCACCAGCCCGGCTGGACCATCTGACGACTACGTGCCGCTGATGGGCTACGCGCCCAGCACCGAGCCCATACTGCCCTCTCCCGAGCCGGCCGGCTCGACGGTCTGGGCCTATGGCTTCGGCTCCTCCGGCACGGCCGGCGGAGATGGCAACGCCGCCGCACTCGATCATGATATCGGCGGCGTGCTGGTCGGCACCGACGGCCTGCTCGGCGACTGGCGCGTCGGCCTTCTGGCCGGCTACACCCGCTCTGGCTTCGAGGTGGGCGACCGCTCGTCCTCCGGCTCGAGCGACAGCTATCATCTCGGCCTCTACGGCGGCACCGCGTGGGGCGCTCTCGCGCTGCGCACCGGGCTCGCCTATACCCTGCAGGACCTGTCCACCCAGCGTCTTGTCGCCATCCCCGGGCTCGATGACAGCCTCAGCGCCGCCTACGGCGCCCAGACCCTCCAGGCCTTCGGCGAACTCGCCTACGCGATCGAGACTGACGGCGCTCGGCTCGAGCCCTTCGTCAACCTGGCGCATGTGAACCTCACCACCGACGGCTACACCGAAGAGGGCGGCCCCGCCGCGTTGACGGTTGCGGACAGCTCCACCGGCATCACCTTCGCCACCCTCGGGGCGCGGGCAGAACTCGCATTCGAACTGGGAAGCATCGACGCAACCCTGCTCGGCATGCTCGGCTGGCGCCACGCCTTCGGCGATCTCACCCCTACTGTAACTCAGGCTTTCGCCGCGGGTGACGCCTTCACCATCGCCGGCGCACCGATCGCCAGCGACAGCGTCGTGATCGAAGCCGGCCTCGATCTCGCCCTCAACGACACGGCCACCGTAGCCGTGTCCTATCTCGGCCAAATCTCGAGCGAAACCGAGAACCACGGCGCCAAGGCAACCCTGGCCGTCAGCTTCTAGAAGCGGGCGGCGTGCTCGCCACCACTCTCCACCCGCATCCGCACAACGCCACTTGCGGCATGCCACGTACCGGTGCAGCCTCCGCCCAGTGCTGGGGGCAGTCATGGTGCGCATTCTTTCGGGGCTTGCCCTGTTTGTCGTGGTCGTCGCCTTCAGCTGCGGCATGCTTGTCGGCTTCAGCTACGCCGTGGGCTACGGAACCTCCTCGTATGACCTCGACTCGCTTCTCCCCATCATCGCCGTGTTTGCCGCATTCGCCTTGGCCAACTCGATCGTATTGGTCGTTCTGGCGTGGCGCGGCCGGAACCGACCGCTGTCGGACGGGGTGTTGTCACTGAATGTTCTCGTGATCGGCTTCACCCTCGCGCTGCTAGTCTGGATCCTGTGGAAGGGGCCATCACCGTATCCGGACAGCATGCCGATGTTCTACGCCATGCTGACCAGCGGACTGGTCGTCACCTGCCTGATCCCGGCGCACATCGTCGCCGTTCTCGCCCTCCGCCGCACCCCGCTCCTGCGCGGCTTCGTTCCAAAAGCAAAGGGGCCCGCCGAAGCGAGCCCCTGAACATTTGTGCTGACTGGGGGGATCAGAGATCCAGCACCAGCCGCTCCGGCGCCTCGAGGCTTTCCTTGACGCGGACGAGGAAGGTCACCGCTTCCTTGCCGTCGACGATGCGGTGATCGTAGCTCAGCGCCAGGTACATCATCGGGCGGATGACGATCTCGCCGCCGATCACCACCGGCCGTTCCTGGATCTTGTGCATGCCGAGGATGCCCGACTGCGGCGCATTGAGGATCGGCGTCGACATCAGCGAGCCGTAGACGCCGCCATTCGAGATGGTGAAGGTGCCGCCCTGCATGTCGGCCATCGACAGCTGACCGTCGCGCGCCAGCTTGCCCAATCGGGCGATATCCTTCTCGATCTCGGCAATCGACATTTGGTCGGCGTCGCGCACCACCGGCACCACGAGGCCCTTCTCGGTCCCCACCGCCACGCCGATATGGGCGTAGTTCTTGTAGACCAGGTCGTCGCCATCGATCTCGGCATTGACCGCCGGGATTTCCTTCAGCGCGTGCGTCACCGCCTTGGTGAAAAAGCCCATGAAGCCGAGCTTCACGCCGTGCTTCTTCTCGAAGAGTTCCTTGTAGGAATTGCGCAAGTCCATCACCGGCTTCATGTCCACCTCGTTGAAGGTGGTGAGCATGGCGGCGGTGTTCTGCGCTTCTTTCAAACGCCGCGCGATGGTCTGGCGCAGCCGGGTCATCTTCACCCGCTCTTCGCGCACGTCGTCATTGGCGTTCACCGGACCGCGCGGTTGCGCCGGAACCGGAGCAGGCGCCGGCTCGGCCGCCTTGGGGGCCGGAGCGGGTGCAGGCGCTGCAACCGGCGCCGGAGCCGGCTTCGGCGCGGCGGCGACGGGCGCCGCAGCCACCGATGCGGCAGGTGCAGCGACCGGCTTGGCGGCCGCCGCCAGCACGTCTTCCTTGAGGATCTGGCCCCGACGGCCCGAACCGCTGACATCGGCGTCGGTGAGCCCGGCTTCCGCCATGAGTTTGGCGGCGCTCGGCGCCGGCGGCACGGCGGAGCCGTTGCCACTGGCGGGCTTGGGCGCCGGCTCGGCGGCCACTGCTGCCGGCTGCGGCACTTCAGCGGGCTTGGCGGCGGCGGCCGGAGCTGCGGCTGCCACGGCGGCCCCCGCTGCAGCGATCGCCCCGATCAGCGCCCCGACATTGACCGTATCGCCCGGATTGGCGGTGATCGTCTCGAGCACGCCGGCCGCCGGGGCCGGGACCTCGATGGTCACCTTGTCGGTCTCGAGCTCCACCACCGGTTCATCGGCGGCGACGGTGTCGCCCACCTTCTTGAACCACTGGCCGATCGTCGCCTCGGTGACGCTCTCGCCCAGCGTGGGCACCCGGATGTCAGTCGCCATCAGTTTGGTCCTTCAGTTTCTTGCCGCGTCTAGGCGGGCGATTCTACTTGGCGAACGCTTCTTCGAGGAAGGCCTGCAGCTGCTGCAGGTGCGTGCGCATCAGGCCGGTGGCCGTCGCCGCCGAGGCAGCACGGCCAACATAGTGCGGCCGGTCGCCCGGGCGACCCATCTGGTCCATCACCCAGTCGATATAGGGCTGGACGAACGCCCAGGCGCCCATGTTCTTGGGCTCTTCCTGGCACCAGACGATCTCGGCGTTCTTGAACCGGTTGAGTTCGTCGAGCAGTGCCTTGGCCGGGAACGGGTAGAGCTGCTCGAGACGGAGCAGGTACACGTCGTTGATGCCGCGCTTCTCGCGATCCTCGAGCAGGTCGTAATAGACCTTGCCGGTGCACAGGATCACCTTGCGGATCTCCTCGTCCGGCGCCAGCTTGATCGTCGTCTTGGGCACGCCCGGGGCTTCCGCATCGTCCCACAACAGGCGATGGAACGTCGATTCCGGCCCGAACTCGACCAGCCCCGACACCGCCTTCTTGTGGCGCAGCAGGCTCTTGGGCGTCATCAGCACCAAAGGCTTGCGGAAATCGCGCTTCATCTGCCGGCGCAGGATGTGGAAGTAGTTGGCCGGCGTCGTGCAGTTGGCGACCTGCATATTGTCTTCGGCGCAGCTCTGCAGGTAGCGCTCGAGGCGGGCCGACGAGTGCTCCGGCCCCTGGCCCTCATAGCCATGCGGCAACAGCATCACGAGGCCGCTCATGCGGAACCACTTGCGCTCGCCCGACGAGATGAACTGGTCGACCACCACCTGCGCGCCGTTGGCGAAATCGCCGAACTGCGCTTCCCACAAGGTCAGCGTCTTCGGCTCGGCCAGCGAGTAGCCATACTCGAAGCCGAGCACCGCTTCTTCCGAGAGCATCGAGTTGATGACTTCGTAGCGCGCCTGCTGGTCGGCGATGTTGTTGAGCGGCGTATAGGTCTCGCCGTCGCGTTCCTGGTCGTTCAGCACCGAATGGCGCTGGCTGAAGGTGCCGCGCTCGACGTCCTGACCCGACAGGCGAACCGGATGCCCCTCTTCGAGCAGCGTCGCGAAGGCCAGCGCTTCGCCGGTCGCCCAGTCGATGCCTTCGCCCGACTCGATCGCCGCGAGCCGGTTGTCCATGAACCGCTTCACCGTCTTGTGGGCGTTGAACCCGGCCGGAACCGCCGTCAGCCGCTCGCCCAGCTTGACCAGGTCGGCGAGCTCGACGCCGGTATCACCGCGCCGCGGGCCCTCGACATCGGCGCGCTTCAGGTCCTTCCACACGCCATCGAGCCAGTCGGTCTTGTTGGGGCGGAAATCCTGGCCGGCCTCGAACTCACGCTCGAGATGCGCCCGCCAGTCGGCCTTCATCTTGTCGACCTCGTCGATCGACAGCACACCTTCGGCAGCGAGGCGCTTCGAATAGATATCGAGCGTCGTCTCGTGGCTGCGGATCTTGGAATACATCAGCGGCTGGGTGAAGCTTGGCTCGTCACCTTCGTTGTGGCCGAAGCGGCGATAGCAGAAGATGTCGATCACCACCGGGCGGCCGAAGCGCTGCCGGAACTCGGTCGCGACCTTCGCCACGTAGACCACCGCTTCCGGATCGTCGCCGTTCACGTGGAATACCGGCGCCTCGATCATCTTGGCGACGTCGGTCGGGTATGGCGAGGAGCGCGAATACATCGGCGCCGTGGTAAAGCCGATCTGGTTGTTGATCACCACGTGGATCGAGCCACCGGTGCGATGCCCCTTGAGGCCCGAAAGCCCGAGACACTCGGCAATCACGCCCTGGCCGGCAAACGCCGCATCGCCATGCAGCAGCAGCGGCAGCACCACCGAGCGATCGGTCTGGCGCGTATCGGCGAGGAACCGCCCATCGACCGCCGAACGCTGGTCCTGCTTGGCGCGCGCCTTGCCCAGCACCACCGGATCGACGATCTCGAGATGCGACGGGTTGGCGGTGAGGCTCAAATGCACGTTGTTGCCGTCGAACTCACGGTCGGCCGAAGCACCGAGGTGGTACTTCACGTCGCCCGAGCCTTCGACTTCCTCGGGATAGAAGGCCCCGCCCTTGAACTCGTGGAACAGCGCCCGGTGCGGCTTGGCCAGCACCTGGGTGAGGACGTTCAGCCGGCCGCGATGCGCCATGCCGAGCACGATGTCCTTCACGCCGAGCGAGCCGCCGCGCTTGATGATCTGCTCGAGCGCCGGGATCAGCGCTTCCGAGCCATCGAGGCCGAAGCGCTTGGTGCCGGTGAACTTGACGTCGAGGAACTTCTCGAAGCCCTCGGCTTCGACCAGCTTGTTGAGGATCGCCTTCTTGCCCTCGGGCGTGAACTTGATCTCCTTGTCCGGCCCCTCCATGCGCTCCTGGATCCACTGCTTGGCTTCGGGATCGGAGATGTGCATGAACTCGACGCCGACGGTCGAGCAATAGGTCCGCTTCAGGATCTCCAGCATCTGGGGAACCGTCGCGTATTCGAGGCCCAGATAGTTGTCGATGAAGATCTTGCGGCCGTAATCGGCCTCGGTGAAGCCATAGGCAGCCGGCTCCAGCTCGGGCGCCGGCTCATCGGCCTTCATCTTCAAGGGGTCAAGGTCGGCATGCAGGTGCCCGCGCATGCGGTAGGCGCGGATCATCATGATCGCGTGGATCGAGTCGCGCGTCGCCTGCAGCACATCGATGGCGGTCGGCGCCGGTGCGCCGGCAACCTTGGCCTTCTCGACCACCGCCTTCTGCACCTTGACCTGGATCTCGCCCCAGTTGCCGTCGAGCGCCGAAACCAGCTCGCCATTGGCCGACTGCGGCCAATCCTGGCGCTGCCAGCTTGGCCCCTCGGCATTCTTGTCGATGTCGGCGGGAGCATCCTCGAGCCGATCGAAATACGACGCCCAGGTCGGATCGATCGAGGCCGGATCGGCCTTGTAGCGGGCATACAGCCCTTCGATGTAATCGGCGTTGCCGCCGTAGAGGAAAGAAGAGAGCAAGAACTGTTCGTTCTTTTCTTGTCGGGTCATGTCCAGCGTCGCGGGGCGTGAACCCCGCCATCCTTCTCAAACGCCCGGGAAATGCTCGACCGGGCCCTTTTTGCGTTGCGGGCCAAACTGCCCGCAACTTCTTTGTTTGACGTTAAGGCGCGGGAAACCACCCGCGCCCCGTCATTCCTACAGCCCTCGCCTCAGCCTTTTAGTACGTCGGCTAGGGTTTGGCCAATCCTCGCAGGCGACTGCGACACCTTTATGCCCGCACGTTCCATCGCCGAAATCTTGTCTTCGGCGCCGCCCTTGCCGCCAGAGATCACGGCGCCGGCATGGCCCATGGTCCGGCCGGCCGGCGCGGTGCGTCCGGCGATGAACCCGGCCATCGGCTTCTTGCGGCCCTTCTTGGCTTCGTCGATCAGGAACTGCGCGGCGTCTTCCTCGGCGGAACCGCCGATTTCGCCGATCATGATGATCGATTTGGTGGCTTCGTCGGCGAGGAACATCTCGAGCATATCGATGAACTCGGTGCCCTTGACCGGATCGCCGCCGATGCCGACCGCAGTGGTCTGGCCGAGCCCGGCATTGGTGGTCTGGAACACCGCCTCATAGGTAAGCGTACCGGAGCGGGAAACAATGCCCACGGAACCCTTACTGAAGATCGAGCCCGGCATGATGCCGATCTTGCATTCCTCCGGCGTCAAGACGCCCGGGCAATTGGGCCCGAGCAGCCGCGACTTCGATTTGTCGAGCCTGGCTTTGACCCGCACCATGTCGAGCACCGGGATGCCCTCGGTGATGCAGACGATCAGCGGGATCTCCGCGTCGATCGCCTCGATGATGGCGTCGGCGGCGCCCGGCGGCGGCACATAGACCACCGAGGCCGTGGCGCCGGTGCGCTCCTTGCCTTCGGCGACCGAAGCGAACACCGGCAGCGTCGCCGAAGCGTCGAGCCCCGAGGTCCACACCTCGCCGGCCTTCTTGGGGTTCACGCCGCCCACCATCTTGGTGCCGTAATAGGCCAGCGCCTGCTCGGTATGGAACGTACCGGTCTTGCCGGTCAGCCCCTGCACCAGAACGCGAGTGTCTTTGTTGACTAGGATCGACATTGCTTCTTCCTGGCTCAGCGGGTCTTCACGGCGGCGACGATCTTCTGCGCCGCGTCGTCGAGGTCGTCGGCCGAGATCACGTCGAGGCCGGATGAGTTGAGGATGGCTTTGCCTTCCTTCACGTTGGTGCCTTCGAGGCGCACCACCAGCGGCACCTTGAGGCCGACTTCTTTCACTGCGGCGATCACGCCTTCGGCGATGATGTCGCAGCGCATGATGCCGCCGAAGATGTTGACCAGGATGCCCTTCACCGCGGGATCGGCGGTGATGATCTTGAACGCCGCCGTCACCTTCTCCTTGGAGGCACCACCGCCCACATCGAGGAAGTTGGCGGGTTCGGCGCCGTAGAGCTTGATGATGTCCATCGTCGCCATGGCGAGGCCGGCGCCGTTGACCATGCAGCCGATATTGCCGTCGAGCGCCACATAGGCGAGGTCGAACTTGCTGGCCTCGATCTCCTTGGCATCCTCTTCGCTGAGATCGCGCAGCTCCGCCAGTTCCGGATGCCGGAAGGCGGCGTTGTTGTCGAAGCTCACTTTGGCGTCGAGCACCCGGATATGCCCGTTGGCCATGACGATCAGCGGGTTCACTTCGAGCAGCGACATGTCTTTTTCGACGAACGCCTTGTAGAGCGCCGGGAACACCGACTTGGCGTCTTCCGCCGCCGCGCCGTCGAGCTTCAAGGCCGCGACGATCTCGGCCACGTCCTTGGCGGTCACCCCGACCGTCGGGTCGATATCGACCGCGATGATCTTTTCCGGCGTGTCATGCGCCACGGCCTCGATGTCCATGCCGCCTTCGGTCGAGACCACGAACGACACCCGGCCGGTGGAGCGATCGACCAGCAGCGAGCAGTAGAGCTCGCGCGCGATATCGGCGCCGTCCTCGATATAGAGCCGGTTGACCTGCTTGCCGGCCGGGCCGGTCTGCTTGGTCACCAGGGTATTGCCCAGCATTTCCTTGGCGTTGGCGGCGACTTCCGCTGCCGATTTGGCCAGCCGCACGCCGCCCTTGGCATCGGCGGGCAGTTCCTTGAACTTGCCCTTGCCGCGACCGCCGGCATGGATCTGCGACTTCACCACATAGAGCGGTCCGGGCAGCTCCAGCGCCGCGGCTTCCGCCTCATGCGGGGTAAAGATCGCCACCCCGTCGGCAACCGGCAACCCGTAGGTCTTCAGCAGCGCCTTGGCCTGGTGTTCGTGGATGTTCATGCTGCTCCTTCGCCTCGATCCGAGGCCTACGAATTTGTTCCAGAGAAACCGGCGACCAGTTCGCCGGCGCCAGGCGCGATCACGACGCGATCGGCGCTGCAGTCGAACAGCGGCGCCATGGCGCCGATGCCGCGAGCCATGCCGTTGGCCTGTTCGAGCGCCGCATCGACGACGCCCACGACGCAGCCGGGTTCGCTCTCCGAACCGACGCGCGAAATCACCAGCGCCTGCGCCTCACGTCCATCGACGCTGATCAGGTAGCGGATGATCGCCGCCTCGGCGACGCCATCCGCATTGGTCAGCCACTCGACCGTGTCGCCGATAGTGTTGAAAGCCGAGAAAGTCTCGAAGCTGTCGCTCTTGACGCCGAAATCGACATCGAGCCGCGCATCGCCTTCCGAGACGAACACGTCGAGCCCGTCATGACCGGGGCAGCGGAGGTCGGCGCCGCCGTCCTCATAGGTCTTGAGCACCGTGCAATCCGTATCGACGATCTTGCTGTAGACGCTCGCAGCCTGGGCGCCGCCACCGAGGGCGGCGACGGCTGCGAGGGTCAACAGGGCTGATGCGATGCGCATGGTGGCCTTTCGGTCGGACGGGTGCCGTCAGGCCAGCTTCGGCGCGATCTTCTTGCACGCGTCGACGAGACCGTTCACGGCGGCGACCGACTTGTCGAACGCCTTCTGCTCGGAGCCCGAGAGCGATATCTCGACGATCTTTTCCGCCCCGCCCGCGCCGATCAGCACCGGCACGCCGACATAGGTGCCCTTGACGCCATACTCGCCCTTGAGGAAGGCGGCGCAGGGCAGGATGCGCTTCTTGTCCTTGAGATAGCTCTCGGCCATCTCGATGGCCGAAGCGGCAGGGGCATAGAACGCCGAACCGGTCTTCAACAGGCCAACGATCTCGGCGCCGCCATCACGGGTGCGCTGGATGATCTGCTCGAGCTTTTCCTTGCTCATCCAGCCCATCTTGACGATGTCCGGCAGCGGGATACCGCCCACGGTCGAGTAGCGCGGCAGCGGCACCATGGTGTCGCCATGGCCACCCAGCACGAACGCCGTGACGTCCTGCACCGAGACCTTGAGCTCGTCGGCGATGAAGTGGCGGAAGCGCGCCGAGTCCAGCACGCCGGCCATGCCGACCACGCGGTTCGCCGGCAGGCCACTGAACTTCTGCAGCGCCCAGACCATCGCGTCGAGCGGGTTGGTGATGCAGATGACGAAAGCTTCCGGCGCGTATTTCGCAATGCCGGCGCCCACCTGCTCCATCACCTTGAGGTTGATCTCGAGCAGGTCGTCGCGGCTCATGCCGGGCTTGCGCGGCACGCCGGCGGTGACGATCACCACATCGGCGCCGACGATATCCTTGTATTCGGAGGTGCCCTTGAGCGTCGAGTTGAAGCCTTCAACCGGGCCGGACTGGCTGAGATCCAGGGCCTTGCCCTGCGGCACGCCGTCGACCACGTCGAACAGGATTACATCGCCCAGTTCTTTGGTTGCTGCGAGCAGCGCCAAAGTGCCGCCAATCTGTCCCGCACCGATCAGAGCGATCTTCTTGCGCGCCATCCACCGAACCCCGTTTTGCTTATGCTGGAAATTGCGCGCTCCTATTAACCCTAGAGGGTGACGGGGGCAAGTCAGCCGTAGGTCCTAACGCTTCCGATCTGCAGCAATCGCATGGCTTGCCTGTTCGCTAGACAGACGGGGCAGTCGCGACCTCGCCCCGATGCGGCGCGCCCAGGTACTCGGTCGACTGCATCTCGATCAGCCGCGACACGCAGCGCGCGAACTCGGCGCGGGTCTTGTCGTCCTGGCCCAATTCGTCGAGCGGCACGGCAAAGCTGGCCGCGAGCTTGGCGCCACGGTCGTAAAGCGTGTCCACCAGGAGGATGAAGCGCTTGGCCGCGTTCGAGCGCAACCGGTCGAATTGCGGCACATGGTCGATCATCACCGCTTCATAGGCATGGCTGAGCTTGAGATAGTCGCGCGCCCCCAGCGGCTTGTCGCACAACTCCGTGAACTCAAAGCGCGCCGCCCCCATCGCCGCCCGCGGCACCGGAATCGTCCGCCCGAGCGAATGGAGTTCCGCCGGCTCGCCCGGCGCCCCGCCGGTGAGCCTCAGCCACAGCCGGTCCATCGCGGCATCCACCTCGGGGCCGACGCCGAACTGATACACCGCCTCCCCCTCGAACTTCAGCCGCCGATAGTCGGTCGGCCCATCGAGCTCTACGATCTCGGCATGCTGCTTCAACTCGGCGATGAACGGCAGCACCAGTTGCCGGTTGAGCCCGTGCTCGTAGAGGTCGTCCGGCCGGGTGTTCGAGGTCGCAACAACCGTCACCCCGCCGGCGAACAGCTTGTCGAACAGCCGTCCGAGCAGCATGGCGTTGGTGATATCCTGTACCTGGAACTCGTCGAGGCAGAGCAGCCGCACCTCCTCGAGCAGCGGCTTCACCACTGCCGCCACCGGATCGGCGCTCTCGGATTTGCCCTTGCTGGATTTGCGAAACTTGGCGATCGCTTCGTGCATCTCGTCCATGAACTCATGGAAATGCACTCGCCGCTTCTTCTCCGTCGGCGCCAGCGCGAAGAACAGGTCCATCAGCATGGTCTTGCCGCGCCCGACCTGCCCGACCAGATAGGCGCCGCGCACCGGCACCGGCCCGCCGAACAGCCCGCTCAGAAACCCGCGCGAGGCGTTCTGCGCGGCGAGCTCGGTCGCCACGCGATCGAGCGCCGCCGCTGCCTTGAACTGCAATGGATCGGGCGTAAGCGCGCCGCTCTTGGTCAGCGCGTTCAGTCGGTCGGTAACTGGTGTGCCCGCGGGCCCCCGCCGCCGAGTGCGCTCAGCCAAAGCGGCTCCGCTTTGGCGGTTCGAGCGCGCGACCACCGAGACGGCTCGCCACCCTTAGCCGACCATCGTGATGCCCTGGCCGCCCGCCAGGGTGCCGATGAACTGGCTGCCGCTGAGGATCAGCGAGGCGATGATATCGCCGTTCTCGTCGAACAGCTGCACCTGGTTGCCCACCAGCTGCCAGCTCGCCACGACCTTGAGCCCGTTGAGCCCGCAGCCCGGCGTCGAGGCGCGATAGCGCGAGGTGCCGGATTTCGCCGTCTGGGTCAGGTTGAGCTTGCACTGCTCGGCGCCCGACACCACGGTCCAGCCACCCAGCAGCTTTTCGACCGTCAGCCCGGTGGAGAGGTCACGCCCTGATGCCTGCGGCACCGAGCCGAGCGTCGCGAACGAACCGTCGGCATTGGCGACCTGGGCCGGCTGGCCGAGCGCGCCCGGCGCCGGCTGGCCCGGGGTCAGCGGCGCCGGTTGGCCGAGCGAAGCCTGCTGCACCGTGCTGCCCGGCAAGGCATTGAGGTCCGAGCTCGCCACCGACGAGTTCTGGATCGGCGTGATGGTCTCGCTCGACGCGACGCTGGTCGTGGTCACGCCGCTGGAGGCGCAGCCGCTCAGAATGAGCGACAATGCACCCACTACGGCAATGGAAACGCCTGCGCGTCTCGAACTCATCATCGGCCCTGCTCCGCCAGATGGTTAAGAATTGGTGACCGGCGATACAGCCTGAACGGCAAAGCCGTCAACCGCCAAAGCCCCGCTTCCCCTATGCAGCGATTAATGTGGCGGAGTTAGGGAATGGACGCGGGTGCCTGTGGCCACCCCGGTCGATCCATCGTGCCCTCCAGGACCCCCTTGCATGTTGATTTTCGCCGACTCGTAGCAGGTTCGGCGGTCCCCGGCTGGCGGCCACCAGCCAGGGACCGG